>JBLZZJ010000013.1:0-247187 GCA_050282285.1 Pseudomonas sp.
TCCATGTGAGAGTAGGTCATCGTCAAGCTTCTCTAAGAAACCCCAGATCTCGAAAGAGGTCTGGGGTTTCGTCTTTTGGGCCGAGAAAATTTGGGCAGGCTGCCTATGAGCGCGGGCAGCAAAGGGCGGCGGGAAATGGCCCCAGGCGGCTCACCATTCTGGGCTAAGCGAAGTCCAAGACCGCTATTCCTTTGGCCTTTGTTGTTCATGGCCGCGCTAAAACTGACCGTAACCCTTGTTAGGCGAACGCTACTTATCGCGGTGATAGATGCTCGAAGCGCATCTGCAGGCAGGTAGCTAGCTAACGCTCCTACGCCTCTTTTCCCCTCCGTCTCCCCGCCATTTCACAGCCACAAAAAAGCCACCCTAAGGTGGCTTCTCGAAACAACGCTTGTTCAGTTGCCTCGGTACTCACACCCACTCGTACAGGTCTCGTGAATGCGGATGCGTGACAGCTCGGGAAGCAGTGGCTTGAGCTGCTGCCAGATCACGTTAGGCGAGCACTTCGCGGGCCGGACGTAGCCGCCAGCGTGCATTCCCCTTTTCTACGCACACCCTTAATAAACCCGCCGCGATGGTCGCCTTACTCTGGATGACCACGGTGTAGCGCAGGAGGCGCAGTGTCTGTTGGCGGCTTTCAGGTGAAGAGCTGCGCCGTGGGCTCACACAGGGCAGCGGTACCTGCCTTTCCACAGCCTGGAAGAAGAAGCCATCACCATGCGTCAGCACAGCCGTATCACTTTCCGTTCCATCTTCCGCATCAAGGTCAGTACGCGACCGGAAGATCGTCTGATTGGTTACGTGGGCGATGTTTCGGATAACGGTCTCAGGCTGCTCAGCGACACCTTGATGGAGGTGGACAGCACCATGGCGCTGCGTCTACGCATGCGCGACAGGGAGGGAGAAATGCGTCAGGTGGATATTGAAGCGTTGTGCCTGTGGTCGAGGGAAAACACCCGTACCGGGCACTTCGAAGCGGGGTTTGTCCTACCCGAGCCTTCCGAGGCGTTCACTGCGCTGGTGAACGGTATGCGCGCCAAGCCCAAGGTACAGGCCTGATACCCGCTCAACCAGCCATCATTGCCGATTGAGCGGTGATGATCAGCCCAGCGTACCGAGGATATTCACGCCCACCCGCTCCGGGATCTCGTTCTGCGACAGCACGTGCAGCCCCGGGCTGAACACGCGGGCATAGCGTGCCAGCAGCGGGCGAAGCTGCGGGATGACGGTGAGAATCGGCGGGTGGCCTTCCTTGCGCAGCTTCTCTTTGACCACCGGCATGGCGCTCTGCAGCTGATTGAGCAGGCTGGGCTCCACAGGAATGTTATCGAGGCTGACCGGTCCGGCCTGCTGGGCGATGCTCAGGGCGCTGAGCAAGGTGTTTTCCAGCGCGTTCTCCAGCACGAACACCGCCACTTCGTTGCGCTCACCGGCGATGCTCGAGACGATGGTGCGCCGCAGTGCATAGCGCGCATCGGATGCCAGCAGCACCGGGTCCTTGGTGCTTTCGCTGCCCTCGACCAGGGCCGTGGCGATACTGACGATGTCCTTGAGCGACACCTCCTCCTGCAGCAACTGGCGGTAGACCCGGTGTTGCTGGGTGAAGCTCAGCTGCGCCTTCAGGCTTTCGGCTAGCTTGGGAGCCTGGACCGACAAGCGCTGCATCAGATGCTCGACGTCATCGTGCTTGAAGATTTCCGGCAGGTTGGCCCGCACCACCTTGTTCAGGTGGGTAGCCACCACACTGGCGCAGTCGATCACCTGGTAACCGAGGTTGAGCGCACGGGACTTGTCAGCCGGGAGAATCCACACCACCGGCATGCGATAGGCCGGATCGGTCCCGAGGATCCCGTCGATCTCGCCATACAGCTCGGGGGACGGAATTGCCATCAGGCGGTCGGCATGCAATTCGGCGCCATCGATGCGTTCGCCGTTGATGTAGATGTTGTACTGCGACGCCTTGAGTCGCAGGCTGTCGCGGATCTGCACCTCCGGCAGCAGGAAGCCCAGGGTTTCCGACAGGGTCTGACGTACCCCACGAACCCGCTGCGCGAGCGGCGCCCCAGCCGCTTCGTTGACCAGGCCGACCAGCTTGTAGCCCAGGGAGATAGACAGGCGTTCCACGAGGGGGATGTCATCCCAGGCGAGGTTCTGCGCTCGCTCCTGTTCCATGGCTTTGCCGATGGCCTGCACCTGCTCGAGGCTGCTGGCCTCGTCCGGCAATTGATTGCGGGAGACCCGCCAGGCGACGAAGGCGATCAGCGCCGATGAACTGAGGAAGGCCATGTGCGGCATGCCCGGCACGATGGCCAGGGTGAACAGGATGCCGGCCACGGTGTACAGCGCACTGGGTGACGCCAGCATCTGGCGGCGCACCTGGCTGGTGATGTCGGAGGATTCGTTGATCCGGGTGACGATGATCGCCGCCGCGGTGGACAGCAGCAGCGCCGGGATCTGTGCCACCAGGCCGTCACCGATGGCCAGCAGGGCGTACTGGCGGAAGGCCGGGCCAGCGGCCAGGTCATGGACGAAGACACCGATGGCGAAGCCGCCGAACAGGGTCACGATCAGAATCAGGATGCCGGCGATGGCATCACCGCGCACGAACTTCGAGGCCCCGTCCATGGCGCCGTAGAAATCGGCTTCCTTGGACACTTCCAGGCGGCGCTGCTTGGCTTCTTCCTGGCTCACCAGGCCGGCATTGAGGTCGGCGTCGATGGCCATCTGCTTGCCCGGAAGGGCGTCGAGCGTGAAGCGCGCAGTCACTTCCGAGATGCGTTCGCCGCCCTTGGTGATCACTACGAAGTTGACGATCATCAGGATCACGAAGACCACCAGGCCAACGATGAAGTTACCGCCGATCACCACCTCGCCGAAGGCCTCAATCACCTTGCCCGCCGCGCCAGTGCCGGTATGCCCTTCGAGCAGGACGATCCGGGTCGAGGCCACGTTCAGGCACAGGCGCAGCAGCGTGGTGATCAGAATCACCGTGGGGAACAGGGAGAAGTCCAGCGGGCTCTTGGCGGACACGCTGACCATCAGTACCAGGATCGCCATGGCGATGTTGAACGTGAACAGCACGTCCAGCAGTTGCGGCGGCAACGGCAGGACGATCATCGCCAGGATCGCCAGGATGATGACCGGAATCCCGATCCGGCCGCTGCGCAGGGTCGGCATGAGTTGCTGGAGTAGGTTCATCGTTAAGCCCTGTTCGCCATACTGTCTGGAATGTTGAGGTTGCTTGCGAGTTGCGGTTTGCCCCGGCGCCCCTGTCGGTAGGCGCGCAGTTGCAGGATGTAGGTCAGTACGTGGGCCACCGCGGTGTACAGCGGCGCCGGGATCTGCTGGTTGACCTGGGTGCTGTAATAGATGGCCCGGGCCAGGGGCGGCATTTCGATCACTTCCAGCTGGTTCGCATTGGCCATCTTGCGGATGTACAGCGCGGTTTCATCCAGCCCCTTGGCCAGCACGAAGGGCGCCTGGGCCTTCTTCGGGTCATACTTGAGCGCGACGGCAAAGTGCGTCGGGTTGACGATCACCACATCGGCGTTCTTGATCACCCGATTGATCTGACGTTGCAGCATCTGCCGCTGCAGCTGTTTGATCCGCGCCTTGACCTCGGGGCGGCCCTCCTGGTTCTTGTGCTCTTCCTTGCGCTCCTGCTTGGTCATGCGCATCTTTTTCAGGAAGAAGAACTTCTGCAGCGGGATGTCGATGAAGGCGAACAGCACGAACACCAGCAGCAGCGTCAGGGTCATGTTGAAGGTCAGCGACAGCGCGCTGCCGATGGCCGTGAGCAGGTCGCTGCGCTGCAGGGCCATCAGTCGCGGGAAGGCATCGATGATCAGCATCCAGGCCACGATCAGCAGCACCAGGATCTTCAGCATCGACTTCGCCAGTTCGCTCCAGCTCTGCGCCGAGACGATCCGCGCCAGGCCGGTGAGCGGGTTGAGCTTGCTGAACTTCGGGTAGAAATTCTTCGCCGCGAATACCCAGCCACCCGGCACCAGCGACAGCGCCACCACCAGCAACGGCGTGATCAGCAGCGGCATCAGCAGAATGATGAACAGCACCAGGTTGTGGGTGATGATCAGCTTGAGGTCATCCAGGCCGATCTCGCTGTAGTGGAAGTTGAGGTACGACACGCGGAAGCTTTCCTGCAGCGTTTCGTAGTACAGCACCACGCTGAACTTGAGCACGAACAGCGTCGCCAGCAGCGAGATGGTGGTGGCCAGGTCCTTGGAGCGTGCGACCTGCCCGTCATCCTTGCTCTTCTTGAGCTTCTGCTGGGACGCTTCCTCGGTCTTTTCCTGGGAGCTGGCGTTCTGCTCAGACATCGGCGCCCTCCTGCAGGATCGTGCCGATGTTGTGCAGCAGCTCCCGGGTCAGGTGCAGGTAGTTTTCCGGCAGGTTGGGCATGGTCAGGTACATGCACAGCAGCCCCACCAGAATGGTGATGGGAAAGCCCAGGGAAAACAGGTTCATCGCCGGCGAAATACGGTTCAGCAGGCCGAAGCAGAACTGCACCAGGGTCATGCAGAACACCACCGGCAGGGTAATCAGCACCGCGGCGGAGAACACCCAGGCGATCGCCTGCAGAAAGCGCTCGAAGCCCATGTACTGCAGGCCGCTGCCCACCGGCCAGTAGATGAAGCTCTGGTACACCACGCTGACGGTCAGCAGGTGGCCGTCGATGGCCAGGAACAGGAACACCAGCAGGATGAAGTACAGCTGGTAGACGATGGAAGACGACGACACCCCGTTCATGGGGTCGTTGTAGCGCGCCATGCTCATGCCCATCTGGGTGGAGATCACCTCGCCGACCAGCATGAAAATGGTGAACACCAGCTGCAGGGTCAGCCCCAGCAGGATGCCGAACAGCACCTGCTCCAGGGTGGTCAGCAGGCCCTTCAGCGACAGCGGCTCGATCTGCGGCGACTCGGGCAGCGAGGCGCCCAGGGCAATGGTCAGCGCCAGGGCCAGCAGCACGCGCACGCGGATCGACAGCGCCTTGTGGTTGAACAGCGGCGCCATGCTGAACAGCGCCAGGATGCGACAGAACGGCCACCAGTACGCGAGCATGGTGTTCAGGTACTGGCTGGCCTGCATCAGGGGTTCGGTCGCTTGCATGTGCGTCAGCCGACCAGCCGGCCTGCCTGCTTGAAGGTTTCGATGAACAGGTCGCTCAGGGTGCGCAGGATCCAGTGCCCGGCGAACATCAGCATGCCGAGGGTGATCAGCAGGCGCGGCAGGAAGCTGAGCATCTGCTCGTTGATCTGCGTGGCCGCCTGGAAAATGCTCACCAGCAGGCCGCCGATCAGGCTGGGCACGATCAGCACGCACACCACCAGGGCGGTGATGTACACCGCATTGGAGACGATGGTGACGGCGACTTCCGGAGTGAGCATGCGCGCGGCCTCGCTAGAACGGCTGGATACTGGTGGTGAGGGTGCCGACCAGCAGTGTCCAGCCGTCGACCAGTACGAAAATCATCAGTTTGAAGGGCAGCGAGATCATCATCGGCGACAGCATCATCATGCCCATCGCCATCAGCACGCTGGCGACCACCAGGTCGATTACCAGGAACGGCACGAAAATCATGAAGCCCAGCTGGAACGCGGTTTTCAGCTCGCTGAGCACGAAGGCCGGCAGCAGCAGAGAGAAGTCCAGCTCGGCCAAGTCGCCGGGCATTTCTTCGCCGGCCAGAGCGACCATGGTTTCCAGCGAGTTGACGTTGGTCTGCGACAGCATGAACCGACTGATGGTGGTCTTGGCTGCGCCGAGGCCTTGCTCCAGGGTGATCTGGTCGGACTCGAACGGCACATAGGCCTCGGTGTAGATCTCCTGCCAGACCGGGCGCATCACCAGCAGTGTCAGGCACAGGGCGACGCCGATCAGCACCGGGTTCGGCGGGCTCTGCTGCAGGCCGATGGCCTGGCGCAGAATGGCCAGCACGATGATGAAACGGGTGAAGCAGGTCATCATCATCAGCATCGCCGGCAGGAAGCCGAGCAGCGTCATGATCAGCAGGATCTGCAGCTTGACGCTCAGCTCCTGGCCGTTCTCGGTGTCGTTCAGGCTGAACAGCGAGATGTCGCCACCCGCCGCCTGGGCCAGCATCGGCGAAGCCATGCCGCCGAGCAGCAGGCCCCAGGAGAACAGCCGCCGCACGCGTGTCATGCGGTCAGGTCGTTCAGGCTGGCACCGCTGAGTTCGACGATGCGCAGGCCGTAGTTGCCGTTCATCACCACCACCTCGGCCTTGGCGAACAGCGCGCCATTGACCTTTACGTCCAGCGGCTCGCCGGCCAGCTTGTCGAGGACGATCACGCTGCTGGCGTCGACGTCCATCAGCTCCTTCAGGGAAATCTCGGTGGAGGCGACTTCCAGGGTGACGTTGACCGGGATCTTGCCGAAGAAGCTCAAGTCCTGCTGAGGCAACTGGACCGGGGTGTCGACGGCGGCCGTCTCGTTGCCGATTGCGGGCAGGCCGAGGTCGCTGTCATTGATCAGGCTGTCGAATTCGTTATCGGAAAGGGGGCCGTTCATGGGTTTTTCACACTCTCAAGAGAGGTCAGAAAGAAGGAGCCGTCTTCTTCGAATAGGGCGCCGCGAAACAGCTTCTGCTGGTTGATCTGCACGTCGCAGCGCTCCAGCAGGCGGACCATCAGGATGTCGCCCAAGCGCAGGTCGAGTACTTGCGACAACGGCATCTGCATGGACGCGATCACGCAGTCCAGGTGCACCGGCAGGTGCCTGATCTGCTCGATCGGGTTACCGCTGAGCTGCCCACTGCTGGGGCCGGCCAGACGGCTGGTCAGCTCATCGACCAGTTGCGTATCCAGGTAGATGAAGATCGAGGATTGGGTGCCCGTGGTGTGGCTGCTGTAGCTGAACTCGGCCACGTATTCCCACACCGTTTCCACATAAGCGTTTTCGTACGGTGTCAGCTCGCCGAACGTGGAGCCGGCGAGAATCGAGCGAGCGAAGATCTGCGCGATATCCATACCCAGGCGGCTGCGCATGCGCTGCTCGGAGGTGCTGATCGGTGGTGTGTCATGGCTGGGTAGCGAAGTACCGCCGTAATAACACTCCAGGGCCTCGGTCAGCAGCGGTCGATCAATGCTGAAACCCACTTTCCCCAACGGGGAGCGGTATATGCACTCCGCAGCCTGTTCACGCTGCTCGTGGACTATCACGTTATTAAGTTCGAGATTGATCCGGTAATTACGCAGGAAATAATCACTGATCACCCGCGGGTGTTTGCTGGACAACTCCCGGATGTAAAGGGGGATCTTGTGATAATGCCTGCCCAACTTCTGCGGCTTTAACCGGGTCAGACTATCGGCGGGCACGCCATGGTGGACTTTTGCATTGCCAGTCATGTTGTGAGCTGTCTTCCTGGAAATTAATGCAGGACGTTCTCTGGCCCGCCAGGCGGTCGTTATAGAAAACAGTGTCTATGGACTGGAGGGGCTGCGTGATATGCAGCGACAACGGCCCACGCCGCACAGTGCCTGTGATAGAGACCTGTGTAGATGAGGGGCGAGTCTAGGGAGAGAGGCGCTGAAAATTAAATCAATAGATATCAAATGCTGTTTTTGATAAGCCTTGGCGGCGCTTGATTTAAATTTACGCTAAGTGATTCGGGCTTTTTTTGTGCGCTTGTTAACGTTCGCGGCGTGAACCCGTTTTGCTTTATCCGGTGCAACGCAATTGCATGAAGCAGATGCCTATTAGAGACGACCGGATTGGAAAGTTCCTTAAACACCGTCACAAAAAATAGACGGCGTTTACAGCAAGTACGGCGCGTGTGCCGGACAATAAACAAACAGGTGATTTACATTGAAGTCGTTCCCTCAATCAGTGAATTATGCCTGCGACAGGTTGTTCGATGAGCTGCCGGCGCAGCAGACAACCATTATTGTTGGCCACGCCAGCGAAGACAGTTACGCGCTGTTGAGCAAAGGCCTGCAACGCCAGGGTTGCCGGGTCAGCCGTTACGCCAGTTGTGCCGACCTGGACGCCCGGGTGTTGGCCCAGGCGAGCCTGGTCTTCGTCTTCATCAGCAGCCTGCCGGCCCATGCGCTGTTTGCCCAGGTCGGGGCGATGATGCGCGGTGCGCAGACCATCAGTGTCATTCCCATCGTTGAATACGCAGACCAGGAAAAAGCTGCCGCACTGCTGGAGCTGGGTTGCGTCGATTACCTGTTGTCGCCCTTCAGTGAATCCCAGCTGAGCGCCCTGCTGCGTCGTCAGGAGTCGGCCCTGGCCGCCGAGGAAAGTTTCGTCTCCTGCTCCCAGGCCGGGCGCCGCCTGTTGGCCATGGCCCAGCGTGTGGCACTGACCCGTGCGCCGATCCTCATCACCGGCGAGACCGGCACCGGCAAGGAGCTGATGGCGCGCTACATCCACCGCTTCTCCACCAGCGACGACGCGCCCTTTATTGCCGTGAACTGCGCGGCGATCCCCGAGCAGATGCTCGAATCCATTCTGTTCGGCCACGAGCGTGGGGCGTTCACCGGCGCGGTGAATGCGCAGCCCGGCAAGTTCGAACTGGCCAATGGCGGGACCCTGGTCCTCGACGAAATTGGCGAACTGCCCCTGGGCCTGCAGGCCAAGTTGCTGCGCGTGCTGCAGGAGCAGCGGGTCGAACGCCTGGGCGGGCGCAAGGAAATCAAACTGGACGTGCGCATCATCGCCGCGACCAACCGTGACCTGCAGGTGGAAGTGGCAGAAGGGCGGTTCCGCGCCGACCTGATGTTCCGCCTGGACGTATTGCCCCTGCACATCATGCCGCTGCGTGAGCGCAAGGACGATGTGCTGCCCCTGGCCCGGCGCTTCATCCGCAAGTACGCCCCGCAGGAGCAGCACGACAACCTGCTCACCGACCAAGCCTGCGCCGCGCTCCTGGCCCATGACTGGCCGGGCAACGTACGCGAGCTGGAGAACACCCTGCAGCGCGCCCTGGTGCTGCGCAACGGCCTGTTCATCCAGCCCCAGGACCTGGGCCTGGCCGTACCGGCCACCGCCGTCGCCAGCCAGCCCGTACTGGCGCAGCCGTCGATGGTCGATGGCGGTGGCAAGGCGGCCCTGCGCGCCAGTGGCAAGTGGGCCGAGTACCAGCACGTGATCGACACCATCCGCCGTTTCGGCGGGCACAAGACCAAGGCCGCGGAAAGCCTGGGCATGACGCCCCGGGCCCTGCGCTACCGCCTCAATGCCATGCGTGAGCAGGGCGTGCAGATAACCATCTAACAAGTCCACAGGTTCGGAGAGCAGAGGATGAATTCACTCATGCAGGTGCAGCAGGACATGCTGGGCCGGATGGATCAGATCAAGACCCTGTCCGAGGGTTCGGTGATCAAGCCCGCCCAGCTGTTCGAGGCCCAGCCTCAGCAAGGGTTCGCGGTGGCCTTCGACAACGTCCTGCGGGCTGTGGATAACCAGCAGCACCAGGCCGGCGCCGCCGCAGCCGCGGTGGACAGTGGCAAGAGCGATGATCTGGTGGGCGCGATGATCGAGAGCCAGAAGGCCAGCGTCTCGTTCTCGGCGTTGATGCAGGTGCGCAACAAGATCACCAGTGCCTTCGAAGAAGTCATGAGGATGCCAATGTGATCGGGCGAGAGTACTGAGCCGTGCTGGAACTCATAAAGAGCAAACTGCCCGAGGGCGGTTTCAAACTCGACCCGCGCCTGACGCTGCTGGCCTTGGCGGTCGTCGCCGCGCTGCTGGCCGTCGGCGTGGTCTATTACCTATGGCGTGACCAGGGCGCGTACCGGCCGTTGTATGGCGCCGGTGAGGCGTTCCCCGCTGCCGAAGTCATGCAGGTGCTGGACGCCGATGCCATCGCCTACCGCCTGCACCCGCAGAGCGGTCAGGTGCTGGTCCGCGAAGACCAGCTTGGCCGCGCGCGCATGCTGCTGACCGCCAAGGGCGTGCAGGTGGCGGTACCCACTGGCTACGAGCTGTTCGACAAGGAAGAGCCCCTGGGCACCAGCCAGTTCGTCCAGGACGTGCGCCTCAAGCGCAGCCTGGAAGGCGAGCTGGCGCGCACGGTGATGTCGCTGAAAGGCATCGACTCGGCGCGGGTACACCTGGCGCTGCAGGAGCAAGGCTCCTTTGTCGTCAGCAAGCGTGACCCGGCCAAGGCCTCGGTCATGCTGCAGATGGCGCCGGGCTACAAGCTGACCCCGGAACAGGTCGGCGCCATCGTCAACCTGGTGGCCAACAGCGTGCCGCAGCTGGGCACCGACAACGTCAGCGTGGTCGACCAGCACGGCGTATTGCTGTCCCGTGGGCTGAACCTGGCCAACGGCCCGGTGCAGAACTGGCAGGTGGTCGACGACTACCAGCAGAAGGCGGTGGGCAACGTCGAAGAGGTGCTGGCGCCGATCCTCGGCAACGGCAACTACCGCATCAGCGTGGCCGCCGACATCGACTTCAGCCAGCGTGAAGAAACCTTCCAGGCCTACGGTGAGTCGCCGCGCCTGCGCAACGAAGTGCTGCGCGACGAAAGCGTGCTCGACCAGCTGGCCCTCGGCGTGCCCGGCTCCCTGAGCAACCGCCCGGTGCCGGCGCCCGAGCCGCCTGCCGAAGGCGAGCCGGCAGTAGCTGGCGCCGCAGAGGCCGATGTCGCCAACAAAGCGGCTACCTCCTTGCGCAAGGAATCCAACCGCCAGCTGGATTACGACCAGAGCGTCACCCACGTCAAACACGCGCCGTTCGCCCTGCGCCAGCAGAGCGTGGCGGTGGTGCTTAACGCCAGCAGCGCGCCGGAAGGCGGCTGGACCCCCGAGGCCCGTGCCGACCTGGAAGCCATGGTCAAGAGCGCGGTGGGCTTCAACCAGGCGCGCGGCGACCTGCTGACCCTCAGCGTGTTCCCGTTCACCACCAGCGAGATGCCGGTGGAGGCGCTGCCCTGGTGGGAAAACAGCCGCCTGCATGACCTGGCCAAGCTGGCGGTGTTCGGCCTGATCAGCCTGTTGCTGCTGTTGATGGTGGTGCGGCCGGCGGTGCGCAGCCTGACCCGTCCGGCCCAGCCCGCACTGCCGGACGAAGGCAACGACGACACCCTAGCCCTGCTCGCGGAGCGTTCCGAACGCCTGCTGGGGCGCAACCAGGACGAGATCGGCGGGCTGAACGTGCTCGGCGAACTCAACCCGCTGTCGGAAATCCGTCTGCCGGCACCGGGTTCGGGCCTGGAGCTACAGATCGAACATTTGCAGATGTTGGCCAAGAACGATCCTGAGCGTGTCTCGGAAGTGATCAAGCAATGGATAGGGCGAAATGAAAGAGACCTCAACCCGGCCTGATGAGCGTGGCTCATCCGCCAAGAAAGAGCTCCAGACGCGCTCGCAGATGCGTTCCATGAGCTCGATGGAACAGGCGGCGATCCTCATGCTGAGCATGGGCGATAGCACCTCCGCTGGCGTGCTGCGGCATTTCTCCCGCGAGGAGATCGTCAGCATCAGCCAGGCCATGGCGCGCCTGTCCAACGTCAAGCAGCCCATGGTGTCGGACGTCATCAGCCGCTTCTTCGACGACTACAAGGAGCAGAGCAGCATCAAGGGCGCCTCGCGTGCCTACCTGTCGGGCATGCTCGGCAAAGCCCTTGGCAGCGACATCACCCGCAGCCTGCTGGACAGCATCTATGGCGAGGAAATCCGCGCCAAGATGGCCAAGATGGAGTGGATCGATCCCAAGCAGTTCGCCGCGCTGATCGCCAAGGAACACGCGCAGATGCAGGCGGTGTTCCTCGCCTTCCTGCCGCCGGGCATGGCCAGCGAAGTGCTCGAATGCATGCCGGCTTCGCGCCAGGACGAACTGCTGTACCGCATCGCCAACCTCAGCGAGATCAACAGCGACGTGATCCAGGAACTGGAGCACCTGATCGAGCGCAGCCTGTCGGTGCTTTCCACCCAAGGCTCGCAGGTACGCGGGGTGAAGCAGGCGGCGGACATCATGAACCGCTTCAAGGGCGACCGGAACCAGATGTTCGAGCTGCTGCGCGCCCACAACGAAGACCTGGTCGGCAAGATCGAAGACGAAATGTACGACTTCTTCATCCTCTCGCGGCAGAACCAGGACGTGCTGCAGACCCTGCTCGAAGTCATCCCCCTGGAAGAGTGGGTGGTCGCGCTCAAGGGCGCCGAGCCGGCGCTGATCAAGGCCATCCAGGGCGCCATGCCCAAGCGCCAGGCGCAGCAGATGGAGTCGATCAACCGCCGCCAGGGCCCGGTGCCGCTGAGCCGGGTCGAGCAGGTGCGCAAGGACATCATGGGCGTGGTCCGCGAGATGGCCGCCGACGGTGAGTTGCAGGTGCAGCTGTTCCGCGAACAGACAGTGGAATGAGGAGCCGCACATGACCGTCAAGGTGATCAAGGGCGCCAGTCGCAACTGGCGGCCGTACCGCTTTCCGCCGCGCAGCAGCAACGCGCTACCCGGCGACTGGACCGGCGACCCGGCAGCTATGCAGCGGGCCATCGCCGATGGCTTCCAGGAGGGCACCGAGAAGGGCTACCAACAAGGCCTGGAGCAAGGCCAGGAAGCCGGCCTGCGCGAGGGCTTCGACAAGGGCCGCGAGGAAGGCTTGCGCCTGGGGCGCGATGAAGGCCGCGTCGAAGGTCGGCGGCTGTTCGAGGAGGCCAGCCGGCCCCTGGAACACGTCAGCGAACAACTGCGCAGCTTCCTCGGCGAACTCGAACTCAAGCGCCGCCAGGAGCTGCTGGAGCTGGTGAAGAAGGTCGCGCAGCAGGTCATCCGCTGCGAGTTGACCCTGCACCCGACCCAGTTGCTGACCCTGGCCGAAGAAGCCCTGGCGTCGATGCCGGGTGACCAGGGTGATGTGCGCATCCTGCTCAACCCGGAGGAGTGCGCCCGCATCAAGGACCTGGTGCCCGAGCGCGCCGCCGCCTGGCGCCTGGTGCCGGACGACAAGCTGGCGCTGGGCGAGTGCCGGGTGGTTACCGCCCAGGCCGAGGCCGACATCGGCTGTCAGCAGCGCCTGGATTCCTGCGTGGACACCCTGTCCGAGCACCTGAAACTGGCCGAGAGCTGACCGATGCTGGAAAGCTTCAAGCTCGACGAGGCCCTGCGCTCGCTGGACACCGTGCAACTGGCCAAGGTCAGCGGTCGCCTGGTGCGGGTGTCCGGCATGCTCCTGGAAAGCCTCGGCTGCCAGCGCATGACCGGCCAGCGCTGCTACGTGGAACAGGGCGACGGCAGCATGCTCGACGCCCAGGTCGTGGGCTTCAACCGTGACCTCACCTACCTCATGCCCTTCAAGAAGCCCATCGGGCTGACGGCCGGCTCCCGGGTCTTCCCGGCCAAGGACGAAGCCTCGCTGCAGATCGACGACTCCTGGCTGGGCCGGGTGATGAACGGCCTGGGCGAGCCCCTCGATGACCTCGGCAAATTGACCGGCCGTGACCCGTTGCCCACCGAACTGCCACGGGTCAACCCGCTCAAGCGCAAGCCGGTGTCCGAGCCGCTGGATGTCGGGGTGCGTGCCATCAACGCACTGCTGACCCTCGGCAAGGGCCAGCGGGTCGGGCTGTTCGCCGGCAGCGGCGTGGGCAAGAGCGTGCTGCTGGGCATGATCACCCGCGAGACCAAGGCCGACGTGGTGGTGGTCGGGCTGATCGGCGAGCGTGGCCGCGAGGTACAGGAATTCATCCTGCATTCGCTCGGCGAAGAAGGCCGGCGCAAGGCCGTGGTGGTGGTGGCACCGGCCAACGAATCACCGCTGATGCGCCTCAAGGCCACCGAGCTGTGCCACTCCATCGCCGCGTACTTCCGTGATCAGGGCAAGGACGTGCTGCTGCTGGTCGATTCCCTGACCCGCTACGCCATGGCCCAGCGCGAGATCGCCCTGGCCCTGGGCGAGCCGCCGGCGACCAAGGGCTACCCGCCGTCGGTGTTCGGTCTGCTGCCCGAGCTGGTGGAAAGCGCCGGCAACGGTGAGAGCGAGCGCGGCAGCCTGAGTGCGCTGTACACCGTGCTGGCCGAAGGCGATGACCAGCAGGACCCGATCGCCGACTGCGCCCGGGCCATTCTCGACGGCCACATCGTGCTGTCGCGGCGCCTGGCGGACGTCGGCCACTACCCGGCCATCGACATCGCCGCCTCAGTCAGCCGCTGCATGAGCCAGGTCAGCGCGCCGGCGCACCAGGGCGCGGCGCGGCAGTTCAAGGAGTTCTACAGCACCTACGAGAAGATCAAGGAACTGATCCCCCTCGGCGGCTACACCCCTGGTCTGGACAGCAAGACCGACCGCTCGGTGCAACTGGCACCGGTGATCGAGCGCTTTCTGCGCCAGGAAGTCGGAGCCGGAGCCGACCTCGACCAGAGCATCACCACCCTGCAGGGCATCATCAAGTAGGAGCGTCCATGAAAGACCAGATCGACGTGCTGTCCCGCCTGGCCAGCCTGCGTGGCAGCCGGGTGCAGCAGATGCTCGGGCGGGTGAATTACCAGAAGAACCTGTGCCAGCGGTATCGCAACAACATCACAGGCCTGAACCGCCTGTGTGGTTTCACCGTGCCGATGACCACGCCGCTGCAGCGCGACAACCAGCAGCAGTACAAAGCCACGCTGCACAAGATGGTGGAACTGCAGCGCCGCGAGCTGCAACTGGCCGAGGAGAACCTGGCGAGGATTCAGTCGGAACTGCTGGCAGCGATGCGCAGCGAGAAGGTGGTGATGCAGGTCATCGACACCAAGATGGCCCAGTGGCAGGCCGCCCTGGCGCAACAGGAACAGAAGATTCAGGATGGCCTGGCCGCCCAGGCGTGGATGCGCGCCCAAGGCGCCTGACCGTCGCGGCTGAAGCCCCTCCCACGGAGCGGGGGAATGACAGAACCTTGTGGGAGGCGCTTCAGCGGCGAAGGGGTAAGGATTCAGAGGGTGTGGTCGCCGGGTGTTTTAAGCTCGCGGCTAAAGCCCCTCCCACGGTGGGATGGCGAAATCCCCGTAGGAGGCGCTTCAGCGGCGAGCTCTTCAGGGCTGACCACCCCACCCGCTGACTACTCATGTACAGGCTTCATGATTTTTTCGAAAAAAGATTTAAGTCCAGACCGCTGACGGTCGCTTATTTGGCTGTAACCCCAAGAGTTGGATGACACCATGGAAATCAGCAGGCAATTCAAAGCCGGTTTCAGCGTTCAGGCCGAGGCGCCCGCCCAGACCCGCGTCGAGCGCTCCGAGCAGGCCAAGGCGCCTGCCGGCACCACCGGCAATGCCCCCGAGTCGCGCCTGGAAGCCCTGCAGGACGCCATGCGCAGCCTCCCGGACGTCGACCTCGACAAGGTCGCGGCGATCAAGCAGGCCCTGCAGCGCGGCGAAATCGTCAGCGACAGCGCGGCCCTGGCCGGCAGCATGCTGGCTTATCACAGCGGTAGTGATGCGTGAGTCGACGTGAGCAGTTGCTCCAGGTCGCCGAGCAGGACGTCCAGCAGGACTGTGCCGACTACCTGAGCCTGCGCGGCCTGATGCAGGAGCTGTATCAGCAGTTGCTCAACCGCAACAGCCAGCAGATCGATCTGCTCAACGATCAGATCGCCCACCTGGTCGATCAGGTGCGTAGCCGCGCCGAGCGTCGCAGCAAGATCCTCACCGCCTTTGGCCTGGGTGCCGGTGCCCCGGCCGTGCAGCAACTGTTCGGCCTCTACCCGGATGCCCGCAACGAGCACCTGCGTCAGACCTGGCAGCAACTGAGCCAGCTGGTGCAGCAGTGCAAGCGCCTCAACGAACGCAACGGCAAGCTGCTGGCGATGCACAACGACATCCTCAACCAGATGCTCGGTGAGCAGCTCGACAACCAGCTGTACACCCCGCAATTCTTCTGAGTTCTACCACTCCCTTCCTGCCTTCCACCGGTGCTTCGCCGCTGCCCGCGTTCACGCCGTATTTCTCCCACCCCAGCGCTTAAGAAAAGTGCCGTTGCCGTCGCCTGTTTAAGGGATGTGCCCGGCCCTTTGCGTCGATGCGGAAATGGCCTTTCCCCCTGTTGCCGATTCAGCTCCGAGCGGAAGTTTCCCTTCTGCATGGAATTGCCTGAAACCCGCATGAAACCTGGGTTTTGCGATTGGCACCGTTATTGCTGATACCCCTACAAAGGAGCGTTATTTCATGGCAATCGATTCCGACTACGTCAAGCAGATGTCCTCGCAGCTGGCCTCTTACGAGGTGCAGGCTGCGCTGGCCAAGGCTAACCGCAACGAGGCGAGCTACAAGGCTCAGCTCAGCGCGGTGAGCACGTTGGAGAGTGCGCTGAAAACCTTCAGCTCCTCGATCAAGGGCATGAAGAGCGCCGGCAGCACGATGCTGATCAACAGCGCCAAGTTCAGCCAGGAAGGCTATGCCACCGCCACGGTCGGCACCAACGCCGTACCGGGCAACTACCAGTTCTTCGTCGAGCAGCTGGCCAGCCGGCACCAGGTGTCGGTCGGTGGCCTGCAGCCCGGCGACCTGGGCAGCGGCACCCTGACCATCGGCCAGGACGGCAAGTCGTTCAACGTCGACGTCAGCGGCGCCTCCACCCTCGAAGAGCTGGCCAGCGCGATCAACGGCGCCGCCGACAACAGTGGGGTCAAGGCCACCCTGGTACGCAGCAACGGCGAAGTGTCGCTGGTGCTGAGCAGCGAGAAGAGCGGTGCGGACAACGCCATCAGCGTGTCTGCCTCGGGCAACGCGGCCCTGGCCACGGCTGTGGGCAACCAGCAGGAACTGAGCAAGGCCCAGGACGCCCAGGTGCGCCTCGGTGGCGAGACCGGCATGTTGCTGACCAATGCCAGCAACACCTTCGAGAACATCATCGACGGCGTCAGCCTGACCTTCAACCGCACGCACAAGGCAGGCGACCAGCCCCTGGGCGTCGACATCGGCCAGGACAGCAAGGCCACCCGGGACAAGGCCCAGGCCTTCATCAGCGCCCTCAATACCCTGATGACCACATTCGATTCGCTGACTGCCAGTGGTGGCGAGACCAGCAACCGCGGTGTGCTGGCGGGCGATTCGAGCATCCGCTCCATCGAGAACATGTTGAACCAGGTGCTGCGTACCGAATTCGGCGGCGCCAGCCTGATGGAGTTCGGCATCGTCGCCGACCGCAACGGCAAGCTGACCATCGACGGCGCGCGCTTCGACAAGGCCGTGGCGGCCAATCCGGAAGGCTTCGAAAAGCTGTTCACCGACAAAGGCGCGCTGCTCGACACCATCGACAAGAACCTCGCGGTGTACACCAGCAGCGCCAACGGCCTGATGAAGACTCGCAAGGACAGCCTCAACAGCATGCTGCGCCGGGTCGATGACCAGTTCGACAACATCCAGAAGCAGTACGACAGCTACTACAGCCGCTACCTCAAGCAGTACACCAGCATGATGCAGACGATGTCGGCGATGGAACAAACCTACGGGATGTTTTGATGAGCACCTACCAGATGAATGAAAGCTACGACAGCTACCGCTCCGTCGACCTCGAGGCCCGCGCCGCCGCGGCATCGCCCTATGAGCTGGTGCTGGTGCTGTTCGACGGCCTGCTCGATGAGCTGGCCCGCGCCCGTGGCCACATCGAGGGCAAGCGCTACCAGCAGAAAGGGCAGTCGCTGGAGAAGTGCCTGAGCATTCTCAACGGCCTCAACAGCGCCCTGGATTACGACAACGGCGGGGAAGTGGTACAGGGCCTGTCACGGCTGTATGACTACTGCATCTACCGGCTTTCCGACGTCAGCGTGTCGCTGTCGCTGGAAGGGCTCGATGAGGTGGTGCACCTGCTCGGCGTGCTGCGCGAGGGGTGGGAAGGTGTCAATGCAACCCGCTGAGGAACGGCGCCTGTTGCTGATGTTCAGCACGGTGCACGGGCAGTTGCGTGCGGCGATGGAGGGCCGTGACTGGGAGCGCTTCGCCGCGATCGACCAGCGCGTGCGCGAGTGCCTGGACGCCCTGTCCGCCTGTGTCGAGCCGAGCGCCGAAGTGCTGCAGGCCAAACAGTTGCTCAAGGAGCTTTACGGTGCGGCGCTGGCCGGCTGCGCCGAAGCCTGTGAAAAGCTGCGTCAGGTGCTTCTCACGCACCTGGAATACGTGGAAGGGCGTTCTGCCTACCAGCGCGTCGATTTGTACCAGGGTGGGAGATAGGCCGTGCAACCCATACTGAATCAGGGCGGTCCTTCCGGCCTGCCAACCCTGGGCGACGCCCAGGCCGCGCCGCGCCCTGCCGGCTTTACAGCCGCGAATTCCGGTCAGACCGACAGCTCGCCCGTACCGGTGGTGGAATTCGCCAGCGAACTGGACAGCCTCGATGAACTGCTGAGCGACGCGGTTGAGCAGGTCGACGCCAGCGCCGATGCCCTGCCCATCGAACTGCCGGTGCAGGCGCAAGACTCTTCCCAGGCGGCGCCGGAACCGGATGCCGAACAATGGCTGCTGAGCATGCTCGGCCAGCGTGACGCCCAGGTCCAGGCCCGTGATGGCGAGCCGTTGGCGGTGACCGATGACGCGGTCGCCGCGGTTGATGACGCGGATGCGCAAGCCTGGCGTGGTCCGTTCAATCTGCCTGCCTCTATCGCCGCCAGCGCTGCTCCCGTGTACGAGCCCACGCCGCGTGTGGCCGCCGGTAGCACCGGCACCGTGGAAGTGAGCGCGCTGCCGAGCAATGCCCCGGCCGTGTTCGAACCGCCGGTGGTCGATGGGCTGGACACCGCTCCCGGCAGCGCTCTGGAGCGCGCCGTGAGCCAGGCTGCCAGCAGCGCGGAGCCGGTCGCGAGCACCACCACCGGCACCCAGGCTGCCGCCCACAGCGCGATGCCGGAACGCACGCTCAAGTTGCAGGGCCCGGAGCACAAGTGGGGTGAGCAGATGCTGCATGCCCTGCGCGAGAACGTCGAGATGCAGGTCCAGCAGCGGATGCAAAGCGCGACGATCCGTCTCGATCCGCCGGAGCTGGGCAGCCTGGAAATCTTCCTCAGCCACGAATCCGGGCGCCTCAGCGTGCAGATCTCCGCCGCCCAGGCCGACGTCGCGCGGCTGCTGCAGAGCACCAGCGAGCGCCTGCGCCAGGAACTGGTCGGGCAGAACTTCATGCAGGTCAGCGTCGGCGTCTCCAGCGATGGCCAGTCCGGTCAGCAGCATGCCCAGCAGGGGCGTGCGCAGCGTTTCGACGAGGAGCCTATGGTGGCCGCCACTACGTCCGGCACGCAGGACCAGCCTGGCACCACACGCCGTCGCAACGATGTGTTGATCACGGTGTGAGACCGGCGCGGCAGTGCCTGTCGCGTGTGAAAAATCATTAATCAGTAGCAGTGGATTGAGAGTCGGTTATGACGATGCAGCGGGTGATTCTGATAATGCTGGTGCTGAACACGGCGATTGCCCTGGGCTGCGTGGCGCTGACCTACACCATGCTCAAGCCCTTGCGCAGCGGAGAAGCGGTGCAGAGCTCGTGGTTCGAAGGCAGCACGGAAGAGGAGGCCACCAGCGAGTACACCTTCTTCCCGGTTCCGAAAATAATCGTCAGCTTGCAGGGTGAGGGCCGCGAGCACTACTTCGTGCTGGACCTGGTGCTGCAGGCCGACATCCTGGCGGACACCAAGAAGCTCGAGCAGATCGACCCCATGGTGCGCACCTCGGTGGTCGGCCACCTGTCGGCCATGAGCTTCGCCCAGTTGCGCGGCATGCCCATCGCCGACCTGCAGGTGTCCCTGGAGACCGCACTGCTGCAGGACTTCTCCAGCAAGAAGCTGGCGGTGCCGTTCGACCATGTGCTGGTCAGCAAGCTGATCGTCCAGTAGGCCACGGCGATGAATGCGAACTGCGCAATCGACTATGGCTACAGCGCCGACCCGAACGGGTTGCCGGTGTTCGCGCCGGGCGCCGAGCAGAAGTGGCTGATGCAGTACCTGCCACTGGTCAAGCGCATCGTCAGCCAGTTGTCGTTGCAGGCCAACCAGGTCCTCGACCGCGAGGACATGGAGCAGATCGGCCTGATGGGGTTGCTCGAAGGGCTGCGCCGCTATGGCACCCCGGACGAGAACTTCGGTCGCTTTGCCGCCCTGCGCATTCGCGGTGCGATTCTCGATGAGCTGCGCCGCCAGGACTGGCGCCCGCGTCAGGTGCGCCAGCAGGCACACAAGGTGCGCGACGACATCCGCAGCCTGAGCCGCCAGCTCGGCCGGGCACCCACGGATGAAGAAATCATCGGCTTCACCGGGCTGGCCGACAAGGACTACCAGGAGTTCCTGCGGGCCGAGTCCTGCGAAGCCATCGAAAGCCTCGACGACCTGTTGCAGAACGGCCACGAAGGCTTTCTCGAAGGCAGCGTCGGGGTCGAGGAGCGGGTACTCAAGGAGCGCCTGCTGGCCCAGGCCCTCGACCAGTTGAACGAGCGCGAACGCCTGGTGCTCACCCTCTACTACCAGCATGAACTGAGCCTCAAGGAAATCGCCCTGGTGCTCGAACTCAGTGATGCGCGCGTGTGTCAGCTCAGCAAGCAGGCCCTCAACAAGGCCTGCCGTTACCTAACCGAGAGAAATTAGCCGTGCAGAAAGTAATAGGTGCATTGATCATCGTGGCCTGCGTGCTGGGCGGATACGCCATGGCCAATGGCGATATGCGAGTGCTCTGGCAGCCGGCCGAGGTGGTGATCATTCTCGGGGCCGGCCTGGGCAGCCTGATCGTCGGCAACCCCAAGGAAGTGCTGCTGGAGATGTGCTCGCAGATCAAGGGCGTGTTCATCTTCAAGCGCCGTGGTGAGGAGTTCCAGCGCCAGTTGCTGATGCTCCTGTACGAGCTGCTGGAAATGGTCGACGTCGGTGGCCTCAAGGTGCTTGATGCGCACATCGAAGAGCCGGATCAGAGCGACCTGTTCGCCAAGTACCCGCTGATCCTCCAGGAAAAGAACCTGATGGCGTTCATCGCCGACAACTTCCGTCTCATGGCCATGGGCAAAATCAGCGCCCACGAACTGGAAGGCTTCCTCGAGCAGGAGCTGGACGCCATGGAGCACACCCTGCTGCAGCCGTCGCGCTCGCTGCACAAGATCGGCGAGGCCATGCCGGGTTTCGGCATCCTGGCCGCGATCATGGGCATCATCATCACCATGGGCAGCATCGGCGGCTCGGTGGCCGAAATCGGCGCCCACGTGGCGGCAGCCCTGGTCGGTACCTTCCTCGGCATCTTCTTCTGCTACTGCCTGATGGACCCCCTGAGCAACGCCATGAGCCAGCGCATCAAGACCGAACTGTCGGCCCTGGAATGCGTGCGCACCACCCTGGTGGCACACGTGGCGGGCAAGCCGACGCTGCTGGCGGTGGACGCCGGGCGCAAGCTGATCGAGCAGGACGTGAAACCCGCCTTCAAGCAGCTGGAGACCTGGGTCAACCGCTACGAGGATGAAAGGGACGCGGCATGAAGAAGCGCGGCGACAAAGACCATGAGGTGATCATCAAGCGCCGTTCCAAGAAGGGCCATGACGATGCCCATGGCGGCGCCTGGAAAGTCGCGTTCGCCGACTTCACCCTGGCGATGATGGCGCTGTTCATGGTGCTGTGGATCGTCCAGCCGCAGAACGACAACACCGTGCAGGCCCAGGCCGAAATGCTCACCAACCCGCTGGTGGACGGCGGCGCCGGGGTGTTCGACGGCACCAGCCGCACGCCGCTGGACCTGGATGGCATGCCGGTCACGGTGAGCCGCGAGGTCGACCCGGCCAACGACGCCGACAAGCCCCAGGACGGCAAGCCGACCGCGGCCGATGGTCGCAAGCACTATGGCTCGCCGGCGGAAATGCAGGAGCTGGCCGAGCTGATGGAAGCCCTGGCCGAAGAGGTCGATGCCCTGGCCAACATCGAAGTGCAGGTGGTACCCCAGGGGCTGCGCGTGCTGATCAAGGATGACCAGCAGCGCTTCATGTTCCAGCGCGGCAGCGCGGTGCTCAACCCGCATTTCCAGCGCCTGCTCACCGGGCTGTCCGGGGTGCTGGCCAAGGTCGACAACAAGCTGATCATCAGCGGCCATACCGATTCCACCCAGTACCGCCAGCAGGCCGGTTACAACAACTGGAACCTTTCGGGAGACCGCGCCCTGCGGGCGCGCAACGTGATGGTCGATGGCGGGCTGCCGGCCGCGGGCATCCTGCAGGTGGCAGCCCAGGCCGATGTCATGCCGCTGCGCCCGGATGAGCCGGAGAACGGTGCCAACCGGCGCATCGAAATCCTGCTGCTGACCAGCAAGGCGGAGAGGCTGTATCGGGAGCTGTTCGGGGAAGGGTACGCCCAGGCGCACTACTCGCAGAGCGGCACCGAATTCGTCGCACCGCCGGAACCGGCGCCGAAGCAGGGCGCGCTCTGACTCAGAGCGGGCTCTGCGGCTTGGCGGCGCAGTAGACCTGGCGGGTCTCCTGCCCGTACAGACAGGTGCGGAACGGCACCAGGTTGATGGTCGAGCCCTTGTGGCGGCCGTACATCAGGTTGAATACCAGCTCGTTGTCGGTATCCCCGGCCAGGCCGGTGACATCGCCTTCCTCGACCCGCAGGCGGTAATGGCCGAGAAAGCCGTACTCGATGCTGCCCGAGGTTTCCAGGATGGCGCCGCCCTGGCGCGTCATGGCGTAGAAGCGGCCGTTGCGGAACTGGACGGTGTGCGACACATCGATGACCTCGCCGCTGCTCAGCTGCATCTGCCCGCTGGAGCTGTAGCGCCCGTCCAGCTCGCTGCTGGAGGTGTAGTTGAACCACAGCACCAGGCTGCCCAGCAGCAGGGCCAGCACCGCACCGATGACGACCAGCAGGCAGCGGCGGCTGACGCGATCAAGGGCCTTCATGGCAAACACGCCTGGAGTTGGGCATCGGCGATTCGTTCCAGCTGGCTTTCATGCAGCATCAGCGAGCGCACGCGGTCTTCACCGGCCACGCACAGCACTTCGTAGTAATCGGACGCCATGCCGAAGATCAGGTCGGTGGGTTTGCCCGCCATGGCAGCCATGCGCTTGGCCAGGGGCTGGGTGGCATGGGTCAGTTGCTGCAATTGCTGCTCGTCGCGGTCGATGTAGATGATCGTGGCCTGGCCGATCTTCAGCTGATTGCTGAGCAGCTTCGACGGGCTGTTGGAGGTGAACAGGTAGATCAGTGCCGCACCGCCGATCAGTGCCAGGCTGATGGGCAGGGCGATCAGCAGGCTGCGCTGGTTGCGTGTGGTTTGCGGCGGGTCGAGGTGGATGACCGGTGCGGGCTCCTCGACCTCGACGGGCGGCTCGCGGGGTACCGGCGGGGCGTCGACCACGGTTGGCGTGGCGAGGAAGTTGGGGTTGAACATGTAGCCGCGGCGCGGCAGGGTCTGGATGATCTCGCGGTTCTTCTCGTCGGCCAGCACCTGGCGCAGGGTGTAGATCTGCTGGTTGAGGCTGCCCTGGCCAACCACGCGATCGGACCAGGCGTGGCTCATCAGTTCTTCCCGCGCCACCACTTCCCCAGGGGCCTGCAGCAGGCGTTCGAGCAGGCGGCTGCCGGAGAACCCCAGATCGATCTTTTCCTCGGTGCCGTCGCGGATCAGCAGCAACTGGTAGAGCGCCGGGTAGAAGTGTGCGTGGCAGTCCGCACGACCGGTCCTGATGATCAGGCAGGAGAGCGTAGCCCCGGCATCCGCAGCGTGGTTCTCGGTCAGTGTATTCATGCGTTCCATGACGATGAGGATGCATCCATCGGGGGAATGTACCGGGCGTTCCTGGGTTGGCGGCATTCTGGCGTCAGAAAAAAACCGTCGCAAGTCTTGTGCCATCGGACTTTGGCTGGCACCGCCCTGCTCAAAGGCTCGAATTCCGATAGGAAACGGCAAGCGTATGGCGCCCATCCGATATCACTGCCAAGCCCTCTAGGACGGACCTTTGCGCGGTATGAATCATCGAAAGTGTGCCCTTGTATGATGACAGTTGATTGCGCGTTGCACCGTTTATCGGCAAGCGTAGCCAATGACTTGAAGGGTTGTTTGCACCTTGGGGTGGCGAGCGTGCGCGCAGGCGGTCGCCGGTGCTGAAAGACGGGCACGAAAAAACGCCCCAGGAGGGGCGTTCTCGGGTGGCGCAGTCCGTTGCGCCTGATCGGTGCCTGAGGGATCAACCCAGCAGGGACATGACCATGCCTGGCATCTGGCCGGCTTGCTTGAGCATGGAGATGCCCGACTGCATGAGCATGGAGTTCTTGCTCATGTTGGCGCTTTCCTTGGCGAAGTCGGCGTCCATGATGCGGCCCTTGGCCATTTCGGTGTTGTCTTTCATGTTGGCCAGGTTGTTGGCGGTGTGGTTCAGGCGGTTGATGTTGGCACCGAACTGAGCACGCAGGGCGCCAATGTCGTCCAGGGCGGTGTTGATGGTGTCGATCATGCCGTTAGCGCCAGCGGCGTCGGCAATTTCGGTACCGGCAGTGCCCGGGGTGGTGTAGTTGCTGGACAGGCCGTCCAGGGCAGTACCCAGTGCGGTGGACTGAGTGGAAGCATCCAGCTCCAGGGTTTCAGCGGCGGTTGCGCCGATCTGGAAGGTCACGGCGCCGGCGCCGAACTTGCCAGTGGCACCGTCGAGGCCGAACAGGGCTTCGCCTGCGTAGCTGGTGTTGGTCATGATGTTGGCCAGCTCTTTACCCAGCTCGTCGTATTCGGCTTGCAGGGCGTCACGGTCAGCCTGGGCGTTGGTGCCGTTGGCGGACTGGGTGGCGAGGTCTTTCATGCGCTGCATGATGTCGGTCATTTCGTTGAACGCGCCTTCAGCGGTCTGCAGCAGGGACACTGCGTCGCTGGTGTTGCGCATGGCCACGTCCATACCGCGAGCCTGGGCGTTCAGGCGAGTAGCGATCTGCAGACCGGCGGCGTCGTCGGCAGCGGAGTTGATGCGCAGGCCGGTGCCCAGACGCTGCTGGTTGTTCGACAGGGCGTTGTTGGTCTTGTTCAGGTTGGTCTGGGTGATCAACGAGGAGTAGTTGGTATGGATAGACAGAGCCATTTGAGTATTCCCTTTGCGTGAGAGCTTGATTAAAAGCTGGCTGTGATTGCCTGCTGAAAGGGTAAGGCGACAGACTTTTACCGCCGCTTAAATGGCGCCTGAAATTTTTCTACGACCGGTCTTCCCGCCCCTACGGAACGTGCCCATCCACAACACCGGCGACGCTATCTGTGTAGGAGCGGGCTTGCCCGCGAGCTCTTCTCCCGCAGCCACCCCGATGTCGTTCCCCCACAACCACCGAGTTCGCGGCTGAAGCCGCTCCTACGGGGTGCGTTCATCCACGCCACCGCCAGCGACGCTACCTATGTAGGAGCGGCTGGGCGGCATACCGATTGCCCGCGAGCTTTCTCCCGTAGCCACCCCGATGTCGCTCCCACAACCGCCGAGCTCGCGGCCAAGGCCGCTCCTACAGGACGCGCCCATCCACAACACCGGCACACCCCTAACGAAACGTACTGCTCACCACGCCCTTGTCGAGCACTTTGGCCTCGATGGTCTTGCCGCTGCTGAGGTTGCGCACGCGGATCACGGCCTTCAGTCCGCCGTTCTCCAGCGCCTCGCCCATGGTCGAGGCTTCGATGCCGTCGTGGCTGGCCATGATCTTGACCTGCTGGCCGCGCTTGATCAGCAGCGGCGTTGTCAACAGGCCGGGGCTGAGGGCCTGGTTGGGGCGGATACGGCGCTTCGCGCCCATGCCGGCGACCTCGTCCAGGTCGGTAAAGAAGCCCCGCGACGCCTTGCCGATTTCCAGCTCCTGCAGCGTCAGCTGAGACGCGCCGATAGTCTGACCGCGCTCGATGGCCTGGCTGCTGAACACCGCTGGCAGGAACACGCTGGCCTGGCTGCTCACCACCACGGCCCAGCCCGGTTGATCGGCGCAGCGCACGTCCAGGCGCTGGCGTGCCAGCAGTGAGGCTCCGGCGTCGCTGGGGCTGACCGTCAACGGCTGGGTGCAAGGGGGCAGCGACGCGGTGCTGTTCAGCGAGGTGCTGGTGTGGGTGAAGCGTGTTTTCGTCCAGCCCTGGGCTTTGGCTTCGCTGGCCACGGCCTGGGCCAAATGGCGTTCCACAGCCTGGTCGATCTGTTGGCTGGCGCTGAGCTCGGCCTGAGCAATACCTGGCAGCAGAGCAGCGACCAGGCCGACCACCAGGCGCGGCGGACGCAAAGCGGAAAAGACGCTTCCGCATCGCGCTGTGCGGCGCGGCGAATGCGGAAGCAATGCGACGCTCCGTGCGTTTTTCTTTGTCTCAAAATCCATTGAAATCAACTGCTTAACCACCTTTGTCAGGTTGGGCATGGTTTGTGCTCCAGCACTCCCGGACTGAACCTTGCTGAAGGGTAGTGGGCGATGAGTATACGGATTGATGAGGCGTTGGGCGTTCATGCGCGTGCCCTGGAGTTGCGGGTCGAGCGCAGTGAAATCCTCGCGGCCAACCTGGCCAACGAAGACACCCCGGGCTTCCAGGCGCGGGACATGGACTTCGCCGGGGAAATGCGGCGCCTCGAAGGTGGCAGCCTCGATTCGTTCTTCGCCACGACGCGCTCGCCCGACTACCAGTACCGGGTGCCGACCCAGGCTTCGCAGGATGGCAACACCGTAGAGCTGAGCGTGGAACAAGCGGAGTTCTCCAAGAACTCGATGGATTTCCAGACCAGCCTGACCTTTCTCAACATGAAATTCCGTGGCCTTAAACAAGCCATCGAGGGGCGTTAAGCCATGTCATTCGATTCCATCTACCGCATTGCCGGCTCGGCGATGAACGCACAGACCGTGCGCCTGAACACCGTGGCCAGCAACCTGGCCAACGCCGACTCCGCCGCAGCACGCCCCGAGGATGTCTACGAGGCCCGCAAGCCGGTGTTCGCCTCCGTCTACGAGAACGGCCAACTGACCCGCGGCGCCGGCATGGGCGGCGCCCATGTGCAGGTGCTCGATGTGGTCACCGCCGGCCGTGAGCCGGTGCGCCGCTACGAGCCGGAAAACCCGTTGTCCGACCGCGATGGCTACGTGTTCTACGCCGACATCAACGAGATCGAAGAGATGACCGACATGATGTCCGCCAGCCGCAGCTTCGAGACCAGCGTCGAGGTGCTCAACCGTATCAAGGGCATGCAACAGGGCCTGCTCAAACTGGGAGAAGCGTGATGAGCACTGTCAGTTCCACGGGGTCCGGCACCAACACCTACGGTCGCGACGATACGGTCCGTCAGGGCGTCAACGTCAGCGACGCGACGCAGATGGAGAACAACTTCATCAGCCTGATGGTCGCGCAGATCCGCAACCAGGACCCGACCAAGCCGGTCGACAGCACCGAGTTCCTCAACCAGTTCTCCGCGATGTCTCAGGTCAAGAGCATGGAAAACATGACGGCCCTGAGCAAAAGCAACCTGGTGCTGCTGGACAACCTGCAGACCCTCACCGCCGCCGGCCTGGTCGGCCAGGAAGTGAAGGTCGCGGTGGACAGCCTGCAACTGAGCGACGAGAAGATCAGCGGCCGGGTCAACCTGGAGCACAGCGCCGGCAAGACCGTGCTGACCCTGACCGACAGCAACGGCGTGAAGAAAGAGGTTCAGCTCGGCGCCCAGGTCGCCGGTGCCGTGGACTTCGAGATCGATCCCGTGGCCCTGGGCCTGGAGCCCGGCCGCTACAAGGTCGAGGTCACCACCGACAGCGGCGAATTCCCGCAGGTGGAGGTGGCAGGCCTGGTCACCAATGTCCGGGTCAGCGCCGAAGGTCCGGTCCTGGAGATCAAGGGGGCTGGCTCCGTACCGTTCTACAAGATCACCGAGTTTGGTCAGTCGAAACTGGCCGGTCTGCTCTAGTCGAGCGTTCTCTCTCTTTCAAAAGGTTAATACGCCATGAGCTTCAACATTGCCCTGACCGGCCTCAACGCCGTTTCCGACCAGCTGGACACCATCAGCAACAACATCGCCAACGTCGGCACCACCGGCTTCAAGTCCTCGCGCACCGAGTTCGGCAGTGTGTACGCCGACAGCCAGGCCATGGGCGTGGAAGTCCTCGGCCTGACCCAGAGCATCAGCAAGGGCGGCGCGCTGGTCGGCACCGGCCGCAGCCTGGACCTGGCCATCACCGGCGGCGGTTTCTTCGTCACCCGTGGCAGCAATGGCGACGTGAGCTACACCCGTGCCGGTGTGTTCGACACCGACAAGGACAACTTCATCGTCGGCAACAATGGCCGCCTGCAAGGCTACCCGGTGGACGCCGCCGGCAACCTGCAGGTCGGCAACCTGGGCGACCTGCAACTGCAGAACGCCAACCTGCCGGCCCGCGCCACCGACACCCTGTCGTTCGTGATGAACCTGGACTCCAACGAAGCCGTGCCGACCGTGGCGCCGTTCGACCCGGCCAACGCCGAGTCCTTCAACTCGACCTACACCACCAAGGTCTTCGACTCCCAGGGCCGCGAACACACCCTGACCCAGTACTTCGTCAAGACTGGCGCCAACGACTGGGCTGCCCACTACTACGCCGACGGCGTCGCCGTGGGTGGCCCGCAGGCCCTGAACTTCGGCACCAACGGTGCGCTGACCGGTCCCCTGGCTCCAGTGGCGGTCAACTTCCCGCTGGCGGGGGTCGACCCGATGGCCGTGGCCATCGACTACACCGGCAGCAGCCAGTACGGCTCGGATTTCGTGGTCACCACCAACCGCGCCTCGGGCTATGCCGCGGGCGAGCAGACCGGCCTGTCGATCGAGAAGAACGGCATGGTCTACGCCAACTACAGCAACGGCGAACGCATGCTCCAGGGCCAGGTGGCCTTGGCCTCGTTCATCAACGCCGGCGGCCTGAAGAATGAAACCGGCACCGCCTGGAGTGAGACCGCCGAATCCGGCGCGGCGCTGATCGGCGTTCCCGGTGTCGGCGCCCTGGGCGAGCTGGCCGCGGCGGCGCTGGAAAGCTCCAACGTCGACCTGACCCAGCAACTGGTCGGCCTGATGGAAAGCCAGCGCAACTACCAGGCCAACACCAAGGTGCTGTCCACCGACAAAGAACTCACCCAAGTGCTGTTCAGCGCGATCTGAGGCTGATTTATGGACCGTTTGGGCTACACCGCGATGACCGCCGCCAGCCGCACCATGACCTCGCTGTCGGTGCGCGCCAACAACCTGGCCAACGCCAACACGCCGGGTTTTCGCGCCGACCTGGAGCAGGCCAAGGCCGTGGCGGTGGAAGGCTACGGCTACGACAGCCGCCACCTGGCGCTGGTGCAGAGCAACGGCGTGAGCTTGGCGCCCGGCGCCATGATGGCCACCGGGCGTGATCTGGATTTCGCCATCAACGGCCGCGGCCTGATCGCCCTGCAGGGTCCGGAAGGCGAGGTCTACACCCGCAATGGCAGCATGCAGGTGGACGCCGAGCTGAACCTGACCATCAACGGCCGTCCGGTGATGGGCGAGGGCGGTCCGATCGTGCTGCCGGAATACGACAGCATCCACATCGGCTCCGATGGCGTGGTTTCGGTGATGCCGCGTGGCGACTTCGTCATGGCCGAGGTCGACCGCATCAAGCGCGTCGACGTGCCGGCCGCCGAACTGGTGAAGGACGAAGCCGGCCTGCTGGTCACCCGCAACGGCGAAGCCCTGCCGGTGGATGAAAACGTGCGGCTGATCGCCGGCCACCTGGAAGAAAGCAACGTCTCGGCCGTCGACCAACTGGTGGCGACCATGAGCCTCAACCGCCTGTTCGAAACGCAGGTGAAGATGATGAAAGCTGCCGAGGATTTGTCCGAGGCGGGTAATCGCATGATTCGCGGCAGTTAATGACAAGTAGCCCGGATTGCGGGTGACAACCTGTAGGAGCCAGCTTGCTGGCGATCAGCGGGTCAACAGCATCGCCAGCAAGCTGGCTCCTGCAAGATCGAGGCAAACCGTTTGCCTGGGAACATAGGGGCTACGGGCGAGAACATAGAGGAGCGATCACATGAGTTCTGCACTTTGGGTCAGCAAGACCGGCCTCGCAGCCCAGGACAAGGCCATGTCGGCCGTGGCCAACAACCTGGCCAACGTCAACACCACCGGCTTCAAGAGCGACCGCGTGGTGTTCGAGGACCTGTTCTATTCCATCGAGCTGCAGCCGGGCGCCCAGGCCGACCTGGTCAACACCGTGCCGTCGGGCATCCAGCTCGGCAGCGGTGTGCGTGTGGCCGGCACCCAGAAGATCTTCACCGAAGGCGCCATGCAGCCCACCGGGCAGCCCATGGACCTGGCCATCGTCGGCCAGGGCTTCTTCCAGGTGGAATCCGCCGCGGGTGAAATCTTCTTCACCGAGAGTGGCCAGCTGCAACCCAACGCCGAAGGCGTGCTGGTGAATGCCCAGGGCCTGCCGCTGGTGCCGGCCATTGAAGTGCCGGCCGGCAGCCGTGGCTTCACCGTGGGCAGCGACGGCATCGTCACCGCCGTACTGCCGGGCGACACCGTGCCGGTGGAGCTGGGGCAGATCACCCTGGCCAACTTCGTCAATCCGGCCGGCCTCGAAGCCATGGGCGGCAACCTGTACCGCGAGACCGTGGCCAGCGGCGAGCCGGTCGAAGGCGTACCGGGCGAAGAAGGCCTGGGCACCATCAAGCAGGGCGTGCTGGAAGGCTCCAACGTGCAGGTGGTCGAGGCCATGGTCAACATGATCTCCATCCAGCGCGCCTACGAGGCCAACGCCAAGGTGCTGGACGCCTCCTCCGGGATGCTGCAATTCCTCAACCAGACCGTGTGATCGCCATGACGCGCCTTTTTCCGCTCCTGCTGGTGCTGCTGCTCGGGGGTTGCGCCAGCTTCAACGAGATGCTGCCCGACGAGGACTCCAGCGAGTACCAGCCGCTGGAGCTGGACTACAGCTTGCCGCCGACCTCCAGCGGCGGCCTGTACCGTTCCGGCTACGGCGGCTCGCTGCTGCGGGATCAGCGCGCGGTGCGGGTTGGCGACATCCTGACCATCGTGCTCGACGAGTCCACCCAGTCGAGCAAGAGCGCCGGCACCAGCTTCGGCAAGTCGTCGAGCCTGTCGGTGCCGGTGCCCACGGTGCTGGGCAGCACCTATTCGGACCTGGAAACATCGGCCTCGGCCGATCGCGATTTCAACGGCTCGGCGCGCAGCTCGCAGCAGAACACCCTGCGCGGCGCCATCGCCGTGACCGTGCACAAGGTGCTGCCCAACGGCACCCTGATGGTGAAAGGCGAAAAGGCCCTGCGCCTCAACCAGGGTGATGAATACATCCGCCTCACCGGGCTGGTACGCCTGGACGACATCACCCGCAACAACCAGGTGTCGTCGCAGAACGTCGCCAACGCGCGTATCTCCTATGCCGGACGCGGGGTGCTGAACGACAGCAACTCGGCCGGCTGGCTGACACGCTTTTTCACTCACTCGTTGTTTCCCCTGTAAGTGGAGCGTGACGGCATGCGCCCGTTTTCGACGTTTCTCGCCTTCGCCGGTCTGCTGATTGTCCAGGGCGTGGCCCATGCCGTGCCGATGATGGACCTGGTGGATATCGAAGGCATCCGTGGCAACCAGTTGATCGGCTACGGCCTGGTGGTCGGCCTGGACGGCACCGGTGACAAGAACCAGGTGAAGTTCACCAGTCAGTCGGTCACCAATATGATCAAGCAGTTCGGCGTGAACCTGCCGCCGAACGTCGACCCCAAGCTGAAGAACGTCGCGGCCGTGACGGTGACCGCCGAGATCCCGCCGTCCTACAGCCCTGGCCAGACCGTGGACATCACGGTGTCCTCCCTGGGTGATGCCAAGAGCCTGCGCGGCGGCCAGTTGCTGATGACCCCGCTGATGGGCGTGGACGGTGAAGTCTATGCCCTGGCCCAGGGCGCCCTGGTGGTCGGCGGCCTGAATGCCGAAGGCCGCAGCGGCTCCAGTGTGGCGATCAACACCTCCAACAGTGGCCGCATCCCCAATGGCGCCACGGTGGAGCGGATGATCCCCAGTGATTTCTCCGAGCGCGACGAGGTCATGCTCAACATCCGCCAGCCGAGTTTCCAGACCGCCAGCCGCGTGGTGGATGCGGTCAACGCGCGCTTCGGCAGCGGCACCGCCACCGCGCTCAACGCGACCAAGGTGTCGCTGCGCGCCCCGGTGTCCAGCAACCAGCGCATCAGCTTCATGGCCATGCTCGAAGCGGTGGAAGTGGAAGAAGGCCGCACGCGGCCCAAGGTGGTGTTCAACAGCCGTACCGGCACGGTGGTGGTGGGTGAGGGCGTGCGAGTCAAGGCGGCGGCCGTGGCCCATGGCACCCTGACCGTGACCATCAGCGAGAACCCCCAGGTCAGCCAGCCCGGGGCCTTCTCCGGTGGGCAGACCGCCGTGGTGCCGCGCTCCGACGTAGACGTCACCCAGGAAGCCAACGGCATGTTCAAGTGGCCCGAAGGCGCCAGCCTGGAAAGCATCATCAACACCGTCAACAGCCTGGGCGCCACCCCGGACGACGTCATGAGCATCCTTCAATCCCTGGAACAGGCCGGCGCCCTCAACGCCGAGCTGATCGTCATCTAAGCGCAGGCCTTCCATGAGTATCGTTTCCCTCGCCCAGCACCTGAACACCCACCGCGGCGCCGCCGACGGCATCGGCCCCAACCGCCGCGAGCAGCTGGAAGTCGCCGCCGAGCAGTTCGAGGCGCTGTTCCTGCAACAGATCCTCAAGCAGATGCGCAAGGCCAGCGACGTGCTGTCGGCCGACAACCCGATGCGCAGCCGCGAGCTGGACACCATGCGCGACTTCTACGACGAAGTGCTGGCCGAGACCCTGGCGGGCAAGAAGCAGACCGGCATCGCCGACCTGCTGGTCAAGCAGCTGTCCGGTGCCAGCGGCGAGGCGGTGGACTTCGAACAGGCCGCTGCCGCCGCCCGCAACGCCGACCTACCGGAGCGTTCGCCGAGCCTGCTCGACCCGCTGCGCAACACCTGGCAGCGCGGCGTCGACACCCTGAGCAGCGCCTGGCAGCGCAGCTCGGAAGGGTTCATCGCCCTGGTCGACCGGGTCATCCAGCAGGAGTCCGGTGGCCGCGTGGACGCCGTGTCGCCCAAGGGCGCCCGGGGCATCATGCAACTGATGCCGGATACCGCCCGGGAAATGGCCGCCGAGCTGGGCCTGGAGTTCAGCGAAGCGCGGCTGACCAGCGACGCCAGCTACAACAAGCAACTGGGCAGCGCCTACCTGGGCAAGATGCTCGACCGCTACGACGGCGAGCATGCCCTGGCCCTGGCTGCCTACAACGCCGGCCCCGGCCGGGTGGACGAATGGCTGCAGCGCAACGGCGACCCGCGCCGTGGCGAGATCAGCGTGGGCGCGTGGATCCAGCGCATTCCGTTCCAGGAAACCCGCGACTACACCCACAAGATCCTCAGCGACCTGCAGGCTTCCGCCGCACCTGTGGATAAAACGCCGGCGTCACCGCCGCAGGGCGACGTCAGCCCGCTGTCGGGGCAGACCCAGGCCCAGCTCGGCACCGCGGTCGGGGCCGACCAGGGCCTGGTGCTCGGCAGCGCCGCCAGCAAACGCCTGGACACCGCTGCCCCGGCGCGCACGCTGCCGGCCGAGGCGCCGCTGTCGGCACAGATCCACCGATTTAAGTTACCGGCCGATTACGTCGCCTTACCGGAGAGAACAGCCCATTCGGTGGCGGACGCAGGTCATCAATCCCGCTCCGCCGCATTTGCTCAATCGATCCGCATTGAGCGCAAGGAGATTGACGCGTGAGCACCCTCAACCAGATCGCTTTCAGCGGCGTACGCGCGGCCCAGGTGGCGCTGTCCACCACCGGGCAGAACATCGCCAACGTCAACACGCCCGGTTTCAGCCGCCTGCACACGGTGATGAGCTCGCTGTCGGGCCAGGGCGGGCTGAACGTCGGTGGCGGTGTGGAAGTCACCAGCATCCGTCGGCTCTCCAACGACTTCCAGACCCAGCAGCTGTGGCGTGCCACCACCGAGCAGAACTACTACAGCAACTCGCAGCAGTACCTGACCTCCCTCGAAGGCCTGATGTCCGGCGACGGCTCGAGCATCAGCGTCGGCCTTGACCGCTTCTTCGCCGCGCTCAGCGAAGCCAGCGCCACGCCGGGTTCGGTCGCCCTGCGCCAGCAGATCATCAGCGAGACGCGCAACCTCAGCCAGCGCTTCAACGGCCTGAACAGCAACATCGACGCGCAGATCAACGCCTTGCACGACCAGCGCACGGCCATGGGCAGCGAGATCAACGGCCTGACCGAGAACATCGCGCTGCTCAACAAGAAGATCGTCGAAGCCCAGTCCATCGGCGGCGACACCTCGGCCCTGCGCGACCACCGTGAAAGCCTGGTCAACGACCTCAGCAAGTACGCCAAGCTGCGGGTCAACGAAGTGCCGGACGGCTCGCTCAGCGTCGCCCTGGCCAACGGCCAGCCGCTGGTGGCCGGCGCCACCGCCGGGCGCCTGCAGATCACCAAGACCCCGACCGGCGAGCAGGAAGTCGCACTGTCCTTCGCCGGCACCAGCTTCCCGCTCAAGCAGGACGGTTTCGGCGGCGCCTTCGGTGGCCTGTACGACGTGGAGTACGGCAGCCTGCGCACCTCCCAGGACGCCCTGCACGACATGGCCGGCCAGCTGGCGCAGATGATCAACGACACCCTGGCCACCGGTTTCGACCTCAACGGCAACCCGGGCCAGCCGCTGCTCACCTACAACGCCACCAGCACCACCGCCATGCTCACCCTCAACGACATCACGCCGGAAGAGCTGGCGCTGTCCTCGGCGGCGGGTGAGAGCGGCAACAACGAGGTGCTGCTGGAACTGCTGCTGCTCAAGGGCCAGACCATCACCGTGAATGGCAGCCAGGTGACCCTGAACGACGCCTTTGCCGGGATGCTCGGCCAGGTCGCCAGCGCCAGCCGGCAGAACCAGGCCGACCTCAAGTCCGCCACCGCCGTGACCCAGCAGGCCCAGGCCCAGCGCGACAGCGTCAGCGCCGTGAGCCTGGATGAAGAAGCGGTCAACCTGATGACCTACCAGCAGGCCTACACCGCCAACATGAAAGTCATCAGCACCGCCAACCAGTTGTTCGACGAGATGCTCGCGTCCTTCTGAATGCCGCGCCGTTAACCAGCCGAGAATCGACCCATGCGGATTACCAACGCGCAGACCACCGCCCTGATGCACAACTCGATGAACAGCAGCTCTGCGCAGGTGGCCAAGCTGATGCAGCAGATGGCGCTGAACAAACGCATCCTGCTGCCCTCGGACGACCCGATCGCCAGCGTGCGGGTGCTGCGCATCCAGCGCGAGGAAGCGAGCCTGGAGCAGTACCGCACCAACATCGCCAACGTTTCCGGCAACCTCTCGACCCAGGAAGCCAACCTGCAATCCACCTCGGACGCCATGCTCAATGTGCGCGACCTGTTGCTGTGGGCGGCCAACGGTTCGAACACCAGCGAAGACCTGGCGGCCATTGCCGGTGAGCTGGAGAACATCGAGAAGACCATCCTCAGCTTCGCCAACGTGCGTGACGAAGAAGGCCGCTACCTGTTTTCCGGCACCCTCAGCGATGTGCCCTCGGTGACCTACGATGCCGGCACCGACACCTACGTGATGACCGGTAACGCCAAGCACCGCCAGGCCGCTGTGGCCAACGGCGTGCTGGTGGCCGAGAACATCACCGCCCTGGAAGTATTCGGCCCGAACATGGACATGCTCAACGACCTGCACGGTCTGGTCGCCATGCTCAAGGACCCGGCGCTGGATGCCACCGATCCTGCCGTGCGCCAGCAGATCACCGACACCCTGAACCAGCTCGATGCCACCCACAGCGGCGTGCTGGGTGCGATCACCGAACTGGGCGGCCGGCAGAACACCCTGAGCCTGCTCAACGACAGCAACGAGGAGGTCTCCCTGGTCAACCAGAAGATCGACGGCGAGCTGTCCAAGCTCGACTACGCCGGTGCCACCATCGACCTCAACAACTACCAGCTCTCGCTGCAGGCGACCCAGAAGACCTACCTCCGGGTCAACGAGCTGTCGCTGTTCAGCCTGCTGTAAGTCGCTGGGGGCCGCGCCATGAAGATCGACAAGCAGCTACCGGTCACGACCATTCTCGATCCGCGCGCGCGCGATCAGGCGCAGCTTCCGGATTCGCCCCTCGTGCCGCGCCGGGCCACTCCGCCGCGTGCCAGCGAATCGGCCGCCGGCACCGAGCGCCTGCTGGGCAAGGGCGCGGGTTTCAGCCTGCAACTGAACCAGCAGCTGTCGTCCATGCAGTCCGCCGAGCGCTACCTCAGCGAGCTGTCGGACCAGCTGTCGGCGCTCAAGCTCAACCTCAGCCGGCAGATCAGCTCGCCGCAGACGGTCAACGAGCGCGAGAGCATCGCCCGCTCCCTGCAGCAGGTGAACAGCCTGCTGGAGCAGCGCGCCAAGCGCTCCGGCGAATCGCTGGACGCCACCTTCAAGCTGCGCCTCAACGAGCCGCTGCGCAGCCGCTTCAGCCTGCAGGGCCTGGAGTCCATCGAAACGGTCCAGCGCTCGGGCAAGGAAACCCTGCTGCTCAGCGCCGGGCGCTACCTGGCCGAGCCGCTGGCCGTGGTGCTGGATGACGGCATGAGCAGCGAGCAGGTGCTGCGCCGCTTCAACAGCAGCCTGGGCCAGGCCGGCATGCGCGCCGAACTGGACCAGGACGGCGCCCTGAAATTCTCCGCCCCCGAAGGGGACTGGCAGACCATCAAGGGCCAGCTGCGGGTCCAGGGTGAGGGCAAGCTGTTCAGCAAAGTCGCCGCGCCGCTGGCCAGTCACGACGATGGCTTGCTCGAGTTTCCTACCGAGCTGGGCCAGGACACCTTCCGCGAACTGCGCCAGCTGCTCGATTCGGTGGTCTCGGCCCTGGACCGCGTGGGCGCCCTGCGCGAACAGCTCAGCCAGCGCCAGGCCGACGTGCGCGAATTCCTCGCCCGCCAGGAAAGCCTGGACGAAAAGCAGTGGGCGCTGGGCTTCGCCTCCTCGGTGTTCGATGCGCGTGGACGCAAGTCCTCCGGTTACTCGGTGGTGTCGCAAACGGTGCTGGCCCAGGCCAACCTCACCCGTTTTGCGGTGGTCAGCCTGCTGTCGTGACGGCAGCTCGCTCGCGCCGTTTCTCGCTCCCGCGGCATTTCACCACGGCGCCAAGTGTTTTCGCGGTCACAGTTCGATGAGGCTCCCGATCATGAATGGATGCGGTTCGGGTTATCCTGCGCCCAAGCCCGAAGGCCCACGCTGGGGTCGACAGCAACACCCCGGATGCCTTCATAATGTCGCCAGCATGGTGGCACTGTGCCTTTATGCGATTATTGGGCTGTGTGCAGGCATCAGGAGACTATGCAACGATCTTGCGTTTGTATGGGTCTCAAGGAACGATGCGATCGGCCCCGTGACGGGGCAATGGCGGGGGAATTCCATGGTTTATGTACAGCGTGACGAGCACGGACGCCTGCTTCGGGTCGAGTATCAGCCGTTCGACGGCATGACCGACAACCTGGCAGTGGAAAGCGACGAACTGAAAGCCTGGCTCAACGCCAAGGAAGAAGTGCGCGCGCGGCTGGCCAGCCTGCACAGTTCGGACCTCGAACTGGTGCGCGTATTGGAAGACGTGGTCAGCGTCCTGGTCGAACGGGGCATCATCCAATACACCGACCTGCCCGAGGCCGCGCGGATCAAGCTCGATCAGCGTGCCGTCGCGCGCGCCGAGATCGAAGGCCTGAGCAGCATCCTCAGCGGTGAGCCGCCAGACGCCTGAATCCAGGCGTGACAGGTACGAATGAAGAGGCCCCGGGTGCGAACCCGGGGCCTTTTTCGTTGCGCTGTGGGCGCGGCAGACTGCCGAGTCATTTAGACTTTGAATTAGTCTTCATGACATGAATTCAGTGCGAGTCATTGCGACTATGAATCTATAGGTAGTTGATTTCAATGATATTTATTGTTGGCACAGTTCCTGAAATACCTACTGCAGATACCCGTCGGCGTCGAGCGACCCCAATCGTCCAGCCGGCCACCTTTTCTCATCTGCTTTAGGAACCGACCGATGCAAGCAATCAACAGCAAAGTCCTGCAGGCCCTGGAGAACGTCATGGTGATTTCCACCACCGACCTTCAAGGCAACATCACCTACGTCAACGACCTGTTCTGCACGCTCACCGGCTACACCCGCGAAGAGCTGCTCGGCCAGCCCCACAGCCTGGTGCGCCACGCGGCCGTGCCCAAGGCCACCTACAAGCAGATGTGGGACACCATCAAGAAAGGTGAAATCTGGACCGGCGTGATCCCCAACGTTGGCAAGAACGGCGGCCTGTACGTGGTCGATACCACCGTGCAGCCGGTGTTCGACGAGCAGGGCACCATCGTCGAGTACATCAGCATCCGCCGGGTCATCAATGACCTGATGGCCGACTTCGAAGCCCTGGAGTTCTCCAAGGAGCAATTCGACGACTACTACGACAGGTAAGCAGCCATGCCAGCGTCCATCGAACGCATCGTGATCGCTTATGGCTCCGAATCCGGCAATGCACACGGGCTGGCGGAGCTTTTCGCCCGCCTGTCCTGGGTGCAGCCGTACGTCGTGGTCGTGCAGGATCTCAACAGCCTGGCGCTCGACACCCTGAGCGCCAGGGACCGGCTGGTGATCGTCTCCAGCTCCTTTGGTGATGGCGAGCCACCGGGCAACGCCGACCGCTTCCTCGACCAGATGGCGGCATGCGCCAACCTGGAGGGAGTGCCCTACGCCATCTTCGGCCTGGGCGACACCGCCTACCCGACCTTCTGCGGCTTCACCAAGGCCGTGGACGCGGCCCTGCTGGAGAAAAAGGCCGTGCCCTTCATGAATCGGGTCGATGCCGACATCGATTTCGAAGGCTTCTTCGACACCTGGTGCGCGGCGTTTGAAGCCGTGCTCAACGGCGATGCCGAGGCCGGTCTGCGCCTGGACCTGCAAGTCACCGCCTACGGCGAAAACGCCGCCTGGCCGGCACGCATTCTCTCGCGCATCGAACTCAACGCCAGCGCGCCCTACGCCTACCAGTTGCGGCTCGACCTCAAGGGTAGCGGTATCAAGTACCGCGCCGGCGACAACCTCTACGTGTTGGCTGAGAACGAGCCGGCGCTGCTGGCGCGCATCGATGCCTGGTTCGGCCTGAGCGCCCCCAGCGACCTGCTGCGCCACAAGGAACTGCGGCAGATCGGCAAGTCGACCCTGCGTGACCTGGCCAAGGCCTCGCAGAACGACAGCCTCAAGGACCTGCTCAAGGTCAGCGCGCGCAAGGACCTCGACGGCTACCTCTACGGTAAGGACATCTTCGACGTGCTGACGGACTTCTGCGCGCCGGAGCAGTTCAGCCTGGAAACGCTGGCCGAGTGGCTGCCCGAGCGGCTGCCGCGGGCCTACTCCATCGCCTCCCACGACCATGCAGACTACGTGGACCTGTGCATCCGCGAGGTCGCCTATTCACTGGAAGGCCGCGACCGCACCGGCATGGCCACCGGCTACCTGACCCGCGACACCCAAGCGGTGCAGGTCTTCGTGCGCAGCAACCCGCGCTTCCACCTGGCCCGGGACGCGCAGCACCCGCTGCTGCTGATCGGCACCGGTACTGGCATCGCCCCGCTGATCGCCCTGCTCGAACAGCGCGAACGGGAAAACAGCACCGCCCGCACCTGCCTGGTGTTCGGCGACCGCCGCCGCGCCTCCGACTACCTGTACCGCCCGCGCCTGGCCGGCTGGCATGCCCGGGGTGTGCTGGAGCGGGTGCTCACCGCCTTCTCCCGTGACAGCGACCGGCGCTACTACGTGCAGGACGCACTCGTCGACAACGGCGCCTACATCTGGGAGCTGATCGAGCAGGGCGCCCACCTGTACCTGTGTGGCAACAAGGCCAACCTGGAAAGCGCCATCGAACAGGCCCTGGTTACCGTCGCCAGCCAGCACGGCAAGCTCGACGACGAGGCCGCCGAAGCCTTCGTCCAAGAGCTGGTAAGCGCCGGCCGTGTGCACAAGGAGCTGTACTGACACGCTCACGCTCCAGCCGCTTCTACATCCCCTGTAGGAGCGGCCTCGGCCGCGAGCTTCAAGGCCTCACGCCTTGAACCGCTCACCTCCGCTCTTCCCCGCCATTCCTCCCCGAAAAACCCTGTCGCACAAACGACAATCTGTCGCGTTTAGTGTGTAGTGGTCTACTGAATCCGCCCCGTCATTGCGGTAAGAATGGGTGCTGCGTTGGGAACAATAACGTGGCCCTTTGCCACTTCTCACCGAACAAGGAACGTCTGATGACCACATCCGTGCTGCAAGGCCTGTACTGGCATGACCTCGACGGCATCCGCGAGCGTCACGCCGCCGGCGCCGACCTGAATGGTCTCGACGACAACGGCTGCACGCCGCTGACCGAAGCCATCAGCGGCGGCATGGGGTATCCACCGGTGGTCAAGCTGCTGCTGGAACTGGGCGCCGACCCGCACCTCGCCGACGGCAACGGCCTGACACCCTGGCTGGCCTGCCTCATGCGCCGCCAGGACCGCGTGGTGGAAACCGAATACCGCAAGATTCGCAAACTGCTCGAAGCCGCCAAGGCCGACCGCCGTGGTGACGAACTCTTCGAACTGGAAGACAAGGCCGCCGCCGGTGACCTGCGCGCCGTGCAGGCGCTGCTCGACAAGGGCTGCCCGGTGGAGGGAGCGCACGCCGCCCCCCTGGGCGTTGCGCTGTTCAACGGTCACGGCGACGTGGCGGAACTGCTGCTGCAGCGTGGCGCCTCGGTCGAAGGCAAAGGGGCCGACGAGCACGGCATGACCCTGCTCATGAGCGCCGCCAATTATGGGCTGCTGGACATGGTGCAATTGCTGGTGCGCCACGGCGCCGACGTGTGCCGCGCCTGGAGCGGCCCCGACAGCTGCCAGACCGCCGCCTGGTACGCGCGCGATGCCGGCCACAACGAGGTCGCCGACTGGCTGGCCGCCCAGCACCCGGGCGCCGAACGCAGCCCCATTCCCAAGGCCGCGCTCAACGGCGGTGCCAAGGCCAAGTACCTCGACCTCTACCGCCACTACACCCAGGGCGCCAACCACGGCCTGAACACCGAGGCCATCGTCAAAAAGCTGCAGCGCTGGGACAAGGACTACGGCATCCACGTGCTTGATGTCGCCACCGACCGCCTCACCGTGCAGTTCGACCGCCTGCCCGACGACCTCGGCAAACTGGCCAAGGACCTCGGCAAATTCTGCCCCGACACCCTCGACAGCTTCGCCGCCCTGGCCGAACAGAAAACCCCGACCCCTGACCAGCAAGCGCTGCTGCAAGGCCTCGACCCTGCCGACAAGCACTTCGCCCACAAGGCCCTGCAACGCTGGCTGCAGACCCACCAGGCCGTTGCGTTGTGGTGGGATTGATCCACAGCTAGCCCCGCTGGCGCGGTTATCCACAGGCACAAAAAAGCCCGGCATATGCCGGGCTTTCTGCATCCGTAGTGTGGGTCGAGGCCCGGAGCTGAGTGCCGCCACTGACCGCGCGGCGCACCTACCCTGTAGGAGCGGCTTCAGCCGCGAGCTCGGCGGCCTCATGGCAGCATCGAGGTAGTGGTTCGACCGAAAAGCTCGCGGGCAAGCCCGCTCCTACAGGGTATGCGCGCCGCATGCGGAACTGGATGCCTGGCGCCGATCCTTGTAGGAGCGGCTTCAGCCGCGAGCTTGGCGATGTCATGGCGGACGCAGGGCGCCCACCTGACCCTGGGAAATCAGCGCTGCTTGCACATCTCCAGCTCGGCCTGACTGTTCAGCTCAGTGCGAATACCAAGGCGGTATTTGCAATAAGCGATCACCACCTGCCGCTCTTCATCGTTCAGTCGCTCGAGCGGTTTGTCGTCCTGGTCCGATGCATAAATATTCTCGAACCGCACCTGAAAGGTCGGGTGCTTTTTGATGAAAAACACCAGCCGGTTGTCTTCGGCAAAGTAGGTCTTGTAGAAGCCGACGCCCAGCCAGGCCAGTGACACGGCCAGCGCTACCAACAGCAGGGATATCCTGGTTTTCATGATGTCGCCGACTCCTTGGCCTGCTGTATAGACGTTCTCACTGGGTTCATTCATCCCTGACCGCAGCCAATGTACCCCGTAGCCTGGGTCGAGCGAAGCGACACCCGGGACGATCTTTGCCCCGGCGCCGCTCGCTCACCGCGTACTCAATGTCGCCGCGACGCCTCGCCAATCCCCTCGACACAGGCCCGCACCGTGGCCTTGGCCATTTCCACCAGGCAGGCGCAGGCATGGCCCATCTGTTCGCGGCGTTGCGCGTCGGTGTGGTTCAACTGAAGGGCCAGCTCCTCGGCCACATCCAGCAGGCTATAGGCACTGTCCAGCGCATCGGCCACCGGCACGCCGGGCTGCACGGCGAACAGTGGTTGCCGGGCGGCATTGCACGGATGGAACAGCGTGCTGACGGTTCTGGCCGCGTTGTGGTTGCCGGCTGGGGTGGGGCTGCATGAATCCTTCATGAGTACGGCTCCTTGATTTGAGAAGCCGCCACGTTCGTGACCAAACGAAATGGGTGGCGGCTGTACGCAGGTTGGTCAACCGGGAATCAAGGAACCCGGCGCGCACGAATGCGCCCCACGCACAGCCACCATAAATCGGTTCAGCAGACACAAAAAAGCGCCTACTCCGATGCGGTGGCGCTTATGCGCCTTGATGTTCTCAGGTGACCAAACCCGGCCGCTGAATTGGCAGCGACGGGCGAACTGTAGGCGTTCGGGAGCCGGAGGCGCAAGACGGATCGCCGGAGTAGAAGGTCAGCGTTAATCGACACGGGTGGTAGGAGAAGGCTGCAAGGTGCTGCCAGCGCCGGTTCCCGATAGATCCGTCCTGCCCGAGAACGAAAAAAGCCCCAGGCATTCACCTGGGGCTTTTCATGTCTGGCGCCTCGGCGTGCTTAGAATATGAACTGTAACTATCTGTTTTATATGTTTTTTCTGGTTAGTTATCTTTGCTGGGATACAAGTAGGGATACATGCTGTGCTGAGGACGAGGGGGCAGCGAACCGTCCCCTCCAGCAAATCACTAGGCCGTGGTGATAGGAATCCGGACTTGAGTTCGAGGTTCCAACGGCAGCAAGATTTCCGCATAGGCTTGCAGCACAAGTGAGTACAGATTCTTGACTCGTGGTGCTTTCAGCGTTACCAGAAGCGCATACGGCATTGGACGAGCCTCTTTGTCCGCACGGCCTTCATCACGATTGTGATAGTAGAGATCAAAACAAGGCTTGACTAAAGACGAGCCGCGTTTTGTCTTTGACGCCTTAAGACATGGTTCCCACTTATGTCCGTCCTGCCTCAATTGGAGCTCTGACTTGTTGTAAATTTTCCCTGTAGAGAAAAAAGTGTCCGTGTTTGAATAATCTTCGCTTTTATCCTCAGCAACTTTTGTGGTGTCGGGGCGGAAGACGACCTCTAGCCCTGCTCGGGTATAGGCGTGTGCGAATGCAGGATCTACTTCCGGCGCGATAGCAAGAGTTGCTTTTACCTGTACATTTCCGGTTAGTACTGAGTCAGGCAGCGGGATTGGGGCCCTGAGATATTTGCTCAGAGGCAGGAGTCCCTCGTAAAGAATTGTCACTTCGTCATCTTCACAAGCCAAGAGAACCTCTGGGTCGGAAATAAATCGACCCCAGCCAACTTCTTGGCTCTTATGGTCACCACTGTCTGAGTGATGAATCAAAAGAGCACGAATCCCCAGCGGAGATATATCCTCGCCAATCAATGCCCGGGCGCCAACACATGTGCGAAGTGCAAAGGGAGTCGCGAAACTTGTGCCTTCTACTCCTGATATTCCATGCGCATAGCTTGAGACGACGCCGAATGGTTGTTGAGTTGTGCCGCCGAATGAAACGCCATCTGGTTTTGCTATGCCTGGGGTTCTACCTGGACCTACTGAGCTGTAGGAGGCTCGAGACCAAATTTTATCCAGGGAGTCGCATGCCCCCACTGATAGAACGTTTACACCATCAGCAGGAGGCTGGATTCGATTTAGTTTAAGCTCGTGATCTAGCTCGCCTGTGTTTCCGACGGCAACGGCTGCTAATACGTCTTTTTTTGCGAATCGTAGATCGAGTTCAAAGGTCCAGCGATTTATTTCATCATCTTCTACTGACATGTCGGGGCCGAGGCTGAAATTTACGAAGTGGTACGGCTTCTCGACTCCATCAAGGTGATTTAGTATTCGATCTAGTACGTCGTAAAATTCAAAGTCACCATCTAAACCTGTTGCGTCATCAATAACCCGTATATGGTCAACCTTGGAGTAGGGCATTGGGATGTTGTCGGTGCTGCTGATATGCCCGAACAGTATTGCTGATGTCACTGCCTCCCCATGATGGAGTAAGTCAATAGTTGCGTTTCCTACTCCCTCACCTTCATAGCAATTAACCCATTTGAGCAAGGGCGATCCCTGAGGGATGCCGCCGTCAAAGATGGCTACTCGGACTTCGCTATCTAAAACTAACTCATCTGGGAGGGCAGAACTTCCCGAGTACAGGGTTCTAATCGCGCCAGGCTTAAAGGTGCGAAGGGTTGGCATTCTGCGCACAGCCCTTACATACGTAAAGGTGCCTACCTGCTCAAGAGAAACATTCGTTCCACGAATCGGAATAAATGTAATTCCTGACGAAAATCTGACTTTTTTCTTTATTGGTTCGACATTAATATGATCTAGAAAGTTATAGAATGAATTGAGTACGTTGGGATTCGCGCCACTGTGCAGAACAACTTCGAAAAGACCGCTCGTATTATTTGACTCTGGACCTTTAACTTTTGATTCGCCAGTCGGAATCGTGAGATCTTCAATCGCTTGTAGCTGTAAATGAGCATCACTGTCAGGCTGCCAGCCGTTAATTTTTTCTGCGAGTCCTCTCAGAGCTTTCCTTGTCGTGGAAACGAACAATGTGTCTGTTACCGCACCCTCTGGATGTTTTTCTATTCCCCATTGTTCTGGTTTGACATATTTGGATGTGCCGCCGACAGTGATGAAACCTACTTCATTAAGAAGCTCTTTGGGGAAGTCTGTCTTTGAGATAAATCTTGGGTGAATAACAATGTTTGCAATTACCTTGTCCTCTGGCAGCGCAGTGCTTTCCAAGTTGTCCAGGTAGGTGCATGCGTTGCGCAGCTTTGTTGTAATCCGCTCCTTTGCTGATGAAAAAGAATAGGCGGGGTTCTTCTCACTTGGGCCATTTTTTTTAGTCACAACTCTGGTTAGAGCTTCGCCCTTCCCAAGGAGGAAGTTTTTTTTCTTTTCCATCAGCTGGTTCCCTTTATTTGTTGCTGGCAGTTTTCTTTCTGATTGTGTCTCTGGCTACGCCCGTTATTTCCGAAGCTCTTCGTTGGGTTACGCCAGCTTTTATTAGGCTACAGGCAAGCTCCAGTTTTGCGGGGCTAGGCAGCAGCAGCGCTTCCCTTGAAATTCGGTCAGATAATATCTCTGTTATTGGGGTTGAATTAATTATTGATGCCCGAAATGCAGAAGTTAGCCATTTTTCAACATCTGCGAATGAGTTGTTTGAAAAAATGATAGAGATTGCTGTTGATAGTTCTTCGGCATTTTTTATGTTTAGTTTTGTAAGTTTCGGTAATACGAATTTTGAAATTTCTAGTTTGTCAGGAAATGGTATTTCTATGATTTTGTCAAAGCGTCGCCATACAGCTCTGTCAAGAATTTCTGGGTGATTGGTCGCTGCGATTAGCATGCCATCTACAGGCCATTCATCCAAAGACTGCAAAAGTACGTTGACTAGCCGTTTTAGCTCTCCAACGTCACCAGCGTCATCACGTTTTTTTGCAACAGCATCAAACTCGTCTAGAAATAGAACGGAGCCATCATTGCTATGCTCCTTGAGAACGTTTTTTAGGTTGTTCCCTGTTTGGCCTAAGTAGCTGCTCATCACTGCAGCTAAATCTAGAGTTACTAACGGTCTTCCGAGTTGTTGTGCCAGCCACCTTGCAGACATAGTTTTTCCTACGCCTGGAGGTCCTGTGAAAAGCAGCGAACGAGTAGGAGAAATGCCAGCGTTCATCAGCTCCCTTACACGCTTGCGTTCTTCAATAATTTCATAGAGATCATGTTCTATGCTCGAGCTCCAGACAGGCTCTCCAGCGCTCTCAAAAGAGCTAAAGACCATTGACGGACTTGTCTCTTTGTTACCAAAGGTGGTGGGGGTTGCTTTTCTCAAGCCGTCAGCTGGATTGTCCTCTGTTTTTGATAGCAGTCCTTTCAACTGCGATGAAAGCTCAGGGTGTTCCCCTTGAAATTTACGCGTAGCTCGTCGGATCACCATAAGGGCATCCTGTTGACGGCCGGAAAGGGCTAGTCTTGCGAGCTGGACGTAATCCGTGTAGATGTCATTCATTTCGTCCGCCTGTAAGCCGCTTGAAATGGGGCTTTCGTGTTGAATTGGGCGACACTATAGATGCTTGATGATAATTCGTCCAATTCTGCTGTTCTGCTTAACAGAACCAAACCCGGCCGGCTAAACAAGCGGGGTTTAGCACCGCTAAGCACGGTTAAGCACTGCAAATCTGTTGCTACATGGGGTCGAAAGGTGGCGTTGCTCGTTTAGAAGAATTCTGGCTTCTCAGCGGCTCAGGCTGCAGGGTTTTGCAGGGATCGAATCTGCGAGTAAACCGACGATGGTGCCAACACTTATGCACATGCGAGGCGGGTGAGGGGGGGGCAGGGAAAACCATAGGTTTAGCGGGCAGGCGTGGAGGGGGGAAGACTGCGCGCGCCCGCAGCAGCTCGATGGCTGGTCAGGGGCGGTAGGGTTGATCGGTGTGAAGCGGGACGCCCATGCTTGAGGCCGAAGCAGGTGAAAAAAGAAAGCCGCACAGGGCGGCTTTCTGGGACATTGAGGCCGGGGGAGGTCAGACGGTCTTGAGCCCTTTTGTCGGGCCGTAGTTCTCACCCCTGCTACCGATCTCGTCAGGGATCTTGCCGCCATGGGGACTAGCTTTTTCAGGGCGACGCGGTTGCCTGCTACTACCTCCCCCGATACCGCTGCTGGCACAGCTACTAACACCGTCTGCGCCTTGCGGTTGGTCTTCATAACTTCGCCCAGCACCAGGCGAGCGAAGTTCACCAGCGCGGCTTGCGTGTAGCCGCCCGCGATCACTGGGCCCAGTGGCTCGGTGCTCCGCTCGATCTCGGTATTGATCATGCGTTGGTCAGTGCGTGGTGCCTGGGCCAGGGCTTTCCAACTGGCGTTGGCTTCGCTGGCCCCCTCTTCTAAGAGTTCCAGAGGATGCACCCTAGGACACAGGGAGGAAGGTTAAGGGTAGGCAACGGTAGACAACCATAAACAACAAAGCCCGCTCTAAGCGGGCTTTGTGGGTGTTTCATAGGCATCAGACAACTAGAAACATCGATCTGGCGCACTCGGCGGGATTCGAACCCACGACCCCTGCCTTCGGAGGGCAGTACTCTATCCAGCTGAGCTACGAGTGCGTTGCGGGGCGCAATCATACGCATCTCGCTGGTGCGCGTCCATGCTGCCGGCTTGTTCGTGATTTCACACGAAAGGATGACGCAACCGGGCCGGTGATCAGAAAAATGTCAGTCAAACGGCTGTTTCGTTAATTTTTTCGAACGGAGTATTGCCCTTTACCCCTCGCGACCCTAGGATTCGTTTGAGATTTCAAACGCTCGCCCCGCCTCGCTTCGGAACTCCGGGCAAATTGTCCCGCTCGTAGTACTGACAGGCGTTGCGCACGCCAGACCATGACCATTCCCAAGCCCTTCGGTGGCTGATGACAACTGTCCGACGCCAGGGTGTCGGATCGAGGAGACTGCCATGCAATTGAAAGACACCCAGCTGTTCCGTCAGCAGGCGTATATCGACGGCACCTGGTTGGACGCCGACAGTGGCCAGACCATCAAGGTCAATAACCCGGCCACCGGCGAGATCCTCGGCAGCGTGCCGAAAATGGGCGCTGCGGAAACCCGCCGCGCCATCGAAGCCGCCGACCGCGCCCTGCCGGCCTGGCGTGCCCTGACCGCCAAGGAACGCGCGAACAAGCTGCGCCGCTGGTTCGAACTGCTGATGGAAAACCAGGACGACCTCGGCCGCCTGATGACCCTGGAACAGGGCAAGCCGCTGGCCGAGGCCAAGGGCGAGATCGCCTACGCCGCCTCCTTTATCGAGTGGTTCGCCGAAGAAGCCAAGCGCGTGTATGGCGACGTGATCCCGGGCCACCAGCCGGACAAGCGCCTGATCGTGATGAAGCAGCCGATCGGCGTGACCGCCGCGATCACCCCGTGGAACTTCCCGGCCGCGATGATCACCCGCAAGGCCGGCCCGGCCCTGGCCGCCGGCTGCACCATGGTCATCAAGCCGGCCTCGCAGACCCCGTTCTCCGCCCTGGCGCTGGTCGAGCTGGCGCACCGTGCCGGCATCCCGAAAGGCGTGCTCAGCGTGGTGACCGGCAGCGCCGGTGAAGTGGGCGGCGAGCTGACCAGCAACCCGATCGTGCGCAAGCTGAGCTTCACCGGTTCCACCGAGATCGGCCGCCAGCTGATGGCCGAGTGCGCCAAGGACATCAAGAAGGTGTCGCTGGAGCTGGGCGGCAACGCGCCCTTTATCGTGTTCGATGATGCCGACCTGGATGCCGCTGTCGAAGGCGCGCTGATTTCCAAGTACCGCAACAACGGCCAGACCTGCGTCTGCGCCAACCGCATCTATGTGCAGGATGGCGTGTACGACGCCTTCGCCAAGAAGCTGGCCGACGCGGTCGCCAAGCTGAAGATCGGCAACGGCCTGGAAGAAGGCACCACCACCGGCCCGCTGATCGACAACAAGGCCGTGGCCAAGGTCCAGGAGCACATCGAAGACGCGCTGAGCAAGGGTGCCAAGCTGCTCACCGGCGGCAAGCCCCACGCGCTGGGCGGCAGCTTCTTCGAGCCGACCATCCTGATCGACGTGCCGAAGACCGCTGCGGTGGCCAAGGAAGAAACCTTCGGCCCGCTGGCACCGCTGTTCCGCTTCAAGGACGAGGCCGAAGTGATCGCCATGTCCAACGACACCGAGTTCGGCCTGGCCTCCTACTTCTATGCCCGCGACCTGGGCCGCGTGTTCCGCGTGGCGGAAGCGCTGGAGTACGGGATGGTGGGCATCAATACCGGCCTGATTTCCAACGAGGTGGCACCGTTCGGCGGCGTGAAGGCGTCGGGTCTGGGCCGTGAGGGTTCCAAGTACGGGATCGAGGACTACCTGGAGATCAAGTACCTCTGCCTCGGTATCTGAGGTCAGGTAAGAAATTGCAGCAAACGCAAAGGGCACGAGAGCGCTGACCCTTTGCGTGTTTCACACCGTTACTCGCAGTGGCCGGGAAAGCTGGGGCAGTCGATCATCGCATGCTGCCGTAGTTGCCTCCCCGCCACGTAATCCTTGAACCACGCCGACCGATGAGCGGCGAATGAGGACGTCATGAGCAAGACCAACGAATCCCTGATGCAACGCCGCACCGCTGCCGTTCCACGCGGCGTGGGCCAGATCCACCCGATCTTCGCCGAATCGGCGAAGAACTCCACCGTGACGGACGTCGAAGGGCGCGAGTTCATAGATTTTGCCGGCGGCATCGCGGTGCTCAACACCGGCCACCTGCACCCGAAGGTGATCGCGGCAGTGCAGGAGCAGCTGGGCAAGCTGACCCACACCTGCTTCCAGGTGCTGGCGTATGAGCCCTATGTGGAGCTGTGCGAGAAGATCAACGCCAAGGTGCCGGGCGACTTCGACAAGAAGACCCTGCTGGTGACCACCGGCTCGGAAGCGGTGGAAAACGCCGTGAAGATTGCCCGCGCCGCCACCGGCCGCGCCGGGGTGATCGCTTTCACCGGCGGCTACCATGGTCGCACCATGATGACCCTGGGCCTGACCGGCAAGGTGGTGCCGTACTCCGCCGGCATGGGCCTGATGCCGGGCGGCATCTTCCGCGCCCAGTACCCGTGCGAGCTGCATGGCGTGAGCGTGGATGACGCCATCGCCAGCATCGAGCGCATCTTCAAGAATGACGCCGAGCCGAAAGACATCGCCGCGATCATCATCGAGCCGGTGCAGGGCGAGGGTGGTTTCTACGTGGCGCCGAAGGCCTTCATGCAGCGCCTGCGTGCGCTGTGCGACCAGCACGGCATCCTGCTGATCGCCGACGAAGTGCAGACTGGCGCCGGCCGTACCGGCACCTTCTTCGCCATGGAGCAGATGGGCGTGGTCGCTGACCTGACCACCTTTGCCAAGTCCATCGCCGGCGGTTTCCCGCTGGCCGGTGTGTGCGGCAAGGCCGAGTACATGGACGCCATCGCCCCGGGCGGCCTGGGCGGCACCTACGCCGGTAACCCGCTGTCCTGCGCCGCGGCCCTGGCCGTGATGGAGGTGTTCGAGGAAGAGCACCTGCTGGACCGCTGCAAGGCTGTCGGCGAGCGCCTGGTGACCGGCCTCAAGGCCATCCAGGCCAAGCACAAATCGATCGGTGATGTGCGTGCCCTGGGCGCGATGATCGCGGTCGAGGTGTTCCAGGGTGGCGATCACCACAAGCCGTACGCCGCGCTGGTCGGCCAGGTGGTGGCCAAGGCCCGCGACAAGGGCCTGATCCTGCTGTCGTGCGGCACCTACGGCAACGTCCTGCGCGTGCTGGTGCCGATCACCGCCGACGACGCCCTGCTCGACAAGGGCCTGGCGATCATCGCCGAGTGCTTTGACGAACTGGCCTGATTTCCAGCCGGATAAAAAGACCCGCTTCGGCGGGTCTTTTTTTGCCTGTCATAACCCGTCGGCGGTCTCGCATTGGGCGCATGTGGTGGGTTACGGCGCATTCGATTCGTGCGGCGTTGCGTCGTGCGCGGTTCGTGCGCCTAACCCACCCTACGGGTTCGGTGGGGCTTTCGTAGGGTGGGTTAGGGGCGCTTGGAGATCTTGGGGGATACCGCGCAATCGGCGAGCCCCGTAACCCACCATTGGCCGTCGGACCGGAGTGCATTCTGGTGGGTTATGGCGCATCCGGTTCGTGCGGTGTTGTGTCGTGCGCGGCCCGTGCGCCTAACCCACCCTACGGGTTTGGTGGGATGGCTTCGTAGGGTGGGTTAGGGGTGCGTGGTGATATTGGGTGGTACCCGCGCAATCGGCGCGCCCCGTAACCCACCATTGGCCGTCGGATCGGGGTGCGTTCTGGTGGGTTACGGCGCATTCGGTTCGTGCGGTGTTGCGTCGTGCGTGGTTCGTGCGCCTAACCCACCCTAGGGGTTGGTGAGTTCGGCGGGGGTGGTGGCGTCGTCGGCCAGTCGGGCCAGGGGTTGGGGGCGGTCGATGAAGTAGCCCTGGGCGTAGTCGATGCCCAGGTCGCGCAGGCAGTCGAGGGTGGTCTGGTGTTCGACGAATTCGGCCACGGTCTGCAGGCCGAGCTGTTCGGCGATCTGCTGCATGGAGCGGACCATGGCCTGGTTGATCGGGTCGTTTTCGATGCCGACGATGAAGCTGCCGTCGATCTTCAGGATATCCAGCGGCAGGTGACGCAGGTAGGCGTAAGAGGCGAAGCCGCTGCCGAAGTCGTCCAGCGCGACCTTGAGGCCCTGGTCGCGCAGCTGGCTGATCCACTGCGATGACACGCCCAGCTCGCCCAGCGCCACCATCTCGGTGACTTCGATGCACAGCTTGTTGGCCGGTATCCGGTGGCGTTGCAGCTCGCTGTGCAGCAATTGGTGGAACTCGGCGTCCAGCAGCGAGCTGGCGCTGAGGTTGATGTTGACCTGGGCCAATTGCCCCATGTGCTCCGGGTTGTTGGCCAGCCACTGCAGCAGTTGCTGGATCACCCAGCGGTCGATGGCGCCGAGGAAGCCGTAGCGCTCCGCCGCGCTGAGGAACTCGCCGGGGCTGACCCACTTGCCGCTCTGCGGGTCGTGGTAGCGCAGCAGCACTTCGTAGTGCAGGCCGTCGGCGGGCTTCTGCAGCGGCATCACCGGCTGGAAGAACAGCTCGAAGTGCGCGTGGTCGATGGCTTCGCGCAGGCGGGTGATCCACTGCAGCTGGCGCTGGTGCTCGAGCAGGGCGCCGTCGCCGGGGTTGAACTGCTGCACCCGATTGCGGCCCTGGTGCTTGGCTTGCTGGCTGGCGCTGTCGGCCCAGTTCAATGCGGTTTCCCAATCGCTCACGCCGTCGCCCAGGGCCAGCAGGCCGATGCTGGCGTACACCCGGAACGGCCGCCCCTGCCAGGTGAAGACGAATTGCTCGACGCAGGCGCGCAGGTGTTCGGCCTGGAGCATGCCGGCGGCATCGTCTGCCTCGCGCAGCAGGATGGCGAACTCGTCGCCGCCGATGCGCGCCAGGTCGGCGTGCCGCGGCAGGTGGCTGAGCAGGTGGCCGGAGAGCTGGCGCAGCAACTGGTCGCCGGCGGAATGCCCGCACAGGTCGTTGACGTGCTTGAACTGGTCCAGGTCCAGGCACAGCAGGTGGCTGAAGCGGCGCTTGCTGCTGCCGGTGAGGCTGTCCTGCAGCAGGCGCTCCAGCTCGCGGCGGTTGAGCAGGCCGGTCAGCGAATCGCGCGAGGCCAGCACTTGCAGGCGCTCTTCCAGGGCGCGTCGTTCGCTGAGGTCGACGACGATGCCTTCGATGCAGTCCTGGGCGATGCGCAGGTGCAGCGACAGGTAGATCCAGTGCGCCTGGCCCTGCTGGTCGAAGACCTGGCATTCCTGGCTGACGGCGGTCTGGCTGGGGCTCAGGCTGGCGGCCAGGGCCTGCCACTGATCGTCGCCGAGCAGTTGCTGGATCGGCGTGCCGACCAGTGCGTCCGGGCTTTCGCTGGCCTCCAGGAAGCGCGCCAGGCTCGGGTTGACCTCCAGCAGGGTGCCGGAGCGGGTGCAGCGGAAAATCCCTTCGCTGGCACTGCGGAACAGCGCTTGGTACTGCTCCAGGTTACCGATGGCCTGGGCCTGGCTGTGCAGCAGGGCGCGGCGCACCCGCTCCAGCTGTTTGTCGAGCAGGGCGCCGAACAGCAGCATGCTGATCGCCGGCAGGTAGGCGTGCAGGTAGTTGAAGCCCGGCGGCAGCGGGATGTAGCCGGCGCGGCTGAGCGGCACCAGCAGCATCAACACCAGCGCAGTGCTCCAGCACAGCAGGTAGCCCAGGGCGTAGGGCCGCCGCTGGTAGAGGCCGAGCAGGGCGAAGCTCAGCTGCACCAGGCCGGTCAGCAGGATCAGCACGTTGAGGGTGCGGTAGGCATTGGCGCTGCCCTCCACGGCGCTCCAGCCGCACACCAGCACCACCAGCACGAACAGCCCGTTGCGCAGGTGCCGCAGGCGGCCCAGGCGCAGCTTCAGGGCGCTGGTGAGGAACAGCGTGCTGAAGATCAGCATCACTGGCGTCGAGAGGTTGGTCATCAGGCTGGTGAAGCCGGGCCAGTCCGGCACCAGCATGGCGTTGATGCCGTGCAGCGAGGCGTTGTACACCGCCACGCCGAATACGGTGATGCAGTAGTAGGCCAGTTGTGGCTCGCGCAGGGTGCTGTACTTGACCAGGTAGAACAGCGCGATGCCCAGCAGGGCGCCGATCAGCAGACCGCTCTGCAGCCAGCTGCGGGCGATCAGCAGGTTGCTCTGCTCGGCGCTGACCAGGTGCATGGGCAGGCTGATCGAGGAGCCGCTTTGCACCCGTACCAGTAGGGTCTGCGGGCCATGGCCTAGGCGGGGCAGGGCCAGCATCAGCTGCGGGTAGGGTTCGCCGCGCTGCAGGAAGGGCCGGTCATCGCCGCTGTAGAGCGCAGCCACGAAGTGTTCGCGGTCGTACAGCCAGACTTCCACGTCATCCAGGAAGGGGTGGGCGATCAGCAGGTTCAGGCGTTGCAGGGCGGGGGCTTCGAGGTTCAGCGCCGCCCACCAGACGCTGGTGGAATAGCCCATGCTGGGCGGGCCGCCGCTCGGCACGCCCTCGGCGCGGATGCGGGTCAGGGCTTCGAGGGGCGTCAGCAGGCCTTGCGGGTCTTCCAGCAGCAGGGCTTCGCGGATGGCGACCGGTGTCTGCAGCTGTTCGGCGCTCAGGTGCAGCGTCGGCAGGGCAGCGGCCAGCCCCTGCGGCAGCCAGAGGGCGGCGAGCAGGCCGAGCACGAAATGTCGTAGCAGCTGAGTCATCCTGGCGCCCAAATCCATACTGCGATGGCGCCAGGCCCTGTCTTTCCGGGGCTCCGGGGACGGTCTGGCGCCCCTGCAGTCTAGCCGAACGCGACAGTCGTGATTGCGCTGGCGGTCTCACTCGGCAGCAGTCGTCATTGGCCGATCGTCCGCTTGCGCCGCCCACCGCACTGGAGTAGGGCTCGGCGGGCTCAGGCGTTCGACTGTTGCGCCAGGGGGCTGACCTGTTCGCGCTGCGTCCAGCGGTTGGCCCGGGCGAAGGTGCCGAAGTCGTTGAAACGCACGCCGTGCTCGCGCATCACCCGGTGGGCGAAGGGCACGGTCAGTTGGCGGATGTAGAACGGCTCCTTGACCACGAAATGGTGGATCGCATGGCTGCTGCCGAAGTTGAAGCAGAACGCCTGCAGCGGCCACAGCCACCAGGGGTTGAGGACCTGGGTCTGCTGGATCACGTTGCCCGGCTCGACATCGCCGTAATAGTGCATGTTCGAGCTGATGAAGTGCAGGCAGAAGGTGCGCAGCACGTTGGGGCCGACCAGCACCACCACGGCGATGTTCACCGCGTTCATCACGCTCAGGGTGGTGGCCGACCAGGCGATGGGCGCCCCCATCAGGTTGGCGATGCCATCGAGGGCATGAAAGCCCAGAAACGCGTACCAGGTGCCCCAGTTCAACAGGCCCAGCGGCGCATAGACCTTCAGCGTGCGGCTGACGATCATCCAGCGGTGCTGGCGGGTCTTGGCGCGCAGGAAGCGGATGAACGAGGACATCATGTTGTCGCCCACCATCAGCAGGCGGGCGATGCCCCAGGGCTCGCCGTTGGTGATGGCGCGCTCCTCCAGGTCCTGTTCGGTGCCGGAGAGCTTGTGGTGGTTGAGGTGCAGGTGGCGGCGCACCCAGGGGTTGATGGTGCTCGGCCGGGCCAGCCAGACCAGGCCCATCATCAGGTTGTGCGGCACCGGTTGTTTGCGAAAGTACATGGAGTGGATCAGGTCGTGCTCCAGCTCATGGGTCAGCGAGGCGAAGAACGCGTTGAGCAGCAGGCAGGCCCACCAGGCCAGGTGCCCGCCGAGGTACAGCGCCGCCGAGCCGATCATGCCGGCCAGGGCGAAGGCCAGGATGCCGGCGCCGAGGGCGTCCTGGTGCTTGAGCAGCGGGAAGCGCTGGCGCAGCTCGACGCCATGGGCCATCACCTGTTCGCGAATGATCGCGGCACGTTGCTGGGCACTTGCGGGGGAATGGGACATGCCTACATCCTCTTGTTGACTGTGCGGCCACTGTGCCGCCAGGCTCGAACGAGCGCCTGACCCTGAACGCCAACCTGTTGACCGGACCCGCCAATCTGCATGACTGACGAACCCACGACCCTGGCCAGCTGGACCCGCGCCCTGCGCAAGCAGCTGGATGCGCTGGGCCTGGACAGCGCGGCGTTGTGCCAGGCGGCCGGGCTCGACCCCAGCCAGCTGGACGACCCCAACGGGCGCTGCCCGCTGTCGCGCACCACGCGCTTGTGGCAACTGGCGGTCGAAGCCAGCGGCGACCCGGCCCTGGGGCTGAAGACCTCGCAGTTCGTCAGCCCCACCACCTTCCATGCCCTGGGTTACGCGTTGCTCGCCAGCAGCAGCCTGCGCGAGATGTTCGAGCGCATCGTGCGCTACCACCGGGTGGTCAGCGATGCCCTGGAGCTGGTGCTGCACGAAACGCCCCAGGCCTACGAATTCCGCTTTCGCGTGCCGCCCGGCAGCCCGGTACCGGCCCCCGAGGCGCTGGATGCCTTCGCCGCGATCTACGTGCGCAGTTGCCGCAATCGCCTGGGGCGTGATTTCGCGCCGCTGGCGGTGCACCTGCAACGTCCCGCGCCGGCCGACCCGCAGCCCTGGCAGGCGGTGTTCCGCGCCCCGGTGCACTTCGGCGCCGAGGACAACCTGCTGCGTTTTTCCCGCACGGCCTTCGAGCAGCGCCTGGACGACGGCAACCCGGAGCTGGCCGAGCATAACGAGCGTGCCCTGGAACGCAGTCTCGAGCGTCTACAACCGGCAACCTGGAGCAGCCGCGTGCGCGCTTGCCTGGCGGCGCAGCTGCCGGACGGCGAGCCGTCGGCCGAGCGCGTCGCCCAGACCCTGCACCTGAGCCTGCGCAGCCTGCAGCGGCACCTGGCCGACGAGGGCACGGGGTACGAAAGCCTGCTCAGCGAGACCCGCCACAGCCTCGCGGTGCAGCACATGCGGGACCCACGTTGCAGCATCAGTGAAATTGCCTACCTGCTGGGGTTCGCCGACACCAGCAGTTTCAGTCGCGCATTCAAACGCTGGACCGGGCAGGCGCCCAGCCAGTACCGGGAAGGACTCGAACGCTCATGAACCACCACGACCTGCTGCTGATCGGTGCCGGCCATGCTCACCTCGGGGTGTTGCGGCGCTGGGCGCTGATCGAGCGGCCGCCCGGTCGCATCGCCCTGCTCAGCCCCGCCCCCCAGACCTGGTGCTCGGGCATGCTGCCGGGGCTGCTGGCCGGCCGGTTTCCGGCAGCGGATTGCCAGGTCGAGCTGGCGCCGCTGTGCCGGGCGGCCAAGGTCGAGCTGATCCAGGGCAATGTGCAGGCGCTGTCCGCCGCCGAGCAGCAGGTGCTGCTCGATGACGGCCGCCGCCTCGGTGCCAGCTGGCTGTCGTTGAACGTCGGTGCCGGTTCCGTCTGCCCGCCGCAGTCGGGCGAGGGTATGCAGGTGCTGGCGGTCAAACCGTTCGCTACCTTCCTGCAGGGCTGGCGCGCCTGGCAGGCGGACCCACAACCGCTGGCGATCCTCGGTGGCGGCCCGGCTGGCGTGGAGCTGGCCCTGGCCATTGCCGGCCAGGTGCCGCAGGTCACGCTGTTCTGCGCCGGCCCGCTGCTGGACGGCCACCCGGCCGGGCTGCGCATGCGCGCCCTGGGCCACCTGCGCCAGCGCCGGGTGCAGGTGCGCGAGCACTGCCCGGTGGACCGGATCGACGGCGATTGCCTGGTCAGTGCCGACGAGCCGGTCTGGCGCACCGCGCGCCTGCTGCTCGCCACCGGCAGCCAGGCGCTGCCCTGGCTGACCGAGAGCGGCCTGAGCTGCGACAGCGAAGGCTTCGTGCTGGTGGCGCCGACCCTGCAGAGCCATTCCCACGGGCACCTCTTCGCGGTAGGCGATTGCGCCAGCCTGCCGGGCGCCCAGCGCAGCATGGCCTACGCGCAGCGCCAGGCACCGGTGCTCGCGGCCAACCTGAGCGCGGTGCTGCGGGGGGCGCCGCTGCGCAGTTACCGTCCTCATCGGCAACGCCTGGCCCTGCTCGCCACTGGCGATGGCGGTGCGCTGCTCGGCTGGCGCGACTGGAGCGCCGGCGGGCAGTTCTACGGACGCTGGAAGGATTACCTGGACCGCAGTTTCGTGCAGCGCCACAGCCTGTCCGGCTGACCGTGCTACCAAAGTGCCATGGCGCCTGCAGGGCCTGCCGTGGTTGAATCGGCTCAGGCGCGCGAAGGCTGCTGGACAGCCCCGTGCGATGGCACCATCCGATCGGACCTTCAGATTGCGCCGCTCAGGCCGATCCAGTAGTCAGACACATTGCACGCGATAGTCCGTGGCCGGTCCGCCAGACGGCCGCCACGTCCATGACCCTACCTGGCCACCGGATGGCCAGAATAAGAATAACGAGGTCTGTCATGCGTTCTGCGTTTATCCGCTACCCCCAGGCGTGCCTGCTGCATGCGCTGGGGCTGGCCGCGCTGATGGCGGTGTACCAACAGGTGGTGATGCCCTGGTACGTGAGCATCCCGTCCTTCCTGCTGCTGGCCCTGTGGCCATGGCTCGGCCCCTGGCAGCGCCAGCACGAGCCTGCGCCTGAAGCGACGCCCGAAGAGGGTCGCTTTTCCAGCCTGAGCCAGAACCTCTCGCGTCACACCTGCCACAACGCCCTGTCCGCCGCCCAGGTGTCCCACGCCGTGCAGCAGCTGGCGGGCAAGCTGCAATCGCAGCTTGGCGCGGTCGAGCAGATCAGCCAGGGCGCCGACGCCATCACCCACACCGAACAGGACAACGCCCTGCGCGCCGAGCAGACCCTGGCGGCGGCGCAGACCGTGCGCCAGAACAGCGCCAGCGGCCAGCACGAGCTGCAACAGGCGATCACCGCGATGCAGCAGCTCAGCGCACAGACTGCCGCCAGCCGCGAGTTGATCGACGGCCTGAGCGCCCGTACCGAGCAGATCGAACAGGTCACCCAGGTGATCCAGTCCATCGCCAGCCAGACCAACCTGCTGGCGCTCAACGCCGCCATCGAAGCAGCGCGGGCCGGGGAGCAGGGCCGTGGCTTCGCGGTGGTGGCCGATGAGGTGCGCAACCTGGCCGGACGCACCGCCAGTGCCACCGAAGAAGTGGGGCAGATGGTCGCCGACATCCGCCAGCAAAGCGCGGCGGTGGTGGCCCATATCCAGCGCCAGGCCGATGAGCTGGACCAGGCCGCGCGCCAGGTCGAGCACACCGGCGAGCAGTTGCAGGGCATCGCCACCCTGGCGGTGGACGTTGAAGAGCAGGTGGCGCAGATCAGTTCCGGCACGGCCAGCAATCACGAACGCCTGGCCAGCCTGTTCGTCGCGGTGGAGCAACTGCGTGCCGACGCCCTGTCCAGCGAAAGCCAGACCCGGCAACTGGGCGTGGCCGCCGATCGCCTGGTCGGCCTGGCGGAAACCGTCAGCGAGCAACTGGCCGAGGTCGGCCTGGACGACTACCACCAGCGCATCTACAACCTGGCGCGTGAAGGGGCGGCAGCCATCGCCGCGCAGTTCGAGGCGGATATCCAGTCCGGGCGGGTCAGCCAGCAGGACCTGTTCGACCGCCAGTACCAGCCCATCCCCAACACCTTCCCGGCCAAGTACAAGACCCGCTTCGACAGTTACGCCGACCAGCTCCTGCCGACCCTGCAGGAGCCGCTGCTGAGCCGCCATGAAGGTCTGGTGTTCGCCATCGCCACCACGCCGGAAGGCTACGTGCCGACCCACAACAACGCCTTCAACCACCCACCGGTGGGCGACAAGGCCATCGATACGGTGAAGAGCCGCAGCAAGCGCCTGTTCAACGACCGCACCGGCATTCGCTGCGGCAGCCACGAGAAGCTGTTGCTGCTGCAGACCTACATGCGCGATACCGGCGAGCTGATGCACGACCTGTCGGTGCCGATCCATGTCAACGGCCGGCACTGGGGCGGTCTGCGCCTGGGTTACAAGCCGGAGCAGTAGGCGTCGCAATGTTTAGTCAGGCTGAACCTGAATGTGTAGAAAGACGGATTTAATGCAACGCATCGCCTGTGCGAGCCTGCGGGCATGAGTTCGTTTCTGCACGACTTCTTCCGGCACGCACCCCATGTGCCCTCGCGCTTGCGCAGCTGCTTCGGCCTCAGCCGGACCAACTCCCTGTTGCCTGAAATCCTCGCGTTCTGGGCGCTCTGGCATTGCCGGCACGCGCGCCCGCCGGACGTTATTCTCGTGGTTGGCTGATCCCACCGGCTGCTTGCAGCCCGTCGCTAGCTGTTGCCCGTCTTCGGGCAGTGCGCGCCATCCGGCGCTAACGAGAGTCCCATGCAATTCGCCCCCATCGAGCAGGCCCAGGCGTTCCTGGCGCAAAACCCCGATATCGACATGTTCGAGCTGTTCATCCTCGACGCCAACGGTGTGCCGCGCGGCAAGCTGCTGCACCGCGATGAACTGCTCGCGGTGTATGAGAGCGGTCGCCCGCTGCCCAGCACCATCCTCGGCCTGAGCATGGGCGGGGATGACGTGGAGGATTCCGGCCTGGTCTGGGATGTCGGCGATATCGACTGCCGCGCCTTCCCGCTGGAAGGCAGCCTGACCCGCCTGCCCTGGCGGCAGATTCCCATGGCCGCGGTGCAGGTCAGCATGCACCCGCAATCCGGCATGCCGGCGGCCGTGGCCGACCCGCGGCATGTGCTGATCCAGGTGATCGACCAGCTCAAGGCCGAGGGCTACCACCCGGTCATGGCCTGCGAGCTGGAGTTCTACCTGCTCGACCAGAAACGCGACGCCGCCGGTCGTCCGCAACCCGCGCTGGATGCCGATGGCCAGCGCCCGCGGCAGACCCAGGTCTATGGCCTGCGTGAGTTGGAGCAGATCGAGCCGTTCCTGGCGGACCTCTACGCGGCCTGCAAGGCCCAGGGTATTCCGGCGCGCACGGCGATTTCCGAATACGCCCCAGGCCAGGTGGAGATCACCCTGGAGCACGGCGATGCGCTGTTGGCAATGGACCAGGCGGTACGCTACAAGCGCCTGGTCAAGGGCGTGGCGCACAAGCATGGGATGCAGGCGTGCTTCATGGCCAAGCCCTTCGACCACCTGGCCGGCACCGGCATGCACATGCATGTCAGCCTGGCCGATGCCGAGGGCCGCAACCTGTTCGCCGCCGAAGACCCGGCCGGCACGCCGCTGTTGCGCCAGGCGGTGGGCGGCATGCTGGCCTCGCTGCTCGATTCGCTGCTGCTGTTCTGCCCCAACGCCAACTCCTACCGACGCTTCCAGGCCAACAGCTACGCGCCGCTGGCGCCGACCTGGGGTGTGGATAACCGCACCGTGTCGCTGCGCGTGCCCGGTGGCCCGGCCAATACCCGGCACATCGAACACCGCATCTGCGGCGCCGATGCCAACCCCTACCTGGCAGCGGCGGCGATCCTCGCCGGCATCTACCGGGGTATCCGCGACAACCTCGATCCGGGCGAACCGGTGGAAGGCAACGGCTACGAGCAGGCCAAGGAACTGCTGCCCACCGACTGGCTGACCTCGCTGCAAGCGCTGGAGCGCTCCAGCTGGGCCCGCGAAGCCCTGGGCAGCGCGTTCCTGGGTGTGTACCTGGCGGTGAAGCGTGCCGAGTACCGACAGTTCATGGCCGAGGTCAGCGAGCAGGACTGGCGCTGGTACCTGACCCAGGCCTAACTCGAATTTAGTGGCGCTGGGTGGATAACGCGTTGCGGTTATCCACCCAGCGCCCCACCCGAATACGCACGGTGCGCAGGGCGCGCCGATAAGGACTCCCCCTCATGAATGCGATCACCCAGGCAGTGATTCCGGCGGCAGAGCGCTGCCCGTCCTACTACAGCGCCACCCTCAACCAGGAAACCGATTACCCGACCCTGCAAGGCGAGGTCAGTGTCGATGTGGTGATCATCGGAGGCGGCTTCACCGGGGTGGCCAGCGCGGTGGAACTGGCCGAGCGCGGCCTCAAGGTGGCCATCGTCGAAGCCCACAAAATTGGCTGGGGCGCCACCGGGCGCAACGGCGGCCAGGTCACCGGCAGCCTGTCCGGCGACGAGGCCATGCGCAAGCAGATGCGCAACCGCCTGGGCAGTGAGGTCGATGATTTCATCTGGCACCTGCGCTGGCGCGGTCACGACATCATCAAGAACCGCGTGGCTCGCTACAGCATCGACTGCGACCTCAAGCACGGCCACCTGCACGCGGCGATGAAACCGGCGCATATGGCCGAACTCACCAACAGCTACGAGGAGGCGCAGCGCCGTGGCATGGGCGACAGCGTGACGCTGCTCGACCGCGAAGGCGTGCGCAATCACCTGGCCAGCGACCTTTACAGCGGCGCGTTGAAGAACACCCGCAACATGCACCTGCACCCGCTCAACCTGTGCATCGGCGAAGCCCGCGCCGCCGAAAGCCTGGGCGCGCTGATCTTCGAGCACTCGCCGGTGCTGGACATCGTGCATGGCGCGCAGCCGGCGGTGATCACCGAAAAGGGCCGGATCAACGCCCGCCAGGTGCTGCTGGCCGGCGACGTGTACCACACGCTGGAGGCGAAAAAGCTCAAGGGCATGATCTTCCCGGCCATGGGCGGCATCGTCACCACCGCGCCGCTGGGCGAGTTGGCCGAGCAGCTCAACCCCCACGACCTGGCGGTGTACGACTGCCGCTTCGTGCTGGACTACTACCGCCTGACCGCCGACAAGCGCCTGCTGTTCGGCGGCGGCTGCAACTACTCGGGCCGCGATTCCCGGGACATCGCGGCCGAGCTGCGACCGGGCATCGAACGCACCTTCCCGCAGCTCAAGGGCGTGGCGATCGACTTCCAGTGGAGCTGCGCCATGGGCATCGTGATCAACCGTATTCCGCAGCTCGGCAAGCTCTCGGACAACGTCTGGTACTGCCAGGGCTACTCCGGCCACGGCATCGCCACCACCCACATCATGGGCGAGATCATGGCCAACGCCCTGACTGGCACTCTGGAGCAGTTCGACACCTTCGCCGGTTGCAAGCACATCAAGGTGCCAATGGGGGACGTGTTCGGCAACCCGATGCTGGCGGCGGGCATGTGGTACTACCAGATGCTGGAAAAGCTGCGCTGAGACTCCGCGTTGTGGGAGGGGCTTTAGCCGCGAGCTTTTGACAATCGCCGCTGAAGCGCCTCCCACGGAAGGGATTCCATCGTGGCGGTGGTTCGGCGAGGAGCTCGCGGGTAAGCCCGCTCCTACAGGGTGGCGCTCCGGTGTCATGTACGCAGCGGCTGATAGTCGTGGTGGAAAACGCTTCGCGGTTTTCCACCCTACGGCTGATGGGCAATAGAGATGTGGGAGGGGCTTTAGCCGCGAGCTTTTAGCAATCGCCGCTGAAGCGCCTCCCACGGAAGGGATTCCATCGTGGCGGTGGTTCGGCGAGGAGCTCGCGGGTAAGCCCGCTCCTACAGGGTGGCGCTCCGGTGTCATGTACGCAGCGGCTGATAGTCGTGGTGGAAAACGCTTCGCGGTTTTCCACCCTACGGGCTGGTGGGCAATAGCGGTGTGGGAGGGGCTTTAGTCGCGAGCCTTTGACAATCGCCGCTGAAGCGCCTCCCACGGAAGGGATCCCACCGTGGCGGCGGTTCGGTGAGGAGCTCGCGGGCAAGCCCGCTCCTACACGGGGACGGCGGCGCCAGGTGGACTGGCGGCCGGTGGTCAGGTCTGGCCTTGTGTCTGCAATTCCCGCGCTTCTTCCCGGCCGTCGACGAAGGCCACGGGCGGGGAGCCGTCGGCGTTGTGCTGGATGACGTCGCACGGTTGGCCCTGGTCGTTGAAGAACACTTGGCCCACACCCGCGCCGTTCCACAGGCGTTCGCCGGCCTTGCGGCGCGACGGGACGCGTGGCACCACTTGCATGCGGCGGCGTTTGGTCAGCCAGTTGAGCGGTGACCAGGGGGCGTACAGCCAGCGGTTGAGACGGTCGAACCAGTCCAGCAGGCGCGGCGGGAATTCGTTTTTCAGGCCGCTGCTGGTGATCTGCCAGATGTGCGGGCGGGCCTTGCGCTGGCGGATCAGCACTTCGTAGACGAACGAGTAATGCACGTCGCCCGACAGGATCACGTAATGCCCCGGCGTGCGCGAGTGGCGGAAGATGTTCAGCATCACCTGCGCCGCGCCGCGGTGGGCCATCCAGTTTTCCGCGTCGACCATCAACGGGTGGCCGAACCAGCTGAAGACTTTCTGGATGCTTTCGATCAGCTTGACCCCGAACATCGGCGCCGGCGAGACGATGATCGCGCTGGGGTGGTCGAGCAGGTCCTGCTGGAATTCGCACAACCCTTCCCAGTCGAGCAGCCCGGAGGGCCGCTTCAGGTTGCGTTCGCTGCGCCAGCGCCGGGTGCGGGTGTCGAGCACCACCAGGGCCGGCGTGGTGGGCAGCACGTACTGCCACTGGTGAAAGCTTTGCAGGTCGTCGATCAGAGCATCCTGGGCGCTGGCGTCCAGGTGATTGTCGGCATCGCGCCCGGCAATCATGGCCTGGATCGTCTGCAAGGGCTCGGCGAAGGCATCGGGGTTGTTGCCCCAGCCCTGGCAGAGCAGGTAAGCGACCAAGGCATTGCCGATGATGCGTTTGGAGAACGGGTGGCCGTAGGCGACCTGTTCCCAGGAGGCGGACAGGTTCCAGTCGTCGGTGACGTCGTGGTCATCGAAGATCATCAGCGTCGGGATATGCGCCAGGGCCCGGGCAACCTGGCCCAGGCCGCTGCGGAAGGCTTCGACGCGTCCGCGCTCGTCCTGGTAGCGCTCGGTTTCCTCCGGCGTTAGCTCGGGCATTTCGGTGTCGAGCAGGGTCCAGGGCGTCGGCGACCAGACCAGCAGGTACATGGCCATGACCTCGGCGAAGGTCACCAGGTGGTTGTCGGCGCTGTTGCTGGTGAAGATCGGCTTCTCCACGCCACCGAAGAATTTCTCGCGCAGGGTCTCGTTGGTCGCCAGGGCGGGCAGCAGCTCGGCGCGCTGGTAGTAGCTGGCCGGGTGTGTGTAGAGCTCCTCGCTGTTGTCGACCACCGCGCCTTCCAGGCATTCGCCGAACAGGCCGACGGCCTCGATGACCTGGTGGATGGCACGCAGCATCGGCCCGGCAACGTCGTCGGCGTAGATCTGGTCGCCCGTCATCAGCAACAGGTTCGGGCGCTTGTTCGGCTCGTGGGGCTCGGCCAGCAGGCGGTCCACGCACAGCAGGCCGTCCGGCGCGCAGTGGTGGGGCTTGCGGCAGGAGCCGTGCAGCAACTGATCGATGCGCTCGCGCAGGACGAAGTTCGGTCGCTCGGCGCCGTCGTAGAGCAGGTGCGGCGCCCAGTCGGCGATGCCCTGGGCAGATTGCTCGCCGGTTTCGATCAGCAGGTCGTACTCGATGCGTACGTCGAAGGGCAGCGGCGTGTCGAGGGTCAGGTCGACCAGGTGCAGAAATGCCCGTTCACCGATCTGCACCACCTGGCACTGGTTTTCATCCAGGCGGTGATCCTGACTGGCTTCGCCTTCCGCCCCGAGACGCAGGGTCAGCGGCAGCGCCTGGGAACCCACCAGCCACAGCACCACGCGCTCCGCTTGCATGCGCCGCAGCAGCGGGCCGGCAAGGACCAGGGGCAGAGAGGTGCTGGGGGGCGGTTGGGTCGTGGTGTCGGGCATCGGGCTCGCGGGCTCTGGTAGAGGGCTGCAATAGACCGGGTGCATGGCCATTAGTTCGCCATGACCCTACCGGGCGTGTGCGCGCAACCGCTGCAGGTCGAGGATTTCGATCTCGCCGTAGGTCAGGCGCACGATGCCCTGGGCTTCCAGCTCCTTGAGGATCTGGTTGGTGGTCTGCCGGGAGATTGCCAGCATCAGGGCCAATTGCTCCTGGGCCAGGTGGATGATGCGCCGTGGCTCGCCTTCGCCATAGTTGTCGGCGATCAGCAGCAGGCGCCGGGCCAGGCGCGGTGCGGCGGGCAGCAGGCTCATCTCCTCCAGGGCGTTGAAGGCCAGGCGCAGCTTGTGGCTCATCAGCAGGGCGAAGTCGCGCCAGTAGCGCGGTTCGCGGTCGAGCAGGGCGAGCAGGCTGGCCTGGGGCACTAGCAGCAGGGTGCTGGCGGTTTCGGCGAAGGCGTCGTGGGTGCGCGGCTGGCCGTCGAACAGGGAGATTTCGCCGAACCAGTAAGGTGGCTCGATCAGGGTCAGCAGTGCTTCCTTGCCGTTCTGGCTTACCGCGCCGATGCGCATGGCGCCTTCGACCACCGCGTACAGCCCGCTGGCCGGGTCGCCCCGACGGAACAGGCGCTGGCCGGGCTCCAGGTGCTGCACCTGCGCCGCGTCCAGCAGTGCTTCCTGCAGTTTAGCCGGCAGGGCGCTGAACCAGTGGCCTTCGCGCACGCGGGCGCGGTAGAGAGCGTGTTCGGGCATCGGGGCTCCAGGGTTTGTCGGCTAGCTGACAGTGCCGCGCTACCGGTTGGCGTCATTATCCTCTGGCCTGCCCTATTTGAGGACAACAAGAATGAAAACACTGACGGATCACCTGGCGCAGTACGCGGCCTATCACCGCGACCGCCGCAACATCGTTACCCATTTCGTCGGCATCCCGATGATCTTCCTGGCGGTGGCCGTCCTGCTGTCGCGTCCCGGCTTCGAGCTGCTCGGCCTGTGGCTATCGCCCGCCGCGCTGGTGGCCCTGGCGGCGGCCGTGTTCTACTTCCGCCTTGACCTGCGTTTCGGCCTGGTGATGGCGGTGCTGCTGTGGCTGAGCGTGTGGACCGGCGCCGAGCTGGCCGTGCAGTCCACGGCGCAGTGGCTGGGCGTTGGCCTGGGGCTGTTCGTGGTGGGCTGGATCATCCAGTTCGTCGGTCACCATTACGAAGGGCGTAAACCGGCCTTCGTCGATGACCTGTCCGGCCTGATCGTCGGCCCGCTGTTCGTGGTGGCCGAGCTGGGGTTCCTGCTGGGTATGCGCCGCGAGGTTGAGCACGTGGTGGTCGAGCGTGCCGGCCCGACCTGCATCCGCGAGAAGAACGCTACTGCATGATCCTCAGGGTGGGCTGAGCGCCCACCTTTCTCAGGCCTGCCGCCCGGCGGGCCTCAGTCCATACGCATCCACTGGCTGGTCAGCGACCGGCTGTGACGGTCCACAGTGATCGGTGCGAACGGACGGCCGGACACGCTTTCCAGGGTGTTGCTCTTGCTGTTCATGTCGCTCAGCGCGGCTTTCAGGTATTCCCAGCGCACTTTCAGCTTGGCCACGTCGGGGTTGGCTTTGTCATCCAGGGCAGCCAGCTCCTCGTCGACGGACGGCACCAGCAGGCGCTCGTCCTGGCCGAGGTAGGTGTCCGGCAGCTCGCGGGCGATCTCGAAGGTACCGACGTAGGAACGGCTGAGGTATTGCACGGCCAGGTATTCGACCTTGGCCGCCAGCTCGCTGCCGTCGTTCTGCGGCTGCTCGCGGGCAGCCTGGAGGAATTCGCGCAGGCCTTTGCTCAGGGCCTGGGTGTAGCTCCAGGGCACGTCGTCTTCGTTGGGGCCGAAGGAAACACCCTGGCGCAGCAGGGTAACAAGCTCCTGGTGGCGAGTGCTCAGCTCGCCACCGGCGTTGGGCAGGCTCTGCAATGCGGCATCCAGCGCCTGCAGATCGGTTTCCAGGCGCTCCTGGTGGTTCTTCTGGAAGCCCTCGCCCCGTAACAGCATGAGGCTGCTGGTGGCGCGGCTGGCGTGTACCTGGATCTGCTCCTGGGGGCTCGACGCCTCGGCGAGCGCTATCGGCGACAGGCTCGCCAACACCCCAAAGGTCCAGATAATGAGCTTGTGAAACAACGGCTTGGAACGCATTCCGAGGTGCTCCTTATTATTCTTGTGAGCAGTGCGGATGGAAGGTGAGCGGGGTTTTCCGCTGCCTATAGGGTAGTGCGTCCATCGCCGGGGGAAATTACCCCAAAGAGTGATTTCGTCGGAAAACCAGCGCCAACGAATGACCGGGCTCGCCGGTCACTCGCTCGCGAGCTGTGAGGCGGCCAGTTTGCGCAGGTACTCGGCGCTGGCGGCGTCGGCGGGAAAGAAGGTTTCCAGGGCCAGTTCGGCCAGGGTCACGTCATTCGGCGTGCCGAAGACCGTGATGGTGCCGATCAGGCTGAGCACGCCCTCGTCCGTGCGGAACTGCAGCGGCGTGAGCACGGCGTTGTGGTCGTACTCCTCCGCGTCGTCGGGGGCTGGGTAGGTCAGCAGTTCATCGAGCAGCGCCTGCAGTTGCTCGTCGCCGCTGATGGCGATGTCGTTGCGCAGGCGGGCCAGCAGGTGGGCACGCCAGTGCGCCAGGTTGACGATGCGCGGCGCCAGGCCCTCCGGGTGCAGCGACACGCGCATCACATTCAGTGGCGGGCCCAGCAGGTGCGGGGCGACGCCGGCCAGGAACGGGCCGACCGAGGCATTGGCCGCCAGCAGGTTCCAGTGCCGGTCGATGGTCATCGCCGGGTAGGGTTCGTGGACCTTGAGCAGTTGCTCGATGGCCTGGCGGGCGGCGCTCAGGGCGTCGTCGGTCAGGTCGTGCTGGCTGTACAGCGGCGCATAGCCCGCTGCGCCGAGCAGGCGGTTGCGCTCGCGCAGCGGGATGTCCAGTTGCTCGGCCAGGTGCAGCAGCATGTCGCGGCTGGGGTGCGAACGGCCGGTCTCCACGAAGCTCAGGTGGCGCGTGGAGATATCGGCCTCGCAGGCGAGGTCGAGCTGGCTGAGGCGGCGCCGCTGGCGCCATTGGCGCAACAGGGAGCCGGCGGTCTGGGAGTTGTTCATGGCCAACACGATAGTCCGGCGGCGTCATGCCGGCCATTACCTGGCAGGTAATCGACGCACCTCGGCACGGGGGCGATTCTGGAGCCACGCACCACTTCCGGTGCTCTCTGGAGAAACGTCATGAGCCACGTACAACCTTCCCCGCTGCTGCGTAATGCCCTGCTGGCCGACGGTCTGTTGGGGATTTCCGCTGGCCTGTTGCTGGTGCTGAATGCCAACTGGATGGTCGGGTTTCTCGACCTGCCGCGTATGTTGCTGATGGCCAGTGGGCTGTTCCTGCTGCCCTTGGGCGGCCTGCTGTTCTGGCTGTCGCGCCAGCCGCAGCTGCATCGCCTGGTGGTCTGGGCGGTGATCACGCTGAACGGCCTGTGGGTGATCGAAAGCGTGATGCTGCTGGTACTCGGCTGGGTCACACCGAATGCGTTCGGCTACGTCTTCATCATCGGCCAGGCCGTGGTGGTGGGGCTGCTCGCTGACCTGCAGTGGTTCGGCCTGCGTCAGTCCCGTGCGGTTGCGCTGTGAGGTGTGGCAAGGCGGGAGGATTGCCCTCCCGCATGCCTTGATTCAGAAACCACCGCGCAGGGCGAGGTCGGCGCCGAGCAACAGCAGGCCGATGAAGAACCAGCGCTTGAAGCGCTCCGGGCTGATGCGCTTGCGCAGCCACTGGCCGCCGGCCATGCCCAGCAGTGCCGGCAGCAGCGCCAGGGTCGACATGCCGAGGACGGCCGGCTGCAGCAGTTCGCCGCTGTGCCCCAGACTTACCGCCAGGGCCAGGGTGGAGACGGTGAAGGAGATGCCGAGGGCCTGCACCAGGTCGTCCTTCTCCAGGCCGATGGCCTGCAGGTAGGGCACCGCCGGAATCACGAATACCCCGGTCAGGGCGGTGATCGCTCCCGTTATGGCACCGATCAGCGGCGCCAGCCAACGCTCGTGGGTCGGAGCGACGTGAAAGCGGATCGAGGCCAGGCCGAGCACGGCATACACCAGCAACGCTACGCCGAGCCAGCGCGTGGCCTGGGGCATATCGCTGCTCTGCACCAGCAACCCTATCAGCAGCGTGCCGACCACGATCCCCACCAGCATCGGCCACAGACGCCGCAGCATCGGCAGCGGGCTGCGGCCATCGGCGAGTTGCCAGATGTTGGTCACCATCGATGGCACGATCAGCAGCGCCGCCGCCTGCATGGGCGTCATCACCAGGCCGAGCAGGCCGACCGAGATGGTTGGCAGGCCCAGGCCCACCACGCCCTTGACCATGCCCGCGAGCAGGAAGGTGAAGAGGATCAGTGGCAGGTAAGCGGCAAGACTGTCGAAGGTGATCATGCAAGGGGCTCCGAGCGGTGGACGAGCAGGCTGTCCAGGGGCGCCTGCTGGCGGTGCTGCATTCCGTAGTCGCGCAGCACGCTGGCGATGCGCAGGCGGTAGTCGATAAACAGGTGGCTGCGGCCGGCGGCCTGGGCGTGGCGGTGCGCCTCCTGCTGACGCCAGGCGGCGATGGCTGCTTCGTCGCGCCAGAACGACAGGGACAGCACCTTGCCCGGATTTGTCAGGCTCTGGAAGCGTTCGATGCCGATAAAGCCGTCGCGACCGTTCAGCAGCGGGGTCAGTCCGGCGGCGAGGTCGAGGTAGGCCTGCTGTTGGTCAGGCCCGGCCTGGACTTCGAAGATCACGGCGAGCATGGGCGTCTCCTCGGGTGGCGCAGGGTGGATTTCGCTGCCAGTATCGTCAGCGTCCGACCACCCTGTTTCGTCGCGGAGTGAACTATGGAATACAGCCCCGGCATCAGCTCCATTGCAGCCCTGCTCGCCGACCCTGGCCGCGCCGCTATGGTCTGGGCGCTGATGGATGGCAGTTCGCGCCCAGCGGGAGAGCTGGCGTTGCTGGCCGGCCTGTCGCCGTCGTCCACCAGCGCGCACCTGGCCAAACTCACCGAAGGGGGCCTGCTGGTGCAGCAGAGCCATGGCCGCAATCGCTTTTATACGCTTGCCGGTCCTGAAGTCGGGCAGGCGGTGGAAGCCCTGGCCGGTGCGGCGCTCGCCACGTTGCCGCGCAAGAATCGGGTAGTACCAGCCTCCCGAGGCACGCCGCTTGCCATGCGCGAAGCCCGCACCTGTTATGACCATTTGGCCGGCGAGCTGGCGGTGGGCGTGTTCGAGCGGATGAGCGCAGCCGGCTGGCTGGCGCAGGACGGCAAGTTGGTCAGCATCACCGATGCCGGCACCCAGGGCTTGCAGGCGCTGGGCATCGACGTGCCTGCGGTGGCGCAGCGACGTCGGCAACTGGCTTGTGCCTGTCCGGACTGGAGCGAACGCAAGCCACACCTGGGCGGTGCGATTGGCGCGGCGTTGCTGGTGCGCTGCAAGGAAGCGGGGTGGGTGCGGCCGTCGAACAGTTCGCGGGCGCTGCATGTGTCGCCTCAGGGGCGGCAGGTGATCGGCGCGATTGCGCAGTAGCGGGAGCCCAGCGCAGTCGCGGGTGGAAAGAAGCAAGAAGGGGCCTCAACAGCGATAAAGCTCGCGGCTGAAGCCCCTCCCACAACACGAACCGGCGCGTGGGAGGGGCTTTAGCCGCGAGCGGTCAGGCCCTTCCCTCGACCAAACGCAATCAGCCCTGGGTGGTGGGCTGGACGATCGGCTGACCGGCCTTGGGTTTGAAGTACAGCGTGGCGCCGCGGCTGAGGTTGTCCAGGCTGAGGTGATCCTTGGCCACTTCGGCCTCGATCAGCTCGTCCTGGCCTTCGACCTTGAGGGTCACCCGGGTGATGGCGCCCAGCGGACGGATGTCGCGGACCTCAGCAGCCTGGTGATCCTCCTGCGGCTCGGCCGACAGGTGCACTTCGTGCGGGCGGAACAGCACGTGGTGGTCATTGCCGACGTACAGGCGGTTGGCGTCACCGAGGAAGTGGTAGACGAAATCGCTGGCCGGCTTCTCGTAGACCTCGGCCGGCGAGCCGATCTGCTCGACCACGCCCTTGTTCATCACCACGATGCGGTCGGCCACTTCCATGGCCTCTTCCTGGTCGTGGGTCACGAACACGGAGGTCAGGTGCACTTCTTCGTGCAGGCGGGCCAGCCAGCGGCGCAGCTCCTTGCGCACCTTGGCGTCGAGGGCGCCGAACGGTTCGTCGAGCAGCAGTACTTTCGGCTCTACCGCCAGGGCGCGGGCCAGGGCGATACGCTGGCGCTGGCCACCGGACAGCTGCTCCGGGTAGCGGTCGGACAGCCAGTCGAGCTGCACGAGATCCAGCAGGTCGTGGACCTTCTTCTTGATCACGTTTTCGTTCGGGCGCTCGCCTTTCGGCTTCATGCGCAGGCCGAAGGCGACGTTGTCGAACACGGTCATGTGGCGGAACAGGGCGTAGTGCTGGAACACGAAGCCGACCTTGCGATCGCGCACGTCGTGCTCGGAGACGTCTTCGCCGTGGAACACGATGTTGCCGGTGTCCGGGGTTTCCAGGCCGGCGATGATGCGCAGCAGGGTGGTCTTGCCGCAGCCGGACGGGCCGAGCAACGCCACCAGCTCACCGCTGTTAATGTTCAGGTTGATGTCGTTGAGCGCCTTGAACTGGCCAAAGTGCTTGTTGATGCCTTGAACTTCGATACTCATGGGTCTACCTGCTGATCTGTATTACCGGGGGCTGCGTCAGGCGCAGCCGGCGGAATGATTCAATCGTCCTTGTTTGCCTTGAGCTGCCGGCTCAGGCGCGCTTCGCTCCACTGGCGAAGCAGCAACACGACCAGGGCCATGACCAGCAACAGGATGGCCACACTGAACGCGGCGACGATGTTGTACTCGTTGTAGAGGATTTCGATGTGCAGCGGCAGCGTGTTGGTGTAACCGCGGATGTGGCCGGACACCACCGACACCGCACCGAACTCACCCATCGCCCGCGCCGTGCAGAGCACCACGCCGTAAATCAGCGCCCATTTTACGTTAGGCAGCGTGACATGCCAGAACATCTGCCAGCCATTGGCGCCGAGCAGGCGTGCGGCCTCTTCTTCGGTGGTGCCCTGTTCCTCCATCAGAGGGATCAGTTCGCGCGCCACGAAGGGGAAGGTCACGAAGATGGTCGCCAGGACGATGCCCGGCACGGCGTAGATGATCTGCAGGTTCTGGTCCTGCAGGTACGGCGCCAGTTTGCTCTGGGCGCCGAACAGCAGCACGTAGATCAGGCCGGCGACCACCGGCGAGACCGAGAACGGCATGTCGATCAGCGTGACCAGGATGCTCTTGCCGCGGAATTCGAACTTGGTCACCGACCAGGCGGCGGCCACCCCGAACACCAGGTTCAGCGGCACCGAAATGGCCGTGGCCAGCAAGGTCAGCTTCAGGGCGGAAATCGCATCCGGCTCGCGGATCGCCTCCCAGAAGAATTCCAGGCCACGGCTCAGGCCCTGGGTGACGACGATGTACAGCGGCAGCACGAGAATCACCGCGAACACCGCCCAGGCGACGACGATCAGGGCAATGGCGCCGGGAGAGCGGCGCACCGGGCGCGCCGTGTTCTTGCCAAGGGTTGCAAGGCTCATGACGGGCTCCTCAGAGTTGCGGCTGGATGCGGCGCTGCAGGATGTTGATCAGCAGCAGCAGGATGAACGAGACCACCAGCATGATCACCCCGATGGCGGTAGCGCCCGGGTAGTCGTACTGGTCCAGCTTGGAAACAATGAGCAGTGGCAGAATCTCGGTTTTAAGCGGGATGTTGCCAGCGATGAACACCACGGAGCCGTATTCGCCGACGCCACGGGCAAACGCCAGGGCGAACCCGGTGATCCAGGCGGGCAGCAGGCTGGGTACCAGCACGTGCCAGAACACTTGCAGCGGCTTGGCGCCCAGGCAGGCGGCGGCTTCTTCGACTTCCTTGGGAATGTCGGCCAGTACCGGTTGCAGGGTCCGAACCACGAACGGCAAGGTCACGAACACCAGTGCCAGGGTGATACCCAGCGGGGTGTAGGCGATCTTGAACGGGAACATCGAGCCGATCAGGCCGTTGGGCGCGTACAGCGCGGTCAGGGCGATACCGGCCACTGCGGTAGGCAGGGCGAACGGCATGTCGACCATGGCATCGATGATGCGACGGCCCGGGAAGGTGTAACGCACCAGAACCCAGGCAATGACGGTGCCGAGAATGCCGTTGAGCAGGGCCGCCGCCAGGGCGGTACCGAACGACAGTTTCAGCGAGAACTGCAATTGGCGGTTGTTCAGCAGGGCCCACCACTGGTCGGCGGACAGCTGGAACGAGAAGAGGAACATGGCACCCAGCGGAATCAGCACGATCAGCGCCAGGTAGGTGAGGGTGTAGCCCAGAGTCAGCCCGAAGCCGGGTATGACCGAGGAGGTTCGACGAGACATGCTGTGTCCTTTTGATCAGGTCCGCGACTAGCGCTTGTTCAAAGTCTGCTGAGAGTTGGTCTGTCGGCTATGAAGCCGGGCCCTTGCTCGCGAGCCTTTGAACAGGCTCCAAGAAGCCCCCTCACCCGTGAAGGTGAGGGGGCTCTGCGATCAAGCCGCTGTTACTGGTTGATCTTGGTGAAGATCTGATCGAACACCGCGCCGTCACCGAAGTACTTCGGCTGAGCGTCCTGCCAGCCACCGAAATCCTTGTCGATGGTGACCAGTTTCAGGTCCTGGAACTGGTCCTTGAACTCGGCTGCCACCTTGGCATCACGCGGACGGTAGAAGTGCTTGGCGGCAATGCGCTGGCCTTCTTCGGTGTACAGGTACTGCAGGTAGGCTTCGGCGACCTTGCGGGTGCCTTTGCGGTCGACGTTCTTGTCGACGACGGCAACCGGCGGCTCGGCGAGGATGGACAGCGACGGGGTGACGATTTCCAGTTGATCGCCGCCTTCTTCAGCCAGCGACAGGTAGGCTTCGTTTTCCCAGGCCAGCAGCACGTCGCCCAGGCCGCGCTGTACGAAGCTGATGGTCGAACCGCGAGCACCGGTGTCCAGAACCGGCGCGTGACGGTACAGCTCGGTCACGAATTCCAGGGCTTTCTCTTCGCTGCCGAATTTCTCGCGGGCATAGGCCCAGGCGGCGAGGAAGTTCCAGCGAGCGCCGCCGGAGGTTTTCGGGTTCGGGGTGATGACTTCAACGCCATCCTTGACCAGGTCGTTCCAGTCCTTGATGCCTTTCGGGTTGCCCTTGCGCACCAGGAACACGATGGTGGAGGTGTATGGGGTGCTGTTGTCAGCCAGACGCGTCTGCCATTTCGGGTCGATCAGCTCCTGGTTCAGGTTGATCGCGTCGATGTCGCCGGACAGGGCCAGGGTCACTACGTCAGCCTGCAGGCCGTCGATCACCGCACGGGCCTGTTTGCCCGAGCCACCGTGGGATTGCTGAATGGTCAGTGCTTCGTTGCCCTGGGCTTGCCAGTGGGTGTTGAAGGCCTTGTTGAATTCGACATACAGCTCGCGAGTCGGGTCGTAGGACACGTTGAGCAGGGTCTGTGCGGAGACCGGGCCGGCGACCAGGGCGCTGGCGATGGCGGCGAGAGCGAAACGACGAATGGACATGATGCAGCTCCTAAATAGAGTCAAATTTTTTGTGTTGGCGAGTAGGGCGTTGATTCGGTCAGCGGCACATTCGCGGGCAACAGCAGCAGTACCGGGTATGCGTGTTCATGGTGATGCTGGCTTTCATGGTCACGCCCTCCGGTTGTCCAGTCGGGCTGATGGTCTTTCGATCAGGTGTTCTTGCCAGTGGGCGGCTGCAAACGGAATTTTTCCTTGCGCTCGATCTGCACCACCTGGCCGTTGTGTACGGTGATTTCCACCGAACCGAATTTCAGGCCATGCAGGGCACTCTGGATCTCGCGCAGGATGCTTGCTTCGTCCTGGCCTTCGAGGTTTCGCAGGGTTGCGGTCATTTCTATGCTCCTTGGAATGCCCCGGGTATGACGCTCATGTGCGGTCTTCGGCGGGCGTGGAGCGGATACTAGGGAAGTCTGAATATTCTTAAAAATACTGTTTAAGAACATTTATATTCCTGAAAAACATATAGGCGGATGCTTATAAAGAGAGGTCAGGGAATTTCATTTGTGGAATAAGCAAATGAATTCTTATTCTTTTTGATATTCCACTGCGCTGCCTACACTGCCCAGCACGCACCCTTATGGAGACTTCGCAGATGCGCAGTGAATCGATCCGCTACCTTATCGTGCCGGGCTGGCAAGGCTCGGCCGATGAGCATTGGCAAAGCCATTGGCAGCGCAGCCTGCCGAACAGTGCGCGGGTCGAGCAGGCCGACTGGCTGACGCCGCGCCGCGAGGACTGGGTAGCTGAGTTGCAACGTAGCATCGCCGCGGACCCGCGTCCGGCGATCCTTATTGCCCACAGCCTGGGCTGCGTTACGGTGGCGCACTGGGCAGCGCAGGCGCCGGTGTCTCTGTTGCGCCGTGTGCGCGGTGCCCTGCTGGTGGCCCCGGCGGATGTGCAGCGCCCCAACTGCCCGGAGGCGCTGCGTGGCTTCGCGCCGATCCCGACCTCGCTGCTGCCGTTCGCCAGCCAACTGGTCGGCTCGGACAACGACAGCGCCGCCAGCGCTGCGCGTGCCATCGAGATGGCACGCGACTGGGGCAGCGACGTGGCGATTCTCAGCGGTGCCGGGCACATCAACGTTGCTTCCGGCCATCAGCGCTGGGAGCAGGGTTTCGCCTACCTCTATCGCCTGCAGCACCGCATCGAACACACGCACCGCCAACGCGCCTGATCCCTCGCAGGGGCGGCGTTTGCCGCGCCTGCTGCCTGTTTCCGCTTCCCGCTGAGAATTGCCATGACCGATCCTGGAGTCGCCCACCAGGCGCCGCTGACTTTTGCCGATACCGAACGCAGCCCGCTGAGCATCCGCGCCAAGGCGCTGGTGTTCGTCGACCCCTTGTCGCGCCGCCTGCGCGAGCAGGCCGACGCCCTGGCGCCGGGCACCCAACCGCTGCTGGTGTTGGGAGAGACCGGCACCGGCAAGGAGCTGCTGGCGCGGCATATCCACCGGCAAAGCGAGCGGGGCGGTCTGTTCGTGTCGGTCAGTTGTGCGGCGATCAGCCCGCAATGGGGCGAGGCCGAATTGTTCGGCCACACACCGGGTGCGTATCCGGGGGCGGTCAGCAGCCGAGCCGGCTGGTTTGGCTCGGCCAATGGCGGGACGTTGTACCTGGATGAAATCGCCGACTTGAATCTGGCCTTGCAGGTCAAACTGCTGGCGGCGCTGGAAACCCGCGAGGTGTATCGGGTCGGCGCGTCCAACGCGATTCCGGTGGACGTGCGGCTGCTGGCGGCCAGCAGCATCGACCTGAGCCGCGCGGTGGCGGCGGGCACCTTCAATGAGCGGCTGTACGCCTATCTATGTGATGGGCAGCTGCGCTTTCCCGCCCTGCGCGAGCGGGTCGGCGACATCCTGCCGCTGGCGGAATACTTTCTCGGCATTCACGCCCAGCGCCTGGGTATCGCCATTCCGGCGATCAGTCTGGAGGCGCAGCAGGTGCTGGAAGCACATCGCTGGCCGGGCAATACCCGCGAGCTGGAAAACGTCATCCACTTCGCTTTGCTGCTGGCCGGCTCTGCCGAGATCGGCCCGCAACACCTGGATATCCTGCCGTCCCGCTGAACCTCAGCGGACCTGCACCACCACCTTGCCCACGGCCTTGCGCTGGCCGAGGGTGTTGATGGCTTCGGCCGCCTGATCCAGGGGGAAGGTCTGCGAGACCAGTGGCTTGAGCTTGCCTTCGGCGTGCCAGGCAAACAGTTGCTGGAAGTTGGCAGCGTTGTCTTGGGGCTGGCGCTGGGCGAACGAACCCCAGAACACCCCGACCACCGCCGCGCCCTTGAGCAGGGTGAGGTTGACCGGCAGCTCCGGAATGCGCCCGCTGGCAAAACCCACCACCAGCAGCCGGCCGTTCCAGGCGATGCTGCGGATGGCCGCGTCGAACAGGTCACCACCGACCGGATCGTAGATCACGTCCGCGCCCTGGCCGCCGGTGAGGCGCTTCACTTCGTCCTTGAGGTTGCTTTCGCTGTAGTTGATCAGCTCGTCGGCGCCGGCCGCCTTGGCCACTTCCAGCTTCTCGGCGCTGCTTGCTGCGGCGATCACCTTGGCGCCCATGGCCTTGCCGATTTCCACTGCTGCCAGGCCGACGCCGCCGGAGGCGCCGAGCACCAGCAGGGTTTCGCCGGGCTGCAGGTTGGCGCGCTGCTTGAGGGCGTGCATCGAGGTGCCGTAGGTCATGCCGAAGGCAGCGGCGCTGGGGAAGTCCATGTGCGCCGGGATGGGCATGACGTTGTAGCCGGGCACCGCGACTTCTTCGGCAAAGCTGCCCCAGCCGGTGAGTGCCATGACCCGGTCGCCGACTTTCAGGTGGCTGACTTTTTCGCCCACGGCAGTGACCACGCCGGCGGCTTCACCGCCCGGGGAGAACGGGAACGGCGGCTTGAACTGGTACTTGCCCTCGATGATCAGGGTGTCGGGGAAGTTGACGCCGGCCGCGTGCACCGCGAGCAGCACTTCGTTCTTCTTCGCTTCCGGGCTGGCCACGTCTTCCAGGACCAGGGTTTCGGCGGGGCCGAAGGCTTTGCACAACACGGCTTTCATCGGGGCATATCCTCTGGGGGTTATGGCCAAGCAGTGTAGGTGGGGGTGAAAGGGGGTCAACGAGCATGCCCCTGCCTGATACACCGGCATAAGCGTCGGGCTTGGGTAAGCGCGCCGCTGTGGCTATGCTAGGCGCTTTGATGGTTCGCCGTGGTTGCGGTGAATCCCGGACCGTACGGAGAGCCCATGCCGGTAAAAGCCCTGATTGCCCTGTTGCTTGGCCTGTCGCTGATCGTGTCGGCGCATGCTTCTTCCTCTGAGGAGGAAAAGTCCGCTGCGCCCCAGGTCATATACGTCAGCCTGGTGCCTGCGCTGGTCGGCAACTTCGGTTCCGGCCCCAAGCTCAAGTTCTACAAGGCCGATGTGTCCCTGCGAGTGACCGGTGCGGATGTCGAGGCCAGGGTCAAACACCACGAGCCGCTGATCCGCAATCAACTGGTGATGCTGTTCTCGCAGCAGACCGAGGAAGGCCTTGGCGCGCCGGATGCGAAGGAATTGCTGCGTCAGGAGGCGCTCGCCCAGGTGCAGCAGGTGCTGACTGCCGAAGAAGGCAAGCCGCTGGTCGAAGACCTGCTGTTCAACAACCTGATCCTGCAGCGCTGATCAGCCGCCGGGGCACGCCCCGGCTTCAACGCAAGGCGAGGATGACCGCCCATTCCTCGTCGCTCACCGGCATTACCGACAGCCGACTGCCTTTCTGCACCAGGGCCAGCCCTGACAGTGCGCTCTGCGCTTTCAGCTCGGCCAGCGGGATGACCTTGGCGAAGGCTTCGACAAACTCCACGTCCACCGCACTCCACGGATTCTTTTCGGCGCTGGCCTTGGCGTCGAAGTAATGGCTGTCGGGCTCCAGCGCGGTCGGGTCTTCGTAGGCGGCCTTGCTGATCCGGGCGATGCCGGCGACGCCCGGTTCCGGGCAACTGGAGTGATAGAAGAAGAACAGATCGTCCTCCGCCATGCTGCGCACGAAGTTGCGCGCCTGGTAATTGCGCACCCCGTCCCATCGGGCTTTGCCGAGTCGCTGCAGGTCGTGGATCGACAGTTCGTCGGGTTCGGATTTCATCAGCCAATTAGGCATGAACTTTGCTCCATTCGCTCGGTCCGCTCAGCGGATCGATGGTCATGGGCGCCGCGGATAACCGTTTGGCGCCAGGAATTGCAGGGTCAATCTGGCTAGCAGACAATGCCGGCCTTTAACCGTACAGCGCCGCATGACCTATAAAAATAATCGCCGGTCCACCGCGCGAAGAATGCCTTGAAGGGGGAGGCATCCAAATGAAACGCAAGCCAGACATATTGTGGGTATTGGTCGTTCTGTTCACCCTGGGCGTGGTTACCACGGGCTATACACAGAGTCAGTGGGATCGTCCGGGTACGACTCCGGTCACCGTGTCCCAGCAGCCGTAAGGCCCGCCAGTGATGCACCAGGCGCCGCATGGACCGCGGCACGACTCTCTTCAGTACCACCCCTTGTCCGTCACCGTCGCCATGAGCGGCACATCCCAACTGGCCAGCGCCAGGCGATCTACCTGCTGACACTCATGCGCCAGGCCCAATAATGTCGGCTTGTGCCATTTTTTGCGCATAGTGCGGTAACTCAGGCTGCGGTCATAGAAGCCGCCGCCCATGCCGATTCGCCCACCGAAACGATCGAAACCGACCAGCGGCAGCAGCACCAGGTCCAGGGTGCGCACGTCTCGCTGCCGTGCGACGTTACGACGCGGCTCGGGGATCCGAAAGCGATTTGGCAGCATTGGTTCGTTCGGAGCAATGCGCTGGAAAACCATTCTGGTGCGTGGCCAGGGGTTGAGCACCGGCAGGTAGGTGGCTTTGCCGCGGCGCTGTGCTGCATGGAGGAGCAGGCTCGGGTCGATTTCACCGTCATTGGGCAAATACAGGGCAATGTGCCGAGCGCGGCGAAACAGCGGGTGTTGAGCCAATTGTCGGTAGAGGTCGCGGGCGGCTCGGCGTTGTGCCGGCTTGTCGAGCGCGCGTCGGCGTTGTCGCAGCAGGCGACGCAGCTGAGGGCGGGAAAGGTCGCGGGTTTCGAGCATGGTCGGTGGCAAGGACCGGACGTCTCAGGAAAGGGCGAACTGGGAAAGAGTGACTCCCCGACGTGCCGCTGTCGGTTTAGCCCTTGAACCCGAAAGTTCAAGGTGGAGGTTGCAGGAGGCGTTAAGGCTTTCCGTCAGGCGGACATGCACACCGGCCTCAACAGGCAACCCCCGGGTTTGTGCGTATCGGCTCAGGGACATCACCAACTGGCGCACACTTCAGGGAGCGGTCGCCAGTATACCGAATCTGACGCGCTGCGGTCAGCCCGGTTGTCCATCCAGGTCATCGGACAGGGCGTGATCCACCCGGGCCAGCAGTTCGCGCACCTGTTCACGGGTGGAGCCCGTCTGGACGTCGACGCTCTGCTGTTTGTGCAGCAGGTCGTGGGTGATATTGAGGGCGGCCATCACGGCGACACGGTCGGCGCCGATGACTTTGCCGCCGCTGCGGATTTCTCGCATCTTGCCGTCCAGGTAGCGCGCGGCGCTCTCCAGGTTGGCGCGTTCGTCCGCTGGGCAAGCGATGCAATATTCTTTATCGAGGATCTGTACGTTTACGGTGTTCGACTGGGTCATGAGTCCTGCTCCAGGGCTTTCAGGCGCGAAATCATGGATTCGACCTTATGCCGAGCCATTTCGTTCTTTTCGATCAGATGAGCGCGTTCTTCGCGCCAGGACTTTTCACTCGCCAGGAGAAGTCGGTTTTGGGCCTTGAGCTGCTCGACCCGCTGGATCAGCAGGTCCAGCTTGGTGGTGAGGGCGTGCAGATCGGCGTCTTCCATGGGTTCTCGCTAAGGCAAGGATTGACCGGACTGTATAGGCGCCTCCATGCAAGGGGTCAAACCCCCGGATGGTTTTGCCGCGCCTGCCGGTGCTAGGATACGAGGCCTCTATTCTAGTGATTGCGCCGCCTGGCGCCTAGTTATCTATGCCGACTTCCAACTCCCCGTACACCGCTTTCGCCGCGTTGCTCGCCAGCAGCGCCAACCCCGTTTCCCCTGCCGAGCTGCATGGCCTGTTGCTGGGTCGCAGCTGCGCTGGCGCCGGTTTCGATACCGATAGCTGGCTGGTGGACGCCGCCGAACTGCTCGGTGGCGCCCCCCAGGACAACATCCGCCAGGCCCTGATCGGCCTGCAGGAGATGGTCAAGGGCGAGCTGTCCGGTGATGACGTCACCGTGGTTCTGCTGCTGCCCTCCGACGACGCGCCGCTGAGCGAGCGTGCCGTGGCGTTGGGCCAATGGTGCCAGGGCTTCCTCGGCGGTTTCGGCCTGACTGCCCGCGACAGCGCGCTCAGCGCCGAAGCCATGGAAGTGTTGCAGGATCTCTCCGCCATCTCCCAGGTGCAGAATGCCCTGGAGGAATCGGAAGACGGCGAGAACGATTACATGGAAGTCATGGAGTACCTGCGGGTCGCGCCGCTGCTGCTGTTCAGCGAGTGTGCCAAGCCCGTTGCGCCGGCTGCCAAACCGTCGCTGCACTGATCTTCATTCCTGCACCTGAACTGGACCCGATCTGCCCATGACCAGTATCTCCAAGTCGGAATACGCCCGTCGGCGCAAGGCGCTGATGGCGCAGATGGAACCGAACAGCATCGCCATTCTGCCGGCCGCGCCGGTGTATATCCGCAACCGCGACGTCGAGCACATCTACCGCCAGGACAGTGACTTCCAGTACCTCTCCGGCTTCCCGGAGCCGGAAGCGGTGATCGCGCTGATTCCCGGCCGCGAGCATGGCGAGTACGTGTTGTTCTGCCGCGAGCGCGACCCGGAGCGTGAACTGTGGGATGGTCTGCGGGCCGGGCAGGACGGGGCGATCAGCCAGTACGGCGCTGACGACGCGTTCCCCATCGGCGATATCGACGACATCCTGCCGGGGCTGATCGAAGGCCGTGAGCGCGTGTACTACGCCATGGGCACCAACCAGGAATTCGATCGCCACCTGATGGAATGGATCAACGTGATCCGCTCCAAGGCCCGTCAGGGCGCCTCGCCGCCCAACGAATTCGTCGCCCTCGACCACCTGCTGCACGACATGCGCCTGTACAAGTCGGCCGGTGAAGTGAAGGTCATGCGTGCCGCCGCCGACATTTCCGCCCGTGCCCACATCCGGGCCATGGAAGCCAGCCGCGCCGGTCTGTACGAGTACCACCTGGAAGCCGAGCTGGATTACGAGTTCCGCAAGGGTGGGGCGAAGATGCCCGCCTACGGCTCCATCGTCGCGGCGGGCAAGAACGCCTGCATCCTGCACTACCGTGAAAACGACGCGGTGCTGAAGGACGGCGATCTGGTGCTGATCGACGCCGGCTGCGAGATCGACTGCTACGCCAGCGATATCACCCGCACCTTCCCGGTCAGCGGGCGTTTTTCGCCGGAACAGAAAGCCATCTATGAGCTGGTGCTGGCTTCCCAGGAAGCCGCTTTCGAGGCCATCGGGCCGGGCAAGCACTGGAACGAAGCCCACGAAGCGACCGTGCGGGTGATCACCGCCGGCCTGGTCGACCTCGGTCTGCTGCAAGGCGATGTCGAAACCCTGATCGCCAGCGAAGCCTACAAAGCCTTCTACATGCACCGTGCCGGCCACTGGCTGGGCATGGATGTGCACGATGTCGGCGACTACAAGGTCGGTGGCGAATGGCGCGTGCTGGAAGTCGGCATGGCCATGACCGTGGAGCCAGGCATCTATATCGCCGTGGATAACCAGAACGTGGCGAAGAAGTGGCGCGGCATTGGCGTGCGCATCGAAGACGACGTGGTCGTGACCCGCACTGGCTGCGAGATTCTCACCACGGGCGTACCGAAAACCGTGGCCGAGATCGAAGCGCTCATGGCCGCGGCACGTAACGAGGCAGCCTGATCCCCATGCAACGGGTGAATATCGCGATTATCGGTGGCGGCCTGGTCGGCGCCAGCCTGGCCCTGGCGCTGCAGGAGCACGCCAGGAAAGTAGGGTGGCAGATCTGCCTGATCGAGCCCTTCGCCCCCGGTGGCGGCTACCAGCCCAGCTATGACGCGCGCTCCACGGCGCTTTCCTACGGCACACAGCAGATCTACCAGCGGCTCGGCCTGTGGCAACACATCGCCCAGCGTGCCGAACCGATCCAGCAGATCCATGTCTCCGACCGCGGCCGTTTCGCGGCGGCGCGGCTCAATGCCATGCAGGAAGGCGTGCCCGCCCTTGGTTACGTGGTGGAGAACGCCTGGATCGGCGAGTGCCTGTGGCAGGCCCTGGACCGTGACGTGGTGATCTGGCGCACCCCGGCCGAAGTGGTGCGCCTGGACGCCCTGGCGGACGGTTACCAGCTGACCCTGAACGACGAATCGAGCCTGACCTGCGACCTGGCGATCCTGGCCGATGGCGGTCGCTCGACCCTGCGCGAACAGCTGGGCATCGGCGTCAAGCACACGCCTTATGGGCAGAGTGCGCTGATCGCCAACGTCAGTCCGCAGGAAGCGCACCGGGGCCAGGCCTTCGAACGCTTTACCGAAGATGGTCCCATGGCCATGCTGCCCCTGGCGGACAACCGCTGTGCGCTGGTCTGGACCCGCGACTCGGCAGACGCCGAGCGGCTGCTGAAAATCGACGAAGCCCAGTTCCTGGAAGAGTTGCAGCTGGCCTTCGGTTATCGCCTGGGGGCGTTGCGCCAGGTCGGCGCGCGTCACCTGTACCCCCTCGCCCTGGTCGAGGCCTGCGAGCAGGTGCGGCCGAACCTGGTGGTATTGGGCAACGCCGCCCACAGCCTGCACCCGATCGCCGGGCAGGGCTACAACCTGGCCTTGCGCGACACCCTGGCGCTGGCCGAGGTGCTGCTGGACAGCGAGGCGCCGCTGGGCGACTTCGCCACGCTGCAAGGTTATGTCCAGCGTCAACAACTCGATCAGCAAATGACCGTAGGATTTTCCGATCAGGTTACCCGCCTGTTCAGCACCGGCGAGCCGTTGCTGGCAGCCGGGCGTAACCTGGGTCTGCTCGGCCTGGACCTGTTGCCGCCAGCCAAACGCTGGTTCGCGCGTCAGGCCATGGGGCTTGGCACCCGGCCTCTGTGATGGACGCCGGCTTCACCTGGAAGGATGCATGATGGACGCGGATCTGATCATCGTCGGTGCGGGCATGGTGGGGAGTACCCTGGCCCTGGCACTGAAGGACAGCGGGCTGAACATTCTCGTGCTCGATGGCGGGCCGCTCAGCATCGAGCCCTTCGATCATGCGGCCCCCTTCGAGCCCCGGGTCAGTGCCCTGTCGGCCGCCAGCCAGCGTGTACTGGAGCGCCTGGACGTATGGCCGGGCGTGGTCGCGCGGCGCAGCAGCCCCTACGGCGAAATGCAGGTGTGGGACGGCTCCGGTACCGGTCAGATTCATTTCAACGCGGCCAGCGTGCACGCCGAAACGCTTGGCCACATCGTCGAGAACCGCGTGGTGCAGGATGCCCTGCTCGAACGCCTGCACGACAGCGACATCGGCTTGCTGGCCAATGCCCGTCTGGAGCAATTGCGCCGCAGTGGCGACGACTGGCTGCTGACCCTCAGCGACGGGCGCCAGCTGCGCACGCGGCTGCTGGTGGCGGCCGACGGTGCCAACTCGGCGGTTCGGCGCCTGGCCGGCTGCGCCACCCGTGAATGGGATTACCTGCACCACGCGATCGTCACCAGCGTGCGTTGCGAGCGACCGCACAAGGCCACGGCCTGGCAGCGTTTCACCGACGAAGGGCCGTTGGCCTTCCTGCCGCTGGTGGGGGCTGAAGGCGAACACTGGTGCTCGATCGTCTGGTCGACCACCCCGGCCCGCGCCGAACACCTGATGGCCCTGGACGATGACGCATTCTGCGCCGCACTGGGCGTCGATTTCGAACACCGCCTGGGCAAGGTGCTGCACGCTGACCGCCGGCTGTGCATCCCGCTGCGCCAGCGTCACGCCAAGCGCTATGTCGAGGAAGGCCTGGCGCTGATCGGCGACGCGGCCCACACCATCCACCCGCTGGCGGGGCAGGGCGTGAACCTGGGCTTCCTGGACGCGGCAGTGCTGGCCGATGTGCTGCTGCATGCCCACGAACGGGGCGAGTCGCTGTCCGAGGAGCGCGTGTTGAGTCGCTTCGAGCGCCGCCGCATGCCGCACAACCTGGCGATGATGGCCGCGATGGAAGGCTTCGAGCGGCTGTTCCAGGCCGATCCGCTGCCTCTGCGCTGGCTGCGCAACGCCGGCCTGAACCTGGTGGATGACCTGCCGGAAGCCAAAGCCCTGTTCGTGCGTCAGGCCCTCGGCCTGACGGGCGATCTGCCGGAGTTGGCGCGGGCCTGAGCAACACCTTTTGATCATGGATGAGTGAGTTTTTGCAATGAAGCCTGTTGTTCTGCGCGCGCTGGTTTTGTCTATGAGCCTGGTAATGGCTGGCTGTGGCACCGTCGTAGGACGGATGCATGAGGGCGAGCCGGCCGTGGACACCTACAAGGGCGTCAACAGCGACCTTCACCTGATAGGGCTGCGCCCCGGCCCCAGTGGCAGCGGTAACGCAGCCTCCATCATGTGCCTGATCAGCCTCGTCTGCCCGGTTCTGGTCGTGGTCTCCCTGCCCGTCGATGCCGTGGTGGATACGCTGTTGCTGCCGGCTGACATCCTGTCGTCACGCTGAGAGTCGTCATCGGCGAGGTGCTGCGGCGCCGCGCCTCGTTGTGATGCCAAATGCTATTCACTACTATTTACCCCCTTCTAACGATATTCGAGAGACCGCCCATGAAGGCCCGCAACGCGCTGCTCGCTGCACTCACACTCAGCACCCTGGCAACTGCCGTCCAGGCCGCCGACGAAGTGGTGGTGTATTCCTCGCGTATCGATGAGCTGATCAAGCCGGTGTTCGATGCCTACACCGCCAAGACTGGCGTGCAGGTGAAGTTCATTACCGACAAGGAGGCCCCGCTGATCGCTCGCCTCAAGGCCGAAGGCGCCAACACGCCGGCGGACCTGCTGATCACTGTCGATGCCGGCAACCTCTGGCAGGCCGAGCAGGAGGGCGTGCTCAAGCCGATCAAATCCGCCGTGATCGATGCCAATATCCCGCCCCAGTACCGCTCCAGCACTGACAGCTGGACCGGCCTGTCGCTGCGTGCGCGGACCATCTTCTATTCCACCGAGCGCGTCGATCCGGCCGAGCTGTCCACCTACGAAGCCCTGGCCGACAAACACTGGGAAGGCCGCCTGTGCCTGCGCACCAGCAAGAAGGTCTATAACCAGTCGCTGACCGCCACCCTGATCGAAACCCATGGGGCGGAGAAGACCGAAGAAATCCTCCTGGGTTGGGTGAACAACCTGGCCACCGACGTGTTCGCCGATGACAACGCCGTGCTGCAGGCCATCGATGCCGGCCAGTGCGACGTGGGTATCACCAACACCTATTACTACGGCCGCATGCACAAGGCGCAGCCGGACCTGAAGGTCAAACCCTTCTGGCCGAACCAGAACGACCGTGGCGTGCACGTCAACCTGGCCGGCGCCGGCGTGACCAGGCATGCGCCGCATGCCGAGGCCGCTCAGAAACTGCTGGAGTGGATGACCACCCCTGAAGCGCAGAGCATCTTCGCTGGCGTGAACCAGGAATTCCCGGCCAACCCGGCGGTTGCACCGTCCGAGGAAGTCGCGGCCTGGGGCAGCTTCAAGGCGGATTCCATCGCCACTGAAGTGGCCGGCAAGCGTCAGGCGGAAGCCACCATGCTGATGGATCGCGCTGGCTGGTACTGATTGGCGAGCTGAATCGTTACACTCCGAGCCGCGGCCACTGCCGCGGCTCTTTCATTCACGTTGCTCTGTTTCGAGCACGCACTACAAGGATGTTCCAATGAATAGATTCAAACGTTCCCCGCTCGGCTTGCTGATTCTGGCCCTGGCGCTCGTGGTTCTGAGCGGTTGCCAGTCGTCATTGATGGTGACTCCGGACGCGCAGAGCCTGCCTGTCGCAACGTCGGACAAAGCACTGGTGGTCTTCATGCGACCGTCGTCCTTCGGTGGCGGCGTGCAGTCCTCGGTCTACGACACGCGCGAGAATGGCCAGGATGTCTTCGTCGGCGTGGTGTCGGCCAAGAGCAAGGTGGGTTACCTCGCCGAGCCGGGTGAGCACCTGTTCATGGTCGTGGGCGAGAACGCCGACTTCCTGAGCGCACACCTGGATGCCGGCAAGAAATACCATGTCCTGGTCACGCCTCGCATGGGGGTCTGGAAGGCACGGTTTTCATTGCTGCCGATACGCAACGATGAAGCCGCCGAGAACAGCCTGAAGTCCGACAAATTCCGCGACTGGGACGAGGCGACCACCTGGATGAGCATCGGTCCGAAAGCCGAAGACTGGTACCAGAGCAACGCCGAAAGCATTCGCGCGCGGAAAATGGATTACCTGCCCAAGTGGCAGGGCAAGAGCCAGGCCGATGTCGCTGAGCGCACGCTCCGGGCGCAGGACGGGATCTGAGCGTCTGACAGGTTGTAGAGACAGCCGGTAGCGGGTTTCGCTCGAACCCCGTTACCGGTTTTTCAGGCAGAACCCAACGCAGTACCCCGAGGAAAAACTGTTGGCCCACCCCGCTCAGCGTCGCTGGTACCCCCTGGCATTTGCCGTCGCCGCCCTGGTGCTGCTGCCGTTGAGCGTGTTGCTGTTCAGCTGGCACGAGATCGACCGGCAGATCTGGGCGCACCTGTGGCAGACCCAGATGCCGCGCCTGATCGGCAATACGGTGACCCTGGTGCTGGGCGTAGGGATCGGCGTGACCGTGCTGGGCGTGAGCCTGGCCTGGCTCACGAGCCTCTGCGAATTCCCCGGTCGGCGCTGGCTGGACTGGGCGCTGATGCTGCCCTTCGCCATTCCTGCCTATGTGCTGGCGTTCGTCTTCGTCGGCCTGCTGGACTTCTCCGGCCCGGTGCAGAGCCTGGCGCGCGAGTGGTTCGGCAGCGGTATCCGCTTTCCCCGGGTGCGCTCCACCGGTGGGGTGATCACCGTGCTGGTGCTGGTGTTCTACCCCTATGTCTACCTGCTGGCGCGCAACGCCTTCCTGGCCCAGGGCAAGGGCCTGATGGAAGCTGCGCGCGTGCTGGGGCTCAACCCGTGGCAGGCGTTCTGGCGGGTGGCCCTGCCGGTGGCGCGCCCGGCCATTGGCGCCGGCCTGGCACTGGCGATCATGGAAACCCTGGCGGATTTCGGGGCGGTGTCGGTGTTCAACTTCGACACCTTTACCACGGCGATCTACAAGACCTGGTACAGCTTCTACAGCCTGACCAGCGCCACCCAGCTAGCCAGCCTGCTGCTGCTCGCGGTGATGCTGGTGCTCTACGGCGAGCGACGCGCGCGCGGCGCCGTGCGCCCGGTCAACGAGCGGCCTCGCGGTCAGGCGCTGTATCACCTGACCGGGGTCAAGGCGTGGGCGGCGTCGGGCTGGTGCGGCCTGGTGTTCGCCTGCGCCTTCGTCATCCCCGTGCTGCAACTGCTGGTGTGGTTCTGGCAGCGCGGCCGCTTCGATCTGGACGAGCGCTACACGGCGCTGATCCTGCACACCCTCTACCTGGGTTCGATGGCAGCGCTGATCACCGTCAGCGTGGGGCTGCTGCTGGCGTTCGCCCGGCGCCTGACACCCACCCGGCTGATGCGTTCCAGCGTCGGCGTGGCCAACCTGGGGTATGCGTTACCAGGCTCCATGCTGGCCGTGGCGATCATGCTGGCGTTCAGTTACCTCGACCGTGAGCTGGTGATCCCGCTGTCCACCTGGCTGGGCGGCGCCGGCAAGCCGATGCTCCTGGGCAGCCTGTCGGCGCTGTTGCTGGCCTACATGATCCGCTTCCTCGCGGTGGCCTACGGGCCGCTGGAAAACAGTCTGGCCCGCGTGCGCCCATCGCTGCCTGAGGCCTCGCGCAGCCTGGGCGTTGGCGGTGTCGGGTTGTTCTTCCGGGTCTACCTGCCGTTGCTGGTGCCTGGCGTGCTGACGGCGGCGCTGCTGGTGTTCGTCGATGTGCTCAAGGAAATGCCCGCCACCCTGCTGATGCGCCCGTTCGGCTGGGACACCCTGGCCGTGCGCATCTTCGAGATGACCAGCGAGGGCGAATGGGCCCGCGCGGCGTTGCCCGCCCTGACCCTGGTGCTGGTCGGCCTGTTGCCGGTGGTCCTGCTGATCCGACGCTCCGCCCGTCGCATTGGCTAACAAAGCTGAAAGCAGCGGCGTTGGCGGGTTTGAGGGCTGACGGGCTGCTCGACGGCCATGGCCAGATGACCCGCCCCTACCTTGCGGCTACAATGCGCGCCATTCGCCGCGGTCAGTCATATAGACCGGGTGCGTGAAATCCCTGAAAGTCCTCTGTTTTCGAGGGCTGAAGCGGTTTGCGCAACCGTCCGCTGCTTCGCCAAGCCCGGAAGGAGATCCCATGGGACAGCGCACACCTCTCTACGACCTGCACCTCGCATTGGGTGCCAAGATGGTCGATTTCGGCGGTTGGGATATGCCGCTGCACTACGGCTCGCAAGTCGAGGAGCACCACCAGGTGCGTCGCGATTGCGGTGTCTTCGACGTGTCGCACATGACCGTCATCGACGTCACCGGCAGCGATGCAAAGGCCTATCTGCAGCACCTGCTGGCCAACGACGTCGAACGCCTGAACAGCCCGGGCAAGGCCCTGTACAGCGGCATGCTCAATGAGCAGGGCGGGGTGGTCGACGACCTGATCGTCTATCTGGTCGATGACTACTACCGCGTGGTGGTGAATGCGGCGACCCGCGACAAGGACCTGGCCTGGATGCGCCTGCAGAGCGTCGATTTCGACGTCGACCTGCACGAGCGCAAGGAACTGGCCATGCTCGCCGTGCAAGGCCCGCAGGCTCGGACCAAGGTGTCGGAACTGGTGACCCAGGCCCGCGCGGCGTTGATCCACGAACTCAAGCCGTTCCAGGGCGCGCCGGAAGGTGACTGGTTCATCGCCCGCACGGGTTACACCGGCGAAGACGGCCTGGAGCTGATGCTGCCGGCCGACCAGGCCGTGGCGTTCCTCAATGAATTGGTCGGTGCAGGCATTTCGCCCATCGGCCTGGGCGCGCGCGATACCCTGCGTCTGGAAGCCGGGATGAACCTGTACGGCCAGGACATGGACGAAAACGTCTCGCCGCTGTCCTCCAACATGGCCTGGTCCGTGGCCTGGGAGCCAGCCGGGCGTGCCTTTGTCGGCCGTGCGGCGCTGGAAGCGCAACGCGCTGCAGGCAACGCGCCGAAGCTGGTCGGTCTGGTGCTGGAGGAGCGCGGCGTGCTGCGTGCTCACCAGGTAGTGCGCGTCGACGGCGTGGGCGAGGGCGAGATCACCAGCGGCAGCTTCTCGCCGACCCTGGGCAAGTCGATTGCCCTGGCACGCTTGCCAGCAGCGACCGGCGAGCGGGCCGAAGTGGAAATTCGCGGTAAATGGTACCCGGTGCGGGTGGTCAAACCGACGTTTGTCCGGCACGGTAAGACCCTGATCTGATCAGCCGCCGAGCGGCTGTTCGCAGGATTTCAATCAAGGGCTTTCGGTACGGCGAACGCCTGCTAAATTTTCCAGACGGCGCGGTCGCCGTCATGTCTGATGAGGAACGACACATGAGCTCTATCCCCGCCGATCTGCGTTACGCCGCCAGCCACGAGTGGGCGCGCCTGGAAGCTGATGGCAGCGTGACTGTCGGTATTTCCGACCATGCCCAGGAAGCCCTGGGCGACGTAGTGTTCATCGAACTGCCGGAAGTCGGAAAGACCCTGTCGGCTGGCCAGGAAGCCGGCGTTGTCGAGTCGGTGAAAGCCGCTTCGGACATCTACGCACCGGTCTCGGGTGAAGTCATCGCGATCAATGACGGCCTGGCCGACAGCCCGGAAAACGTCAACAGCGATCCGTACGGCAGCTGGTTCTTCAAACTCCAGCCCAGCGATGTCAGCGAACTGGACAAGCTGCTGGACGCCGCGGCCTACAAGGCCAGCGCCTCCGCCGAGTAAGCCCTCTGCGTGCAGGGCTCGCTGCTGCGTGCAGCGAGCCTCGTTGCACACTGCAGCCCCCGTGTTATCCCGCCTGTATTCCCCCTCGCGTGTTTTCAGCCTTCGCGCCAAGGCCCCATGTAACGAGGCCTCCAGCTTGGTTGCCTACCGTTTGTCTTAAAAACGGATGAGCGAATCAAAAGCGTTAGCAAGTAAAAAAAGCCGAACTAGCCTTTTGTCTTGTTCAGACGAAACGTAAGCGTAATGGCACGGTGCTAGCTTGTCGCCGCTGCTCCGAATGACTGTTTATCCGTTCCAATTGGGTCGCCTCCTGGGCGGTCGTACCCGTTTTCCGTGTATGGACACAGGGAGGCCGGTTTCATGATTGGTAGAACCAACAAACAGCTGAGGCTGCGTGTGCTGATGGTCGACGATGACCTCGGCAGCCCGAGCAGCATTCGTGGTCGCGTACTGAGCGACCTAGTCGAGGAGTTCGGCAACCGCAGCGTCGAGGTGATCAAGGCAACGTCCTACGAGGACGGACTGGCGGCGGTGATCGCCGATGCGGCGCTGCACTGCATTTGCGTCGACTGGACCCTGGGCAGCAACGACGACGCCTCCCACGCCCAGGCCCTGGACCTGCTGCGCACCGTTCGCCAGCGCAACGAGCGGGTGCCGGTGTTCCTGATGGCGGACCGCAATGCCAAGAAAAGCATCACGGTCGAGGCCATGGGCCTGGCCGACGAATTCGTCTGGATGCTCGAAGACACGGCGCCCTTCATCACCGGCCGCGTGGTCGCCGCGATCACGCGCTACCTCGATCACCTGCTGCCGCCCTTTACCGATGCGCTGCTGCGCTACACCCTGAAGGAAGAGCACTCCTGGGCCGCCCCCGGTCACCAGGGCGGCATCGCGTTCACCAAGTCGCCGGTTGGCCGCGTGTTCTTCGACTTCTTCGGCGAGAACCTGTTCCGCGCCGACAGCGGCATCGAACGCGGTAACCTCGGTTCGGTGCTTGATCACAGCGGCCCGGTCGGCGAATCGGAAGCCTACGTCTCGCGAATCTTCGGCTCCCATGCCAGCTACGCGGTGCTCAACGGCACCTCCGGTTCCAACCGCACGATCTTCATGGCCTGCGTCGGCGAAAACCAGTTCGCCCTGTGCGACCGCAACTGCCACAAATCCATCGAGCAGGGCCTGGTCCTCAGTGGTGGTCTGCCGGTCTACATGAGCCCGACGCGCAACCGTTTCGGCATCATCGGGCCGCTGCTGCCGCCGCAGTTCGACCCCGCGCGCATCGCCGCGGCCATCGCCAACCACCCGCTGAAAGCCCAGGCCAAGGGCGACAAGCCGGTGTACACGGTGGTCACCAACTGCACCTATGACGGCATGTGCCTGCACGCGGAGCGCGCTGAAGGCCTGCTGGCACAGAGCAGCGACCGCATCCACTTCGACGAGGCGTGGTACGGCTACGCCCGCTTCAACCCGCTGTACCGCGGGCGCTATGCGATGCGCGGCGACCCCGCCGAACACAAGGCGGACGGCCCCACGGTGTTCGCCACCCACTCCACCCACAAGCTGCTGGCGGCGCTGTCGCAGTCCTCGTTCATCCACATCCGCAACGGCCGCAACCCGATCGAGCACAGCCGCTTCAACGAGTCGTTCGTGATCCAGGCCAGCACCTCGCCGCTGTACGCGCTGTTCGCGTCCAACGAAGTGGGCGCGGCGATGATGGACGGCAGCGGCGGCTACAGCCTGACCCAGGACGCACTGCGCGAGGCGGTGGATTTCCGTCAGGCACTGGCCCTTGCGCACCGTGATTTCGCCAGCCGCGGCGACTGGTTCTTCCAGCCCTGGAACGCGCCCCAAGTGCGTGACGGCAAGACCGGGCAGATGGTCGATTTCGTCGACGCCGACAGCGAGCAGCTGGTTTCCGACCCCGCCTGCTGGGAGCTGGAGCCTGGCGCCGAATGGCACGGTTTCGCCGACCTCGAGCCGGGCTGGTGCATGCTCGACCCGATCAAGGTCGGGATCATGGTGCCCGGCATGGGCGTGGACGGGCAGTTGCAGGCCCAGGGTATTCCGGCGCCCATCCTCGGCGCGTTCCTCTACCGCAACAACATCGTGCCGTCGCGCATTACCGACTTCATGGTGCTGTGCCTGTTCAGCATCGGTGTGACCAAGGGCAAGTGGGGCACGCTGATCAACGTGCTGCTGGCGTTCAAGCGCCACTACGACAGCAACGCCGCCCTGGAGCAGGTGCTGCCCGACCTGGTTGCCCAGGCGCCGGAGCGTTATCGCGGCATGGGCCTGCGGGACCTGAGCAGCGAGATGTTCGAGTACATGCGCAGCAGCCGCATGGACGCCCTGCAGGCCGAGGCCTTCGGGCACCTGCCGCAGATCGAGACCACACCGCGCGCGGCCTTCCAGGCGCTGCAGGCCGGCGACGTCGAGCTGCTGCCGCTCAGGCAGGCGGCGGGGCGCGTCACCGGGGTCGGCATCATGCCGTACCCGCCCGGTATCCCCATCGTCATGCCGGGGGAAAATCTCGGGCCGCTGGACGGCCCCTGGATCCGATACATCCAGGCCTTGCAGGACTGGGGTAACAACTTCCCGGGCTTCGAAAAGGAAGTGGAAGGGGCTGTCCACCAGGACGGCGATTACCACTTCTGGTGCTTGAAGTAGTCGCCGCCTGCCGCACCGGCAGGTACCAGGCGGGGCTCCCCCGTCATTGATGACAAGGAACTCTCCATGAGCCGTTCGCAAACGTCGCTGCCGGCGTCCCTGGCGCAGCGCTATCCAGTGCTGATCGTGGTCAACACCAAGGGTTATGAAGACAGCGTGATCGCACGCAGCGCCCGGGAAATCGGCCTGGCCCTGCGCGACCATGACCTGGATGTGGAGGTGGTCGGCTCCCTGGAGGATGCCGAAGTCGCGTTCAGCGCCGACCCTGCCTATTGCTGCGTGATCATCGGTTGGGGGCTGTGCGCCGACGACCTGGAGCACGCCCAGCGGGTCATCCGCCTGATTCGCCGGCGCACCGCACGCCTGCCGATCATGCTCGGCATGAGCCAGGCCCACCACGGCCAGGTGCCGTTGGAATTCATCGAAAACATCGACGGTTTCATCTGGCAGCCCGAGGACAGCCCAGCGTTCATTGCCGGGCGCATCGAGGCGGCGGCCCGGCGTTACCTGGACAGCATCCTGCCGCCGTTCTTCGGCGCCCTGGTCAACTTCGCCGATACCCATGAATACTCCTGGCACACACCGGGCCACACGGGCGGCACGGCCTTCATGAAGACCGCGGTGGGGCGCAGCTTTCTGGACTTCTACGGGGAGCAGATGCTGCGCTCCGACCTCAGCGTATCAGTGGGCGAACTCGGCTCGTTGAACGATCACTCCGGGCCGGTGGCCGAGGCCGAACAGTACGCGGCGCGGGTGTTCGGTGCCGACTACACGTTCTTTTCCGTGGGCGGCAGCTCGGCGAGCAACGAGATCGTGCTGCATTCGGCGGTGACCGACGGCGACGCGGTGCTGGTCGACCGTAACTGCCACAAGTCATTGAACTGTGCCCTGAACATGTCCGGCGCGGCGCCGGTGTACCTGCGTCCACGGCGCAATGCACGCGGGCTGATCGGCCCGGTGCCGCGCAGCGAACTAGACCCTGAGACGGTGGCGCAGAAGATCGCCGACAGCCCGCTGGTGACCGACAAGCAGGCGCGGCCGGTGCTGGCGGTGCTGACCAACTCCACCTACGACGGTCTCTGCTACAACGTGCAGACCACCACCCGTGAGTTGAGCCGCAGCGTCGACCGTATTCACTACGACGAAGCCTGGTACGCCTATGCGCGCTTCAACCCGCTGTACGAAGGGCGCTACGGCATGCACCGGGGCGAGCGGCACGCCCACGACGCCACGGTGACCGTCACCCACTCCACCCACAAGCTGCTGGCGGCGCTGTCCCAGGCCTCGATGATCCATATCCGCTCGGGCAAGGTGCCGGTCAAGCCTGCGCTGTTCAACGAAGCCTTCATGATGCACACCTCGACGTCGCCGCAGTACAGCATCATCGCCTCCACCGACGTCTCGGCGAAGATGATGGATGATGCCGGCGAGTACCTCACCGACGAGTCGATCGGCGAGGCCATCGCCTTCCGCCAGGCGATGGTGCGGCTGGGCAACGAGATCCGCAAACGGGAGCAGAACGACTGGTGGTTCGGCGTCTGGCAGCCGGACCGCGTCGATGGCGTGCCCTTTGGCGACGTCGACCCCAAGGTGCTGCGCCATGGCGACGCCTGGTTGCTGCGGCCCTCGGACAACTGGCACGGCTTCGGCGACCTGGGCGACGACTACTGCATGCTCGACCCGATCAAGGTCACGGTGCTGACCCCGGGGCAGACCCTGGAAGGCGGGATGGAAGACAACGGCATCCCGGCACCGCTGGTGTCGTCGTTCCTGTCCAGCCGCGGCATCGTGGTGGAGAAGACCGAACCCTATTCGATCCTGCTGCTGTTCAGCCTCGGCGTGACTCGCGGCAAGTGGGGCTCGCTGGTGGCCGGGCTGATGGAATTCAAGCAGTGCTACGACAGCAACGCGCCGCTGCATGACGTGCTGCCGGGCCTCGCCAGCAACTACCCCGAGCGCTATGCCGGCATGGGCCTCAAGGACCTGGCGCAGCAGATGCACGAGGAGATGCTCGCCTCGAAGTTCCTGCACAACATGGACCAGGCCTTCACCCTGCTGCCCGATCCCGTGGCCTCGCCTCGGGAAACCTATGCCCGCCTGGTCAAGGGGCAGATCGAACAGATCGCCGTGCGCGACATGCAGGGCCGTACGGTCGCGGTGCAGATCGTGCCGTACCCGCCGGGCATCCCGCTGATCATGCCGGGCGAGAAGGCCGGTGCCGACAAGCAGGCGATCATCGACTACCTGCTGGCCATGGAGCGTTTCGACAGCCGTTTCCCCGGCTTCGAGCACGACAACCACGGGGTCGAGATCGAGCGCGGCGGGCAGGGCGAACTCACCTACATGATCTACGCCGTCAAGTAATACGGGCAGGGCCACTCCCGGCCCGCGGGCCGGGGTAGTGTTTTTCGTCGAGCGAGGAGACGCCGATGGCTGATTCAAGCAAGAAGATGAGCCTGATGGGGCTCACCACGCTGGTGGCGGTGAACATGATGGGGTCGGGCATCATCATGTTGCCGTCGAGCATGGCGCAGCTGGGGGCGGTGTCCCTGCTGTCGTGGATCATCACGGCGGTGGGGTCGATGGCCATCGCCTACTGTTTCGCCCAGTGCGGGATCTACTGTCCCCGCTCCGGCGGCATGTCGGCGTACACCGAGGAGGCCCACGGCAAATCGGCGTTTTTCCTCTGCTCGTTTCTCTATTTCCTGTCGTTGGCCATTGGCAACGTGGCCATCGGCATCTCGGCCGTGGGCTACCTGACGCCGTTCCTGCCCTGGCTTGGATCGGGGGCTATTCCGCTGTTCGTCGGCACGGTGGGCTTGATCTGGCTGACTACCCTGGCCAACTTCGGTGGCCCGAGCATTACCGGCAAGATCGGGGCGATCACCGTCTGGGGCGTCATCATCCCGGTGGCGGGGCTCAGCGTGATCGGCTGGTTCTGGTTCGACAGCGACGTGCTGAAGGCTGCCTGGAATCCGCACCAGCTGCCCATCAGCGAGGCCATCGCGCAGAGTATTCCGCTGACGCTGTGGGCGTTCCTCGGCATGGAGTCGGCGGCGCAAAACTCCGATGCCGTGGAAGATCCCAAGCGCAACGTGCCGCTGGCCTGCCTGTTCGGCACCCTGGGTGCGGCCGTGGTGTACGTGCTGTCGACCACGGTGATCCAGGGCATCGTGCCCAATGCCGAGCTGGCCAACTCCACGGCGCCGTTCGCCTACGTGTACGCGCAGATGTTCAACCCGCTGGTGGGCAACATCATCATGGCGCTGGCGGTGATGGCCTGCGTGGGCTCGCTGCTGGGCTGGCAGTTCACTCTGGCGCAGACCGCCAAGGTCACCGCTGACCAGGGCATGTTCCCGAAACTGTTCAGCCGGGTCAGCGCGATGAACGCGCCGATCATCGGCATGGTGGTCTGCGGCGTGCTGCAGACGCTGATGGCCCTGTCGACCATCTCGCCCAACGCCAGCGCGCAGTTCAGCAAACTGGTGAGCCTGGCCGCGGTGACCAACCTGATCCCCTATGTGACGGCGCTCTCCGGCCTGCTGGTGATCATGTACAAGGCCAAGGTGAGCCCGGCGATCTTCCGGCGCAACGTCGCGGCACTGATGATCGCCATGGCCTACTCGTTCTATGCCCTGTACGCCTCCGGCAAGGATGCGGTGTTCGGCGCGATGCTGGTGCTGGCCTTCGGTTACCTGCTCTATGGCTTCATCGCCAAGCGCTTTGCCGAGCCGCAAGCGGCTCCACCCAACCAGATCTAGGTGTCGTCCCACGGAATGCGAAGACCTCTGAACGAACATGGGGACCAGGATATGAACGTACTACTGCCTAAACCCGTCCACCTGTTGCTGGCCTGCCTGGCCATGCTGCCGCTGCTGGTGACGGCCGACACCCTGGAACGGGTGCGCAGCAACAATACCGTCACGCTGGGTTACCTGCCGAACCTCGCGCCCTTCAGCAGCGAAAGCGGCGGCACGGTCAGCGGCTTTTCCGTGGCGCTGTGCCTGCGTGTGGTGGACCAGCTCAAGGCCGAGCTGGGTCTGCCCGACCTGCAGGTGAAATATGTACCGCTGTCGGCCGGTTCAGGGCCACAGGCGGTCAGCTCCGGTCAGGTCGACCTGATGTGCACGCCGGCGCCGGAGACCCTGGAGCTGCGCAAGGCGGTAAGTTTTTCGATACCGGTCTACACCGGCGGGCTGGCGGTCGCCGCCAGCAAGGACGCCGCGCCGGACCTGCTCAATGTGCTCAACGGCGAGGTCGCCCATACCGGTCCGACCTGGCGCGCCACCATCAATCGGGGGCTGGCCAACCACACGTACGCGTCTATCGAGGGTGGCATTACCGAGGCGTGGATTCGCGAGGAAATGCGCATGCTGGGTGTGGTCGCCAAACTGGTGACCGTCAAAGACCATGAGGAAGGTTTGCGCATGGTGGCCGAGGGCAAGGCCGATGCCTTCTTCGGTGAGCGCATGGTGCTCAACAGCACCCTGGCGAATACGCCGGAAGGCGAGGAGTTGATGGTGCTGGACCGCCTTTTCAACTTCGTGCCGGCAGGCCTGGCGCTGGCCCGCGAGGACGAAGACTTCCGCCTGCTGGTGGATACCGTGCTGAGCGACATGTATCACTCGGGCGAGATGGAACTGGCCTACCGCAAGTATCTCGGTGAGCCCGGTGACGCCACGCGGATGCTGTTCAAGGTATACGCCCTGCCATAGGGCGCGAGGCTGGCGTTTCACGCGGCATGCAGTGTGCCGCCGCGCTGAAACGCCGATAGCCGGTCAGTCGTAACGTCCGATCCTACTCGGCGGCCAGAATGGCGGTCGCCAGTTCCATGTCGCTGGCCTTCAGGTCCGGATGTTCTGCGCGCAGTTTGACCAGCGCAGCTTCCAGGTGCGGGCCACGGATCTCGCCATCACTGGCGATGAAACTGCTCGCATCGTCCCGTGCGGGAACGATCATCTTGTTGTCCTTGAAGGTCAGGTAGGTCGAGGCGGTAGTCGCCCCGGACGAGAGGATGTCGCGTAATACACCGTCAGCGAATGCCGGCGCAGAGGCCAGGGTGCAGGCGGCAAAAAACAAAGGGGCAAGTCGGCGCATGGTGAGTCACTCCGTTCGTTTGGGGGGTGATAGTAAGAGTGCCAGCATGGGCGAACGGTTCCGATCAACTGACCAATTGTTGGGTCATTCACGGTCTAGAGCGGTTGCGCTGTGCCGTCGGACGAGCACCGACAGCGCAGCGGCAGGCCACGGGTGGGCCGAAAGCGGGAAAGGGGTGTCCCGCGCGGCATGGTGCCGCGCGGGAGGCAGGTCCGTCAGCTGGCGGCTTCGACCTTGAGCAGTACGCCGTCTTGGCCGATCACCGTGACGGGGCTGCCGGCCGGCAGGTCCGGGCCGGTTACCAGCCACAGCGAGTCGCCGGCCTTGATCTTGCCGCGGCCGCTGACGATCGGCTCGTGCAGCGGGAACTGGCGCCCGAGCAGCTCGCTGCCACGGCGGTTCAGACCAGGCTGGTCGGATGGCTTGGCCGCGGTACGCTGGCGTCGCCACCAGACCACGGCGGTGAGCACCGACAGCACGCCGAACAGAATGAACTGCACGGTCCAAGGCAGATCGGGGAACAGGTAAGTCAGCACGCCGACCCCGGCTGCCGCCACGCCGATCCACAGCAGGTAACCCCCGGCCCCGAATACTTCGAGGATCAGCAGCAGGGTGCCGAAGGCCAGCCAGTCCCAGAACGAGAGGTGTTGCAGGTAATCCCACATCGTTTAGCCCTTCTTCTCACCGCCGAAGGTTGCCTTGACGATCTCGCCGATGCCGCCCACCGCGCCGATCATCTGACTGGCTTCCAGCGGCATCATGATCACTTTGCTGTTGTTGGCGCTGGCCACCTGGCCCAGGGCGTCGATGTACTTCTGGGCAACGAAGTAGTTGATGGCCTGGACGTTGCCGCTGGCGATGGCGTCCGACACCACACGGGTTGCCTCGGCTTCGGCGGTGGCGGCACGCTCGCGGGCTTCGGCTTCGAGGAAGGCTGCCTGACGCTGGCCTTCGGCTTCGAGAATCTGCGCCTGCTTCTTGCCCTCGGCCGTGAGAATGGCGGCGGCACGCAGGCCCTCGGCTTCGAGGATCTGGGCGCGCTTGATACGTTCGGCTTTCATCTGCCCGGACATCGCGGCCATCAGGTCCTCGGGCGGGCTGATGTCCTTGATTTCGATACGGGTGATCTTGATGCCCCAGGGCGCGGTGGCCTCGTCGACGGTCTTGAGCAGGCGCTCGTTGATCGCGTCACGTTGGCTGAGCATGGCGTCCAGCTCCAGGGAGCCAAGCACGGTACGGATGTTGGTCATCACCAGGTTGCGAATGGCGTGCTGCAGGTTGTTGACCTCGTAGGCGGCCTGCGCAGCGTTGATCACCTGGAAGAAGCACACCGCATCGATCTGCACGGTGGCGTTGTCGGAGGTGATGACTTCCTGCGGCTCGATATCCAGCACGCTTTCCATGACGCTGATCTTGTGCCCGACGCGGTCCATGACCGGCACGATGATATTCAGGCCTGGCTTGAGCGTGGTGGTGTAGCGGCCGAAGCGCTCAACCGTCCATTCCGAGCCTTGCGGCACCACCTTGAACCCCATGAACACCACGGCCACGGCGAGGCCGACGAAGAGCAGAATGACACTGCCAATTTCCATGCAACGAATCTCCTTGTGTTGACCATCATGTGGTGGCCGATTGTATGCCTATAGCTGCTGCTTTGCCGGAGTGCCAGGCCAGCCTGTGAATCAGTGCCCAGCTTGACGCAGGGCCGCGAGCAGGTGCGGGTCCTGCAGGTAGGTGTCGGGGGCGTACCGGAGCTTGCCGTCGGCGTCGGCCTCCACCGTCCAGTAACCGATCAGCAGCGGCGCGCGCGGGCGCAACTGATACTCCTGGGTCTTGCCCGTGGCCAGGCGCTGTTGCACCGATTTCAGCTCATCCGGTTCCACCAGCAGGGTCAGCAGCTTGTCCACGGCCTCGACCCGGACACAGCCGGAGCTGAACACCCGGGGCGATTTGTCGAACAGCAACTGGCTCGGCGTATCGTGCAGGTAGACCGAAAAAGGATTGTTGAAGCGCAGGGCGACCTGGCCCAGCGGGTTATGCGCGCTGGCCGCCTGGCGCAGCATGACCTGGCCGGGCGCCTCCCAGTCGACGGTGTGCGGGTCGAGCACATTGCCCTGGGGGTCGAGCACGCTCAGTTCACTCTGTTCGAGGTACGTCAGGTCCTCGCGGATCTTCGGCAGCTTGTCCTCGCGGAAGATCGTCGGCGGCACGGTCCAGGTCGGATTCAGCGTCAGGCGGTTGATGTACGACGCCAGCAGCGGCGTCGCCCGCTCCGCGCGGCCGACCTGGGTGCGGGTGGTCCATTGCACCTGCTGGTCGCGCAGCACGCGCAGTTCGGCGGCGGCGACATTCACCGTCACTTCCGCCTCGCGCATGTCGTCCACCAGCCAGCGCAGCCGTTCCAGGTTGATCCACAATTGGTCGCGGCGCAGTTGGGCGGGCACGTTCAGCTCGACCAGGCTGGCGGCTCCGAGGATGCCGTCCGGGTTGATGCCATGGTCCGCCTGGAAGGCCTTGAGGGCCTCGGCCGTGAGCGGGTCGTAGGCATTGCCGAGATCGGTGGTCAGCGGGGTCAGGTAGCCCTCGGCAACCAGCCGGGCGCGCAGTGCCGGCAGTCGCGGGTCTTTGCCGCCAGGCCTGAGCAGCGGGCCGTTGTCGATGGCCGACCAGTCGGCGACGGGCTGCTGGCGCAGCTGCGCATAGGCGGCGCGCAGCTGGACGTACTGCGCGTTGTCCGGGCGGGCGGCGTTGAATGCCTGGGTCGGCGCCGGCGCATGGTGCACGGCGATGGAGAGGGTGGCCAGGCGGGTGTCGGTCTTCGGCCAGGACGGGGCGCGCCACAGGGGTTCCAGGCTCTGCTGGGAAAGGCGTCCCTGGCGCAGGTGCAACAGGGCATGCAGGTAGCTATGGCTTAGCAGCAGTTCGTTACAGGGTGTTTGCCGGGCGCCGTCCTGCCAGGTCGGCAGTGGGTATTCCTCGGGTCGCAGGCCGTCGTCTTCCAGCTGGGCGATCTCGGCCTTCAGTTGTTGCCACTGCAGCACCGATTGCCAGGCCGGGAGGCCGTCGCGTTGATCATAGAAGTCCGCCAGCAGGGCCCGGGCATCGCTGTCCAGGCTCTTCGGCAAGGGTGTGCAGAGCTGCTCCGCCCCGTTCAGCCAGGGGCGCATATCATCATTTGCCAGCGATAGTTCGCCCGTGGCATTGGCGACCAGTGGCAGGATGAGCAGCGCAGGGCTCAGGTAATATGCGCATTTTTTGAACAATCTACTGCTCCAACCATTGGTTCATCGAAACGTCCCGCCAGAGGGACGTTCAACGTCCAGTATAGGCAGGCCACCCCTTACGTCTTGTGACAGGGTGTTCCGGAGCAGGTATGCAGAGGTGCTTGCACGCATGTATGGACGTATTGGCCGGCTCTGTCTGGCAGGGCTCTGGTTTTGTGCTGCGCCGCTATTGGCGGCTGTTCCGCAGCAGAATGATTTGAGGCATGAACTGGCGCTTGTGGCCCCCGAACTGGCCCCCCAGGCCTTGCAACATGCCCTCGCCGCCATGCAGTGCGCGGTCAACCACGGTGCTGCTCCGGCCTCGCGTCTGGCGGTAATCGATTACTCGCTGCCGTCGACGGAACGCCGCTTGTGGATTTTCGACCTGCAGGAGAAGCGTTTGTTGCTACGGGATTTCGTGGCCCATGGCCGGGCCTCCGGGGAGAACATGGCCGAGCGCTTCTCCAACCGCCTGGGCAGCAACCAGACCAGCCTGGGGCTGTTTCGCACCTCTGAAAGCTACCGGGGCAAGCACGGTTACTCCTTGCGCATGGACGGTCTCGACCCAGGGGTGAACGACCTGGCGCGGGAACGCGCGATCGTCATTCACGGTGCGGACTATGTCAGTCCGCTGCTGGTGCAGAGCCAGGGCCGCATCGGCCGCAGCCTGGGCTGCCCGGCGGTGCGCCAGGAAGTAGCGCGGCTGGTGGTGGATCAACTGAAGGGCGGGCAGTACCTGTTCGCCTGGCATTCCGATCCGCGCTGGACGCAAAACTCGGCCTACCTGACGTGTGAAACGCAGCAGATGGCGGCCCTGCATGGCCGCCCGGAAGGCTGAGCTACTTCTGCTCGCTCTGCGGGGTAACCCGCAGCACTTCCTCGATGGTCGTCAGCCCGGCGGCCACTTTCTGAGCGCCTGACAGGCGCAAGCTGCGCATGCCTTCCTTGAAGGCGTGGCGACGCAGCGCGATCAGGTCGGTATCGGCGGTGATCAGCGGTTTGACGTTGTCGTTGAGCAGCATGATTTCGTAAACCCCGGCGCGGCCGCGGTAGCCGGTATCGCGGCATTCCAGACAGCCCACGGCCTTGTGCGCACCCGTCGGCAACGGCGCGTTCCAGGGTTTGGTGAGGCTCTGCCAGTCGTCTTCTTCAAGCGCGTGGGGCGCCTTGCAGTGTGGGCACAGGGTGCGCACCAGACGCTGCGCCATGACCCCGAGCAGGGTGGCTTTCAGCAGGTAGTACGGCACGCCCAGTTCCAGCAGGCGGGTGATCGCGCTGGGGGCGTCGTTGGTGTGCAGCGTCGACAGCACCAGGTGACCGGTCAGCGCCGCCTGGATCGCCATTTCTGCGGTTTCCAGGTCACGAATCTCACCGACCATGATGATGTCCGGGTCCTGACGCATCAGGGCGCGCACGCCGCTGGCGAAGGTCAGGTCGATGTTGTGCTGCACCTGCATCTGGTTGAAGGCGCCCTCGATCATCTCGATGGGGTCTTCGATGGTGCAGACGTTCACCTCGTCGGTGGCCAGTTGCTTGAGCGTGGTGTAGAGCGTGGTGGTCTTGCCTGAGCCGGTGGGACCGGTGACCAGGATGATGCCGTTGGGCTGGGAGGTCATGCTTTCCCAGCGCTTCATGTCGTCCGGCGAGAAGCCCAGTTGGTCGAAGCTCTTGAGCAGCACCTCCGGGTCGAAGATCCGCATCACCATTTTCTCGCCGAAGGCGGTCGGCAGGGTGGAGAGGCGCAGTTCGACTTCGCCGCCGGCCGGGGTCTTGGTCTTGACCCGGCCGTCCTGGGGTTTGCGTTTCTCCGCCACGTTCATCCGGCCCAGGGTCTTCAGGCGGCTGACCACCGCCATGGTGACCTGCGCCGGAAACTGGTAGACGGTGTGCAGCACGCCGTCGATGCGGAAGCGCACGCTGCCCTGCTCGCGGCGCGGCTCGATGTGGATGTCACTGGCGCGCTGCTGGAAGGCATACTGGAACAGCCAGTCGGTGATATTGATGATGTGTGCGTCGTTGGCGTCCGGTTCCTGGTCCTGCGCGCCAAGGTTGAGCAGTTGCTCGAAGTTGCCGCTCCCGCTGACTTTCATGTCGTTGGCGCTGGCGCCGCTGACGGACTTAGCCAGTCGATAGAACTCTACGGTGAAGCGCTGGATGTCCGCCGGGTTGGCCACCACGCGCTTGATCGGGCGCTTGAGTACGTGCGTCAGGTTGGCTTCCCAGCTGTGCACCAGGGGCTGGCTGCTGGCGATGGTCACGATGTCGGGGCTCACCGCCACGGCCAGGATCTTGTGGCGTTGGGCGAAGGCGTAGGACATCAGCGGGGTGATCGCCGCCACGTCTATCTTCAGCGGGTCGATGCGCAGGTAGGGTTGCCCGGCCAGCTCGGCGAGCCAGACGGTTAGGCTTTCCAGGTCGAGTTTCTTGTCCGGCCGCTTCAGGTCGTTGAGCTGCTGGGCGGCGAGGAATTCCAAGGGATGCAGCTGGTTGTTGGTCGCGCTGCGGCGAATGGCCAGGCACTGTTCGGCGCTGTCCTGATCGATCCGGCCCTGGGCCACCAGCTCGCGGAGCAGGTCGGCGAGGTCAAGGGTTCGGTCGTGGGCAGTGGCAGCAAAGGCGGACATTCGGGCTCCTGGTTCAGGCTCGGCGTACGGCAAGGGTAGACGCTGAGGCCGTTCGATTCGAGGGCTAGCATGCCCGAAACTGCCCGACGGAGCGATGCACCAAGCGTGACCGACTGCCCAGGCCCGGTAATCGCCTAGCCCGAAGTGGGACTGATGGACCAGTCCACGTCCCAGATGCACACCAGGCCGCGCAGCTTCTCGGCGAGCACGCCGGCGCGGTGCAGCGACAGCCCGGCAAAGCGCAGGGCCATATGCAGGTCATGGCCGTGGCGATCCAGGTTCATGTGCTGCGGCACCAGGTCCAGCTGGGCGAACAGCCCGAGCAGGCGACACAGCACATCGGCTTCGGCCTCGCTGCGGATGCGGAACTCGATAGGCGGCGCCGGCGCGCTTTGCCAAGGGTCGGAACGAGGGACGGCGGCAACTGTGTCGTCGGTGTCGAGGGGCATTGAGCGAAGCGGCTGGACGAGCATGGCAGTCTCCCTGGTGAGTAAGACCAGTTTTCCAGTTCCAGCGGCAAATTTTCTGCCTGTTTTTCTGTCTTTATCGGCTGTCTGTGGATAGTCTTTCCCCATTGACAGAAATTTGGGGATTTTTTATGTCCGTCACTTTGGATGCCTACGACCAGCGCATTCTCGCGCTGCTGCAGGAGGATGCCGGTTTGGCTACGGCGGAGATCGCCGAGCGCGTCGGATTGTCCCAGTCGCCGTGCTGGCGGCGTATTCAGCGCCTCAAGGACGAAGGCGTGATTCGCCGGCAGGTGGCTCTGCTCGACCGCAAGAAGATCGGCCTCAACACCCAGGTCTTTGCCCAGGTCAAACTCAACGCCCACGGGCGCTCCAACCTCACCGAGTTCGCCGAGGCGATGCGCGACTTTCCCGAAGTGCTGGAATGCCACGTGCTGATGGGGGCGGTGGATTTCATGCTGCGTATCGTCACGCGGGATATCGAAGCCTACGAGCGCTTCTTCTTCGAGAAGCTGTCACTGGTGCCGGGTATCCAGGAGGTCAACTCCATCGTGGCCTTGTCGGAGATCAAGTCCACCACGTCGCTGCCGGTCAGTTGAGGGGTCGTTGTAGAAAGCTGCCTGCCCGGTCGGTGAAGGCCCGGGCAGGTGCGTGCAGACGGTGTGTTACCTGACCAGATCGCGCCAGGCCTTCTGGCTCTGGACGATCTGCGCCTGGCTGGCGCGCAGGTCACGCTGCTCCTCGTCCAGCGGCTGTAGGGCGAGGGTGTGCAGTTTGCTCAGCTCACCGTACAGGCGATCCGTCTCGGCCACTTCCAGCAGGTGGCGCGCCACACGCAGCCAGACCAGCAGGCGTTCGATGCGCGGCAGCTGCTCGGCAAGGTCTTCCGGCTGTTGCTGGTAGCGCTTGAGACGCAGGTCATTGCCTTCTTCGGCGATCAGCGTCGGCAGCCAGTTGCCCAGCGGCGCGGCGCCCTGGCGGTTGCCACGGTTGTTGCGCTCGACGGTCCAGGCGCGGGCCAGCAGCCAGCGCGAGGTGTGCAGCGAGAACTGACCCCAGCGCGGTGCTTCCAGCTCGGCGGCGAACAGCGCGGGTGCGTTCTGGCGAACGGCATCGTCGTGCTGGCCGGCCTGGATGCGCGGGCGCCAGTCGTTGAGCAGGGCGTCCAGCGCCTGGCGCAGCTCGCTGCTGCTGGCACGCGGCGCGGCCTGGCCGAGGCTACCGAGCAGGGCGCGCAGTTCGCTCAGTTGCTCGACCCAGTCCACCAGCAGGCGCCAGTGGCCGTTGAAACGGTATTGCTCGGCGAGGCGCTGGCTGCTGCCGAGCAGGTACCAGCCAATGGCGGCAACACTGTCGTCCAGACTCGCTTCGGCGGACAGCTCGGGCAGCGGCAGGCTGACCGCGTAGCTGGCGGCATCGAACAGCCGGTAGCCGCGCTCGGCCTTGCTGATGTCGCAGGGCATCAGGGCCAGGTCGGCAGCCAGCTCGCTGGCCAGCTCCAGCAGCGCCTCGGGTTCACCCTGGCGCAGCTCCAGTTCCAGCTCGCAGATTTCTTCCTCTTGGCCATCGGCGATGACCTTGCCGAGGTCCAGGGCGGCTTCGATGACCACCTTGGCCTTGCCGCGCCCCCAGGCGATTTCGGCGCGCTGACGCACGAAGTCGGTGGTGAAGATCGGCTTCAGCTGCTTCTTGTCCAGCTCGGCCAGGCTCGCGGGCCAGCAGCTGTCATCCAGCTTCTTGGCGTCGAGCTTGGCCTTGGTCAGGTACCAGTCCCACTCGTTGCGCTCCGACAGGCCGGCGACACTGTTGCCGCGGGTCTTCAGGGTCTGGATCACCTGGTCACCGTCGCGGCGCAGGCGCAGGGCGACTCTGGCCCTGGCCAGGTCACGCTCGGGCGTGTCGAAATACTGGTTGAGCAGGTCCCGTTGTTCCCAGCCGGACTTGTTGCGCTTCTTCAGCAACGGGTGCTCGCGCAGGGCAGCCAGGGTGTCGCGGCTGACCCGCAGTTTGATTTCGGTTTCTTTATTCATTGCGATGACGGGGCTCGATGAACCGGGAAAAAGCAGGTGGCCCGTGAGGCGTTGGCCGGATGACGGGCGTATGGCCGTACAGGGTAGTGGAAAAGCGCGGCGGATGCAGTCGCGGTTGATCGGTCGGGTCGAATGGGCCGATGCGGATTTCCGGTCTACCCTGTCGATTGTTACAAGTTGATTACATGCGCGCTGGCAGGTGACTGGCACGCTCCGTATACTGCCGCCCTCTTTTTAGCCAGGGGTAACCCTATGCCAACCAATCCATTCGTCAGCCTTTTTGGCCGCTCGCCCATCCGCCCGATGCAACAGCACATCGCCAAGGCCCACGAGTGTGCAGCTAATCTGCTGCCGTTCTTCGAAGCGGTGATGATCGAAGACTGGCAGCGGGTCGAGCAGGTTCAGCAAGAGATGGTTCGTCTCGAGCGTGAAGCTGACAAGCTGAAGAAAAGCGTGCGCATGCACCTGCCCAAGAGCCTGTTCCTGCCGGTGCCGCGTTCGGACCTGCTGGGTCTGCTCAGCGTGCAGGACAAGGTCGCCAACCGCGCCAAGGACATCGCCGGGCTGATGCTCGGTCGGCAAATGGTCATCCCCAAGGACCTGCAGCCGTTGATGCTGGCCTATGTACAGCGTTGCGTGGACGCCAGTGCGCAGGCACTGAAAGCCATGAACGAGCTGGACTCCCTTCTTGAAACCGGCTTTGCCGGGCGTGAGGCCACCCTGGTCGAGCGCATGGTCGAAGAACTCGAGGAAATCGAGCACCAGACCGATCTGCAACAGGTCGAGGTACGCCGTACCCTGTTCAAACTGGAAAAGGACCTTCCTCCCGTCGACGTGATGTTCCTCTACCGCATCATCGACTGGGTCGGTGATATCGCCGACCGCGCCGAGCGCGTCGGTAACCGACTGGAACAACTGCTGGCGCGCTAGTCGCCAGCTTCCTTTCTGGATCAATAGGTAATCTTTTATGTCTCTTGTCGCGGAATACGGTTTCGTACTCCTCGTGCTCGCCTGCTGCTTTGGTTTTTTCATGGCCTGGGGCGTGGGCGCCAACGATGTTTCCAATGCCATGGGCACCTCGGTGGGCGCCAAGGCACTGACCATCAAGCAGGCGATCCTGATCGCCATGGTCTTCGAGTTCTGCGGTGCGTACCTGGCCGGTGGCCAGGTCACCGAAACGATCAAGAACGGCATCGTCGACAGTAGCGTCATCCCGGCGGACATGTTCGTACTGGGCATGATGTCGGCGTTGCTCTCGGCCGGTACCTGGCTGCTGATCGCCTCCCTGCGCGGCTGGCCCGTGTCGACGACCCACTCGATCATCGGCGCGATCATCGGTTTCGCCTCGGTCGGCGTGTCGGTCGATGCGGTGAACTGGGCAGGCCTGGTGCCAATCGTTTCCAGCTGGGTGGTGACGCCGTTCCTGTCGGGTCTGCTTGCCTTCGGCCTGTTCAAGAGCGTGCAGTGGCTGATCATGGACACCGAGGACCCGTTCCGCCGCGCCAAGATGTGGGTGCCGGTGTACATGTTCCTGACCGGTTTCATGCTGGCGCTGATGACCTTCACCAAAGGCCTCAAGCACGTCGGCATGAACTTCACCACCGGCGACGGCATCCTGCTGTCCATCGGTGTCGGCATCCTTGTCGCCGGCTTTGGTATCGTTCTGCTGAGCCGGATCAAGGTCGACCCCGAAGCCGACAAGACCTTCCACTTCGCCAGCGTCGAGAAAGTCTTCGCGGTACTGATGATCTTCACCGCCTGCGCCATGGCCTTCGCCCACGGTGCCAGCGACGTGTCCAACGCCGTGGGGCCGCTGGCCGCCGTGGTCGGGGTGATCGAGGCCGGTGGTGACATGGTCGTCGGCGGCAAGTCGGCGGTGCCGGCCTGGGTCCTGCTGATGGGCGCCGTGGGTATCGTGGTCGGTCTGGCCACCTACGGCTGGAAGGTCATCGCCACCATCGGCAAAGGCATCACCGAGCTGACGCCGAGCCGTGGCTTCGCCGCCGAGTTGGCCACCGCCGCCACCGTGGTCGCGGCCTCGGGTATCGGCCTGCCGATCTCCACCACCCACACCCTGGTGGGCGCGGTACTGGGCATCGGCCTGGCGCGCGGCATCGGCGCGCTTAACCTGACGGTAGTCGGCAAGATCTTCACCTCCTGGGTGGTGACCCTGCCCATCGGGGCGATCCTGGCGATCATCTACTTCGAGATCATGATGCTGATCTTCCTGTAACACCAAAATGGCCGGGGACTTCCCCGGCCGTTTTGCATGGGCCGCTTGCTTCGACTTCCCTTCGCTCTATGATGGGAGGCCGAGCTGAGAGGTCGCCCATGCCATTACCGTCCTTGAAAGACCAATTCGCGGCGCTGATCGCAGCCCCCTCCGTGAGCTGCACCCAGCCGGCCCTGGATCAGTCCAACCGTCAGGTCATCGACCTGCTCGCTACCTGGCTCGGCGACCTGGGCTTCAGTTGCGAGCGGCAGGAAATCACCCCCGGCAAATTCAATCTGCTCGCCACCTACGGCTCCGGTCCTGGCGGCCTGGTGCTGGCCGGCCATAGCGACACCGTGCCCTTCGATGAGTCGCTGTGGGCCAGCGACCCGCTGAAGCTGACCGAGGTCGACGGCCGTTGGGTCGGTCTGGGCGTGTGCGACATGAAGGGTTTCTTCCCGCTGATCATCGAGGCGGTCAGGACCCTGCTCGACCAGCCGTTCAAGCAACCCCTGATCGTGCTCGCGACCTGCGATGAAGAAAGCTCGATGTCCGGTGCCCGGGCGCTGGCCGAGGCCGGCGCGCCGTTGGGGCGTGCCGCGGTGATCGGTGAGCCGACCGGCCTCAAGCCGATCCGCTTGCACAAAGGCATCATGATGGAGCGCATCGACATTCTCGGGCAGAGTGGCCATTCCTCCGACCCGAGCCTGGGGCACAGCGCCCTGGAAGCGATGCAGGACGTGATGCTGGAACTGCGCGGCCTGCGCGCCCAGTGGCAGCGCGAATTCAACAACCCACAATTCAGCGTGCCGCAGCCGACCCTCAACTTCGGGTGCATCCACGGCGGCGACAACCCCAATCGGATCTGCGGCCAGTGCTCGCTGGAGTTCGACCTGCGCCCACTGCCGGGCATGGCGCCTGAAGCACTGCGTGCGGCGATCCGCCAGAAGCTGCAGCCGCTGGCCGAACAGCACCAGGTGAAGATCGACTTTGCCCCGCTGTTTCCCAGCGTGCCGCCGTTCGAGCAGAGCGCCGATGCCGAGCTGGTGCGCCTGGCCGAGCGCCTGACCGGGCACTCGGCGGTGGCGGTGGCATTTGCCACGGAAGCGCCTTATCTTCAGCAACTGGGCTGCCAGACCATCGTGCTGGGCCCGGGCGACATCGACTGTGCCCACCAGCCCGGGGAGTACCTGGACATGTCCCGTCTGCAGCCGACCGTAGGTCTGTTGCGTGAACTGATTCAACACTATTGCCTGAGTCCGACGACCTGATGGCCGTCCCTGTGTCATATGGAGGAGTGAACGCGTGATGCTGCCCCAACTGCGACGATAAAGCGGGTGACTTCGTCCGGCGCTTGGAAGCGCCTTGTTCATGCGTTCCGTTCACGACCCACAGGTTCCCTCTGCAATGCACGATTACGTTAACTGGCTGCGCCATGCTTCGCCCTACATCAACGCCCACCGCGACTGCACCTTCGTCGTGATGCTGCCGGGCGAGGGTGTCGCCCACCCGAATTTCGGCAATATCGTCCACGACCTGGTGCTGCTGCACAGCCTGGGGGTGCGCCTGATCCTGGTGCACGGCTCGCGGCCGCAGATCGAAGCGCGCCTGGCCATGCGTGGCCTGACGCCGCACTTTCACCGCGACCTGCGGGTGACCGACGGGCAGACCCTGGAGTGCGTGATCGACGCCGTGGGACAGCTACGTATCGCCATCGAGGCGCGCCTGTCGATGGACATGGCGGCATCGCCCATGCAGGGCTCGCGGTTGCGGGTGTCCGGCGGCAACTTCGTCACCGCCCGCCCGATTGGCGTGGTCGACGGTATCGATTACCACCACACCGGTGAAGTACGGCGGATCGACCGCAAGGGCATCGGGCGCCTGCTCGATGAGCGCAGCATCGTCCTGCTGTCGCCCCTGGGTTATTCGCCCACCGGGGAAATCTTCAACCTGGCCTGCGAAGACGTCGCTACCCGCGCCGCCATCGACCTGGGGGCCGACAAGCTCCTGCTGTTCAGCGCCGAGCGCGGCCTGCTGGACGAGCAGGGCCGCCTGGTGCGCGAACTGCGTCCGCAGCAGGTACCGGCCTACCTGGCGCGGCTGGGCAACAGCTACCAGGGCGAACTGCTGGATGCCGCCGCCCAGGCCTGCCGGGCGGGGGTCAAGCGCGCCCATATCGTCAGCTACACCGACGATGGGTCGCTGCTCACCGAGCTGTTCACCCGTGACGGTGGCGGCACGCTGGTCGACCAGGAGCAGTTCGAATCGCTGCGCGAAGCCAGCATCGAGGACGTCGGGGGCCTGATCGAGCTGATCAGCCCGCTGGAAGAGCAGGGCATTCTGGTGCGCCGTTCGCGGGAAGTGCTGGAGCGGGAAATCGAGCAGTTCAGCATCGTCGAGCGCGACGGCCTGATCATCGCCTGTGCCGCGCTGTACCAGATTGCCGATTCCGACAGCGGCGAGCTGGCGTGCCTGGCGGTCAACCCGGCGTATCGCCATGGCGGTCGTGGGGATGAATTGCTCGAGCGCATCGAAGAGCGGGCCAGAGCCCAGGGCCTGAAAACCCTGTTCGTGCTGACGACCCGCACCGCCCACTGGTTCCGCGAGCGCGGGTTTGTGCCCAGCGGCGTGGAACGTCTGCCGGCCGCCCGCGCCTCGCTGTACAACAACCAGCGCAACTCTCAGGTGTTCGAGAAGACGTTGTAGGGTCTGCGCACTGCATCGACATCGAAATGTCGATCACCGCCAGAGCCTGGATTTAACGCCATTTCTGTCGGTGCTGACTTGGGGAGACACTGTGTTTAACGCCTAACTTGAGACGAGGTGGGGCGTCAGGTTTGACTCCCAGTGGCCTGCCGCTCCAATTGTGCTGCCTTAACACCGCTCAGCTCTTGTATAGCGGTTTCGTGTGTTCTTCATACGAAGGCAAAAAACGTATGGTCAGATGGCTAAGAGCAGATAAAGCGGATAAGCGTTTCAGATCCTTCAGTACAAGCTCTGTCGGGCGAAAAGTGTTGATCAGAATGTTTGGGTTCTCGCCGGGGCGCGTGGTGCTGATCCGATATTGTCGCCAGCGATGAGGGCCATGGCGCGCTTCGTAAACAAGCATCGACTCCACGATAATTGAATTGATTTCGGAATAGGGGATTCGAATCTCCTGGCTGAGTTCTGGATATCGCCCACATTCATGCTTCAGCAGCAGGTCGTCTGATTCTGCAAAGGCTTCGACGTGATCCGGCGGGGTGCGGCGGCCCATCAAGTACATAACAAAAAACGGCACCGTCACCATGGCAATGGACATCACGCCAGCCAGCCAATCACGCTCGGCCGTCAGGCCAAAAATAAAAAAACCGAACAGGATCGAAAAGGTAAGCAGAAAGACTTTCCCCTGATGTGTGCTTGGTTGCCGAACGAGGGGCTCGTATTTGTCAAACGTAGCGTCGGAAAAGTGAATGTTGTTAGCGAAAAGCCGAATTCGTGTCTGTTTCATGCGTAGTGACTGTGAAGGGCGGGAGTTAGCTTTTGATGGTGTCGTGTCGCGATTGAAAAGTCAGTCTTGAGGCTGATAATCGCTGCGCAGATTTGGCAGGCGACTGTTGCCAGAAAATGCACTGATGTCACCACTGGTAGTGGCGTAGCGAGCGCCTGAGATCGTCTGCGTGAGAATGAGCGTTGGATGCTGCTGTCAGGCTTGCGCGGGTGGGCAGGTCAGGCGCTGCGCTGCTGGCGCAGCATCTGTTCGTGACCATCGTCCCAGCCGGCTTCCCAGGCTGCGGTCAGTACATCTTCGCCGGATGCCTCGGGTTTCTTCTGGCCGGTCAGGCCCGCCATGTAGCCTTGCTGGTAGGCCTTGTTGAGGCTTTCCAGGCTCCAGTGGCGTTCATCTTCGGGCTGCGCATCGTGCGCCATCGGTAATCGCTCGGACTATTCGTATATCCCTATGCTAGCTGCCTCGCGCCAGGCGCATGGCACCGCTGATCCCGGCTTTTACCCCGCTGATTGCTTTTGTGACGCAGTTGTCGATTTCGCGGCGGGCGGCCGTTCTGGCCGCCAGAAACACCCGGCAGATCAGTTGGCGATCGCGAGGATGCTCGCCTGATAGGCGGCGGCGAAGGTGTCGAAATCACCTTCCGGCTGGGCTTCCAGCTCGGCCTGTTGCGCGAGGGACTCGGCGCTGGCGGCCTCGAAGGCGGCCTGCTGTGCGGCGTCCAGCGGCTGGCTGCGGAAGTAATCGGCGTGTTGCTTGCTGTGGCGCAGGGCGAACTGGGTGAAGCTCTCGCCTTGCTGCAACTGGGCAAGCACCTGGGCCGAAGGGGTCAGGCTGATGTCGTCCACTTTGCTGCGCTGGGCAGCCAGGGCCTGGCTGTAGGCATCGCTGCCGTGGCTCTGGTCCAGCAGGCTGGACAACTGCTGGATGCTGTCGAGCAACTCGTGCGCCCAGGTCTTCAGCTCGACCTGCTTGCCGTCGTGCTGCAAGTGCAGGCCAGGGCGGCGGCCTTCCTTCACCACTTTGAGGAAGTTGTCGGTGCAGCTGTGGCATTCGGTATTTTCCAGCTGCGGGCTGTCCTTCAGGGCGCAGAACAGCAGGAATGCATCGAGGAAGCGCGACTGCACCAGGTCGATGCCCAGCGGCAGGAACGGGTTGATGTCCAGGCAGCGCACTTCGACGTACTGCACGCCACGGGCCATCAGTGCCTGGATCGGCCGCTCGCCGCTGTAGGTCACGCGCTTGGGACGAATGTTCGAGTAGTACTCGTTTTCGATCTGCAGGATGTTGGTGTTGAGCTGCAGCCACTCGCCATCGCGCTTGGTGCCCGCTTCGACGTACGGCGGGTAGGGCGTGCCGACCGCGGCCCGCAGGCTGTCGGTGTAGCTGTCCAGGTCGTTGTAGCAGGGCGTGAGGCCGGCCTGGGCGCTGCTCTGGTACCCCAGGTCGCTCATGCGCAGGCTGGTGGCGTAGGGCAGGTACAGGGTGGTGGCGTCGAGCTGCTGCAGGCGGTGCGGACGGCCACGCATGAAGCCGCTGTCCAGGGCCGGCGAGGCACCGAACAGGTACATCAGCAGCCAGCTGTAGCGACGGAAGTTGCGGATCAGCGCGATGTAGCGTGCCGACTGGAAGTCCTGGGCGCTGCGGGTGTCACCTTCGGCCTGCTGCAGGGTGGCCCACAGGCTGTCCGGCAGGGAGAAGTTGTAATGGATACCGGCGATGCACTGCATGGTCTTGCCGTAACGCAGGGCCAGGCCCTTGCGGTACACGTACTTGAGCTGGCCGATCAGCGAGCTGCCGTAGCGGGCGATCGGGATCACCTCTTCCTCGGGCAGGACGCACGGCATCGACGGGCTCCACAGGTACTCGCCGTCCAGCTTGCTGTAGGCGAAACGGTGGATCTGTTCGAGGTCATCCAGGGTCGTGGCCGGGTCGGCCTTGGCCGCGGTGATGAACTCGAGCAGCGATTCCGAGTAGTCGGTGGTGATCTGCGGGTGGGTCAGTGCCGAGCCAAGCGCAGCCGGGTGCGCGGTCAGGGCCAGTTGACCATCGCTGTCGACGCGCAGGCATTCACGCTCGATACCGTGCAGGCACTGGGAAAGCAGGGAGAGATTGGCGCGCTCGCCAAGCAGGGCCAGGCGGCGGGGGAACAGTTCGCTCAAGATTGCATTTCCTTCACGCATCGGTCGCCCCAATATGGGGGTGGATCGCGCGGTCTACAAGGGGGGTGGTGACGGACGTGGTCGTCTGGCCGGACGCCCGTTATACCTCAGCTTGCAGCGGCACCGTTATACGCAGGCGAACGTGGCTTGTGCCTTGGCGACGAGTTTTTCGCCCTGGTGCACTTCGGCCTCGATCACCTGGGTGCGCCGACCGGCGTGGACCATCCAGGCACGGCACAGCAGATCGCCTTCGCTGACGCTACGAATGTAGTTGATCTTGCATTCGAGGGTGACGCTGCTCGGGGTGCCATCGGTCAGGCTGTGGCTGGCCTGGCCCATGGCGCTGTCGATCAGCGAGAACAGCGCGCCGCCGTGCAGCTTGCCGTGCAGGTTGCGCAGGCCGTCGTGCATGCTCAGCCGCAGCACGGCCTCGCCGCCTTCGGCCTTGATGATCTCCAGGCCGAGCAGGCGCCCGAAGGCGCTGCTCTTGCCGACTTCTTCCACCGGCTCGTTCACCGGTTATTTCCGCAGCTGCTTGGCATTGGCGAACAGCGACGCCATGCCCGCGTTGCTCGGTGCCGGCTTGTCCTGGCTGGAGTGGCGCTCGCTGCGCGGGGCGTTGCCCCGGCCATTGCCACCGCCACTGCGTGCGCCTTCTACCTTCTCGCCTGGGGTGTCGCCCATGCGCATGGACAGCGCGATGCGGTTGCGCGGGATGTCCACTTCCATGACCTTGACCTTGACCACGTCGCCGGCCTTGACCGCTTCATGCGGGTCTTTGATGAACTTCTCCGACAGCGCGGAGATGTGCACCAGACCGTCCTGGTGAACGCCGATGTCGACGAATGCGCCGAAGTTGGTCACGTTGGTGACCACGCCCTCCAGGACCATGCCCAACTTGAGGTCTTTCAGGGTTTCCACGCCTTCCTGGAACTCGGCGGTCTTGAACTCCGGGCGCGGGTCGCGGCCCGGCTTCTCCAGCTCCTGGAGAATGTCGCCGACGGTCACCAGGCCGAAGCGCTCATCGGTGAACTGCTTGGGATCGAGGCGCTTGAGGAAGCCGCTGTCGCCGATCAGCGAGCGGATATCGCGGCCGGTGTCGGCGGCAATGCGCTGCACCAGCGGGTAGGTTTCAGGGTGCACGGCGGAGGCGTCCAGCGGGTTCTCACCGTTCATCACGCGCAGGAAGCCCGCCGCCTGCTCGAAGGTCTTCTCACCCAAGCGCGGGACCTTTTTCAGCTCGTCGCGGGTCTTGAAGGCGCCGTTGGCGTCGCGGTGCGCGACGATGTTCTGCGCAAGGGTCGCGTTGAGCCCGGAAATCCGCGCCAGCAGGGCGCTGGAGGCGGTGTTGACGTCAACGCCCACGGCGTTCACGCAGTCTTCCACCACCGCATCGAGGCTGCGCGCCAGCTTGAGCTGGGACACGTCGTGCTGGTACTGGCCGACGCCGATGGATTTCGGATCGATCTTCACCAGTTCGGCCAGCGGGTCCTGCAGGCGACGGGCGATGGACACCGCACCGCGCAGCGACACGTCGAGGTCGGGGAATTCCTTGGCGGCCAGTTCGGACGCCGAGTAAACCGAGGCGCCGGCTTCGCTGACCATCACTTTGGTCAGCGTGAGGCCTGGCAGCTTCTTGATCAGGTCAGCAGCCAGCTTGTCGGTCTCGCGGCTGGCGGTGCCATTGCCGATCGAAATCAGGTCGACCGCATGCTTGGCGCACAGCTTGGCAAGGATCGCCAGGGTGCCGTCCCAGTCGTTGCGCGGGGCGTGGGGGTAAACAGTGGCGGTTTCCAGCACCTTGCCGGTGGCATCCACCACCGCGACCTTGCAGCCGGTACGCAGGCCCGGGTCGAGTGCCAGGGTCGCGCGCGGGCCGGCGGGGGCGGCCAGCAGCAGGTCGTGCAGGTTGCGGGCGAACACGTTGATCGCCTCGTCCTCGGCCCCTTCGCGCAGCTCGCCGAACAGGTCGGTTTCCAGGTGGGTGTAGAGCTTGACCTTCCAGGTCCAGCGCACCACTTCACCGAGCCACTTGTCGGCAGCGCGGCCACGGGCCGAGACGCCGAAGCGCTCGCCGATCATCACTTCGCACGGGTGCATGGTGCCCGGCAGTTCGTCACCGACCTTGAGGGCGGCGCTGAGAACACCCTCGTTGCGACCACGGAAGATCGCCAGGGCGCGGTGCGACGGTGCGTTCTTGAACTTCTCGTCATGCTCGAAGTAATCGCGGAACTTGGCGCCTTCTTCCTCTTTACCGGCGATGACGCGGGCGCTGAGGGTGGCGTTGTCCTTGAGGAAGCTGCGCAGGTTGCTAAGCAGGGTGGCGTCTTCGGCGAAGCGCTCCATGAGGATGTACTTGGCACCTTCGAGCACGGCCTTGGTGTCGGCGAAGCCCTTCTCGGCATCGATGAAGCGCGCGGCTTCGCTTTCCGGCTCCAGGGTCGGATCGTTGAACAGGGCATCGGCCAGCTCGCCGAGGCCGGCTTCCAGGGCGATCTGGCCCTTGGTGCGGCGCTTCTGCTTGTACGGCAGGTACAAGTCTTCGAGGCGGGTCTTGGTGTCGGCCAGGTTGATTTCGCGGGCGAGCTCAGGGGTCAGTTTGCCCTGTTCCTCAATGCTGGCGAGGATGCTGGCGCGGCGGTCGTCCAGCTCGCGCAGGTAGCGCAGGCGTTCTTCGAGGTTGCGCAGTTGGGTGTCATCGAGGCTGCCGGTGACTTCCTTGCGGTAGCGGGCGATGAACGGCACGGTGGAGCCTTCATCGAGCAGCGCCACGGCGGCGGCAACCTGTTGCGGGCGCACGCCCAGTTCTTCGGCGATGCGGTTGTTGATGCTATCCATACTAGAGCTACCCACACTGAAACGAAAAACCGGCCACGCGGACCACGGGCCAGATGACAGGCGCACCACGCAGGGCACGCCACAACATGAAGACTGCCGCGCTGCGCCTGTCCTGTCGGGCGCTCAAATGCGCGCTTCTCCGACCAGGGAGAAGGGTGTCAGGATGGCGTCGTTGCGCGGCAGCCACACAAAGAAGCGGCGCATTATAAACACCGCACAGGATTGTTCTGGGAACCGTTCGGGGAAAAATCTGCTAACAATGGTCAACCCGCTGGCACAGGTGCCTGAGCCATAATGCCGGCGTTGGAAACCGCTGGACCCCGTGCGGGTACCGCGGATTCTCGGTCAAGGAGCCCCTATGAGCAGCACTGCACTTCCGGTTGAAGGCGAAAAAATCCTGATTGTCGACGACGATGCCCGTCTGCGACGCCTGCTCGAGCGCTTCTTCGACGAGCAGGGCTACCGCGTGCGCGCGGTGGAGAACGTCGAGCAGATGGACCGCCTGTTGTCCCGAGAACTGTTCAACCTGGTCGTGCTCGACCTGATGCTGCCGGGTGAGGATGGCCTGTCCGCCTGCCGTCGCCTGCGTGCGGCGAACAACCAGGTGCCGATCATCATGCTCACCGCCAAGGGCGACGAGGCCAGCCGTATCCAGGGCCTGGAGCTGGGCGCCGACGATTACCTGGCCAAGCCGTTCAACCCCCGTGAACTGCTGGCACGTATCAAAGCCGTGCTGCGCCGTCAGGCACCGGTGGTGCCGGGTGCGCCGGGCAGCGAGGACGAAAGTGTCAGCTTCGGCGACTACGAGCTGTCGCTGGCGACCCGCGAGCTGAAGAAGGGCGAAGAAGTGCACATGCTCACCACCGGTGAGTTTGCCGTCCTCAAGGCCCTGGTGCAGCACGCCCGTGAGCCGCTGACTCGCGACAAGCTGATGAACCTGGCACGTGGCCGCGAATGGGATGCCCTGGAGCGTTCCATCGACGTGCAGATTTCCCGCCTGCGCCGCCTGATCGAGCCGGACCCGTCCAAGCCGCGCTACATCCAGACCGTCTGGGGCGTGGGCTACGTGTTCGTGCCGGACGGCAACAAGTAAGCCTCGGGTGACCGGGCCGGCTCTGCCGTACCGGTCGCCTGGCGACGGCCCGTCCGTCGCCCGCTCGATGAGCGATCTACTCCAGCGCCCGGCCGCATGGCCGGGCGTGCCTATCACAGGTGTCGTGTTGCCCCGATGAAAACCCCGCTCTGGTTCCCGCAAAGCTTCTTCGCCCGCACCCTGTGGCTGGTGCTCATCGTGGTGCTGTTTTCCAAGGCGCTGACCCTGGTGTACCTGATGATGAACGAGGACGTGCTGGTCGATCGTCAGTACAGCCACGGCGCGGCACTGACCTTGCGCGCCTACTGGGCCGCCGATCCCGAGGACCGCGAGACCATTGCCGAGGCCGCCGGCTTGAAGCGGGTGGCGAAGGCGTCGGTTCCGGCCAGCGAGCAGCACTGGCCCTACAGCGAGATTTTCCAGCGTCAGATGCAGTCCGAGCTGGGGCCGGACACCGAGGTGCGGGTTCGGGCGAAGAGCCCGCCGGCGCTCTGGGTTCATGCGCCGACCCTGGGCGATGACTGGCTGCGGGTACCGCTTTATCCCCATCCCCTGCGCGGGCAGCGGATCTGGAGTGTGCTGGGCTGGTTCCTGGCCATCGGGCTGTTGTCCACCGCCGCCGCGTGGATTTTTGTCCGCCAGCTGAGTGCACCGCTCAAACGCCTGGTGTTCGCTGCCCGGCAACTCGGCAAGGGGCGCAGCGTGCGCCTGCCGGTGGGCGATACGCCCAGTGAAATGGCCGAGGTGTATCGCGCCTTCAACCAGATGGCCGAGGACGTCGAGCAGGCAGCACGGGAGCGCGAGCTGATGCTGGCCGGGGTTTCCCACGATCTGCGCACGCCACTGACCCGATTGCGCCTGTCCCTGGAGTTCCTCAACAGCGACTCGGAACTGACCGACGACATGGTGCGCGATATCGAGGACATGGATGCCATCCTCGATCAGTTCCTGGCCTTCATCCGCGATGGCCGTGACGAGCCCGTGGAAAACCTCGACCTGCTGGAAGTGATCCGCGAAGTGGTCACACCCTACAACCAGCAGCAGGAGCTGGTGCGGCTGTGCCTGGAGCCGGTGCCGGTGTTCCCGCTGCGCCGGGTGTCGATCAAGCGCCTGCTGGTCAACCTGATCGAGAACGCGCTGCGTTATGGCTGCAACGCGGTGGAAGTCGCGGTATCGGTCTCTGGCGACCACAGCGCGCCTTACGTGGTGCTCAGCGTGCTGGACCGTGGCGCCGGTATCGACCCTGCCGAGCTGGACATCATCTTTAACCCGTTCATTCGCGGTGACCGGGCCCGGGGCGGCCAGGGTGCGGGTCTTGGCCTGGCGATCGTCAAGCGCATCGCCGCCCTGCACGGCGGCAGCGTCGAGCTGCGCAACCGTTCTGGCGGCGGGCTGGAAGCCCGTGTCTGCCTGCCCCTGGGGCTGCTGCTGCCGCGCGACGCGGTCTGAGGCGTACGGGAAACCCATTCGCAGGGCTCGATTTCCAGTGCGCTGAACTATGCTATGACAGCGCAATGACCCGAGGTCTGCATGCCTGTCGTCCCCCTCCGCCTGCCGCACTGGACCTGGTGGCTGCCGCTACCGCTGCTTCACCTGGCAACCTGGCTTTCACTGGCAACCCAGTTCAGCGATGGGGCGGCGCTCTGGTACGTGCCGTTTGCCCTGGGGCTGGTGCTGTGCCAGTGGTGGGGGCCGCGCGTACTGCTGGCGATGTATGCCAACGCCATGCTTGGTGTGCCGCTGTGGGGGCTGGAGTGGTACTGGGCGCCCGTGTATGCCCTGCCTGAAACCCTGTCGCTCGCCGCGGCATGGCTGTTGTTGCGCCGCCGCGCCTTCGACGTTGCCCTGCCCGACCTGAGCCATGTGTTGCGCTTCATGCTGCTCGGGGTGCTGATCCCGGCGGCGGTGGTCTGCATCGGGGTGCAGGGCAACCTGTGGCTGATGGGGCACCTGGGTTCCGGGGACTGGCTGTTCTCCACGCTGAACCTGTGGCTGGCCGACAGCCTGACCGGGCTGATCATCGCCATTCCGCTGCTGGCCTACCTCAGTCCCTGGCTGCGACGCCGTGGCTGGCTGATCCGCACGCCGGTGTACGATCCCGGTCTCGACGCGTTGCCCGCCGGTCTGCGGCAATTGCCGCCCTGGCCGCTGCTGCTGGCGCTGTTGCTGGGGCTGCCCTGGCTGCTCGGTTTCCTGCCGCTGACCCTCAAGTTGCCATTGATCGGCGTGGTCATGCTGGGCCTGGCGCTGGTCTGGGGGTTCGTCGGTGCACTGTGCGGCTCGATTCTCACGGCGTTGATGGTGCTGGCCCTGCCCTTTCTGCGGGGCTATGGCGATGCGGTGATCTGGCTGGACCCGCAGCGCCTCGAATTGCACGTGACGATTCTGCTGTTCATGGTGGCCACCCTGCTGGTGGGGCGCAGCCTCAGCGACCTGCGCCTGGCGCTGGCCCGCAGTGCGCGGATCCAGAAGCAACTGGCCCTGGCCAACCTGGCCCTGGAAGCCAGCCCCCTGGGCGTAACCATCGCCGACGCCCGCCTGCCTGATGTGCCGCTGATCTACTGCAACCCCTCGTTCGAGCACATCACCGGCTACAGCCGGGCGGAAATCCTGGGCCGGAACTGCCGTTTCCTTCAGGGGGGGGATCACCAGCAACAGGGCTTGAGGGTGGTGCGCCAGGCCATCCAGAAGGGCGTCGCCGGCCATGCGGTGATCCGCAATTACCGCAAGGACGGTCGGCTGTTCTGGAACGAGCTGATCCTCGCCCCGATGCACGACGAGCAAGGCCTCAGCCATTTCATCGCCCTGCAGCACGACGTGTCGGCCCGCGAGCAGCTTTCGGCCCAGGTAGCCGAACAGCGTGAGGAACTGTTGCTGCAGAGCTACCTGTTCAGCCAGACGGAAAACATCGCCGACCTCGGTGGCTGGGTGCTGACCCTGTCCGACATGAGCATGTATTGGAGCCCGGGCTGTTTCCGTATCTACGAAATCGACCCCTATGCCGGCACCCCGTCCTTCGAACGGGTACTCGATTACCTGGATGCGCGCGGCCGGACACTTGCTGAAACCACGCTGATGCGCTTGCGGCAAGGCCTCGACCACTTCGATATCGAAGTGCGCCTGGTGACCGCTCGGGGCAAGACGCGCTGGGTGCGGATCAACGGCGTGAGCGAGCGCGATGGGGGCGAGCTGACCAAGGTCTACGGCGCGATCCAGGATGTCAGCGCTCGCAAGCGCGCCGAGCAACAGCTGCGTGAGCGGGACGAGCGCCTGCGGCTGTTCTTCGAGGCGCCGCTGATCGGCATGGCCCAGATCACGCCTGGCCACGCCTGGGAAGAGGTCAACCCCACCCTGTGCCACATCCTTGACCGCTCCCGCGAGCAACTGCTGGCGTGCAGTTGGGAAAGCATTTCCCACCCGGAGGACTTCGCCGCCGAACAGCTGTTGCTCGATGAAGTGCTGGAGGGCGCGCGCGAAGGCTACGAGCTGGACAAGCGCTTCCTGCGCCCGGACGGCTCGCTGGTGTACACGCGCCTTAACCTGCGGGCGGTGCGCCATGGCAACGGGCAGATCGGCATGTTTCTGCTGCTGGTCGAGGACATCAGCGCCCGGCACGAGGCCGAGGCGCGCTACCGCACCCTGGTCGAACATGCGCCCGAAGCCATCATGTTGTTCACGCCCCATGGCGGCATGGTCGATTTCAACGAGAACGCCCTGCGCCTGCTGCGCTATTCGCGCGAGCAACTGCTGGGCAAGAGCGTGCTCGAGCTGAGCCCGGCCAAGCAGGCCAACGGCCAGGCGTCAGCGGATATCGGCAAGGTCTACCTGAAGCAGGCGATTGCCGGCGAGGCGCCGGTCTTCGACTGGCTGCACCGCGACAGCGGCGGGCGGCAGATTCCCTGCGAGGTGCGGCTGGTGCGCATGCCTGGCGAGGAAATCCTGATCCGTGGCAGCGTCACCGACATTTCCGAACGCCAGCGCTACCAGCGTGAGATCGAGCGGCTGGCCTACAGCGACGAACTCACCGGACTGCCCAACCGTCGTCTGCTGATCGACCGCCTGCAGCACGCCATGGACCGGGAGCAGCGCGATGGCAGCCTGGGCGCGCTGCTGTTCATCGACCTGGACCATTTCAAGACGGTCAACGACAGCCTCGGCCACCAGGTGGGCGATGGCCTGCTGCGCGAGGTCACCATGCGCCTGGCCCGGACCCTGCGCACCGAGGACACCCTGGCGCGCATGGGCGGCGACGAATTCGTGGTGCTGCTCGAAGCCCTGGACAGCAACCCCGAGGCGGCAGCTGAGTACGCGGCTGCCACGGCGGAAAAGCTCCTGAGCTGCCTCAAGGGCTCGTGCCGCATCGACGGCCATGAGCTGGCGATCAGCGCCAGCATCGGTATCGCCCTGCACCCGTTCGGCGAGCAGGCGGCGGCCGATGTGCTGAAACAGGCAGACACCGCCATGTACCGGGCCAAGCACGCCGGGCGCAATGCGCTGCACTTTTTTGCGCCGGAGATGCAGGCGGCCATCGACCAGCGCCTGCAACTGCAGAGCGAGTTGCGCCAGGCGATCCAGCGCGACCAGTTGCACCTGGTGTTCCAGCCACAACTGGCGCTGGCCAATGGCGCGGTGGCGGGGGCCGAGGTGCTGCTGCGCTGGGAACACCCCGAGCGGGGCGCGATCATGCCCGGCAGCTTTATCGCCCTGGCCGAGGAAACCGGGCTGATTCAGGAGCTGGGGCACTGGGTGCTGGATGCCTCCTGCGCGACCCTGGCGCGCTGGCTGCCGCACTGGCCGCAGATGGTGCTGGCGGTCAACCTCAGCCCGCGGGAGTTGCGCCAGTCAGGCTGCGTGGAGCGTGTGCGGGCGTGCCTGGAGGCGCACCGCATACCGGCCTCGGCCCTGGAGCTGGAGATCACCGAAGGCGTGTTGCTCGAAGACGTGCAGCAGTGCATCGCCAACATGCAGGCCCTCAAGGCGCTGGGCGTGCGCTTCGCCATCGACGATTTCGGCACGGGTTACTCGTCGCTGACCTACCTCAAGCGCCTGCCGCTGGATCGGCTGAAGGTCGACCGCAGTTTCACCCAGGACCTGGAGAACGGCGGCAGCGGCCTGATGCTGGTGCAGACCATCCTGATGATCGCCCGCAACATGGGGCTCGAATGCGTGGCCGAGGGCATCGAGAGCCAGCACCAGTTCGAGATTCTGCGTGAGCAGGGTTGTGCGCTGGGGCAGGGCTACTACTTCAGCACGCCGTTGGCAGAAGCGGAGTTTCTGGCATGGATGCAGGCGCGCCAGCCTTGAGTTGCGTTACCAGCTGAGGCTGTTGCCGCTCAGGCGCGCGCGCTGGCCATAGGGCCAGGCCAGGTTGCTGTCGCCATGGCCGCTCGGCAGGTCGCCGTACAGCGGGATGCCCAGCGGCACCAGGTACTCGCTGATGATCTGCTCCAGGCTGTGGTGCACGCCGCGCCGCGGGCAGTCGGTGAATCCACCGAGGCAGACTGCACGAGGCCGGTGTTCGGCGAAGCTCTGCAGCAATTGCCAGAAGCTGCGCTCCAGGCGGTAGTAGGGCTCGCCGACGTCTTCCAGAATCAGGATCGAATCCTCTGCCAGGCGCAGCGCTGCGGGTGTGCCGCAAACGCTGGCCAGCGCGGTGAGGTTGCCACCCAGCAACGGGCCTTCGATGGCATGCGCAGGGCCGCTGATGTGCCGCACTGGCAACTGCCGATGCCGGCCGCCGAGAAGACCCCAAAGCGCTTGTATCGAGGCCAGGCGTTCGCGCTGGCCGCCCGGCGCCGACAGTGCCTGGTGCCCCAGCGCCGCGGCCACCGGTCCATGGATGGCCGGCAAGTCATGCTGCTGGAAGGCGCTGAGCAGGATCGACAGATCGGAAAAGCCGATCAGCGGACGAGGGCTGGCCCTTTGCAACAGCGCCCAGTCGATATCCGACACCAGTTGCGCGCAGCCATATCCGCCGCGCAGGCACCAGACGGCACTGATGTCCGGCAGGGTAAAGGCCTGGTGCAGGTCTTCCAGGCGCTGCTCCGGCGTGCCGGCCAGGTAGCGGTGACGGGCCCGCACGTGCTGGCCCAGGTGATAGCGGATGCCCTGCACAGCGAGTTGCGCCAGGGTCGCTTCGAGCACGTCTTCGGCAATGGCGGCTGCGGGGGCGATCAGCGCCAGGCGTCCGTCGAACACCGGGTTCAGCCCTTGCCCTTGGTCCGCGTCAGGTGCGGACCGCCGTTCTTTTCCAGGTACTGGATGATGATGCCGGCGACGTCTTTGTTGGTGGTGGTTTCGATACCTTCCAGGCCGGGGGAGGAGTTCACTTCCATGACCAGCGGGCCGTGGTTGGAGCGCAGGATGTCCACGCCGGCCACCGACAGGCCCATGACCTTGGCCGCGCGGATCGCCGTCATGCGTTCTTCCGGGGTGATCTTCACCAGGCTGGCGGTGCCGCCCCGGTGCAGGTTGGAGCGGAATTCGCCGGCCTTGGCCTGGCGCTTCATCGCCGCAATCACCTTGTCGCCGACCACGAAGCAGCGGATATCGGCGCCGCCGGCTTCCTTGATGTATTCCTGCACCATGATGTTCTGCTTGAGGCCCATGAAGGCCTCGATCACCGACTCGGCAGCCTTCTCGGTTTCGCAGAGCACCACGCCGATGCCCTGGGTGCCTTCCAGTACTTTGATCACCAGCGGCGCGCCGTTGACCATCTGGATCAGGTCGGGAATGTCGTCCGGCGAGTGGGCGAAGCCCGTCACCGGCAGGCCGACGCCGCGCCGCGACAGCAGTTGCAGCGAGCGCAGCTTGTCGCGCGAGCGGGCGATGGCCACCGATTCGTTGAGCGGGAACACGCCCATCATCTCGAACTGGCGCAGTACGGCGCAGCCATAGAAGGTCACCGAGGCGCCGATGCGCGGGATCACCGCGTCGAAGCCTTCCAGCGGTGCACCGCGGTAGTGGATCTGCGGCTTGTGGCTGGCGATGTTCATGTAGGCCCGCAAGGTGTCGATCACCACCATGTCATGCCCGCGCTGCTGGCCCGCTTCGACCAGGCGGCGGGTGGAATACAGACGCGGGTTGCGCGACAGCACGGCGATTTTCATTGGGCACCGGAAAGGTCGATGAGCGTGGGTTTGTCTTGTACATAAGCCAGGGCCGGGTTGACCACCAGTTGGCCGTCAATCAGTGCCTTGGATCCCAGAAGTACGCGGTAGCGCATGGTTTTGCGGCAGGCCAGGGTGAACTCCACTTGCCACAGCCGGTCCCCGAGGGACAGCTGGGTACGGATCACATAGCGGGACTGGGCCTGGCCGTTGGAACTCTTGATCTTCTTCACCGTCACCAGTTGAGCCTCGCAACGGTGGCGGCGTTGCACCAGCGTGCCAAGGTGGGCGGTGAATCGCACCCACTCTTCGCCGTCGCGCTGGAACGGCTGGATGTCGCTGGCATGCAGGCTAGACGTGCTGGCGCCCGTGTCGATTTTTGCGCGCAGGCCGACCATGCCCAGCTCCGGCAGGTTGATCCATTCGCGCAGGCCGATCACGTTCAGGTGGTCAAACGTCTTCAAAGCAGGTTTTCCGATAAAGTTGCGGGCATTCTAGGGGCTGCTGATGTCTTTTAGCGAGTCGCGCCGAGGCGTCAACAGACCATAGACCACCGCATCCGGAAAGATTCATCCAGGCAAGGCTGATTGAGTGAACGATGAGCGATAAAGATGACGATAAGGTGCGCCTCGACAAGTGGTTGTGGGCGGCACGTTTCTACAAGACCCGGGCCCTGGCCAAGGCCGCCATCGAGGGCGGCAAGGTGCATTGCCGTGGCGAGCGCTGCAAGCCGAGCAAGGAACCCAGGGTTGGCGATGAGTTGCTGATCCGCAGTGGCTTCGACGAGCGCACGGTGGTGGTGCAGGCGCTGTCGGTGGTGCGCCGCGGTGCGCCGGAAGCACAGACGCTGTACAGCGAAACGCCGGAGAGCATCGCACGCCGCGAGCAGGCGGCGGAGCAACGCAAGGCGGGCGCCCTGGGGGTGCAGACCGATGGCCGGCCGAGCAAGAAGCAGCGTCGCCAGCTGTTTCAATTCCGCGGCGGTCAGGACGACTGACTCACGCCCCGTGGGAGTGGCTTCAGCCGCGACGCTGTTTACCGCGTCGCAGCCCAGGCCCTTTCAGGCTCAGTGCGCCTTGACCACCGTCAGCTGGCGCAGCCCCGGTACGTGTTGCAGCACCACCAGCACCGGCCGGCTGGTCCAGGCCAGGCCATTGGCGATATGGCTGGCCAGTGGAGTGCAGTAACCCCAGGCGAAGGCCAGTAGGGCCACCACCACGCCACCGACGGTCACGTCGACCAGCCAGTGGGCGCCGGTGACCAGGCGCGGCAGCATGAACAGCACCACCAGGGTGAGGTTGAACGTGCGCTTCCAGCCCTGGCTGAACAGGGTCATGAACATCCCCCAGAGCAGCAGCACCGAAGCATGGTCGCCGGGGAAGCTGCGGCTGGAGCGGTCCTTCAGTTCGAAAACCCGCTCAAGACCCGGGAACGAGTCGCTGAGGTGAATGGCACCGGCCACCACCATCGACGGGCTGGCGTGCTGCCAGCCCAGGTTGTTGGCGAGCTTGGTGAACAGCACGCGGATCACCAGCAGCACCATCAGCAGCGCGACGAAGGTGAACAGGGCGGTGCGCAGCTCGCCATCGGCGAAGACCCAGCGTGGGTGGATCAGCAGGGTCAGCATCAGGCCGCCGAGCAGGATGTCGCACAGGCGGATGCTGGTCAGGGCCCAGATGCCGTCCCACAGAAAATGCTGATTGAGCGAGCCATTGAGGCCGTGGAACAGCCACAGATTGGCGCTTTCCCAGAGCTCGCGGGTCGCCGGGAACAGCCAGCTGCCGAGCACCGCCAGGGCCAGCAGGTTCAGGCCCAGCAGGGCCGGCCATCGCCAAGTGGCTTGGATGCGGGTGTCTTTGTCCATAGAATGTCGCTCCTTGATCGTCCTGTCCGTAAGTGGCGCCGCGCTTTATAAAGGCCTCGCGCCGCTCTGTCATCCTTTGTTCACATCTGGTTGCCCCATGCACAACACCGATCACACCCAGCGCTTTTTGTTCGACGACACCGACGTTCGTGGTGAACTGGTGGGTCTGGGCGAGAGTTACCAGCATGTCCTGGCCAAGCACCCCTACCCGCAGCCGGTGGCCCAGTTGCTTGGCGAGTTGCTGGCAGCGGCCTCGCTGCTGGTCAGTACCCTCAAGTTCGACGGGCAACTGATTCTCCAGGCGCGCTCCTCCGGGGCCGTGCCACTGCTGATGGTCGAATGCTCCAGCGAGGGCGAGCTGCGCGGCATCGCGCGCTACCACGGGGAGCAGATCGGTTCGGATGCCGGCCTGGCCCAACTCATGCCCGAAGGCGTGCTGGCCATCACCGTGGAACCGCGCCAGGGGCAGCGCTACCAGGGGATCGTCGGCCTCGACGGCGTCGACCTGGCTGCCTGCCTGACCGATTACTTCGCCAGCTCCGAGCAGTTGGCCACCCGCGTCTGGCTGTGCGCCGACGGGCAGCGCGCCCGTGGCCTGCTGCTGCAGCAACTGCCGCCGGATCGCCTGAAGGAAGACGAGGCCCGCGCCGCCAGTTGGGAACATGTGGTGACCCTCGCCGCCACCCTGACCAACGAAGAACTGCTGGGTCTGGACAACGAGACCGTATTGCACCGTCTCTACCACGAAGAGCCGCTGCGCCTGTTCGAGCCGCGCCTGCTGCAATTCCGCTGCAGTTGCTCGCGTGAACGTTCTGCCGGGGCCTTGGTCAGTTTAGGGCAGGCCGATGCCGAGCTGCTGCTCGAAGAGCACAACGGCAGCGTCGAGATCGACTGCCAGTTCTGCAATGAACGCTATGCCTTCGATGCCGCCGATGTCGCGCAACTCTTCGCCGGTGGTGGCAGCCAGGCACCGTCTGACACACGGCATTGATTCGATAGGTTTTTCCTATTGACCCACTTGGCGGAAGGGAGGCTGCCAAGGGAGGTGCTTTCTGGCATACTCCCGCGACTTTTTTATCGCTGTAGTAGGACCGGCGTCCTACTACACAACGTTCGGAAGACTCGGCCGCCGGCCGACGGGGACCCACATGACGCAAGCCACTACCGCTGTGTACACCAACATCAGCGCTGCTCAACTGGTCGAAGAAGCCATTCGCCGCGGCGAAGGCGAATTGGCCGCCAACGGCTCGTTGGTTGTACGCACTGGCCATCGCACTGGTCGTTCGCCGGCTGATCGTTTCATCGTTCAGGAGCCGAGCACCGACGCCAAAATCGCCTGGGGCGCCATCAACCGTCCGTTCCCGGCCGACAAGTTCGATGCCCTGTGGGATCGCGTCGAGGCCTTCAACAAGGCCCAGGATCACTTCGTTTCCCACGTGCATGTCGGCTCCGCCGAAGCCCACTACCTGCCCGTGAAGATGACCACTGCCACTGCCTGGCAGAACCTCTTCGGCCGTTGCCTGTTCATCGAGCCGGCCCAGTACAACCCGGTTGCCCGCGAAGAGTGGGAAGTCCTCAACGTCGCCAACTTCGAGTGCGTGCCTGAGCGTGACGGCACCAACTCCGACGGCTGCGTGATCATCAACTTCGCCGCCCGCAAGGTGCTGATCGCCGGCATGCGTTACGCCGGTGAAATGAAGAAAGCCATGTTCTCGGTGCAGAACTTCCTGCTGCCGGAAAAAGACGTACTGCCGATGCACTGCGCCGCCAACATCGGCGAAGAGGGTGACGTCACCCTGTTCTTCGGTCTGTCTGGCACCGGCAAGACCACCCTCTCGGCTGACGAGTCGCGTTACCTGATCGGTGACGACGAACACGGCTGGGGCGTGGGCGTGGTGTTCAACATCGAAGGCGGTTGCTATGCCAAATGCATCGACCTGTCCGAGAAGAACGAGCCGGTCATCTGGAAAGCCATCCAGTTCGGCGCCGTGCTGGAAAACGTGGTGCTCGACGAGAACCGCGTTCCTGACTACGCCGACGACAGCCTGACCCAGAACAGCCGTGCGGCCTACCCGCTGGAGCTGGTCGAGAAGCGCTCCGAGAAGAACCTCGGTGGCGAGCCGAACGCCGTGATCTTCCTGACCTGCGACCTGACCGGCGTACTGCCGCCGGTGTCGATCCTCAGCGAAGAGCAGGCGGCCTATCACTTCCTGTCCGGCTACACCGCGCTGGTCGGTTCCACCGAAATGGGCAGCGGCGGCGGCATCAAGTCGACCTTCTCCACCTGCTTCGGCGCGCCGTTCTTCCCGCGTCCGGCCGGTGAGTACGCGGAGCTGCTGATCAAGCGCATCCGTGGTTTCGGCTCCAAGGTCTACCTGGTCAACACCGGCTGGACCGGCGGTGGCTACGGCGTCGGCAAGCGCTTCAACATCCCGACCACCCGTGGCGTGATCGCGGCCATCCAGAGCGGTGCGCTGATCGGTACTGAAACCGAGCAGCTGCCGATCATCAACCTGAGCGTGCCGAAGGCCGTTCCGGGCGTCGAGACCAACCTGCTCAACCCGCGCACCACCTGGGCTGACCAGAACGCCTACGACGAGGCCGCCAAAGGCCTGGCCAAGCTGTTCATCGAGAACTTCAAGAAGTTCGACGTCAGCGACGCCATCAAGAACGCCGGTCCTCAGCTGTAAGGCTGGACTGCGCTCTGACAAAGCCGCCTTCGGGCGGCTTTGTCGTTTTGGGGCTTTGTGTAGGAGCGACCTTGGCCGCGAGCTCGGCGGCTTGTGCGTTTAGTCGGTGTGTCGGCTGGAAAAAAGCTCGCGGGCAAGCCCGCTCCTACAGGGTTGCGCGTCTGTCGGGAGAGCTCTATGTAGGAGCGGCCTTGGCCGCGAGCTCGGTGGCCCGTGCTTTTGCCGGTGTGTCGGTTGGATAAAAAAGCTCGCGGGCAAGCCCGCTCCTACAGGGAGCGCCGGTGTCCTGCGGGAATCGCATGTTTCCCCCGGGCAACGGCCTGAACACATACCGCTACTTGGCCGACAGGGCATACGCCTGCGTCCAGGGTGGTTTCAACGAACGTGCCGCGTTATGGTCATTGGCCATTCAGCGGTCAACGGAGTGACAGCTCATGTCCACCACCCTCGAACGTGTCTTCGGTTTCAGCCAACTGCGCCCCGGGCAGGAAACGGTGATCAGTGCCGTGCTGGCTGGTCGCTCTGCGGCGGCGATCTTCCCCACCGGCTCGGGCAAGTCGCTGTGTTACCAGCTGCCGGCGCTGCACCTGCCGCACCTGACGCTGGTGGTGTCGCCACTGCTGGCGCTGATGCAGGACCAACTGGCCTTTCTCCACGCCCATGGCATCAGCGCTGCCAGCATCGACTCGGCCCAGAGCCGCGAGCAGGCGGCCGAGACCATGGCCAAGGCGCGCTCTGGTGAGCTGAAGATCCTGATGATTTCGGTCGAGCGCCTGAAGAACGAGCGCTTCCGCACCTTTATCAGCCAGGTGCCGATTTCCCTGCTGGTGGTTGACGAGGCGCACTGCATCTCCGAGTGGGGCCACAACTTCCGGCCTGACTACCTCAAACTCCCGGATTACCAGCGCCAGTTCGGCATTCCCCAGGTGCTCCTGCTCACCGCCACCGCGACGCCGCCGGTGATCGCCGACATGCAGAAGAAGTTCACCATCGCCCAGGCGGATGTGGTCACCACCGGCTTCTACCGGCCCAACCTCAACCTGCTGGTGGAACCGGTGGCTGGGCGCGACAAGCAGCGGCGTCTGGTCGAGTGGTTGGGGGCGAAGGCGGGGCAGCCGAGCATCGTCTACGTCACCCAGCAGAAGACCGCCGAACAGGTGGCCGAGCAGCTCAGCCAACGCGGCATCGCCGCCAGCGCTTACCACGCCGGCATGCCCCATGAGACGCGCGAGGCGATTCAGCGCCAGTTCATGGATGGCCGCATCAATTGCATCGTCGCCACCATCGCCTTCGGCATGGGTATCGACAAGAGCGACATCCGCAACGTGGTGCACTTCGATCTGCCCAAATCCATCGAGAACTACAGCCAGGAAATCGGCCGTGCCGGGCGTGACGGCCAGCCTTCCGATTGCCTGGTGCTGGCCAACCGCGACAGCCTCAACGTCCTGGAAAACTTCGTCTACGGCGACACCCCGGAGCGCGAGGGCATCCGCTGTGTACTCGACGAGTTGCTCAACAGCGCGCCGGACGGCCAGTGGGAGCTGATGCTCAACGCCCTCAGCGAACAGAGCAACATCCGCCAGTTGCCGCTCAAGACCCTGCTGGTGCAGCTGGAGCTGCGCGGCATCATCGCGCCGCGCTATGCGTATTTCGCCGAGTACCGTTTCAAGTACCTGATCGAGCCGGAGGCGCTGCTGGACAAGTTCGAGGGCGAGCGCCGCCAGTTCATCGAGGCGATCGTCGCCACCTCGGCGCGGGCGCGCACCTGGTGCACGGTGAATTTCGACGCCCTGTATGACCAGCACCAGGCCGAGCGCGGGCGGGTGGTCAAGGCCCTGGATTTCTTTCAGGAACGCGGCTGGATCGAACTGGAAAGCAAGCAGATGACCGAGGTCTATGCGCTGCTCGATCCCGGCTTCGACCCCGAGCGGCTGAGCGATGAGCTACATGCCTACTTCAGCCAGCAGGAGGCCAGCGAGATTCGCCGTATCCAGGCGATGCTGGAGCTGTTCGCCACCGACCAGTGCCTGAGCCAGCGCCTGGCGGCCTACTTCGGCGACGGCAACGCCCCGGCGCGGTGCGGGCATTGTTCGGTGTGCCGTGGCCAGGTGGCCCACCTGCCGCCGCCCCCGGCGCTACCCGACCTGGCAGGCAAGGACCGGGATCCCTTGTGCGGCGGCCTTATCCACAAGCACCAAGCCCTCAAGGGCACGCGGCCCAGCGCCGAATGCCTGACGCGCTTTCTCTGTGGCATCAGTGTGCCGCTGCTGACCAAGCTCAAGGCGCGGCAGATCGAGGGGTTCGCCAGCCTGGAGGATTACCCCTACGCCGATGTGCGTGAGTGGGTCGCGCGGGGATGAGCCGCAACTGCGCATGGATACCGCCTGGTCGATAGCGTCTATCCAGCGTCGCTGACGGAAAAACCAAGCCTCAGAAATGAACAGTCCCGCGCAGGCGGGACGGGTTCTTCATCGCCCCACTGTCGGCGGTCAGGGGCAGATCATGCGGCCGCCGCTGGTGCACTGGTCCGGGTCGTCCACCGCCGCGCTCTGCATGCGCACCGTGGCTTCGGCCGTCACCACATAGCCCTGGCGAGCTCGGCAGATATCGGCGTAGTTGGCGCTGGTGTTGCGCGACACATCGCGGAAGCTGGCGGGCGCCCTGTTGGTGTTGGCGCGGTCGACGAACCGCGAGGTCGCACTGAGCAGGCGGTCGACCATCGGCACGATCAGCCTCATGCAGTACTGCACGCGGATCTTCAGCAGGTTGGCGTCCTGGATCGATACCGGGCTCTGCTGCATGGGGCGGTACATGAGGTTGTCGTTGGGAATGGCCGGGATGTTTTCGCCATTCCCCAGCGGGTCGGTGTGGGGCACGGCCCAGGCATTGAAGGCGGCGGCGTCCGGGCTGATGCGGGTAATCAGCACGAAGTTGTCGATTTCAGTGGCCGTCTGCTCCATGCGGCGGGCGTCGTCCTCGAACTGGGAAAACATCGGGTTCATGCCGCGCAGCAGGCCCCGGCGAATGTCGGCGTACTGAGCGTTGTTCATCGCTCCGAGGCGGGCCGCCTGGAACGTGGCGTAGTTCAGCCCGGTCTTGGCCGAATAGATGAAGGCGGCCTGTACCGCGCCGAAGATCAGCAGGATCAGCACCGGGATGATGATCAGAAACTCCACCATCGCCTGTGCCCGCTGGCCATGCCGCTTCATCTCAAGGCTCCCGCGGGGCGTCTTTGCCGGGCTGCTCCACGACATCCAGCAAGCGCTCGCCGAGCCCCAGTGCCCGGTCGGCCTGGGGCAGCTGGGGATTCAGGGTTTTCTGCATCTCGGCGGCGGTGAGCAGTGCCTCGCGCAGCTGCACCTGCAGCAGGTTGTGCCAGGCACGGGCGTGTTGCGGGTCGCGCACCAGCGCTTCGCGGTAGCTGCCGATCGCGCCCTGTACGTCGCCCTGGCGCGCCAGGCTGTTGCCGAGCTGGTAGCGCACGCCGGCATCGCTGGGCATGGCGTCGGCCAGGCGGCGGTATTGATCGCTGGCCTGTTCGAAACGCCCGCTGGCGTAATCCTGGTTGGCGGTGTTCTGCAGGCTGACCAGATCGGACTTCGGTACCAGGCCGGCACAGCCGGACAGCAGAAGGCTGGCGAGGGCGAGACTCAGGGTGCGCATGTGAGGCTGTCTCCGGGTTCTATGTGCAGGCGCCGGCATTCGCCGGCGGCCAGTTCGATGACACTGCGGGCGCGCCAGCAGGCGCTGAAGCGCCAGGGGCGCAGGTCATGCCGTATCTCTAGGATGCGCTGGTCGGCATCCAGGTAAATCACGTCGATGGCAAAGCCCATGAAGCAGCAGTGCACGGAGTTGCAAGGGCTTATCCACAGGCCATGGGCCGGCGCCAATCCGCTTCGGCCAAGCAGGCCGCGCAGGCGTGTCCAGGGCGTCGCGGCGCGATCCAGCTGCAAGGGCGTGGGCGCGCGCCCGGTTGCCTGATGGATCACCTGGGCCTTCATGACTGCCCCATGAACTTGACCACGATGGGGAACAGCAGGATCACGAAGGTCAGCGGGAAGATGAACATGATCAGCGGAATGATCAGCTTCACCGGGGCCTGCATCGCGGTTTTCTCGGCGCGCTGGAATCGCTCTTCGAGGCGCTGCTGGGCCTGGATCTGCAGGGTGTTGCGCAGGCTGCTGCCCATCTTCTCGGCCTGGATCACCGAGCGCACGAAGGTGGTCAGGTCCTTGAGGTTGACCCGTTCCTCCATGCGTTGCAGGGCTTCGGCGCGCGGCAGGCCGGAGCGGATGTCGCGCAGCACGATGCGAAACTCGTTCTTCATCGCCCCGTTCGGTCCCTTGTCCACTGCCTGCTGCAGGGCGCCCAGGAAGTTCAGGCCGGCGTCCACGCACATGGTCAGGTATTCGAGGAATACCGGCAGGTTGCGGATGATGTCGCGGTCGCGGCGCTTGTGCGTATCGCTGATCCACATCAGCGGCAGCAGCGCGCCCATCGCCAGCATCACCAGCAGCACCGGCCAGATGATCCCGGATTTACCGGTGGCCATCGGTATTGCGGCGGCTATCGGAAAGAGCAGGGACAGGGTGATGCACAGCGCCAGGAAATCCTCGGCGGTGAGCACGTAGAGCGCGCCGGTTTTCTGCAGCTTCTGGTCCAGGCGGTCCATGAACTGCGGCGGCATGTTGCTGCAGAAAAAGTGGCTGATCATGCGCACCAGCGGCCAGATCGGGCGCACCCAGCTGGGCACCGGGTCCATGTAGGCACGGTTTTCCTCGGGCAGCAGCGACAGCAGCCAGACGAAGATCAGCAAGGTGCAGGTGACGGCCATGCCGAGGCCGGCGCTGCTGAGAAGGGCGAGCAGTTCAGTCATCTACGCGTCGATCCGGGTGATTCGTTGAATGGACAGGAAACCGAGGATTTCCATCACGATCATCACCGTCAGCACCATCAGGCCGTTGCGGGTGGTGTAGAGCTGGCTCATAGCTTCGGGCTCGATGGCGCTGAGGATGCCGGCGAGAAACACCGGCAGCAGCGCCATGAAGGTGCCCTGGGCGCGTCCCTGGGCGGTCAGGCTGTCGATCTTGCCTTCCATCACCCGCTTGCGCCGCAGCATGGCAGCCATGGTGTTGATGGTTTCCACCAGGTTGCCGCCGACCTCGCGGCTGATGCGGATCGCCGAGCTGGCCATGATGAAGGAGGGCATGGGGATGCGTTTCTCCAGCTTGAGCAGGGCATCCTCCAGGGTCACGCCGAGGCGGATGTTCTTGATCAGCAGGCCGAACTCCTGGGACAGCGGCGCGGGTGACTGCTGCACCACGTTCTCCAGGGCCATGGTCAGGCTCGCGCCCGATTGCAGGCTGCTCGACAGCATCATGAAGGCGTCCGGCAGTTGCTCTTCGAACTTCTTCAGGCGCGTCTTGTTCATCTGCTTGAGGATGAGGCGCGGCACGAACAGCGCCACCAGCGTGCCCCCGATCGTGAGGATGAGGATCTGGAACAGCGAATGCAGAAACAGCGGCACCAGCACCAGCAGCATCAGGTTGAGGATGAACAGCTGCTTGCCGTTGGCGAAGATGAACATGTCCGCCATCTCGATCTCGGCATTGCGCGAGAACTGCCGCCGGTAGAACGTGAAGAAGTCCGTCACCCGGTCGGCGAGCAGCAGCGCGGCAATGCCCACGGCACCGCCGAGTGCCGCTAGGCAGGCCAGCAGCAGGATGTCATTCATAGCTCGGCCCCGGCCCGGAAAATATCCAGGTTGACCGGTATGCCGCGCTTGGCCAGCGCTTCGTAGAACTCGGGCACCTGGCCGGTGGCCTGGAAGTGGCCCTTGATCCGGCCGTTCTCGTCGAAACCGACCTGCTGGAAGCGGAAGATCTCGTTGAGCTGAATGGTGCTCTGCTCCATGCCGGTGATCTCGCTGATGCTGGTGATGCGCCGCGAACCGTCGCCGAAGCGGGTCTGCTGGACGATCAACTGCACCGCCGAGGCAATCTGCTCGCGGATGGCCTGGACTGGCAGGTCCATGCCCGCCATCAGCACCATCACCTCCAGACGGCGCAGCATGTCGCGCGGGCTGTTGGCGTGGCCGGTGGTCAGCGAACCGTCGTGACCGGTGTTCATCGCCTGCAGCATGTCCAGTGCTTCGCCGCCGCGGCACTCACCGACCACGATACGGTCGGGGCGCATCCGCAGGCAGTTGCGCACCAGGTCGCGGATGGACACCTGGCCCTTGCCTTCCATGTTCGCCGGACGGGCTTCCAGGGATACCACGTGGGGCTGCACCAGCTTCAGTTCGGCGGCGTCTTCCACGGTCACCACCCGCTCCTCCACCGGAATGAAGTTGGAGAGGATGTTGAGCAGGGTGGTCTTGCCCGAACCGGTACCCCCGGACACCACGATGTTCAGCCGCTGTTCCACCGCCGTGCGGAGAAACTCGACCATTTGCTGGTTGATGGTGCCGAAGCGCATCAGGTCGTCGGTGGTGAGTTTTTTCTCGGAGAACTTACGGATGGTCAGGCACGGCCCGCGCAGCGCCAGCGGCGGGATGATGGCGTTGACCCGCGAGCCATCCTTCAGTCGCGCATCGACCATCGGCGAGCTTTCGTCGATACGCCGGCCCAGTGGCGAGATGATCCGTTCGATGGTCGACAGCACGGCGGCATTGGAGCTGAAGTTGATCGGCGTCTTTTCCAGGCGCCCGGAGCGCTCGACGTAGATGTCGTCGTGGGCGTTGACCATGATCTCACTGACCGTACTGTCGGCCAGCAGGTCTTCCAGGGGGCCGAGGCCGATCGCTTCGTCGAGCACGATCTTGCGCAGGGTGTCGGTGTTGAGCGCCGGCAGGCGTCCGCCCACCTGCTGCAGGATTTCGTCGATCAGCCCGGAGAGGGTCGTGCGGACCTGTTCGTGGTCCATGCTGTCGAGATTCATCCGGCGCAGGTCGAGGGCGCGGAACAGCTCGCCCTGGATGAACTGCGCCCATTCCATGTAGGCGTGGTGCAGGTCCGGCGCCGCAGTCTCCGCTACGATGCTGTCGTCCAGCGTCAGCGGTGCCAGGCTTTCCGCTTCATCGCACTGCTTCGCGTGCAGCGAGCGTACCCGCACCAGGTAGCCGCCGATGGCGATGGCGTCTTCCGGTGCCAGCGGGCCGTGGCGCGATACCACCGCCTCGTTGACCCGCAACTCGTAGCCCCGGCTGACGTCTTCGACGAACAGCCCGGCCATGGAGTGCTCGATGCGCGCATGCACGGGCGCGACCTTCCAGCCACGCAGGCGGATCAAACCGCTGCGTGCCCGGCCCAGCTCGCAATAGGCGCTGGTGCAGGTCAGTTTTTCCAGCGGCTTGCCGTCGCGGTAGGTGACTTCAATCTCGAACATGGTGACCTCAGTCGATCAGCTCAACGGCGCCGGTACCACGCTGATAGCGCTCGACCATGCTTTGCTGGCGTTTCATTTCTTCGGCACTCACCGAATCCGGTGCGTCAGTCAGCAGACGCGGCGTGATGAAGATCACCAGCTCGGTACGGTTGCCCTTGAAGCTCTTGTTGCGGAACAGATTCCCCAGGAACGGCAGGTCTTTCAGCCAGACGATGCCCTCGTAGGAGGTCTGGCTGTCCTCGGTGACCAGACCGGACAGCACCAGGGTTTCGCCGACGCGCAGTTGCACGTCGTTCTCGGTGCGGCGGGTCTTGAAGCCCGGGTACTCGCCCACCTGGTTGGCCTTGTCCAGCTGACTGATCTCGGCCGCGACCTTGGTCGCGACCTGGTCGGTGCCGTAGAGCTTGGGCTCGATGCTGAGCAGGATGCCGAAGTCCTTGTACTCCACCGATGGGCCGCTGATGCTGCTGGTGACCACCGGTACTTCGCCGCCCACGGTCAGCTGCGCCTTGCCACCGCTGCGGGCGGACAGGCGGGGAGAGGCCAGGGTCAGGGCCGAGCCGTTCTTCTCCAGCAGGTTGATGCGCGAGGTCAGTTCGCTGGCGATACCCCAGTAGGCGTTGGAGCCCGCGCCACCGACCACGCCGTTGAGGGTGTCGAAGGTGCCCGCGGCGCTGGGAAACTGGCCGCGGTAAAAGTTGTTGGTGCCGCCGTCGGCGTTGAAGGCCAGGGTCGGGCCGTTGATCGAGGTGCTCCAGTTGACGCCGAGTTCTTCCACGTCGTCCTTGGCGAACTCGGTGATGCGCACGTCGAAGTACACCATCGGCGCGTCGTACTCGGAGGTCAGCTGGGCCAGCACCAGAACATCTGGGTAGCTCTTCTTCACCAGCTCGATACGGTTCAGGTCGACCTGGTCGAGGGCGCCGTCGACGACGATCTGCCGGCCCACCGCCTTGATGCTGATCCCGGGGATGTGCCCGAGCATGGACTGCACTTCGCTCAGTACCTCGGCCGCATCGGATTTGGTGGCGGCGCCGGTCTGCTCTTCGGCCAGCACGATGACGTTGTCACCGTAGGGCTTCACTGCATCCTTGATCTGCACCAGTTGCGCAGCGCTGACGCGGCCGTCGACCACCACCTGGCGACCGACCGTGCGCAGGCGGATGCCGGGAATGTCGGACAGCATGGCGCGCAGCTCGGGCAGTTGACGGTAGCCGTTGCCCTTGGCGACCACCACGCTCATCTGCTCGCGGGTGCCGTCCTCGAACCAGAAATGAACGGTGGTTTCACCGTCCTGCTGGGCAGTGAGCACGACTTCCTCGTTCTTCAGCAGCGTGGCGCTGATCAGCTCGATGTTGCCCACGGCCACCCGCTCGACCCCAGGCGCCTTGAGCACCCGCACGTCGCCGTCGTACAGCACCAGCGCGGCCGGGAGTATGGTGGCCTGGGCCGAAAGGCTCAGGCAGAGGAGTGTCAGTATTCCGACTAGAAAGCGCATTGTGTTAAGCCCTGGTTTGGTCTTGCCTGTTCTCATCTGTTTTGCCCATTCCCCGGGTGCGGCTCGCGAACGCCAGCTGGCCGTTCGCGTGGGTGCCGTCTTTTCAGGGGGTGAGCGTCATTCAAGTCGCAGCGTCTGAATCGGAATGACACCCTGCTTGCCGGTGCCTCCAGGAATGAACTGGATCATGCGGGTCGCATCCCGGCGTGCAGAGGGTGGCGGGGCGTCGCGTGGGGTTTCCACGCCGAGGCTGACGCCGCGGGCAATCACGTTGCCGTTGTTGTCCACCACCTTGCCGTCCACCACTTTGCCGATGGCCTTGCCGTCGGCGCCGTACACGGTGTCGCCGAGTACGTTGCCCAGCACTTTGCCGTCCGCATCACGCACCACCTGCTGAGCGTCCTGGCGCAGGCCGACCTCGGCGTTGGCGTTGAGGTTGCCAGCCGCGTCGTAGACTTTGCCGTCGCGCACGGTGCCGACCTTGCGGCCCTGGCTGTCGATGATGTCGTTGCCGACCACGGTGCCGATCACGTTGCCGTCGGCATCACGCACCACCAGCACCGCGTCGGCCATCGGCTTGCCTTCGCTGTCGAGCACGGCCTGTTCGACCTTGCCCAGCACCTTGCCGTCCGTGCCGACCGCCACGCCGTCCTTGACCGTGCCCAGCACCTTGCCATCGGCATCAATCAACTGGCCGTCGACCACCCGGCCGAGCACCTTGCCGCTGGCGTCCCGAACGATCTCGCCCGGCTCGCCGATTACCTTGCCGCTGGCATCGACCAGCTTGCCGTCGACCAGTTTGCCGGCGACACCACCGGTGGCGCCCTGCACCTGCGAGGCACTCATGTCGATCACCCGGCCACTGGCGTCGAGCGCGACGTTCTGTTCCACCCGGCCCAGTTCCTTGCCGTCCAGGCCCACCGCCTTGCCATCGGTGTAGGCGCCGATGACGTTGCCCTGGGCGTCGACCACGTTGCCGTCGACCACTCGGCCAATCACGTTGCCATCGGCATCACGGACCACGGTGGCGCGTTCACGCATGCGCAGCAGCGGATCGTCGGCGGCCAGGCCGCGCACGGTGCGGCCCATGACCTTGCCGTCGAGGCCGACGGCCTGACCGTCGACCATGCGTCCGGTGATGCGCCCGTTCTCGTCCACGATGTTGTCGCCGACGATGCGGCCGAGCACCTTGCCGTTGGCATTGAGCACCACGTCGACGGTTTCCGCCGGCAGCGGGTCTAGCAGGCTGGAGACCGTGACCTGGCCGAGGTCGGCGGAGCTGCTGTCCTTCGGATTACGCAGCACGGCGACCAGCTCGCCGGCTTTCTCCGCCAGCTCCACGCGGGCCACCTGCGCCGGGGTGAGCATCAGCGACAGGGTGGAGAAGTTCATGTTGAAGCCGTCCGGCGTGCTGCGGTCGTAGTAGTTCTCATACTTGCGACCCCTGGCGTCTTCACGGCCGGCGGCGAGGACTTCGACGTCCTGCAGCACGTTCATGACCACTTCGTCGGAGTAGTTGGTCTGTTCCTGCAGGCCGATGTCGGTGGCGGAGAACGAACCGAGCAGGTCGATGCGGTCACCGGGGCGCAGCATGCCGTCGAAGGAGTTGATCTTGCTGACCTTCACCGTCTTGACCCGTTTGCCGAGCTCGACGTTTTCCGAGAAGCGCGACACGCCATCCTGCTCCACCGCGTCCCAGGTGATGGGGCGGCCTTTCTGCAGGGCCTGGACGGTCAGGCGGTTTTCCAGCCGCGGCCAATCCTCGGCCATCACCGCGTTGGAGGGCAGGTAGTCACGGGGTACGTCCATCACGGCGACGTTTTCCGGGGTGAGCGGCTGGGATTTGCCGACCTCGACCTTGGGCACGATCACCGACACTTTCACCTGAACGGCTGGTTGATAGGCCGCCCGGTACTGGGACTCCTTGGCCTTCAGGTACAGCCAGCCGAGCAGCGCGGCGAGCACCCCGCAGGCGATGGCGATGATCAGCAGTTTTTTTCCCGAAACGGATGACATGGTGCTCCCCATTACTCCCACGACCCGGCAAACACCGTGGTCGAATTGCTGTTCTGTCCCGCGCACTGCCCAACGGTGCAGGCGCCGGATACCGGCCGCCCGTCAGGTGCTCGAAGCGTGTGCTACGCGGGATGTTCACTCCCCAAATCCCCTCTCGTTCAGTGCAAGAGGGTGGTCTTCGTGTGTTTTCTTTTTCTCGTGCGGTTGGCGTGCACGCTGCCCTGTGTGCAGGGCTTATTCAGTTTTTCAGCGACCATTCCTTGGTGGCAGGGTCGTAGGTCACCGTGGTCCTGCCCCGGCAGTCAGCTGCGGTCGCTCCATTGACGAAACCGCCCACGCCGGGTTGCCCCCCGAGGCTGACCCGCAGAGACGGATCGTCGAATTTTTTATCCCAGCCACTGCCTTTGATGATCGGGGGGCTAGGGAGGCTCTCGCTCCAGCCGCCGGGCATCACCAGGCAGGGCGCGTAGCCTTCCCAGTTGTCGTTCGGCGCAGCCAGGAACTCCACCGAGACCAGCTCATCCTTCTCCGCACCCACCTCGTCTTCGAACGTGGTGGAAAGCTGCAGGGTCGACTTGACCGAGTAGAGCTTGCCGCCCAGCTCGTAGCCGGCGGTTTGCGGTACGCCCTTGCTGTCCAGGTCCACCACTCTGCGCATCGGCTGCGCTGTCAGCCCCGTGGGCTGGGGGTTGAGCAGTTTGCGGTCGCCTGCGGAGTAGTACTTGTTCTTGTACAGGTAGGCGAAGCCGTAGATCTTGCCGCCGGAGGTCATCGCCATCAGCGGCAGCTCGTTGCCGTTTTCGTCGACCCACTGGCGGGTGCTCGACGCGCCGCCGTAGATGATGTTGCCGTTCTCGTCGACGAATACGCAGTCACCGGTTTCGGTGCGTCGGCACCAGGCAAGGACGTTGCCGGCAGCGTCCACCAGCATGTCGCCGTCCATCTTGCCCAGCATCTTGCCGTTCTCGTCGTAGACCCATTCGACGGTGGGCAATTGCTCGTCGGCGGCGGGTTGGTCGCTGTCCTCCGGTGGCGGTGTGTCGCCGTCGTCGTAGTCGTCCTCGCCCGATTCGTTGGGGTTGAAACTCACCCGGAAACGGTCGTACTGCTGCACCCGGTTCATTTCGCTGGACTGGGTCTGGTAACCGCGCTTCACGTTGTCGAACAGGGTGCCGACGTCGGTGGTCGCCGCCAGCAGTGCCGCGCCGGTGACGCCCAGCACCACCATGTACTCGGTCATGGACTGGCCAGCCTGACGAATGCGGTTCATCAGCGGTCCATCCTGTTGACCAGAATCTGCGTCTTGTCCTGCGCGCGCAGCAGGCCGACGGTCATGATCTCGCGGCCCTTGGCGTAGCTCAGGACGATGGCATTGGGCTGGTTGCTGCGCGATTCCAGGGTCCAGCCCTGGTTCAGCAGCTCGGATTCGTACCAGGCGCGCGTGGCATTCAGGTCGTCTTCGCCGAGCAGCATCACCATGCGACCCTTGCGAATATCGTCGTCGCTGCGCATGTCGCTGATCACCTGGGCACCCTGCGGTACCGGCATGCCTTCGCCCAGTACCTGTTTGCCGGCGTCGTTGGCCGGCGGGTTGGTCAGCAGCATGCGGCCGTAGCTGTAGCGGTCGTTCTGCGGCTTGACCTGGACCATCATCATGCAGTTCTTGTTGATGTGCAGGATCTGCTCCCAGCCGTTGAACTCGGTGAAGTCCACCGCGTCCATCCATTCCTTGGCATAGAACGCCTTGACATGGTCCAGGTTGGCTGCCACGCGGAAGCTGCGCCCGGCCAACGGCGTGTGGTTCCACTGCACGTTGCCGCCGAGGGAGCTGATCAGCATGCCGTCCATGCGCGGAAAGTCGTCGTAGTCGCAATCGGCCTGGGCGCCGAGGCTGGCCAGCAACAGGGTGACGGGCAGAAGTCTGAATACGCTGTTCATTTGAAGTAGCAGAAGCCCGTGGTGGTGTTGCAGTTGACCTCGCCGTCCGGCATCGGGGCGGTGTCGACCGGGGCGAAGTTCACGTCTTTGAACGACGGCTCGAAGATGCCGATCAGGCTGCGTACAACGCCCCAGATCGGGTTGTCCTCGATCAGGGTGCCGAGAACGAAGTCATCCGTCTTCTCGCGGAAATGCCCTTCGCTCTGCGCGACCCAACCGTCGGCCAGCACCGCCGAGTTGGCCCGTACATTCAGCTGATTGGCGAAGCGGTCACCGAACAGCGGCTGGTCGCCCAGCCGCGCGCCGGCCATGGGGACCGGGATGTTGATGGCGGACGTATAGAAATTCTGGGTGGGGTGCGCGATCTGCAGGAAGTCGTCGTCGCCCTGGCCGAAGCTGATGACCTGGAGCACCTTGTTCACGGTGCCCATGACGCTGTTGTAGGTATCGAGAATGGAGTAGGAAAGCGACGGCGTTGCTTCATTGGCCAGGTTGGTGTTGGCCGCCGCGCTGCCGGCTGTGGTCATGGCCTGGCCGCTGTGGGTCCAGCGCCACAGGTTGTTCGCGGCGGTCGGTTCGTCGATGTCGTTGGCCGCAAAGCTGCGCGTCGCGGCCTCGAACGGCAGCAGGCGCTGCTCGGCGCTGTTTTGGATGTCGGCATCCGAACGGATGGCCAGGTAGCCGTCCTGGGTGTCGATCTGGCTCGGCAACGTGTCGCTGGCGCCAAAGCTGTTGTACCAGACGGTGCGCTCCCAGGCGGTATAGCGCGCCAGTTCCTGAGCCTTGTAGGACATGTCTGAAAGCTTGGCCACCACCGGCACCAGCACGAACAGCAGCAGCAGGCAGCCTGCGGTCATCACCACGAATTCGGCCATTGCCTGGCCCCGGCACGCCTGCTTCATCGTCATTGCAGCGCCCCGCTGATGCCGTCACTGGCTTTTTCCAGCACCTCGTCGGAGATCTTTTCCAGCACCGGTTTGACGGCGGGCTTGATCAGCGTTGGCAGCTTGTCCAGCAAACGGTCGCGGCCCGGCTTGATGACAAAGTCGGTGGCCAGGCCCATCAGGTAGCCGGCCACGTTCGCCGGGTTGACGTTGAGGATCTGGCTCAGGTCGATCTGGCCCGAGGCGATGAACTGCACCACCCGGCTCGGTTCGCGCAGGCGCGCGTCCCAGAACGGGCTGTACTGGTTGGGCGACTCATCCCGGCCTGGCGGCGGCGCGAAGTAGGTTTCGGCCGAGGAGACGGTCATCATCCTCTCACCATCGCCCCACAGGAACACCAGCGGGTTGTCGTCCACGCCTTCGGTCTGCAGGGCGAAGCGGCCCCGGCGGTTCAGCACGTTGGAGGTGTCGTTGACCGGCTGCAGGTTCAGTCCGTCCGGGTTGTCGCTGGTGCGGATGGCCGTCAGCGGCTTGGACACGGCGACGGTGAATTCCTTGCTGCGTCCGGTTTCGGCGTGGTCGTCTCCCAGCACGAAAAACGATGGCGAGCCGCTGTAGCCGGTGTTCACGTCCTCGGCGGTGTTCATGCCGAACATCATCATCGGGAAGTTGCCCCAGCCCCAGGTCACGGCGTGTACCGGATGCATGGCATCGCCATAGGGGCGTGGCTTGCTCTTGAGCAGCCCTTGCCCCGGTGTGCCCCATTGCGGGCCGAACCAGAACTGGTCCTCCGGGCTGGTGACGAGCTGGTTGGTGGCGCCGCCAAGGGGCAGGCCCAAGCCGAAGTTGATGCCGTCATCGAACAGGGTGACGCAACCCACCAGCGGCAGGCACAGCTGGATCGCCAGGTCGACACTGAGCTTGAAACCCATGGAGCTGAAGTCGATCGAGCCCCAGCCGAACACCGGCATGGTCTTGCCGGCAGCCGACGTGCTCATCGGGTTGTAGACGTAGGCGGTACCGCCGTTGTTGAACACCCCGACTTCGAAGCCGATCTTGAACTTGATGGTGATGAAGCCCAGCGGCAGGGTGATTTCCGGGGTGCTCAGCCCGACCGCGGCATCGAAATTCCGGTCCGACAGCCAGGCGTTGCGCTGTTCGTTGATGGTGGCCGCGAAATAGCGCGAGGCATTGCCGGTGGTGCTCATGTCCTTGGTTTTGCTGGCCGCCGTCTTGCTGTGCATTTCCGGGGCAAGGTTGACCAGCATCGAGCCAGGCGTGTGCGCGCCGATGAAGTCGGCCAGCATATCGTCGTCGCTGGGCTCCGGCGTCGGCGTGCCTCCCGTGCCGCCTCCCGCACCGCCCGTCCCACCGCCGGGTGTTCCTGTTCCCCCGGCGTTGGCACCCCTGAGCTGATCCAGCAGGGCGTCGACGGGCAGGTAATCGGCGAAGTAGGTGAGGATGAAATTCTGCACCAGCAGCAGGCTGGACAGCGGTGCGACTTCCAGCCGGTCGCCGTCCTTTTCCTGGGTTTGGTGCTGGGTGACGATGGCCCTGGGTATTCGCGCTTGCGCCTCGAAGGTGGCGATGGCGAAGGTCTTCTGGAAGAAGCCCATGATCATGTTGAAGCTCGACACCACATCCGGGTAGATCTTCATCACCGGTGTGGCGGCGGCACGTACCCCATAACCCAGTAGCTGATAGGGCAGGGTGACGGCATTGAGCACATCGGCGATCGACGGCTTCGGCGGGATCAGCAGGATCGGCACCTGGTAGGCCGGAAAGCTGTTGACCCAGCGCGGGATGTTCGAATAACGCTTGGACCACGACATCAACGCCACCACCTGGCCGAGCGACAGCTCGTTGGCGACGATGGCGCGGTTGGTGTAGGCGATCAGGTTCTGGTGGCGAGCGAAGAGCTTCGCCTGGGAATAGGCCGCAGCATCGGCGGCGTTTTCCAGCTGCACGCGGTCACGGGTCAGGACGCCCTGATTGAACATCAGGATCAGGGCGATCACCGTAATGCCCATGAAGAGCAGGCCAAAAACCATGGCCTGCCCTTGCTGCCGCGTGCGGTTCACCGCCGTTGCGTCCTTGCGACCCGCGCTTACTGACGCTCTTCCTGCTGGAAGTTGCTCAGGTTGTGAGCGGTGCCCGCAGCGGTCTGTGCTGCCGTGCCGGTTGCGTTCGCTGCTTGGTTGGCTTGACCACCACCCAGCTCGGCCGCCATGTCACCGACCTGCTCGCGCACGGTGCTGCCGAACAGGTTGTAAACGACGATGGCCGAAATGGCGATCAAGGCCACGATGATGATGTACTCGGTCATGCCCTGGCCCAGCTGACGTGCACGCGATTTAATCGACATGAAATTCCCCTTCGGACTCCTGCGAGTCCCTGTATGGCTATGGAAAAATGGTGGAGGCGGACTGCACCGCGAGGGCGGGGTGTCGGGCCGGAACCGGCGAAATCGGCGCGTACCTTTTCTGTTTGGAAAAGTTCCGACCGTTTATCGCTTTTTCCAAGTTAGCGCAGGGCCATGACGCGGCGCCCCGTTCGTTCAGATAGGGAAGGCGAAATCAGCCGTGCCGCTCGTCGACTGGCGGCAGGAAAATGGGGCGCTTGCGAGGTGTCAGATCTTGCGTAGCCAGCTCAGGTAGGCCGGGTCCTGCCCGGCGTATGCGCCGCTGGCGGTAGGTGTTTCGCTGGTCTGCTGTGTTTTGCGCGCCGCCCGGGGGCTGACGCCGAAGGCGGCCTGGAACAGGCGGCCGAAGGTTTCCGGATTCAAGCCGTGGTTGTGCGCCACCTGGGCGATCTGCAGGTGCTGGTGCTGCGCATCAAGCAATTGCCGGCGCGCACTGTGGAGGCGCCGGTTGCGGATGAACGCCGCGACGCCGCCCAGGGGTTCGAACTGGCGGTACAGCGCGGTGCGAGACAGGCCGAACGTCCGGCACAGATGCTCCGGCCCCAGTTCGGGTGCTGCCAGTTTCTGGTCGATGTAGCGGCACAGCCGCCCGAGCATGTTGCCGGGAGCGTGGCTGCCCACCTGCCTGCCGCGGCCGGAAAGCACTTGCACGGCGAACGCCAGGCTGGCATTGCCGAGCACTTCGGCTTCGCCGGTGGAGAGGGTGTGGCTGCAGGCGATCAGGCTGCGCATGTGTGCGCTCAGCAGGGTGCCAGCCGCCGATTCGGCTTGCAGGACCAGGCCGTGCAGGCGGCTGACGTCCTGGGCGGTGCTGAAGATCGCGCCGGACATCATCCAGGAAATCATGTGGCACGGCTGCTCGACCACCAGCTCCCACTCGCACAGCTGGTCGGTGATCAGCACGTCGCCGGCCGATGCGCGATACGGCTGATCGCTGGCGGTGCCGCGCACCGAGCCGGATTCGATGAGGATCAGTTGCAGGGCATTGATCGGCCCGTGGGCCAGGTTGGCTTCGCTGCGGATCACGCGCTGGGGCGTTACCCGGGCGGCTGTGCCGACCAGGTTGCCGAAGTGGTGAACCGACATATCCCAGGACAGCGCCTGGGCTTCCTCCTGGCTGAATGCTACGTCCTGAGACCAGCCGCCTTTCACCCGTGCATGCCAGGCCTGCAGCCGGTCAGTTCCTGGTGGCAGGCTCGAAGAGGAATCGTGGGCAATACGTTTGGCAGGGATCACGCGGTCAGGCTCGGGTCGAAGTACGGGCGGAGATACTGTCTGTTGGCTGGCGTCAACAAAAAGTCATGCTGAATGACGACGTCAACGGACATAAATACGGCAAATCGTTCCAAATATCCCCCATCCGGTCCATGAATAGCAAAACAATCCGAGCGACCTGCTAAAAGGCTCCCCTATCGCGCGGGGGGTGAACAGTGCCCCGGGCAGGGCCCCAGAAGGGCCAGGTGTTCGTGTGCTCACATGGCGACGGTTCGCAGCGTTTTGCTGCGATTTTGCCGAAGATGGCGTCACGCAAGCCGCACTTCGCGTCGACCTGTTTTGCGATCTGCTTAACAGCGTCTGGGCTGTTCGTTGAACGACCTGTTCAACGTCAACACGCCCTGGAATCCAAGGCCGCACCGCCCGCAGAGGCGGAAGACGCCGGGTAATTTTGAAAACGATTAAAACTGTCCTGATCCACAGACGAACAGTTGAACGGACTGGGTAACCGACCGTGGCAGCCGCCCGGCGAGTCGCTCATCCGAGGGGGAAATACATGTCCAGTACACCGATGTCGTGGTTGCGAACCGCCGTTCGCAGCCTTGCACTGCTACGCGAAAAAAACCGCCAGCTTCTGGCTGCTGGCCTGCTTTCGCTGTTCGCCGCGGGCCTGTTGCACAGCCCTGTGCTGCACGCTGAAACCCTGCTCACGCTGAAGGCGAATGGTCAGACCCTGGACGTCACTCGCGCCCAGCTCGAAGCCTTGCCGCAGCACCAGGTGCTGACTTCCACGCCCTGGACCGAAGGCGTGAAAGATTTTCGCGGGCCGTTGATGCGCGACGTGCTCGATCTGCTCGATGCCCCCATTGCGGACAACGCCACGTTGTCGCTGATCGCCCTGAACGATTACGAGGTGGACGTCAGCCACCAGGACTATCGCCAGTGGGATGTGATCCTCGCCCATCAACTGGATGGCAAGACGCTGACGCGCGCCACCAACGGTCCGCTGTGGGTGATCTACCCCCGCGACCAGACCCCCGCACTGCAGGATTCGCGTGTGGATTACCGTTGGGCATGGATGCTCCGTACCGTCATCGCCAAGCCGTGATGACGATGTCCGCCTGCATTCTGTGCATTGAAGACGAGGCCACGCTGCTGGCCGACGTCAACGACGAGCTGACGGCTGCCGGGTACCGGGTACTGACCGCCAGCTCGGCGGACGCGGCACTGGAACACTTGCAGAACGCCCGCCCGGACCTCGTCCTGTGCGACGTCATGCTGGGTGGCGATAGCACGCGCGATGGTTACTTCATCCACCAGTACATCCGCTCCGAGCGGCCCGATCTGGCGGATACGCCCTTTCTGTTCCTGACGGCCCTGGGGCATCGCAGCGCGATTCTCGAAGCCAAGCGCGAAGGCATCGACGATTACCTGGTCAAGCCGGTCGACTACGACATGCTGCTGGCCACCATCAGTGCCCGCCTGGCCCAAGTCGAGCGGTTCCGGGGTTATGCCCAGCGGCAGAAGCCGGATTTCGTGCAGCGCATGACGGGAATTTTCGAGCAGTTGCCGGGGGCGGTGTTGCTCTGTGATCGCGCCGGGCAGTTGCGGTACGCCACGCCCAAGGCCCAGCGCCTGTCGCAGGAAGAAAGCCTGTGGCGCAGCAACGCCCAGGGCCAGGTGACCTGGCCGGCGTTCACTGCCGCGACCGTGCAGAAGTTGCAGCAGTCCCTGCGCGAACTGAACCAGCCCGGCGAGCGCCGGGTGCTGGCCCTGGAGCGCCAGGGCGCCGGTGCCCCGGTGGTGGCGAGCTTCCTGTGCCTGGAGTCGGACGGGGATCAGGTCGAGCAGTTGCTCGCCATCTTCCTCTCCTCCACGCAAAGCCGCCCGTTGCCCGACGCCGCCACGCTGCGCCAGATGTTCGGCCTGACCCCCAGCGAAGCCACCGTGGCCCTGCTGCTGGCCCAGGGCCGACGCTCGGAGGAAGTGGCCTGCGAGCTGGGCGTTTCCCCGACCACGGTGGCATTTCACCTGCGCAATCTGTTCTCCAAGAGCGGCGTTACCCGCCAGTCCGACCTGGTGGCGCTGGTGCTCAGCGCCGGCTGGGCGATCCCGGAGAGCGGCGCGGCGGCGGACAGAAAATAGATGCCCGGAACCTGGAACAAGCGCGGCCGCGATCGGGTCAAGCTGGCCGCCATGACGGCGATCCTGACGTTCGCGCTGATGCTGGGTTACGCCCAGCACAAGCTGTTCGACCTGCAATCGGAAGTCAGTGCGGATGTGGGTGAAAACATGGTCTGGGCCATCAGCCAGGCGGTGTACCAGAGCGGACGCCTGTATCAATCATCGACCGCTTACCCGCAAACCGAACAGACGCGCCAGGACAGTGAGCTGCACGCCGATCTGCTGCGGGCGCGCTTCCAGATGCTCGACGAAGGCCCGCAGCGGCGCTACATGCAGCAGAGTGGGGTTTGGCCCGATATCCAGCGTGCGGCGGCGAGCCTGGAGCAGCCTGACGTGGATTACGGCGAATTGCAGCAGTCGCTACGCCGCGTCGGCAATGCCGTGATGATTGCCGAGCGTGAGCAGGCCGGTGCCCAGCGTGATGCGCACCGCTCGCTGACCCTGCAGGTCATGGCGGCGGTCGCGGGCATCCTGCTGGCCGGCGCCCTGTTGTGCTGGCAATTGATGAGCAGCCTGAGGCGCGCCACGGTGGCCACCGATGAAGTGGTGCGCCAGCACATGCAGACCCGCAGCCTGCTCGAAGCCTTGCAGCAGGAGCGCTCCACCCGCTTGCGTTATCGCGACTTCGTGTCGCTCATGTCGCACCAGCTGCGCACGCCGCTGGCGGTCATCGACTCCACGGCGCAGCGCCTGAAACGCCAGCTCAACGAGCCGCTCCAGGAGCAGAACATTCTCGAGCGTTCGCAGCGCATTCGTTCCTCGGTCAACCACCTCAATCACCTGATCGGCCGGGTGCTCGAAGGGCTGCGGCTGGACGAAGGGTTGAGCGGCAGCGAGAGCATGCCGGCGCTGGAACGCCGCCGCTGCGACTGGCTGGCCGTGCTGGACGACTCCCTGGAACGCTTTGGTGACCTGCTGGCCGGGCGCGACATTCGCCTCGATCCCTCCCGCGGCACGGCCCCGCTGTGGATCGAATGCGACCGTATCTGGTGCGTGGAAATTCTCTGCAACCTGCTCTCCAACGCGCACAAATACAGCCCGCTGGAAAAGCCGATCGAGATCGAATTGCGGGTCGACGGTGAGCAGTTGCTGTGCAGCGTGCGCGACTTCGGGCCGGGTATCCCGGACAAGGACCTGGAGCTGATTTTCGAGCGTTTCTACCGCAGCGAGAACACCCAGCACGTTGCTGGCATCGGCCTGGGTTTGTCCATTGCGCGCACCCTGGCGCAATGGCACGAAGGCAGCCTCACGGCGTGCAACGCCGCCGAGGGCGGCGCCATCTTCACCCTGGCGCTGCCGCTGTTGGCCCAGGAGCCGGCGCCAGCGGCGGTCGCGACCGAGCAGCTGACGTAGCCCGTTTCAGGGGCGCGGCGCCTGTTGCAGCGACCACTCCACTACCTCTGTGCTGAGCTGATCGGCCGCTACGCCGAAGGCTCGCACGACAGCGGGCACCGAGGTGTCTGCGGCCGGCTGGCGAACTTCGAAGCGGCGGCTGGCCACGATCCGCTGGCTGGTGGCGTTTACCAGGCGGGCCTCCAGGAGGATGTGCGCAGCCGGGCGGCCGTCCTGGTATTCGCTCTGGAATGCCCGCAGGTCAGTGTTGATTTCCAGGTCGGTCTGCAGGCGTGCGTCATCGCTGCTTACCGCCGGTACTCGGCCGTCGGTCAGGAACGCATCGATCAGGCGGTTGCGCAGCAGCAAGGGGGCACGGTCGCTCCAGCGTGCGCCCTGGTAGGCGCTGATCTGATCCCCGGCGGGAATCACGGCGATGCGCGTGCTGTCGATCAGCTGGCTCGCCAGCGGCGTGTTGATCCGCAGCGCCCAGGCGACTTGTGTCGAGTCCGATTGTGTCGACGCGGCGGTGTTGGCGGGCAACAGGTACACGTCCTGGGGCTCGGCCTTGGGCAGGATCGAGCAGGCGCTGAGCAGGCTGGCTAGCGCCAGGGTGGTGACGCAAAGCAGGCGGTTCATGGCTGGAATTCCTTGATCGGTTCGCTGCGTAGCAGGTAGCTGGCGGGGTCCTGCTCCAGCTGACGGGAGAACGCGCGCAGCGAGCCGAGCGTTTCGCGCAGGTCGCTGATGGCCGGGCCGAGTTCACCCATGCTGCGCATGCCGCTGCCGATGGCGTCGCGGTTGTCGTTCAGCAGGCGTTCGATGTTGCTGCTGCTGCGCTCCAGTGAGGCCATCAGGCGCTGGGCATTGACCAGGGTCTGCTGGCCTTCGTTGCCCAGCAGTTGTTTGGCGTCGTGCATCAGGCCGGCGGCTTCGCGGGTGGCGCGGGTGATCTGCTCCAGCGCCTCGCCCAGTTCATCACCCTGGGAGGCGACGCTGGCAGTGATCTGCTCCAGGTTTTCCAGGGTTTTCGACACGCGTTCGGCGTTCTGATCGGAGAACATGCGGTTGGCGCGCTCAAGCAGGCGCGTCACGCTGACTACCAGGTCTTCGCCGTTGGCCATCAGGCGCGACAGGGGCGAGGGGTCGGCAACGATTTCCGGAGGCTTGCCGTCTTCGCCTTCCAGATTCGGGCTGCCCGGGGTGCCGCTGTACAGCTGGATGACTGCTGTGCCGGTGATGCCGGTGATCGACAGGCGCGCACGGGTGTCGGCCTTGATCGGCGTCTGCTCGACGATACGCACATGGGCACGCACCTGGCGCGGGTCATTCGGGTCGAGCCGCAGGCTGACCACGTCGCCGATCTTGATCCCGCTGTATTGCACGGCGCTGCCCTGGGACAGCCCGGTCACGGCCTCGTTGAAGATGACCACGTACTCCTTGAGCTCGCGGTCCGCACCAGCCTTGCTCAGCCACAGGGCGAACAGCAGCGCAGCCCCCACGGTGATGACCGTGAACAGTCCGATCAGTACGTGATGGGCACGGGGTTCCATTCAGTGTCCTCCTGCCAGGCCGGAGGCGGCTTGCTTGGCCGCGCGCCCCCGTGGGCCATGGAAATAGTCGTGAATCCACGGGTCGTCGGTTGCCGCGACGACCTCTAGGCGGTCTGCCACCAGGACACGTTTCTGCCCCAGCACCGCCACCCGGTCGCACAGGGTGTAGAGGCTGTCCAGGTCATGGGTGACCAGGAACACACTCAGACCCAGGGCATCGCGCAAGGTGCGGATCAATTGGTCGAAGGCCGCCGCGCCAATCGGGTCGAGGCCGGCGGTGGGTTCGTCGAGAAACAGGATATCCGGGTCCAGGGCCAGGGCGCGGGCCAGTGCGGCGCGCTTGACCATGCCGCCGGACAACTCGCTCGGGTACTTGTCGCCAGCGGTGCTGGGCAGCCCGGCCAGGGCCAGCTTGACCTCGGCCAGGTGCTCGGCGTCGGCGCGGCTCAGGCCGGCGTGCTCGATCAGCGGCAGGGCGATGTTTTCGGTCACGGTCAGCGAGGAAAACAAGGCGCCGCGCTGGTAGAGCACGCCAAAGCGCCGCTCCAGGTGCGAACGCTGATCGGCCGGCAGGCTCAGCAGGTCTTCGCCGAACACACGGATGCTGCCGCCCGTGGGCTGGCGCAGGCCGACAATGCTGCGCAGCAGCACCGACTTGCCGGTGCCCGAGCCGCCGACCACGCCGAGGATTTCGCCGCGTTTGAGCTGCAGGTCGAGGTCCTGGTGCACGGTCTGCGAGCCGAAGCGATTGAGCAGTTTCTGCACGTCGATGATCGTGTCGTCGGTCACCAGGCCATCTCCATCAGGAACAGCGCGGCGACCGCGTCGAGGACGATCACCACGAAGATCGACTGGACCACGCTGGAGGTGGTGTGTTCGCCCACCGACTGCGCACTGCCGCTGACCTTGAAGCCCTCCAGGCAGCCGATCACGGCGATCAGGAACGCGAAGATCGGCGCTTTGCAGATGCCCACGAGAAAGTGCTGGAGCTCGATGTTTTCCTGCAGCAGGGACAGGTACATGGCCGGCGGAATGTCCAGCGCCACGGCGCAGACCACGCCACCGCCGAGGATGCCGCTGAGCATGGCGATGAAGGTCAGCACCGGCAGTGCGATCAGCAGGGCGAACACCCGGGGCAGGACCAGCAGCTCTAGGGGGTTGAGGCCCAGGGTGCGGATCGCGTCGATCTCTTCGTTGGCCTTCATCGAGCCGATCTGCGCCGTGAAAGCGCTGGCGGTGCGCCCGGCCATGAGGATGGCGGTCAGCAACACGCCGAACTCGCGCAGGAAGGAGAAGGCCACCAGGTTGACGGTGTAGATCGTGGCCCCGAAGCCGGCCAGGATGGTCGCGCCGAGGAAGGCCACCACCGCGCCGACCAGAAAGGTCAGCAGCGCGACGATGGGCACGGCGTTCAGTCCGCTCTGCTCGAGGTGGGCGAACAGCGAGGTCATGCGCCAGCGCCCGGGGCGCAGCAGAATGGCGAACATGGCGGCCAGGGTCATGCCGATGAAGCCGAGCAGCGCCACGCTCTGTTGCCAGAACTCGGCGACCGCTTCGCCGATATGCCCCAGCACTTCGCGCCAGGTGGCGACCGGCTGCGGGTGGTTGCAACTTTCGGTACGCAGGATGGCCTGGGCCACGGCATGCAGCAGGGCGCGGCGTTCGCTGGGCAGGCTGGTGTCGGTCTCGATCAGCGCCGACAGGCGCTCGGGGCCGACCAGTTCCGCCAGCAGCGAGGCGCCAGCGGTGTCCAGGGCGTTGAGCTCGCTGAAGTCCAGCTGGCTGGCTGCGGCACTGCCTTGCAGGCTCAGGATCTGTTCGCGCAAGTGGGCGTAATGGGCGAGCGTCCAGTCGCCACCGACCCGCAAATCGGTGGTGGCATCCGTGCGGCTCGACTCGAGCGAGGTGATGTAGGGCGCAGTCGTCATGCCCCGAGCTTACTCCCGCTGGCGGCGTGCCGAACAGCCGTCGCAAAGCTTGATTACAATCAATGGGAAACTCATGCGCCGGTATACCCTCCAAAGGACACAGACCCGTAAACGTGAGGAATACCATGCAAGTTCAAGTGAACAGCAACCACATTGAAGGCAGTGCGCGGTTACAGGAGTGGGTCAGTTCGGTCGTGAGCGGGCAACTGGACCGTTTCGATGAATTCCTGACCCGAATCGAAGTTCACCTCTCCGACGAGAACGGTGACAAGGCCGGTGGCGACGACAAGCGTTGCCAGATCGAGGCAAAGCCCAAGGGGCACCAGTCGCTTTCCGTGACCCACAAGGCCGCGACCCTGGACCTGGCAGTGGATGGCGCTGCGGAGAAAATGGTTCATGCGCTGGACCATCTAATCGGCAAGCTCGAGAGCAAGGCCACACCCACCGGGCACCTGGATGACCCGCTGCTCGAAGAGGACCCGGACCACGTCAAGGATGCCCTGCTGCAGGAGGAGTTTCTTGCCAGGCAGGATGCGCTGGGCAAGGACTGAACCTCAGCACGCCTGAATCTGCTTGCCTGCGTTTACAGGCAACGAAATGTCGAGCTCAGGACAATGGGCTCGACCTCATCCGCTTTAGGTTAGGGGTGTCACTCACCCCTGATCTGGAGCCTCCATGCAAGCCATCACCGTTCTGCGCGATACCGTTCCCGTCCCTGTACTGGACGCCTGCAAATGGGAACGCATCGGCGGCGATCCGCATACCGTCAACCTCAACGCCTATACCTCGGAAGACGGCACGAAGATCATGGGGACCTGGATCTGCACCCCAGGCAAATGGCGCGTGGCCTATGAGAAGTGGGAGTACTGCCACTTCCAGGAAGGCTATTGCATCATCACCCCGGACGGCCAGGCGCCGATCCACCTCAAGGCTGGCGATATCTTCATCGTCGAACCCGGCATGAAAGGCACCTGGGAAGTCGTGGAGACCGTGCGCAAGTACTTCGTCTTCGCCTGATCGTCAGGGCTTGAAGTTGCGCGCATCCTTGGCCCACTCGTCGAGGACCGGTTTGATGTCCTTCAGGCGCAGCTGGGTACTGTCGTTCTCCAGTTGCAAGCCATGGCCCTTGCGTACCACGCGGGCCACCGGCTGGCTGTTGCCGCCGTCGAGGGCTTCCAGCTCCACGTAGATGTCGGTGTCCAGGTCGCGGGTGCCGGCCGCCGTGCTTGCGGCGGCGGTGACCAGCGCAATCGGGATCACCTCGTAGACTTTCAAACCTTCCGGCGACAGGTCGATGGCGCTGATCGCCGTGCGCAGCACCAGGGTGTCGCGGTCGGCCTGCTGGACGATGCGCAGCCGACCGGCCAGCTCGCGCTGCATCGCTTGCTGCAGGTAGACGGTGATTTCATCCAAGGTCTGCTGGCTGACCTGGTTGGTGGGCGCGGGTGCAGGGTGGAAAACCGGCCGCTCCACCAGTACCGAGCGGTAATTCTCCTGCTTGAAGTCCGGCGACACCCAACGCATGACTGGCACGCCGCTGGCCGACTGCGCCGGCCGCAGTTGCGAGTAGTCGCTGAGGAAGCCGGAATACTGTGAGGGTTGGGTGGTGGTACTGGCGCAGCCGGACAGCATAACCACGGCGGACGCCCCTAGAACGAAGGTTTTAAGGGACATTGCAGCATGCTCGTGCAGGGAAGGTGACTTAACTCTAGCCCACTCTTTTGCGCGCGCTAGGCAGACGCTCAACTGCCTGCCGTGGCCGTCAGGTGCGGCGGAAAACCAGGGCTTTCAGGCCGCCTTCCGGGTCGATGTCGGCAAATTCGGGCGGGTTTTCCAGGCGCTCGATGAAGGCCAGCTCCGGCGCTTCGTTGACCATGTTGTTGATCAGGAAGTCCGGGCCGATCTGCGGGTCGTTGATGCAGGCCAGGACCTCACCGTGTTCGCTGAGCAGTTCCGGCAGGCGTCGCAGGATCTTCTGGTAGTCCTGGGTGAGCGCGAAACTGCCTTTCTGGAAGGACGGCGGGTCGGTGATGATCAGGTCATAAGGCCCCAGCTTGCGCACCTTGCCCCAGGACTTGAACAGCTCGTGACCGAGGAACTCCACCTTGCTCAAGTCGTGCTGGTTGAGCCGGTGGTTGTCCCGCCCGCGGGTCAGCGCGGCCCGGGCCATGTCCAGGTTGACCACCCGAGCAGCGCCCCCGGCAATCGCCGCCACCGAGAAGCCGCAGGTGTAGGCGAACAGGTTGAGTACGCGCTTGCCGGCAGCGTGCTGCTGGACCCACTGGCGGCCGTAGCGCATGTCGAGAAACAGGCCGCTGTTCTGCTTCTGCCCCAGGTCCAGCTTGAAACGCAGGGCGTTTTCGCTGATCAGCCATTCATCCACCGGCTCACCCAGCAACCACTCGCTGCGGCTGTCGGCCTGGTAACGGTGGTGCAGCAGGAGGGTGTGGACCTGGCTGGTCTGCCAGGCGGTGGTTTGGCTGAGGCCCAGCAGCATCTCGCGGAGCGCGGCCAGCTCGGTCTCGCTCGGCTCACGAAACAGCGCCACCAGCACGATGCCCTGCAGCCAGTCGACGGTGATCTGCTCCAGCCCCGGCCAGCGGCGCCCTCGGCCATGGAACAGGCGGCGGGTTTCCTCGGGCGGCGCGCTGAGGGCGTCGAGCAGGTGGTCGTGCAGGGTGGTCAGGTTGGCGGGTGTCATGGTGATCGGTCAGGGCAGTGGGGGCGTGATTCTATCAGGCGAGGCTGGGGCTGTTTCAGGCGGCGGCTTGATTGTCCGCAAAGCCCCACTATGCTTGGCTTCGAGCACCTCATGGACGGTGCGCCATCTACCCAAAGTTGCGTGCTCAGGAAGGGAATCGGTGATGAAAGAACAGCGCTATCTGCCCGCCCTGCGTGCCCACATCGAACACCTGCTGAGCGAGGGCTGGGTCATCGCCGGCCGTGACCCACTGAAACTGCGGCTCGGCCGTCGAATCTGCCTGGTCGAGCACGGCATGCTCATCAGCGAAGGCGCGCTTTGACGGCCTCTATGCAGGTTGGCCGATGATCACGATCTGCTCGATCAGCCATTGCAGGGCGGCGTCGCGCTGCCGTTGCGCCAGGCTGACGATATCCAGGTGAAAAGGCCCCAGCGCGAACGGTAACTCCAACAACTGCAAGGGCAGCAGCGTGGCGAAATGCCGGGCCAGTTGGCTGGGCAGCACGGCAGCCAGGTCGCTGCCTGCGACGATATGCGCTGCCTGCAGGTAGTTCGGCGTGGTGTACAGAATGTCTCGGGTCAGCCCCTGTTCCCCCAGCCACTGATCGACCATGCCCCGTGTCTGCCCACCGTGAACCCACAGGTGGCGCAGTTGCAGGAACACCGCCAGATCCAGGCCTGACACGCACAGCGGATGGCCCTGGCGTACTGCCAGGGTAAGGTTTTCGCTCATCCAGCGGCGGTGATTGAACCGGGACGGCACCTCTTCGAAGCGACCGAGCACCAGATCCAGTTCGCCCTTGTCCAGGGCCTCGGCCGGCAGGCTGGGGCTCAGGTGGTGAATGTCGATGCGAATGCCCGGTGCCTCCCGGTTCAGCTGCTCGATCAGGCGCGGCATGCAGATCAGCTCGACGTAATCGGTGACCGCGATGCGGAAGCGCTGGTTGCTGCTGGCAGGGTCGAACGTCTGGTCGGCGCTCAGGCTCTGCTCGATCTGCTGCAGCGCCTCGCGAATCGGCGTTTCCAGGGCCAGGGCGCGCGGTGTGGGCTGCATGCTGCGGCCGACCCGGACCAGCAGCGGGTCATCCAGCATCACCCGCAGGCGATTGAGCGCGTTGCTCACGGCCGGTTGGCTCAGGGCCAGGCGCTCGGCCGCGCGCGAGACGTTCTGCTCGCGCAGCAGGGCGTCGAGCACGCGCAGCAGGTTGAGATCGAAGTGCGGATGCAGCCTCACAACATGTCTCCAGCAGAGGTGCGGTCAGGTCTCGTGCATGGTCGCAGCTCGGGCGGCGCCTGCCTAACGTATTCATCTGCTGAATACGACGTATCACAAGACTAAATTTCAAAAATAGTAGCGGCTTGCATAAGGTGATTGGCGTTTTTTTGCTCGGACAATAACAAGAGGATTCCCATGAGCAACGTCTTCCCCGTGCAGCAGGCGGCGGTGATCGGTGCCGGCACCATGGGCCGTGGCATCGTCATGAGCCTGGCCAACGCCGGTATCCGTGTCCTGTGGCTGGACAACAACCCGCAGATGCTCGAACAGGCCATGGCCGTGGTCGCCGACACTAACGCGCACAACGTCCGGCTGGGGCGCATCAGCGAGGCCCAGGCCACCGAGCGCCTGGCCTGCGTCACGCCGGTTGGCGAGTACGCGGCGCTGGCCGAAGCCGATCTGGTGATCGAGGCGGTGTACGAGAACCTCGAGCTCAAACAGCAGATCTTCCGCACCCTGGACGACACCCTCAAGCCGGGAGCGATTCTCGCGAGCAACACCTCGGCCCTGGATATCGACGCGATTGCCGCGGTCACCCGGCGTCCCGAGCAGGTTCTGGGTCTGCACTTCTTCAGCCCGGCGCACATTATGAAACTGCTGGAAATCGTGCGCGGCGCCCGCACCGCCCCCGCTGTGCTGGAGGCCGCCCTGGCCCTCGGTCAGCGCATCGGCAAGGTCAGCGTGGTGGCGGGCAACTGCGACGGTTTCATCGGCAATCGCATGCTGCACACCTACGTGCGTGAGGCGCGGACGATGCTGCTCGAAGGCGCCTACCCGCACCAGGTCGACGCCGCGCTGCAGGGCTTCGGTTTCGCCATGGGGCCGTTCCGCATGTACGACGTGGTCGGCATCGACCTGGAATGGCGCGCGCGGGAGCTGGCCGGAACAGGCCAGGACGACCCGGCGGTGCAGGTCGACAACCGCCTGTGCGAACTCGGCCGTTTCGGCCAGAAGAGCCGCCTGGGCTATTACCGCTACGCCGAGGGCAGCCGCCAGGCCGAGCACGATCCGGAAGTGGACCTGCTGGTGCAGGAAACCTCCGCGCAATTGGGCATGACGCGCCGCGACATCGGGCTGGAGGAAATCCTCGAACGCTGCCTGCTGGCGCTGGTCAACGAGGGCGCGAAGATCCTTGAAGAGAACATCGCCGTCAACAGCCATGACATCGACCTGGTGTACCTCAACGGCTACGGTTTCCCCGCTGTCCAGGGCGGCCCCATGAACTGGGCCGACAGCCAGGGCGTGGCGGACATCCAGCAGCGGCTCAAGGCCCTGCAAGGGCAGTTTGGTGACCACTGGAAACCTGCCGCGCTGATCGACGCGTTGGTGGCCGCTGGCAAACGTTTCGACCAGGTTCAGGAGGGCCGTGTATGAGTTATCAGGCACCGTTGCGTGACATGCGTTTTGTCCTGCACGAGTTGTTCGACATCACCGGCCACTGCGAGGCGCTGGGCAACGGCCTGGACCGCGAGCTGATCGACGGCGTGCTGGAAGAGGGCGCCCGCTACGCCTCAGAGGTGGTGGCGCCGCTCAATCGCAGCAGCGACGAGGACGGTGTGATTCTCAAGGACGGCGCGGTGACCACCCCCGATGGTTTCCGCGAGGCCTACCAGCAGTACGTGGACAACGGCTGGGCCAGCATGACCGGGCCGAGCGAGTACGGCGGCCAGGCCCTGCCGCAGATGCTGGCGTGCAACTTCCACGAGATGCTGATGGGCGCGAGCCTGTCGTTCCGTGTGTATTCCGGTTTGACCGAAGGCGCGGTGCTGGCGCTGTACAAACACGGTAGCGAAATCCTGAAGACCCAGTACCTGGAGAAACTGGTCAGCGGTCAGTGGGCCGGCACCATGTGCCTGACCGAGCCCCAGGCCGGCACCGACCTGGCGCTGCTGCGCACCCGCGCCGAACCCCAGGCCGATGGCAGCTACCGCATTAGCGGCAGCAAGATTTTCATCAGCGGCGGCGAACAGGACCTGTCGGAAAACATCGTGCACCTGGTGCTGGCGCGCCTGCCGGACGCACCGGCAGGGGTGAAGGGTATTTCCCTGCTGCTGGTGCCCAAGTTCATCGCCGCCGCTGACGGCACGCCGGGCGAGAAGAATGCCCTGGGTTGTGGCGCCATCGAGCACAAGATGGGCATCAAGGGCACCGCCACCTGCGTGATGAACTTCGATGGCGCGCAGGGTTGGCTGATCGGCGAGGCCAACCAGGGCCTGGCGTGCATGTTCACCATGATGAACGACGCGCGTTTCCAGGTCGGCCTGCAAGGGATCGGTATTGGCGAGGCGGCGTTCCAGGCTGCTCTGCGCTATGCACGCGAGCGTCTGCAATCCCGGGCGCTGACCGGCGCGGCCGAGCCGGACAAGGCGGCCGATCCGATCATCCACCACCCGGATGTGCGGCGCATGCTGCTGACCCAGAAGACCCTGGTCGAAGGCAGCCGCATGCTGGCCGTCTACTGCGCCCGGCAGCTCGATTTGGAGCATGGCCATGCTGATGCGGCCGGACGCAAGGCCGCCGGCAAGCGCGCGGCGTTGCTGATCCCGATCGTCAAAGCCTTCTTCACCGATATGGGCCAGGAAGTCGCGAGCTATGCCGTACAGGTCTATGGTGGACATGGGTACATTCGCGAATGGGGTGTGGAGCAACTGATGCGCGACAGCCGCATCACCCAGCTCTACGAGGGTACCAACGGTATCCAGGCGCTCGACTACATCCGGCGCAAATTGCTGGGCGATGGCGGGGCAGAACTGCGAGCCTTGCAGGACGAATTCCAGGCGCTGTGCGACGACCAGGCGGGCCGGCCTGCATTGGTCGATCTGGCGGATACCGTGGCAATGCGCCTTGAAGAGTGGCGCCAGTTGAGCCAGGAAATTCTCGCGGCCACCCAGCGCGATGCCCAGGAAATAGGCGCCTGTTCGGTGGATTTCCTCCAGTACTCGGCTTACGTGTTGTTGGCCGGGTTCTGGTTGCAGGCGGCAGCCCGGGCGCAGGATGCGCTGGAAGCTGGAAGCGGCGAGTCCGCTTTCTACCAGGCCAAGCTGCACAGCGCACAGTTCTACATGCGTCGCGTGCTGCCCCGGGCCAGCAGCCACCGCGAGGCGCTCATGGGCGGCGCGCAATGCCTGATGGCCATGCCCGAGGCGAGCTTCGCGTTCTGATCGCCCGATGCGGGGGGCTCGACCGGCCCCTCGCCCTGATGCACGACAACAGGAGGACCGCAGCATGCATCCCTTCAGCTTCTGCACCACCGCGCAGATCATCTGCGAAACCGGCGCCTCGCGGCGCCTGGCCACCCTTTGCAGCGAACGCGGCGCCTCGTCGGTACTGATCGTCACCGACCCGGGTATCACCCGCCTTGGCCTACTGGCCGAGGTATTGAGCAGCTTTTCCAGCGCCGGCATGACAGTGTCCGTCTACGACCAGGTGGTGGCCGACCCGCCGGAATCCATCGTGCTGGACGCCGTGGCCCAGGCCAAGGCGCTCAAGGCCGAGCTGATCGTGGGCTTCGGCGGCGGCAGTTCGATGGACGTGGCCAAACTGGTGGCCTTGCTCGCGCACCCAGACTGCCGCCAGACCCTGCAGGACATCTACGGGGTCGGCAATGCCAAGGGCAACCGTCTGCCGCTGATCCAGGTGCCGACTACTGCGGGTACGGGCTCGGAAGTGACCCAGGTGGCGATCATCACCACCGGCGCCACCACCAAGATGGGCGTGGTCTCGCCGCTGCTGCTGCCGGACCTGGCCCTGCTCGACGCCGACCTGACCCTGGGCCTGCCGCCGGCCGTGACCGCCGCCACTGGCATCGACGCCATGGTGCACGCCATCGAGGCCTACACCAGCGCCCTGAAAAAGAACCCGCTGTCCGACCTGCTAGCCCGGGAGGCCCTGCGCCTGCTGGCGGCCAACCTCGACGAGGTGGTGCACAACGGCGGCAACCGCGAGGCACGCCAGGCCATGCTGCTGGGCGCCTGCCTGGCCGGCCAGGCGTTCGCCAACGCGCCGGTGGCGGCGGTGCATGCGCTGGCCTATCCCCTAGGTGGGCATTTCCACATCCCCCATGGCCTGAGCAATGCCCTGGTGCTGCCGCATGTGCTGGGCTTCAATGCGTCCACTGCGGCGCCGCTGTATGCCGAGCTGGCACCGCTGGTGGTAGGCGATACGCTGCGCCGCGGCAGCGCCATGGACCAGACCGAGCAGTTCATTCTGGCCCTGGCCGACTTCAGCGAACGCAGTGGTCTGCCGACGCGTTTGCGCGATGCGGGCGTGCCGCAGGATATGCTGGAGCAACTGGCCAGAGACGCCATGCTGCAACAGCGCCTGTTGGTGAATAACCCCCGCGAGATGACCGAGACCCACGCCCTGGCCATCTACCAGTCGGCCTATTGATGGTCTTTCGCGGCTGAAACCTTCGTGTGGGAGGGGCTTCAGCCGCGACGCATTCAACCCTTCAAGGACACCCATGAATCCACCCCAGCACGCTCGCCAGGATTACCGCCACTTCCAGCCCATCACCACCCGCTGGCACGACAATGACGTGTACGGCCACGTCAACAACGTCACCTACTACAGCTACTTCGACAGCGCGGTGAATGCCTACCTGATCGAGGTGGGCGGCCTGGATATCCACAATGGCGACGTGGTGGGTTTCGTGGTCAGTTCGAGCTGCGACTACTTCGCCTCCATCGCCTTTCCCGATGTCATCGAGATCGGCCTGCGCGTCGGCAAACTGGGCAACAGCTCCGTGCAGTACGAGCTGGCCGTGTTCAAGGCAGGCGAAGAGGAAGCCTGCGCCGCCGGCCGCTTCGTCCACGTCTTCGTCGACCGCACCAGCAACCGACCGGTGCCGATCCCGGAAGCACTGCGTTCTGCGTTGGCGCGCCTGAGCTTGGAGTAAGGCGGTACTGCAGGGCGTGATGCAGGTTCGATCCCGCACATCGGGCATTCGTGTTTTCCCCGGACGGCGCTAGGATGTGAGCATCGCCCGAGAAGGGCCAAGGAGAGTCCCGGCGGCCATGGCCAATCCAACCCGTGAACAGGCGCAGCAACGCGCAGATCGGATTCATGCGTTCCAGGAGGAGCTGCTGCAGTTGCAGGTGGATCAGGTGGTCAACCTGTCCAGCGAGCAGCAGCAGGCGATCGATCGCCACCACCGGGGTCTGCTCGACCATTTCACCACGCACCTGGACATCGACGCCGACCAGCGCTCGCGGCAGCTGTCGCTGGGCATGCGCGCCGCCTCGCTGTTCGGGGCGCTGGCGCTGGCGACCGGGCTGTTCTTCCTGTTCTACCAGTTCTGGGGCCTGTTCAACGAGGCGTCACAAGCGGCGATCCTGCTCGGCAGCGCCCTGGGCAGCGTGCTGCTGACCTTCTGGGTGCAGAGGCTCGACAGCTCCGGTTACTACGTGAAGCTGGCGGCGCTGCTGAGCGTCGTCTGCTTTGTGTTGAACCTGGTCATGCTCGGGCAGATTTTCAATATCACCCCTTCGGACAAGGCGCTGGTGCCCTGGGGCATCCTGTCGCTGATCCTGGCCTACCAGTGCCGGCAGCGGGTGCTGCTGGGCTTCGGGCTGCTGTGCCTGGGCCTGTTCGTCGCGGCTCGAGTGAATGCCTGGGGCGGTGTCTACTGGTTCAGCCTGTATGAGCGTCCGGAGAACTTCCTGCCCGTGGCGCTGGTGCTGTTCTGCGTGCCACAGCTGATCGACCATACGCGCTTCAGCGGTTTCGCCAGCCTGTACCGCATCCTGGGTCTGCTGGCGCTGTTCATCCCGGTGCTGGTGCTCTCCTACGAGGGCAATTCCAGTTACCTGCCGTGGTCGAGCGACGTGGTCGAGGGTGTGTATCGCTTCCTCAGTTTCGTCCTCGCCGGGCTGGCGACCTGGCTGGGGATTCGCCGGGGCTGGCCGGAAGTGGTCAACGTCAGCCTGGTGTTCGCAGTCATCTTTCTCTACGCCAAGTTGTTCGATTGGTGGTGGGAGCTGATGCCCAAGTACCTGTTCTTCCTGCTGCTGGGGGCTTTATCGCTGTTGTTGCTGGTGGTGCTGCAGCGCTGGCGCAAGCAGGTCACGGGAGGCGCGCGATGAGTCGTCCGGGCGTGCGTGGCTGGCTGTGGCTGAGCCTGGGGCTGATCCTGTTGAGCAACGCCGTGGCGTTGGCCGGGGTTTACTACAACCGCAGTGGCGAGCCGCAGAGCGTGCTGACGCTCAGCGAACGCGAGCTGACGCTGTCTCGCGGCATGTGGCTGGATCGGGATACGGACGGCGTGCTGCATCTGCAGCTGATGTGGCGGCAGGAGGGGAATCAAGGCGAGGTCATCTGGCTGGATCGGAGCAAGTTGCTGTCCCTGGGCTTCGTCGTGCCAGCGGTCAACGACAAGATTGAGCTGGAGTTTTATCGGCGCAACCTGGAGCGCTCGGTCTGGCTGGTGCTGGAGCTGGATGGGCCGGCCTATCAACGTGAGCTGAAGCGAACTCGGCAGGCGCTGGAAAAAGCCGAGAAGCGGTTGCAGGCGCTCCCGGACGACGAAGCGTTGCAGCACCGGCGCGATCGGCAACGTGAGTACCTGGTGGAGGAGGAGCATCGGAGCAGCCGCCTGTTCCTCGTGGATGCCGGGCTGGATGTCGAGGCGCTGCGGGTGCAGTACCCGGATCGTAGGCGGTATGCGCTGATCGCGGGGTATATGCGGCCCTACTACCGCTCCGACAAGGACACCCCGCTCTTCAGTGCGTCGATCCGTTCGGAGGTTGCTGAAATCAGTGTCCCATTCGCGCTGCGTGAGGTGTTTTCCACCTGGAACAGGCATCAGCGTTACGGCGAGCAGAAGCCAAAAGTCCGGGCCGAGATCGCCTTTGGCCAGCGCTACGAGCCGTGGATGATTGACGCGCTGCCTTGAGGGTCATCGCTTCGCGCAGGCATGAAAAAGCCCGCCAATGGCGGGCTTTTTCATGGGAGGCACGGCCGTTTTAGTGGTGGCGGTGCTTCTTGTGCTTTTTGTGCTTCTTGCCATGACGCCTGCCGTCGTCACGGTCATCGCCGGCGTATTCGTTGGCCAGTGCGCCGCCTGCTGCGCCGCCCAGCCCCGCACCGATGGTGGAACCGGTGCTGCCGCCGAGCTGGCCGCCGACCACCGAGCCGCCTGCGGCGCCGAGACCACCGCCCAGGGCGGCTTCGGTCTTGTTGCCGTCACGCGCGGTGATGACGCCACCCGCTGCACCGCCGAGGCCGGCACCGATGGCAGCGCCTGTGCTGCCGCCGACCTGCTGGCCAACCACGTTACCCAGCACGCCGCCCAGGCCGCTGCCGATGGCGACTTTGCCGGTGTCGGCGGCGAATGCAGCTGGAGCTGCCAGCGCGCTGAATGCCAGCGCGGAAATGAGTGTGCGCATACTGCCAACCTTCTTGAGAAAACCGATACCCAGAGACAGGGCGGATCGCGCCGCGTACCCATCATGCAGGCCGTGACGCGTCTCTTAGATCATGATTCGAAAAGAAATTCCCGCCGCTCGTCGGGAGAAGCGCCTGACGATTGCCAGGCGCTGGGCTGATCAATCGTCGTGGCGCCAGCCGTGGTGCTTGTGACGCTTGTAGTGACCGTGCTTGTGCCCACGCCCCGGGTGGTCGCGGTAGTAGCGGCGGTCATCGCGGGAGTAGCGACGGCGGTCATCGTCATAACGACGGTCATCGCCGTAGTAGTTGCCCAAGGCACCGCCGGCACCGCCGCCGAGCGCGGCACCGATCAGGCCGCCGGTGTTGCCGCCGAATTGCTGGCCGACCACGTTGCCGCCAGCGGCACCGAGGGCACCGCCGAGTGCGGCTTCGGTACGGCTGCGTCGATCCGCGCCGACCACGCTGCCCGCTGCGCCGCCGACACCGGCACCGATCGCGGCGCCGGTGGTGCCGCCGACCTGTTGGCCAACGACCGCGCCCAACACCCCGCCCAGGGCGCCACCAATACCGGCTTCGGTATTGCCGGCAAGCGCGGCACCACTGGCCAGGCTCAGGGACAACAGGAGTATCGAGGACAATTTCATGATGAGGACGACCTCAGGTGGCTGTGATGGGGCCGATCCTGATGTCGCGCGGGGCGGTCGGCAAGCGCCGTTTGTCGGTCTTGAGGTATTTTTCACTGTTTCCACGAAAAACGCCGCAGGCACCGAACTACGGGGCTTGCGGAGTTGTCAGAGAAACTTGGCTGACGCTGTTTCCGGCCGTTTTCACCCCGTTTCGAGCGAGGTGAAGATGCCTCGACAGACAGTGGTCGCGTAGGCGGAAACGGGGTAACGCACCCTCGCGTCCGCCCCTACCACCCCGGTCGTGCTTACAGAATCCGACCGTGTCCTTCAGCCGCCTGCAGGCGAATGGCGATGAACTTCGAGGTCGGCGTGAAGCTGCCTTTGCCGAAGCTCTCCAGCGGCACCAGCGGGTTGGCCTCCGGGTAGTAGGCCGCAGCCTGGCCCGCCGGAATATCGAAGGCGAGCAGGGTGAAACCAAACACCTTGCGCTCGACGCCGTCATCCCACAGCGACGTGATATCCACCTGCTGGCCCGGCTTGTAGCCGAGTCGCATGATGTCGGCTTCGTTGGCGAACAGCACCTGGCGCTGACCCTTCACGCCGCGGTAGCGGTCGTCGAGGCCATAGATGGTGGTGTTGTACTGGTCGTGCGAACGCAGGGTCTGCAGGATCAGGTCAGGTGTCTGCCCTGAGTTGCGAACCTGGGCAGGCAGCAAGTCGTCGAGCAGCGCATTGGCCTTGAAGTTGGCCTTGCCGCTGGCGGTGTTCCAGCGACGCGCGCCGGCCGAGTTGCCCAGGTAGAAACCACCCGGGTTCTGCACGCGCTGGTTGAAGTCGGTGAAGCCGGCAACGGTATCGGCGATCAGGTCGCGGATGCGGCTGTAGTCGGCGACCATCGCGTCCCAGTCCACCGGGTGGTTGCCCAGGGTGGCCTTGGCGATGCCGGCGACGATGGAAGGCTCCGAGCGCATGGTCTTCGCCAGCGGCGCGAGCTGGCCGAACGAGGCGTGAATCATGCTGAACGAGTCTTCGACGGTCACGGCTTGCGGGCCGCTGGCCTGCTTGTCGATATCGGTACGGCCGAGGCACGGCAGGATCAGCGCGTCAGTGCCGGTGGTCAGGTGGCTGCGGTTGAGCTTGGTGCTGATCTGCACGGTCAGCTCGCAGTTCTGCAGGGCCTGGTGCGTGCGTGGGCTGTCCGGCGTGGCTTGGGCAAAGTTGCCGCCCAGGCCGATGAAGACCTTGGCATCGCCGCGCACCATGGCGTTGATCGCTTCGACGGTGTTGTGGCCGTTCTCGCGAGGTACCTGGAACTGGAAGCGTTTTTCCACGGCGTCGAGGAAGGCCACCGGTGGGCGGTCGTTGATACCCATGGTGCGGTCGCCCTGCACGTTGCTGTGGCCACGCACCGGGCACAGGCCGGCGCCCGGGCGGCCGAGGTTGCCGCGCAGCAGTTGCAGGTTGACGATTTCCTGGATAGTCGCCACCGAGTGGTGGTGCTGGGTGATACCCATTGCCCAGCACATGATCACGCGCTCGGCGCGGCGGTACATGTGGGCCGCCTGCTCGATTTCTTCGAGGCTGAGGCCTGACTGCGCGCTCAGGGCATCCCAGTCGCTGGCATCCAGTACCGCCAGGTAATCGTCCACGCCGTCGGTGTGTTCGGCGATGAAGGCGTGGTCAAAGACCGCCGGCTGGCCCTGGGCCACGGCTTCACGTTCCCATTGCAGCAGGAACTTGGCGATACCGCGCATGGCAGCCATGTCGCCGCCGAGGGCCGGGCGGAAGAACGCCGTGTTCAGGGGCGTGGAGCCGTTGGTGAGCATCTCCAGGGCGTTTTGCGGGTGCTGGAAGCGCTCCAGACCACGCTCTTTCAGCGGGTTGAAGCAGACCACCTGGGCGCCACGTTTTACCGCTTCGCTCAGCGGGTCGAGCATGCGCGGGTGGTTGGTGCCTGGGTTCTGGCCGAGGACGAAAATGGCGTCGGCGTGCTCGAAGTCATCGAACGTCACACTGCCCTTGCCGACTCCCACGCTCTGGCCCAGGGCCACGCCGCTGGCCTCGTGGCACATGTTCGAGCAGTCGGGGAAGTTGTTGGTGCCGAAGGCGCGGACGAACAGCTGGTAGAGGAACGCTGCCTCGTTGCTGGCCCGGCCGGAGGTGTAGAACTCGGCCTGGTTGGGGCTCTCGAGGTTCTTCAGGTGCTGGGCGATCAGGGCGAAGGCGTCGTCCCAGGCAATGGGGACGTAGCGGTCGGTGGCGCTGTCATAGCGCATCGGCTCTGTCAGGCGGCCCTGGTACTCGAGCCAGTAGTCGCTCTGCTCGCGCAGTTGGCTGACGGTATAGCGAGCGAAGAACGAGGCGTCCACGCCGCGCTTGGTGGCTTCCCAGTTGACCGCCTTGGCGCCGTTCTCGCAGAACTTGATGTGGCCGTCTTCCGGCGAGTCGCCCCAGGCGCAGCCCGGGCAGTCGAAGCCGCCGCTCTGGTTGGTCTTGAGCAGGGCGCGCAGGTTCTTGAACGGCTGCTTACTGTCCAGCCAGAAGTGCGCCACGCTGCGCAGTGCACCCCAGCCAGCGGCGGCGCCGCCATAGGGTTTGTAGCGGGGTTTCACGGGTTGCAGGCTCATGCGTGATGCTCTCTGGCTGTCGGCGCCGGGCTGTAGACCCGGGGCGCGCTGTGATGGGGCAAATGAATCAGGTTGAGATGGTGCTGCCGGGCCCATTGCACGGTCAGTGCAGTCGGCGCGGACAGGCTGACCAGGGTCGCGATATTGGCGCGTACCGCTTTGTGGATAAGCTCCAGGCTGCAGCGGCTGGTGACCACGGCAAAGCCGTCACGGCGGTTGCGGCCTTCGCGCTGCAGGGCGCCTATCAGCTTGTCCAGGGCGTTGTGGCGGCCGATATCTTCACGGCACAGGACGATGTCGCCGTTGCCGTCGATGAACAGGGCCGCATGCAGCGCGCCGCTCTGACGCGCCAGGCGCTGGGCTTCATTGATGCGGGGGCGCAGTTCGAGCAGGTGATCGGCCGGTGGCAACGGGCTGACCGCCAGCACATCCAGCTTCGGCAGAGCCTGCTCCAGGGCTTCCACGCCGCACAGGCCGCAACCGCTGGTGCCGGCCAGTTGGCGGCGCTGCTGTTTCATGGCCCAGAAGGCGCGGTTGCTGATGTCCACTTCGGCGTTGATGGCTGCGCCGACGCGTTTCACGCGGATGTCATAAATTTCGTCGATGGAGTCGACCAGACCACTGCTCAGGCTGAAGCCGGCAATGAAGTCCTCGACCGCAGTGGGCGAGACCATCATGACGGCGTGGCTGATGCCGTTGTAGCTGATCGCCAGGGCGCATTCTTCGGCCAATACCGCGTCTGCAACCTGCGCACCGGCATCCAGTTCGGCATAGGTGTAGCCGTTGGGTGTCAGCGCGGCGGCTTCGTTGGCCGGCGTGGAGATCGAAGCGGGGCGGGGCACGGGCAGATTTCCCTGCGACACATTGACACATCAGCCTAGGTGGCCTGCCCCCTAGTGTCTAATTGCTACTGCCGATGCAGTGATCGATGGCATCTATCATGGCGCTGGAAGCCGCGCCGTCAGCGGGTTGCATCAGGTAGATCGGACCGGTTTTTTTTACCCGAAACAGCGCTCAGGCATTGAGCATGGCCTTGGCTTCGGCAAAACAGGCGTCGGCAATGGCGGATCGAGGTGCGCTGCGGCGCAGGATCAGGCCGAGCGGTGCGAGGGTGTGCGCATCTTCGATGGGCGTCAGCGCCAGGTGCTCGGTGAAGTCGGACAGGCCGCTGCTCAGCGGCATGATCGAGCAACACAGGCCGGCACTGACCGCCTGCAGCAACTGGTGCACGGCATCGGTTTCCAGGCGCGCCAGCGGCGTCAGGCCGCGGGAGCGGAAGCTGTGGTCGATGGACTGGCGAAAGTGCATCCCGGCCGAGAGCAGGCCGAGGGGCAGCTCTACCAGGCTTTCCCAGCGCAGTTGCTCGCTGGTGAACTGGAAGTGGCGGCGATCGTAGAGCAGGCCCATGCGGGTTTCTTCCAGTTCCAGGCTGTCGAAATGCTCGCGATCCAGGCGGTCGAGGTAGGACAGGCCGAGGTCCAGCTGGTTACGCCCCAGGCGCTCGAGAATCTGCTCGCTGCTCAGGGCGAACAGCTGGAAGCGCAGGTTGGGGTGCTGGTCGGCGAACAGCTGCACCAGGCGCATCGGGTCGAACCCGGCCAGGGGCACCACGCCGAGGCGCAGGGTGCCGACCAGTTGCCCGCGGCAGGCCGCGGCTTCGGCGTACAGCCCGTCGTGGGCGGCCATCACGCTGCGGGCCCAGGCCAGGATGCGTTCGCCCTCGGCGCTGAAACCCTCGAAGCGCTGGCCGCGGTGCACCAGTTCCAGGCCCAGCTCTTCCTCCAGGCTGCGCAGGCGCATCGACAGGGTCGGCTGGGTGATGTGGCAACGCGCGGCGGCCTGACCGAAATGCCGGGTCTCGTCGAGTGCGATGAGGAACTTCAGTTGCTTGATGTCCATTGCCGGGCTCCTTGGGATGCGCCGATTCTAACGTGGCGGGCGCCGCATACCCGTGAGCAGTTTTCGGGTATACGGCACCGGCCGCTTACAGGCCGTGCAGCAATGCCCGGTAATCCTCCACGGCGCTGAATTCCTCGGTGTCCTTCGGGCCCATCCTGCTATCCGGCTCGCGCACGGCGAGCAGGTGGGCGATACCGAAGTCGCGGGCGCTGCGCAGGATCGGCAGGTTGTCGTCGATAAACAGGCTGCTGGCCGGTGTGAACTGCAGGTCCTGCTGGAGCGCATGCCAGAACTGCTGGTTTTCCTTGGGGAAACCGTAGTCGTGGGAGCTGATCAGGCGGTCGAAGTAGGGCGCCAGCTCGATGCGTTCGAGCTTCAGCGACAGTGAGTCGCGGTGGGCGTTGGTGATCATCACCACGCGCTTGCCGGCGTCGCGCAGGGCGGCGAGAAAGGTATCGGCGTCCGGGCGCAGGGCGATCAGTTCGGCGACCTCGCGCTTGAGGTCTCGGATCGACAGCCGCAGCTCGCGGCTCCAGAAATCGGTGCAGTACCAGTTGAGCTGGCCGGCGTGTTCGCGGAACAGCGGAATCAGCTCGGCATCCGCCAGTGCCCGACTGACGCCATGCACTTCGGCGTAGCGCTGCGGCAGGTGCTCCAGCCAGAAATGGTTGTCGAAGTGCAGGTCGAGCAGGGTGCCGTCCATATCCAGCAACACAGTGTCGATTGCCTGCCAGGGCAGCGTTACAGCGGCATTCATTTCGAGACCAGGCGCATGGCGCGGTATTGGCGTCGTCATCGCGCAATCTCCTGCACAGATAATCGGGGAACCCGCTTATGATAACCCGCCATGTTCTGGTCAGGAGCCGCCCCCATGCGTCAGAAGCCCACTGTTCTCCACCGCGAGATCGTCGCCAGCAGTCGACTGTTTTGCGTCGAGGCGCTGCAACTGCGCTTCAGCAATGGAGAGGAGCGGACCTATGAACGGCTGGTTGGCAGGGGCGCCGGCTATGGCGCGGTGATGGTGGTGGCGATGCTCGACGACGAGCACGCGGTGCTGATCGAGGAATACTGCGGTGGTACCGACGACTATCAACTGTCCCTGCCCAAGGGCCTGATCGAGCCGGGCGAGGACGTGCTGGCGGCGGCCAACCGGGAGCTGAAGGAAGAGGCGGGCTTCGGCGCGCGGGAGCTGGAACACCTCACCGAGCTGAGCCTGTCCCCCGGCTACATGAGCCAGAAGATCCAGGTAGTGCTGGCCCGCGACCTCTACGAAGAACGTCTGCCCGGTGACGAACCCGAGCCGATGCGGGTGGACAAGGTCAACCTGCGTGATCTGTCGACTCTGGCGCAGCATGAGCAGTTCAGCGAAGGTCGCGCCCTGGCGGCGTTGTACCTGGTGCGTGACCTGCTGAGTCAGCGCGGGGTGTTCCGCCCATGAGCCATCCACTGCTGCCTGATGTGGTTCGTCTGGTGCGCGAAGCCGGCGCGGCGATTCTGCCCCACTGGCGCGCCGGCGTTGCCGTGACCGAGAAGGCCGATGCCTCGCCGGTCACCGTGGCCGACCTGGCGGCGCACCATATTCTCGACGCCGGCCTGCGGGCGCTCGACCCAGGCATCCCGGTGCTGTCGGAAGAGGCCGCGGACATTCCCCTGGCGGAACGGGCTCAGTGGCAGCGCTGGTGGCTGGTCGACCCGCTGGACGGGACCAAGGAATTCATCTCGGGCTCGGAAGAGTTCACCGTCAACGTGGCTCTGATCGAGCGCGGGCAGGTGATCTTCGGCGTGGTCGGTATCCCGGCCACTGGCCGTTGCTATGCCGGCGGCGCGGGCCTGGGCGCCTGGGTCATGGGCGAGGGCGCTGGCGATACGTCGATTCAGGTGCGCGTGAAGCCCGCCGAGGCCTTCACCGTAGTGGCCAGCCGTCGTCATTCGAGCCCAGCGCAGGAGCAATTGCTGGCAGGGCTGAGCGAGCGTTTTGGAAATTTGAATCTGGTCAGCGTCGGCAGCTCCCTGAAGTTCTGCCAGCTTGCGGAAGGCAGCGCTGACTTCTATCCGCGCCTGGCACCCACTTCACAATGGGACACCGCTGCGGCACAGGGCGTGCTGGAAGGCGCTGGCGGCGAGGTGCTGACCTTGGATGGCGAGGTGCTGACCTACGGCGCGCGCGAATCCCTGCTTAACCCCTCCTTCCTCGCCCTGCCAGCCGCCGCCGACTGGCGGACGGACCTGCTAAAGCTGGCCCGCGCGCTGGATTGAGCCAGGCGGGGTAAGAGCACTGTAGGAGCGGGCTTGCCCGCGAGCTCTTTGGTCGTGTGCACATCGAGAAACGCCAAGCGTATATGGCTGATCTGCCGTGTACTGCTCGTCTCTAGTCCGCTATGGGCTGCGGTTGCGTTGAAAGCTCGCGGGCAATCGGAATGCCGCCCAGCCGCTCCTACACAGAGGTAGCGGGCTCGCCAGCCGGCCTGCTCAGTCGAGCATGTCGGCGTAGCGGTCGTCCTGTTTGAACACCAGCGGCTGGCTGAAGCCCGGGATGCTGATCTGCTCGGTGCCGATCTCGATGGCGGTGTCGTCGATCAGGTCGTTGCCGAAGTTGTAGATGATATCCAGCTGGCCATGCAGCGCCTGGGCGTCGTAGGCCTGAGCGGCGGTGCGGGTCTGTTCGCGGCGGGCCAGGTAGGTGGCGAAGGCCGCTTCGCCATGGCGCTTGCGCAACATGCGCTCGACCACGTGGGGCGCCAGCACCAGGGCGCTGGCGTTGTTGCCGCCGAAACCCTTGGAGTTGATGAAGCACACATCCAGTTCTTCAGGCGCGCGCTGGCGGTCGGCGTTGACGATGCTCAGGTGCTCTTGGTGAACGTCATCGGCCACTCGGTCGATGGTCTTGATCCCCGGGATGATCCCGTACTTGAAGCTGCCGAGGGCCGAGATCACCTGGTCGCCGCTGGCCGTGGCCAGGGAGTGGCCGACGAAGGCCTTGACCGCAGTGACCGGCCATTGCTCGATGGCGAAGGCACTGGCAACGCGGTCGAGGATCTCCGATTCGGTGACCCGGTTGGCTGGCGTGCTGGAGCCGTGTGCATGTACGAAGCTGCGCTCGCGCACCGACTCCACGCCCAGCAGTTGCACGGCACTGGCCACGGCCTTGGCCACGGTCAGGTAGTTGCCCGGGCCAGGGGCGGAAATGGATTTCTTGAAGCCGTCGGCGTTGATGAACACGTCCGGCACCGCGCCGTGGATATCGGCGCCCAGCTCCAGGGCCAGCTCGTCGTCCATCAGCACCACGAACTGGCAGGCTTCGGCCAGGGTGAAGCCACAGTTCTCACCGAACGGGCGGCTGGCGCGGCGGAAGTCCACGTCGGCCTTGCCTTCGATCTGGCGCAGGCCGTCTTCGGTGGCAAGGGCGCCCATGGCACCATAGCCCTCGATGCATTCCTGTGTGATCGGCGCTTCGCTGTTGCCGACAATGGCCACGCGGGCCTTGCCGCTGTTGATCAGCTCGATGCCTTTCTGCAGGTTGTAGAGGAAGGTCGCGCAGGCACCGGTGACGCTGCCGGTGGTACCGACGCTGCCCAGCACGTAGGCGTTGATGAAGTCGGCCGGCATGGTGTTCAGGCCCAGGGCCAGTTGCTTGGCGGTAACCCGCCCACCCTTGAGACGCGACTGCATCAGACCGCCGAAGCCGTTCTCGTCGAGCTGGCTCATGATGCTGCCGGCGAACACCGCCACTTCATCCGGGGCCACGCGCTGCACGATGCGCTGCCAGTCGATGCCGGTGGAGCGCAGGGCGTCGGTCACGCCGACCACGGTCATCGCCAGGCCACGCGGGTGGAAGCGGGCGTTGTACAGCTCGCTCGGTTCGAAACCGGTAGGCAGTTGGCCGGCGGATTTCACCGGCAGGGCACGGTAGCTATCGACCTTGAATTCGCAGTGATCGTGCAGGGTCACGCGGATTTCTGTGGCGTTCAGCGGTTCCACGGACCAGTTGGCCGGCAGCGGTTCTGGCAGTTGCTTGCGGCTGGTGACGAAGCTCAGCGGGCTGTCAGCCGAGCCGGTGACACCGAGGCTTTTCTGCCAGTGCGCGGCGTCCACGTCCAGGTGCTGTTTCTCGATGCGGCGGACCAGGGTCGAGGCCAGGATCTGCTGGGCGAAACGCTGGTCGATGTCGGCCAGGCTCAGTGCGCTGCCGTTTTCGTCCTGATAGGCACCGTCGACCACGCGTACCAGTTTCATCATCACCGCCAGCCCAGCGAGGGTCTCCTGGCGGGCGGCGGTGTCCATCGATTCCAGTACGGTGCGACGGAAGCCATGGTGGAAGGAGCTTCGCCCAGCGGCGTTGTAACCACCAAAACCAACAATCACAGGTAAGCGAGACTTCACGCGGGAACTCCTTCATATAAAGCGCCGGACAAGCACAGGTAATGTGGTGACGGCTTGTCGGCCTGCATGAACGCAGGGTCGTGGCCATGGGCTGGCCGCGACTCGGTTGTTCGGATGAGTATGCTGACGCGATCCATGACCTGTGAGTCACGGCTTCGACCAAGGTCGCGGGTTCGCTTGCCCACAGGCCTGCTAGGGTTTCTCCAGGCATTCAGGCTGGAGAACAATAATGAACAGCGTCAATCCCTACGAATACGGCCTGCCGCGCGAGGCGGCGAACTTTCAGGCACTCAGTCCCCTGAGTTTCATCGAGCGTGCCGCCAGCGTCTATCCGCAGCGGCTGGCGCTGATCAACGGCAGCTTCCGGCAGACCTGGGGCGAAACCTATACGCGTTCCATCCGCCTCGCCTCGGCCCTGGCCAAGCGTGGCATCGGCGTGGGGGATACGGTGGCGGTCATCGCGCCGAACGGGCCGGCCATGTTCGAGGCGCACTTCGGTGTGCCGATGTGTGGCGCAGTGCTGAATGCCATCAACACGCGCCTGGATGCGGAAACCATCGCCTTCATCCTGCAGCACGGCGAAGCCAAGGTGCTGTTGGTGGACAAGGAGTTCGGCGAGACCGTGCGGCGGGCGACCAGCCATTTGCCCAAGCGCCCGCTGATCATCGCCATCGACGACCCCGAGTACGACCAGGGGCTGCTGATCGGCGAACTGGATTACGAGGCGCTGCTTGCCGAAGGTGACGCGGATTACGCGTGGCGTCTGCCGGAGGACGAGTGGCAGGCCATCGCCCTGAACTACACCTCCGGCACCACGGGCAATCCCAAGGGCGTGGTCTACCACCACCGGGGTGCGCACCTGAACGCGCTGTCCAACGCCATGTGCTGGGACATGACCCGCTTCCCGGTGTACCTGTGGACGCTGCCGATGTTCCACTGCAACGGCTGGTGCTTCCCCTGGGCGCTGGCGGCCTATGTCGGGGTCAGCGTGTGCCTGCGCCATGTGCGCGCCGAAGCGATTTACCCGGCCATGGCCGAGCACGGCGTCGATCATTTCTGCGGGGCGCCGATCGTGCTGAACATGCTGGCCAATGCCAGCGCAGACCTGAAGGCGCTGAAGACCCGACCGGTCAAGGTGCTGACAGCCGGGGCGGCACCTCCCGCTGCGGTGATCGAGGCAATGGAGGCGCTGGATTTCCGCGTCACCCATGTCTATGGCCTGACCGAAACCTACGGGCCCAGCGTGGCCTGCGAGTGGAAAAACGAGTGGGATGAGGAAACTCCGGAGCAGCGGGCGCGCCTGAAATCCCGGCAGGGTGTGCGGGCGCCGCTGCTCGATGGCCTGATGGTGGCCGATCCCGAGACCATGGAGCCGGTGCCCCGGGACGGGCAGACCATCGGCGAGATCCTGATGCGCGGCAACGTGGTGATGAAGGGCTACCTGAAGAACCCCACGGCCACTTCCGAAGCCTTCAAGGGCGGCTGGTTCCACTCCGGCGACCTGGCGGTGTGGCACGCGGACGGCTACGTCGAGATCAAGGACCGCTCCAAGGACATCATCATTTCCGGAGGCGAGAACATTTCGTCGATCGAGGTGGAGGATGTGCTGTACCGACACCCGCAGATTCTCGAAGCGGCCGTGGTGGCGATGCCGAGCGAGCGCTGGGGTGAAACGCCTTGCGCCTTCGTCACGGCCAAGCCGGGGGAGGCCCTGGAGGCCCAGGCGGTGATCGAGTTCTGCCAGCAGCGCATGGCGCGCTTCAAGGTGCCCGGCGCCGTGGTGTTCTGCGATCTGCCGAAAACCTCGACCGGCAAGGTGCAGAAGTTCGTCCTGCGCGAACAGGCCAGAACCCTGGCGGCAGACAAAGATCTGTAGGAGCGGGCTTGCCCGCGAGCTCTGGTTTCAGGGCCAGATCAAGCTCGCGGGCAAGCCCGCTCCTACAAGGGCCCGCTCTTGCACAGAAGTGAACGGCCATAAAAAAGCCCGGCACGAAGGCCGGGCGCAATGGGGGCGAACCCCCATGAAGTAGAGCGTCTTACATGCCCAGGAAGTTCGGCAGGGCAAGCGAGATGAACGGTACGTAGGTAACCAGAATCAGGAACGCCAGCATCACCAGCAGCCATGGCGATACCGCGCGCACGACTCGGGTCAGTGGCATACCCGTCACCGCTGAGGTCACGAACAGGTTGAGCCCCGTCGGTGGTGTGATCAGACCGATTTCCATGTTCACCACCATGATGATGCCCAGGTGGATCGGGTCGATGCCCAGTTGCATGGCGATCGGGAACAGGATCGGCGCCAGGATCAGGATGATCGCCGACGGCTCCATGAAGGTGCCGGCGATCAGCAGCACGATGTTCACCACGATCAGGAACTCGATCGGGCTGAAGCCCTGATCGACTACCCAGGCGGTGATCGACTGCGGGATCTGCTCGGTGGTCAGTACGTGGGCGAACAGCATGGCGTTGGCGATGATGAACATCAGCACCACGCTGAGCTTGCCGGCCTCGATGATGACCTTCGGGCACTCGCGGACAGTCATGTCCTTGTAGATGAAGATCGCCACGATCGCCGCGTAGACGGCGGCCACGGCAGCGGCTTCGGTCGGGGTGAACATGCCCGAGTAGATACCGCCGAGGATGATCACGATCAGCATCAAGCCCCAGCCAGCCTTGCGAGCGGCGACGAGGATCTCTTTGAACGATGCGCGTGGCAGCGACGGCATATTCTGCACGCGCGCCATGATGTAGATGACGACCATCAGTACCAGGCCGAGCAGCAGGCCCGGCACGACGCCGGCCATGAACAGCTTGCCCACCGAGGTTTCAGTCGCGGTGGCGAAGACCACCATGACGATGGACGGCGGAATCAGGATGCCCAGGGTACCGGCGTTACACACGATGCCGGCAGCGAACTCCTGCTTGTAGCCCGAACGCACCATGCCGGCGATCACGATCGAACCGACCGCGGCCACCGTTGCCGGCGACGAACCGCTCAGTGCAGCGAACAGCATGCACGCCAGGATCGCAGCGATGGCCAGGCCACCCTTGATGTGACCGACGCAGGCGTTGGCAAAGTCGATCAGTCGACGGGCCACGCCACCGCTGGTCATGAACGCACCGGACAGCAGGAAGAACGGAATAGCCAGCAGGGTGTAGTGCTCGCTGGTTTCGAACAGTTTGATCGCCAGCGAACGCACGGAGTCGTTACTGAAGAACAGGATGGTCATGGCCCCGGACAAACCCAGGGAAATCGCCACCGGAATGCCGATGAACATCAGCGCGAACAGGGCGAAAAAAAGGAAGGCAATGGTCATTTGGTGGTCTCCGCCTTGTCTTGTTCTGCCAGCTTCACGGCGTCATCGATCTCGCTGTGCAGGCCGAGGCCTTGTTGCTTGCCTTGCAGTACGCGAATGAATATCTGCAGGAAACGCACGAACATCAGGGTGAAACCGATGGGTACGATCATCACGATGTGCCACTGCTGAACGCCAAAGCGATCCAGGTCCTCGGCACCGGTGCCGACACTGAACAGGACAGCTACCCACTGCTCGCTGGAATAGGCCATCAGGGCGCAATAGCCGAGGCAGATCAACAGGGCCAGGATGGCGACGCGGCGCTGGTTTTCGGGGTTGAACTGACGCACCAGCAGGTCGACGCCGATGTGCGCGCCGATGCGTACGCCCCAGGCCAGGCCGACGAAGATCAGCCAACCGAACATGGCCTTGGTCAGGGCCACGCTCCAGGTCATTTCCTGAGCGACATAGAGAATTCCGTCGCCGATGCTGAACATGGCATCGTTGGCGAAGGGCAGCGAATCCCCCAGGGAATAGAAGACACCATAGAGGTTGTTGAATACCACGTACGAGAAGGTGACCAGGGTCATGCCTGCAAGCAGGAAGGCCACCATGAACTCTTCCAGGTTATTCCAGACACGAGCGACAGCGTGCATGGGGTTATCTCCGTCAGTAGAGCGGTCGCGAAGCGACGATTGGACAGGTGTGATCAGAACGCGTGTCTGGCAGTCGTCTGCCATGGGTTCCGCTGTCGATGATGCAAATGGCTACGTCCCCCTCGGGGAACGTAGCCAGGGCGTTGCTTAGCCAGCCTGGTTGGCGGCTTCGGCGGCCTTGATCAGGTCTGCACCGATGTCACCTTCAAACTTCTTCCACACAGGGCGCATGGCTTCACGCCACAGTTCGCGCTGCTCGGGAGTCAGGGTGATGATTTCGGTGGTGCCGGCTTCAAGGATGCGCTTCTTGTCGTTCTGGTTCAGCGCGTCGGCCTGCTTGTTCACCTCAATGGTGACTTCGGCAAGGATGGCTTCCAGCTCGGTGCGCACGTCGTCTGGCAGGCCGGTCCAGAACTTGGTGTTGGTGATCACCATGTAGTCCAGAACGCCGTGGTCGGACTCGGTGATGAACTTCTGCACTTCATGCATTTTCTGGCTGTAGATGTTCGAGTACGGGTTTTCCGCACCGTTTACAACGCCAGTCTGCAGGCCTTGGTAAACCTCGGCGAAGCTCATCTTGCGCGGCGCAGCGCGCAGTGCCTTGAACTGCTCGTCCAGTACGGCGGAAGCCTGTACACGGAACTTCAGGCCGCGAGCGTCCTTCGGTTCATGGAGGGCTTTGTTGGCGGACAGCTGTTTCATGCCGTTGTGCCAGTAGCCCAGGCCGGTGATGCCTTTGCCTTCCATGGACTTGAGCAGGGCCTGACCTTCCGGGCTCTGCTGGAAGCGGTCAACGGCAGCGATGTCGTTGAACAGGAACGGCAGGTCGAAAATCTGGATTTGCTTGGTGTAGTGCTCGAACTTGGCCAGGGACGGCGCGATCAGCTGTACGTCACCCAGCAGCAGGGCTTCCATTTCCTTGCCGTCACCGAACAGCGAGGAGTTCGGGTACACCTGGACGGTGACCTTGTCAGCCATGCGCTCTTCGACGAGCTTCTTGAACAGGACGGCACCCTGGCCTTTCGGGGTGTGCTCAGCCACTACGTGAGCGAACTTGATGACGATCGGGTCGGCAGCTTGTGCCATCCCGGCGATGCTCAGGGACATGGCGCAAACGAGCGCCTTGGCAGTCAGTTTGAACATGCGAGTGTTTCCTCTTGTTATGTGTCGTCGTGTTTAGCGCTGTGGCGCTGATAAGCGAACAAACAAGAGCAAGGGGCGCCGTTCGAGAACGACGTGAGTGGAATGCTAAGCCCCTGAACTTGTACTTGTTGGTTCGCCTGGCAGGTAGGGTAGAGCAACCGTCATGCCAGCCTTGTGACAGGCGACACATCAGGCTTTCCAGAAAGCTGCGAAAGGCCCGCAGAATGGCACTGGCACGCTGTTCGATTGTAGGACGAGAAGTTTGTTACGTCATATTGAGCGGACCCCGACGCGCGGTCGGAGAGTCCGTAGTATTACTGATAAGCGGAAAGTTGCCGATCAGTCGTGATCCTCTGGCGGGGACCCGCCAGCATCGGCGAAGTTGAGGCCGTGCTTGCGCAGCTTGTCGTGCAGGGTTTTGCGTGGCACTCCCAGCGCCTCGGCGAGACTGCGCAGCGAACTGTGGGAGCGGGTCAGTTCGGCAGCGATCAGCGCCCGCTCGAAGGCTTCGACCTGGTCGCTGAGGTTGCCGGACTGGGGCACGTTGTTCAGGTGCTGGTCCAGAGGACGCTCGAGGTCCAGGTCAAGGCCGAGGGCGAAGCGCTCGGCGGCGTTCTGCAACTCCCGCACGTTGCCTGGCCAGGGGTTGCGCAGCAGCAGGGCGCGCTGCCCCGGTTGCAGTTCGCGGGCCGGCATGCCGTGGCGGGTGGCGGCGGCGTCGGCGAAGTGCTGGAACAGCAGCAGGCTGTCTTCGCCGCGCTCCCGCAACGGCGGGATGCGCAGGGGGGCGACGTTCAGCCGGTAATACAGGTCGGCACGGAAGCGGCCCTGGTCGGCGGCCTGGCGCAAGTCCTCCTTGGTGGCGGCGATGACGCGGATGTCCAGCGGGATCAACTGGTTGCCACCCAGGCGCTCGACCACACGCTCCTGGAGCAGGCGCAGCAGTTTGACCTGCACCTCCAGGGTCATGCTTTCGATTTCGTCGAGGAACAGCGTGCCGCCGTTGGCGAACTCGAACTTGCCGATGCGGCGCTTCTGCGCACCGGTGAAGGCGCCTGGCTCGTGGCCGAACAACTCGCTTTCCACCACGGACTCGGCCAGGGCACCGGCGTTGATCGCGACAAAGGGGCCGTCGCGGCGGCTCGACAGGTCGTGCAGTGCACGGGCGACCACTTCCTTGCCGGCCCCGGTCTCACCCAGGATCAGTACGTCAGTCGAGATACTGGCGAGGGCGCCGATCTGCTCGCGCAGGCGCTGGATGGCAGGGGATTGGCCAACCAGGCGGGTGGACAATTGCTGGCGGTCCGCCAGGGCCATGCGCAGGCTGCGGTTGTCCAGCACCAGGCGACGCAGCGCCAGGGCTCGGCGCACGCTGTCGAGCAGGTCTTCGCTGGCGAAGGGTTTTTCCAGGAAGTCATAGGCGCCAGCGCGCATGGCCTGTACCGCCAGCGGCACGTCACCGTGACCGGTGATCAGCAGCACCGGCAGTTCCGGGTCCTGCTCGTGCAACTGCTTGAGCAGCTCCAGGCCATCGACGCCTGGCATGCGGATGTCGCTGACGACCACGCCGGGCCAGTCGCGGTCGATGCGTTCGGCCAGTCCCTGGGCGTCCGAGAGCGTGGCGACCTTGAGGCCGGCCAGGTCCAGGGTCTGGCTCAGGGCCTGACGCAGGTGGGGGTCGTCGTCGATCAGCAGCACTTGGGTGCGGGTGTCGATAGTTGTGCTCATACAGCAAAGTCCTCGGGCGACTGGGGTTTCAAGCCGTGTTCAGCGGCGTGCAGACGCAGGGTCAACAGGGCGCCACCCGCAGGGTGGTTGGCGAACAGCAGTTCGCCATCGAGGGCGCGCATCAGGGTGTCGCAAATGGCCAGGCCAAGACCCAGGCCCTGGGCGCTGGTCTTGGTGGTGAAAAACGGTTCGCGGGCGCGTTGCAGGGCCTCGGCGCTGAAGCCGGGGCCGTTGTCGCGCAGGTGCAGTTGGACGCCATCTGCGGTGCGTTCGGCACTCAGCCAGATGCGCCGCGGATGGGGTTTCTCGCCCAGAGCATCGAGGGCGTTGGCCAGCAGGTTGCCAAGCACTTGGCGCAGTCGCGTTTCCCCGGCCTGCACCCACAGGGTTTCCTCGGGCAGGTCGCGGATCAGCTCGACTTCCATGGCGCGGCGACGCTTGGCCAGCAGGGCCAGGGCGTCGTCCAGGGCTGGTTGCAGGGCCACGCTTTCCGGTGCGTGCCGGTCGCGGCGGGCGAAGGCACGCAGGTGGGAAATGATCGAGGCCATGCGCTCGGTCAGTTGGCTGATCAGCTTGAGGTTGCCCCGGGCATCTTCGGTGCGTTCGTGGTCAAGCAGCACCCCGGCGTTGTCGGCGTAGCTGCGAATGGCCGCCAGCGGCTGGTTGAGCTCGTGGCTGATGCTCGCGCTCATGGTGCCGAGTGCCGACAGCTTGCCGGCCTGGACCAGCTCGTCCTGGGCGCGCACCAGCTCCTGCTGGGCCTGTTCGCGCTCCAGCACTTCGTCCTTGAGGCGGCTGTTGAGCAGTTCCAGGTCCTGGGTGCGTTCCTTGACGTTCTGTTCCAGCTCGGCGCGCGCCCGGGTATCCAGGGCGATGCGCTCCAGGTAATGGCGGCGGCGCTGCATGGCCAGGCCGATCAGCAGGATCAGCACCAGCAGGGTCGCGCCACCGACGGCCACGGCAGTGCGTACCGGGCGGTCGATCAGGGTGCGGGGGGCGAGGATGCTCACCGTCCAGTCGATTTCTTCGAGGTCGCGGTTTTGCCGGATCCAGGCGCTTTCATCGATCTTCAGCGGTGGCGGCGACTGGGTCGGATACGGGATGTTGGCGGAAATCGCCGCCCGCTCCGCGCTGTCCAACGGGCGGGTGGCCCGGAAGCGCCAGTCGCCGCGCGAGGTCAGGATCACCACGCCATTGGAATCGGTCACCAGCAGCTGTTCGGGGGTGTTGCCCCACAGGGTTTCGGTGTGGTCGAGGTCGACCTTGACCACCAGGGCGCCGAGGTTCTGGTTGTCCTCGCGCACGGCGGCAGCGAAGTAGTAGCCGCGCTTGCCGGACGTCGTACCCAGGCCGAAGAAGCGCCCAGGGCGTCCGGCGATCGCCTCGCGGAAGTAGGGACGGAAGGCGAAGTTGCGGTCTATGAAACTGTCTTTCTGATCCCAGTTGGAGGTGGCCAGGGTGTTGCCCTGGGGGTCCATCAGGTAGATCACGTCGGCTCCGACCTGCTCGCGGACCTTGTGCAGCAAGCGGTTGGCCTTGTCCATGGCGCCAATGTCGTCCGGTGACTGCAGCACGTTGCGCACGGCCGGCAGGTCGCCGAGGATCGGTGGCAGCACTTCGTAGCGGCGCAGGTTGCCCAGCAGGTTGGCGACGTAGAGGTCGAGCGTCTGCCGGTTCTGCTCGATCAGCTCGCCGCTGTAGTAGCGCTCCGCCAGCTGGTGCAACGGCCACAGCAAGGGTGTCAGCAGCAGGGCCAGCAGCGCGAGGCTGCGCCAGCGCGGGCGTTTGGACATCAGGGCAGGGTCGGTCATGGGGGCGGTCGCCTGGGGAACGCGCCTATTATGCACGTTCGCGCTTCAGCGAGGGCTGTGCAAACACTCGAGCAGGGCGCTGGGCCAGTCCGGCAGCTGGACGAACCATTCGCGCTGCAGTCGACTGCAATCGAGGCGCGAATTGAGTGGCCGGCGCGCTGGTGTCGGGTAGTCACTGCTGGGGATGGCTTGCAGCTGAGCCACTGGTTTGCCCTGCAGGCGCAACTGTTCGGCAATGGCGCTGGCAAAGCCGAACCAGGAAATCTCGCCTTGGGCTGTGAGGTGGAAGGTGCCCCAGGGACCACCCTGGTCATTGCGCCAGTGCTGGATGATGTGTGCGGTGGTCTGGGCGATGGTGCCGGCCCAGGTTGGGGCGCCGATCTGGTCGACCACCACGCTGAGGCTTTCCCGCTCCTGCAGCAGGCGCTGCATGGTCAGCAGGAAGTTGCGACCGTGCAGCGAATACACCCAGCTGGTGCGCAGGATCAGGTGCGCGCCGCCGACCGCCTGGATCGCCTGTTCGCCGGCCCGCTTGCTCTGGCCGTAGACGCCGAGTGGCGCCGGGGCATCGTCTTCGCTGTACGGCGTGTCCTTGCTGCCATCGAAGACGTAGTCGGTGGAGTAGTGAATCAGCGGAATGCCCAGCATGGCCGCTTCTTCGGCCAGGATACCGGGGGCGGTTGCGTTGATGGCGAACGCCAGGTCGCGATCGCTCTCTGCCTGGTCGACCGCGGTGTAGGCCGCGGCGTTGACGATCAGGTCCGGTCGTATCTCGCGAACCTGCTGGCGAATCTGTTCGGGCCTGGCCAGGTCGAGTTGCTGGCTGCCGCGGACGGTCACCTGTCCCTGGCTTGCCAGTGTCTGTTTGAGCTCACGGCTGACCTGTCCGTTTTCGCCGATCAGAAGAATGTTCATGGAAACAGCTCCGCCTCGTCGTAGCGGCTGCCGGCCTGGTCCTTTGCCGACAGCTGCGGTGTGAAGTCCAGCGGCCAGTCGATGGCCAGCGTGGGGTCGTCCCAACGAATGCAGCGCTCGTGGGCCGGGGCGTAGTAGTCGGTGGTCTTGTAGAGAAACTCGGCGTAGTCGCTGAGGACCACGAACCCGTGGGCGAAGCCTTCCGGAACCCACAGCTGGCGCTTGTTCTCGGCGGACAGGTGAACGCCCACCCATTGGCCGCAGGTAGGGGAATTGCGCCGTATGTCGACCGCCACGTCATACACCTCGCCGGCGGCGACCCTCACCAGCTTGCCCTGGGCCTGCTGGAGTTGGTAATGCAGGCCGCGCAGCACGCCGCACTGGGAGCGCGAATGGTTGTCCTGGACGAAGTCGCGCTCCAGGCCGGTGGCGTCGGCAAATGCCCGGGCGTTGAAGCTTTCATAGAAAAAGCCGCGATCGTCGCCGAACACTCGAGGTTCCAGGATGAGTACGTCGGGGATTTCGGTGCGAATTACCTGCATATTTATTCCTCTGCCAGGCCGAACAGGTACTGGCCATAGCCGGTCTTGCCAAAGGCCTGGGCCTGTTTGAGCAATTGCTCGCGATCGATCCAGCCCTGCTGGTAGGCGATTTCTTCCAGGCAGGCGACCTTCAGGCCCTGGCGGTGTTCGATGGTCTGCACGTACTGGGAAGCTTCCAGCAGGCTGTCGTGGGTACCGGTGTCGAGCCAGGCGAAGCCGCGGCCGAAACGTTGAACGCGCAGGTCGCCGCGCTGCAGGTAGGCGTTGTTGACGTCGGTGATCTCCAGTTCGCCACGGGGCGAGGGTTTGACCGCCTTGGCGATTTCGATCACGTCGTTGTCGTAGAAATACAAGCCGGTGACGGCGTAGCTGGATTTGGGCTGCTTGGGCTTTTCTTCGATGGAAATGGCGTTGCCCTCCGCGTCGAATTCGACCACCCCGAAGCGCTCGGGGTCCTTGACCCAGTATCCGAACACCGTGGCGCCCGACGGTTCATTGGCCGCGCGTAGCAGTTTCTCGGTGAAGTGCTGACCGTGGAAGATGTTGTCGCCCAGGATCAGGCACACCCGGTCCTGGCCGATGAACGACTCGCCGATCAGGAAGGCTTGGGCCAGCCCGTCGGGGGACGGCTGTTCTGCATAGCTGAAATTGACGCCGAACTGGCTGCCATCACCGAGCATCTTCTCGAATTGCGGCAGGTCGTGCGGGGTGGAAATGATCAGGATGTCGCGGATGCCGGCCAGCATCTGCACCGAGATCGGGTAATAGATCATCGGTTTGTCGTAGATCGGCAGCAGCTGCTTGGAGACGCCCAGGGTGATGGGGTGCAGCCGGGTGCCGGAGCCGCCGGCGAGGATGATTCCTTTCATGCGGAGACTCCCAGTCGTTCGCGTTGATAGCTGCCGTCCTGCACGCGCCGGCACCAGTCGAGGTTATCCAGGTACCAGCGCACGGTCTTGCGCAGGCCTGTGTCGAAGGTTTCCTGCGGGGTCCAGCCGAGCTCGCGCTCGATCTTGCCTGCGTCGATGGCGTAGCGCTGATCGTGGCCAGGGCGGTCGGTGACGAAGGTGATCTGCTGCGCGTAGGTACCGCCCTGCTGGCGCGGCGCCAGTTCGTCGAGCAGCGCGCAGATGCTTTTCACCACGTGCAGGTTCTTCTGCTCGTTGTGCCCGCCGATGTTGTAGGTCTCGCCGACCTGCCCGGTGCTGACCACGGTCAGCAGCGCCCGTGCATGGTCCTCGACGTACAGCCAGTCGCGAATTTGCTGGCCGTCGCCGTAGACCGGCAGCGGCTTGCCATCCAGGGCGTTGAGGATTACCAGCGGGATCAGTTTTTCCGGGAAGTGGTACGGGCCGTAGTTGTTTGAACAGTTGGTCAGCAGCACCGGCAAACCATAGGTCCGTTGCCAGGCGCGTACCAGGTGGTCGGAAGCGGCCTTGCTCGCCGAATAGGGCGAGCTGGGGGCATACGGTGTGGTTTCGGTGAACAGATCGTCGACGCCATGCAGGTCGCCGTAGACCTCGTCGGTGGATATGTGATGAAAGCGGAACGCCTGCTTGCGCGCCTCGGGCAGGGCGGTCCAGTAGGCGCGGGTGGCTTCGAGCAGGCTGTAGGTGCCGACGATATTGGTCTGGATGAATGCCGCCGGCCCGTCGATGGAGCGGTCCACGTGGGACTCGGCAGCCAGATGCATGATCGCATCCGGCTGGAAGTCCGCCAGTGCCTGGGCCACCCGGGGTTGGTCGCCGATATCGGCCTGGAGGAACTGGTAGCGCGAGTTATCCGCCACGCTGGTCAGCGACTCCAGATTGCCGGCGTAGGTCAGCTTGTCCAGGTTGAGCACGCTGTGTCCGGTGTCGTTGAGCAGGTGCCGGATAAGTGCTGAACCGATGAAACCGGCACCGCCGGTGACAAGGATGCGCATGATAAGGGCCTTGGCAGAGTGTTGGGTTATTCGGGTCTAGCTTGTCGCTTGCCGGTCGGGGCTGCAAGCGCTGCATGCAGCGGCTTGTCAGGCCTGAGCACACGAGGCAGGCAGGGCGTCCACTGTCGTTGATAGACCGGTAGAAAATACCGCTGGTCGTATCCGGCATTGATCCAATGCCGTTCGGCGCCATAGCGATTGCCGAGGGACTGGTTACGTACCCAGCGCAGCGGCGCTTTCGCCAATCCCATCTAGACTTCCAGTTCGCACAGCATCGCACCGGCAGGGGCATTGTCGCGGGCATGTTGGCCAACACCTGTATCAACCCACCGGCACAGTCGCTGCGGGGCTGGGGTATCGCGCCATGCGGGGCGTGATACCACTGCGGCGATCAGCGAGGAGGTCATGAGCGATGCCCGTCGACGATGGGCTGACTGCGCCCATGCCCGCGTTCCAGCGCTGAGCTGCCTGCTGTCCTGAACTGAGGAGCTGCGCATGTCCAAGAAAAACCTGACCCATGCTACCGGGGCGCCGGTGGCCGACAACCTCAACATCCAGACCGCCGGGCCACGCGGGCCGGCGCTGCTGCAAGACATCTGGCTGCTCGAGAAACTGGCGCATTTCGACCGTGAGGTGATTCCGGAGCGCCGCATGCATGCCAAGGGCGCCGGGGCCTACGGTACGTTCACCGTGACCCAGGACGTCACGCGCTACACCAAGATCAAGGCGCTGTCCGCCATCGGCAAGCAGACACCGGTGTTCCTGCGCTTTTCCACCGTGGCCGGGGAGCGTGGCGCCGCCGATGCCGAACGGGACATTCGTGGCTTCGCGCTGAAGCTCTACACCGAGGAGGGCAACTGGGACATCGTTGGCAACAACACGCCGGTGTTCTTCTTCCGCGATCCACTGCGTTTTTCCGACCTTAACCATGTGGTCAAGCGCGACCCACGCACCGGGCTGCGCAGCCCTACCAACAACTGGGATTTCTGGACGCTGCTTCCCGAGGCGCTGCACCAGGTCACCATCGTCATGAGCGACCGGGGGATTCCGCGGAGCTACCGGCACATGCATGGCTTCGGCAGCCACACCTTCAGCCTGATCAATGCCGACAATCAGCGGGTCTGGACCAAGTTCCACTTCCGCTGCGAGCAGGGCATCGAGAACCTGAGCGACAGCCAGGCCGCCGAAGTGGTCGGCCAGGACCGGGAGAGCAACCTGCGCGACCTTTACGAAGTCATTGAACGGGGCGAATTCCCGCGCTGGAAGCTATGCATCCAGGTGATGACCGAAGAGCAGGCGCAGCACCACAAGCACAACCCGTTTGACCTGACCAAGGTCTGGCCACACGGTGATTTCCCGCTGATCGAGGTGGGCGTGCTGGAGCTCAACCGTAACCCGGACAACCACTTCGCCGAGGTCGAGCAGGCGGCGTTCTCGCCGGCCAACATCGTGCCGGGGGTCGGCTTCTCGCCGGACAAGATGCTCCAGGCGCGGCTGTTCTCCTATGGCGATGCCCAGCGCTACCGCCTGGGGGTCAACTTCAACCACATCCCGGTCAACGCGCCCAAGTGCCCGTTCCACAGCTACCACCGCGACGGCGCGATGCGCACCGACGGCAACCTGGGCTCGACGCTGTCCTACTACCCCAACAGCTTTGGCGAGTGGGAGGACCAGCGCGAGCTGACCGAGCCGCCGTTGCCGCTGGAAGGGGATGCCACCAACTGGGATCACCGGGTGGACAACGACTACTACGAGCAACCGGGCGATCTGTTCCGCCTGATGAGCCCGGAGCAGCAACAGGCGCTGTTCGATAACACGGCCCGGGCCATGGGGGATGCGCCGGTGATGATCAAGCAGCGCCATGTGGACAACTGCACCAAGGCCGATCCGGCCTACGGCGCGGGGGTGGCCAGGGCGCTGGGGTTGTAGGCCGTTCGGCTACTGTCAGCCCTGCGTAATGGCAAAAGAGACCTGCCCGAGGCAGGTCTTTTTTATTGCGTGCTGAACGGAGCGTTGTGGCGTGTCGTAAGGGAAGTTCGCAGCTCGCCTATCCGGGCCACCGCTGGGCAGATTGCGATAGATAAAGAATGCAGAAACGAAAAAGGCCCACCTTGCGGTGAGCCTTTTCGGTACTTCGTATGGTGCCGGCACCAGGAGTCGAACCCGGGACCTACTGATTACAAGTCAGTTGCTCTACCAGCTGAGCTATACCGGCATTTGAGGGGCGCCATTATATCCATTCGTTCGCCTGAGTAAAGCGCCCCGAGAGCAGATTAATACGGGCTCGGCTATCAGCAGGCATATCCTTATGCACAATCAGGAGGCGCTTGGTACGTTCGTGCGCATTTTCTGTGCGTTATATCGCAGATTGATGTAACCGGCTGTTTTTATTGAATTTTAAGCGGTGGTTAAAAAGTGATCAGCCTTGTTTGAGGCTGGCCGCACCGGCCTTTGCGAGGTTTGCTCAGAATCTATCAACAAAGTTATCCACAGATTGTGTGGGCAACTCAGCTCAGTTCGGCCAGCAAGAGCAAGTTGCGTGGCGTGAGGCTGTAATCGCAGAACTGCCCCAGTCGCACGGCGTAACCCTGCTCTTGCAGATAGAGGGCACGATCGAGCAGCAACCAGACCTCCAGCGGGCGCCGGAACAGGGCGCGCAGCAGCTCCAGGTTGCGGACCTCGGCCAGGCGGCGCCAGCCTTCCGATTCGAGGGTCTGCCAATCACGAGCCGGAGGCGTGGGTAGGCCTTTGAGCTCAGCGAGGTCTGTGCAGTAGGTCGCCAGGTTTTTATCCAGCCAGGCGGGTGATAGCGACGGTGTGGGCAGGTAGTCATCGATGCCGCGCAGTTCCCGTTGCAACACATCGAAGGCCAGGCGGCGGGCCATGGAGTGGTCACGCTGGCGGCGAACCCGCGCCCCCGCGGTGACGGTTTCGCTCAGGGGCAGGCCGAGATCGTCTCGCGACAGGCTCAGGTTGGAGGCCTGCGCTGGGGTGGACAACGGCTGATAGTGGGTCGTCTGGATGCGGTTGTAGCAGCAGGGGGCAATGGCCAGTTGCGGGCAGCCGACGCGGCTGGCGAGGTGCATCAGGCGAACGTGCAGGTCGCCACAGGCATGCAGTGCGACGGGTGTGTGTTGCGACAGGAGTTGTGCGGCAGCATCGGCCGCCATCACATCCTGTTGGCGATGCTGCGCCTTGATTCCCAGCTTGTCGCTGAGCTGCTGGCCGCTGCTGACCAGCTCTGCCTGGTACTCGAGGCAGGTCAGGGCATCGCCGTTGCACGCGAGCACGCGGCCGAGGTGGCCTTTACCGGCGCACCAGTCGAGCCAGTGTCCGGTGGGGCGGGAGAATTGGGTACTGTCTGCGAAGGCCAGGATCTGTTGCCACTTGCGTCCCGGTACATCCACGCTGGCCTGGGGCGATAGCGCAGGGGCAGCGTGCTGTGGCAAGTCGCCGACCTGACCCAGTTGTCGCGCCTGCTCGGCCAATTGCGGGAAGGGGGCTGGCGCGTCCAAGGCATGCGGGGTGTTATGGGCGTGTTCGGCGTCCTGCAGGCTGCGTGTCTTGAGCCACTGCGCCAGCTGCGGATGAGTGTGTTCCCAGGGCAATTCGCGGTGAACGAAGGGGCGGGGCTTCCACAACGCCTGATGTGCGCAGAGAAATGCATCCAGCGCCTGGAAGCGCTGGATAAGAGCTTCACCGCTGAGTGGGGTGTGATTCATGGGGATTGCTCTAGACGAGGGGCATTACGCCCCCAGTCATCAGCGGCCCTGGCAGGCGTCGACGCGCAGCCAGCGCTCCAGCAGCTTGAATGCGCGAACCAGGATAAAGGCGATCGCCAGGTAGAACATGCCGGCGGTGAAGAAGAATTCCATGGTCACGTAGGTGCGGGCGTTGAGTGTCCGCGCCATGCCTGTGAGTTCCAGCAGGGTGACGGTACTGGCCAGGGCGCTGGCCTTGAGCATCAGGATCACTTCGTTGCTGTACGCCGGCAGGCCGATGCGGGCGGCACGCGGCAGGATGATGTGCAGCATCGCCTGAAAACGCGACATACCCAATGCGCGGGCGGCTTCGATTTCACCCGGCGGAACGGCCTGGATGGCACCGCGCAGGATCTCGGCAATGTACGCCGTGGTGTGCAACGTCATGGTGATGATTGCGCACCAGTATGGATCACGCAGGATCGGCCACAGCGGGCCTTGGCGCACCACATCGAACTGGGCCAGGCCGTAGTAGACGAGGAACAGCTGCACCAGCAGCGGTGTGCCGCGGAAGAAGAAGATGTAGCCGTAGGGCACGGCGCGCACGTACCAGTGGCTGGAGGCGCGAGCGATGCCCATGGGGATGGCCAGGATCAGCCCGGCGATGACGGCGACAGCTACCAGCTCCAGGGTCAGCATGGCGCCCTCGGCCATGCGTGGCAGCCATTTGATGATCAGTTCCCAGTTCATTGGCTGCTCCTTACAAAACCGCGGGAGGCGCGCTTCTCAAGGAAGTGCAGGCCAATCATGGCGAGAATGGTCAGGCCCAGATAAATGAAGGCGGCCACCAGGAAGAAGGTGAACGGTTCTTTGCTGGCGGTTACGGCGATCTGCGAGCGGCGCATGATTTCCGTCAGGCCGATGACCGATACCAGGGCTGTATCCTTCATCAGGATCATGAACAGGTTGCCCAGGCCTGGCAGGGCGATGCGCCACATCTGCGGCATGATCAGGCGCTGGAAAATTCGCGCTTTGGACAGGCCGAGTGCCAGCCCAGCCTCGCGGTGTCCCTTGGGAATGGCGAGTATCGCGCCGCGAAAAACCTCGGTGGCGTAAGCGCCGAAGCACAGGCCGAGGGCGATGGTGCCGGCAGCGAACGGGTTCAGTTCGAGGCTGCCGACGCCCAGGAATTCACCAACCTCGCGCAGGAGGTTGACGGTGCCGAAATAGATCAGCAACACCCAGAGCAGTTCGGGGATGCCGCGTACGATGGTCGAGTAGGTGCCGCCAAGCCATTGCAGCGGCTTGTACGGAGAAGTCTTGGCAAGGGCGCCGAGCAGGCCGAGCACCAGACCCAGGCACAGCGCACTGAGCGCCAGCTTGATGGTCATGAGGGTGCCGGCGGCCAGTGCCGGGCCGAATCCGTGGAGGTCGAAAGTCATGGAAACTCAGAAGCCTGCGCCGCCCGTGGGGCGGCGCAGAGCTGGCTGCTTAGTAGATGCTGAACGGGAAGTACTTGTCGTTGATCTTCTTGTAGGTGCCGTCGGCAACGATCTCTTCCAGAGCGGTGTTCAGGCGTGCACGCAGGGCGTCGCCCTTGCGAACGGCGATGCCGATCTTGTCGTTGTCGAATACCGGGTCGCCTTTGAACTCGAAGTCCTTGCCGGCGTCGCTCTTCAGCCATTCCCAGTTCACGAAGGTGTCAGCCAGCACGCCATCGAGGCGACCGGAGGACAGGTCGAGGTAGGCGTTTTCCTGGGTGTCGTACAGCTTGATGTCGACTACGCCGTTCAGGTTGTCTTCCAGCCAGGTGCCGGCGATGGTGGCACGCTGTGCACCGATCACTTTGCCTTTCAGGGCAGCCTTGTCAGCGCTGAAGTCGCTGCTTTTCGGCGCGATGAACTGCAGTTTGTTGGTGTAGTAGGGCTCGGTGAAATCAACGGCTTGCTTGCGCTCGTCGGTGATCGACATCGAGGCCACCAGGAAGTCGAATTTCTTGGCGTTCAGGGCCGGGATGATGCCGTCCCAGTCGGAGGTGACCACTTCGCACTCGGCCTTCATCTTGGCGCACAGAGCCTGGGCGATTTCCACGTCGAAACCGCCGACCTGGCCACTTGCGTCGATCAGGTTGAAGGGAGGGTAGGCGCCTTCGGTGCCGATCTTCAGTTTGTCAGCCGCGACAGCGCTGGTGCCGAAAGCCAGGGTGGCGGCAGCGGCCAGCAGGATCTTCTTGTAGTTCTGCATGCGATGTTGCTCCGTGTTAGCGATTGCTGGACATGAATTGTTTGCAGCGCGCCGAGTTCGGGTTGTCGAACACCTGTTCGGGCGACCCTTGTTCTTCTACCAGGCCCTGATGCAGGAACACCACTTCACTGGAGACCTGACGGGCAAAGCTCATTTCATGGGTCACCAGCAGCATGGTGCGACCTTCGTCGGCGAGCGCGCGGATCACATTAAGCACTTCTTGTACCATCTCCGGGTCGAGCGCCGAAGTCGGCTCATCGAACAGGATCACTTTCGGCTGCATGGCCAGGGTGCGGGCAATCGCCGCCCGCTGTTGCTGTCCGCCGGACAGCTGATTGGGGTAGACGTGGCGCTTGTCGGCGATGCCGACCTTGGCCAGCAGCGCTTCCGCTACCTCGATGGCTTCGGCCTTGCTCTGGCCCAATACACGACGAGGCGCCTCGATGATGTTGTCGAGCACGCTCATGTGTGGCCACAGGTTGAAATTCTGGAAGACGAAACCGATTTCACTGCGCAGGCGGTTGATCTGCTGGTTGTCGGCCGCGATGAGCTCGCCATTCTTGGCGGCTTTGAGCTTGAGTTCTTCGCCGGCGACGATGATCTGGCCCTTGTGCGGGTTTTCCAGCAGGTTGATGCAGCGCAGGAAGGTCGATTTGCCAGAGCCGGAGGAGCCGAGGATAGAAATCACGTCGCCATCGCGCGCCGTGAGTGAAATGCCCTTGAGCACCTCAAGGTCGCCGTAGCGTTTGTGCAGATCACGGATTTCTAACGCGGGCGCAGCCTCGGTCATGGGGTGTCCTCTTTTTATACGGGTGCGCTCAGGCGATACGGGGTCGTCATGGCGACCGTCAACCTAGCATAGCGATTTGCTTGCAGCCAAGCCGTTTGCTGGCCACAGGCCGCCTCGTTGGTATCGGTGTCGCCTGGCCGCAGCTGACTGTCGCGACGATGAAATTCAAGCCGCTGCCCGCACGAAGGGGTAGCGGCGGTGGCCGTTTACTCAAAGCAAAATCACGGCCAATAAAAAACCCCAAGAAGACAAAGTCCAATTGGGGTTTCTCGGTATTAGTGGTGCCCAGGGACGGAATCGAACCGCCGACACGGGGATTTTCAATCCCCTGCTCTACCGACTGAGCTACCTGGGCAACGGGGCGCTATTAGACGGATTTGAAGGGTAGGTGTCAAGCGTGTGTTGGAAAAAATTTAGCGATAACGGGCGTTTACGTTCAAAAGCCTTATTCGCTGGGCGGTACGTAGCCATCTGCCTGGGCGTATTCCTCGCCTGAGAGGAACTTGTCCATCTCGGCCTGGAGGAATTTACGGTCCTCGGCGTTCATCATGTTCAGGCGACGTTCGTTGATCAGCAGGGTCTGGTGTTTCTGCCATTCGTCCCAGGCCTGGCGGGAGACGTTCTGGAAGATGTCCTCACCTTTGGCGCCCGGATACGGTGCGCGGTCTAGGCCGGGCAGTTCTTGCTTGTGCTTGCGGCACATCACGGTACGGGTCATGCCATTTCTCCTGTATGCAGTGCTTCGGCCGCGCGTTTCAGCAGTTTCTTCACCGGGGCGGCGAGGCCCAGGCGCGGCGGGGTGGCGAGGTTATACCAGAGCCAGTCGGCCTCGGCCACGTTGCTGGGCGCGGACTCGACCTCGACCAGCCAGGGTTCGATGGCCAACTGAAAGTGGCTGAAGGTGTGCGTCAGACCAGCCAGCTCATGGCGTGTACCCAGGCGCAGGGCGTGCTGGTCGGCCAGCGGCTCCAGGGCCTGCAGGTCGGTCAGCTCGGGAAGGCTCCACAGGCCGCCCCACAGGCCGCTGGAAGGGCGGCGGTAGAGCAGGATGGCGCCTTCGCGGTTGGCCAGGATCGGCATCACGGTGCGCTTTTGCGGCAGGGTCTTGCGCGGCTTGGCGATCGGGTAGCGGATCTCCAGGCCCAGCATGTGTGCCTGGCAGCCGCTCTGCAGCGGACAGAGCAGGCAGCTCGGCTTGCTGCGAGTGCAGAGCGTGGCCCCCAGGTCCATCATCGCCTGGGTGTAATTGTTGACCCGGGCGTGAGGGGTGAAGCGTTCGGCGACGTCCCACAGCTGTCTGGCGACCTTCGGCTCGCCCGGATAGCCCTCCTGCGCCACATAGCGCGCCAGGACGCGTTTGACGTTGCCATCCAGAATCGGCGCACGCAGGCCCATGCTCAGGCTGGCGATGGCGCCTGCGGTGGAGCGGCCGATGCCGGGTAGCTCGGTGAGCGCGTCGACGTTCCTGGGGAATTCGCCGCCGTGCTCGCTCATGACGATCTGCGCGGTCTTCTGCAGGTTGCGGGCGCGGGTGTAGTAGCCCAGGCCGGTCCACAGGTGCAGAACCTCGTCCTCAGGGGCCTCGGCCAGATCCTTCACGGTGGGCAGTGCTGCCATGAACCGGTCGAAGTAACCGAGCACCGTGCTGACCTGGGTCTGCTGCAACATGATTTCCGAGACCCAGACGCGGTAGGGCGTGATGCCGTGCTGCCAGGGCAGGTCCTTGCGTCCATGATGGTCGTACCAGCCGAGAACCGCGCTGGAAAACTGCTCTGGGCTCATCGATTGAACAGACCTTTGAGGGCGTCTTTCAGCTCCGGGCTCACCTTGTCGCCAAGTTTTTCTTCGAGCTTCTCGCTGATCTTGTCGCCGGCCAGCCTGGCCGCGACCTTGCCCATGCCGTCCTGGTCCAGGCGGCAGGCCTTGGCGCCCAGCTCCAGCGGGCCCCGGCAGCGCAGTGGCCACTCGATGCCGACGTAGCGTTCGTTGACCTGGCAGGCCGGGTCAGGCATCGCGCGTTGGTCGCCTTCGATGGTGATGCCCACGCGGTAGTCCAGCCCCAGTACGCGCAGGTCGAGGTCGCCGTTGCCGGTGACCGCCAGGCCCGGAATGCGGGCCTTGAGGTCGGGGTTGCTGGCCACGCCATTCCGGAAGACCAGGTTGCCCTGCAGGGTGTCGAACGGGGTGTCCTTGCTGCGGGGCTCGCTGTCGAGGGCTTTGCGGTTGAGCGTGGCGATGCCACGGCACAGCTGCTGTTCCAGATTGGCATCGACCAGCACGCCATCGTTGAGGAGGAAGCTGGCGGTGCCGTTGAGCCCGTCGATCCAGGCTTTCTGGCTGTTGCCACTGGTGGTCAGGCTGGTCTGGAAGTCGAGCTGACCCTTGAGCGGCGCCGGGCGCTCTTCGCTTTTCAGGAAGGGTTCTACCGGGATGCGGCTCAGGCGGTTTTCCAGACTGAGCAGTGGAATGGCCGGGCGCACGTCGGCAGTGGCCTTGGCTTCGAAGGAGCCGCTGCCCAGGTTGCCCCGTGCATCTTCCAGGGTCAGCAGGCCGCCCTGTGCCTTGGCCTTGAGTGTGGCATTGGCGATGGCCTGTTTCTTCACGGTCAGTTGGTCGAGACCAACGGAAACCTGCATGTCCAGCTTGCGCAGTTGCTCGACAGGCAGCACCGGAGAGGCATCCCAGGCGTGCTGCGTGGGTGCGTTCGGCAGCGGAGTGCTGCCACTCTGGCCAGCACTGGCGACGCTGTCCTTGACCTCGGCACGGCGCGCGGCGCCTGCGCTCTTGTCGTCCTTGGCAGGGGGCGGCAGGTAGCGGTCGAGGTCAAGGCGATCGCCTTTGAGCTGCACGCGCACGGCTTGCTTGGCGAAGTCGGCAACGGCGATCTGCCCGGTGAGGTTGCTGTCGTCGAGTTTCAGCTTCAGCTCTTCCAGGGTCAGGCTTTTCGAGGTGCCGCTGAGGCGGGTGACCAGCTCGAACTGGCTGAGGGCCTTGTCATCGGTCATCGGCGGCAGCTTCTGGCCGATGCCATTGAGGAACTCGCGCAGGTTGAGCGAGGCGATCGAGAAGGCGCCGGTCAGTTTCGGGTCGCTCTCCAGGTCGCGAACCCTCAGTTCGCCCAGGGCACGCAGTTGGTTGGCGGACAGTTTCAGGCCGTTCCATTCCGCCACCTGCGCCGCCAGGTCGACCAGCAACTGGCCCTGGATGGCGTAGGTCAGGGTCTGGCCGTCGAACGGCTCGCCGGAGGCCTCGCCAGACAGGCGTGCGTCTTCCAACTGGTAGCGCTTGAGCACACGATCGAAACGCAGCTCGCCTTGCAGCTCGCTGCGGGCGCGCATCACCGGCTGGTTGGTGCCGAAGAACGCGCTGAGTTTGATCGGGATGGCAGCGCCTTCGCGGATGGCACCGGTGGTCAGCTGGATGCTTTCGGCGCTGAATTGCTGGCCTTTCTGCGCGTCGTGGTAATCCACACGAGCGCTGTTGATGATCAGGCTGTCGATGTCCAGCTTGATCGGCGCGCTTTGCTGGGCGGTCGTGGCAGGCGCGTCTTCCGGCGCTTCGCCAGGACTGGCCTCGGTGGTTTGCTGCGCCGGGGCGTCGGCAGGCTTGGGCGGATGCCCGACATCTTCCCAGTTGCCGCGGCCTTTTTCGTCGCGTTGCAGGTTGAGGTTGAGGCCGTCGATGCGGATATCGCTCATCTGCACTTCTTTGCGCAGCAGCGGCAGCACGCGTACCGACAGGCCCAGCAGGCGCAGGTCGGCGAAAGGCTGGTCAGGGGTGGTGGCGCTGGCCAGGGTGGCGTCGGTCAGCTCCAGGCCGAGCCAGGGAAACAGGCTCCAGCCGATATCGCCATTGAGCGTCAGCTCCAGGTTGGCCTTTTCCCGGGCCAGTTGGCGAATCTCATCTTTATAGTCGTTGGGATCGAACAGGTGGGTCAGGGCAAAGCCCAGTGCCACGATGATCAGCAACAGCCCGAGGAAGAACAGACCCAGGATTTTGCCGAGCGCTTTCATGGACGAATCCTTGTTGGTAATGACTGAAGTATGGGGCGCGAGTATAGCGCCGACGCGGATCAAAGGTTGCGTGCCAGCCGCTTGGCGATGGCCAGGCTGGGTCTCAGCCCGCTGGCTGCGCGCCGAACAGGTCGAGCCGACCCGCCAGGCCGAGCTCGGCAGAGGTTTGGATAAGGAAGTCCGCAGCCGGTTCCCCAGCCTGACGAGTTTAGGCCGGATGCCATAAGGGTCGGCGCCGATGATCAGGCGCTTCGCCGTGGCGTGTTCGGTGGGGATGTTTGACGTGTTCGGATGCCTGCCGGGCTGGTCGACCGGGGTAGGCTGGTGAGCACAACAAGAACCATGAGGTGAGCATGAGCGTCGCGATCATGGCGTTTCCCCTGTACATCCTGCTGATGCTGCTGGAACTGGCCTACGAGCGCCATGCCGGGCGCAGCACCTACCGCCTCGCCGATGCCAGTACCAGTATCAACACGGCGGTGCTGCGTGTATTGCTGGAGGGGCCGCTACGCCTGCTGCTGGTGCTGCCCTATGCCTGGCTGTACGAGCACGCGCGGCTGTTCGACTGGGATGCCTCGTCACCCTGGACCTGGATCGCCGGCTTCATTGCCGTGGATTTCTGCTTTTACTGGGCGCATCGCACCCTGCATCGCCACAACCTGCTGTGGGGCGCGCACCAGCCCCATCACTCCAGCGAAGACTTCAACCTGTCCACGGCGTTGCGCAAAGGGGCGTTCCAGACTGCGTTCGATTGGCCGTTCTACCTGCCGCTGGCGCTGCTCGGGCTGCCGTTGCCGTTGTTCCTGCTTCTGCTGGGCATTCAGCTGGCCTACCAGTTCTGGATCCATACCCAGCACATCGGCCGGCTGGGGTGGCTGGAGCACGTGCTGATAACCCCGTCGTTGCACCGCGTGCACCATGGGCAGAACGACTGCTACATCGACAAGAACCATGGCGGCGTTTTCATCCTCTGGGACCGGCTCTTCGGCACCTATGCCGAAGAGCGCGAGCCCGTGCGTTATGGCGTTACCACGCCAGTCGCGACCTTCGACCCGATTCGCCTGCAGTTCAGCTGGTGGCGCCTGCTCTGGGCAGATGCCCTTGCCACGCGATCCTGGTGGGACAAGCTGCGGCTGTGGTGGATGCCGACCGGCTGGAGGCCGGCGGATGTCAGGCACCGCCCGTGGCCGAAAATGCCCGAGAACAAGTTCGCGGCAGCCTGCTCGGCGCAACTGAGGGGCTATGCCTTCGTGCAGTTTCTGGTGATCAATGCGCTGGCGCTGTGCTTCCTGTTCCGCATCCAGCAGGCGCCGGCCTGGGAGCCCTGGCTGCTGGTGCTGGTGATCCTAGGGGGCTGCATCAGTCTCGGGCTGCTGTTCGAGGGGGCTCGGCACATGCTCTGGATAGAAGCAGGGCGTTTGGCGGTCATGGCCGGGTTGGCGCTGGTCTGGGGGTTGTGGCTGGTGCCCGAGTCGGGCAACTGGGGGCTGGCGCTGGCCGCTTTCTGTGCGGCCAATCTGATCTGGCTGGTGCGTTTGCTGTCGTCAGAACCTATCGAGCGGGCGGTCTAGACAAGGCGTTCCAGGGTTTTTCGCGAAAGAAACGGGCGCCCGTCGGATTTTCGGTGCGCTTGGGCGTATACGCGACTAGTAGCTAATGGTTTTCAAGTGCGAACGGTGCGGCGCTAGTGGTACTCTCATATTAATTGGCCATATGCACGGTTCAGCGTGTGATGTTCGGCCAATGTCTTGCCTGCAACCATAACAGAGAAAAAATCAATGACTGACGCCCTTGTGCTGGACGGCGCTTCAGCGACGCCTGCGTTCTTGTCGAAAGAGCGCATTATCGCTAAACCTGGCTTCAATCGCTGGCTGGTTCCACCGGCGGCGCTGGCCATTCACCTCTGCATCGGCATGGCATACGGGTTCTCCGTATTCTGGTTGCCGCTGTCCAAAGCCATCGGTATCGACGCGCCCGTCGCGTGCGCTGCGGATATCGGCTTCTTCGAACAGATCTTCGCCAGCGACTGCGATTGGCAGATTTCCATGCTGGGCTGGATCTACACCCTGTTCTTCGTCTTCCTGGGCTGCGCGGCTGCCGTCTGGGGTGGCTGGCTGGAGCACGCAGGTCCACGCAAGGCTGGCCTGGTTTCGGCCGTTTGCTGGTGTGGTGGTCTGCTGATTTCCGCGCTCGGTATCTACACGCACCAGATCTGGCTGATGTGGGTCGGTTCCGGTGTGATTGGCGGTATCGGTCTGGGCCTGGGCTACATCTCCCCGGTATCGACCCTGATCAAGTGGTTCCCGGACAAGCGCGGCATGGCGACCGGTATGGCGATCATGGGCTTCGGTGGCGGTGCGATGGTCGGTGCTCCGCTGGCTGCTGCCCTGATGGGTCACTTCTCCAGCGAAACTGATGTCGGCGTATGGCAGAGCTTCGTGGTCATGGCGGTGATCTATTTCATCTTCATGGTCGGTGGCGCGCTGTCCTACCGCGTTCCGCCAACTGGCTGGAAGCCTGCTGGCTGGGTCGCTCCGGCTGCCAAGGCCAACAACGCGATGATCACCAAGGGCCACGTACACGTGAACACCGCGTGGAAAACCCCGCAATTCTGGCTGGTCTGGGCAGTTCTGTGCCTGAACGTATCCGCCGGTATCGGCATCATCGGCATGGCTTCGCCCATGCTGCAGGAAGTGTTCGGCGGCAAGCTGATCGGCAACCATCTGTCCTTCAGCGAGCTGAGCGCTGCTGAACTGGCGCAGATCGCGGCCATCGCCGCAGGCTTCACCGGCCTGCTGAGCCTGTTCAACATCGGCGGCCGTTTCTTCTGGGCTTCGTTCTCCGACCTGATCGGCCGCAAGGCGACCTACTTCGTGTTCTTCGCCCTGGGCTTCGTGCTCTACGCAATCGTACCGTGGGCCGGTCACCTGGGCAGCGTCGCGTTCTTCGTGTTCGCCTTCTGCGTGATCCTGTCGATGTACGGCGGTGGTTTCGCCACAGTCCCGGCCTACCTGGCTGACCTGTTCGGTACCCAGATGGTCGGTGCGATCCACGGTCGCCTGCTGACTGCCTGGGCCGCAGCTGGCGTGCTGGGCCCGGTACTGGTGAACTACCTGCGTGAGTACCAGTTGAGCATCGGCGTCGAACGCGCCGCAGCCTACGACATCACCCTGTACATCCTGGCCGGCCTGCTGATCCTGGGCTTCATCTGCAACCTGCTGGTGCGTCCGGTCGATCCGAAGTACTTCATGACCGACGCCGAGCTGGCTGCCGAGCGTGCCTACGGCGAGAAATCCGCACCGACTGCCAGCGAACTGGAGTGGGCTGCTGATCCGTCGAGCAAGCCGCTGGTCGCTGCTGCCTGGCTGGCCGTTGGCCTGCCGCTGGCCTGGGGTGTGTGGATCACCCTGCAGAAGACCGTCGTAATGTTCCAGTAAGGTAAGACGCTGCACTGAAAAATCCCGCTGGCGCCCCGTGCGCCAGCGGGATTTTTCGTCTCTGGTCGGCTTGCTTCAAGGTTGGACGCTTATCGGCCTATAATGTCGGCCCTTTCGCCCAATGATTTTGTGGAGCAGGTGATGGCCGAACGTACGGCATTCGTCGAGCGCAATACCCTGGAGACCCAGATCAAGGTTTCCATCAACCTGGACGGTACCGGCAAGGCCCGTTTCGACATCGGCGTGCCGTTCCTCGAGCACATGCTCGACCAGATCGCCCGCCATGGTCTGATCGACCTCGACATCGAGTGCAAGGGCGACCTGCACATCGATGACCACCACACCGTGGAAGACGTCGGCATCACCCTTGGTCAGGCCTTCACCAAGGCCATCGGCGACAAGAAGGGCATGACCCGCTACGGCCACTCCTACGTGCCGCTCGATGAAGCGCTGTCGCGCGTGGTGATCGATTTTTCCGGTCGCCCGGGCCTGCAGATGCACGTGCCGTTCACCCGCGCCGTGGTCGGTGGCTTCGACGTGGACCTGTTCCAGGAGTTCTTCCAGGGCTTCGTCAACCACGCCCTGGTGTCCCTGCACATCGATAACCTGCGTGGCACCAACACCCACCACCAGATCGAAACCGTGTTCAAGGCATTCGGCCGCGCGCTGCGCATGGCCGTCGAGCTCGACCCGCGCATGGCCGGGCAGATGCCGTCGACCAAGGGCGTGCTCTGATGCAGACGGTAGCTGTCATCGACTATGGCATGGGCAACCTGCACTCGGTGGCCAAGGCGCTGGAGCATGTGGGCGCCGGCCGAGTGCTGGTGACCAGCGACGCGCAAGTGATCCGCGAAGCCGACCGTGTGGTGTTCCCCGGCGTGGGCGCGATTCGCGACTGCATGGGCGAGATTCGTCGCCTGGGCTTCGACAGCCTGGTGCGTGAAGTCAGCGCAGATCGTCCGTTCCTCGGCATCTGCGTGGGCATGCAGGCGCTGCTGGAGCGCAGCGAAGAGAACGACGGCGTCGACTGCATCGGCCTGTTCCCGGGCCAGGTGCGCTTCTTCGGCAAGGACATGGTCGAGAACGACGAGCCACTGAAAGTGCCGCACATGGGCTGGAACGAAGTCACCCAGTCCGTGCGTCACCCGCTCTGGCACGACATTCCAGACCAGGCGCGTTTCTATTTCGTGCACAGCTACTACATCGAGTCCGGCAACCCCACGCAGGTGGTCGGTCGCGGTCACTACGGCAAAGACTTCGCTGCGGCACTGGCCGATGGCTCGCGTTTCGCCGTGCAGTTCCACCCGGAGAAGAGCCATACCCATGGCCTGCAGCTGCTGCAGAACTTCGTTGCCTGGGATGGCCGCTGGTAAATGAGCCGCGCTAAGAAAGAGCCAGTCCTGGTGCTGGAACCAGCCCAGGAACAAGCGGCCTTGCTGCTGCTCAAGCGCTTTTTGTCCGACCGTTTCGAGCTGGAACTGGGCTCGTTCGAAGTCCAGGAAGTGCTCGATCTGGTCGCGCGCGAAATTGCTCCGCATTACTACAACAAGGCGATTCTCGATGTGCAGGCGCACCTGAAAGACAGGTTCGAAAGCATCGAGAGTGACCTCTGGGCGCTCGAGAAGAGCTGACCTTCCACCGTTTTTCACGACTTGAACAGGTTCAACCGATGCTGATTATCCCCGCTATCGATCTCAAGGACGGCGCCTGCGTGCGTCTGCGCCAGGGCCGCATGGAAGATTCCACGGTGTTTTCCGATGACCCGGTGAGCATGGCCGCCAAATGGGTCGAGGGCGGTTGCCGTCGTCTGCACCTGGTCGACCTGAACGGTGCCTTCGAAGGTCAGCCGGTGAACGGCGAAGTGGTTACTGCCATCGCCAAGCGCTACCCGAACCTGCCGATCCAGATCGGTGGCGGTATCCGCACCCTGGAAACCATCGAGCACTACGTGCGCGCTGGCGTCAGCTACGTGATCATCGGCACCAAGGCGGTGAAAGACCCGCAATTCGTGACCGACGCGTGCAAGGCGTTCCCGGGCAAGGTCATCGTCGGCCTGGATGCCAAGGACGGCTTCGTCGCCACCGACGGCTGGGCTGAAGTCAGCACCGTGCAAGCCACCGACCTGGCCAAGCGTTTCGAGGCCGATGGCGTGTCCGCCATCGTCTACACCGACATTGCCAAAGACGGCATGATGCAGGGCTGCAACGTCGAGGCCACCGCGGCCCTGGCCGCCGCCAGCCGCATCCCGGTGATCGCCTCGGGTGGTATCCACAACCTGGGTGATATCGAGAAGCTGCTGCTGGCCCGTTCGCCAGGCATCATCGGCGCCATCACCGGCCGGGCAATCTACGAAGGCACCCTGGACGTGGCTGAAGCCCAGGCCTTCTGCGACAGCTACAAGGGCTAAACCGTAGGGTGGGTTGGCCACGCGGCTGACCCATCGCCTACCACTTTACCAATGGGCCGCGGCGTTCGATGAAAGCCGCCGACCCATCCTGCGAGAGCATCACTATGGCATTGGCAAAACGCATCATCCCCTGCCTGGACGTGGACAACGGCCGTGTGGTCAAGGGTGTCCAGTTCGAGAACATCCGTGATGCCGGTGACCCGGTCGAGATCGCCCGCCGCTACAACGAGCAGGGTGCCGACGAAATCACCTTCCTCGACATTACCGCCAGCGTCGATGGCCGCGACACCACCCTGCACACCGTCGAGCGCATGGCCAGCCAGGTGTTCATCCCGCTGACCGTGGGCGGCGGCGTGCGTACCGTGCAGGACATCCGCAACCTGCTGAACGCCGGTGCCGACAAGGTTTCGATCAACACCGCGGCGGTGTTCACCCCGGAGTTCGTCGGCGAGGCGGCTGATCGTTTCGGCTCGCAGTGCATCGTCGTCGCCATCGACGCCAAGAAAGTCTCGTTGCCGGGCGAAACCCCGCGCTGGGAAATCTTCACCCACGGCGGCCGCAAGCCCACGGGGCTGGATGCGGTGCAGTGGGCCAAGAAGATGGAAGACTTGGGCGCGGGCGAGATTCTCCTGACCAGCATGGACCAGGACGGGGTCAAGAGCGGCTACGACCTGGGCGTGACCCGGGCCATTTCCGAGGCCGTGGGCATCCCGGTGATCGCCTCCGGCGGCGTCGGCAACCTGGAACACCTGGCGGCCGGAATTCTCGAAGGCAAGGCGGCGGCTGTCCTGGCGGCCAGCATTTTCCACTTCGGTGAATACACCGTGCCGGAAGCCAAGGCCTACCTCGCCAGCCGTGGCATCGTGGTGCGCTGAGCGTTCCCGTAGGAACACGGCGTGCGTGCAATCACCTGCGTGGCCAGCTTGCCAGGCGCCGAGTAACCCAGTCTACGGACGGCAAGGCTAGTGCCGCATCGCGGATCACATGTCGTACCTGAGCGAACAGGCCGAGTCCACAGGCGATAGCGGTCATTAGGCATGGGCGGTGCGGGTGGCCAATGGGTGGGCTGAGGCCCACCCTACAGCGTGTGAGTGACTATCGTAGGGTGGGCTTCAGCCCACCAGAATCGTGTGTCCGTTCCCGCCTTATGGCTGCCACCCCCCATTTACGCATGTTGGCCCGCTCAGGCGTTCAGCGCCTCGTCGGCATGCATGCTGCGCTTGAACTCCGAAGGCGACTGCCCCACCTTTTTCTTGAAGAAGCGGCTGAAGTACGCCGGGTCCTCGAAGCCCAGGCGCGTTGCCACGGTCGCGATGTTGAATTCGGAGTGGGCCAGCAGGCGCTTGGCCTCCAGCGCCAGGCGGTGCTGGATGACCTCGGTGGCGGTCAACCCCTCGGCGGCCTTGGTCGCTTCAGAGAGCCTGCGCTCGGTGATATGCAGCATCGAGGCGAACCGTCCGGCACTGACCAGGGTGATCGGTTCCTTTTCCAGCAGATTGCGAAAGCGCCGCGCCAGCACGATGTTCGGCGAGGCATGGTCCTGGATGTCCGTCACGCTGATCAGCCGCGCCGCGTGCAGGAAGAAGATATGCAGGTAGGAGCGAATGATGTCGTGGTAGCCCGTGCGCTCGCCTCGATACTCCTCCTCGATTCGGTCGATGACCCGTTGTAGCTGGGCGGCGACATCGTCGGTCAGGTACAGCGCCTGGATCGGATCGGCCATGCGGAAGAACGGAATGTCGCTGATCGCCACGTCGTTGCGCATGTTCAGCAGGAAGTACTCCGCGCTGAAGTTGAGGTTGTAGCCGGTGGTGTCGTCGGACAGCTCGAAATCGTGAATCTGCCCCGGCATCATGAAGAACAGCGTGTTGGGTTTCACGCAATAACGCACCGAGTCGATGATGTGCGTACCTGACCCCTGAGTGACCCAGATGACGTGGAAAAAATCATGTCGATGGGGGTAGGGCAGGATATTCATGCGGTGTTGCATGCGGGCGAAATCGAACGTCGCCGACTTCACCGATTCACCGAAATCCCTGATTTTGTACGTCGGAATGCTGCAGCAATTGCACGCATACATGGCTCGCTCTCTTGCCCTTTGGGCTCTTGTTTTTGTTAGGAAAGTTTCGCTGTGCGAGCGCGGCGGCCGAGGCCTTTCCGCGCCGTCTGACAGTGAGTTGAACACACACTTGGACAATTAGTACAGGCAAAAGTCCCCCTGGAAAAAAGTCCAAGAATGCCGTGGTTTTTGTCCTAACGACCCCCGTAAAGGCGTTCCTATACTCGCCTCCATCGATGTTCCAGATGCCCTGATCCATAACGACGCCGGGACTGGAAGCTGCCTTCCGGCTGGCTGTCTCCGCCCTGCGAAAACCCGCGAGAGAAAACTGCGATGAATAATAAGAACAAGACATTGGCATTCGACGAGACAGGAGGGAAAGGGGCGAGCCCGCGCTTCGATCCGCTTGCCGTCGTCGACCGTCTCAACGACTTCGTTACCCGCTTCTGCGGTATCGCCATGCTGGTCATGGTGCTCTGCGTGGTCACCGGGATTCTCACCCGCTTCGTCTTCAGTCATCTGCAATACGACCTCGCCGTGCCATGGACCGAGGAAGTGTCGCGTTACTTGATGATCTGGGTGGTTTTCCTGGGGGCCGCGATCGCTGCGCGCAAGGGCAAGCTGATCGGTGTGCAGGTGTTGATCTACGCCCTGCCGCGCAAGTTCGGTGCTGGCCTCAAGTACCTGTCGATCCTGCTTTCCCTGGGCTTCTACCTGATTCTTATCTGGGTTGGCGTGGCCTGGGCCGAGCTCGGCAGCACCCAGGGTTCTCCGGTCATGGAAATGCCGATGGTGGTGACCTATTCGGCGATGTCGGTGGGCTTCAGCCTGTCCGTGCTCAACACCCTGGCGCTGGTCTATGAAGCCTGGCAATCGCGGGACGGCATTCTCGGCGCGGAAGAGGACGACGAAATCGTCACGGCGCTGGCGGAGGGCAAGGCATGATCGGCATTCTCTTCATCTCTCTGCTGGTGCTGATGTTCATCGGTGTACCGATTGCCATCGCCCTGGGTGCATCCTCGATGGTGGTGCTGAGCTACCAGGGCATGCCCTTCATCACTGTGGCGCAGAGCATTTTCGAGTCCCTCGATTCGTTCAGCTTGATGGCCATTCCGTTCTTCATCCTTGCCGGTAACCTGATGCAGTCCGGCGGTATTGCCAAGCGTCTGGTCAACCTGGCCAACGCCATTCTTGGCTGGATTCGCGGCGGCCTCGGCGGCGTTGTGGTGCTGACCTCGATGTTCTTCTCGACCATGTCCGGTTCGTCTTCGGCGACCACCGCGGCGGTCGGCTCAGTGTTGATCCCGGCGATGGAGAAGAAGGGCTATCCGCGTCCCTTCGCTGCTGCGGTGGCGGCCAGCTCTGGCGAGCTGGGCGCGATCATCCCGCCGTCGATCCCGATGATCGTCTATGCCCTGACGGCCAACGTCTCGGTGGCCTCGATCTTCCTCGCCGGCATCCTGCCCGGTCTGCTGGTCGGCTTCTCGCTGATCGTCATCACCTGTCTGATCTCCCGGATGCGCAACTACGACATGATCGAGCCGATCACCCTGCGCCAGTGGACGGTCGGCGTGCTGGTCGCGCTCAAGCAGTCGTTCTTCGCCATCCTCATGCCGATGGTCATTCTCGGCGGCATCTACAGCGGCATGTTCACCCCGACCGAAGCCTCGGTAGTGGCGGTGGTGTACGGCCTGGTGGTGGGGTTGTTCATCTACCGCGAGCTGAGCTGGCGCGACCTGCTGGACGTGTTCGGCCGCTCCGCAGTGACCTCGGCGATCATCCTGATCATCGTCGCCTTCGCCGCGATCTTCGCCTACATGCTGACCATCAACCGTGTGCCGCACATGCTCGGCGCGCTGATCACCGGCATTTCCGACAACCCGCTGGTGTTCCTGCTGATCGTCAACGTGGCGCTGTTCCTGATCGGCATGTTCCTCGAGACCCTGGCGGCAATCATCATCCTCGCGCCGATCCTGGCTCCGGCCGCCGCGCAGTTCGGCATCGACCCGGTGCACTTCGCTTGCATCATGGTGGTCAACCTGGCGGTCGGCATGGTCACCCCACCGGTCGGCGTCAACCTGTTCGTCGCCTGCCAGGTGGCCAACGTGCGCATGGAACAACTGATGCGCCCGCTGTTCCTGTTCCTCTGCGTACTGATTCTGGACGTGATGATCATCACCTACGTACCAGCGCTGTCCACCTGGTTCCTGCCCTGAGCCCTCCATACAACAACAATAGGAGAATCACCATGAAACCCATCATCCGCTCACTTGCGACCTGCCTGTGCGCTCCGGCGCTGCTGTTCGCCGCCGGCACCGCCTCGGCGCTGAGCCTCAACCTCGGCCATACCCTGGCCCCCGAAAGCCATTACCAGGTAATGGCGGAGAAGCTCGGCGAGCTGGTCGAACAGAAGTCGGCTGGCGATATCACCATCAACACCTTCCCGCAGTCGCAACTGGGCGGCGAGGTGAAGATGATCCAGTCGGCCCGCACCGGCGCCCTGGATATGTTCATCACTGCCCAGGCGCCTCTGACCTCGACGGTCAAGGCCTTCAGCTTCTTCGACGTGCCTTACCTGTTCGATGGCCTGGACCAGGCCAATACCGCGCTGGCCGGACCGCTGGGCTCGCATTTCCTCGAGATGCTGCCCAAGTACAACCTGGTGGGTCTGGGCTGGCTGTCGGTCATGGAGCGCAACGTGTTCGCCTCCAAACCGGTCGACGGCGAGCAGGGCATGCACGGCCTCAAACTGCGTGTGATGCAGTCGCCCGGCTACGTGAAAACCTATGAGGCGCTGGGCGTTCAGCCCACGCCCATGGCCTACGGCGAGCTGTACATCGCACTGCAACAAGGGGTGATCGACGGTGCCGATACCTCACCCGATCAGTTCGTGATGGACAAATTCACCGAGGTCAGCAAGTTCTACAGCATCACCCGAGTGCACTACCTGCCGGGCCTGCTGGTGGTGTCCAAGCGCCGCTGGGATTCGCTGAGCGATGAGCAGAAGGGCTGGCTGCAGGAGGCTGCCGACGAAGCGCTGGCCTATGGCATCGAGTACTACAAACGCTCCTATGACGAGTCCATCGAGCGCATGCAGGCGAGCGGCGTGACCGTGGTTCAGACCGACGTGGCGCCACTGCGCGAGCGGACCACCAAGGTTCGCGAGCAGCTCATCGATCAGGTACCCGATGGCCGCAAGCTCTTCGAGCTGCTGGAAACCTCCACCCAAGCCACGCAACCGTGAAGGAGGGCGCCGTCATGCAAGCCAGAGCCAATATGGAACGCTACGCCATGGGCGACATCGAGCGGTTCTCCAAAACCGTGGGTGAGTCGGACGTCTACCTGTTCGCCGGCATCGTCGGCGACTTCTACGGCGTGCACCTGAACGAGGAGTTCGCCAAACAGACGCGCTTCGGCAAGCGTATCGCCCAGGGCGCTTTGTCGATCGGCTTCATCGCCACGGTGATGGGCTACCTGGCAGCCCGTGCCGAGGGACCGGGCGCGGTGTCCTACCGCTACGACATCACCTTCCGCGCACCGGTGTTCATCGGTGAGACGGTGAACGTGCAGCTGGAGTTGGTCGAGAAGAACCTCGAACGCAGCATTTGCGTCTTCAAGGCCACCGTCCTCAACCAGGATGGCGTCACCGTCGCCGATGGGCAGACCTACCTGAAAGTTCTGTGAGCGAAAACCGATGAACGATCCGCGAAACGACGGCGGCGGGGTGAGTGTGCGCCGCGAAGGGCCGGTGGCCGTACTCGCCATCGACCGGGTGCACAAGCACAACGCCCTCAGCCCGGCGATTCTGCAGCAACTCGACACGCAGTTGACTTTGCTGCAGGAGGCTCCCGAGGTGCGCGTGCTGGTGCTGACCGGCGAAGGTGAACGCGCCTTCATCGCCGGTAATGACATCGAGCACCTGGCCCAGGTCGAGGCCCACGAGGCGTTCGACCTGATGGAGTCCGGCCAGCGCCTGGTGAGCCGCCTGCGCAACTACCCCAAACCGGTGGTGGCGATGATCAACGGCTACGCCCTGGGTGGGGGCCTGGAGCTGGCGCTGGCGTGCGACTTCATCGTCGCCTCGCGCCGGGCCAGCTTCGGTTTCCCGGAAATTCGTTTGAACACCTTTCCCGGCTGGGGCGGCACACAGTTGGCGGTGCGTGCGATCGGCCTGGCCCGGGCCAAGGAAATGATCATGAGCGGCCGTCGTTACAGCGCCGAGGAGGCCTGGGAGATGGGCCTGGTCAATCGCCTCTGCGACCCGGCGAGCCTGCGCCGGGAAACGCTGGCGTTCGCCACCTCGCTGATCGAGCGCGACGCCACCTGTCTGAGCCTGGCCAAGCGCCTGTGCAACGGGGCCGAGGACTGGACCTTTGCCGACGGCCTGGCCAGCGAAGCGGCCCTGTATGGGGTGAATTTCAGCCGGGAACAGGCGCGCGACGGTCTGCGCGCCTTCCTTGGCAAGAGTGGAGAACGCACCAATGGCTGAGTTACTGGCAACCGCGTTGAGCTCGCTGCCCATGGGGCTGAGCGACGAACACGCAATGATCCGCGAGTCCGCCCGGCGTTTTGCCGAGGCGCACATCGCGCCCATCGCCGCCGAGCTCTGGGAGGAGCAGGGCTTTCCCTATGAAATCTGGCGCGAGGCTGCGCAACACGGCTTCAGTGGTCTGCCCTATGCCGAGGAGGACGGCGGCAGCGGCGGCGACTGGCTGTCGTTCGCCATCGTGCTGGAGGAATTCGCACGCGTTGACTGCGCCATCGCCAACGCCTTCATGGCCAATTCCAGCGTTGCCACCCTGCTCGCCGAGTTTGGCGACACGACCCAGAAAGCCACCTGGCTGCGGCCGATCCTGCAGGGCGAAGCGATTGGCGCAATCGCCCTCACCGAGCCCAATGCCGGTTCCGATGCCGCCGCCATCCGCACCCGAGCCGAACGTGACGGTGACAGCTGGCGGTTGAACGGGGCCAAGACCTTCATCAGCAATTCCGGCACCGAAATCACTGGCCCCATCGTGGTCGCGGCCGTCACCGGCACCCGTCCGGACGGGCGCAAGGCAATTTCCAATCTGGTGGTGCCCAACGGCACGCCAGGCCTGAGTTACGGACGCAAATTGAAGAAGATCGGCTGGCGCGCATCGAGCACCTGCGAGCTGTTCTTCGACGATTGCCGCATCCCTGCCGGCAACCTGCTCGGTGTCGAGGGCGCGGGGCTGCGCCAGACCCTCGGCACCGTCACCGGCGGGCGCATCCTGATCGCAGCACTGGCGCTGGGCATTCTCCAGGGCTCGCTGGATAGGGCCCACGCCTACCTGCGTGAGCGCAGTGCCTTCGGCGCGCGCCTGGAGTTCTTTCAATCCCTGCAATTCAAGCTCGCCGACATGGCCCGCGACGCCTACACCGCGCGCCTGGCGATCTACGACGCGGCGCGGCGCAAGGACGCCGGCCAGCCCTACGCCCTGGAGGCCTCCATCGCCAAGCTGCACGCCAGCGAATGTGCGATGCGCGCCGCGCACCAGGCAGTACAGATCCACGGTGGCTACGGCATCTGCAGCGAGTTTGCCGTGGCCCGCGCTTTTGGCGACGCCAAGGTGCTGGAAATCGTCGAGGGCACCTCGGAAATCCAGCGACAGATCATTGCCCGGGCCATGGGCCTGGCACAGGAGGGTTGAACATGCTCAAGGGAATCAAGGTCGTCAGTCTCACTCATTACCTGCAAGGCCCGTCGGCGGTGCAGATGCTCGCCGATGCCGGCGCCGATGTGATCAAGATCGAACCGCCGAAAGGTGCCTTCGAGCGGCAATGGTCGGGTCACGATGCCTTCCTGGACGGGGTCAGCGTGTTTTTCCTGCTGGCCAACCGCAACCAGCGCAGCATCTCCCTCGACCTGCGCAGCGAGGAGGGCAAGGCCATCGCCCTCAAGCTGATCGGCGAGGCCGACGTGTTGGTGGAAAACTACCGCCCCGGCGTGCTCGACAAGCTGGGCCTTGGCTACGAGGCCATGAAAGCGCTGAACCCCGGCCTGGTCTACTGCTCCTGCACCGGCTACGGCAGTGACGGCCCCTATGTGCAGCGCCCCGGCCAGGACCTGCTGCTGCAGGCGATGAGCGGCCTGGCGATGCTCAGCGGCGACGGTAACTCCGCCCCGGTCGGGGTCGGTTCGGCGATTGTCGATCAGCACGCGGCGATTCTCGCCGCCTTCGGTGTCACCGCCGCGCTGCTGGCGCGCCAGCACACCGGCAAGGGGCGACGTGTGGAAAGCAACCTGCTGAACGCCGCCCTCGACCTGCAGATCGAGCCGTTCAACTACTACCTGAACAAGGGCGAACTGTGGCCGCGCACCACGCCGGCCATGGGCTCGCGCTTCCACCCGGCGCCCTACGGGATCTACCGCACCGCGGATGGCTGGATCGCGATTTCCCTGAGCGCCATGGAGCCCCTGTCTGTCGCCTTTGATGAGCCGGACCTGAAGGCCTATTCCAAACGCGACCAGTCCTACAAGCGCGACGAGATTCACGCTCGGATCTCCGAGTTGCTGCTGACCAAGGGCACCGAACAGTGGTTCGCCATCTTCACCGAACATGGCATCTGGCATGCCCCGGTCAACGATTACGCCCAGGTCGAGCAGGACCCGCAGGTGCAGTGGAACCGCAGCATTGTCGAGTTCGACTACCCGCGTGCCGGCAAGGTGCGCCTGCTCAACCACCCGCTGCGCTACGACGGCGAAGTGCCGCCGCTGCGCCGGCCGCCACCGCTGCACGGCGAGCATTCGCGGGAAATCCTCGAAGAGCTTGGTTATGGCACCGAGGCGATCGATGCGCTGCTGCAGCAGGCCGTGGTGATCGGTGCGGAGACGTCGCGATGAGCCGCACGGTCAGTACCTTCGACGACCTGCAGGTGGACGACAGCCTCAGTCTCAGCCGCTCGATCAGCGCTGACGATGTGGAACTGTTCGCCCGCCTGTGTGGTGACGACAACCCGCTGCACATGGATGACGCCTTCGCCGCCGGCACCGCCTTCGGTCGTCGGGTAGTGCATGGCATGTTCTCCGCCGCGCTGATTTCTGCGGTGCACACCCGGCTGACCGGGCCGGGGTTCGTGTATGTCGGGCAGAACCTGAGTTTCAAGGCGCCGGTGCATATCGGTGACACCCTCAGCGTGGAAGTACGGGTGGCGGAAAAGAAATCTGCCAAGCAGGTGCTGGTCTGCGAAAGCCGGGTGGTCAACCAGAACGGGGTCAGCATCGTTGAAGGGCGCTCGGCCCTGAAAGCCCTCGGCGCTGTCAGCCTTGACGCCTGAAGCGGCGCTCGCCGCGCAACGCCGCAGCACCGTCATTGCCTACGGCGTGCTGGCGTACGCGGTACTGATCTGGGGCGCCAACGTCTCGGTGATCAAGGTGCTCACGGAGGACTTGCCGGCGCTGCCGCTGTCCGCGTTGCGGATGATCCTGGCGCTGCTGTGCATCTGCGTCATCTGCCTGCTGCGCGGTCAGCGTCTGGTGCGCATCGGTTGGCACGACTGCGCATGGCTGTTCGGCGCTGGTGGGTTGATGGTCTATGCCCACCAGATATTTCTGGCCCAGGGCGTGGCCACGTCGTCGGCCACCAACGGGGCGCTGATTCTCGGCCTCAATCCGATTTTTTCCGTGCTGATCGGCTACCTGCTGCTCGGTGAGCAGCAGACCCGGCGCAGCCTGGTGGGTATCACCCTGGGCCTGATCGGCGCGGCGCTGGTGGTACTGCATGGTGGCGCGCTGCACCTGGGCGCATCCGGCGACACGGCGCTGTTCGCCGCGCTGTTCACCTACGTCGGCGCCGGGGTGTGCATACGTCGCGTGTCGTCTGCGGTACCGCCCTTGTTGCTGGGCCTGTACATGCACGTGGTCGGTGCAGTGTTGCTGGTGCTGCACGTGGGTGTCACCGAGCCGGAGGTGGTATGGCGCCTGCCCGAGCTGGACGCCAGCTTCTGGTGGCTGGTGGGGATTTCGGCGTTCTTTTCCACGGCTCTGGGCAACCTGTCCTGGGCCTACGGCATCGCCACCATCGGCCTGAGTCGCTCTTCGGTGTTCCTCAACTGGCTGCCGATTTCCGGCGTGCTGTTCGCCGTCATGTTTCTGCATGAGCCGCTGGGGATCTGGCGCATCGCCGGGCTGGTGTGCGTGGTACTCGGCACCTACATCGCGCTCAAGCCGCAAGGCGTCAGGCGCTGAAGTGAACGGCAAATCGTACAAGCATTTCTCGGCATCGTCCTAACCGGCCCCACAGACGAGTTCCTATGCTGGGCCGCACTCTCTTACAACAACAATCGAGGAGCGACACACCATGCTGAACGCAATACTTTCCCCGCCTGCGCCAAGCGCCGACCTGAGCCGTCTGGCCGGCGAAGCGCTCGATCTTCTGGCGCGCAAGCTGCTGGAGGACGAGCGCAGCCTGGGGCTGGCCTTTCCCATCTACACCGATGCCCAAGGCAGTTGGGTAACCGAGTACGCCTCGGTGTCGGCGGGCTATTCGGGCGATGCCTGGAGCCACGGCAACTGGCATTGCGGCTTCTGGGTCGGCCTGCTGCTGGCCAGCCATATCCACACCGGCGAGCGCCGCTTCCTCGAACTGGCCCGCGAACGCCTGCGGCTGATCGAGCACCGCGCCGAAGACCCGCACACCCATGACATCGGGTTCATCTTCGACAGCAGCGCGATCCCCCTCTGGCAGTTCACTGGCGAGCGCGAGTGCGCCGAGATCGCCCTGCGCGCCGCCCAGCGTCTGCGGGCGAGAATCGTCGCCACTGCCAGCGGTGCCTATGTGTCCTCATGGGGGCCGCTGGACGATCCGCGCGGGCGCAGCAGTTCGGCCATCGACACCATGGCCAACCTGCCATTGCTGTACTGGGCGTCGGACTACAGCGGCGATGCCAGCTTTCGCCTGGCGGCCCAGGCTCACGCCGACTGCACCTGGAACCATTTCGTGCGACCCAACCGGTCCACCTATCACGCGCTGGAGTACGACACGGTCAGTGGCGAACGCCTTCGCGGCTACACCTACCAGGGCAGCGGCGATGAGTCGGACTGGAGTCGAGGGCAGGCCTGGGCGATCTACGGCTTTACCCAATCCTGGCTGGAGAGTGCCGACCAGCGCTATGCCGACCACGCCCTGGAGCTGACGGATTACTACCTCGAACGGCTCGGCGACGACCCGGTGCCACCATGGGATTTCGATGCCCTGCCGCCCCATGACCAGGTACGCGACACAGCCACTACCGCCATTGTCGCCTCGGCTCTGCTCGACCTCGCGGCGAGCCTCGACGACGCTCAGCGCGTCGCCTTCCTGCGAGGCAAGGCCGAGTGGATGCTCACCGGCCTGTGCTCCACCTACCTGGCTCGCGAGCCGGCGCAACGGGGGCTGCTTACCGACGGTTGCTACTCCATGCCGCACCGCCTGGGCGAGCAAGGCGCCACGCTGTTCGGCGATTTCTACTTCGTCGAAGCGCTGTGCAAGCTGCGTTACCCAGGGCGTTTGCGCCCGGCCCACGGCGCGCGCTCGATCAAGCTGCCCCACGCGACGTCGCGTGCAGGGGGTGCCCATGCAGCCCATTGATAGCCGTACCTGCCTGCCCGTCGACCTGGACCGCGCCGTACTGGTCGGCCGGGTCTGGCGTGGTGCGCCACACCATGGTCCTGCGCTGGTCGCGGTACGCAATGGCCAACTGTTCGACATCAGCCGCAGTGTAGCGCTGATGGCCGACCTGCTGGACCGCAGTGATCGTCTGGACATCGCTCGCAACGCCCCCGGCGAAGCTCTCGGTGCAGCCACCGACTGGCTCGCCCGCAGCCTCGATCCGGAGGTCGAGGAGCGTCTGCTGGCGCCCTGCGACCTGCAGGCGATCAAGGCCTGCGGCGTGACCTTCGCCGTCAGCCTGCTGGAACGGGTGATTGAAGAACAGGCCGGTGGCGACGCCGGCAAGGCCCGGGAAATCCGCGGGACGTTGCAGGCGCTGATCGGCGATGACCTGTCGCGCATCAGGCCGGGCTCACCCGAAGCCGAGGCCCTGCGCGCGGAGCTGACGCGGCGTGGCGCCTGGTCGCAATACATGGAAGTGGGCATCGGCCCCGATGCCGAGGTGTTCTCCAAGTCCCAGCCAATGTCGGCCGTCGGTTTTGGCGACCGTGTCGGCCTGCACCCGCAGTCGCAGTGGAACAACCCCGAGCCGGAGATCGTGCTGGCGGTCAACGCCCAGCGTCAGGTGGTCGGTGCCAGTCTGGGCAATGACGTCAACCTGCGCGATATCGAGGGGCGCAGTGCCTTGCTGCTAGGCAAGGCCAAGGACAACAACGGCTCCTGCGCCATCGGTCCGTTCATTCGCCTGTTCGATGAGCACTTCGACCTGGACGATGTGCGCGAGGCCGAGCTCGGGCTGACCATCGAGGGCGCGGACGACGGTTTCCACCTGCAGGGCCACAGTCATATGCGCGAGATCAGCCGCGATCCGCTGGAACTGGTCGAGCAGACCTGTGGCGCCCATCACCAGTACCCGGATGGCTTCATGCTGTTTCTGGGCACCATGTTCTCGCCGATCCAGGATCGCGGCGAGGCCGGCGCCGGCTTCACCCATCACCTAGGTGACCGGGTAAGCATCACGGCGGCGTCTCTGGGCGCACTGGTCAACGAGGTGCGCCACTCGACGGCGATTGCGCCCTGGCAGTTCGGCGTGCGCGCGCTGTACCGCAATCTGGGAGATCGAAGCCTTCTGCCCCGCTAGCAAGGAATGCCAGGCATGCGATTCGACAACTACATCGACGGTCGCTGGTGCGAAGGCGCCGAGTACCGGGGCAATCTCAATCCGTCCGATCAGGGTGACCTGATCGGCGACTACGCCCAGGCTGACGCGGCGCAGACAGGGGAAGCCATCGCCGCGGCCCGGTCAGCGTTTCAGGCCTGGTCGCAGGTCTCCCCGCAACAGCGCTTCGACATCCTCGATGGCGCTGGCAGCCTGATTCTCGCCCGTCGTGACGCGCTTGGTCGGCTGCTCGCTCGCGAGGAGGGCAAAACCCTGGCGGAGGCCATAGCCGAAGTCGGCCGCGCCGGGCAGATTTTCAAGTTCTTCGCCGGCGAGGCCTTGCGCCTGCATGGCGAGATACTTGGCTCGGTGCGCCCCGGCCTGAATGTCGAGGTGACCCGTGAGCCACTCGGTGTGGTGGGGCTGATCACACCGTGGAATTTTCCCATGGCCATACCGGCCTGGAAGATCGCGCCGGCTCTGGCCTACGGTAACACCCTGGTGTTCAAGCCGTCGGGGCGGGTGCCGGGCTGCGCCTGGGCGCTGGTCGACATCCTCAACGAAGCCGGGGTGCCCAGGGGCGTGGTCAACCTGGTGATGGGCACCGGTGCGGTGGTCGGACAGGTGTTGAGCGAGTCGCCGCTGGTCGACGCGGTCAGCTTCAGTGGCTCGGTGCAGACCGGCCAGCGCATCGCGGCGGCCTGCCTGCCGCTGCGCAAGAAGCTGCAACTGGAGATGGGCGGCAGGAACCCCATGGTGGTGCTCGATGACGCCGATCTCGACGTGGCGGTCGAGGCCTGTATCAGCGGCGCCTTCCATGCCACGGGCCAGCGCTGCACGGCCTCCAGCCGTCTGATCGTCACCGCCGGTATCCATGATCGCTTCGTCGCGGCGATGCTCGAACGCATGACTGCCTTGCAGGTCGGGCACGCGCTGATGCCGGAGGTCGACATCGGGCCGGTGGTCGACGCCACGCAGTTGCGCAAGAACCAGGATAACCTCGCCATGGCCCGTGCCGAAGGTGGGCTGGTACACGGCGGCGAGTTGCTGGACCTGGAAACACGTGGTTTCTTCATGCGTCCGGCGCTGGTGGTCGGCGTCGAGTCACACATGCGCATCGGCCGTGAGGACATCTTCGGCCCCATCGCATTGATTCTGCGCGCCCGGGATTATGCCGAGGCCCTGGCGCTGGCCAACGACAGCGAACTCGGGCTTTCGGCGGGCATCTGCACCCGCTCCCTGAACCATGCCAGCCATTTCAAGCGGCATGTCCAGGCCGGCATGGTGGTGATCAACGCCGCCACCGCAGGGTCCGATTACCACGTGCCTTTCGGCGGTCGCAAACACTCCAGCTACGGTCCATGGGAGCAGGGGCACGCCCGCGATTTCTTCACCCTGGTGAAGACCACCTACCTGAACGGCGGCAGCGTGCCGGTCTGAAGCGCCCGGCTTGTGCTGTGAACGATACGTCCACCGAGCCAGGTTGCGGTGCGCCGAGGCGCCTGCGTGCGCCACCATGGCGCTCAGTAATCACGATTGAGGTTTGGTCTGCACTAAAACAGAGCTAAGCTTGGCCGCGCTTTTTTAGGAAATCCCTGATCGGGTAGGAAATTGTTATGTGGAAGCGGTTGCTGATGGGCGTGGGTGCCCTATTGTTGATGTCTGGAATGGCTAGAGCGGAAATCGACCCTAACTACCGTGTGGTGCTGCTGACGGAGAATTTCCCGCCGTACAACATGGCGATCAATGGCAAGAACTTCGCCCAGGAAGACAATATCGACGGCATCGCTGCCGACATCGTGCGCGAGATGTTCAAGCGTGCGGGAATCCAGTACAGCCTGACCCTGCGTTTCCCATGGGATCGCATCTACAAGCTGGCGCTGGAGAAGCCCGACTACGGCGTATTCGTGACGGCGCGTCTGCCGGAGCGCGAGGCGCTGTTCAAGTGGGTCGGCCCGATCGGCCCGGACGACTGGGTGCTGCTCGGCAAGGGTGACAGCCCGATTACCCTGAGCAGCCTGGACGATGCCAAGCGCTACAAGGTCGGCGCCTACAAGGGCGACGCCATTGCTGAGCACCTGGAGAAGCAAGGCCTGACCCCGCTCACCGCGCTGCGCGACCAGGAAAACGCCAAGAAGCTGATGGCCGGACAGATCGACCTGTGGGCTACTGGCGATCCTGCAGGTCGCTACCTGGCCAAGCAGGAGGGCGTCACCGGGCTGAAGACCATCCTGCGTTTCGACAGCGCCGAACTGTACCTGGCACTGAACAAGGACGTCCCCGACGCCGTGGTGCAGAAGCTGCAGGCCGAGCTGGACAAGATGCGCGAAGAAGGTTTCGTCGACGACATCCTCAACAGCTACCTGTAATTCGTTTGTCCCTTCCTGGCCTGCGTCTGCGGGCCAGTCAGGCACTTTCCCTGGGTGCCTGATCCCTCCGTCGTTCTTCTGATCCCTCTCTGCTGTTGCGACGTTTGAGCGTTCTCTCGCCTGCGGCAGACATCAATTCTTTTCGCGTTCTGTCGGTCTGCTCGGATGGTGCAGTTTATGCATCTGCGAATGCCTTGGTTTTATGGGTGTTTGCTTTCCTGGCTGTTCGACCTATGGTGTTCATTCGCTTCGGTCAGGAAATCCCGAGACGCGGGGACGCTGCCGACCATAAAAATCACAACGTATGCGAGCAGGGGAAGGATGATGAAGGTAGTAAAGAAAGGGCTTTTTCTAGGGCTGTTGTTGAGTGCCTGTATGGCTCGGGCCGAGTTGCCCGACGACTACAAGGTGGTATTGCTCACGGAGAATTTCCCACCTTTCAACATGTCGGTGGACGACAAGAACTTTGCCCGGGACGATGGCATTGACGGGATCAACGCCGAAATCGTGCGTGAAATGTTCAAGCGCGCCAACATCAACTACACCCTGACCCTGCGTTTCCCCTGGGATCGGCTGTATCGCCTGACCCTCGACAAGCCTAACTACGGGCTGTTCTCCACCACCTTCACCCCCGAGCGCCAGCCGCTGTTCAAGTGGGTCGGGCCGCTGGCCAAGACCGGCTGGGTGCTGCTCGCCGCCCCGGGCAACAATGTGAGCGTGGCGAGCCTCAAGGAAGCCGGCCAGTACACCATCGGCGCCTACAAGAACGACGCGGTCAGTCAGCACCTGGAAAGCCAGGGCCTGACGCCGGTCAACGCGCTGCGTGACCAGGAAAACGTGAAAAAGCTGCTTACCGGCAAGATTGACCTGTGGGCCACCACCGATCCGGTTGGCCGCTACCTGGCCAAGCAGGAAGGCGTCAGCGGCCTGAACACGGTGCTGCGTTTCAACGATGCCGAGCTCTACCTGGCGCTGAACAAGGACACCCCGGATGAAGTGGTGCAGCGCCTGCAGAAGGCCCTGGACGAGTTGCGCAACGAAGGTTTCGTCGACGAGATGACCAACAGCTACCTGTAGTCGGCGGTCTCTTCGTTCACCCACAACGCCCGGCGCAATGCGCCGGGCGTTGTGCATTCTGGCGCTCGCTTATCGAGTCGCGGGCGGCATATTCAGGCTTTGCAGCAGCCGGTAGTAGAAACCGCTGGCGTTGGCCAGGGTGTCGATACCGATCCGTTCGTTGGTGCCGTGCATGCGCGGCAGGTCTTCGCGGTCCATCAACAGCGGGCTGAAGCGGAAGATGTTGCTGGTCAGCTGTTCGTAATGCCGCGAATCGGTGCCGCCCACCGTGAGGTTAGGGCTGACCAGGGTGTTGGCAAAACTGGCTCGAATCACCTTGGCGAACTGTTTATAGGCCTCGCCCTGAACATCGGTTACCGCCGACGGCTCGCGGCCTGCGGGCATCACCTTGACGCTGATCTGGTCGTCGTCGACTGCAGCGCGCACATGGGCGGCGACGCTGTCGATGCTGTCACGCGGGTGGATGCGCAGGTTCAGTGTGGCGCGGGCGCTGGGCGGCAACACGTTTTCCTTGATGCCGCCGCGCAGCAGGGTCGGTGACAGCGAGGTCTGCAACTGCGCAGCGCCAGCGGGCGATGCCGACAGCTGTTGCTCCACCAGCGGGCCGAACAGCCACAGGTTGGCGAAGATCATCCGGTAACCGAAGGATTGGGCCGGGGTGAAACTGGCCAGCAGGTCGCCGGTGGGGCCGTCGAAGCCGCGCGCAAAAGGCGCATCGCCGACCCGTTGCAGCGCCTGGCTGAGGCGGCCAATCGCTGTTTCGTCGAACGGCGGCGGCTGCGAAGAGTGGCCGCCCTTGGCGTTGGCTTGCAGGGTCAGGCTGACGTAGCCCTTTTCCGCGATGCCCACCACCGCGACATCCTGCTGGATGCCGGGAATCTGCCCGCGCACCACGAAGCCGCCTTCGTCGCTGGCCCAGGCCAGGTGCACGCCCTGCTCCAGCAGGCGGGCGGCGATGCGCCGGTTGCCCAGCTGGCCGCCGATCTCTTCGTCATGCCCGAACGCCAACAGCACATCGCGGGGTGGCTGGAAGCCCTGGGTGATCAGGGTTTCCACCGCTTCGAGGATCGCCACCATGGAGCCCTTGCTGTCGATTGCGCCGCGCCCCCAGATGAAACCGTCGGCAATGGCGCCGGAGAAGGGCGGGTGCGTCCACTGGTCTTCGGTGCCCGGCGCCACGGGCACCACGTCCTGGTGCGCCATCAGCAGGACGGCGGGCAGCGTGCTGTCCTTGCCCGGCCAGCGCAGCAGAATGCTCGGGCTGCCGGTGGCTTCGCTGCGGGTGGTGGCGCTGACCTGCGGGTAGTGCTCGCTCAACCAGGTGCGCATGCCGGCGAAGGCGGCATCGCTGGCGGCCAACTGGCTGACCGGCGCGCCCACCTGGTGGGACAGGGTAGGCAGGCGAATGGCCGCCGCCAGACTCTGCGCCGCCCGATTGGCATCCAGGCCGGCGGGTAACATGACCGGGTGGGTGTTGACCGCCACGGGCGGCAGCAACAGGGTACGGCTGACCGCCACGGCGCTCAGGCCGAGCAGGGCGATGGGGACAATCAGCAACAGACGTTTCATGGCGTGCTCCTGGTTCCGTTAGGGGCGTAGCGTCAGCTGGCTGCGGGTGTGCTGCTGCACGTCCTCGGCGTCGAGGTGCATGGGCAGATATCCGCCGCGTACATAGGTTTCAGCCTGGTCCTGGTAGTGCGAATCGAACGGCACGCCGCTCTGGCCGACCGGGTTGATGCCCAGTGCCGTGCTGGCATCGCTGAGGTCGATCAGGCGACGCGTCGAAGGGCCGTAGACCACCGACCAGGGCGCCGGCCCGACCTTGTGCGACAGGTTGTTGGGTGTCTCGTGACCGCCGGGTACCTGGAACGGGCCGACATTGAACAGCCTGTCCAGCGGCGCTTGCTGGCCCAGCGGGTGGCCATGGGTAAGGGTATGGGCCGGGCCCCATTGCCAGGCACCGGGGTCGTTGCCGAGGGTGGTCTGCAGATGGGCAATACTCGCCTGCCAGGCGGCTTTCACGATGTCGGCGCGGCTTTCGGTGCCCTCGGTGTTGCGGTCGTTCCACCACGGTGAATTCGCGTCGGCGGTGAGGCGCGGCAAGGCAATGTCCAGCACGCGGGTGAACAGCAGGCTGTCGAAGAAGCTGTCGCCCAGTTCGTCGTGCATGGCATGCCGGGTCAGTTCATAGGTCAGCTGGTTGAACAGCGTACTGGCGACGGAGTCGAGGCGGTGGTCGCCGTCCCAGGCGGCCAGTTGCTCCACCAGGTCGCGCTGCTGCGCATCGCTGGCTGCGGCACGCAGGTCGTCGAGGATGGGCGCCAGCAGGCGGGGGCCATAGCCGGTGCCGGTGTCGAGCTGCAGTGCCTGGCTGTTCTCCAGGCCCCAGCGAACGTCCGCGTCGGCGAGGCGCTGGTCAATGCGCTCACCGCGATCGGCCAGGTTGTAGTAGCCGGGAATCTCGATGCCGGTGGGGGAGAGCGGCTGGTAGTTGGCCGAGACGATGTAGCCACGCTCGGGGTTTTCTTCCTGGGGGTTGTCGGTGAACGGGTGGAAACCGTCCTTTTCCGCCTCGCCGCTGGCGCCGTCGAGGAAGAAGCTCGGGTTGACCCCGGCCGGGCGCCGCGGCAGTTTCGCCGCCGCCCACCAGCCGATGTCGCCACCGGCATTGGCCCAGACGATGTTGAGCCCCGGCGCCTCGACGTTTTCCACGGCGCTGCGGGCTTTGTCCAGGCTGTCGGCCTGGTTGAGCTGGTAGAAGCCCTCGAGGATCGGGTTGTCGGTTTCCAGGAATGCCCACCACAGGGCAATCGGCGTGCTGCCCGACGGATTGCCAAGGGTGTTGTTGATCAGCGGGCCGTGGGGCGAGCGGCTCAGGGTCAGGGTGACCGGTTCGGCATCCTTGACCTGGATGGTCTCTTCGCGGTGTTCAAGGTCGACCCAGGCATCGCGGTAGCGCACCTGGTTGGGGTTGTCCGGGTTGACGGTCTCGATCACCAGGTCGACGTCGTCGTTCTGGAACATGGTCAGGCTCCAGGCGAAGTCGCGGTTGTGCCCCAGGGACGCGGTCGGGTTGAGGGCCTGGTAGTGGCCGTACAGCTCAAAACCGGGATAGCTCACGTGGGCCTCGTACCACACGGCGGGCACGGCGAAACGGATATGCGGGTCGCCCGCCAGCAGCGGCTTGCCGCTGGCGGTGCGGCTGCCGGACACCGCCCAGGCATTGCTGCCCTCGAATTGCGGCAGGCCGGCGTCGAGCAGCGCCTCGTGGCTGATCCGGGCGATGGCGCCGAGGTCCTTCCAGTCGCCGGCGGCCAGGTGCCGGCCAACCACGCCCTGCGGGTGCCAGTCGAGGTCGAAGATGGTCAGGTAATCCTTGCCCAGGCGGTCGCGCACGTAGCTGAGCACCGGCTCGGTGCGGAACGCCGCGGCGAAGCTGTAGGCCATGTAGCCGGCCACGCTGAGGGTGTCGGCGGGGGTGAAGGGGCGCGGCTCGATGCCCAGCAGGTCGAACTCGATCGGTGCCGGCCGCGTGGCCTGGTACTGGTTGATGCCGTCCAGGTACGCCTGCAGTGCCAGGGTGGGCGGGCTGTTCGGGTCGATCTTGGCGGCGTAGGCGTCGGCGTGCTGGCGGATACCCAGGGTGCGGAACAGGCGGTCGGTTTCCACCAGCGGCGCGCCGAGCACTTCGGCCAGCTCGCCCCGGGCCAGGCGACGCATCATCTCCATCTGGAACAGACGGTCCTGGGCGTGGACGAAGCCCAGCGCGCGGTACATGTCAGCCTCGCTCTGAGCCTGGATATGCGGCACGCCGCGCTCGTCGTAGCGGACCTCGACCGGCGCCTGCAGGTGCTGGAGTGTCAGCTCTCCATCGCGCAGGGGCTGCTTGCTGTCGACATACCAGTATCCACCGGCCGCGCTGGCGGCAACGATGACGGCGAGGACGGTCAGGGTGCGTTTCATCGAAGAGCGTTCCTTATTGTTATGAGCAAGACGCTGGGCCATTCTGGGCGGGGGATCGAACGCTGGCATTGACCAAATACCGCAAGACTGGAAGTCTTTGGTCAATTGTCACGAGGTCACCATGCATACACCGCCCAGCCAGGCCATTGCCGCGACGCTGACCCACTCGTCTACCCTGCGTCGCCTGCTGTACGAGTCCCTGGCGGCCCTAGGGTTGGACCCCACCGACACCTACCGCCAGGCCTACCAGGGCGTACCGCTGTCGCCGCCGCGGCTGGTCGCCCGGGAGGACCACGACAATGCGCCGCGGTTCTGGCAGGCGCTGCACGGCATCACCGGTGACGTCGACATCGGCCTGCACCTGGGGGAGGTCATGAAGCCGAGGCCGATGGATGTGGTGGGCTACCTGCTGCTGGCCAGTGCCGACCTGCGCCAGGCCCTGGAATGCTTCGTGCGGTTCCAGCACATCCTGTCCGGCGGCTTCGTCGCGCGCCTGGAGGATCGGGGTGATCAGGCGCACCTGATCATCGACCTCAATTACCGGGGTGTGGGCTCGTTGCGCCAGCAGATGGAGTGCCTGGCGCTGCTGATCTACAAGATGCTGGCCAGCGTGACCGACGAGACATTTCACCTGGATGGGGTGGACTTCCGCCACCCCGCACCGCGTCGCCTGAGCGAGCACCGGCGTCTGTTCGGCCTGCTGCCCCGCTTCGACCAGCGCCACGATGCCCTGGTGTTTCCCAGGGCATTGCTCAATCGGCCGTCGCGCAGCGCCAATCCGCGGCTGTTCGCCCTGCTGTGGGAGGAGGCCGAGCAGGAACTGGCCGAGCTGGTGGAAAACCAGTTGCTGAACCGGGTGCGGTACTGGCTGGGGGTGAACCTCGGCGTGCAGCTGTGCAACCTGGCCGAATGCGCACGGGCGCTGGATGTGACCAGCAGCGCGTTGCAGCGCGCACTGGCCGAGCAGAGCAGCAGCTTTCGCCTGTTGCACGACGAGGTTCGTCGCACCCGGGCCGTGGAGTTGCTCGTCGCCGGCCAGGCTATCCGGGATGTGGCGCGGGCCTGTGGGTTCGCCGAATTGTCACCCTTCTACCGGGCGTTCCGGCGCTGGCAAGGCACCACGCCGGAGGGCTATCGCGCCCAGTGGGGCGCTCAGGCGGGTTGCAGTCGGTAGGGGCCGCTGGCGGTCGGTGGCGTAGGGTCTGCCGCTGAGCGGCTGCGGCCTTGTGCCTGACTGACGTGGAACTCCCCGCACAGGCTGGTCAGGTGTTCGGCGAGCTGGGTCAGGCGCTGGCTGTCTTCGGCCACCTCGGCGGCGTCGCGGGCTGTTTCTCCCGCGATGCCGCGCACCTGTTCGATTAGCCGTGCGACCTCTTCGGTGGCGGCCAGCTGTTCACGGGTCGAGACGCCAATGGCCTGGATTGCCTCGATCGAGCGGTGCACGTTGTCGAGCAGCGTGACGGTGCGCTCGGTGTGCTCCACGCAACGGGACACACCCGCGTGGCTCTGGGCCATGGCGTTCACGGCGTCGGCCGAGCCCTGCTGCAAGCGCGTGATCATGCCTTGAATCTCGCCGGTCGCCTGCTGGGTGCGCTGCGCCAGTTGCCGGACTTCGTCGGCGACCACGGCAAACCCGCGCCCCTGTTCGCCCGCGCGGGCTGCCTCGATGGCGGCGTTGAGTGCCAGCAGGTTGGTCTGTTCGGCCACGGCGCGGATCACTTCCAGCACCTTGCCGATTTCCTGGGCCTCCGCGGCCAGGCTTTTGACCACCGCGCCGCTGTGGTCCATCTCGGTGGCCAGGGTGCGGATTTCCTGTTGCGTGGCGCTGATCGACGCGGCTCCGGCGGCAGCGTCGTTGCCGGCCTGGTGGGCGGTGCTGGCGGCCTCTTCGGCGCTGCCGGAGACCTCGCTGACGGCGCGGGTCATCTGTTCGATGGCGCTGCCCATCTGCGTGGTGGCGATGAGGAGGGCATCTGCGCCCTGGTTCAGTTCGGCGGTGGAGTGGCTCAGGTGGCGGCTGGTGTCGCGCAGCTCGTCGCCCGCGCCGACCACCCGGCTGACCAGGTTGTCGAGCAGGTCGAGAAACCGGTTGAAGCGTTGGGACAGGCGCTCGCTGGACGGGCTGCGGTACGCCAGGTCCACCGGTTGGCCATCGCGCAGCAGGTGCGCGGAGGTGCGTTGCAGGTCTTCGCCAGCCGCTGCCTCACGGGCGCCATGGCGTGCCAGCACCACCAGGATCAAGGTCTCGACGACCACGTAGGCGGCGTGGATCAGCACCACTGGCCAGCCCGCGCCGTCCTGCAGCAGGTAGATCGCATCGCCGCTCTGCTGGGCGAGGAAGAACGTCAGGTGGTGTACGGCGATCACCCCGGCGGCCAGCAGGATGGGCAGCCAGTCGCGGTAATACACCAGGAAGGCGAGCAGCACGAACACGCTGAAGTGCATTTCGATCATGCCGTGGCTCTGCTGGATGTGCAGGGCGGACAGCACCATGAAGGCGACGCCGATCAGGCAGCGGTAGGCGCGGCTGCCGGCGATCAGTGAGTACAGCGCGGACAGGGCCACGGCGCTGCCGCCGCCGATGACCAGCGCCGCGGCCCAGGTGTCGTGCCAGAAGGCGAGGCCGAAGGCGTAGAAGGTCATGCCCCAGAGCACGGCGAGCATCAGACGATCGGCTTGACGGTAGAACGTGCCAGACATGGTATCCCTCCCACGATCCGCGAATGCGGTAGTGCCAATGCAACAGCCTTTAAGTTGTTGCAGAGGTGGGACGAAAGTGCAAATCGAAAGGCATCTGGCCCGACTAAAGGCCGGCACGTTGTAGCGGTGCGGCTATGTGGGCGCTAGCTGTCGGGGGCGTTCTGCCAGGCGCAGAAGCAGCCCACCGCCAGGGTATTGCTGGCGTTGACCCGGCGGCCATCGGCCAGGGCTTCGAGGATCGGCTCGATGAAGCTGTTGCTCGAGTTACAGGTCAGGCCTTCGCTGTAGGGACCGAAGTAGGCCAGCTCGCCATTGCGGTCCCAGATCGCCACGGCGGGGCTGGCCGGTAGCTGCTCGGCGCCGTGCAGGCCGTCGAGCGCTTGCAGGCCGCTGAGGCTGCGCGGCAACTGACCGCTGCTGCCGGACTTCTGCACGGCATAGAACGCCACGCCCTGGGGCGCGTAATGCTCGATCAGTTCGCTCAGGTGCTGTTGGTTGCCGACGTTGCACGGGCAGGCCGGGTCCCAGAAATGCACCAGGCGGATCGGGCCGGGACCGGCCAGCTCATCGGGCAGGCGCAGCGAGTCCCCGGAGAACAGTGCGGTCTGGTCGCTGAAGGTGCGCATGTAGCGTGCCTCGAACCACCAGAACGCCGCGACCATGGCGATGATCCAGGCCACGGCGATCAGGCCGGCGAGTAGCGATTTGCGGGAGGGTCGAGGCATGGGTGAAGGGTCTGCGTGGTGCACGATAAGAAGGGAGGCCCTGGCATCTGCATTCGGGCTTCAGCGGGTGCTAGCTTGCCACGCCGCGCGCGACAGCTGAATATCGGCAGCCTGCCGCCGGGCTCGAATGAACCGGTGGCGCGTCTGCCTGATCCACGGAAAGCCTTATGTCAGCGAGTTTTCAGCCTGATCTTCTGGTCGCCAGCCTGCGACCCTTGGCCGCAGCGGCCGCCTTGTCACCTGCGGAGCAGGCCTATCGATGCTTCTACGGTTTCGAGCAGAGCCTGCTGCCCAGCCGTCTCGGCTTCTTCCAGGCGGGGCCCTATCGCATCGCCGCCCAGGTCTGGTGGCCGCAGGAGCCCCGGGCGACCCTGGTTCTGCTGCATGGCTACTACGACCACAGCGGCCTGTACCGGCATGTGATCGACTGGGCGCTGGGCATGGGCTTCGTCGTGTTGGCGCTGGACCTGCCGGGCCACGGGCTGTCCAGTGGTGCGCGGGCCAGCATCGACGATTTTGCCGAATACCAGGCGGTGCTGCAGGCAGGGTTGGCCCAGGCGGCGGAGCTGGAGCTGCCGCAGCCCTGGCACCTGTGCGGGCAGAGCACGGGTGGGGCAATCCTGGTCGACTATCTGTTGAACGGTGAACCGCCAGCGGCCATCGGCGAAACCATCCTCCTGGCGCCGCTGGTGCGGCCACGGGCCTGGGCCTGGTCGCAGCTCAGCTACCGGGTGATGCGCAACTTCGTGAAGGAGATCCCTCGGCGTTTCAGCGAGAACTCCCACGACCCGGTGTTCATCGATTTCCTGCAGAACCACGACCCGTTGCAACCGCGCAACCTGCCCACCGCCTGGGTCGGCGCCTTGAGCCGCTGGGTGCCGCATATCGAGCGGGCGCCGCGCAGCACCCGCAGCCCGCTGATCGTGCAGGGCGAGGCCGACATGACCGTGGACTGGCGGCATAACCTGGGGATTCTGGAGAACAAGTTCGCGGCGCCGGCGATCTTTCGCCTGCCGGAGGCGCGGCATCACCTGGCCAATGAAGTGCCGGCGTTCCGACAGCGCTACTTCGATTTCCTCAGCCAGCGCTTGGCCGGCTGACGCGCCTCAAATGCCCTGTGGTGCCGGCGCCAGGTCGGCGCTGCTCTGGCCCACGGCCAGGCCGGAACGCAGGGCGGTCAGGGCGGCCTGGTAGTAGGCCTTGCCGTTTTCGGACTGGGCGAAGCTGACGAACTCTTCCAGCTCCGGATCGGACAGCTCGCGGTAAACGTGCAGCAATGTGTTGTCAATGTCGGCACCGATCTGCTCCATCAGCCGCTGGCGCTGGCTGTTGAGCAGGGCATGGGCCGAATCACCGCCGAACAGGCCGGGCAGCATCTGGCTCAAGCTGTCGGCGGCGACGCCGGCCAGGGCCAGGCTGACCTCGGCGCCCGCAGCTTCGGCCGGTACGGCCTGGGCCAGGTGACGGATCAACAGGCGGCGGGTGGCGTCGGCTTCGATGCGCGGCAGGCCGTTGGCGTGCTGGGCCAACTGGTCGCGGCGGGTGGCCAACACTTCTGCCTGGACGATCTTGCGGCCCAGGGTGGATTGGAAGAACTGCAGGGCCGGGTTGGGATCGGCCAGGGCTTCGCGCAGGCTTTGCTGGGCGCGTTGATCGATGGCCAGGGGCGCGAAACGCTGGTTGCTGTTGTTCACCAGAGCCTGGAACACCGCCGGCGGCAGGCTGCTGCGGTAGCGCTCCTGGGCGGCGCTGAGGGCGTCGTTGAAATGCGCGCGCTGTTCCGGCCAGCCGGCCGCCTGGTACAACTCGGAGTGGGTGTCGGCCAGGCAGTGCAGGCTTGCAAGCAACAGCAAAACGAAAGAAAGAACGCGCATACAGACTCCTGTCTAGCGGACGGCTATTTTCAATGGCCAGTCGGAGCTTGTCGAGGCGTTGCACGCACACTGGTAGAATCGCCGGTATGCCTACCGAATCCCACAGCGCCGTGTTCGCGCGCATCGTTGACGACCTGGCCGAGCACGGCTGGTCGATTCAACCTCTCTTCGCTCCAGAGCCTCTGACCGCCGAACTGGCCGTTGAGTGCCGCGCCCGTGCCGAACGAGGTGCCTTGACGCCCGCCGGGGTTGGCCGTGGCAGCGCGCTGGCGGTGCGCGAGGCGGTGCGTGGCGACAGTATCGAGTGGCTGGAGGTTGGCCAGTCCGACGTCTGTGACCAGTACCTGATGCTGCTGGACGGTTTGCGTCAGGCGATCAACCAGGGGCTCTATCTCGGGCTCGAAGACTATGAAAGCCATTTCGCCCTGTACCCGCCGGGGGCGTTCTACCAGAAGCATGTCGACCGTTTTCGGGACGATGACCGTCGCACCGTGTCCGCCGTGCTGTACCTCAACCAGGCCTGGCAGGACGAGCAGGGTGGTGCCTTGCGCCTGTACCTGAAGAATGGGGAGGTGCGTGATGTGCCGCCCCAGGCCGGTTGCCTGGTGGTGTTCCTGTCCGCGGATCTGCCCCATGAAGTGCTGCCGGCCACTCGTGAACGCCTGTCGCTGACGGGTTGGTTCCGGCGGCGGGGTGACGGGCCCCTCTGAGCGGTCGCTTTGCTGCGGGTTGAGTTCGCCTGACACACACGGAATCACCCAGGAGGATGCATGCAGAAAATTCTGGTCAGCCGCTGCCTGCTGGGTCATCACGTGCGCTACGACGGCGGTGCCCATGGCCCCTTTGGTGTGCTGCAGCGCTGGCAGGCGGAAGGGCGCATTGTCCCCTTGTGCCCGGAGGTGGCGGGCGGCCTGCCCACACCCCGTCCGCCGGCCGAGATTCCGGGTGGCCAGGGTGCGGCGGTGCTGGATGGTGTGGTGCAGGTGGTCACCGTCGGCGGTGAGGACGTCACCGAGGCCTTCGTCGACGGCGCCGAGCAGGCCCTGGCGCTGGTGCGGCAACACGGTATCCGCCTGGCGCTGCTCAAGGCGCGCAGCCCCTCCTGCGGCAATCTGGAGAACTACGACGGCACCTTCACCGGGCGCAAGGTGGCGGGCGAGGGCGTGACGGCCGCGTTGCTGCGGCGCGCCGGTGTGCAGGTGTTCAACGAAGAGCAACTGGCTGCGGCGGACGCGGCGCTAGCCGAGCTGGAACGAGGCGGCTGATTGTTTGCTCGCCAATCGGCAGACACAAAAAAGGGAGGCCAGTGGCCTCCCTTTTTCATTACCCGGATGACTCAGAACAGAACGCGGCTGCGGATCGTGCCGTGAACGTGCTGCAGTTTTTCCAGGGCCAGGTCGGAGTACTCGGCGTCGACGTCGATCACCACGTAGCCAACCTTGTCGTTGGTCTGCAGGAACTGGCCGGAGATGTTGATGCCGTTGTCGGCGAAGACCTTGTTGATCTCGCTCATCACGCCCGGCACGTTCTCGTGGATGTGCAGCAGGCGGTGCTTGCCCGGGTGAGCCGGCAGGGCCACTTCAGGGAAGTTGACTGAGGACACCGAGGTGCCGTTGTCGCTGTACTTGACCAGCTTCTCGGCCACTTCCAGGCCGATGTTGGCCTGGGCTTCGGCGGTGGAACCACCGATATGCGGGGTCAGGATTACGCGATCCAGGCCACGCAGCGGGCTTTCGAACTCTTCGTCGTTGGACTTCGGCTCGACCGGGAAGACGTCGATGGCGGCGCCGATCAGGTGTTCTTCCTTGATCGCGGTGGCCAGGTGGTCCAGTTCGACCACGGTGCCGCGGGCGGCGTTGATCAGGATGCCGCCCTTCTTCATGGCGCGGATTTCCTTCTCGCCGATCATCCACTGGGTGGACGCCAGTTCCGGCACGTGCAGGGAAACGATGTCGCACATGCCCAGCAGGTCATGCAGCTTGCCGATCTGCGTGGCGTTGCCCAGCGGCAGCTTGGTCACCACGTCGTAGAAGAACACCTGCATGCCCAGGGCTTCGGCCAGGACCGAGAGCTGGGTGCCGATCGAGCCGTAGCCGACGATGCCCAGTTTCTTGCCGCGGATTTCGAAGGAGTTGGCTGCGCTCTTGATCCAGCCACCGCGGTGGCAGGAGGCGTTCTTCTCGGGAATGCCGCGCAGCAGCAGGATGGCCTGGGCCAGCACCAGCTCGGCCACCGAGCGGGTGTTCGAATACGGGGCGTTGAACACGGCGATGCCGCGCTCGCGGGCAGCGTCCAGGTCGACCTGGTTGGTGCCGATGCAGAAGCAGCCGACGGCGACCAGTTTCTTCGCGCAGTCAAAGACTTCGGAAGTCAGCTGGGTGCGGGAGCGGATACCGATGAAGTGGGCGTCGGCGATCTTGCTTTTCAGCTCTTCGTCGGACAGGGCGCCCTTGAGGTACTCGATGTTGGTGTAGCCGGCAGCCTTCAGGGTGTCGACGGCATTCTGGTGGACGCCTTCGAGAAGAAGGAACTTGATCTTGCTCTTGTCGAGAGAGGTCTTGCTCATCGGAGTACCTGTTGTCCCACAAATGGTGTCAGGAGGGGGTCGGACGTGGCCGACCAGAGCCCGCGGATCGGCTCGGGGGCACGACTCACGGGGTGCGTATGCTAGCATACGAGCCCCGCGAAACACCCGCCCCTGGCAGATGAAGCGTGCTCAGGGTGACTATGAAACGTTTGAGAGTTCCTTAGATGACCAACCCTGCCCTGATCGAAGAGCTGAAGACCCTGGTTGACTCCGGCAAAGTGCTGACCGACGCCGATTCCCTGGCAACCTACGGCAAGGATTGGACCAAGCATTACGCTCCGGCGCCCAGTGCCATCGTCTTCCCCAAGACCATCGAGCAGGTGCAGGCCATCGTCCGCTGGGCCAACCAGCACAAGGTCGCGCTGGTGCCGTCCGGCGGCCGTACCGGTCTGTCGGCTGCGGCCGTGGCGGCCCACGGTGAAGTCGTGGTGTCGTTCGACTACATGAACCAGATTCTCGATTTCAACGAGTTCGATCGCACGGTCATCTGCCAGCCAGGCGTGGTCACCGCGGCGCTGCAGCAGTTCGCTGAGGACAAGGGCCTGTATTACCCGGTCGACTTTGCCTCTGCCGGTTCCAGCCAGATTGGCGGCAACATCGGCACCAATGCCGGCGGTATCAAGGTCATTCGCTACGGCATGACCCGCAACTGGGTGGCCGGCCTCAAGGTCGTCACTGGCACAGGCGAGCTGCTGGAGCTGAACAAGGACCTGATCAAGAACGCCACTGGCTATGACATGCGCCAGCTGTTCATCGGTGCCGAAGGCACCCTGGGCTTCGTGGTCGAGGCCACCATGCGCCTGGAGCGCGCGCCGAAGAACCTGACCGCCATGGTTCTCGGCACCCCGGATTTCGATTCGATCATGCCGGTGCTGCACGCCTTCCAGAGCAAGCTGGACCTGACCGCCTTCGAATTCCTGTCCGACAAGTGCCTGGACAAGATCCTCGAGCGTGGCGACGTACCGGCACCCTTCGAGAGCCGTACGCCGTTCTATGCGCTGCTGGAGTTCGAAGCGCTGAACGAAGACGTGGCCAACAGTGCCCTGGAGACCTTCGAGTACTGCGTCGAGCAGGGCTGGGTCCTCGACGGCGTGATGAGCCAGAGCGAGCAACAGCTGCAGAACCTGTGGAAGCTGCGCGAGTACATCTCCGAGACCATCAGCCACCGCACACCGTACAAGAACGACATCTCGGTGACCGTGTCCCGCGTGCCGGCCTTCCTCGCCGACATCGACCACATTGTCAGCAGCAACTACCCGGACTTCGAAGTGCTCTGGTACGGGCACATCGGCGACGGCAACCTGCACCTGAACATCCTCAAGCCGGAAAGCCTGTCCAAGGAAGAGTTCTTCGCCAAGTGCGCCTCGGTCAACAAGTGGGTGTTCGAGACGGTGCAGAAGTACAACGGCTCGATTTCCGCCGAACACGGTGTGGGCATGACCAAGAGCGATTACCTGCATTACAGCCGCAGCGACGCAGAGGTCGGCTACATGAAGGCAATCAAGGCAGCGTTCGACCCGAACGGCATCATGAACCCCGGCAAGATCTTCCCGCGGTAAGCGCTTGTATGAAGGCGACGGCTTACGGTGCTGTCGCCTTCTCTGTATTCACGCTCGCCAGCCCGGCAACACGCCGGGCTGCGCTATGAACAGGAGTTGTCCATGAGTTACCAGCACCAGTACGTCGACGGTACCCATATCCACTTTCCCCTGGGCAAGGTGGTGTGCATCGGCCGTAACTACGCCGAGCACGCCAAGGAACTGAACAACCCGGTGCCGAGCGAGCCCCTGCTGTTCATCAAGGCCGGCAGCTGCGTCGTGTCGCTGGACGGCGGTTTTACCGTGCCGGACGACCGCGGCACCGTGCATTACGAAGCCGAGATTGCCGTGCTGATCGGCAAGCCGCTGTCGCGCACCCCGAATGCCGAAGAAGTGCTGGATGCCATTTCCGGCTTCGCCCCGGCCCTCGACCTGACGTTGCGCGATGTGCAGGCCGGGCTGAAGGAAAAAGGCTACCCGTGGGAAATCGCCAAGTCGTTCGACGGTGCCTGCGTGCTGGCGCCCTTCGTGCCGGGTGATGCCGTCGCCGACCTGACCGACATCGGTATTCGCCTGATCATCAACGGCGATGTGCGCCAGGACGGCAACAGCCGCGACATGATCAACCCGATCCTGCCGATGATTCAGCACATCTGCGGGCACTTCAGCCTGCAACCGGGCGACGTGATCCTCACCGGCACACCCGTCGGTGTCGGCCCGCTGCACAAGGGTGACGAGCTGGAGCTGGAGCTGGTCGGCCATTCGCGCTTCGCCAGCAAGGCCCTGTAAGAACGGATGTAGTCGCCGGGCGTCGGAAGACGTTCGGCGGCTCGCCTGTGCAGTAAGTGCGGCCCACCGGCAATTAAGGTTGGCTTAAGCGGCGATTAAGCCTGGCTTCAGCTCAGCCCCTTAATCTGACCCCGTCACTTACTGATTAGAGGCTCACGCCATGAAGCGCTCCACACTGGTACTGCTGTTCGCCCCGCTGTTCTCCACTGCCGTCATGGCGTCCGGTTACACCGGCCCAGGCACTACCACCCAAGTCACCACCGTCGCCGCCGCACTGGATGCAGCCGACGATACCCCGGTTGTTCTGCAAGGCCAGATCGTCAAGCGCCTGCAGGATGAACTGTATGAATTCAAGGACGCCACCGGCACCATCCACGTCGAAATCGATGATGAAGACTGGCCGCCGCAAGCCATCTCGGAAAACGCCACCGTCAAGCTGACCGGTGAAGTGGATCGGGATCTGATGAGCCGTGAAATCGATGTCGAGTTGGTTGAACTGGTGAAGTGAGCCGCGTGATGGCTCGCCCGGTCGATTGACCACCCCATACCCACGCCAGCCCGAAGCACCGCTTCGGGCTGGCGTCGTTGTCAGGCCTTGTTCTTGAGTTAGCCACCATGCGTAGTCGATCGATAGTGAAGGGATTGTTGGCGGGACTGGTCTTGCTGGTTTTCGTGCTGCTTGGCCTGTGGGCCCAGGACTACCGCCTGTTCGAGCGGGCCTGGTTCAACGCCTCGCAATGGCGGTACGCAGAGCGCTACCAGGAAGAGTCGATCTGGCTGCCGGATTACCAGGTTGCGCTCGAGGCGCAGGTGATCGACGGGCTGGACGACGACGTCTCGGCCCTGACCTACGACCCGGACCGCAACAGCCTGTTCACGGTGACCAACCAGAACACCCAGCTCATCGAACTGTCGCTCGATGGTCGCATCCTGCGTCGCATCGCCCTGGTCGGTTTCGGCGATCCGGAGGCGGTCGAGTACATCAGTAGCGGGATCTACGTCATCACCGACGAGCGTCTGCAGCGCCTGATCAAAGTGCGCCTGGACGACGACACCACGCAGATCGACGCCAGCACGGCCCAGCAGCTGTCCCTGGGTATCGGCCTGAGTGGCAACAAGGGCTTCGAGGGCCTGGCCTACGATCCGCAGGGCGAACGCCTGTTCGTCGCCAAGGAACGCAACCCGGTACGGATCTACGAGGTGCATGGTTTCCCGCACACCAATCCGCAGCGCCCATTCGCCGTTCACGTGGTGGCCAACGAGGAGCGCGATGCCGGCTTGTTCGTGCGTGACCTGTCGAGCCTGCAGTACGACGACCGCACCGGCCACCTGCTGGCCTTGTCCGATGAATCGCGTCTGGTGCTCGAGCTGAATGCCGAGGGCAAGCCGATCAGCAGCCTGTCACTGCTGGCCGGTCAGCAGGGGCTCAAGGAGTCGGTGCCGCAGGCGGAAGGCGTGGCGATGGACAACGAGGGCGGGCTGTACCTGATCAGCGAGCCGAACCTGTTCTACGTCTTCAAGAAAAAAGCCGCGGACTGAGCCGCGGGCTTCTCGAGAGCAAAGCTCGCGGGCAAGCCCGCTCCTACAGGGATGGGTTTCTAATGTAGGAGCGGCTGGGCGGCATTCCGATTGGCCGCGAGCTTTTGTGCCTGACGGGCGTCAGGCTCAGCTGTCATCCTGCAGCACTGCGATGGGCGCGTTCTTCACCACCGACTTCATGCCGTCTACACAGCTGGCAGCGCTGGCATACGTCTGGCTTTGGCCGATGATCTGGCCGTTGGTGGCCTTGAGCACGAAGTAATGTTTGTCACTGGTGCTGGCACGCACTTCGAAGGCGCCTTCGCGGGTGACGTTCTTGCGCACTGACTCGATGCCGTTGAGCGCGGAATCCTTCGCCTTGTACAGCTCGCTGGTAAGGATGATCTCGCCGTTGCCGGCGATCAGGTTGAAGTGGAACTGCCCGTCTTTGGCTGTTTTCAGGTGGAATTTGCTGGCCATGCTGACCTCCGTGGTCGTAGGGAGCCATCCGACAGATTAGCTCCCCTTGCACATCCAGCCAGGAGCGGTCAGCGCGTAAGCGTCTTGACCCCTTCCGACGTGCCGAGCAGCAGTAGGTCGGCAGGGCGGGCGGCGAACAGGCCGTTGGTGACCACGCCGACGATGGCGTTGATCTGCGCTTCCAGCTCCACCGGGTTGGTGATGGACAGGTTGTGCACGTCGAGGATCACGTTGCCGTTGTCGGTGAGAACGCCTTCGCGGTAGACCGGGTCGCCGCCCAGTTTGACCAGGGCGCGGGCGACATGGCTGCGGGCCATGGGGATCACTTCCACCGGCAGCGGGAAGGCGCCCAGTACCGGCACCAGCTTGCTGGCGTCGGCGATACAGATAAAGGTCTTGGCCACGGCCGCGACGATTTTCTCGCGGGTCAGGGCTGCGCCGCCGCCCTTGATCAGGTTCAGGTGCTCGTCGCTCTCGTCGGCGCCGTCGACATAGAACTCCAGGTCGCTGACGGTATTGAGCTCGTACACCGGAATGCCGTGGCCCTTGAGGCGCGCGGCGGTGGCTTCGGAGCTGGCCACGGCGCCATCGAACTCCATGCGGTGCTTGGCCAGGGCGTCGATGAAGCAGTTGGCCGTGGAGCCGGTGCCGACGCCGATGATGCTTTTGGCGTCGAGCTTGGGAAGGATGAAGTCCACAGCGGCCTGGGCCACGGCTTGCTTGAGTTGATCCTGGGTCATCACGGGTCTGTGCCTGAGAGGGAAAGTCGAAAGGCGCGAATTATAGCCGCATGTGCGGCAAAACCTCGCCTGGGATCGACAGGCTGCGGCACTGTCGGCCGGCAAAGCCCCGTGTTTCGTATGGTCGTTCACGGCAGGCCTGGGGTAGACTCGCTGACTCCCCGAAAAGCCGCCTGCGATGTCGCCATGCTCGAACAGTACGTGAAGAAGATCCTCACCTCGCGCGTCTACGACGTCGCGGTGGAAACCCCGCTGCAACCCGCCCGTCAGCTCAGCGAGCGTCTGGGCAACCAGATTCTGCTCAAGCGCGAAGACCTGCAGCCGGTGTACTCGTTCAAGATTCGTGGCGCCTACAACAAGCTGGCCCAGCTCTCGGCCGAAGACCTGGCGCGTGGCGTGGTCACCGCTTCGGCAGGCAACCATGCCCAGGGCCTGGCGCTGGCCGCCAAGCATCTGGGGGTGAAGGCGACCATCGTCATGCCGCGCACCACACCGGAGCTGAAAGTGCAGGGCGTGCGCTCGCGTGGCGGCAAAGTCGTGCTGCACGGCGATGCCTTCCCCGAAGCGCTGGCCCACTCGCTGAAGCTGGTCGAGGAGAAGGGCTACACCTATATCCATCCCTACGACGACCCGCTGGTGATCGCCGGCCAGGGCACGGTGGCGATGGAAATCCTGCGCCAGCACCAGGGGCGTCTCGACGCGGTGTTCGTACCGGTCGGTGGCGGCGGGCTGATCGCCGGGATCGCCGCCTACATCAAATACCTGCGTCCGGAAGTGAAAGTCATCGGCGTCGAACCGGACGATTCCAACTGCCTGCAGGCCGCCATGGCTGCTGGCGAGCGCGTGGTGCTGCCAACCGTCGGGCTGTTCGCCGATGGCGTGGCCGTGGCGCAGATCGGCCAGCACACCTTCGACATCTGCAAGCAGTACGTCGACGAAGTGATCACCGTCAGCACCGATGAGATCTGCGCGGCGATCAAGGACATCTACGACGACACCCGCTCGATCACCGAGCCGGCGGGCGCCCTGGCCGTGGCCGGGATCAAAAAGTACGTCGAGCGCGAAGGCATCAGCGAGCAGGTGCTGGTAGGCATCGACTCCGGCGCCAACGTCAACTTCGACCGCCTGCGCCATGTGGCCGAGCGTGCCGAGCTGGGCGAGAAGCGCGAGGCGATCATCGCCGTGACCATCCCCGAGCAGCCAGGCAGCTTCAAGGCCTTCTGCGAGGCGATCGGCAAACGCCAGATCACCGAATTCAACTACCGCTACAACACCGGCCGCGAGGCGCACATCTTCGTCGGCGTGCAGACCCACCCGGACACCGACCCGCGCGCGGCGCTGGTCGAGAGCCTGCGTGCGCAGGGCTTCCCGGTGCTCGACCTGACCGACAACGAACTGGCCAAACTGCACATCCGCCACATGGTCGGCGGTCATGCGGCGGGCGTCAGCGACGAGATGGTGTTCCGTTTCGAATTCCCCGAGCGGCCGGGCGCGCTGTTCAACTTCCTGCAGAAGCTGGGCGGGCGCTGGAACATCAGCATGTTCCACTACCGCAACCACGGTGCGGCCGACGGTCGCGTGGTCGCCGGCCTGCAAGTGCCGGACACTGACCGCCACCTGGTCGCCGAGGCGCTGGACGCCATCGGCTATCCCTACTGGGACGAGAGCGACAACCCGGCCTACAGCCTGTTCCTGGGCTGATGAGGTCGTGCATGGCCCCGGTATCCGCCGGGGCCATGGCGCACCGCTTACTTAAGATAATGAGGAAACCGTGATGGAACACTACCTGCTGGTCCGCATTCTCCACAGCGCACCGGGCATCCTGCTGGTGCTCGGGCTGATTGCCCATACCGTGATGCTGTGGAAGGCGCAGCGCAACGGTGACGCCACCGTGCTGGCGCGCAAACTGCGCGTGACCCTGTTCTACAGCCTGCCGACCTTTGCCGTGCTGGCGCTGACCTTGCCGTTGACCGGCTTCTGGCTGGTGAAAACGGTTGGCTGGCCGCTCGGCCAGACCTGGTTGCTGCTCGGTAGCATTCTTTACGGCGTGCTGATGCTGATCGGCCTGCTGCTGGCCGGCCGCCTGGCGGCCTGGCGTGCTCTCGGCGCGAGCCCGGCACCGGTTGCGCTCAAACGCCTGAGCCTGATTTATGCCGGGCTGATTCTGGTGCTGCTGATCGCCATCATGGCGCTGATGGGCGCCAAGCCGGTCTGAGCCTGGGATTGCAAACAAAAACGCCGCCTGATCAGGCGGCGTTTTTGTTTGCGGGCAGGCTTCAGCGCAGGGAGATGATCGGCCAACCGCGTTTTTCGGCTTCGGCACGCAGTTTGGGATCGGGATCGACCGCCACGGGGTGGGTGACCTGTTCCAGCAGCGGCAGGTCATTCATCGAGTCGCTATAGAAGGTGCTGTCTTCAAGGCTGGCGCCGTTCTCTTCCAGCCAGCGGTTGAGTCGGGTCACCTTGCCTTCCTTGAAACACGGAATGTCGGTGGTGCGGCCGGTATAGCGTCCGTCGAGCATTTCACACTCGGTGGCCAGCAGGGTCTCGACGCCCAGGCGTGCGGCAATTGGCGCGGTGACGAAACGGTTGGTGGCGGTGATGATCAGCACCTTGTCGCCGGCGGCGCGGTGTTCGGCCAGCAGCGCTTCACCCTTGGCCAGGATGATCGGTTCGATGCAGTCGCGCATGAACTCGCGGTGCCACTGGTCGAGCTGGGCCATTTCGGTACGGCCGAAGATCGCCAGGGTGAAATTCAGGTAGTCGGTGATGTTCAGCCGGCCTGCCAGGTAGTCCTGGTAGAACTCGTCGTTGCGCGCCTTGTAGGCGGCGCCGTCGAGGATGCCGCGTTCGCACAGGTAGTCGCCCCAGGCGTGGTCGCTGTCGCCGCCCAGCAGGGTGTTGTCGAGATCGAATAGAGCCAAACGCACGGGAGTACCTTTCATTGCCAGCTTCAAAGCTCGCCAGAATAACGGCTTTTGCATGGCATTCCCATTACACGCGGGCTGTCGCGTTGCCGCTGCCGCGACCTTTGTGGAACAATGCCGAGACATGCGTTTACGAGGTTGTGTGCCGTGATCGACCCTGATGGTTTTCGCCCAAACGTCGGCATTATCCTCACCAATGAAGTCGGCCAGGTGTTGTGGGCGCGTCGGATCAACCAGGATGCCTGGCAGTTTCCGCAAGGTGGGATCAACGATCATGAGTCGCCGGAAGAGGCGCTCTATCGCGAATTGAACGAAGAAGTCGGGCTGGAAGAGCAGGATGTAAAAATTCTCGCCTGCACGCGGGGCTGGTTGAGGTATCGTCTGCCCCAGCGTCTGGTCCGTACTCACAGTCAACCCCTGTGCATCGGCCAGAAACAGAAATGGTTTCTTCTGCGCCTGACCGGGGCGGAGGATCGGGTGCGCATGGATCTGACGGGCAAGCCGGAGTTCGACGGCTGGCGCTGGGTCAGTTACTGGTACCCATTGGGACAGGTGGTCACATTCAAGCGCGAGGTCTACCGTCGCGCTCTCAAGGAACTCGCACCGCGCCTGCTGGCTCGGGACTGAAACTGACTTAGAGCCGAGCCCATGCTCAATACGCTGCGCAAGATCGTCCAGGAAGTAAATGCCGCCAAGGACCTCAAGGCGGCGTTGGGCATCATTGTGCAGCGCGTTCGCGAAGCCATGGGCAGCCAGGTCTGCTCGGTCTACTTGCTCGATCCGGAAACCAATCGCTTCGTGCTGATGGCCACCGAGGGTTTGAACAAACGCTCGATCGGCAAAGTCAGCATGTCCCCCAACGAAGGCCTGGTGGGCCTGGTGGGCACCCGCGAAGAACCGCTGAACCTGGAAAACGCCGCCGATCACCCCCGTTACCGCTACTTCGCCGAAACCGGCGAAGAACGCTACGCCTCCTTTCTCGGCTCGCCGATCATCCACCACCGGCGGGTCATGGGCGTTCTGGTCGTCCAGCAAAAGGAGCGGCGTCAGTTCGACGAGGGCGAAGAAGCCTTCCTGGTGACCATGAGCGCCCAGCTGGCGGGCGTTATCGCCCACGCCGAGGCGACCGGTTCCATTCGCGGTCTGGGCCGTCAGGGCAAGGGCATTCAGGAAGCCAAGTTCGTCGGTGTTCCGGGTTCGCCCGGCGCGGCGGTCGGTACCGCCCTGGTGGTCCTGCCGCCTGCCGATCTGGAAGTGGTGCCAGACAAGGCCATCGCTGACATCGAAGCCGAGCTGGTCCTGTTCAATACTGCACTTGAAGGCGTTCGCGCCGATATGCGCGCGCTTTCGGCGAAGATGGCCACGCAATTGCGCCCGGAAGAGCGCGCATTGTTCGACGTCTACCTGATGATGCTGGAAGACGCAGCCCTGGGCAGTGAAGTGGTCAAGGTCATCAAGACCGGCCAATGGGCCCAAGGCGCGCTGCGCCAGGTGGTCAGCGAACACGTCAACCGCTTCGAGCTGATGGACGACGCCTACCTGCGCGAGCGTGCCTCCGACGTGAAGGACTTGGGGCGCCGCTTGCTGGCGTACCTGCAGCAGGCCCGGCAGCAGACCCTGGTCTACCCGGACAATTGCATCCTGGTCAGTGAGGAGCTGTCGCCAGCGATGCTTGGCGAAGTGCCGGAAGGCAAGCTGGTCGGCCTGGTGTCGGTACTCGGCTCCGGTAACTCCCACGTGGCGATCTTTGCCCGGGCCATGGGCATTCCCACGGTCATGGGTGTGGTCGACCTGCCGTATTCGAAGATCGACGGCATTCAGCTGATCATCGATGGCTACCACGGCGAAGTCTTCACCAACCCCAGCGAATTGCTGCGCAAGCAGTACGCCGATGTCGTCGAGGAAGAACGCCAGCTGGCCCAGGGGCTCGATGCCCTGCGTGCCTTGCCGTGCGAAACCCTGGACGGGCACCGCATGCCGCTGTGGGTCAACACCGGTCTGCTGGCCGACGTGGCCCGGGCCCAGGAGCGCGGCGCCGAAGGCGTTGGCCTGTACCGCACCGAGGTGCCGTTCATGATCAACGAGCGCTTCCCCAGCGAAAAAGAGCAGCTGGCGATCTACCGCGAGCAACTGGCGGCGTTCCACCCGTTGCCGGTGACCATGCGCAGCCTGGATATCGGCGGCGACAAGGCGCTGTCCTACTTCCCGATCAAGGAAGAGAACCCCTTCCTTGGCTGGCGCGGCATCCGCGTGACCCTCGACCACCCGGAAATCTTCCTGGTGCAGGCCCGGGCGATGCTCAAGGCCAGCGAGGGCCTGAACAACCTGCGCATCCTGCTGCCGATGATTTCCGGCACCCAGGAGCTGGAAGAAGCCCTGCACCTGATCCACCGTGCCTGGGGCGAAGTGCGTGACGAGGGGACCGACGTGCCCCTGCCGCCTATCGGTGTGATGATCGAAATTCCGGCTGCGGTCTACCAGACCCGGGAACTGGCGCGTCAGGTCGACTTCCTGTCGGTCGGCTCCAACGACCTGACCCAGTACCTGCTGGCCGTGGACCGCAACAACCCGCGTGTCGCCGACCTCTATGACTTCCTCCACCCGGCGGTGCTGCAGGCGCTGCGCCGTGTGGTCGAGGATGCCCATGCCGAAGGCAAGCCGGTAAGTATCTGCGGCGAGATGGCCGGTGATCCGACGGCTGCCGTGCTGCTGATGGCCATGGGCTTCGACAGCCTGTCGATGAACGCCACCAACCTGCCCAAGGTGAAGTGGCTGCTGCGGCAGATCAGCATGGGCAAGGCCAAGGAGTTGCTGGCGCAGGTGTCGACCATCGACAACCCGCAGGTTATCCACAGCACCCTGCACCTGGCCCTGCGCAACCTCGGCCTGGGCCGCATGATCAACCCCGCCTCGAATATCCAGGCCTGAGTCGTTCGCCTGCTGTCAGCAGGCGATGCGGGTCTCTACCAGACTCACACCGTTTGGACCGTAGCACCGCTCGACGAGCTGGCGCGAGCTGTCCGCATGGGTGATCAGCACGCTGCTGGCCCGGGTGCCATAACTCGCGCTGGCGATGAAGATGCTGGACAGCAGCCGCTCGGTCGCCAGGCCGATGCCGGTGTCCGGGAGGCTGGCGTCGGCAGGCTGCTGCCCGTCGTGCAGCAGGTCCAGAAAGGCTTCCGGTTGGGGTTCCAGCAGGCATTCGCTGAACAGCGACTTGGCTTTCTCCAGCTTCGGCCACGGCGTGTCCAGGGTGGCGTTCGATAGGCCATAAAGCCCGGCCGACAGTTGCCTCGGGTTTCCTTCCCGTGAGTTCAGCAGCCAGAGCTGTTCAGCGTCGCCGATGAGCAGATTGAACGGAGAATACTGGTCTGCGCGTGGCGTCAGCTCCCTGAGAAAGGCACCTGGCGTCTGATCGTTGCGCAGGAACTGCAGCGGCAGCTCTCCCCTGGACAGACCGCTGGCAGGCTGGCGTGGCATGCGGATGTTGGTCAGCGCGGCGAAGCGCCCGCCAGGCCCGACACCGAGCCAGGTCCCGCCGGCTTCCAGGTCGCGGCCGGCATACACGCCGGGTGCGTCCTCCCAGGCACTCAGGGGCACCGTAGGGCGGTCGTAGAACTCGTCACGGTTTCCGGCCAGCACCAGGGGTAATTCATGGCCGGGGCGCCAGGCGAAGACAATCAGACACATGGGCAAACCTCGTGGAACAGCTTCTGGTTAACGTCGGCACGACAGGCGAGTGGATGTTCTTGACTGCATGGACAAAAACACACTGCGATAGTTAAGCCGATGCCCTGCAATCGTGCGCTGCCGGCTGAATACAGCCTGTGTCCGGCGCGCGCTCTGCGCCGGCTGTCGAGCCACTGTACGTAAAGCGCGGCGGGGCATCCATCGTCTCGAAGTAGAGGCGAAGGACGGCTTCCGTTACCATGCGCCATTGCCTTCGGGGAGGGCTCATGGTCTTCGCACTGTACATACTGCTGGGCGCCGCAGCGGGCCTGTTGGCCGGCTTGTTCGGCGTCGGTGGCGGAATGATCATCGTGCCGGTGCTCATCTTCACGTTTACCCTCCAGGGCTTCGACAGTGCCGTGCTGACCCATATGGCGGTCGGTACGTCGCTGGCTTCGATCCTGTTCACTTCGGTCAATGCCGTGCGTGAGCACCACCGACGCGGTGCGGTGCGATGGGCGCTTTTCGTCTGGCTGACCCTGGGCATCGTCTTCGGCTCGGTGCTGGGCGCGGTGACCGCCGAGGCCATCGACGGCGAGTTGTTGCAGAAGATCATCGGTGTGTTCGCCTTGTGCATCGCCCTGCAGCTGGGGCTGGACCTGACACCGCGCACGGTGCGCACGGAGCCTGGCAAGCCGGCGCTGAGCGTGGCCGGGGTGATCATCGGCTGGGCGTCGGCGATCATCGGTATCGGCGGCGGCTCGATGACCGTGCCCTTCCTGACCTGGCGCGGCGTGTCCATGCAGCAAGCGGTGGCGACGTCCTCGGCCTGCGGCTGGCCGATTGCCGCCGCCGGTGCGTTGAGTTTCATGTGGCTGGGTTGGGGAGATGCGCGTCCGCCTGACTGGAGCCTGGGTTATGTGTACCTGCCTGCGTTGTTGGGCATCGCGCTGACCAGTGTGTTTTTTGCCCGCACCGGCGCGCGCCTGGCGCATCGCCTGTCGCCACGGGTGCTCAAACGCCTGTTCGCGCTGCTGCTGTTTTGCGTCGGTCTGAATTTTTTGCTCTGAGGAATTGCAATGCTGCCTTACCCGAATATCGACCCGGTCGCCCTCGACCTGGGCATCCTGCAGATTCACTGGTACGGCCTGATGTACCTGGTGGGTATCGGCGGTGCCTGGTTCCTCGCCTCGCGCCGCCTGCACGCCTTCGAGCCGAGCTGGAGCAAGGAGAAACTCTCCGACCTGGTGTTCTGGGTGGCCATGGGGGTCATCCTCGGCGGGCGCCTTGGTTACGTGCTGTTCTACGACATTGGCGCCTACCTCGCCAACCCGCTGCTGATCCTCGAAGTGTGGAAGGGCGGCATGTCGTTCCACGGCGGGCTGATCGGCGTGATGCTGGCCACCTGGTGGTTCGGCAAGCGCAATGACAAGAGCTTCTTCGAACTGATGGACTTCATCGCGCCGCTGGTGCCGATCGGTCTGGGCGCGGGGCGCATCGGCAACTTCATCAACGCCGAGCTGTGGGGCAAGGCCACCGACGTACCGTGGGCCATGGTCTTCCCCACCGACCCCGAGCAACTGGCGCGCCATCCGTCGCAGCTGTACCAGTTCGCCCTGGAAGGCGTGGCGCTGTTCACCATCCTCTGGTTCTACTCGCGCAAACCTCGCCCGACCATGGCGGTGTCCGGCATGTTCGCGGTGTGCTACGGCATCTTCCGTTTCATCGTCGAGTTCGTCCGCGTGCCGGATGCCCAGCTCGGTTACCTGGCGTGGGGCTGGCTGACCATGGGTCAGGTGCTCTGCGTGCCGATGATCCTCGCTGGCCTCGGCCTGATCGCCTATGCCTACAAACGCCAGGCCGCCCAGGGAGTCGCACAACAATGAAACAGTACCTCGACCTGATGCGCCATGTGCGCGAGAACGGCACCTTCAAGAGCGACCGCACCGGCACCGGCACCTACAGCGTGTTCGCTCACCAGATGCGTTTCGACCTGGCCGACGGCTTCCCGCTGGTGACCACCAAGAAGTGCCACCTGAAATCCATCATTCACGAACTGCTGTGGTTCCTCCAGGGCGACACCAACATCAAGTACCTGAAGGAAAACGGCGTGCGCATCTGGGACGAGTGGGCCGACGAGAACGGCGACCTCGGCCCGGTGTACGGCTACCAATGGCGCAGCTGGCCGGCACCGAACGGCGAATCGATCGACCAGATCGGCAAGCTGATCGAGATGATCAAGAAGAACCCGGACTCGCGCCGGCTGATCGTCTCGGCCTGGAACCCGGCGCTGGTCGAGCAGATGGCCCTGCCGCCGTGCCACGCGCTGTTCCAGTTCTACGTGGCGGACGGCAAACTGAGCTGCCAGCTGTACCAGCGTTCGGCGGACATCTTCCTTGGCGTGCCCTTCAACATCGCCAGCTACGCGTTGTTGACGCTGATGGTGGCTCAGGTCTGTGGCCTGCAACCGGGTGAGTTCATCTGGACCGGCGGCGATTGCCACCTGTACGCCAACCATCTGGAACAGACTGATCTGCAACTGACCCGTCAGCCCCTGCCGCTGCCGACCATGAAACTCAACCCCGAGGTGAAGGACCTGCTGGCCTTCACGTTCGAAGACTTCGAACTGGTCGGCTACGAAGCCCACCCCCACATCCCAGCACCCGTCGCGGTCTGACACCCGGGTATCGCTTCGCTCAACCCAGGCTACGGCCGAGCGGAGCGCGAGGGGGCGTAGGGTGGGCTTCAGCCCACCGGCGATACGCCGTCCGGGTGCAGGTGGACCGCCAGCCACAGGGCGCCTTCCGAGGCTTGTTCGACCCGGTGGGTGACGCCGGCGGCCAGGAACAGGTAGTCGCCAGCGACAAGCTCAACCTCTTCTCCGGCCACGTTCAGGCGAGCGTGCCCGCGCACCAGCAGCAACCACTCGTCCTGGTCCTGCACATAGTCCTCGGGCTCGGCCCTGCCTGAGCTGAGAATTCGCTCGACCACCAGGTTGCGGTGGTTCAGCAGTGGCTCGAAACGCTCGCCCTCGGCCGGTGGTTCGCTGTTGGCGAAGAGGTTGCCACGGTGGATGTGGTTCATGTCTGGATGGCCTCTGCCCGCAGGCATTCAGGTTCTCGGGGCGCTTTGTGGGAGGCGCTTTAGCGGCGATCTGTTG
>JBLZZJ010000013.1:247197-406444 GCA_050282285.1 Pseudomonas sp.
GAGACTCCAAAAGCTCGCCGCTGAAGCGCCCCCCCACGAAAATTCAGGTGGCGACGATTTCGTTGCGCAGGCGTTCTACCTGTTCCAGCCGGTCGATCTGCGTCAGCTGGGCGCCTGGGTTCAGGGATGACCACTCCGGGTGAGCCCGGGCCATGGACAATGATTCCGGCAGCTTGCCTTCGCGCCAGGTGCTGTCTTGCGGGGAGGCCAGGTTGACGCTGCCGGTCGCCGCATGGCCCCGCACATCCAGTGCTTGCAGCAGCAATTGCTGACGCAACGCCAACAAGCGCAGCACGGCGTCGTCCACGGTCAGCTCGCGCTGCCCCTTGAGCTTGCCCTTGATGCGGGAGCCGTAGCTGCGCAGGGTCTGTGCGCCACCGCCGATCAGCGCGCCCAGGGCTGCTGCTGCGCCCAGGGTGACACCGCCCACCAGCAGGTCGATGCCCACGCCGGTCGCCGCGCCGGCAGCCATGCCACCACCGACCTTCACGCCCAGTTGCTTGAGGGTTTCCGGGTTGAACAGGTCATCGCCCCAGCGCCCGTCGAGCAGCGGCAGGTCATCGGCCTTGGCGTCTTCCGTTCGAAAGGCATACAGCCGCAATATCGCCTCGACGCAGCGCTGTTCGCGTTGGCGGATGGCGTCGCGCAGTTCGCGGATTGCGCTCTGTTCCAGGGTCGGTTCGGTGGCCACGCTGCGCCGGCAGGCGGCGCTGTCGATCAGCAGCTCGGCGATCAGTCGGGCACCGCTGTGGCGACGGGCCACGCGCTGTTGCTCGTGGTCGTCGATCAGGCGTTGCAACTGCGGGCGGGACTTTTCCTGCATCAGCGCCAGACTTTCGTACAGCCGGCGCTCGCCGTCCAGTGGTGGCGCCACGCTGTCGAAACGCACCAGGGCGTGCAAGCCAAGGCGGGCCAGCGCCTCGCGCCAGTCGTCCTCGCGGTGCTGGTTGCAGGCGACGAAGTTGAGCACCGGCAGCAACGGTCGGCCGCACATGGTCAACACGGCCAGTTCGTCGCGGTACTTGGCCAGCACCGGTTCGCGGGCGTCGATCACATAGAGCCCGGCGTCTGAGGCCAGCAGTTGGCGCAGTACCTTGGCTTCCTGTTCGAAACGCTGGCGCGCTTCGCTGCTGTCGAGAAAGCGCGCCAGGCGGGCCGGGCCATCCAGGCGCTCACCGGGACGCTCCAGGCGTTCCAGGTAGTCGAGCAGGGCGATGGCGTCTTCCAGGCCGGGGGTGTCGTACAGCTCCAGCAGCGCCTGTCCGTCGACCGAGAGCCGCGCGCCTTCGACGTGCCGGGTGGTGCTGGGGCGATGGGACACCTCGCCGAAGGTCACGTCGCGGGTCAGGGTGCGCAGCAGCGAGGTCTTGCCGACATTGGTATGGCCGACCACGGCGAGTTTCAGTGCCTGGCTCATGGGTTCAGGTCCCCGCTGTCGATGACACCGATCTGGTGGATGAAAAGAGCGTCATCCACCCTACGGTTTGCCCGTGCATCAGTCATGGCCTGTCTCCAGCCAGGTCAGTGGGGCATTGGTGCTGTGGCTCAGGTTCATCTGGTCGAGGGCTGCATGCCAGTCGCCCAGGCGATCGCTGTCCAGGGCTTCGCCTGGTTGCGCGGGCAGCAGCCAGACGCGCGTGGCAGAAGCCGTGCGCGCCATTTCACCGAGCAGCGCCAGGCTGCCACGGTCCGGCGAGCGGCGTGGGTCGCAGGCGATCAGCAGGCGCTCGGGCGGGAAGCGGGTGAGCTGGTCCAGCAGTTGCCGGCGTTGTTCGCGGCTGTCGATCACTCCGGCGCTGGCGACGCCCTTGGGTAGGGCTGGCGGCCAGGGGCGGCGTTCGTCCAGCTCCACGGCCACCAGCAGTGCACCCTGGCTCTCGAGTGCAGTGCCACCGGCCTCCGGCTGATACAGCTGCGCCGGGGCGGCGTCGCACACCCCCAGGCGTTCGCTGCTCGGCATCAGGCGGTCGCGCAGCAGGCTGTAGCCGGGCAGGTTGATGTCCAGGTGCAAGGCGGATTGCCCACGGCGCCAGCGCCACAGGCACAGCAAGGTCAGACCAAGGCGCGGCAGCAGGCCGTAGACGATGACCACGCCGATCAGCCAGCCCGCCCAGTTCAGCCGGGCGCTTTCGCTGGCCACGGCGCTGTTGCCGCTGCTACGGATCAGTTCGGCATCCGGCAGGCTGAACCCGAGCAGGGCCGGCAGGCTGCCCAGGGTCTGGGTCAGGGTGATGAAGGTTTCGCCGCCGAGCAGGGTGCTTTCCCAGACGAAGCCGTAACGCCGGGTCGCCAGCAGCACCAGCAGGGTGACCAGCGCCGAGGTCAGGGTGGCCAGCCAGAAACCGTGCACCACCAGGCCCAGCCCCCAGCGGCTGAGCCGCTGCCGTTGCAGGAGCAGCAACAGCGCGGGCGCAAGCTGCGCCGCCTGGGCGTCGCGGGCGAGCTTCTCGCTGAGCCACAGCCACAGCCGTCCAAGGGGCGCGGCGCTGTCGCGGCTCAGCAGCAGGCTCAGTGCCCAGCCCAGCAGTAACAACAGGTTGATCCCGAGCAGGCTGCCCAGCGCCCAGAACACGTTGACCGGACGCTGCCCGTCACCCAGGGCTGCTACCGCCAGGCCGCTGCCGGCGACCAGCGCCAGGCACAGCAGTGCCACCACGGCCAGGCGCGCGCCCTGAAGCCAGTGGCGGAGTGCGGTTACCTGACCGTCGCGTTCGGCCAGCAGCCAGGCGCGGTGCTGGATGCGCTGGCTGAGGTCACCGCCTTGCGTCTGGGCGCGGCGGTTCGCTTCGCTGTCTTCCAGCGGGCCGGTGTGTTCCTCGCGCAGGCGAATGGTCTCGCTGAGCCAGAGGCGTTGCAGGGTGTTTTCGGAGGGGGAGGCGGCAGTCACGCGGCGTCTCTTCGGTTGGAGTGCCTAGAGCATAACGCCTGATGCCGCATTGGGCTAAACCCGGACTGGCTCAAGGCGCTGAACGCAGGCGTACGGCGATGTCTGGCTGATCGATGAACAGGCCATCGATGCCGGTCGCGAGAAAGCGTTTGATCTCTTCTTCGATTTTGCCGCGCTGGTCCGGGCCACCCGTGCCGAGCAGATCGGTAGGCAGAAAGTGGTTCTCCGCACGGAAGGTAAACGGGTGAACCTTCAGCCCGGCGCCGTGGGCATCACGCACCAGATGGGTTGGCGTTCCCAGGTTGCCGCTGGCGTCGCGGGGAATGACCTGGCTCTTTTCCGGGCCGATGCCGGCGGCATAACCGGCAATGGCGGACAGGCCGGCGGGGGTGAGCATCTCGGCGTAGGTCAGGTCGGTGCCGAGGGCTTCCTGGTCATAGGGCTGTCCTTCGATCCACAGCAACTGCACCAGCGGTACCGAGGTCAGTTTGCTCAGGGCCTTGAGGTTCTCCACTTCGAACGACTGGATGTACACCGGCGCGTCGGCACTGTCGTAGCCGTTGTGCTTGAGCACCTCGACCAGCGGCGCCTCCATGGCCAGGCCGAGTTGCTGGAAGTGCGTCGGGTGCTTGGTTTCCGGGTACAGGCCGATCACCCGCTTTTGGCTCTGTTCCAGGCGTTTCACCAGGTCGATGGTTTCCTGCAGGGTAGGGATTTCGAACTGGCCATCGAAGCGGGTATTGGCCGGGCGGATCGCCGGGATGCGTTCGATGGTGCGCAGGCTTTTCAGCTCGGCCAGGGTGAAGTCTTCACTGAACCAGCCGGTCAGGCTCGCGCCGTCGACCACCTGGGTGCGCTTGCGGTCGGCGAATTCGGGGCGTTGGGCGACGTCGGTGGTCAATCCCAGTTCGTTGTCGTGGCGCGATACCAACTGGCCGTCCTTGCTCATTACCAGGTCCGGTTCGACATAGTCGGCGCCCTGGAGGATCGCCAGGGCGTAAGCGGCCAGGGTGTGTTCCGGCACATAGCCACTGGCGCCCCGGTGGGCGATTACCAGCGGTTTGGTCTTTCCCGGGGGCGCACTGGTGCTGGCCGTTGGTTGCTGCCTGGCCCAATCGATGGCGGCTTGCACCGGGTCGGCCTGGATCGGAACAGCCAGGCCCAGCAGGCTGGTGCAGAGCAGGATGCGGGCGGTGTGAAACATGGTGGTGTCTCCGTGCGGGGATGGGCTTCAAGCCTGCACCGGCGAAGGTGACGGTTCGATGATCACCTGGCAACCCGAGTACGTTGCCGATTGTGAAAGGCGGCGTTCAGCGGCGGCCCTCTGCTATGCTCGCGGCCATGAAAACGACACTCCCCCTCTGCCTGATCGCCGCCCTCGCGAACAACCGCGTGATTGGCCGTGACAACCAACTGCCCTGGCACCTGCCGGCGGACCTCAAACACTTCAAGGCCCTGACCCTCGGCAAGCCGATCATCATGGGCCGCAAGACCTGGGATTCCCTCGGCCGCCCGCTGCCGGGCCGCCTCAACCTGGTGGTCAGCCGCCAGGCCGACCTGCAGCTCGAAGGCGCTGAAGTCTTCCCGTCCCTGGAAGCCGCCGTACTGCGCGCCGACGCCTGGGCCCGGGAGGCCGGTGTCGACGAGCTGATGCTGATCGGCGGTGCGCAGCTGTACGAACAGGGCCTGGCCACGGCGGATCGCCTGTACCTGACCCGGGTCGACCTGCAGCCTGAGGGCGATGCCTACTTCCCGGCGTTCGACGAAACCCAATGGCAGCGCACGGCGACTGAAGAGCACGCGGCGCAGGACGGCACGCCGGGCTACTGCTACGAGACCTGGGAGCGGCGCTGACGTGTGTCGTCTGGGACGCGTTCCCGCGCGGAGCATGGATCAATCGTAGGGTGGATGACGCTTCATCCATCCACCGGGATCGCCCGGGAATGATCAGGTGAAATGAAAAAGGGCCGCATCAGCGGCCCTTTTTCATGGGGGTAGCGAGTGCCTTACTGCCCTGGCTGGGCATCCTTCGCCGGGCTTTCCGGCAGGAACCAGTTCATCAGCAGGGCGCAGATGCCGCCGGTGGCGACGCCGGATTCCAGCACGTTGCGCACCGACGCCGGCAGGTGGGCGAGGAACTCAGGCACCTGGGAGAAGCCCAGGCCGAGGGCCAGCGACACCGAGATGATCAGCAGCGCGCGGCGATCCAGCTGGATACCGGCGAGGATATTGATGCCTGCCGCAGCCACTGCACCGAACATCACCAGGGCCGCGCCGCCGAGTACCGGCTCCGGTACCGCCTGCAGCACGCCGGCAACCACCGGGAACAGGCCGAGAATCACCAGCATCGCAGCGATCCACATGCCGACGTGGCGGCTGGCGATACCGGTCAGCTGGATGATGCCGTTGTTCTGGGCGAACACCGAGCTGGGGAAGGTGTTGAACAGACCGGCCAGCAGCGAGTTGGCGCCGTTGACCAGCACCCCGCCCTTGATCCGTTGCATCCACAGCGGGCCTTCGACCGGCTGGCGCGACAGCTTGCTGGTGGCGGTGACGTCGCCGATGGCTTCCAGCGAGGTCACCAGGTAGATCACCACCATCGGGATGAACAGGCTCCAGGAGAACGCCAGGCCGAAGTGCAGCGGCATCGGTACCTGGAACAGGTCCGCTTCGCGCATGCCGGTGAAGTCCAGGCGGCCCAGGTAGGCGGCCAGGGCATAGCCGATGGCCAGGGCGATGATGATCGCGCAGCTGCGCAGCCACACCAGCGGCAGGCGGTTGAGCACGATGATGGCGGCCAGCACCACGCCGGACAGCAGCAGGTTTTCACCGTTGGCGAAGGTGCCGTTGCTCATCGCGGCGTAGCCGCCGCCCATGCTGATCAGGCCGACCTTGATCAGCGTCAGGCCGATCATCAGCACCACGATGCCGGTAACCACCGGGCTGATCAGGCGCTTGATGAACGGCAGGATGCGCGACACGCCCATTTCGATGAACGAGCCGGCGATGACCACGCCGAAGATGGTCGCCATCACCGTTTCCACCGGCATGCCCTGGTTCACCAGCAGCACGCCGCCAGCGATCAGTGGGCCGACGAAATTGAAGCTGGTGCCCTGCACGATCAGCAGGCCGGCGCCGAACGGGCCGAAGCGCTTGCACTGCACGTAAGTGGCGATACCGGAGATCACCAGGCTCATCGACACGATGATATTGGTGTCGCGCGCCGACACGCCGATGGCCTGGCAGATCAGCAGGCCGGGGGTGACGATGGGCACGATGATCGCCAGTAGGTGCTGCAGCGCGGCAAGCAGCGTGGCCAGGGGGCGCGGCTTGTCGTCCAGGCCGTAGAGCAACTCGTTGGGTGCGTCGGGATGTTGAGGGGTGTTCATGGCGGCTCGACCCGGAAAAACCGGCGATTCTACCTGAGTTGCACCCCATTGAAGCGGGCAGAGGGCGATTTGATGAAGTTGCGACTGCTTCTCATCTTCTGCTAGCGTGCGCGCTCTTCCCCGAGTCCTACGGTGTCCGCTTGTCTTCCTGGAACGCTCAGCTCGCCCGGCTGTTTCTCGAGCAGAGAAAGGCGCTGGAGGCATTTGTCACGCGGCGTACCGGCAATCGCCAGGTGGCGGCAGACCTGACCCAGGAGGCCTTCCTGCGCCTGGCACGTCTGCCGGGCGACGAGCGCATCGACAACCTGCGTGCCTTTCTCTTCACGGTGGCCGGCAACCTGGTGCTCGATCACCAGCGCCAGGCGGCACGTCGCGTGTTGATGGAAGGGGAGCTGCCGGATGAAGAGCCGGTCTGCACCACGCCGGACCTGCCCGAGCGGCTGGTCGCGGAACAGGAGCAGGCGCTGCTGAGCGATGCCATTGCTGCCTTGCCCGAGCAGCGGCGGCGCATCTTTCTGCTGTACCACGTCGAAGGACTGGCCTACCTGCAAATCGCCGAGCGCGAGGCGACGACCGCGCGCAGCGTGGAATATCATCTGCGCCAGGCGCTGATTGACTGCCGCAGCTTCGTCAAGGCACGCCTGCACCCGAAACCCTATTCAAGGACTCCCCAGCCATGACCGATGACGAGCTGTTTGCCCAGGCCAGCGCCTGGCACTTTCGTCTGCAGGCCGAGGATGCCAGCGAGCAGGACCGCTGCACGTTCTCCGCCTGGTTGGCGCAGACCGACGCCCATGCCCGCGCCTGGGAAGAAGCCCAGCTTCTGCTGGCTGCCCTGCAACCGGCGGCGCGGGCGGCGCATCGACCTGTGCCGGGGCGTCGTCGCCGAGCGTTGCCTTGGGCCGCGGCTGCCATGCTGGTTCTGGCGTTCGGCCTGGCCTGGCAGACGCCGTGGCCGGATCGCTTGCGGGCCGATCACTACACGAACGTGGGTGAGACCCACTCCATCACCCTGGCTGATGGTTCGCGGATCCAGCTGAACACCAATGCGGCGGTGAGCCTTGAGTTCACGGAAGGCGAGCGCCGGGTGCGGTTGCTGCGCGGCGAAGCCTGGTTCGAGGTGGCGCACAATGCGGCCAAGCCGTTCGTGGTGGCGAGTGGGCAGGCCGAGGTGCGGGTGCTGGGGACCCGCTTCAGCGTCTCGCGTCAGGGCGAGCACACCCGTGTGCAATTGGCCGATGGACGCGTCGAGGCCCGTGTCGAGGGTGGCGACGCAGTGATCCTGGCGCCGGGAGAAGCCATCGAGGCCGCTTCGGGTGCGCTCTCGGCCGTGCAGACCTTCGACCCGGCTGTGGCGTATGCCTGGCGGCAGCGGCAACTGGTGTTCCGGCAGCAGCCGCTGGGCGAGGTGGTCGCCGAGCTCAATCGTTACTGGCCTGGGTATGTGTTCATTTCCGACGCGGCGCTGGAGCGCAAGGCGGTGTCCGGCGTCTTCGAGATCGACAAGCCGGACGCGGTGATGCGGGCGCTGCAGCTGACGCTCGGCCTGCAGGTGAATCGCTACTCGCCCTACCTGACTGTGCTGCAGGGCCAGGCGCAGTAGTCGAGTGCGACCGGTGTGCCTGCAGAAACTCGCGGCCAAAGCCCCTCCCACAACAGCCACCACTTACCTGTAGGAGGGGCTTCAGCCGCGAGCTTTTCCGGTAGGGAAGCTGGCTCCCACGGCATGCCGCCGCCTTTATGGCGGGCTGATGGGTGATAAACAAAAAATAGTTTCAGGGTTTTCCCCGGGAACGGCGTCCTTGATCAGTGAGGCGTGAATAACAAGCACTCGCAACAAGACGTGCACGCGCCGGATACCGATTTCGATCCTGGGGAACCACCATGCACCACGCCACCGTACTACGCAGTCGCGGTCTGCCGACTCTGCTGTCCCTCGCCATCGCCATGGCCGTCTCGACCTCCTTTGCCGCGCAGGCTGCCGAGCCTGCACAGGCGCAGAGCAGCACCTACCGTTTCGACATCCCTGCGCAGTCGCTCGATGGCGCCCTGGCTGCCTTTTCGGCAGTCACCCGCATTCAGGTGCTGGTGCCCGCAGAGATGACGCAAGGCGTGCGCTCAGCGGGCCTTTCCGGTAGCCATGCCGCGAACGATGCGCTGGCTCGGTTGTTGGTCGGTACCGGCCTGGCCGCGCGTTTTGTCGATGCCGATACGGTGACACTGGAGCGCCCGGCGGACGATCAGGGCGTGCTGCAACTGGGCGCGACCACGGTGACCGGCCAGGGGCTGGGGGTCACCACCGAGGGCAGCGGCTCCTACACCACCGGCCAGACCACTGCGGCCACCCGCCTGCCGTTGACCCTGCGCGAGACGCCGCAGTCGATCAGCGTCATTACCCGCCAGCAGATGGACGAGCAGAACCTGCGGAACATCTCCGACGTGCTGCAGCAGACGCCCGGTATCAAGGTCAACCAGGAGAACTCCGAGGGTTATACCTTCTACGCGCGCGGCTTCGAGGTGCAGAACTTCCAGGTCGATGGCATCTCAAGTCTGTCCAGCGACGGCGGCACCCTGCGTGACAACTACAGCATTGGCAACTCGCTGATCTACGACCGCGTCGAAGTGCTCAAGGGCGCGACCGGGTTGGTCAACGGTGCGGGGTATCCCTCCGCCGTGATCAACATGGTGCGCAAGCGCCCGACTACCGAATTTCAGGGGCACGTAGCGGCCGGCATGGGTTCCTGGGACCGCTACAGCAGCGAAGTGGATGTGTCCGGACCACTGAGCGAGGGAGGGGCGGTGCGCGGACGGATGGTCGCCGGCACCGAGGAGCATCAGAGCTACATCGACCACCTGAAGGGTGAGCAGCATGTGTTCTACGGCATTCTCGAAGCCGATCTGACACCGGATACCACGGTGGCCGTGGGTTACGACGTGCAGAAAAACTACGACGACGGCAGCACCACCGGCTCGCTGCCGGCATTTTTCGTCGATGGTCGCAAGGCGCGCTTCTCGCGTTCCAGCAACGCCGCGGACCAATGGGCGTACCGCAACCAGGATACCCAGCGGTTGTTCGCCGAAGTGGAGCAGGCGCTGGCAGGCGACTGGACCCTCAAGGCGGTCGTCAGCGCGCGCCAGTACAAGTCCAACGAACTGATCTCCGGGATCAACAGCCAGGCGATCAACACCGACAACAGTGCGGTGCATGGTTTCCTCTGGGGAGAAGCCTCCAAGTTCAATGTCGACAGCAACGAGAAGAACCTGGATGTCCAGGCCAAGGGGCCTTTTCAATTGTTGGGCCGCAGCCATGACCTGGTGCTGGGCTACAGCTACAACCGCACCGATACCGTGACCCAGCGTTATGACGGCCTGACGAACGAACTCATCGACGATGTGTTCAACTGGGACAACAACGGCACCAAGCCGGCACGGTTCGATTGGTTCAATCGCTTCACCATCGACGCCCGGCAAAAGATCGCCTACGCGGCAACGGTCCTGAAGCCGACCGATCGCCTGTCGCTGATTCTGGGCGCACGGGTTACCGACTACGAGTGGGAAATCGAGACCATCAATGCCTTTGGTCGCAGGGGCAACTTCCAGAGCACGGTCTCGGGCGAAGTCACGCCCTATGTCGGCCTGACGTTCGCACTGGATGATCACCATTCGGTGTATGCCAGCTACACCGATATCTTCAAGCCCCAGGCTTACAGCCGAGGGATCGACGGCAAGCCGATCGACCCGCTGACGGGGGAAAGCTATGAAATCGGTATCAAGGGCGAGTACTTCGACAACCGCCTGAATGCCAGCCTGGCGCTGTTCGAGCTGCAGCAGGACAACGTCGCTGACGAGCGTTCGGACGGCAGCGGCGGGACTTACAACGTGCCAGTCCAGGGCGTGAAGACGCGGGGTGTCGAGCTGGAAATGTCCGGTGAGCTGGCCGAGCGGTTGCAGGTGCAGGCCGGTTACGTGTTTCAGGAGTCGCACGATGCTGACGGTAACCGCGAAAGCACCAATCAGCCGCAGCACATGCTCAAGCTGGCAGGTAGCTACCGCCTGGCCGGTGACTGGAACCGTCTGACCGTTGGCGGCAACCTGCAATGGCAGAGCTCCACGTACTTCGTGCCGGGCGACTGGTATTCGGTGGATGGCGATCCCAAGTTCGAGCAGAAAGCCTACACCCTGGTGGGGTTGATGGCGGGCTATGACTTCAATGATCAGTTCAAGGGCTCGCTCAACCTCAACAACCTGTTCGACAAGCACCACTACAGCGGTATCGGCAACTACGACACCGTGTACTGGGGCGCGCCGCGCAACCTGATGGCGACGCTCAAGTACAGCTTCTGAGCTGTCCGCCACCCTCGAACGCAAAAGGGCTGCCCCATGGGACAGCCCTTTCGGGTTCCGTTGGGTGGAAAGCGTTTCATCCTTCCACCACCTCGGTCTGACTCAGCCGACTTCAGTGAACTGGATGATCTCGACCCAGTAGCCGTCCGGGTCCTTGATGAAGGCGATGTCGCGCATGCGGCCGTCGGTCAGGCGCTTCTGGAAGGTCACGCCGAGGTCTTCGAAGCGCTGGCAGGCGGCCTTGATGTCCGGCACCGCCACGCACAGGTGACCGAAGCCACGCGGGTCGCTGTTGCCGCTGTGGTAGGCGAATTCCGGGTCCTTCTCGGTGCCGTAGTTGTAGGTCAACTCCAGCACGCCGGGAATGGATTTGCGCCACTGGTGGCGGGCAGCCGGGTCGGCCGGGATCTGCGATTTGTCCACCAGTGCCAGGAAATACAGGCTGAACTCGGCGTCCGGGAATTCCTTCTTCTCCAGCAGGCTGAAACCCAGCACGCGGGTGTAGAAGTCCAGGGACTTTTCCAGGTCCTTCACGCGGATCATGGTGTGGTTGTAGACGAAATCGGCGGTGGCGACGTCCGGTTTTCCGGTTACGCCAGGCAGGGTGTTGAGTTCATCGAGGGTCATGGGGGGCTCCATCAAGCGGTGATTGGGCGAGTCGAAAAGTCTGTATCCGTGTAGATGGCTTCGACGGGGGCGTTTTTCAAGGTTGGTTGCTTGACGTCTTGAAGACGAAAGCGCCCATGCGATTGGTGGGCTGAAGCCCACCCTACAGTCGTGCACCCTCGTAGGGTGGGCTTCAGCCCACCAAGTACAGCGCTTGCCTCAGACCTCCAGCGTAATCAGTTCGAACCGCACCGCATCACCGTCGATATGCAGCAAGGCCACGCTGATTGGCAGCTTGAAGCGCCGTGGGCCGGCGCTGCCGGGGTTCAGGAAGAGCACACCGTCGCGCTCTTCCTGCAGGGGCTTGTGCGAGTGGCCGGCGATCACCACGTCGATGCCCAGGGCTGTGGGGTCAATGCTCAGCTGTTTGAGGTCATGCAGCACGTACAGGGTGAAGCCCTCGAAACGCAGCGTCAGGTCTTCGGGAATGGCGTCGGCCCAGGCGTCCTGGTCGTTGTTGCCACGCACCACCGACAGCGGGGCGATCTGTTCCAGGGTGGTCAGAATGCCAGGACCGCCAATATCACCCGCATGGACCAGGTGATCCACGCCCTGCAACGCCGACAGCGCTTCGGGGCGCAGCAGGCCATGGGTGTCGGCGATCAGACCAATCTTCATGGTTTCCCCTTGAACGTGTTCGCCAGCGCCAGCCGTAGCCTGGGTTGAGCGCAGCGATACCCGGGACGGTATCACGCACTTCGACCACGCCGACCGTCCTTTGCACCGCCAGAAAACACAAAGCCCGGCACGGGGCCGGGCTTTGTGAGCATTGCCGTCGGGCGATCAGCCGTCCAGCAGCGCCTTGTCACGCACGGCGCCCTTGTCGGCGCTGGTGGCGAGCAGGGCGTAGGCCTTCAGGGCAGTGGTCACTTTGCGCGGACGCTTCTCGACCGGTTTCCAGCCTTTCTTGTCCTGTTCGACGCGACGGGCCAACAGTTCTTCGTCGCTGACCAAAAGGTTGATCGAGCGGTTCGGAATGTCGATCAGCACTTTGTCGCCGTCCTGCACCAGGCCGATGGCGCCGCCCGCTGCCGCTTCCGGCGAGGCGTGGCCGATGGACAGGCCGGAGGTGCCGCCGGAGAAACGGCCGTCGGTCAGCAGGGCGCAGGCTTTGCCCAGGCCCTTGGACTTCAGGTACGAGGTCGGGTAGAGCATTTCCTGCATGCCCGGGCCGCCTTTCGGGCCTTCGTAGCGAATGATGACGATATCGCCTTCCTTCACTTCGTCGGCGAGGATGCCGCGTACCGCGCTGTCCTGGCTTTCGAAGATCTTGGCGTTGCCTTCGAACACGTGGATCGACTCATCCACGCCGGCGGTCTTCACCACGCAGCCGTCCAGGGCGATGTTGCCGTACAGCACGGCCAGGCCGCCTTCTTTCGAGTAGGCGTGCTCGAAGCTGCGGATGCAGCCGTTTTCACGGTCGTCGTCCAGGGTTTCCCAGCGGGTCGACTGGCTGAACGCGGTCTGGGTCGGGATGCCCGCCGGGCCGGCCTTGAAGAAGTGGTGCACGGCTTCATCGTTGGTCTGGGTGATGTCCCATTTGGCGATGGCTTCTTCCATGCTGGCGCTGTGCACGGTCGGCAGGTCGGTGTGCAGCAGACCGCCACGGGCCAGCGAGCCGAGAATGGAGAAGATGCCGCCAGCGCGGTGCACGTCTTCCATGTGGTACTTCTGGATGTTTGGCGCAACCTTGCACAGCTGCGGCACGCTGCGGGACAGACGGTCGATGTCGCGCAGGTCGAAGTCGATCTCGGCTTCCTGGGCGGCGGCCAGCAGGTGCAGGATGGTGTTGGTCGAGCCGCCCATGGCGATGTCCAGCATCATGGCGTTCTCGAACGCCTTGAAGTTGGCAATGTTGCGCGGCAGTACCGAGGCGTCGTTGTCGCCGTAGTAGCGCTTGCACAGCTCGACGATGGTGCGGCCGGCCTGCAGGAACAGCTGCTCGCGGTCGCTGTGGGTGGCCAGGGTCGAACCGTTGCCAGGCAGGGCCAGGCCCAGTGCTTCGACCAGGCAGTTCATCGAGTTGGCGGTGAACATGCCGGAGCACGAACCGCAGGTCGGGCAGGCGCTGCGCTCGTATTCGGCGACTTTCTCGTCCGAGGCGGTGCTGTCGGCAGCGATCACCATGGCGTCGACCAGATCCAGGCCGTGGCTGGCCAGTTTGGTCTTGCCGGCTTCCATCGGCCCGCCGGAGACGAAGATCACCGGGATGTTCAGGCGCAGGGCGGCCATCAGCATGCCGGGGGTGATCTTGTCGCAGTTGGAGATGCAGACGATGGCGTCGGCGCAGTGGGCGTTGACCATGTACTCCACGGAGTCGGCGATGATTTCGCGGCTCGGCAGCGAATACAGCATGCCGTCGTGGCCCATGGCGATGCCGTCGTCGACGGCGATGGTGTTGAATTCCTTGGCCACGCCGCCTGCTTTTTCGATCTCGCGGGCGACCAGCTGACCCAGGTCCTTCAGGTGCACGTGGCCGGGCACGAACTGGGTGAAGGAGTTGGCGATGGCGATGATCGGCTTCTTGAAGTCCTCGTCCTTCATCCCGGTGGCACGCCACAGGGCACGGGCACCGGCCATGTTGCGGCCGTGGGTGGAGGTTTTCGAGCGGTAATCAGGCATGGCGGTTGGTCCTGCTGAGGCTTGTCAGGTGACGGGTTTCGACCCGCTGTATGGGTATGGTGAGCGCGCTGCACGCCGCTGGCAAACGCAAATGGCGGTTTGCCTGAGCTTGGGGGGCCGGAGGCTGGGCGGGATCACCGCTGGCTCGGCCGGCTCACGAATCCGCCTGGGGTGGGGCAGGAATGGACCGATTCTATCCCCAGGCGGCGTATGGGTGAAAGCGCGAGACGATGGCAGGGCGCCGTGTCAGGTAGGAATCTCGATGCCGCGCATGCGTTCGGAGCGGCGGCGCAGCAGTTCGATGGTTACCAGCAGGGCGATCGACACCAGGATCAGCAGGGTGGCGATGGCCAGGATGCTCGGGTTGATCTGCTCGCGCAGGCCCGAGAACATCTGCCGGGGAATGGTGCGTTGCTGCGGGCCGGCCATGAACAGGATCACCACCACTTCGTCGAACGAGGTAATGAAGGCGAACAGTGCGCCGGAAATCACCCCGGGGCGGATCAGCGGCATGATGATGTCGAAGAACACCCGGATCGGCGTGGCGCCCAGGTTCAGCGCGGCGCGGGCCAGGGAGTAGTCGAAGCCGCTCAGGGTGGCGGTCACGGTGATGATCACGAACGGCGTGCCCAGGGCGGCGTGGGCAAGGATCACCCCCAGGTAATTACCGGCCAGGCCCAGGTCCGAGTAGAAGAAGAACATGCCGGCGGCGGTGATGATCAGCGGCACGATCATCGGTGACAGCAGCAGGGCGGTGATCAGCCGGCGAAACGGCATCTCGTCGCGGGCCAGGCCGACCGCGGCACAGGTGCCGAGCACGGTGGCCAGCAGGGTGGCGAAGATGCCGATGAAGAAGCTGTTCTGGATCGCCAGGATCCATTTCGGGTCGCTGAAGACTTCCCGGTACCAGCGCAGCGAGTAGGCCTCGGGCTGCAGGGTGAGCATGCCTTCGGTGAAGCTGAAGAACGGCTCGGCGTTGAACGACAGCGGCACGATGACCAGGATCGGCAGGATCAGGAACAGCAGGACCAGCCAGGAGCTGGTCTTCAGCAGCCAGGCACCGAGGTGGTGCCAGAATCCGTAGTAGCTGGGCAATTTCATCGTTGGTTCATCCCAGTTTGATGTTGCTGGCGCCGACGAAGCGGTCGTACACCCAGTAGAGCAGCAGGATCAGGCCCAGCAGCAGCGAACCCAGTGCGGCGGCCAGCTCCCAGTTGTTCGAGCGCTGCATGTGGAAGGCGATGATGTTGCTGATCATCTGGCCATCGGTGCCGCCGACCAGTGCCGGGGTGATGTAGTAGCCGACCGAGATGATGAACACCAGCAGCGCGCCGGCGCTGAGGCCCGGCAGGGTCATCGGGAAGTAGATCCGGGCGAAGGCCGGGATCGGCCGTGCGCCTAGCGACAGGGCGGCGCGCAGGTAGCTGGGGTCGATGCCGCGCATCACGCTGTACAGCGGCAGGATCATGAACGGCAGCAGGATGTGGGTCATTGCCACCACCGTGGCGAACGAGGTGTAGAGCATCTCGAAGGGCTGGTTGATCAGGCCCAGGCTGAGCAGGAACGAGTTGATCACGCCATTGGTCTGCAGCAGCGCGATCCACGCCGTGGTGCGCACCAGCAGCGAGGTCCAGAACGGCAGCAGTACCAGCACCAGCAGCAGGTTGGCACGGTTTTCCGGCAGGTTGGCCAGGAAGTAGGACAGCGGATAACCGAGCACCGCGCAGAGCAGGGTGATGACCAGGGCCATGCTCAGGGTCTTGCTGTAGAGCTGCAGGTAGATCTGCGTGTCTTCACGCACCTGCAAGCCTTGTTCCGGATGCAGCTCCAGGTCCAGGGCCGTCAGGTAGTAGTCGTAGGTGTAGACCTGGCCCGCGCGCTGGATGGCATACCACAGCTCGGGTTTTTTCCAGTTGCGATGGGCTTCGAGCAGGGTTTCGACGCCCTGGGTCTGCAGCTCGTCGGCGTCCAGGCGGCCGACGCGGCGCGCCGTGGATTTGACCACGCTGGACATGCCCGTATAGGCGCGGTTGAACTCCTCGGAGAGCTTGCCGGACAGGCGCTGTTCGTTGAGCCCATGCAGTTCGCCGGCGAAGACCTGCAGGGTCTGCTCGTCCGGCAGTTGCTTGTGATCTTCCCAGCGTTCGAGTTCGGCCAGGGTCAGCGGAATCAGTTCGGCCACCGTCGGGTGGTGCACGCTGCGCCACAGCATGCTGCCGATGGGGGCGACGAAGGTCAGCAAAATGAAGGCCAGCAGCGGCACCACGAACAGAAAGGCGGTGAGGCGTTTCTTGCGGCGGGCGCTGGCAGCCTGGCCGGCTTCGTGGGTGGTCAGGGATGACAAGACGTTACTCCGATATCAGCATCTTCCCAGTGAGTCCGGGCATCCGTGGTAGGGGCTTCAGCAGCGATGGTCGCGGCTGAAGCCCCTACCACAGATAGCCTGTGGGGAGAGGAGGGAATGGCGGTTACTTCAGCAGCCACTCGTTGAACTTCTCGCCCAGCGACTCACCGTAGTCGGCCCAGAACTCGGAGCCGGCCTGGATGCCCTTGTCGAGGTGGGCGGTCGGCAGGTGCGGTGCGGCGGTCTGGTCGGCCAGCGGCATGGACGATTTGCGGGTCGGGCCGTAGGCGACGTCCGGCATACCGGCCAGCGGCTTGGAGCCAGTGGCGTACTTGATGAACTCCATGGCCAGGTCTTTCTTCTTCGAGCCTTTCACGATGGCCCAGGCGTCGAGGTCGTAGACGTGGCCGTCCCAGACGATTTCAAACGGTTTCTTCTCCTGCACGATGGCGTCGTAGAAGCGGCCGTTGGCCGATTGCACCAGCACCGCACCGCCGTCGTTCAGCAGTTGCGGCGCCTGGGACCAGGAGTCGAACCAGACGATGTCTTTCTTGATGCTGGCCAGTTTGTCGAAGGCGCGCTGCTGGCCTTCCGGGGTGGCCAGGACTTCGTAGACGTCCTCAGGGGCGACGCCGTCTGCCATAAGGGCCCACTCCATGTTCACCTGCGGGCGTTTGCGCATGGCGCGCTTGCCGGGGATCTTGGCGACGTCGAAGAAGTCTTCGATGCTCGCGGCCTTGGTGTCGCCGATGGTTTTCTGGTTGTAGGCGAATACCACCGACCAGACGATGTTGCCGACTGCGCACTCGCTGGCCAGGGCTTCGGGGATGAAGTCCTTGTCGGCCGAGACGCCGTCGATGCCGGCCGGCAGAACGCTATGGTCGAGGGTTTCCAGCAGGCCTTCGGAGCAGGCGCGCTCGAGGTCGATCACCTCGAAGTCGACCACGTCCCACTGGATGTTGCCGGACTCGACCTGTGCCTTGATTTCTGCAACGCCGCCGGAGTAATCCTCGAACAGTACCTTGACTCCGCTTTCCTTCTGATACGGGTCGATGACGTGTTTTTTCTGCGCCGCACCGTAGGAACCGCCCCATGACACGACGGTCAGGCTGTCCGCCGCGCCGGCAGCGAAGGACGCTGTGCCCAGTGCGGCTGCCAGTGCGAGGGTGGAAAAGCGGGTGGTCAGTGATCTAGCCATTGCTGTGCTCCATTCCTGTTGTTGTGGTGTTAAGGCGTCGCGATGACCACCGGTCGATCCAGGGCCTGGCTGTCTTCCGGCAGCCAGGCCAGGGCAACCTCATCCCTGGCGCTGAATTGAGGGGCTGAACTGTCGTTCAGGTTCTTCACCACCAGCTCGGTGCCGTCGGCGGTTTCGAAGTGGTAACGAATGTATTCGCCGACATAGTGGCGGGTGACGAAGTGCGCTTTGACCTGATTGCCAGAGGCGCCCAGGCGGTCGGTGAAGGTGAGCTTTTCCGGGCGTACCGACACGGTGGTCGGCAGGCCGACTTCGGTGCAGTTGGCCTTCAGGGCGCTGACCACCACGCCGTCGCTGAGGCGCACGGACACGGTGTCGTCGCCGACCGATTCGATGATGCCGCTGAGCTTGTTGCTCTCGCCGATGAAATCGGCCACGAACAGGTTGGCCGGGCGCTCGTAGAGCACGTGGGGCGGCGCGCATTGCTGGACCACGCCGTTGTTGAACACGGCGATGCGGTCGCTCATGGTCAGCGCTTCTGTCTGGTCGTGGGTGACGTAGATCACCGTGAAGCCGAGCTGGTCGTGCAGGCGCTTGATCTCGAACTGCATCTGCTCGCGCAGTTTCTTGTCGAGGGCGCCGAGGGGTTCGTCCATCAGCACGATATCGGGGGCAAAGATCAGTGCACGGGCCAGTGCCACACGCTGGCGCTGGCCGCCGGACAATTGCCCGGGGTAGCGGCCGCCGAAGGCCTGCAACTCGACCAGGGCGAGGTATTCATCGACCTTGGCGCGGATTTCATCCTTGGGCAGTTTGCGGATCTTCAGCGGGTAGGCGAGGTTCTCGCGGATGGTCATGTGCGGGAACAGCGCGTATTGCTGGAAGACCATGCCGATGTTGCGGTCGTAGGGCGCGATGCTGGTGACCGGGCGGCCGTTGATCAGGATCTCGCCACTGGTCACGTCTTCGAAACCGGCGAGCATCATCAGGCAGGTGGTTTTGCCCGAGCCGGAGGGACCGAGCAGGGTGATGAACTCCCCCTTGGCCACATCCAGGTTGAAGTTCTTGACCACCAGATTCTTGTGGTCGTAGGTCTTTTTCACATTGGTGAATTGCAGGAACGGTTTGTCCCCAGCCTGATCAGCCATAACCCTCCCCAACTTCCCATCAAAACAGGCGCTCGCTTGTGGCGCGGCCTGACTGTCCCCTCAACCGTCTCGCGGTGCGTGCAAGCAGTTGTTATCAAATAGCGAAAAGCAATAAGCACGCCAGCCCAGCGGAAAAGGCACGGGAAGGCTCTGCCATGGCCTTTGAGTCTAGTCGAGGCTGGCGTTCATGCAGGGGAGGGTGTGGGCAGGGGTAACACTGGTGGGGTAAGAAGCACCACGCGACACGCACCTTGGTGGTGCAACCCGGTAGCACTCGCCTGGCTGGAGTGGCCAAGGCGGTGCGTCGGTCCGGTACGGCCGCTGCAGCGGCACGCACCGGTGTCAGGCCGTCAGCTGTTGGGCAGCAGGCGGACCGTCAGGCTCTTGATGTAGCGGGTCTCGGCGATTGCCGGGTGCACCGGATGGTCCGGGCCCTGGGCACCGCGTTCGAGCAACTGGATGTTGCGGTCCAGGTGACGGGCGCTGGTCAGCAGGATGTTCTGCAGATTGTCTTCTTCAAGGTGCATGGAGCAGCTGGCGCTGACCAGGATGCCGTCCTTGTTGAGCAGGCGCATGGCGGTCTCGTTGAGGCGGCGGTAGGCGGCCTCGCCGTTCTTGTGGTCCTTCTTGCGCTTGATGAAGGCGGGTGGGTCGGCGATTACCACGTCGAAGCGCTCTTCGGCGGACTTGAGTTCGCGCAGGGCGGCGAACACGTCACCTTCAACGCAGGTCACCTTCTCGGCGAAGCCGTTGAGCGTGGCGTTGCGCTCGACGCCGTCCAGGGCGAAGGCGGAGGCGTCCACGCAGAACACTTCGCTGGCGCCGAACGCCGCGGCCTGCACGCCCCAGCCGCCGATGTAACTGAACAGGTCAAGTACGCGCTTGCCTTTGACGTAGGGTGCCAGGCGCGCACGGTTCATGCGGTGGTCATAGAACCAGCCGGTCTTCTGCCCTTCGATGACCGGCGCTTCGAATTTCACGCCGTTCTCTTCCAGGGCGACCCACTCCGGCACCACGCCGAACGGGGTGTCGACGTAACGCTCCAGGCCTTCGGCGTCACGGGCGGCCGAATCGTTCTTGAGCAGGATGCCGCTGGGCTTGATCACCTGGACCAGCGCGGCGAGCACGTCGTCCTTGTGCTGTTCCATGGTGGCCGAGGCCAGTTGCACCACGAGAATGTCGAAGAAACGGTCGACCACCAGGCCCGGAAGCAGGTCGGAGTCGCCGTAGACCAGGCGGTAGCAGGGCTTGTCGAACAGCCGCTCGCGCAGGCTCAGGGCCACGTTGAGGCGGTGCACCAGCAGCGACTTGTCCAGCACATGCTTGACGTCGCGCGACAGCAGGCGGGCGCAGATCAGGTTGTTCGGGCTGACCGCGACGATGCCCAGGGGCTTGCCACCGGCGGCTTCGAGCACGGCCTGGGCGCCGGGGGCAAAGCCGTTCAGCGGCGTGGCGGCGACGTCGATTTCGTTGCTGTAGACCCACAGGTGGCCGGCGCGCAGGCGTCGATCGGCATTGGCTTTCAGGCGCAAGCTGGGCAGGGACATTGTGGCTCTCCGGAAAAAAGAGCGGAATTATAGCCCAGTCGCCTGCCTGAACGGCGGCTTGCCTGCGCGATTGCTCAGGCCGCGAGGGAGGCAATCAACTCCTGGTTGAATGCCGGAAGGTCATCCGGGGTGCGGCTGCTGATCAGCGTGCCGTCCTTGACCACTGCCTTGTCGGTCCAGTAGCCGCCGGCGTTGACGATGTCATCCTGCAGCGAGCTCCAGCTGGTCAGGGTCCTGCCTTTGACCAGGTCGGCGGATACCAGCAGCCAGGCACCGTGGCAGATCACCGCGATGGTCTTGTGAGCCTTGGCGGCGGCCTTGACCAGTTCCTGTGCCTCGGGCACGCAGCGGATCTGGTCGGAATTGAACACCCCGCCCGGCAGCAGCAGGGCGTCGTAATCGTCGATGCGGGCCTGTTCGAACGTCTTGTCCACATCGAACAGGTCGCCCGGCGTGTCGTGGTGCCAGCCACGGACCTGGCCGGTGCCGCTCGACAGGATCTCGGTCGTGGCACCAGCCTCTTCCAGGGCTTTTTTGGGCTCGGTGAGTTCGACCTGTTCGAAGCCGTCGGTAACCAGCAGGGCGATGCGCTTGCCTGTCAGAGAGTGAGTCATTGGATGATCCTCTTTTCAGCGGGTGGTTAAAGCTCCGACCGGACCTGCCCGGAAAGTTCAGACAAAGGGATGGCAGCAAATCGCCAGGTCCTCGGGTTAGACTCGCGGTTCAATCCGCTTTCGCACTCATTGCCATGGCCAAGCACGTATCCCCCGAACAGATCCAGAAAGCCCTGCAGGGCATCAGCGTGCCGCCGCAGCCGCAGATCATGGTCGACCTGCAGATGGAGCAGGTCATGCCCAGCCCCGACCTGAAGGCCATCGCCCGGCTGATCAGCCAGGACCCGGGCCTGTCGGGGGCGCTGCTGAAGATCGTCAATTCGCCGTTCTTCGGCCTGACCAACCGGATCGCCTCGATCCAGCAGGCGGTGAACCTGCTGGGCTGCGACACGGTGATCAACCTGATCAACGCCCAGTCGATCAAGGGCGAGCTGAGCGACGAGGCGATCGTCACCCTCAACCGCTTCTGGGACACCGCCCAGGACGTGGCCATGACCTGCCTGACCCTGGCCAAGCGTATCGGCTACCACTCGCCAGACGAGGCCTACACCCTGGGGCTGTTCCACAACTGCGGCATCCCGCTGATGGTCAAGCGCTTCCCCGACTACATGACCGTTCTGGAGGAGGCCTATTACAGCGCCAGCGCCGAGGTCCGCGTGGTCGACACGGAAAATCGCCTGCTCAACACCAACCACGCGGTGGTCGGTTACTTCACGGCCAAGTCGTGGAACCTGCCGCTGCACCTGTGCGAGGCGATCGCCAGCCACCACAACGCCCTGTCGATCTTCAGCGACGAGGCGGGGGACGCCCAGCTCAAGACGCTGCTGGCGATCCTGAAAATGGCCGAACACATCTGCGAGAGCCACCGCATCCTCGGCAACCAGACCGAGGACCACGAGTGGCTGAGCATCGAGCAACGGGTACTGGAGTACGTGGGGCTGTCCGACTACGACTTCGAGAACCTGCGCGAGAGCATCCGCGAGCTGGGAGCCGCTTAGCGGCTGGCTCGTCGCCCCCGGGCAATTTTGCTACTGTGGCGGCCCGCCGTGACAACCGATTGACCGTCCATGCCTGAATTGCCAGAAGTCGAAACCACCCGCCGGGGCATCGCCCCCTACCTGGAAGGCCAGCGCGTCAGCCGTGTGGTTGTGCGTGAGCGCCGCCTGCGCTGGCCGATTCCGGAAGACCTGGATATCCGCCTGTCCGGGCAGCGCATCGAGGGCGTGTCGCGCCGGGCCAAATACCTGCTGATCAAGGCCGAGACCGGCAGCCTGATCAGCCACCTGGGCATGTCCGGCAGTTTGCGCCTGGTCGAATCCGGGCTGCCGGCGGCCAAGCACGAGCATGTGGATATCGAGCTGGAGTCAGGGCTCTCGCTGCGCTACACGGACCCGCGCCGTTTTGGTGCGCTGCTCTGGAGCGCCGATCCGCTGCAGCACGAGTTGCTCATCAAGCTGGGGCCGGAGCCGCTGACTGCGCTGTTCGATGGCGAGCGGCTGTTCCAGCTGTCCCGCGGGCGTTCGATGGCGATCAAGCCGTTCATCATGGACAACGCCGTAGTGGTCGGCGTCGGCAACATCTACGCCACCGAAGCGCTGTTCGCCGCTGGCATCGACCCGCGCCGCGAAGCCAATACCGTGTCCCGGGCGCGTTACCTGCGGCTGGCCGTGGAGATCAAACGCATCCTGGCCCACGCCATCGAGCGAGGCGGCACCACACTGCGCGACTTCGTCGGCGGCGATGGCCAGCCGGGTTATTTCCAGCAGGAACTGTTCGCCTACGGACGTGGCGGGGAATTCTGCAAAGTGTGTGGCAGCACCCTGCGCGAAGTGAAACTGGGCCAGCGCGCCAGCGTGTACTGCCCGCGCTGCCAGCGTTGAGCGTGTAGACAACGTACCAATACAACAACAAGAGATACCGAGGGTGTTCGATGTCCGGTAACTACCTGCCCCGCAGCCCGCTGACTGAGTGGGTTGGGCGTACGGTCCTGCGCTGCATGGGATGGCGCATTGAGGGTGAGCTGCCCAGGCTCGACAAATTCGTCGCCATCGGCGCGCACCACACCTCCAATTGGGATTTCGTCATCTTCCTCGCGGTGAAGTTCGTGCTGCGCCTGAATGCCCGCTGGTTCGGCAAGCACACGATCTTTCAGCCGCCGTTCGGCTCGGTGCTCCGGCGCTGGGGCGGGATCGCCATTCGCCGCGAGCAGCAGGGCAATACCGTGGATCAGGCGATCCAGGCCTTCCACGAGCATGAGCAATTCGTCCTGGTGCTGTCGCCTGAGGGTACACGCAAGAAGGTCGAACGCTGGAAGATGGGCTTCTACCACATCGCCCGTGGGGCGGGCGTGCCCATCGTGCTGGGGGCGCTGGATTTCCAGAACCGGCGTGTGGTGATCGGGCCGACCTTCTGGCCCAGTGGCGATGAAACAGGGGATTTACGGAAAATTCTCGCGTTCTACCGCCCCTTTGTGCCAAAAAAGCCTCAGTACGCCTTTCATGGCGATTGACGGCCGTCACGCTGACAATTGCCAGAGCACTGTTATAGTTAGGTTCACTGCCTCCTAATAGCTGAAGGATCGCCCCATGAAACTGTTTCGCTCAATCGCTGCTGTCCTGGCGCTGACCTCTGGCCTGCTGGCGTTGCCGGCGCAGGCTGAAGTGGTTCAGCAGAACACAAGTGGTGACCCCGCCTATACCGTTGGGGCCCCCAAGGCCTTTTCAATGCTTGGTGACTTGCTGATCGCCCGCCCGCTGCTGATCGGTGCAACCGCCATTGGCGCCGTCGCATTTGTGGTCAGCCTGCCGTTCACCGCCCTGGGCGGTAACGTCGGCGAAGCCGGCCATGCCCTGGTCGTCGAGCCTGGCAAGGAAGCGTTCGTACGCTGCCTGGGCTGCACGTCCAGTGGTTACAATCGGGACTGATCTCCTCCGCTTCTGTTTCATGCGGCCTCTCGCCCTCGCCGGGCGAGAGGCCGTTTTCATTTGGGCCCCGCTAAAAGGACAGGACGGTGGCAATGAAATACCTGCGTTGGATCACCCTGCTGCTGGTGACGATGGGATTGATCGCCTCGTTCTGGCTCAGCGCCGGCTGGCTGCAGCTGTGCGGCGGTCTCGCCATTTTCCTGTTCGGCATGCAGTGCCTGGAGGAAGGGCTGCGACAACTGGCCGGCAGCAAGCTGGAACAGGTGCTGGCGCGCAGCACCGCGACTCCGTTCAAGAGCCTGCTGTTCGGCGTCGGTGGCACCCTGTTGCTGCAGTCCAGCACGCTGGTTTCTCTGCTCACGATCGCCTTCATCAGCACGGGCCTGATCCAGCTTGCGGGCGGTATTGCCATTCTGTTCGGCGCCAACCTGGGCGCCACCAGTGGCATCTGGCTGCTGGCGCTGGCGGGACAGAACCTCAGCCTCAGCCCCCTGGCCCTGCCGTTGCTGGTCTTCGGGGTGCTGGCCGGCTTCTTCGGTGCCAAGAGCAAGGCCGCCGGGCGCATCGTGCTGGGCATCGCTTTCATTTTCCTCGGCATCGACCAGATCAAGGACGGTTTCGCCAGCTTTGGCGATGGCCTGGACATGAGCAGCCTGCAAGCCGAAGGCGTGATGGGCGCCTTGCTGTTCACCGGCATCGGCATGCTGATCACGGTGGTCCTGCAATCCAGCCACGCCACGCTGATGCTGACCCTGGCGGCCCTGGCCGGCGGGCAGCTGGAGCTGGGCCAGAGCCTGGCCATCGCCATCGGCTCGAACATCGGCAGTAGCGTCACCACGGCCTTCGTCGGCTCCCTGGGCGGTAACCGCAGCGGCCAGCGCCTGGCCCTGGCCCATGTGCTGTTCAACGTGCTCACCGGCCTGCTCGCGTTCACGTTGCTGGAACCCCTGGCCTGGCTGGTGCACGCCATGGCCGAGCCGTTGGGCCTGGGCGATAACAGCCTGATTCAGCTTGCGATGTTCCATACCCTGTTCAACGCCATGGGCGTGGCGCTGTTCTGGCCCTGGCAGGGGCGGCTGGCGCGTTACCTGATTCGCTGGTTGCCGGAACGCCCGGAACCGGCGGTGTTGATCACCGAACTGACACCCGCCGTGCAGACAGCGCCCGAGCCAACCCGCGCGCGCTATCTCAACGAGCGGTCCCTGGATTCGGTGGAAGCTGCGTCCGGCGCGGTGGTGCAGGAGCTCGGGCACCTTGGGCGCTTGAGCCTGGAGGTGATCTGCCATGCGCTGTACCTGCCGGTTGACCAGCTGGCGCGGGCCAAGGCCGATGATGCGGTGTTGCAGGCACGACCGGCCCGCGAGGGCGTCGAGGCCGAGTACCTGTACCGGCAGCACATCAAGGGCGTCTACGGCGACCTGCTGAGTTTCATGGGGCGCATGGAGCAGCCCATGGACGAGGCGCACCAGCAGTTCTGGGTCAGCTGCCAGCTGGCAGCGCTGCAGCTGGTGGATGCGGTCAAGGATGCCAAGCACCTGCAGAAGAACCTGGGGCACTACCTCGATGCGCCGCCGTCTCCGGTGCGCGATGCCTACCTGGACCTGCGTCGTCATCTGCTGTCGACCCTGCACGAGGTGCGTGAGCTGGCTCGCGCGGATTGGCCGGAGGAGGCCTGGCAGCAGCGCCTGCGCTGGCTGGACGGGCAGGCGGCGGAGTTCGACGGGCAGTTTCGTCAGCGTCTGTTCGCCGCGGTGCGCAGCGGCGGCCTGGATGGCCAGCAAACCAGCTCGCTGATGAACGACCTGGGTTATGCCAGCCGCATCTTCCAGAGCCTGCGCAATGTGTTGCTGCTGGGCGAGGAGCAGGTCCTGTTCCGCGAGTTGCGGCGCATGGGCAGTGACGAGGGCAGCCTGATTCAGCTGCCCTGAAGCGGGCTATGGGGCGGGCGAGACGGCGCTGGTGCCGATGCCCCGTGGATCGCTGGCGGCTTCGACACGCTGGGCCTGCTTCTGCCAGAACAGCACCTGCTGGTTGCCGTACTGACGGTCCACCGACTTGAGCTGATGACCGCGGGCCTGCAGCGCTGCGGCCTGCTCCGGGGTGAAGGTGCCGGGCTCGTGTTCGATCACATCCGGCAGGTACTGGTGGTGGTAGCGCGCCACGGCCGGCCAGTGCGTCACCGGCTTGCCGTCCAGGTAGTCGAGGATGGACAGCAGCACCATGCTCGGGATGCGACTGCCGCCCGGGGTGCCGAAACTGGTGAACTCACTGGGGCTCTCGATGAAGGTCGGGCTCATGCTCGACAGCGGGCGCTTGCCGGCGGCGATGGCGTTGGCGTGGCTGCCGGCCAGGCCATAGGCGTTGCTGCCCTGCACATTGGCGGCGAAATCGTCCATCTCATCGTTGAGCAGCACCCCGGTGCCCGGCACGGTGAAGGCCGCGCCGAAGGGCAGGTTGATCGACAGGGTCGCCGCCACTGCATTGCCCTCGGCATCCAGCACCGAGAAATGCGTGGTGTGGTCGCCCTCGTGCCAGGTGCCGGCCGGCGGCAGGCTGGCGCTGGGGGTGGCCTGGTCGGCCTGGATACCTTGGCGCAAATGCTCCAGATAAGCGGGGCTGAGCAGTTTTTCGAGGGGATTTTCCACGAAGTCCGGGTCGCCCAGCAGGCCGCGATCCCGATAGGCGCGGCGCAGGGTTTCCGCCACATAGTGGGTGCGCTGCACGGTGTCGGCCTCGCGCCAGGGCAGGTGCTGCAGGGTCAGCAGGCTCTGGGCCAGGATCAGGCCGCCAGCGGAGGGTGGCGGGGCGCTGATCAACTGGCGCTGGTCGGCCAGCTCGACCCGCAGCGGCTCGCGCTCGACGATGCTGTATTCGCGCAGGTCGCGCAGGGTCCAGATGCCGCCGGCGGCCTGCACGCCCATCACCAGCTTCTCGGCGCTTTCACCGCCGTAGAACCCAGCGTGACCATCGCGGGCCAGGTGTTCCAAGGTGCGGGCCAGTTCAGGCTGGCGCAGCAGGCCGAATTCTTCCGGCACGTCGCCGTCGTCGAGGAAGATGCGCGCGCTTTCCGGGTCATCGCGCAGTGCATCGAGGCGCCAGCGTGCGCGTTCCCGGTAGACCCGGTCGATACCCACGCCGTCGTGGGCCAGGCGGATCGCCGGTGCCAGGGAGTCGCGCAGCGGCAGGCGCCCGAAGCGTTGGGCCAGGTCCACCAGGGCGGCAGGCAGGCCGGGAATCGCAGCGGCCAGGGCGCCATTGAGCGACAGGTGCTTCTGCACCTCGCCATCGCGCCGGTAGAGGTCGGCATGGGCCTTCAGTGGCGCCCGTTCCCGGGCATCGATGAAGCGGTAGGTCGGGGTGTCGCCGGCTTCGCGCAGCAGGAAGAACCCGCCGCCGCCAATGCCCGAGCCATAGGGCTCGACGACCGCCAGGGCGGCACTGATGGCCACGGCAGCGTCAAAGGCGTTGCCGCCCAGGGCCAGGGTTTCCTGGCCCGCGACGGTGGCGGCGGGGTGGGCGGTAGCGATGGCCGAGCTGCCGGGTTGTTCAGCGGCGTGGAGGCCGAGGGTGAGCAGCAGTAACAGCGAGCCGGCGAGGGTGTGCCAGCGGGTGCTGCGGCGCGCCTGGATCACGGGCGTCAGGCCTTTCCGGTGAGTTTCATGTACTTCTGCATCAGCTGGTCCTTGGTCTCGACGCGGTTTTCGTCGAGGGGGATGCAGTCCACCGGGCACACCTGCTGACACTGCGGCTCGTCGTAGTGGCCCACGCATTCGGTACACAGGTTGGGGTCGATCACGTAGATCTCCTCACCTTGGGAGATCGCCGCATTGGGGCACTCGGGCTCGCAGACGTCGCAATTGATGCAATCGTCGGTGATGATCAGGGACATGAACTAAACGCTCCTGCCGTGGTGAGCCACCACGGCACCTTACAGACAGTGGGCAACAACGCTGGGCGAATTGTGCCGGATTGTCAGGGCAGGCGCCATGCCGCGGGCCAGCCTGAGCGGTGAGCGGTACTCAGGCTGGGGACGAGATCAGCGCTTGAAACGCTCGGTCAGGGCGCTCGCCACGGCCGGATGGACGAACTGCGAGATGTCGCCGCCCAGTGCGGCGATTTCACGCACCAGGGTCGAGGAAATGAAGGAATACTTTTCCGACGGCGTGAGAAACAGGCTTTCCACGTCCGGCGCCAGCTGCCGGTTCATGTTGGCCAGCTGGAATTCATATTCGAAGTCCGACACCGCACGCAGACCGCGCAGGAAGACGTTGGCACCCTGCTCCTTGGCGAAATGCGCCAGCAGCGTGGAGAAGCCCACCACTTCGACGTTCGGCAGGTGCTTGGTGACTTCCCGGGCCAGTTCGACGCGTTGCTCCAGGGAGAACAGCGGGTTTTTCTTCGGGCTGGCGGCCACCGCGATGACCACGCTGTCGAACAGACGTGCGGCGCGCTCGACCAAGTCTCCATGGCCCTTGGTGATGGGGTCGAAGGTGCCTGGGTATAACACTCGATTCATCGTGACGTCCTGGCGGATCGAAAGGGAGTCGGATGGTAGCGCAGCGATCCCCGGCGGCCAAGTCGAGCTGACGTTTCACCTGTTCCCATGGTTGACGGCATACAGGATCGCGGCGAGCAGCAGGCAGGCGAGGGCAACCCAGTCGGCGATCACCACTCGGCGGATGGCCTCGTTGTAACCGGGGCTGCTCCAGGCCACGAAGAGGAGCGACAGCACGCTGATCAGGCCGCCGATCAGGGCCACGGCCTGCAGGTCCGGGCGAAAGGCTGCATAGACCAGCAGGGCGCCGAGCAGACCGAACAGCACGGCGCGGCTGCGCATCAGGATCAGCGTATTCGGCTCGTCGAACGACAGGCCGTACAGCGTGGCCAGGCGTTCTGCACCCAGCACGCCGCTGAGCGGCAGCAGGTGGATGATGCCGGCGATGATCAGCAGACCTGCGATGACTTTGCTCGTCACGTTCGTGCCCTCAGGTCAGGCGCCCGGCCAGGGCCGTGGCCAGCTTGGCGGTGAGGCCGTACACCGACAATTGCGGGTTGGCACCGATGCTGGTCGGGAACAGCGAGCCGTCGTGGATCGACAGGTTGCGCAACTGGTGGTGGCGCCCCAGGCTATCGGTGACCGCGTGCTGCGGATCTTCGCCCATGGAGCAGCCGCCCATCACGTGGGCGCTGCCCAGACGCGTGCGGTACAGCGCCAGGTCGAGGCCGTCGATCAGCGCCTTGGCTTCGGCAGCGGTCTTCACGTACGTGGCGTCGGCATGCAGCGGCATCACTGCCTTGGCGCCGGCCGCGAGCTGGATCTCGGCCATGCTGTGGAAGGCGCGCTTGACGCCGTCCCAGGTGTAGTCGGTCATCTGGTAGTCGAGTACCGGGCTGCCGTCGCCGCGCAGCTCCACCTTGCCTTCGGCGCTGTCCGGGTGGAAGCCGTCGCGCAGCAGCGCCAACATCACGTTGGTGTGCGGCAACTGCTCCATGCGCAGGGCGTTATCGATGCCGAAGCGGCCGAGCAGGGTGGCGGTCAGGGCCGGTTGCAGGGGCGGCACTTCGAGCTTGTAGGAAAGGCGTCCTGCAGTGCCGTCGTCCCACTGGAAGTGGTCGGTGTAGACCGATTGCGGGGCGCCGTGGAAGGGGTTGATAACCTGCTCGAACTGCGCGGCGGAGAAATTCACCAGGTGCAGAAAGGTACGTTTGCCGGTGCGCTCATAGGGGTCGGGGGCATTGGAGCGCAGCAACAGCCCGGGGGTGTTGATGCCCCCGCCGGACAGCACGTAGTGCCGGGCCTTTACGGTGATGGTGTGGCCGTTGGGTGCCACGCAGCGCTCATCCATGCCCAGGCACTGCAGGCCGACCACCTTGTCGCCCTCGATCAGCAGCTTGTCGGCGCGGGCGAGGTACAGCAGCTCGCCGCCTTTTTCCAGGGTCGCCGGAATGGTGGTGACCAACATCGATTGCTTGGCGTTGGTGGGGCAGCCCATGCCGCAGTAGCCGAGGTTCCAGCAGCCGCGCACGTTGCGCGGAATGGTCTTCCATTCGTAGCCGAGCTTTTCGCAGCCGCTGCGGATCACGTCGTTGTTGGCGTTCGGTGGCACCGCCCAGGGCGCGACGCCCAGGCGTTGCTCCATGCGCTCGAACCAGGGAGCCATCTCTTCCGCGCTGTGGCCCTTGACCCCGTGCTCCCGCGCCCAGTGTTCCAGGGTCGGTTCAGGGGTGCGAAAGCTCGAGGTCCAGTTGATCAGGGTCGACCCGCCGACCGCACGCCCCTGCATGATGGTGATGGCGCCGTCCTTGCTCATGCGGCCGATGCCTTCCTGGTACAGGTTGGCGTAGGCCTGGTCTTCAAGCATCTTGAAATCGCTGCTGGTCTTCAGCGGGCCTTCTTCGATCAGCAGCACCTTGAGCCCGGCGGCACTGAGGATTTCCGCCGTGGTACCGCCACCGGCCCCGCTGCCGACGATCGCCACGTCGGCCTCGAGGGTCAGGTTGTTGTCCAGGCGCGAGCCGTCGTGGGTCTTCCAACCCCGGGCCAGGCCTTCTTTGAAGCTATCGGGTACAGGCATTTCAAGGCTCTCTTTCTTGTGATTGCGCTGCATTCGAGGCTGAGCGAGCTAGAGTCAGGCTAGGCGCTGGGGCGCGAGGACGCGGAGTTTACGAGCTGTAAATGAGCAGTCCGAGCGCACCTGCAACGACGCCTGGCCGACGCGCAGCCAGCCGTCAGACTGTAGGCGGGCCGGGGTAGCCGCAGTGCGCCCAGGACTCCGGCCGGCTGTACCAGCTCATCATCACCAGCTGCAGCAGCGAGGCGTGCCCCATCTGCAACAGGTCCAGCGAACTGTTCTGCCAGCGGTCGAGGAAGGCCTGGATATCGGCGTTCGATGCCCGCTCCCAGCTGCCCCAGATGCCGGTCAGCGGGCCGCGGGTGATGGGCATCGACAGCACATCGAACAGCTGCACGGTGAGCTTGAGCATCTCCGGCGACAGGTGGCTGAGGCCGTGGTCGAGGCTGGCAATCGTGCCTTCCACTGCCTTGGGCATGCCCTCGGGCGCTACGGCGCCTTCGAGCATCACCGGAACCAGGGCGCGCAGAAACGGCAGGTCGCTGCTGCGCAGGATCAGCATGCCGGTGTGCGGGTGGCTCGCCGAGCAGCCGCTGAGCGTGGCGGTCAGGCCGGCCGTGGCGAGGAAGGCCGAGCCGAGCAGGCTGACCTTGAGCAGATTGCGCCGCGAGAGGGTCGCGGTTTCAACAGTGGTGTCGATCATTTTTATTATCACCAGTGCCGTGTGGCGGGATCACTGCAGGGTATTGCGTGCCGAGCCCGGCCTTGCGGGCGGCCCGGTGCTCGCCCTTTAAAAGGGCGAGCGGCCTGTGGTCAACGCACGAACAGTTTGTAGACCAGTTTCTGCAGCACCTTGTTGTAAGGCGGGTAGATCAGCTTGGCGGCGTTGAAGCGCTGCTTGATGAACACCCCTTTGGCCTTGCTGAAGGTCAGGAAGCCTTCGTGGCCGTGGTAATGGCCCATGCCCGAGGGGCCGACGCCGCCGAAGGGCATGTCGTCCTGGGCAACGTGCAGCAGGGTGTCGTTCAGGCATACCCCCCCGGAGTGGGTTTCATGCAGCACGCGCTGCTGTTCGCCTTTCTCGTAGCCGAAGTAATACAGCGCCAGTGGTCGTGGGCGCTGGTTGATGTAAGCGAAGGCTTCTTCGATGTGGGTGTAGGGCACGATGGGCAGCAGCGGGCCGAAGATTTCGTCCTGCATGACCTTCATCTCGTCACTGACATTCAGCAGCACGCTGTGCGCCATGCGTCGACCCTGGCCCTCGTTGAACAACGGGACGACAGTGGCGCCCTTGTTCTGCGCGTCGCTGAGGTAGCCGTCCAGGCGGCTTTGCTGGCGCTCGTTGATGATTGCTGTGTAGTCGGGGTTGTCCTTGAGCTGCGGGTAGAAGCCGAGCACCGCACTGCGGTAAGCGTCCACGAAGCCGTCGACCCGGTCGTGGGGCACCAGCACGTAGTCCGGGGCGACGCAGGTCTGTCCGGCGTTCAGGGTCTTGCCGAAGGCGATGCGCTCGGCGGCATCCTGCAGCGGCACATCCTTGGAGACGATGGCCGGCGACTTGCCGCCCAGTTCCAGGGTCACAGGGGTCAGGTTCTCGGCGGCGGCGCGCATCACGTGCTTGCCGATGCTGGTGGCGCCGGTGAACAGCAGGTGATCGAACGGCAACTTGGAGAAGGCCATGCCGACTTCCGCCTCGCCGAGCACCACGCTGACCAGGTCTTCCGGGAAGATCCGCGCCAGCAGGTCCTTGACCAGTTGCGAGGTCGCAGGGGTCGATTCACTCATCTTGATCATCACCCGGTTGCCGGCTGCCAGGGCGCCGGTCAGCGGACCGATGGCGAGGAACAGCGGGTAGTTCCACGGCACGATCACGCCGACCACGCCGAGCGGCTGGTAGATCACCTTGGCCGAGGCCGGCATGAACTGCATGCCCACGCTGCGCCGCGACGGTTTCATCCATTTGCCCAGGCGTTTGCTGGCGTAGTGGATGCCGTGCAGGCTGGGCATCAGCTCGGCGAGCAGGGTTTCATCGGCGGAACGGTTGCTGAAATCTTGGGAAATGGCCTGGATCAGCGCATCGCGTTCGCTGCTCAGCAGTTCGCGCAGGGCCTTGAGCCACTGCTGGCGCTGTTCGGCGGAAGGCATCGGGTTGGCCTGGAACGCCTGGCGCTGACCACTGAAGGTGTGCTCCAGCTGGCTGAGCTGGAGTCTGTTCTGTTGCAGGCTTTGTTCCAGAAAGGCGATGTCGGCGACCATGGCGGGTTCCTCGGCAGTCCAGCGGGAAATCCGCTTGATCCAAGGTGGATGGCGCGGCTTTCGTAGGGTTGCTGGATTTTTAGAGCAATTACTCTAATGTGTCAAATAGCATGGCGCGCCATCGTTGCCGGCGCACCCCAACGAAAAGTGGGCGCGAGGCTCTGGATCAAGGTTGGGGTAACACGTTGTGCGCGTGCACGTGTACCTTTGTCGGATCGCCCGCTGGGCGTTTCTTTCATCGTCGAGTCGAGATCGAGTTGCGTATGGCGCCCCCGCAGAAAACCCGAGAACGCATCATTCAGGCCAGCCTGGAGCTGTTCAATGCCCAGGGCGAACGCAGCGTCACGACCAACCATATCGCCGCGCACCTGGGGATTTCCCCCGGTAACCTCTATTACTACTTCCGTAACAAGCAGGCGATCATCGCCGAGCTGTTCGGCCAGTATGAGGCGCATGTCGACAGCTTCCTGCAGGTGCCGCAGGACCGTGCGCTGACCATCGACGACAAGACCTTCTACCTGGAGGCACTGCTGGCCGCGATGTGGCATTACCGCTGCCTGCACCGCGACCTGGAGCACCTGCTGGAAAGCGATGCCGAGCTGGCCGAGCGCTACCGGCTGTTTTCCCAGCGCTGCCTGGAGAACGCCCAGCGTATCTACCAGGGCTTCGTCGATGCCGGCATCCTGCGCATGAGCCCACAGCAAATTGAGGCGCTGACGCTGAACGCCTGGATCATCATGACGTCCTGGGTGCGTTTCCTCTGCACCACCCGTGGCGCATCCGCCGACCTCAGTCAGGACATGTTGCGCCGTGGTATCTACCAGGTGCTTGCGCTGGAAAGTGGCTATGTCACGTCGTCGGCGCAGGAGGCGGTGCAAAGCCTGACCCACAAGCTGCATGTTCCCCTGGCGCAAGTGCTCTGATCTGACGTCCAGTAGACGGCCTCGGTGCAATGCCGCTGCCGGCGGAAAATGGACAGCTCAGGTGCACCGATATCGGTCATGGAGAAGTTACAGGTGTCGCTTGTGGGGCGCGGCTCGTGGAGTGAATACGGCCAATTGAAGGCGACGGTATTCCGGCAGTTGCTAATTGCTTGATGCGACGGGATTTTTGATTCTTATATCGGCACGTTATTCATCTTGAATGCATTGTTATAAGTGCGTGTTTTGAAACTTTTATCTCGATATATAAAAGCTAATTAAATTGTTTTTTTGACGCCAAACTTGACGTCAAGCATTTGTCATATCTATTTTCAAGTGAATGAAGGCATTTTGCTTGTACTGGCCATTTGTTTATGAATAATCGCGCTTCATTTCTTGGATTTTCTTCCGGTTTCTGTTGAGACAATCATGCTTGGTGTTGCCGCGTTACATCATGGGGAAGAGCCAGCTGTTGTCTCGTTCAGGGTGAATGCTCCGTTCAAACGGATGGTCATTCGTGCGTTCGCCTGGCTGCTGGCTCTGTGTGCCGCATTCTCCGCCGCTGCTTCGCAGGCCGCAGGGCAGACCCCTGTCGGTCCGCAAGGCGTCGCGTTCTGGTACGCCCCCAATCCGCCCTTTTCCGAACTTGCCCAATTTGACTGGAGCGTGCTCGAGCCCTCCCATGTCAAGGCGCAGGACGTGGCGTTTCTGCGCAAGCAAGGTAATGAGCCGTTTGCCTATTTGTCGATTGGCGAGTTCGACGGCGACCTGGCTGCTGTAACCGGAAGTGCCTCGAACAGCGGTGCAAGTGCAGTGCAGAACAAGGCATGGGGCAGTCAGGTCATGCAGTTGACCTCTCCTGCCTGGCGCGATTACTTGTTGCGCCGTGCCAGCGAATTGCGTGAAGCCGGTTATGCGGGGTTGTTCCTCGATACATTGGACAGCTTCCAACTTCTGCCAGCCGCCGAGCATGAACTTCAGCGCGCGGCCTTGCGTGACTTTCTGACTGAATTGAAGCGCCGTGAGCCAGATCTGAAGCTGTTCTTCAATCGCGGTTTCGAGGTGTTGCCCGAGCTACCCGGCGTGGCAGCGGCAGTGGCCGTCGAGTCGATCCATGCCGGTTGGGATGCACAGCGCCGTACCTACCGCGTGGTGCCGCAGGCGGATCGCGACTGGCTGGAATTGCACCTGCAGCCCCTGCGCGACAAGGGCATCCCCCTGGTGGCGATCGAATACCTGCCGCCGGACCGTCGTGACGAGGCCCGGGAGCTGGCCACTCGCCTGGTGAGCGAAGGTTTCGTGCCGTACGTCACCGTGCCGAACCTGGATTACCTGGGTGTGAGCAGCGTCGACGTGCAGCCGCGGCGCATCGCCTTGATCTTCGACCCGCGCGAGGGGGCGATGTACCAGAACCCGGGGCATATGCACCTCGGTGGGTTGCTGGAGTACCTGGGTTACCGCGTCGATTATTTCGAGGCGGATCAACTGCCGAACCGACCCATGAGCGGCCTGTACGCCGGTGTCGTGGTGTGGATGACCAGCGGCTCGCCCGAGAACGGCCAGGTGTTCAACCAGTGGCTGGTGGCGCGGGCTGACGAGCACGTACCGCTGGCGTTTTTCGCCGGCCTGCCGGTAGAGAACGATGGTGTGCTTCGGCGCCTCGGCCTGCGCCGTACCTTCACGCCGTTGACCGGCGAGGCTGAGGTAGCCCAACAGGACGCTGCGCTCATCGGCAACTTCGAGGCGCCGGTGGTCCTGCGCACCCGCGATCTGCCGTCGCTGACCACCCTGGAAGGCGGCCCGACGCCTGTGCTGTCGCTCCGTGACAGCCAGCAGCGCATCTTCACGCCGGTGGCCATCGGTGAGTGGGGCGGCATCGCCCTGTCACCCTATGTCGTGGAGGAGGGAGCCGATCAGCGTCGCTGGATCATCGACCCCTTCGCGTTCCTGCAGAAGGCCCTGCGCCTGCCTGCCATGCCGCGCCCGGACACCACCACGGAAAACGGCCGACGCGTGGCGACCGTGCACATCGACGGCGACGGTTTCGTGTCCCGTGCCGAGGCCGTGGGCACGCCGTATTCCGGCGACCTGGTGCTGCGCGATTTCATCAAGCCTTATCCGTTCCTGACCTCGGTGTCGGTGATCGAAGGCGAAGTAGGGCCGCGCGGCGCGTTCCCGCACCTGGCCCGTGAACTGGAGCCCATCGCCAGAAAGATTTTCGCCGACCCCAAGGTCGAAGTGGCGACGCACACCTTCAGTCACCCGTTCTTCTGGCAACCGGAAGTGGCGGAGAAGCGCGAGGACTTCAACCCCGAATACGGCTACATGATGAAGATTCCGGGCTACGACAAGCTGGACTTCAATCGCGAGATCGCCGGCTCCACGGCCTACATCAACCAGAACCTGACCACGCCGCAGAAGCCGGTGAAGATGGTGTTCTGGTCCGGTGACGCCATGCCGGACGCAGCCACCATCCAGCGGGCGTACGACAATGGCCTGACCAACGTCAACGGCGGCAACACCGCGCTGACCAACGCCTACCCGTCGCTCACCGGCCTGTACCCGCTGATCCGCCCGACATCCGGCGGCATCCATTACTACGCGCCGGTGATCAACGAGAACGTCTACACCAACCTGTGGACCGGTCCGTACTACGGCTTCCGAGGCGTGATGGAAACCTTCGCCCTGACCGACAAGCCCCGTCGGCTGCGCGGGCTGCACCTCTATTACCACTTCTATTCCGGGACCAAGCAGGCCTCGATCCGGGTCATGAACGACATCTACAAATCGATGGCGGCCGAGCACCCGATCTCGTTATGGATGAGCGACTACGTGCCGCGCATGCATGGACTGTATCAGGCCAGCCTGGCCCGTCGCGCCAACGGTGCCTGGCAGATTCGCGGCCTGGACGGGTTGCGTACCGTGCGCATCGACGCCGACATGGGCTGGCCGGACCTGAGCCGCTCCAGTGGTGTGGCCGGGGTGCGTGACCTGCCGCAGGGGCGCTATGTGCATCTCAGCAGCGACCGCGCGGTACTGGCCCTGCGTGAAACCCGCGACCCGCGTCCTGCGCTGGAAGAGGCCAACCTGCCGCTGCTCGCCTGGACATATCTGGACGATCACCGCGTGAAACTGTCGTTCGCCGGCAACATGCCGCTGGAGTTCAGCGTCCGGGCAACCGGCACCTGCCGGCTCGAGGTCGCCGGGAAATCGTATTCGGGTACCCGCCAGCAGGATTTGTGGCGGTTCAGCTTGCCTATGGAGCGGGTGCTAGATGCACAACTCACCTGTCGCTAAACACACGCGCCTGCTCAGCCCCTGGACATTGCTGCTGGTCGCCCTGCTGATCGGCGCGCTGCTGGTGCTGACCTACAAGAGCGAAGACGTGTTCCTGCCGGACGGCAAGACGCCTGACGCCGTGTCCGTCAGCTATGCCGAACTGCTGCTGGAAGCACACCCGGAGAACCGGGAGCTGCGCCTGACCCTGATCGAACAGCTCATTGGCCTGGGCGACTACGTGCGTGCCCGCAAGCATGTGCTGGAGCTGACCGGTGCGGACACCGCCAGCCTGCCGTTCTATGAGCTCGAACTGGACGTGCTGGAAGCCCTGGCCAACCCAGCAGGGATCGAGGCGCAAACCACCCGGGCGCTGGTCGAGCGCATGCGTCCGCTCGCTGCCACGGCGTTGACCGACGAGCAGCGCATACGCCTGGCGAAATACGCCCTGTCGCTGTCCGCGCCGGACATCGCCGCACCGATCTACGCCGACCTGGCCACCCGCGACAGCGAACGCCATGTCGAGTGGCTGGCCGAAGCCGCCAAGTGGTACCTGGCAGCGGGGGATTCGCAGCATGCCGCCACCCTCTACCTGCGCCTGATGACCTTGGCCAAGGAGCCGGAGCAGCGCGTCGAATTCCTGGAGCAGGCGTTCTTCAGCCTGCTGGCCGCCAACCAGCCCGAGCAGGCTGCCGAGCTGATCAGCGAGAACCTGGCCGAGCTGCGCGAAAGCGATTCCGAGTTTCTGGAAGCAGCGGTGCGGGCGGCCATGGGCGGCCACCGGCTGGACCTGGCCGAGCAGTTCGTTCAGGTGTGGCGCAAGTGGCGTCCGGATGATCAGCGCGCCCTGGCCATGCAATTCCAGCTGCGCCTCGCCGCAGGTGATATCGAAGGCGCCTGGGAAACCAGTCAGCTCATGGTCGCCGCGCAGCCCGACAATGTCGGCCTGCTGACCCAGGTCGCCCGTCTCGGTGAATGGACCGGCCGCCCGCGTGAAGCCCTGGATTACTGGATTCGCCTGCTGGCCCTCAACGAAGACCCGGCCACGCGCGAGCACGCCTGGCGCCTGGCCGCCCAACTGTTCGATTTCGACCGGGCGATTCCGCTGCTGGCGATGCTGGCCGAACAGCGCCGAATGACGGACGAAGAGCTGGACGCCATCGTCTACAGCCACCAGTCCCGGGGCACGCCGGAGCAGGCCGAAGCCTGGCTGCGGGGTTACCTGCGCCAGTACCCGGATCAGAAGATCGGCTGGGTCCGTCTGCAGCAGATCCTCGAGCATACGCTGCAATACGCACCGGAAGCCGAAGTGTGGGCCGCCATGGACAAGCGCTTCGGGCTGACCGTGGCGCAGCGCGTGGACTGGGCCGAGGTGCACTGGAAGCTGTTCGACGTACCGACCGCCTGGGCCGTGCTGAATGCCGTCGACAACAGCAAGATCGAGGACGCGGCCTATTGGAACCTGCGCGGTAGCCTGGCCTGGGAGCTGGAGCGCGACGACGAGGTCCGCTACTCCTACGAGCGGCTGCTGGCCCTCGACCTGCCCCTGAGCAGCGTCGCCGAAGAGCGGCTGATTGCCCTCTACAGCAAGCACGCGCCGGAAAAGGCCCTGGCCTTGCTGATCAAGAGCTGGAACCGTACCCACGATCCACGCCGCCTCAGCAGCGCCCTGCAACTGGCCGAGCAACTGCAGGACTGGCCACGCCTGCAGGCTCTGGTCGATCAGGCGGGTGAACGCCCGGACAGCGCCAAGCTGCCGGCCGTGCTCAGCGCCCGTGGGTTCCTGGCCAGTCGTGCCGGTAATACCGCAGAAGCGGAGCGCCTGTACCTGCAAGGGCTGGCCCAGTTCCCGCGGCAGAATATCTTCCGTCAGCGCCTGCTGTGGCTGTACATCGACTCCGGACAGCGCACCAAGCTAACGCCGCTGCTGCGCCAATGGCAAACGTTCGCCCAGCGCGATGGCGAGCTGTGGCTGCCCTATGCCAGCGCCAACCTGATGTTGAACCGCACCAGCGAAGCCCTGGCCTGGTTCCGCCTGTACCTGAACTCCAACCCGCGGGACTGGCTGGTGCAGTCGGCCTATGCCGATGCCCTGGACAGCGCCGGCTATGCCGACAAGGCGCTGCGCCTGCGCAGCTACCTGGTGGGACGCATCGGTGCGCAGCAGCCAGCCGGCGCGGGCATCGAACGCTACAACATGTACCTGCGTCTGTTGAGCAACACCCAGTCCCTGCGCGCCGCTGGCCGTCAGGCCCAGACCTGGCAGGACGGCTCTGCGCCGATGCTGCAGGTCTGGTTCGAGCAGTTCATGGCTCAGCTCGACAGCACCAATCAGCAGGCGCTCAAAAACGACTGGCTGATCTGGGCGCGCCGTCAGGGCCTGGAAATCAGCCAGTACGAACAGCTGCAGGAAGCGCTGCGCAACCACAACCGCGAGGGCCTTGAACGCTTGCTCGCCGAGGGCGGCCTGGATCAGGCACAGCGTGTTGAAGCACTGACCCGCCTGGGTCACCGGGGCGAAGCCCTGGGTGAAGGGCTCGGCAGTCTGTCGGACGAACAACCGGGTGTGGTTCGCCAGCAGTTGTTGCGCCAGACCGTCGAAATGCACGAGCGCACGCCCCAGGGCATTCAGCTGGGCTGGCAGAGCCGCGACTTCGGCGGGCTCGACCTGAAAGGGCCGCAGCTGACCGTAGCGCGCAACCTGGGTGACGACTGGTACGCCGACCTGACTCTAGGGCAGGGCCGTTACGATGCCGACACTCTCGATGACAGCGTGATCGGTCGCGAGAACAATGCACGCCTGACTTTGCAGCGCGACCTGAGCGACGGCTTCTATGCGCTGACGCTCGACGGCAGCTGGCGCGACGACGAAGACCGCCTGGGCTTCGGCCTGTCCCGCGCCTGGGCGCTGTCGTCCCGCGATGAAGTGCAGGTCAGCCTGGACTGGAACCGTGACGCCGACCAGACCGGGCTGATGCGCGCCCTGGGCATGCGTGACGGGGTCACCGTCGCCGGGCGGCACAATCTCAGCGCCCGCGATCAGTTCATCTGGTCCCTGGCCCACAACCGCTACAGTACCCGCCAGGGCGATGCCCTCGGCAGCGGTCAGCAGGTGAACCTGGAGTTCAACCATGCGCTGTTCTTCGAAGGGCCGACCTGGCTGTTGCGCACCGGTGTCAGTTACCAGAACAACGCAGTGAAAGATCGCCTGGACGACAACCTGCTGGCCTCGCGTATCGAAGTCGATGCCCAGGGCGACGACGTAGTGGTCCCACTGGGCGGCGCTCTGCGCCTGGACGGTGCGACCCCGGCCGACCTGCTGCAGGACCGCTTCGGCGAGCTGTATGTGGGCAGCACCTGGCGCCGCGGCTTCCCGGGGGCGCTCAACCGTGGGCGTGCCCAGTACACCTGGCTGGTCGACGTGCTCGCCGGCTGGCAGTGGACCGAGCAACAGTTCAGCTATGCCGTCAACACGGGTGTGGGGGTGGAAGTGCTGGGCGATGACGAATTGGCGTTCACGGTGGGTTATCAGTCGGCGCCGCAAACCGGCGACGGTGAAGCCGGCGGAACGGTTGGTGTGACATACAGTGCCCGTTTCGGTCGCTGATCAAGGATTCAACAGGAGGAACGAACGATGCTATCCATCCGCTGCCTGGCCCTGGTGGCCATTGCCTTGCTGGCTACAGGCTGCTCCAGCTTCACCCGCGAAAGCGGCACGACGCTGCCTCGGGGCGCTCAGTGGGGGCTGCTGCCCCTGGTGAACTATTCCCAGGCGCCCCAGGCCGGTGAGCGCAGCGAGCAGATCCTGCTCAGCGTGCTCTCCGAGCAGGGCCTGCGCCCGCGCGTCTACCCGTCGGTCAGCCAGGGCGACATCCCGCTGATCGATGACCGCGAACGCCTGAACCAGGCGCTGGAGTGGGCCCGCGAACAGAACCTGGACTATGTCGTCAGCGGCAGCGTCGAGGAATGGCAGTACAAGAGTGGCCTGGACGGTGAACCGGCAGTCGGCATCAGCCTGCAGGTCATCGAGCCGGCAACCGGGCGCGTCATGTGGAGCAACAGCGGTGCACGCGCCGGCTGGTCCCGTGAAAGCCTGGCGGGCACCGCGCAGAAAGTCCTGCGTGAGCTTGTTGGCGACCTGTCGCTCGAGTAATGGCTATGGAATCGGCGCACAAGGATTACACCCTGGCACCCCGTGCCAGTGGACGCGTGTCATGGCTGGAAACCCTGTTGCTGAGCGGTCTGGCGATTGGCGTGGGCTACTGGCTGTCGCCGCAGGACCCCCTGCTGGTCGACGCGTCCTTCCCGTGGGTCGTGCTGGCGCCGATGTTGCTGGGCATGCGTTACGGCTTCATGCAGGGCCTGATCAGTGCCGTGCTGCTGGTGCTGGCGGTGTTCGCCTACCGGGCCATGGGCCTGGAGGCCTATCAGGACATGCCGGCCTCGTTCATCGTCGGGGTGTTGATCACCGGCATGTTGGTCGGTGAGTTCCGCGACATCTGGGAGCGCCGTCTGGAGCGCCTGGACATGGCCAACGACTACCGCCAGTTGCGCCTCGACGAGTTCACCCGTGCGCACTACATCCTGCGGATCTCCCATGACCGCCTGGAACAGCGCGTGGCCGGTAACGACCAGAGCCTGCGCAGTTCCCTGCTGGGGCTGCGCAGCCAACTGCGCTCGCTGCCCCGTGGCGACGACCCGCTGGCGGCCCTGGCCGAGTCGGTGCTGGGCCTGCTGGCACAGTACGGTTCGTTCCGTGTGGCCGGCCTGTACAGGGTCGATGCCGGCAAACGTGTGCACCTGCAGCCGCTGAGCACCATCGGTGCCTGCAAGCCGATGCTTGCCGACGACCTGCTGGTGCGCATGTGTCTGGAGCGCGGCGAACTGGTCAGCGTGCGAGAGTCGCTGCTGGAGCGCGGTGAGCACCGTCAGCATTCGCAGTATCAGGTGTGTATCCCGGTGATGGACACCGAGGAGCGCATCCTGGGCTTGCTGGCCGTGGAGCAGATGCCGTTCTTCTCGTTCAACGAGCGCACCCTGAGCCTGCTGACGATCCTTGCCGGCCACATCGCCGACCTGCTGCGCAGCGACCCCCATGCACTGCAACTGGAAGACGCCGATGCCCAGGTGTTCAGCCAGAACCTCAAGCGCTGCCTGATCGATGCACAGAGCCACTCCCTCGATGCGTGCCTGTTCTCCTTCGAAGTGGGCACCGAGGCGAATCAGGAAGAACTGCTGCGCCTGATCGAAGACAGCCAGCGCGGTCTGGACCTGCAACTGCGTCTGGCGAACCCGCGCGGCACCTGTGTGCTGGTACTGCTGCCGCTGACATCGGTCGAAGGTGCCCAGGGTTACCTGCAGCGCCTGCACAACATGCTGAGCGAGCGTTTCGGCCTGGAACACAACCTCGAGAACCTCGGGGTGCGGACCTACAGCTACGACATCGGTCCTGGCAGCGAGCGCGAAGCCTTGCGCCATTTCCTTTTCAACGAGTGTGCGTTCAATGATCAGCAAGTGGCTATTTAGCGGCGCCTTCCTGTTCGAGGTGGGCAGCTGGGCTGCCCTCTTCGAACAGATGCCGATTGGCCAGGCGACGTTTTTGTACGCCACGGCCCACGGCATCAGCAGCGCCATGCTGACTGGCGGCGTGTGGCTGTTGCTGCCGCGGCGTTACAAGTTTCCGCTGCCGTGGAGCCCGCTGTTCATCTTCAGCCTGGCCTTCTTCGTGCCGCTGATCGGCGCGATCGGCGTGGCGGCGGCGGTGTTCCCGGCGCTGTACATGCCGCGCAAGCACCACGAGAAGACCTGGGATTCCATGGGCGTGCCAGAGCTGCCGTTCCGTCCCCAGGAAAAGCGCCGTGACCTGATGTTCAACGACGGTGGCCTGCAGGACGTGCTGCGCCATGCGCCCAGTGCGGAGAAGCGCGTGACCGCGCTGTTCGCCACGCGGCGTATGCCGGGCAAGGATTCCATCCCGATTCTCAAGCTGGCCCTGCGCGACCCGTCCGATGACGTGCGCCTGCTGGCCTACTCGATGCTCGATCAGCAGGAAAGCCAGATCAACCAGCGGATCGAAGCCACGCTGCAGCAACTGGCCGCTGCCGAAGAGCCGCAGAAGGCCGCGCTACATGCGACCCTGGCGCGCTGGTACTGGGAGTTGGCCTACCTCGGCCTGGCCCAGGGCAGCGTACTCAGTCACGTGCTCAACCAGGCCCGTGAACACGCCGATACCGCCCTGGCGCTGGGTGCCAGCGAAGACACCCACCTGCTGGCCGGACGCATCGCCATGGAGCTGGGGCAGCTGGACGTGGCCGAAGCGCACCTCTCCAGCGCCGAAGCCGCGGGCATCGACGTCGAGAAGCTGTTGCCGTTCCGCGCTGAAATCGCCTTTGTGCAAGGCCAGTACGAGGCCATCCCCGGCCACCTGGCAGAACTCCCCGATGAAATATTGCAGCGACCGCCGTTTGCGGCGCTGGCGAGATACTGGTTATGAACAACGCACCCCCCGAGGCCCCCGTTGCCGACATCTGCCTGCTGCTAGAGGGGACCTGGCCGTATGTGCGCGGTGGTGTGTCCAGCTGGGTGAACCAGTTGATTCTGGGCCTGCCCGAGCTGACCTTCTCGGTGTTCTTCATCGGCGGTCAGCGCGAGGCCTACAGCAAGCGCCAGTACGCGATCCCGCCGAACGTGGTGCACATCGAAGAGCATTTCCTGGAAAGCGCCTGGCGCCCGGGCGATGCCGTGGTAGCCGCCAAGCGTGAGGGTCCGCGCAAGGTGATGCGCGAGATGCACGCGTTTCTCCATCACCCGGACGAGCCGACCCTGGAGCAGGGGCAGGTCATGCTCGACCACCTGGCCAACGGCACGATCAGCCTCGACGACGTGCTGCACAGCCGCGCCAGCTGGGAAGCCATCACCGATGGCTACGCCCACCATTGCAGCGACCCGTCGTTCATCAACTATTTCTGGACCCTGCGCACCATGCAGGCGCCCCTGGTGATGCTCTCAGAGGCGGCGCGCCGCTTGCCAAAGGCACGGGTGCTGCACTCCATTTCCACCGGTTACGCGGGCCTGCTGGGCGCGATTCTGCAGCGCCGCTGGCAGTGCTCCTACGTGATCAGCGAGCACGGCATCTACACCAAGGAACGCAAGATCGACCTGGCTCAGGCCAACTGGATTTCCGAAAGCCCGGACGAAGCCCTGCGCACCGGGCTGGATGCCGAGGTCAGCTATATCCGCCGGCTGTGGATTCGTTTCTTCGAACGCATCGGCCTGCTGGCGTACCGCTCGGCCGACCCGATCATCGCCCTGTACGGCGGCAACCGGGAACGGCAGATCGTCGATGGCGCCGACCCGGCGCGCACCCGCGTGATCCCCAATGGCATCGCCATGGGCGCCTGGTCGGGCGCGATGCAGCAACGTCCGGAAGGCATTCCCCACGTGGTGGGGCTGATCGGCCGCGTGGTGCCGATCAAGGACGTGAAGACCTTTATCCGCTCAATGCGCGGCGTGGTCAGTGCGATTCCGGATGCCGAAGGCTGGATCGTCGGCCCAGAGGAAGAAGATCCGGAGTACGCCAGCGAGTGCCACAACCTGGTGGTCAGCCTGGGCCTGGAAGGCAAGGTCAAGTTCCTCGGCTTCCGCCAGATCCACGACCTGCTGCCAAACCTGGGCCTGATGGTGCTGACCTCGATCAGTGAGGCCCAGCCGCTAGTGATCCTCGAAGCCTGGGCCGCCGGTACGCCGGTGGTCAGCAGCGACGTGGGCTCCTGCCGCGAGTTGATCGAAGGCGCGCCGGGCGAAGACCGGGCGCTGGGGCTGGCGGGGGAGGTGGTGGCCATCGCCGATCCGCAGGCCACCGCCCGCGCCATCGTCGAGCTGCTGAACAGCCCGAAACGCTGGCAATCCGCCCAGGCCGTGGGCCTGGAGCGGGTCAATCGCTACTACACGGAAACGCTGATGCTGGAGCGATACCGCAACCTTTACCAAGAAGCCATGGAGGCTGTCTGACATGGCTGGTATTGGATTCGAACTGCGCAAGATCCTGTCTCGCGACTCCTACTCCGCGACGCTGCGCGCCTACGTCTACGCCGGCCTGATCAGCTCCGGCCCCTGGGTGCTGTCGATCATCAGCGTGATGCTGATCGGTGTGATGAGCCTGGGGGTGGTGGTGCCCGACATCATCATCCGGCAGTTCCTGGTGACGGTGACGTACCTGATGGCCTGCTCCCTGATCTTCACCGGCGGCGCCCAGCTGTTCTTCACCCGGTTCATTTCAGACCGGCTGTTCGAGAAGAAGAACGACCGCATCCTGCCGAACCTGATCGGTATCCTGCTGCTGGTGACGATCAGCTCGGGTCTGCTGGCGATGGTGGTGATGGGCGTGCTGTTCGAAGAGCCCTTCACCTACCGCCTGCTGGTCATGGCCAACTTCGTGGTGCTGTGCAACCTGTGGCTGGTGATCATCTTCCTGTCGGGCATGAAGGCCTATAACCGCATCCTGCTGGTGATGCTGGTCGGCTATACGCTGATGGTGCTTTGCGCCCTGGCGTTGCGCTTCATGAAGATGCAGGGCCTGCTGCTGGCGCTGCTGATCGGCCACGCCAGTCTGCTGTTCATGTTCATGTTCGACATCCTGCGCGAGTACCCGGCCAAGCAGCTGGTGGCCTTCGACTTCCTCAAGCGCCGCCAGGTGTTCATCAGCCTGCTGGCGACGGGGTTCTGCTACAACCTCGGGATCTGGATCGACAAGTTCATCTTCTGGTTCAACCCCAACACCTCCAGCGAAGTGATCGGCCCGCTGCGTGCGTCGATGCTCTACGACCTGCCGATCTTCCTGGCGTACCTGGCGATCATCCCGGGGATGGCGGTGTTCCTGGTGCGCATCGAGACCGACTTTGCGGAGTGGTACGAACGCCTCTACGCCGCCATTCGGGGCGGTGAAACGCTGCAGCACATCGGCCTGCTGAAAGAGCAGATGATCCTGTCGATCCGCCAGGGGCTGCTGGAAATCTGCAAGGTGCAGGGGCTGACGGTGGTGCTGCTGTTCCTGCTGGCGCCGCAGTTGCTGGAGTGGCTGGGCATCTCGTCCTACTACCTGCCGCTGTTCTACGTCGACCTGATCGGCGTGAGCATCCAGGTGGTCTTCATGGCCCTGCTGAACGTGTTCTTCTACCTGGACAAACGCACCATCGTGCTGGAACTGTGCGTGCTGTTCGTGGTGCTCAACGCCGCGCTGACGCTGCTGAGCCAGTACATGGGGCCGAGCTTCTTCGGTTATGGCTTCACTCTGTCGCTGCTGGTCTGCGTCCTGCTGGGCCTGACGCGCCTGTCCACGTCGCTGGAAGACCTGGAGTACGAAACCTTCATGCTCAGCCGCTGAGCATGTGCACCCCGGCGCGTCCGGGGTGCATCAGGTCCTCGTGGCCAGCCACTGCGGAATCCGCCGCTCCAGGTAGTAACCGGGGCGCAGCGGCGAGCCCTCTACGAATCCCACATGCCCGCCGTGGTCCAGCAGCTCGAAGGTGATGCTACTGGAAAGCTCGTTTGGCTCAGGCAGGCTGTGGCGGAACACGAAGGGGTCGTCCGCCGCCTGGATGAGCAGGGTTGGGGTTTCGATCCGGCTCAGGAAGTAGCGGCTGGAGGAGCGCTTGTAGTAATCCTCGGCGTCGGCGTAGCCATGCAGCGGCGCGGTGATTCGGCCGTCGAAATCCCAGAAGGTGCGCATGCCGTCGAGCGGGCCGAGGTTGTCGAGGGCCGCCAGGCGATCAGCCAGGCCCTGGTGGGCGAACAGCCGTTGCTTGGTCTTCACGTAGGCCACCATCTCGCGCATGAAATGTGCCTGGTAGACCTTGGAGAAGCCCTGGCCGATACGGTCTGCGCACTGGTCCAGGCGGAACGGTACGGACACCGCCGTCGCTCCCTGTAGCTGGCTGTCCGGGCCGCTTTCCCCCAAGTACTTGAGCAGCACGTTGCCGCCCAGGGAGTAGCCGACCGCATACAGCGGCGCCATCGGTCGCTTGGCCCGCAGATGCTTGATGGTTTCAGCCAGGTCTTCGCTGGCCCCGGAGTGGTAACCCCGGGGCAGCAGGTTCGGCTCACCCGAGCAGCCGCGCCAGTTCAGCGCCACGCTGGCCCAGCCACGCGTAGCCAGTGCCTGTTGCAGACCCACCACATAATGCGAGTCGGACGAGCCGGTCAGGCCGTGCAGCACCAGCACCAGGGGCGCGGTGGCGTCATGCGGGCCGTGCCAGTCGAGGTCGAGGAAGTCGCCATCCTCCAGCCACAGCCGCTCGCGGTCCCGCGCCAGCCGGGTCGGCTTGCGGCACATGGGGTTCCACAGCGTCTGCAGGTGCGGGCCGGGTAGCCACCAGGCGGGCTTGAAGGGTGTGGTCGTCGCGTCGGTCATGGTGCCCGCCGGGTATCAGGCCGTACGCTGCCAGAGCGCGTAATGCACCTGGCCGGCTTTCTGTTCGCGGTGCAGGCGCCAGTTGCCGGGCATGCCCAGGCTCGACGGCGGGTTCTCGCTTTCGGTATAGACCCAGGCGTCGGCTGCCAGCCAGCCATTCTGCTCGAGCAGGGTGCAGGCCGGCAGTAGGAGGTCCTGGCTGAACGGCGGGTCGAGGAACACCAGGTCGAACGGGGCCGGCGCCTGGGCCTGCAGGTAGGTCAGGGCATCGGTCTGCTGCACCTGGCCGTTGTCACAGCGCAGGGTCAGCAGGTGACCGCGCAGGCTGCTCACAGCCGCCGGGTTGAGGTCCAGGGCCAGCGCGCTGCCGGCGCCCCGGGAGAGCGCTTCGAGGAACAGCGCGCCGCTGCCGGCAAACAGGTCCAGCACCTTGGCCCCTTCGACATACGGGGCCAGCCAGTTGAACAGGGTCTCGCGCACCCGGTTGGGCGTAGGACGCAGGCCGGCCGCCATCGGGAAGTTGAACTGACGGCTGCGCCATTGCCCGGCGATGATCCGCAATTGGCCATCGCCACCGTGGGCCGGTGCTGCTTTGCTGGGCTTGCGCATCAGTGCTCCGGAACGCCAGAAGGAAGCTCGGCAGGCTTGTCGGTAGGCGGCGGCAGTTCCTTCTGCTCGACGGTCGGCCCGGCGGTGACGATCACCAGGGCGTCGGGGTCGAGGTGCTTGGCCATGGCGGTCTTGACCTGTTCGACGGTCAGCGCCTGGGTCTGGGTCATGAAGTCTTCCAGGTAGGTCAGGGGCAGATCGTAGAAGCCCATGGAACCCAGCTGGCCAACGATGGCCGCGTTGCTGGCGGTGGACAGCGGGAAGCTGCCGGCCAGTTCGCGCTTGGCTTTGTCCAGTTCTTCCTCGGTCGGGCCGTTGGCGATGAAGTCGCGCAGCAGGTCCTTGATCAGTTGCAGGGTGCCGGCGCTCATGTCGGCCCGGGTCTGCAGGTTGATCATGAAGGGGCCGCGCGCCTGCATGGCGCTGAAGCCGGAGTAGACGCCGTAGGTCAGGCCGCGTTTTTCGCGCACTTCTTCCATCAGGCGCGCGCCGAAACCACCTCCGCCGAACACCTGGTTGCCCAGGTAAAGGGCTGCGTAGTCCGGGTCGCGGCGGTCGATGCCGAGCTGGGCGATCATCAGGTGGGTCTGGTTGGACGGGAACTCGATGTGCTCGGTGCCGGGTTTCGGTGTTTGCGGCTGGGCGATCTTCGGCAGTGCCGGGCCTTTGGGCAGGGCAGCGGACACCTGGGCGACCATGGCTTCGGCTTCGGCCCGCGACAGGTCGCCGACCAGGGCGATAACCACGTTGCCGGCGGCGTAGGCCTTGGCGTGGAAGGCCTGCAGTTGCTGGCGGGTGATGGTCGGGATCGATTGCGCGGTGCCTTCGCTCGGCTGGGCGTAGGGGTGGCTGCCGTAGAGGTTCTTGAATAGCGCCAGGCCTGCGAGCTTGCCCGGGTTCTGCTTCTGGTATTCGAAGCCGGCCAACACCTGGTTCTTGATGCGTGCCAGGGCGTCAGCCGGGAAGGTGGGCTGGCCGAGCACCTGGTTGAACAGCTTCAGGGCCGGATCGCGCTGCTCTCTGGCACTCAGGCTGCGCAGGCTGGCGACGGCCATGTCACGGTAGGCGCCGTTGCCGAAATCGGCACCGAGGCTTTCGAAACCGGCGGCGATGGCGCCGACGTCCTTGCCGGGAACGCCTTCGTTGAGCATGGCGTTGGTCAGCATGGCCTGGCCAGGCACCTGGTCATGGCTGCTGCCGGCTGCGAAGGTCAGGCGCAGGTCGAACATCGGCAGTTCATGGGCCTCGACGAACAGCACCTTGGCGCCTTCGGCGGTCTGCCAGGTCTGGATTTCCAGGCTGCGGCGGCTCGGCGCCTGATCGTTCAGTTCGGCCAGGGATTCGAGTGTCGTGTTGTCGGCCACTTTGGTTTCCGGGGCCGAGGTCTTGCAGCCCTGGATCATCATTGCCATCAGCGCCAGGCCAAGCAGGCCGTAGCGCGCGCCGTTGCGCTTATTCATCGCGCGTCTCCTCGGGCAGAACATGGGCGACGCTCAGGCGATCGCGGGTAAAGAAGGTCTGGGCGGCTTTCTGGATGTCGGCCGGGGTGACGGCTTCCAGTTCGGCCAGTTCCTTGTCCATCAGGGTCCAGGACAGGCCGACGGTTTCCAGTTGGCCGATGTCGGTGGCCTGGCGGGTGATCGAGTCGCGCTCGTACACCAGGCCGGCAATCACTTGCGCCCGGACGCGGGCGAGTTCCTGGGCCGAAGGCGGGTTCTTCTGCAGGTCGTTCAGTTCGCGCCAGAGGCCGGCTTCGGTCTGGGCCAGGGTCTTGCCGGTCTGCTGGTTGGGCGTGGCGCTGAGGATGAACAGGCTGTCGCCGCGGGTGTAGGCGTTGTACCAGGCGGAGGCACCGGAAACCAGTTCCTCGCCACGCTCCAGGCGCGATGGCAGGCGTGCGCTGTAGCCGCCGTCGAGCAGGGCGCCGATCAGGCGCAGGGCGTAGACCTGGCGCGGGGTTTTGGTGGTGGCCAGGCCCGGGACGTTGAAGCCCATGACCAGGCTCGGCAGCTGAGTCTTCACGTGCAGGGTGATGCGACGCTCGCCGGGTGTTGCCAGCTCGCGAGGAATCTTGGCTGGCGGCACGGCGCGCTTGGGAATCGCACCGAAGTAGCGCTCGGCCAGGGTCTTCACCTCGTCGACACTGACGTCACCGACGATCACCAGCGTGGCGTTGTTCGGCACGTACCAGGCTTCGTACCAGGTGCGCAGTTCTTCGACCGTCATGCGCTCCAGGTCCGCCATCCAGCCGATGGTGGGCGTGTGGTAGCCGCTGGCCGGGTAGGCCATGGCCTTGAAGCGCTCGAAGGCCTTGCTCGACGGATTGTCGTCGGTGCGCAGGCGGCGTTCTTCCTTGATCACTTCGATTTCGCGGGCGAATTCTTCTGGTGGCAGCTTGAGGCTGGCCAGGCGATCGGCCTCCAGCTCCAGGGCGACGGCCAGGCGATCACGGGCGATGACCTGGTAGTAGGCGGTGTAATCATCGCTGGTGAAGGCGTTTTCCTCGGCGCCAAGCTCCCGCAGGATGCGCGATGCTTCGCCGGGGCCGAGCTTGCGGCTGCCCTTGAACATCATGTGTTCGAGCGCGTGGGACAACCCGGTGGAACCCGGCGTCTCGTAGCTTGAACCGACCTTGTACCAGAGCTGCGAGACCACCACCGGGGCGCGGTGATCCTCGCGGACGATGACCTTCAGGCCATTGTCGAGGGCGAATTCATGGGTGGGCTGTGGTTCGGCTGCGACGGCCAGCAGCGGCAGACAAAGCACGCTGAGGCACAAGCCGGCTGCGCGGCGAGCAATCATTTTCATCAAGTGTCGACCTTGTCGGACGGGCCCGCTGGGATTTAGCGTCGGCGGGCGCGGAGGTGCTAGGATACGCATCCGTTTTACTGGCGGCCACGTCTGGTGTGTGATCTGGATATTTCTGCGCTGTTTCCTACGCCTGCGTTGCAGGCTGTGCAGCCAAATCGTGCAGATCCGCCCCCGGGTGCGTCGCTCCTCTGAGATAGCCGTCCTCCATGTTTGGTTCCAACGACGACAAGAAGACCCCAGCACCGGCCGCAACCCCTGAATCCGGTGAAAAGAAGAGCCTCTTCGGCTGGCTGCGCAAGAAGCCGCAAGAGGCTGCGCCTGCCCCTCAGCCGGAGTCGCAGGCCCCGGTGGAAACGGTCGAGCCGCCCCTGTCAGTGGTCGGCGCAGCGCCGACAGAGCTGCCCCCTGAAGAGCCGGTTGCCCTCGAGGCACCGGTACCGGCAGACGCGCCGCTGGCTCAACCAGTGGTTGTCGAGGTGATACCCGCTGCGGCAGACGTGGTGGTGATCGAGCCTGCCGCCGTCGAATCGGTCATTCGCGAGCCGTCGGTGCTTGTTCCTTTCATCTCTGAACCGAGCACGCCCAAGCCGGCTGCACCTAAGTCGGTCGCCCCTCAGCCGGTCGCACTCCCAGAACAGAACAAACCCAGTGATAACCAGGGCGGCTGGTTCGCGCGCCTGAAACAGGGCCTGTCGAAAACCAGTTCGAGCCTCGGCGAAGGCATGGCCAGCCTGTTTCTGGGCAAGAAAGCCATCGACGATGATCTGCTCGACGAAATCGAAACCCGCCTGCTGACCGCCGACGTGGGCGTCGATGCCACGTCTGCGATCATCCAGAGCCTGACCCAGCGCGTGGCGCGCAAGCAGCTCACCGACAGTGGCGCCCTGTACAAGGCGTTGCAGGAAGAGCTGGCCGCATTGCTCAAACCGGTCGAACAGCCGCTGTGCATCGATACCGCCAAGCAGCCCTTCGTGATCCTGGTGGTCGGCGTGAACGGCGCCGGCAAGACCACTACCATCGGCAAGCTGGCGAAGAAGCTGCAGGGTGAAGGCAAGAAAGTCATGCTGGCTGCCGGCGACACTTTCCGAGCGGCGGCGGTGGAGCAACTGCAGGTCTGGGGCGAGCGCAACCACATTTCGGTCATCGCTCAGCACACCGGCGCGGATTCGGCCTCGGTGATCTTCGATGCGGTGCAGGCTGCCAAGGCTCGGGGCATGGACGTGCTGATCGCCGACACGGCGGGCCGCCTGCACACCAAAGACAACCTGATGGAAGAGCTGAAGAAGGTGCGCCGGGTGATCGGCAAGCTGGATGACACCGCGCCCCATGAAGTCCTGTTGGTGCTGGACGCCGGCACCGGCCAGAATGCAATCAACCAGGCCAAGCAATTCAACCAGACGGTGAACCTCACCGGTCTGGCACTGACCAAGCTGGATGGCACCGCCAAGGGCGGGGTGATCTTCGCCCTGGCCAAGCAGTTCGGTCTGCCGATTCGTTATATCGGGGTAGGCGAGGGCATCGACGATTTGCGTACCTTCGAGGCCGAAGCCTTTGTTCAGGCGTTGTTCGCAGAGCGGGAGCAGGGATGATTCGATTCGAGCAGGTCGGTAAACGTTACCCCAATGGGCACGTCGGACTGCATGAGCTGAGTTTTCGCGTACGACGCGGCGAGTTTCTGTTCGTCACCGGGCATTCCGGGGCCGGCAAGAGCACGCTGTTGCGCCTGCTGCTGGCCATGGAACGCCCGACCAGCGGCAAGCTGCTGCTGGCTGGCCAGGACCTCGGGCAGATTACCAACGCCCAGATTCCCTACCTGCGCCGGCAGATCGGTGTGGTCTTTCAGAACCACCAGCTGCTGTTCGACCGCAGCGTGTTCGACAACGTGGCCTTGCCGCTGCAGATCCTCGGTCTGTCCAAGAGCGAGATCGGCTCGCGGGTCGGCGCCGCGCTGGAACGCGTTGCCCTGGCCGAGAAGGCCGAGCAATTTCCTGGCGATCTCTCCACCGGTCAGCAGCAGCGGGTCGGCATTGCCCGGGCCATCGTCCATCGGCCAGCCCTGCTGCTCGCCGACGAACCCACCGGTAACCTTGACCCACGCCTGGCGGCCGAGATCATGGGGGTTTTCGAAGACATCAACCGGCTGGGCACCAGCGTGCTGATCGCCAGCCACGACCTGGCGCTGATTGCCCGCATGCGCCACCGCATGCTGACCCTGCAGCGTGGTCGCCTGATCGGTGATGGGGAGGCTGTCTGATGAGCGCGACTCGCATGCCGCCACCGCAACCCGCCCAGCGCGTGGGTGCCGCCCCGAAAAAGAACGAGCCGCAGACCCCGGACGACGGCCCGGATTTCCGCACCCAGGTCCACGCCTGGCTGGAAAGCCACCGTGCCAGCCTGGTCGACAGTTTGCGCCGTCTGGCCAAGCAGCCGATCGGCAGCTTCTTCACCTGCCTGGTGATGGCTGTGGCCCTGAGCCTGCCCATGGGGCTGGCGCTACTGCTGGATAACGTCGAGCGCCTGGGCGGCTCCTGGCAGCGCGCGGCGCAGATTTCCGTGTTCCTGCACATCGACGCCAGCGACGCCCAAGGGCAGGCGCTGCGCGAAGAGATCGCCAGTATGAGTGACGTGGCTGAAGCCGAGTGGATCAGCCGTGATCAGGCCCTGGCCGAGTTCCAGCAGCAGACCGGGCTTGGCGAGGCGCTGAAGGAACTGCCGGAAAACCCGTTGCCGGGTGTGGTGCTGGTCACGCCGAAGGAAATCGACAAGGCCACGCTGGAAGGGCTGCGCCAGCAACTCAGCGAGTTGCCCAGGGTGCAGCAGGCTCAGCTCGACATGCTGTGGGTGGAGCGCCTGACGGCCATTCTCAAGCTGGGTGAGCGTTTCGTGTTCGGCCTGACGCTGCTGCTGGTCATGGCGCTGCTTCTGGTGATCGGCAATACCATTCGTCTGCACATCGAGAACCGCCGCACCGAGATCGAGGTGATCAAGCTGGTGGGCGGCACCGACAGCTACGTGCGTCGTCCCTTCCTTTATATGGGCGCGCTCTATGGTTTCGGCGCCGGGCTGCTGGCCTGGGGCCTGCTGGCGTATGGGCTGGACTGGCTGAACAGCGCGGTGGTGCGCCTGGCTGGCCTGTACGGCAGCGACTTCGCCCTTGGCGGCGTACCGGCGTCCGATGGTCTATCCCTGCTGCTCGGCGCAGTGTTATTAGGCTACATTGGCGCCTGGCTGGCCGTCGCACGGCATCTGAGTGAACTGGCGCCGAGATAGTAACTAATTGATTTCATTGATATTGACTATCTGTAACGGAACTTGTAGGGCCGTTTCTAGTCGTATTGCGCAGTGCTACACTGCATGCGTTTCGTAAGTCGGAGGATTCAAATGTCCACTTCTTTGCAACCTGTTCATGCCCTAGTCCCAGGCGCCAACCTGGAGGCTTATGTGCACGCGGTGAACAGCATTCCGCTGTTGACCCCGGAGCAGGAGCGCGAGCTGGCCGAAAGCCTCTTTTACAAGCAGGACCTCGAAGCCGCTCGGCAGATGGTGCTCGCGCACCTGCGTTTTGTCGTGCATATCGCACGCAGTTATTCCGGTTACGGCCTGGCCCAGGCCGACCTGATCCAGGAAGGTAACGTCGGCCTGATGAAGGCGGTCAAGCGTTTCAACCCCGAGATGGGTGTGCGCCTGGTGTCGTTCGCGGTCCACTGGATCCGCGCCGAAATCCACGAATTCATCCTGCGCAACTGGCGTATCGTCAAGGTTGCGACCACCAAGGCGCAGCGCAAGCTGTTCTTCAACCTGCGCAGCCAGAAGAAGCGTCTGTCCTGGCTGAACAATGAAGAAGTGCATGCCGTGGCGGAAAGCCTGGGCGTGGAGCCCCGTGAAGTGCGCGAGATGGAAAGCCGCCTGACCGGGCATGACATGGCGTTCGACCCGGCCAACGATGCGGACGACGAAAGCGCGTTCCAGTCGCCGGCCCAGTACCTGGAAGATCACCGTTACGACCCGGCACGTCAGCTGGAAGACGCAGACTGGAGCGACAACGCCACCAGCAACCTGCACGAAGCGCTGGAAGGGCTCGACGAGCGCAGCCGCGACATTCTTTACCAGCGCTGGCTGGCAGAGGAAAAGGCCACGCTGCATGACCTGGCCGCCAAGTACAACGTGTCGGCTGAGCGTATCCGCCAGTTGGAAAAGAACGCCATGAACAAGCTCAAGGGCTCCATCGCGGCGTAAGCGACACGATCAAAAAACCGCACTCAGGTGCGGTTTTTTTTGCCTGTGGAAAAGTCGTCTAGCCTGCACTCATCCCCTCAGCGCAAGGATGGTGGCGATGTCCAGAACGCAGTGTCAGGTATTCGGAGTCGCGATAGCCCTCGGCTATCTCTATATCGCACTGCTGCTGTTCAAACCCTACCCATTGAGCTGGCTGCTCAAGCCCCTGCCGATGCTGCTGTTTGCCTGGCTGGTCTGGCATCGCCCGGGTGGCAAGGCGGGACGCTGGCTAGCCCTGGGCTTCGTGGGCGCGGCGGCGGGGGACTTCTTTCTCGATTTCGGCAACCGCGATGGCCTGTTCATGCAGGCGCTGCTGGCGTTCCTGGTGACCCAGGTTGCCTTTCTCGTGGCGTTTCTCGGGCTCGGGCGGGGCCGGTCGGTGCGCTTGGCCTGGAGCCTGCCGGTGCTGCTGTATACCGGGGCGATGATCGTCTGGATGCTGCCGGGCACCGGTGGTTTGCGACTGCCGGTGATGGTCTATTTCATCGTGCTGCTGGCGATGGCCATGGCTGCTGCTTGGGTGGAGGAGCGGCCTGGAACGCTGTACGCCGGTGCGGTGTTGTTTCTGCTGGCGGACTCGCTGATCGGAGTGAGCAAATTCATTCAGCCGTTTCCGTTCGCGGTGCCGCTGATCGTCAGCGTCTATTTCACGGGGCAGATGCTGATTGCGCTGGGGCTGCTCAGATATTCAACCAGTCCGGCCACCACGACGGGCGGGGCGCCTTCAGCTGGTTGAGGTAGTGGCTACCGCCCAGTTGCCACATCTGTTGGCGGATCCAGCCCGCGCGCCGGCTGACATGGCTGCCCGGGCGGCTGGCGCTCCATTCCCGTGGGTTCGGCAGTACTGCGGCCAGCAGGCTGGCCTGCTGGCGTGACAAGTACGGCGCGCCCTTGCCGAAGTGATGCTGGGCGGCGGCTTCTGCGCCGAACACCCCGTTACCCCATTCGGCACTGTTGAGATACACCTCGAGAATCCGCTGTTTCGGCCAGAGCAGTTCGATGAGTCCGGTGAACCAGACCTCGATGCCCTTGCGCAGCCAGCTGCGGCCCGACCACAGGAACAGGTTTTTGGCCACCTGCTGGCTGAGGGTGCTGGCGCCGCGCACGGAGCCGCCTTGCTGGTTGTGTGAGATGGCTGCCTGGATCGCACCGATATCGAAGCCCCAGTGGGCAGCGAACTTCTGGTCCTCGGCGGCGATGACCGCGAGCTTGAGGTCGTCGGGCAGTTCCTGCCAGGGGCGCCAGGTGCGCTGCAGGTCGATGGATTGACCGTCGATCCAGGATTCCACCTTGCGCTCGACCATCAACGCCGTACCGGGCGGCGGCACCCAGCGGAACAGCAGCACCAGGCCGGCCGAGCCCAGGATGAGCCAGAGCATCAGTTTCAGCAGACGGCGGCGGAGGGTTCGGAGCATGCGAGCTTGGCCGGGTTGAATTTGCGGGCCATTATAACGGTCGATTTCCGCTTGTCTGGAGTGATGCATGACACGCCTGTGGTTGTTGTTGTCCGCGATAGCCGGTTTTTCCGGTGTCGGTCTGGGGGCATTCGCCGCCCACGGCCTGAAAAAAAGCCTGACGCCCGAGTACCTCGCCGTGTTCCAGACCGGTACTCACTACCAACTGATCCATGCCCTGGCGCTGTTTGGCGTGGCGTTGCTGGCGCTCAAGCTGCCGAGCCGCCTGGTGAACCTGGCGGGCGGCTTCTTTGCCCTGGGCATTGTGTTGTTCTCCGGCAGCCTGTACCTGCTGACCCTCAGCGGCATCGGCGCACTGGGCATGATCACGCCGATCGGTGGCCTGTCGTTTCTCGCGGGCTGGCTGTGCCTGGGACTGGCGGCCTGGCGCATAAGCTGACCCTGGCGTCAGAAAGCAGGACGAATGGCGCCCTTTGACCTTGGTCATCGACCATGATCGGGGCTAGAATGCCGGCCCCCTCTCCAGTTGTGACCGCTCCGTCATGCGTATTCAGTTGAACGGTGAACCTCTCGAACTGCCCGATGGCCAGTCCGTTGCCGACCTCATCGGCCGCCTGGACCTGACAGGACGCCGTGTCGCGGTGGAACTCAACCTGGATATCGTGCCGCGCAGCCAGCACGCGAGCACCGTTCTGAATGACGGTGATCAGGTCGAAGTGGTGCACGCCATTGGGGGTGGCTGACACCTGCTGGTGTCGCCACCCTGTCCCAGTCTCGAGGAGTTCACGATGAGCCAAGTTCGCAGCGACAAGCCATTCACCCTGGCCGGCCGTACCTATCAGTCCCGCCTGCTGGTCGGCACCGGCAAGTACAAGGATCTCGACGAAACCCGTGACGCCATCGAGGCGTCGGGTGCCGAGATCGTCACCGTGGCGGTGCGCCGTACCAATATCGGTCAGAACCCGGGCGAGCCGAACCTGCTGGACGTGATTTCCCCTGATCGCTACACCATTCTGCCGAACACCGCCGGCTGCTACGACGCGGTCGAGGCCGTGCGCACCTGCCGCCTGGCCCGTGAGCTGCTGGACGGCCACAACCTGGTGAAGCTGGAAGTGCTGGCTGACCAGAAGACCCTGTTCCCCAACGTCATCGAAACCCTGAAGGCGGCGGAAGTGCTGGTCAAGGACGGGTTCGACGTCATGGTGTACACCAGCGACGACCCGATCATCGCGCGCCAGCTGGCCGAGATGGGCTGCATCGCGGTAATGCCGCTGGCTGGCCTGATCGGTACGGGCCTGGGTATCTGCAACCCCTACAACCTGCGGATCATCCTGGAAGAAGCCACCGTGCCGGTGCTGGTCGATGCCGGCGTGGGTACCGCTTCGGATGCCACCATCGCCATGGAGCTGGGCTGCGAAGCCGTGCTGATGAACAGCGCCATCGCCCATGCCCAGCAGCCGGTGCTGATGGCTCAGGCCATGAAGTACGCCATCGAAGCAGGGCGCCTGGCCTACCTGGCCGGTCGCATGCCGAAGAAACTCTATGCCAGCGCGTCGTCGCCCATGGATGGCCTGATCTGAGGGCTGCCCGCTTCGCCTTTGCAGACGACTCCGTTTCACGACACATTGAAAACTGCCTTCGAACCGGGTGGGCTCACCGCCCGGTCAGGCGCTGATAACGAGCACAGCATGACTGATTCGCAAGACACGCCGACGACCACCGAAGACGGTCGCCCGCACCGCGCCATCAAGAGTTTCGTGATGCGTGCAGGGCGCATGACCGAAGGCCAGCAGCGCGGCCTCGATCAGGGCTGGCCAAAGTTCGGCCTGGAGTTGGCCGACGGGGCCCCGGATTTCGACGCCGTGTTTGGCCGCCAGGCGCCGCGCACCTTCGAGATCGGCTTTGGCATGGGGCATTCCCTGCTAGAGATGGCCGCTGCTGCGCCGGATCAGGATTTCATCGGTGTCGAAGTGCACCGGCCAGGCGTTGGCGCCTTGCTCAACGGCTTGATGACTCAGAACCTGAGCAACGTGCGGGTCTACAGCTGCGATGCCCTGGAGGTGCTGCGCCAGTGCGTGGCCGACGGCAGCCTCGACCGCCTGCTGCTGTTCTTCCCGGACCCATGGCACAAGGCACGCCACCACAAGCGCCGTATCGTGCAGTCGTCATTCGCCGAGCTGGTGCGGCAGAAGCTCAAGGTCGGCGGTGTGCTGCACATGGCCACCGACTGGGAGCCCTATGCCGAGTACATGCTGGAAGTGATGAACGTGGCCCCCGGTTACCGCAACCTGGCGGCTGACGGGCGTTGCGTCGAGAAACCCAGTGAACGACCGACCACCAAGTTCGAGCGTCGTGGCGAGCGTCTTGGCCACGGAGTGTGGGACCTGAAGTTCCAGCGCGAAAGCTGAGCACAGTAAAGATTCAGGGGCGTCGCTTGCGGCGCCTTCGGCTGCACAGCGGCCACAGGGACGGTTACACAAGATCGGGATACCCGGCGTGCCAGGATGGCTCCCTCACCGCAAGACGGCATCAATAAAGCTCGACCTGAGGTCGATGCATATAAAACGGTGACGCATGCCCATGCGTTGCGAGGAGAGCGCTGTGTTGAAATTTTTACCCATTCTGCTGCTGGCGGCTGTAACCCTGCAGGCCCAGGCCAAGATCGACAGCACCCAGGCAGCGCGCCTGGGTGGTGACCTCACGCCGCTGGGCGGCGAGCTGGCCGGCAATGCCGCCGGCACCATTCCGGCCTGGACCGGTGGCATGTCCCAGCCACCGGCCAACTACACGCCGGGCATGCACCATCCCGATCCGTATGTGGCCGATGCGCCGCTCTACCGGATCACCAGCCAGAACCTTGGGCAGCACGAGAAACAGCTGCCGCTGGGTTTGAAAGCGCTGCTGGAAAAGAATCCGGATTACTTCCTGGAGGTCTACCCGACCCGCCGCAGTGCCGCCGCTCCGCAGCGCATCTATGACGCGACGCGTTTCAACGCGCTGAATGCCGAGCTGATTTCGGGTGGTAACGGCGTGGCCGGTGCAGCCGCAGGGATTCCGTTCCCGCTGCCACAGAACGGTCAGGAAGCCATCTGGAACCACATCCTGCGTTACCGGGGCGACCAGATTCACTTCGCCACCAACCAGGCGGCGGTGCTGTCGAACGGCGCCTACAACCTGCTCAAGCTGGACCGTGATATCTACTTCCTCTACGGCCGTGAAGGCGTCAGCCCGAAGGACCTGGACAACACCCTGTTCTATTACAAGTACAAGGTCGTCGCGCCAGCCAAGCTCTCGGGCTCGGCCCTGGTGGTGCAGGAAACCCTCGACCAGGTACTGGCGATCCGCAAGGCCTGGCGCTTCAACCGCGGCGAGCGCCGCGTGCGCCGCCTGCCGATGCTGGCCTATGACACCCTGCAGCCGGACACCAACGGCATGGCCACCGCGGACGTGGTCGACGCCTACAACGGTGCGCCGGATCGCTACGAGTGGACGCTGGTGGGCAAGCAGGAAATGCTGGTGCCGTACAACAGCTACAAGGTGCACCAGAAGGGCATCCCCTACGACACCATCCTGGGCCGCAACACGGTCAACCCGGAGCTGCTGCGCTACGAGCTGCACCGCGTCTGGGTGGTCGAGGCCGAGCTGCGCAAGGGCTTCAGCCATCCGTATGCCAAGCGCCGCTTCTATATGGACGAGGACAGCTGGCAGATCCTGGCCGTGGACCTCTACGACAAGGACGGCAACCTGAGCGGCCTGCAGGAAAGCCACCCGATCAGCTACTACGACGTGCCGATGTTCGGCAGCACCCTGGAAACCATCTACGACTTCAAGGGCAGCCGCTACTTCGTCGATGGCCTGGATAACAACGAGCCTATGTACAACTTCAACGCCCCGCTGGGCCCGCGTGACTTCACGCCGCAGGCGCTGCGCCGCGAAGGCAACTGAGTTTCGCTGCAACGCAAAAGCCGCCCCGAGGGGCGGCTTTTTTGTGGGCGCGGTTCCAGCTCGTGCGGCTAGCTGCGGTCGGCCAGCACGCCGATGATGAAGAACACCAGGAGCAGCACTGGCGCCAGGGTGTAGTTGTTGAAGTACGACAGGCCGTTGGCCAGCCAGGGCGTGAGGAAGACGATGGCCAGGCCGTAGCCGACTGCGCAGAACACCACGAACAGCAGCGTGCGGAACACGAAGTTGAGGTTGCCGATGGTGCGCTGGACCCATGCGTTGATTCCCGGACCGAACAACACCAGCAGGGTTGCCATGATGGCCAGGGAAATGTCACCGAGGTGGCTGCGGCTCCAGCGCGAGAGGGTGACGATCAGGTCCAGCAACATATCCATAGGGGTTCCTTATCAGGCGTATTCGACGCGGTTGCGCCCTTCGCGTTTGGCACGGTACAACGCGGTATCGGCGCGCTGCAGCAGCTGTTCGAGGCTTTGGTGTTCGTGGGTGGTGGCGCAGCCGATGCTGGCCGTGAGCGGGTACTCGCCTTGGGCGTGTTGGTAGGGCGCATCGGCAATGGCCTGGCGCAGGCGCTCGGCGGTGTAGTGGGCATCCCGTGCATCGGCATTGCGCAGCAGGATCACGAACTCCTCGCCGCCATAGCGACCCAGGGGTTCGTCGTGCCGCAGGTTGTTGGTCAGGGTGTTTACGAAGTGCTTGAGCACCGCGTCGCCGCCCTGGTGGCCGAGGCTGTCGTTGACCTGCTTGAAGTGGTCGATATCCAGCAGCAACAGGGAGACGGGTTGTTCGCTACGCTCCAGCTCGCGCTGGGCCAGCTCGAAGATCATCGGCCGGGAATAGGCGTTGGTCAGCGGATCATGGCTCAGCTGGTGCTCAAGCATCGCATGCAGGCGTTCGTTGAGCATGAGGATGAACCCCACCGAAATGCAGATCGCCAGCAGCCCGTGGGTGGAGAAATACAGCGCGTTGATCGGTGTCGGGGCGAGGAAGTCACCGCCGCCGCTGGGCACCAGCACCGCGTTGACGATGCGCGCCAGCGACACCAGCGCGTCGAAGATCACCGTGATGCTGGTGAACAGATAGGGGAACTGTGCCCGCCCGGCATCGCGCGGGCGATGGCGCAGCACGTCGCGACCGAACAGGAACAGCAGCACGCCCGAAACGGTGGAGAAGATCACCACGCGAATCGCGTACAGGTCCTGCACGTAGAAGCTGTACAGCAGGCCCAGGTTCGCCACCACCAGAACGGCGATCAGCAGCCTGCCATGGCGCGGCAGGCCGAAGAAGGCACGGCCGCCACTATAGATCAGCGTTGTGGCGCCCATGGCGGCTGCGTTGGCCACGACCATCGACAGCGATTCCGGCACGATATCGCGCAGGCCGTAGAGCACGGAGGCCACGGCCACGCAGAGCATACTCACGCTCCAGTGACGGGCACCTTGCTGGCGATCACGCACGGTACTCGGCATGGCCGACAGCACGATGGCCATCAGCAAGCTGAGTGCGGCGAGGATGAAGACGATGCTGCGTGGATCGAGCACGACTGGATTCCATGTCTGCGCGTACTAAGGGCGATAGCCTACCGTATTCGCCGCAGCCTGTGGGTGTCAGCCGCTCAGGCCAGAAACAGTTGCAGCAGGTCGTTGAGGAACAGTTGCCCTTTGGGCGTGGCAGCCAGGCGAGCCGGGTCGGCCAGCAGCAGGCCGCGTTTCTCGGCCTCGCGGCGCGCTTCGTCCAGGCTCGACAGGGGCAGTCCGGTGCGCTGGGCGAACAGCTCGGCCGAGGCGCCCTCGGTCAGGCGCAGCACGTTCATCAGGAACTCGAATGGCAACTCGTCCGGGCCCAGCAAGCGCTGGCCGGCGCTAAAGCGCTTGTCCGGCGCCAGGTAGTCCTTCGGCAGTCGGGTTTTCCAGCTCCGAGTGATCACCCCGTCCGGGCTGCTCATCTTGGCGTGGGCGCCCGCACCGATGCCAAGGAAGTCGCCGAAGGTCCAGTAATTGAAGTTGTGCCGCGCGGCGCGGCCGAGCTGGGCGTAGGCCGAGACTTCGTACTGGGCGTAGCCGTGCTCGGCGAGCAGGACCTGCCCGGCTTCCTGGATGTCCCAGAGGATGTCGTCCTCCGGCAGCACCGGCGGCTGGTTCCAGAACACCGTGTTCGGCTCCAGGGTCAGCTGGTACCAGGACAGGTGGGTCGGTGCCTGGGCGATGGCGGTACGCAGGTCGCTCAGGGCGTCTTCGATGGACTGGTCGGGCAAGCCGTGCATCAGGTCCAGGTTGAAGTTGTCGAAGCCGGCCGCACGGGCCATGTCGGCCGCGCGGATTGCTTCATCGCCATCGTGGATACGGCCCAGGGCCTTGAGTTTGGCGGCCTGGAAACTCTGCACGCCGATCGACAGGCGATTGATGCCCAGCCCGCGGTATGCGGCGAACTTGGCCTGCTCGAAGGTACCGGGGTTGGCTTCAAGGGTAATTTCGATATCGGCGGCGAACGGAATACGCCGCTCCACGCCTTCCAGCAGGCGGCCCAGGGCTTTGGCCGAGAACAGGCTCGGGGTGCCGCCACCAAAGAAGATCGAGGTCAGCGGGCGACCGTGGACCTGTTCCAGGTCGGCGTCGAGATCGGCGAGCAGCGCGTCGACGTAGGCGTCTTCAGGCAACTCCGGGCCGGCGGCGTGGGAGTTGAAGTCGCAATAGGGGCATTTGCGCACGCACCACGGAATGTGGATGTAGAGCGCCAGAGGCGGTAGCTGGAACATGGAGGCTCGGCAGGGCGGTGAGGCGATTCGGGGCGCTATCGTGGCATGACTTCGCCAAAGTACCAACGCTGGCAGACGAAGCGCCCCCGGCGCTGGCCGCGCCGGGGGAGTGCAGCCGGCCTTACAGCCCCAGGCGTTGCTTCAGCAGGACCATGGCGCGAGCGCGGTGGCTGACCTGGTTCTTCTCGGCGGGCGGCAGTTCGGCGCTGGAGCACTGGTGCTCCTCGACCCAGAACAGCGGGTCGTAGCCGAAGCCGTGTTCGCCACGGGCTTCGTGCAGGATGCGGCCGTGCCACAGGCCTTCACAGAGAATGGGCAACGGGTCGTCGGCGTGGCGCACCAGGGCCAGGGCGCAGACGAACTGGGCGCCGCGCTCGGCATCCGGCACATCCTTGAGGGCAGTCAGCAGCTTGGCGTTGTTCGCCGCGTCGCCCTGGCCGTCGGCGTAGCGTGCCGAGTAGATGCCGGGGGCGCCGCCGAGGAAGTCCACCGCCAGGCCCGAGTCGTCGGCCAGCGCCGGCAGCCCGGATACGCGGGCGGCGTTGCGGGCCTTGAGGATGGCGTTCTCGACGAACGACAGGCCGGTCTCTTCCGGTTCGATGTCGCTGAACTCGCCGACCGAGCGCACGCGGACGCTGCCGCCGAGCATGGCCTGGAGTTCCTTGAGTTTGCCGGCGTTGTGGCTGGCGAGCACGAGTTCGGTAATGGTCATTGGTCGTCCGGGAAGAATTCCTGGTTGAAGTCGAGGCTGCGGGTTACCCCGTCACTGGCTTGGACCTTGATCGAGAAGCGCAGGACTTCCCGCGAATCGAAGGGAAACTGGGCCAGGTAATAGATGGCGGCGCCTTCCTTGACCTGCTTGAAATTCAGCGGGTAGCTGCGGCCCAGCAGGTTCTTCACTTCGCCGCTGACACCGGCGGTGATGGGTTTGCCGGCCTTGAGCACGGAAATGTTCATCACGCCCTGGGTCTTGCTGCGCACCAGGCCGCTGGCGGCGGCGATGTCCGGCTGCAGGAAGCTGGAGTTGAAGGCGATGTAGTGCACGTCCAGGTCGCCGAAGCTCTGTTTGCGCTCGGCGAGTGCCGGCAGGCTCAGGCACAGGGACAGGAACAGCAGGGCAAGGTGGCGCATGATGATTCTCCTGAAGATGAGCCAGGGCAGCGGCTCAGTTGGCGATCCCGACGTTCTGGGCGGTGCGACCACTGACGCGGTAGATGCCGATCTCTCCCAACAGATTAGGCCAGATGCGGCTGGCCCAGCCATGACGGTGGGCGTGATCCACGGCCAGGCGGTTCATGACCTTGGCCCCTTGCGCGTGGCACAGGTTTTCGAAGTCTTCGAAGGTGCAGAAGTGGATGTTCGGCGTGTTGTACCAGGTGTAGGGCAGGAACTCGGAAACCGGCATGCGGCCCTTGCTGGTCAGGTACCACCGGCAGCGCCAGTGGGCGAAGTTGGGGAAGGTGATGATGCAGGTCTTGCCCACGCGCAGCATTTCCGCCAGCACCTTGTCCGGGAAGTGCAGGGCCTGCAGCGACTGGGTCATGACCACCACGTCGAAGCTGTCGCTGGCAAAGTTGCTCAGGCCGTCGTCGAGGTTCTGCTCGATGACGTTGACCCCACGGTCGATGCACAGGGCGATCTTGTCCGGGTCGATTTCCAGGCCGTAGCCGCTGACGCGCTTGTTGTCGCGCAGCCAGGCAAGCAGCTCGCCGTCGCCGCAACCCAGGTCGAGCACGCGGCTGCCTGCGGGAATCCAGTCTTGGATGATGTCCAGGTCGGCTCTCATGCGTGCCTCATACTGCAATTCGGTTCATGTAGCTGCTGAATGCCTGCAGGTAGCGCGGGATCGGCATCAGGAAGGCGTCGTGGCCCTGGGGTGCATCGACTTCCAGGTAGCAGACGTTCTTGCGGGCGGCGGTCAGGGCGTCGACGATTTCCCGCGAGCGGGCCGGTGAGAAGCGCCAGTCCGTGGTGAAGGACGCCACGAAGAAGTCGGCGGTGACGTGGGCCAGGGTCTTGGCCAGGTCATCGTCGAACGCGGCGGCCGGGTCGAAATAGTCCAGCGCCTTGGTCATCAGCAGGTAGGTGTTGGCATCGAAGCGCCCGGAGAATTCCTCCCCCTGGTAGCGCAGGTAGCTTTCCACCTGGAATTCCACGCTGTGGAAGTCGTAGTTGAGCTTTTCGCTCTTCAGGCCGCGGCCGAATTTCTCGCCCATGGCGTCATCGGACAGGTAGGTGATATGCCCGACCATGCGCGCCAGCATCAGGCCGCGCTTGGGGATTACCCCTTGTTCCTGGAAGTGGCCGCCATGGAATTCCGGGTCGGTGAGAATCGCCTGGCGGGCGACTTCGTTGAACGCGATGTTCTGCGCCGAGAGCTTGGGTGCCGAGGCGATGGCCACGCAGTGACGCACGCGATCCGGGTAGGTGATGGTCCACTGCATGGCCTGCATGCCACCCAGGCTGCCGCCGACCACGGCGGCCCATTGTTCGATACCCAGGGCATCTGCCAGACGTGCCTGGCTGTGGACCCAGTCTTCCACGGTCATTACCGGGAAGTCCGCGCCGAAGGGTTTGCCGGTCGCCGGATTGACGCTGCTGGGGCCGGTGGAGCCGTTGCAGCCGCCCAGGTTGTTGAGGCTGACGACGAAGAACTTGTTGGTGTCGATGGCCTTGCCGGGACCGATGCAGCTGTCCCACCAGCCAGGCTTGCGCTCGTCGGCGCTGTGGTAACCGGCGGCGTGGTGGTGGCCGGACAGGGCGTGGCAGATCAGGACGGCGTTGTTGCGTGCGGCGTTCAGCTCGCCGTAGGTCTCATAGACCAGTTGGTAGTCGGCCAGGCTGCGTCCGCAGGCGAGCGCCAAGGGTTCGGCGAAGTGCAGGACCTGGGGCGTGACCAGGCCAACAGAGTCTGGGGGAAAGGCAGTCGGCATCGACCCTGCTCGTGAAAATAAGGAAGTGCAGCAGTCTAAAGAGCGCCGCCCCACGCGGCAAGCACGCAGGGCGGCGGGGGAAGCGCCTGGCAGCAGCGGTCTGGCGTTACTCGCCGCTGCTGTGACTGCGGGCCGCGACAGGCAGGGTCACGACCTTGGACTGACGCTGGATCGGCGCTGGGCGCCGCAGGATGCGCAGCATGTCAGCAGCCTGGTTCAGCTGCTGTTGCAGTTCGTCCCGGTAGCTTGCCAGTTGCTGGGTGCGCTGACGGGTCTGCTGGGTTTCCTGGGCCAGGGCCTTGAGCCGCAGCATGTGGGTTTCCAGCAATTGCTTGTGTTCCAGGGTGTGTTGCATCAGTGGCATCAGCGCATCGCTGGCCCACTGTTCGGCCTCCTGGCGCAGGCGCTGGTGCAGGCCGATCACTTCCTGCACCAGGGTGGCGAAGAAGCGTTTGGTCAGGCTGCGTTGTTCGGTCAGCAGGGTTTTCAGGTGCAGGCGGAACTGGTCGGCCTTGGTCTGCTGCTGCTTGAGTTCGCGCAGGTAGCGTTTGACGTTGAACTGCGGAGCGTCAACGCCGTGCAACGGGTTTTCCTCGTTGTGCCGGCGGTAGATGGCATCGACCATCTTGTTAGCCATCTCGGCTTCGTGGGCCAGGCTTTCCAGGTCGCTCTCCACGGAGCGGAAGAAATGCAGGATGGCCTGGTTGATACCCAGGGTGGTCCAGCTGCCGGTGAGGTTGCGGCGAACCTTGTTCAGGTGCTCTTCCAGGCGCTCGGGACGAGCAGCGGCGCGCAGCAGGTCGCCCTGGCGCTTGAGCAGGCGCTGGTTGGTCTTCAGCCCGAGCAGGCGTTTGTGGTGCTGGCTGTGATCGTCCTTGGTCTTGGCCGTCAGTTCGAACAACAACTGGCCGTTGTCCTGATGATGGTTGCTGAGCAGCGCCTGCTGCTCGTTGACCTTCTCCAGGCGCAGGTTGAGCACGTGCTGGCTGTTCTGCAGCAGCGCGAGGACCTGGTTGACCACGCGGGTCTCGATCAGCCGCTCTTTCTGCGTGACGATGCGTTCGCAGAGCAGATTTTCCAGGTCGCCCATCTGGCTGCGACGCAGCAGGGCCTGGTCGTTGCGTACCTTGGCCAGCAGGGCCTGCTTGGCCGACAGCGGCAGCACGTCTTTGGCGTCGATCCCCAGTTGCCGGGCCGTGGTGGCCTGGATCTGGGCGATGGCGTTCTGCACGAAGGTGTCGCCGGCCAGGTCGTCCCAGAGCACGTCGATCTTGTTCAGGACCGCGAACAGGCTGGTCTGGGTGTCTTCGTCCAACTGGCGAATGTGCTGTTGCCACACGGCCATATCGCTGGCCGTGACACCGGTGTCGGCGGAGAGCAGGAAGATGATCGCCTGGGCGCTGGGCAGCATCGACAGGGTCAGTTCCGGCTCGCTGCCCAGGGCGTTCAGGCCGGGGGTGTCGAGAATTCGCAGGCCCTGGCGCAGCAGCGGGTGGTCGAAGTTGACCATGGCGTGGCGCCAGGCGGGCACCAGTACCTGTCCGGGCTTGCCGGTACTTTCCAGCATGTCCGGGTGGAAGCCGAGCTGGATGGCTTGTTCCACCTGCATGGGCTTGGTCTTGGCGACCTGGGTGAAGGCCTGGATCATGTTGTCCGGGTCGCTGATATCCAGTGGGATATTCACCCAGTGACGCGGAATACGCTTGAACTGCGACACGCTGGCCTCGGAGACCCGGGTCTCGATGGGCAGCAGGCGAATGTAGGAGCGTTCGGAGCGCGGATCGAAAAACAGTTCGGTGGGGCACATGGTGGTGCGCCCGGCCTGGGAGGGCAGCATGCGCTGGCCGTATTCGGAGAAGAACAGGCTGTTGATCAGCTCGGTCTTGCCCCGGGAGAATTCGCCGACGAAGGCCAGGGTGATGTGGTCGGTGCGCAGCAGGCGCAGGGCGCGCTCGAGCTTGGCTTCCACCGCGTCGGAGTTGAGGCGATTGTTGATCAGCCAGCTGCGATAGCGGGTGATCTCGCGCATCAGCTCGCGCTTCCAGGCGACGTAGGCATCGACCTGTTGGCTGAGACGTTCCATGCTCATCCCGGCATTCCTCCTGGTAGCGCGTCCATATGGGGCTGACCTTGGTGATTCGCGTCAAGGCACTCCGCGTGTTCCGCGCCCGTTGCCGGTGGCATGAACAGGTCGTTCAGGTGCTCGTCGGCCCCGTGGATAACGCGCGCAGGCCTGCCGGGCATTATGCTGCTCGGCGGGCTTGCGTCAATTGGCTATTAATAGCATCCCGCCTTATGGTCGCTCAGGATGAACGAACGGTCAGGCCCAGCGCGGCGGGAAGGTGCTGCGGATCGCTGATGCGAACCCGCTTCTGGCGGCTCTGCAGGCCGCTCTCGAGGCTGACCTGACTCTTGCTGACGGCAAAGGCGTCGGCGAGAAAGCTCAGCAGGTGGGCATTGGCCTTGCCGTCCACCGGCGGTGCGGTCAGGCGGATCTTCAGGCGCTCACCGTGCAGCCCGGCGAACTCGTCGCGGCTCGCTTTGGGCTGCAGGTGGCAGTCGAGGATCAGGTCTTCACCGTCCCAGCGGTAGAAGCTCATCGGGTGTTGGGGCTCAGACGGCCAGGCTCAGGCCCTGCAGCATGCCGGTCATCACCGCCAGATTGCGGATCACCAGCATGTCGATGAGGTTGAGGATCAGGAACGCCACGATCGGCGACAGGTCCAGGCCGCCCATGCTTGGCAGGATGCGGCGGATCGGTGCCAGCAGCGGCTCGCAGATCTGGTGGACCAGCTCGGCCGCCGGGTTGCGGCTGCCCTGGGCGACCCAGGAAAGAATCACGCTGATGATCAGGGCGAAGAAGAGCACCTTGAGGAACAGCGCGGTGACGCCAATGATCGACCACACCAGCAGTTGCAGCGGATCGCCCAGGCCGTAGCCCATCAGCATCAGGGTCAGGGCCATCAGTACCAGTTGCACCAGGATCGCCAGCACGAGGGACGCCAGGTCGAGACCGGCGAAGCTGGGGATGATCTTGCGCAGCGGTTTGAGCAGCGGATGCGTGGCGCGCACGATGAACTGGCTGAGCGGGTTGTAGAAGTCCGCCCGCACCAGTTGCAGGATGAAGCGCAGCAGCACGATCAGCAGGTACAGGCTGCCGATGGTTTGCAGGATATAAACAGCGGCAGTACTAAGTCCGATCATCGTTAACTCCTTTGCAGGCTGTTGAAAACTACTGCCCCGGGGCAGCAGCCTGTTATTTACCCAGTTGTTCGGCCAGCTCGGCAGAGCGGTGTGCGGCGGCGTCCAGGGCATCCTGGACCAGGGCTTCGAACCCGCCCGCCTGGAAGGTCTTGATTGCGGCTTCCGTGGTCCCGGCCGGTGAGGTCACCCGGCGGCGCAGCTCACTGGCGTCCACATCGCTGGCCACGGCCATGCGGGCGGCGCCCAATGCCGTTTGCAGGGTCAGCTGGGCAGCGGTTTCGCGCGGCAGCCCGAGTTTTTCCCCAGCGGCGGTCATCGCTTCGATCAGCAGGAAGAAATAGGCGGGGCCGCTGCCCGAAACGGCGGTGACGGCGTCGATCAGTTCTTCCCGGTCCAGCCACAGGGCCAGGCCAACGGCGCTCAGCAGCTGTTCGGCCTGTTCGCGCTGGGCGGCGGAAACGTGGGTGTTGGCGTACAGGCCGCTCACGCCCTGGCGCAGCAGTGCCGGAGTGTTGGGCATGCAGCGCACGATGGCGGCGGTCGCGCCCAGCCAGTTTTCCAGGCTGGCGCACGTGATGCCGGCGGCAATCGAGACCACCAGTTGGTTGGCGCCGATGTGGGCAGCCAGGTCCTGGCAGACGTCCTTCATGACCTGCGGTTTAACCGACAGGACGATGACATCGGCGTCCCGGATAGCGTCTGCGTTGGCGGCAAATGTCTCGATGCCGTGTTCGGCGCTGATCTTGCTGCGCTGCTCGGTGTTGTAGTCACTGGCGCGGATGGCGCTGGCGTTCACGCCCTGGGCGCGCAGGCCGCCGATCAGGCTGGCGGCCATGTTGCCGGCGCCGATGAAGGCAATGCGAGGAGTGGTCATGGCGGGTTTCCTTAATAAGTCTCGAGGTGCGGGCGCTCAGGCGTAGTCGCGTGCGCCGAACAGGGCGGTGCCAATCCTGACCCAGGTCGCGCCTTCGGCGATGGCGGCTTCCAGGTCATGGCTCATGCCCATGGAAAGCGTATCGAGGCCCAGACCGAGGTGGTCCTGCAGCGCGCGCAGGCGGGCAAAGGCACCACGTTGCTGTACAGGGTCGTCGGTTGGCTCGGGAATTGCCATCAGGCCCCGCAGTTTCAGGTTGGGAAGTTGTGTCACGGCATGTGCCAGGGCCGCCAGCTCGTCCGGGCTGCAGCCCGATTTGCTGGCCTCCCCGCTGACATTCACCTGCAGGCAGATGTTCAGCGGCGGGAGGTGCGTGGGGCGCTGCGCGGACAGGCGTTCGGCGACTTTCAGGCGATCCACCGAGTGGACCCAGGCAAAGTGCTCGGCAATCGGCCGGGTCTTGTTCGATTGAATGGGGCCGATGAAGTGCCAGATCAAGGGCAGGTCGGCCAATGCAGCCTGTTTGTCCAGGGCTTCCTGCAGGTAGTTTTCGCCGAAGTCGTGCTGACCTGCTGCAAACGCCTCGCGCACGGCCTCGGCCGGCTTGGTTTTGCTCACGGCGAGCAGGCCGATGGACGAAAAATCTCGCTCCGAGGCTTGCGCCGCCTCACGGATGCGCGCTCCGACCTTTGCAATATTCTCTGCTATCGTGGACATTACTTGCGCCTACCGCCTGGCTATTCTGCGTTGGCGGCATTCTACCTGCTTGCTTGTCATTAGGGAGTCCCATGGATATCACTGAGCTGCTTGCCTTCAGCGCCAAGCAAGGCGCGTCGGACCTGCATCTCTCTGCTGGTCTGCCGCCGATGATTCGTGTCGACGGCGATGTGCGCCGGATCAATCTGCCGGCCATGGATCACAAGCAGGTGCACGCGCTTATCTACGACATCATGAACGATAAGCAGCGCAAGGATTATGAAGAGTTCCTCGAGACCGACTTCTCCTTCGAGGTGCCTGGCGTCGCCCGTTTCCGGGTCAACGCCTTCAACCAGAACCGTGGCGCGGGTGCGGTATTCCGGACCATTCCTTCCAAGGTGCTGACCATGGAAGACTTGGGCATGGGCGAGGTGTTTCGCAAGATCACCGACGTACCCCGTGGCCTGGTGCTGGTAACCGGTCCGACCGGTTCGGGTAAATCGACCACTCTGGCGGCGATGCTCGACTACCTCAACGCCAACAAGTACCACCACATCCTGACCATCGAAGACCCGATCGAATTCGTTCACGAGTCGAAGAAGTGTCTGATCAACCAGCGTGAAGTGCACCGCGACACCCTGGGCTTCTCGGAAGCCCTGCGCTCGGCACTCCGGGAAGACCCGGACGTCATCCTGGTGGGTGAGATGCGCGACCTGGAAACCATCCGCCTGGCCCTGACCGCTGCGGAAACCGGTCACCTGGTGTTCGGCACCCTGCACACCACCTCGGCGGCCAAGACCATCGACCGTGTGGTCGACGTGTTCCCGGCGGAAGAGAAATCCATGGTGCGCTCGATGCTGTCCGAGTCCCTGCAGGCGGTTATCTCCCAGACCCTGTTGAAGAAGATCGGCGGTGGCCGAGTGGCGGCCCACGAGATCATGATCGGCACGCCGGCGATTCGTAACCTGATCCGCGAGGACAAGGTGGCGCAGATGTATTCGGCGATCCAGACCGGCGGCTCGCTGGGCATGCAGACCCTGGACGCCTGCCTCAAGGGTCTGGTTGCCAAGGGGCTGGTCAGCCGCGATGCGGCCCGTGAAAAATCCAAGAACCCGGAAAACTTCTAACCCGTTCCGGCCGGCCATTGGCCGGCTGGCTGGTTCAGTCTGCCGGCGAGACACGCGCCCCGGCAGCCGTCGTTGCTAAGCGCGTGCTGGTGATCGCATGGAATTCGAAAAACTGCTGCGCCTGATGGTCGAAAAGGGCGGCTCCGACCTGTTCATTACTGCCGGCGTACCGCCGTCGATGAAGGTCAATGGCAAGATCATGCCGGTCACCAAGACCGCCATGTCGCCGGAACAGACCCGGGAAACCGTGCATTCGGTAATGAACGAGCAGCAACGCCGCGACTTCACCGAAAACCACGAGTGCAACTTCGCCATCAGCGCCCGTGGCGTCGGGCGTTTCCGGGTCAGTGCGTTCTATCAGCGCAACCTGGCAGGCATGGTGCTGCGCCGTATCGAGACCAACATCCCGACGCTGGACGACCTCAAACTGCCGGAAATCCTCAAGAAGCTGGCGCTGACCAAGCGCGGCCTGGTGCTGTTCGTGGGCGCCACCGGTACTGGTAAGTCGACCTCGCTGGCGGCGATGATCGGCTACCGCAACAAGAACAGCAGTGGCCACATCATTTCCATCGAAGACCCGATCGAATACATCCACCAGCACCAGAGCTGCATCGTCACGCAGCGTGAAGTGGGCATCGATACCGAGTCCTTCGAAGTCGCCCTGAAGAACACCCTGCGCCAAGCGCCGGATGTCATCCTCATCGGTGAGGTGCGGACCCGCGAGACCATGGACCACGCCGTGGCCTTCGCCGAAACCGGTCACCTGTGCCTCGCGACCCTGCACGCCAACAACGCCAACCAGGCGCTGGACCGCATCATCAACTTCTTCCCAGCGGACCGGCAGAACCAGGTGTGGATGGACCTGTCGCTCAACCTGAAAGCCATCGTTGCCCAGCAACTGGTCCCTACGCCGGACGGCAAGGGCCGCCGCGCGGTGATCGAGGTGTTGATCAACACCCCGCTGGCTGCCGACCTGATCCGCAAGGGTGAGGTGCACGAGCTCAAGAACCTGATGAAACGCTCCACCGAGCAGGGCATGCAGACCTTCGACCAGGCGCTGTACAGCCTCTACAGCCAGGGCGAGATCACCTACGAAGATGCGCTGCTGTATGCGGATTCGGCGAACGACCTGCGCCTGATGATCAAGCTGGGCTCCGAGACCGACGGCGATCACCTCGCCAGCATGTCCCAGGGGCTTTCCCTGGAGGTCAGCGAGGAAGATCCGGGTCGGCGTTTCCGCTGACCGGCGCCTTGCCGTTGTAACGAATCCGTTTGCCCTCCTGTCGCGCGACGGCCTCTGCCTGGCCGTCGCGTTGCGCTCCCGCCCGTGCCTGACTCATCAGCTGCGGGATCAGCGGACCTTCCGGCAGATTCTTCCAGAAACGCACCGGCATGTTGTTTTCCAGCACGCCGCGGTTGAGCCGCGCCGGGTTGAATGTGCTGCCGTAGTACGCCAGCCAGAGCGCCTGTCCCTCGTCATCATCGCTGCGCGCCAGTTGCTGCCAGTGCGAGGGGCAGGGCTGCTGGTAGTGCAGGGTCTGTCCGTCCCAGTACACCCCATCGTCGGGCGTGGCGATCAGCCAGGTGTGCAGCCCCATGCGTTCGGCGAAGTGCAGGCTGGCGCTGTGCAGAATGTCGTGCGCAGGCTCATGCCAGGCGACGAATTCCGGCACCCCCTCGGGCTGCTCGGCCGGTTGAGAGGGCAAGGGACGAAAGCGCAGGAATGCATGCAGGTGATGGGATTCCCGGCGTACCGCTTTCAGTCGTTTGTGCAGTTCGCTGCCGTCGAGATCGCCCGGTAGCATCGCGGCGCGATCGCCCTGTACCACGCGCCATAGGATGCGGTAGAGCAGGCTCCAGCGGTCATCCATCCGGTACTGCGCTGCGTCCTCCAGCAGTTCGAGAAACTGGCGAGGGATACGCAGGGCCTGGCCGGCCTTGGCCGGTTCCGGGGCGCTGGTGTGATCGAACAGACCAACGGATGCGTCCTGGTCAAGCCAGCTGACCTCGTGGGGGGCGATGTTCTGCTGCAGCAGGTCGCGGGCGGCTTTGCGCCAACCGGCGAAGCTGCCGTCGAAGCGGGCGTTGAACATCACCAGAGTGCCATCTGCGCGGGTTGATCCCGCAGTTGCTGGCGCAGCAGCAGGGAGTCCTGGGTGGCCTGGCGCGGGTGGTAGTCCTGGGTGACGATGAACGGTTTGGCTTTTTCCAGGGCACAACGCAGGCGGTTGACGTCTTCGAAACGAATGCGCTTCTGGCGCCGCAGGGCAACCAGGCGCTTGGCGCTGAGCACGCCAATGCCGGGCACGCGGGCGATCATCGAGGCCTCTGCGCGGTTCAGGTCCACCGGAAAGTGCTCGCGATTGGCCAGTGCCCAGGCCAGCTTGGGGTCGATGTCCAGCGCCAGGTTGCCTGGCCCATCGAGCAGCTCACTGGCCTGAAAGCCATAGCCACGCAACAGAAAGTCCGCCTGGTACAGACGGTGCTCACGCAGCAGTGGCGGGGCGGCGAACGGCACGCTGCCAGGACTGTTGGGGATCGGGCTGAAGGCCGAGTAATAGACGCGGCGCAGGCGATAGGTGCCGTACAGCGACTGGGCCGTGTGCAGGATGGTGCTGTCGTCGCTGGCATCGGCGCCGACGATCATCTGTGTGCTTTGCCCCGCTGGCGCAAAGCGCGGGGCGCGTTTTTCTTCCGTGGCTTCGCGCTCGCCCTGATGAATGGTGTGCATCGCCTGCTTGATGGTGACCACCTGCTTTTCCGGTGCGAGGCGAATCAGGCTGCTTTCGGTGGGCAGTTCGATGTTCACGCTGAGCCGGTCGGCATAACGCCCGGCTTCGGCCACCAGCAACGGGTCGGCGTCGGGAATGGTCTTGAGGTGGATGTAGCCGCGGAACTCATGTTCCTCGCGCAGCAGCTTGGCCACCCGCACCAGTTGCTCCATGGTGTAGTCGGCGGAGCGAATGATGCCCGAGCTGAGGAACAGGCCGCTGATGCAGTTGCGTCGGTAGAAGTCGAGGGTCAGGGTGACCACTTCTTCCGGGGTGAAGCGGGCGCGCGGTACGTCGCTGGAGCGGCGGTTCACGCAGTACTGGCAGTCGTACAGGCAGAAGTTGGTCAGCAGGATTTTCAGCAGCGCCACGCAGCGGCCGTCGGGTGTGAAGCTGTGGCAGATGCCCATGCCGTTGGTGGCGCCAATGCCGCTCTTGCCTTTCGAGCTGCGCGTCGGCGCGCCGCTGCTGGCGCAGGAGGCATCGTATTTGGCGGCGTCGGCAAGAACGGTGAGCTTGTCGATCAGTTGCATGGCAGGGCTCGCAAATACTGTTTATGCATACAGTATTGCGGATTGCTTGGCTGCCGACAAGGCGCCCGGCGCGGGCGGCATTTCAATTGGTCGGAAAACCATGTGCTGATTGTGATGTCAGATAGGAATCACACCAGCCAGGAAACAACCATGCAGCGTCAGGACACCCACAGCAAAATCATCGGTTATCTCTTGTGGATCTTCGGCTTTCTGGGGGCGCACCGCTTCTACTACGGCAAGCCGGTAACCGGAACGATCTGGTTCTTCACCCTGGGCCTGCTGTTCATCGGCTGGATCATCGACCTGTTCCTGATCCCCGCCATGGATCGCGAAGCTGATCTGCGTTTTACCGCAGGCGAGACGGACTACAACGTTGCCTGGATTCTGCTGACGTTCCTCGGTGTCTTTGGGGTGCACCGCATGTACCAGGGCAAGTGGATCACAGGGATCATCTATCTGTTTACCGGAGGCCTGTTCCTGGTCGGCGTGCTCTATGACTTCTGGACATTGAATACCCAGGTGTCGGTCAAGAACGCGCAGGCCGCACGGTAGGGTTGCTGACGCTCTTCTCATCCACCGCTGCAATCGTGGAAGGGTGGACGGATGAGGCGTCGCTCGGCAGCAGCCGTGGCGTCATAAGAAAAAGGGGCTTCAGCCGGCATGGCTGAAGCCCCTTTTTTACGGTTGGGAGGCAATCGTGGGAGGGGCTTCAGCCGCGACTAATGCCCCGCACGCGCTGCAGTCAGGTCGCCTGGAAGCTGATATGCCCATCGACCAGGGTGTAGCGCACCGCGCCCGGCAAACAGTGATCGATGAACGGGCAGTTGGCGCCTTTGGAGTGCCAGCGCTCGCCCGCCACAGTGGAGGCCTTGGGGTCGAACAGCAGGATATCGGCCGCCGAGCCTTCTCCCAGGCGCCCGACAGGCAGGCGCAGGGCGTCGGCCGGGCCGCTGCTGAGGCGCGCCAGCAACGTTGGCAGGTCCAGCAGGCCATCCTGTACCAGGGTCATGGCCAATGGCAGCAGCAACTGCACGCTGCTGATGCCCGGTTCGGTCGCGCCGAAGGGCGCCAGCTTGGCGTCGCGTTCGTGGGGTTGGTGGTGGCTGGAGATCGCGCTGATCACGCCGCTTTTCACCGCCTCGCGCAGGCCCTGGCGGTCAGCCGAGGTCCGCAGCGGCGGTTGCACGTGGTACAGGCTGGAGAAGTCGATCAGTGCTTCGTCAGTCAGGATCAGCTGATACAGCGCGACATCCGCGGTAACCGGCAGGCCGCGTGCCTGGGCATTGGCGATCAGCTCGGCGCCGCGGGCGCTGGTCAACTGGCTGAAGTGCGCGCGCACGCCGGTCTGTTCGACGAGCAGCAGGTCCCGGGCCAGGGCCACGGTCTCGGCGGTTTCCGGAATACCGGGCAGGCCCAGGAAGCTGGCGGTTGCGCCTTCGTGGGCCAGGCCGCCTTCGGCGAGGTCATGGTCCTGGGAATGGAAGATCACGGTCAGATCGAAGGTGGCCGCGTATTCCAGGGCGCGGCGCAGGGTGCGGGTGTTGCGGAAGCTGTCCAGGCCGTTGCCGAACGCGACGCAGCCTGCATCGCGCAGTGCAACCAGTTCTGCAAGCTGCTCGCCGGCCAGCCCTTTGCTCAGCGCACCGATAGGGAAGACCTTGGTGTGCCCGGCTTCGCGGGCGCGGTCGAGAATCAGCTCGGCGACCGCCGGGGTGTCCAGTACGGGCTTGGTGAAGGGCGGGCAGCACAGGCTGGTGACACCGCCGGCCGCCGCGGCCAGGGTTTCGCTGGCGATGTTGCCCTTGCGGCTGTAACCCGGCTCGCGCAGGGCGACGTTGAGGTCGACCAGTCCGGGCGCGGCGATCAGGCCCTGGGCGTCGATTCGGCTCTGGGCCTCAAAGCCGGCTGGCGCCTGGCCGATGCCCGCGACTTTGCCGCCGTCTATATAAAGGTCGGCGATCTGGTCGAGACCGCTGCTCGGGTCGATGACCCGGGCTCCGAGGATTACGCTGCGCATCAGTTCTGCTCCTCGGCGTTGAGTTGGCGCTGGGCGTTCTGGCCGCTCATGGTCATGGACAGCACGGCCATGCGGATGGCGATGCCGTAGGTGACCTGGTTGAGAATGACCGACTGTGGGCCGTCAGCGACGGCCGACTCGATTTCCACGCCCCGATTGATCGGGCCGGGGTGCATGACCAGCGCATCCGGCTTGGCCAGCTTGAGGCGCTGCTCTGTGAGGCCGAACAGGCGGTAGAACTCGCCTTCGCTGGGCAGCAGCCCGCCGGTCATGCGCTCGCGTTGCAGGCGCAGCATGATCACCACGTCGACATCCTTGAGGCCTGCGGTCATGTCGCTGTAGACCTTCACCCCGTACTGCTCGATGCCCACAGGCAGCAGGGTTTTCGGGGCGATCACGCGGATGTCCGGGCAGCCCAGGGCCTTCAGGGCCAGCATGTTCGAACGTGCCACCCGCGAGTGCAGGATGTCACCGACGATGGCCACCGAGAGGTTCTCGAAGCCGCCTTTGTGGCGACGGATGGTGAGCATGTCGAGCATGCCCTGGGTCGGGTGCGCGTGGCGCCCGTCGCCGCCGTTGATGATCGCCAGGTTGGGGCACACGTGCTCGGCGATGAAGTGCGCGGCGCCGGAGTCGGCGTGGCGCACCACGAAGATGTCGGCGGCCATGGCTTCCAGGTTGCGCAGGGTGTCGAACAGCGTCTCGCCCTTGCTGGTCGAGCTGGTCGACACGTTGAGGCTGATGACGTCGGCGGACAGACGCTGGGCCGCCAGCTCGAATGTGGTGCGGGTGCGCGTGGAGTTCTCGAAGAACACGTTGCACACGGTCTTGCCGCGCAGCAGCGGGACTTTCTTCACGGCCCTGGCGCCCACTTCGAGGAAGGAGTCGGCGGTATCCAGAATTTCCGTCAGCAGCTCGCGTGGCAGGCCATCGAGGGTCAGAAAGTGGCGCAACTGACCCTGGTCGTTCAGTTGCAGGGGACGCTTGGCATCAATCGGTGTCATGGGCGATCAGTCTCAGTTGGCAAGCGTTTGCAGGTCGAGGAGTAGCGGGGCGGGGCCGGTCAATTTTACCCGTTGCTCCGCCGTCAGCGACAGGGTGGCACCAACCACATCAGGGCTTATCGGCAGCTCGCGGGCGTTGAGGTCCAGCAGGCAGACCAGGGTCACGCTGGCCGGGCGGCCGTAGTCGAACAGCTCGTTGAGTGCGGCGCGGATGGTACGGCCGCTCATCAGTACGTCATCAATCAAAACCAGATGCTGGCCTTCGATCTCGAACGGCAGTTCGGACGGCTGGACTTGCGGGTGCAGGCCATTCTGGGTGAAGTCGTCACGGTAGAAGGAGACGTCGAGTACGCCCAGGGCGTCGTCGCGGCCCAGTTGTTCGAGCAGCGCCTGGGCGACCCAGACGCCTCCGGTGCGGATGCCGATGAAGCGCGGCTCGCTGATCTGCCGCTGGTTGAGGTGGCCGAGCAGGTCGGTGGCCATCTGGGGCAGTAATTCGGCAGGGTTGGGTAGGCTCATGACAACACTCCACATGTAAGCGAAACAGTCCCTGGAGACCTCGGCGGATCTGCGGGCAAGGCACGGCGCTGCAGCGCAGGGGCGTGCCGGTGAGAGCGCGCAGTTTACGTGTTGTGCACCGGTGTTGCTCGTATCAGCTGCGAGTTGGCCGCCGTTGACAGCCCTTGCCGGTCACTGCGGGTGTTCGGCCAGCCAGCCTTCCAGCAGCAGGGCCGCGGCCAGCGCATCGACCGGGCGTTCGCGGTAACCGCTGTTCTGGCCTTGCTGCAGGCGTTCGCCCTTGGCGGCATAGGTGGTCAGGCGTTCGTCGTGCATGTGTGCGGGCAGGTTGAAGCGGCCGTTCAGGCGACGCGCGAATTTTTCCGCGCGCTCGCTCATGTCGCTGGGGCTGCCGTCCATGTTGAGCGGCAGGCCGACGACGATGGCGTCCGGTTGCCATTCGCGTATCAGGGCTTCGACCTTCTGCCAATCCGGTACGCCGTTCTGCGCCTTGAGCACGCAAAGCTCGCGCGCCTGGCCGGTGATGACCTGGCCGACGGCGACGCCGATCTGTTTGGTGCCGTAATCGAAGCCGAGCAACAGGCGCAGGGGCTTGGTGGGTGTCGCGGCCATCAGGCGTGCCCAGCCTGGGAGGTCAGTAGAGACAGGTTGACGCCCAGGCGTGCGGCGGCTGCGTTCAGGCGCTGGTCGAAGGGCAAGTCGAACAGAATCGAGTGGTCGGCCGGGCAGGTCAGCCAGGCATTACTCGCCAGTTCGGCTTCCAGCTGGCCGGCTTCCCAGCCTGCGTAGCCCAGGGTAATCAGGTACTTCTCGGGCCCGGTGCCAGCGGCAATCGCAAACAGCACATCCTGGGAGGTGGAGAGCCCCAGCTCGCCCAGGGCCAGCGTCGCCTGGAATTGCGGGCCGGCAGGGTGCAAGACGAAGCCTCTATCGGTCTGTACCGGGCCGCCGGAGAATATCGGCAGGCTGTGGCAGAGCGCGGGCGGATCGTCGTCGGGGCGCAGTTGTTCGAGGACATCGGCCAGGTTGAGCCCGTTCGGCCGGTTGATCACCAGGCCCATGGCGCCCTGGTCGTTATGGTCGACGAGGTAGGTGACGGTCTGCGAGAAATGCGGATCGTCCATATGCGGCATGGCGATCAGGAAGTGATGCTTGAGGTAGCTCGGGCTGGCGTCTTTCATGGGGCCTAGCTTAAAGCCTGTGGCCTGAGGCTGGAAGCCAAAACGCGCAGCGCCGGGCGGCGGGCGTTCCGGCTCAGTTGCTCGACAGTCGGTCGCCGCGTTCGAAGCGCCAGGTGCGGATGATTTCCAGGCGATCGACGTCGGCCAGGTCGCCAGCGAAGGGGGCGAACGGTGCCGCCAGGCGCACGATGCGCAGTGCAGCCTGGTCGAGGGTGCGCTGTCCGGAAGACTCCAGGACCTGCACTTCATACAGCGTGCCGTCGCGGTTGATCGAGACCAGCAGGCGCAAGCTGCCATAAATCTGTTGGCGGCGAGCGTCGTCCGGGTAGTTGAGGTTGCCGATGCGCTCGACCTTCTTGCGCCATTCATCCTTATACCAGGCGCCTTTGTCGCGCATGGTCGAGGCGGCGTTCAGGCGATGGATCTTCGGTCGTTTGGCGTATTGCTGGATGTCCTGGGCCAGTTCGGCCTCGAGGCTGGCGATTTCCGAGGACAGCTGGGCGCTGTCGAACACTGGCGCTGGCGGTGCCGGCGGGGTGGGCTTGGCCTCTTCGCGTTTGTTCGGGGTCTTCTGTTGTTGGGGCGAGCGGGTCGCTACGGCGGCCTTCGGCGCTTCCTGCTGGGCGGCTGGCGGCTGGGGTGTGGCGGGTGGGGTGACGCGTTTGACCTCGGTGTCCTGGAACAGCGCCTGCTCGGTGGTGGTGGGCGCTGCCTTGTGTTCCAGGGTGCCGCTGCCCTGCTGGTTGTCCTGGGCGAGGAAGTCAGCCTCTTTAGGCGCCTCGTCGCTCTTGAACGTGGACAGGGTGATTTCCAGGGTTTTGCTGATCTGGCTCGGGTCGGCCAGGGTGAAGCCCACGCCAAGGATCAGCGCGGCATGCAGCACCGCCGCAAGAAACAGGGTGAAGCCGAGGCGGTCCGCCGGGCGGACGCCGGCGGAGCTGTTATCGGGTGGGCTAGCGGCTGCGTTCATCGTGTTCGGGGTCAGCTCAGGTTGCCGCGCAGTCTGCCGAGGGCGTATTGAAAAGTCTATGAAGCACTGCGCGCATTGAGCTTCTCGGCAATTTTATCCATCAGGCGTTCGCCGATGCGCGTATCGAACGCGGCGTCGATCTCGCGAATGCAGGTCGGGCTGGTCACGTTGATCTCGGTCAGGTGCTCGCCGATCACGTCCAGGCCGACGAACAGCAGGCCCTTCTCGCGTAGGGTCGGGCCTACCGCTTCTGCGATTTCCCGGTCCCGGGCGCTCAGTGGGCGTGCTTCGCCGCGACCGCCGGCTGCCAGGTTGCCGCGTGTTTCACCGGCGGCCGGAATGCGGGCCAGGCAATAGGGGATCGGCTCGCCGTCGATCATCAGGATGCGCTTGTCGCCATCCTTGATTCCGGGCAGGTAACCCTGGGCCATGATCTGCTGGGTTCCGTGGGCGGTGAGCGTCTCGAGGATCACCGACAAGTTGGGATCGCCCTCGCGGTGACGAAATATCATCGAACCGCCCATACCATCGAGGGGTTTGAGAATGATGTCACGCTGCTCTTTCGCAAAGTCGCGCAGAATGTCGGATCGGCGACTGACCAGGGTCGGCGGTGTGTACTGTGGAAACTGGGTAGCGAAGAATTTTTCGTTGCAGTCGCGCAAGCTCTGTGGACGATTGACCACCAGCACGCCGGCTTGTTCGGCTTGCTCGAGCAGGTAGGTGGAGTAGACGAACTCGTTGTCGAAGGGCGGATCCTTGCGCATCAGGATCACATCCAGCTCGCTCAACGGCATGTCCTGCTCCGCGCCCAGCTCGAACCAGCGCTGAGGGTCGTTGAACACGGTAAGAGGGCAGAAGCGGGCGCGTGCCTCGCCTTTGGCCTGATACAGGTCTTTCTGTTCCATATAGAAGAGCGTCCAGCCGCGCGACTGGGCGGTCAGCAGCATGGCCAGCGAGCTGTCCTTTTTGAAGGCGATCTGGGCGATGGGGTCCATGACAATGCCGAGGCGAACGCTCATGGGGGTGTTTCTCCGTGAAGGGGCGGCGGGAAAGAAGTGCCGCAGATGACGTATGGCGTCAGGGTGGCGCTGACCACGCAGGCGGTCAAGGGAAAACCAAGGTATTCCGCGGCTTATAGCCTGCACCTAGAGAGTGTGCTAAAAAGGCCCGACGATTGGCTCATGGCCAATCAATGGCAGGCCTCAGGCGCACTGATACATACGGAAAACAACGACTCACCGAGGCGATGGTAGGGCAAACATGGAACAGCATTCCGAAGGTTTGAGGGTGATGGTAATCGACGATTCGAAGACGATTCGTCGTACCGCGGAGACCCTACTGAAGAAGGTGGGTTGTGAGGTGATTACCGCGGTTGACGGTTTCGATGCCTTGGCAAAGATCGCCGACACTCACCCAAATATCATTTTTGTCGACATCATGATGCCGCGGCTCGATGGCTATCAGACCTGTGCCCTGATCAAGAACAACAGTGCTTTCAAATCCACCCCGGTGATCATGCTGTCCTCCAAGGACGGTCTGTTCGACAAGGCCAAGGGTCGCATCGTCGGCTCTGATCAGTACCTGACCAAGCCCTTCAGCAAGGAAGAGCTGTTGGGTGCGATCAAGGCGCATGTGCCCGACTTCACCCCGGTGGAACAAGCATCCTGACGTCTGGCTGCATAGCCGCGTAACAAGACGCCACTTCATGTATTGGGAAACACCATGGCTCGAATTCTGATTGTTGATGACTCACCGACCGAAATGTACAAGCTGACCGCCATGCTGGAAAAGCATGGTCATCAGGTACTCAAGGCCGAAAACGGCGCTGACGGCGTCGCCCTGGCTCGCCAGGAAAAACCCGATGCAGTATTGATGGATATCGTCATGCCAGGCCTCAATGGCTTCCAGGCGACCCGTCAACTGACAAAAGATGCCGACACCAGTCACATCCCGGTGATTATCGTCACCACCAAGGATCAGGAAACCGATAAGGTCTGGGGCAAGCGCCAAGGCGCGAAAGACTACCTAACCAAACCGGTTGACGAAGACACACTGCTCAAAACCCTGAATGCGGTATTGGCCGGCTGACGCCGTGCCAGTCCGCTACTAAATAAAAAGAAGGCCACGGTTGGCATGTCGGACGCGCAGACACCTTTTCAGACTCTCCTAGAAATCGACCAGCGTTGTCGATTGCTGGCGGCTGGCTTGCCTTCGCAGCAAGCCGCGGTGCAGACCTGGAGCGGTATCGGCTTTCGAATGGGCGAACGCTTTTTCGTCGCACCGATGGGTGAGGTCGGTGAAGTCCTGCATGAACCGCGCTACACACTGCTGCCCGGCGTCAAAAGCTGGGTGAAGGGTGTAGCCAACGTGCGTGGTCGCTTGTTGCCGGTCATGGACCTGTGTGGGTTCTTCGGCAACGAGCTGTCGCCGCTGCGCAAACAGCGGCGGGTTCTGGTGGTCGATCACCAGGAAGTCTTTGCCGGCCTGACGGTCGATGAAGTGTTCGGCATGCAGCATTTTCCGGTGGATACCTTCTCCGAGCAGCTACCTCCGCTCGAAGCGTCCATTCAGCCGTTCATTCATGGGGTCTTTCAACGCGAGCAACCCTGGTTGGTGTTCAGCCCTCACGCGCTGGCCCATCATCAGGGGTTTCTCGATGTTGCGTTTTAACAGCTTTTCGGTTGGGTCGGCGTTGCCGGCCTTTTGGCGTTACATGGGAACCGTAGTGCGGTCGGTCCAGGCGGGGGCCAGATAATGAAAAAACTCAATACAGGCAATTTGTTAGCAGGTACGCGCAGTAGTACGTTGATTGCAGGGCTGTTTGTCGTCCTGTTCGTCTCCATCGTGCTGTTGTTCGCCAACTTCGCCTACATCAACACGCAATCCAACTACGACACGGAATACATCAGCCACTCCGGTGAGCTGCGTGTTCTGTCCCAGCGTATCGCGAAGAACGCCACTGAAGCTGCGGCGGGTACATCCGCTGCGTTCGGTCTGTTGCGTGATGCGCGCAACGACTTCCAGACGCGCTGGGGCTACCTGACTGACGGTCACGTGGAAAGCGGCCTGCCGCCGGCACCGGACTCCGTTCAGGCGCAGATGGCTACCGTACAACAGGACTGGGATAGCCTGCGTCAGAACACCGACGCCATCCTGGCCAGCGAACAAACCGTATTGTCCCTGCACCAGGTAGCGGCCACCCTCGCCGAAACCATTCCGCAGCTGCAGGTCGAGTACGAAGAAGTCGTCGACATTCTTCTGGAAAGTGGCGCGCCCGCTGCCCAGGTATCGGTCGCCCAGCGTCAGTCGCTGCTGGCAGAACGTATCCTCGGCTCGGTGAACAAGGTACTGGCTGGTGACGAAGACTCGGTACAGGCTGCCGACATGTTCGGTCGCGACGCCAGCCTGTTCGGTCGCGTACTCAACGCGATGCTTGAAGGCAACGCGGCGATGGAAATCTCCCAGGTAACCGACGAGGAAGCCCTCGAGCGTCTGGCGGAAATTTCCGAGCTGTTCGAATTCGTATCCGGTTCGGTGGACGAGATTCTCGAAACCTCGCCTGAACTGTTCCAGGTCCGTGAGTCGGCGAACACCATCTTCACCGTGTCGCAGACCCTGCTGGACAAGGCTTCCGATCTGGCTACCGGCTTCGAAGACCTGGCCGATGGCCGTGGGGTGAACACCCTGCTCGGTTATGTGCTGGGTGCCCTGGCGCTGGGTTCGATCCTCCTCATCGGTCTGGTGATGGTGCGTGAAACCAACCGCCGTCTCGCCGAGACCGCCGAGAAGAACGAACGTAACCAGGCGGCGATTCTGCGACTGCTCGACGAAATCGCCGACCTCGCCGACGGTGACCTGACAGTAGCCGCGACGGTAACCGAGGACTTCACCGGTGCCATCGCTGACTCCATCAACTACTCCATCGACCAGTTGCGTGACCTGGTAGCCACGATCAACCTGACCGCCGTTCAGGTAGCCGGTGCTGCCCAGGAAACCCAGGCCACGGCGATGCACCTGGCCGAAGCTTCCGAGCACCAGGCCCAGGAAATCGCCGGTGCATCCGCGGCGATCAACGAAATGGCCGTGTCGATTGACCAGGTATCGGCGAACGCCTCGGAGTCCTCCGCGGTAGCGGAACGTTCCGTAGCCATCGCCAACAAGGGTAACGAAGTCGTACACAACACCATCACCGGCATGGATAACATCCGTGAGCAGATCCAGGACACCTCGAAGCGGATCAAACGCCTCGGTGAATCGTCCCAGGAGATCGGTGACATCGTTAGCCTGATTAACGACATTGCCGACCAGACGAACATCCTCGCACTGAACGCCGCGATCCAGGCCTCCATGGCCGGTGACGCGGGTCGAGGCTTCGCGGTGGTAGCGGACGAAGTACAACGCCTTGCGGAACGTTCCTCGGCGGCAACCAAGCAGATCGAGGCGCTGGTTAAAACGATTCAGACCGACACCAACGAAGCGGTTATCTCCATGGAGCAGACCACTTCCGAAGTAGTGCGCGGTGCTCGCCTGGCACAGGACGCCGGGGTTGCACTGGAGGAGATCGAGAAGGTATCGAAGACCCTCGCGGCCCTCATCCAGAACATTTCCAACGCTGCACGCCAGCAGGCTTCGTCGGCCGGCCACATCTCCAACACCATGAACGTGATCCAGGAGATCACCTCGCAGACCTCGTCGGGTACGACCGCTACCGCCAAGAGCATTGGTAACCTGGCCAAGATGGCCAGTGAGATGCGTAAGTCGGTTTCCGGCTTTACCCTGCCGGAAGGGGAGCAGGCCTAAGCGAAAGCAGCACGGTGGTCGCCTGCGACCACCGTCCGCCGTCCTGGGCCTAGAACGAGGGGCACGACATGCAGTCAGGCGTCTGGGCCTTGCAACCCCTGGTGGACATGTCCATCACGGAGTTCCGCGATTGGCAGGCACTGCTCGAAGAGCGCACCGGCGTGGTGATCAACGAGCAGCGCCGGGCGTTTCTGCAGACCAACTTGAGTGCACGGATGCGTGAGCTGGGCGTGGTGGACTATGCCACCTACTACCGGCAAGTCACGGATGGCCCGCGGGGAGCGGTTGAATGGTCGACCCTGCTGGATCGACTGACCGTGCAGGAAACCCGTTTCTTCCGCCACCGGCCCTCCTTCGAGGTGCTGGAGCGGTACCTGCGTGAACGGCTAGACCGCGGCATGACGCGTCCCTGGGAATTGTGGAGCGTGGGTTGCTCCAGTGGTGAAGAGCCTTATTCCCTGGCGATCACGGCTGCTGAAGTGTTGCAGGGCAGCCAGTACGCCGAACACTTTGCCGTGACCGGGACGGACATCAGCCTCAACGCCCTGAACAAGGCGCGTGAAGGCGAGTACGGCCCGCGCAAGCTGGAACAGATGGATGCAGACCTGTGTCAGCGGTACTTCGCGACCCAGGCCGATGGACGCTTCAAGGTAGTGTCGAACCTGGCGGGGCGTGTGTGCTGCGCCAAGCTCAATGTGCTGGAGTTGGCGAAGGCGCCAATGTCCGGCATGGACGTCATTTTTTGTCAGAACTTGCTCATCTATTTTCGTCGCTGGCGCCGCCGCGAGATCCTCAACCGCCTGGCCGAGCGCCTGGCACCGGGTGGTCTGCTGGTGGTGGGAGTGGGCGAGGTGGCAGGTTGGCAACACCCGGACCTGATCCCGGTGGCCGACGAGCGAGTGCTGGCGTTTACCCGTAAGGGAACGGTTTTATGAGTGGAGTCGCTATGGGTGATCGGCACGACTATGTCGCCCTGGAATGGGTCAAGGGCGAAATCGCCGAGACCCTGAAACAGGCACGCCAGGCCTTGGAAGCGTTCGTCGAGAATCCGCAGGATCCGACGCGGATGCGCTTCTGCCTGACCTATGTGCACCAGGTTCACGGCACCCTGCAGATGGTCGAATTCTACGGCGCTGCCTTGCTCGCCGAAGAAATGGAGCACCTGTCCCAGGCGCTGATGGAAGGCCGCGTCACCAACCAGGGCGAAGCACTGGAAGTGCTGATGCAGGCCATCCTGCAACTGCCGGTGTACCTGGACCGCATCCAGACCGCCCGCCGCGACCTGCCGATGGTTGTCCTGCCGCTGCTGAACGACCTGCGTGCAGCCCGTGGCGAGAAACTCCTCTCGGAAACCAGCCTGTTCTCCCCTGACATGTCCGGCCGCCTGCCGGCCCTGTCGGTCGAATCCCTCGCTCAGCTGCGCACCGCCGAACTACCGGTGCTGCTGCGCAAGCTGCGTCAGATGCTGCAGATGGCACTGGTTGGCGTCATTCGCAACCAGGACCTGGCCACCAACCTGGGCTACATGGCCCGGGTGTTCGCGCGCCTGGAAACCCTGTGTAAAGAAGCGCCGCTGGGCCCGCTGTGGCAGATCGCTTCCGGCCTAGTGGAAGGCCTGGCCAATGGCAGCGTGGTCAACGGTACTTCGGTACGGACCCTGCTGCGCCAGGTCGACAAGGAACTGAAACGCCTGGTCGAGGACGGTGCCGACGGCATCAACCAGCCGGCCCCGGACGAACTGAGCAAGAACCTGCTGTTCTACGTGGCCAAGGCCCCGGCCCAGTCGCCGCGTATTCGCAGCCTGAAAGAACAATACCGCCTCGACGAAGCCCTGCCAGACAGTGATGTCGTCGATGAAGAGCGCGCCCGCCTGGCCGGTCCTGACCGTGATGCCATGCGTTCGGTGGTCGCGGCCCTGTGTGAAGAACTGGTTCGGGTCAAAGACAGCCTGGACCTGTTCGTGCGCAGCGACCGTAACCAGGTGACCGAGCTGGATGCGCTGCTCGCCCCCCTCAAGCAGATCGCCGACACCCTGGCCGTGCTGGGCTTTGGCCAGCCGCGCAAGGTAATTGTCGACCAGATCGACGTGGTCCATGGTTTGTCCCTGGGCAAGCAGGCGCCAAGCGATGCCGTGCTGATGGATGTCGCCGGCGCGCTGCTGTACGTCGAGGCGACGCTGGCCGGGATGGTCGGACCTGCCGAAGATGGCGGTCGTGAAGAAAGTCACCTGCCAACCACTGACGTGGCGCAGATTCACCAGTTGGTCATCAAGGAAGCGCGCAACGGCCTGGAACAGGCCAAGGACGCGATCATCGAGTTCATTGCCTCGCAATGGAACCACGAACACCTTGCCCGTGTGCCTGACCTGCTGACCCAGGTGCGTGGTGGCCTGGCGATGATTCCGCTGGCCCGTGCCGCGGAACTGCTGAGTGCCTGTAATCGCTATATCCAGGAGCAACTGCTGGCGCGCAAAGCCGTGCCGAACTGGCAGAACCTGGACACCCTGGCTGACGCCATCACCAGCGTCGAGTACTACCTCGAGCGTCTGGCCGAAGACCACGCGACCCAGGGCGACCTGATTCTCGACGTTGCCGAGGAGAGCCTGGAAAGCCTGGGTTATCCGCTGAAGCCGCAGCCATCGATCCTCGACATCGTCGAGCCGGTCGAGGAGCCGCAGGCACCGCTGTCCAACCCGCTGGACGACATCGAAGTCATCTCCGACGAGCCACTGGAACTCCAGTTGGTCGAAGAACCGATTGTCCTGGAAGCCCCGGTTGTCGAGCAAGACGCGTTCGCCGAACTGGAACTTCAGGCCGAGACGATCGAGCCGCTGCCCGTCGATGCACAGTGGCAGGAGAGCGAGCTTGAGGTTGTCGATTTCAGCGCGGATCAGCCTGCTCTCGTCCAGGACGAGCCGCTGGCCCCGAGCGAAGCAATCGACCTGCAGTTCGAAGAACTGAGCCTGGAAGAGCTGAGCAGCCCCGCGCAGTGGGATGAGGCCGAACTGGCGTCTCTGGAACTGCCGGAGGTCGAGCTTCCGACCGAACAGATCGTCATCGAGGAACCGGCACCGCTGCAGGACAAGCCGATGTCGATGGCCGATGTCATGGCTGCCCCGGTGCAGGCGATCAACCCGCCTGCTCACGATGTGCCGCCGAGCCTGCTGCCGCCACCTGCCGATGAAGAGCCGGTGGACGAAGAGCTGCTCGAAGTGTTCATCGAGGAAGTCGGCGAGGTACTGGAGACCATCGGTGAAAACTTCCCGCAGTGGTGCGCCAATACCGACGACAAAGACGCATTGATCGAGATCCGCCGCGCCTTCCACACCCTCAAGGGCAGTGGTCGCATGGTGCGTGCGCTGATCATCGGCGAGTTGGGCTGGTCCATCGAGAACCTGCTCAACCGCGTGCTGGACCGCAGCATCGAGCCGGGCGCCGACGTGCAGCAGGTCGTGGCCGATGTGGTCGCGCTGATGCCGGCCCTGGTCGACGAGTTCGCCGCCAAGGCACAGCGCCAGCGTGATGATGTCGATCTCCTGGCTGCCACGGCTCACGCCCTGGCAAAGGGGCAACCGCTCCCAAAAACTGAAGCCCCGGCTGCGCTGGTAGCCGAGCCTGAGGGCTCAGTCGAAGCTGCCAAGATTGAAAGCGAAGTGCTCGACGACGAGCCCCTCGACCCGCAATTGCTGGAAATCTTCCGCAATGAAGCGGAAACCCATCTGGATACCCTGGTCGGCTTCCTGGCCGACTGTGCCCAGGAGCTGCCACAGCCGGTTACCGACAACCTGCAGCGTGCCCTGCACACCCTCAAGGGCAGTGCCTACATGGCCGGCATCCTGCCAGTGGCGGAAATCGCCGCGCCGCTGGAAAAGATGGTCAAGGAGTTCAAGACCAACCTGATCCAGATGGATCTGGCCGAGGCCGAGCTGCTCAGCAGCGCGGAAAAACTCTTCCGCCTTGGACTTGATCAGCTGGAAACCCAACCCCTGGCTCCGCTGCCAGGTGCGGAGGAATTCCTCAAGCGCGCGCACAAGCTGCACCATGATCGCCTCGAAACGGCAGAACACGAGCGTCAGGGTGAGCAGGGCGAAGCCCGTGATCCTCAGCTGATCAGCATCTTCCTTGCCGAAGGCATGGATATTCTGCTGGACGCCGAGGACCTGCTGCGCCGCTGGCGTGAGCATCCGTCCGAGCGCCAGGAACTCAGCGCTCTGCTGGAAGAACTGACGACACTGGGCCGTGGCGCCGAAATGGCCGAACTGCCGCAGATCGACGAACTGTGCGAGGCCCTGCTGGACCTGTACGGTGCCGTCGAAGAAGGCAGTCTGGCTGTCAGTGAGCGTTTCTTCAGCGAAGCCGAGCTGGCCCACGAAGCACTGATCAGCATGATGGATCAGGTTGCTGCTGGCTTGCAGGTGACGGCGCAGCCGGAGCGCGTCGAAGCCTTGCGCGGTCTGTTGGGCGAAGCCCTGGACCCGAGCGCCCTGGCGCTGCTCTCCAGCGAAGGGCAGATGGGTCTGGAAGTGGTCGAACTGGATGCCGCCACGGCGGCGCTGGAATACGACCTCGCAGCGGCTGAGATCGCCCTTGGCGAAGAGCTGTCTGTTGCCGAACCAGTGGTTGATGAGCTGGTCGAGCAGCCCGCACCGCTGGCGCAGCCCGTTGAAGAACCGGCTGTGGTTCATGAAGCCCTGGACGAGGAGATGGTCGACATCTTCCTTGAAGAGGCCGTGGACATTCTCGAAAGCGCCGGGCAGTCCCTGGACCGCTGGCTGAGCGAGCCGGATAACAAGGCTGCCCTGTCTTCGCTGCAACGCGACCTGCACACCCTCAAGGGCGGTGCGCGGATGGCTGAAATTCGCCCGATCGGTGACCTGGCCCATGAGCTCGAATCACTCTACGAAGGCCTGATGGATCGCCGCTACAACCACTCGCCGCTGTTGGCCGGCCTGCTGCAGCAGAGCCACGACCGCCTGGCGTTGTTGCTGGACCAGTTGCAGAAACGTGCCCCGCTGTACCAGCCGGTGGCATTGATCGACGCGATTCGCTCGTTCCGCCAGGGCGGAACCCCGAGCTTGCCGGTGGCAGCGTTCGTGGCCGAGCCTGTTCTTGAAGCTGAAGCTGAAGCTGAAGCCGAAGCCGAAGCCGAAGCCGAAGCCGAAGCCGAAGCCGAAGCCGAAGCCGAAGCCGAGCTGATTGTGCTCGATGAAGAACTGCCGCCACTGCCGGACGTCGACGAAGCCGAAGAGCTGAGTTTCGAAGAGGTGCTGACGCCGCGCGGTGATGAAGAACAACTGGTCGAACTCGAACTGCAAGACCTCGACGTCCTTCAGCCTCTTGTCGAAGAACCTGTAGCCCATGAACCGCCGCCTGCCGCCATCGTCGAAGACGATCGCGACCCCGAGCTGGTGGAGATTTTCCTGGAGGAAGGCTTCGACATCATCGACAGCTCTGGTGCTGCCCTGCAGCGCTGGATGGATAACGTCGACAACAGCCTTGAGCTGGAATCCCTGCAACGTGACCTGCACACCCTCAAGGGCGGTGCGCGGATGGCCGAGATTCGCGAAATCGGCGACCTGGCCCACGAGCTGGAATTCCTCTACGAAGACCTGTGCGGCGGGCGCATGCGTGCCAGTCAGGACCTGTTCGGCCTGCTGCAGGCTTGCCACGACCGTCTGGCCGAGATGCTGGAAGCCGTGCGTGGCAAACGCGTCATTCCCAATGGCGATGTGCTGATCGAAACGATCAAGCGCTTCCGTGCCAACCCTAACGAACAACTGAGCATGCCCTCTGCGGTGCAGCTCAAGGCGGTCGTGGAGGACGCGGCTGATGACGATGCCGAGTCCGACATCCTCGATATCTTCCTGGAAGAAGCCGACGACCTGCTGGAAGCCATGGAAGTGTCCATCGGCCGTTGGGAAGACAGCCGCGACGACAGTGGTGCGATCGATGACATGCTGCGTGTGCTGCACACACTCAAGGGTGGTGCACGCCTGGCTGGGCAGAAGCGCCTGGGCGACCTGACCCATGACCTGGAGCAGCACCTCACCGAGGCGCAGCAACAGGGTGCACCGTGGCCGGAAAGCCTGTTCCTCGACGTGCAGTCCGGTTTCGAAGGTTTGCAGAAGGAGCTGGACCAACTGCGTCAGCGCCTGCAAGACAGCCTGTTGGCCGAGAGCGCCGAGCCGGTTACCGTCGACGTGGTGCCTACACGCCTGCCCGAGCTGAATGCACCGATTGTCGCTGCCAGTGAGTTGCCGGCCCAGGAACTGGTCGCCAAGGTGCTGCCGTTCGTACGCCGTGCCGAAGAGGCTGCCCAGGACGCCGCTGCGCGCCGTGCGCCGCAAGAGCTGGTGAAGGTTCCGGCCGAGCTGCTGGAAGGCCTGGTCAACCTGGCGGGTGAGACATCGATCTTCCGTGGTCGTGTCGAGCAGCAGGTCAGTGACTTCGGTTTCACCCTGAGTGAAATGGAAGCCACCATCGACCGCGTGCGGGACCAGCTGCGCCGCCTCGATATCGAAACCCAGGCGCAGATTCTCAGCCGCTACCAGGCTGAGGCCGAGCGCGCCGGCTACGAAGATTTTGACCCACTGGAAATGGACCGCCATTCCCAGCTGCAGCAGTTGTCGCGCGCCCTGTTCGAATCGGCGTCCGACTTGCTGGACCTGAAGGAAACCCTGGCCACGCGTAACCGCGATGCCGAAACCCTGCTGTTGCAGCAGGCGCGGGTCAACACCGAGTTGCAGGAAGGCCTGATGCGTACGCGCATGGTGCCTTTCGATCGTCTGGTCCCGCGTCTGCGCCGCATCGTGCGTCAGGTGGCGGGCGAGCTGGGCAAGCAGGTCGAGTTCGTGGTCGGCAACGCCGACGGCGAAATGGACCGTACCGTTCTCGAACGTATCGTCGCGCCGCTGGAACACATGCTGCGCAACGCCGTGGACCACGGTATCGAAACGGCTGACAAACGACGCGCCGCCGGCAAGGCCGAGCAGGGCACCATTCGCCTGAACCTTGGTCGCGAGGGTGGCGATATCGTCCTGACCCTGGCCGACGATGGCGGTGGCATTCGTCTGGAAGCGGTCAAGCGCAAGGCCATCGAACGCGGCCTGATGGACGCCGATTCCGACCTGACCGACCACGAGATTCTGCAGTTCATCCTGGAGGCCGGTTTCTCCACGGCGGAAAAGGTCACGCAGATTTCCGGTCGTGGCGTGGGCATGGACGTGGTGCACTCCGAGGTCAAACAGCTCGGTGGCTCGATGAGCATCGAGTCGACCCAGGGGGTCGGCACCACCTTCCTGATCCGCCTGCCGTTCACCGTGTCGGTCAACCGCGCGCTGATGGTGCTGTCCGGTGAAGACCTGTACGCCATCCCGCTGAACACCATCGAAGGTATCGTGCGCGTGTCGCCGTACGAGCTGGAGGCCTACTACGGCCCGGATGCGCCGCGCTTCGAGTACGCCGGTCAGGCTTACGAACTGCGTTACCTGGGTGACCTGCTCAACAACGGTCAGCACCCCAAGCTGGTAGGCCAGAGCCTGCCGCTGCCGGTGATCCTGGTTCGTTCCAGCGAACACGCCGTGGCGGTCCAGGTGGACTCGCTGGCGGGTTCCCGAGAGATCGTGGTGAAGAGCCTGGGCCCGCAGTTCGCCGGCGTCCATGGCATCTCCGGTGCGACCATCCTCGGGGACGGTCGCGTGGTGGTCATTCTCGACCTGCTGGCGACCATCCGGGTTCTGCATGCACACCTGCTAAACCAGCTGCATCCGCGTCTGGTTGGTCATCAGCCGAGCGCTGCCGAGGTCGAGGCGGATCGTCCGACCCTGGTCATGGTGGTGGACGACTCGGTTACCGTGCGCAAGGTCACCAGCCGCCTGCTCGAGCGCAATGGCATGAACGTGCTGACGGCCAAGGACGGGGTGGACGCGATCTCCCTGTTGCAGGAGCACAAGCCGGACGTCATGTTGCTCGACATCGAGATGCCGCGCATGGACGGTTTCGAAGTGGCCACGCTGGTGCGCCACGACGAGCGTCTGAAAGACCTGCCGATCATCATGATCACCTCGCGTACCGGTGAAAAACACCGTGAGCGGGCCATGTCCATCGGCGTCAACGAATACCTTGGCAAGCCTTACCAGGAGTCGCTGCTGCTCGGCACCATCAACCAGTTGGTGGATCGCTCGCAGACCAATGACGCTTCTACGGACAGCCAGCCGGTCGAGCAGCCATGACAGAGAAAAGCGCAGCACGCATTGCGGTCATCGCCGACACCTCGCTGCAGCGCCATGTGCTGCAGCAGGCGCTGACCGGCAGCGGTTATCAGGTGGTGCTCAACAGCGATCCGGCGCGTCTGGATCAGGAAGCCCTGTTCGCCTGTGACGCGGACCTGTGGCTGGTGGACCTGGCGCAGTCGGAAGACTCACCTCTGGTCGACAGCCTCATGGAGCAGGCATCGGCGCCGGTACTGTTTGGCGAGGGGCATGCTCCGGAGCGTCATTCGGAAAACTACCCGCGCTGGGAGCGGCGTCTGTTCGGCAAGTTGAAAAAACTGGTCGGCGACCCGTCGCAGGCCGTCGGCCCGAGCTTGCAGGCGTTGCTGAGCGATGCGCAACGCCCCAGCCGCCTGGATCTGCCGGAAGCACTGGCCAACTCGCCGTTCCAGGCCGGTGAGCCGGCTCGTCAGGTCTGGTTGCTGGCTGCCTCGCTGGGTGGGCCGGCCGCCGTGAAAAGTTTCCTCGATGCGCTGCCGGGTGGTTTGCCGGTGGGCTTCATCTATGCCCAGCACATCGATGCCAGTTTCGAGTCCGCGCTGCCCCAGGCCGTGGGCCGACACAGTCAGTGGCACGTCAACCCTGCCCGCCAGGGCGACCCGGTGCGCTGCGGTGAAGTGGTGGTGGCGCCGATCAGCCACGAGCTGGGTTTCGACGACGACGGCGCGATGCAGATCGCCGACCGTGGCTGGCCGGAGCCCTACAGCCCTTCCATCGACCAGATGATGCTCAACCTCGCGCAGCACTTCGGTGATCTGTGTGGGGTCATCGCGTTCAGCGGCATGGGCAGCGACGGCAGCGCCGCTGCAGCCTATGTGAAACGCCAGGGCGCCGCCATCTGGACCCAGCGTGGTGATTCCTGCGCCAGTCCGAGCATGCCCGACAGCCTGCGCGAAGGCGGCTACAGCAGCCTCAGTGCCGATCCGCGCGAGCTTGCCGAAGCCCTGGTCAATCACCTGGCCGAACAGTGCGCTTAATCCAGGGCATGGCCCTGCAGAGGACATTTCAATGAGTCAAGCCGTAGCCACCCAGGACAGTGTCGGCAGCCTTACCGGGCTGCTGGTTCCGTTGGCTGATCGCACGCTCCTGCTGCCCAACGTTGCGGTCGCCGAGCTGATTCCCTACCGCGCACCTCAGGTCAGCGCGGGCATGCCCGACTGGTTCCTGGGGCAGGTCGCCTGGCGTGACCTGCGTCTGCCGCTGCTCTCGTTCGAGGCCGCATCCGGTGGCCAGGCCCAGACCGGTACTGGCGCTCGGGTAGCGGTCATCAACGCCCTTGGCGGTCGGCCCAAAGTGAAATTCATTGCCTTGCTGGTACAGGGTATTCCCCGTTCGCTGAAGGTCGGTAACGACCTCGTCCGCGCCGATGTGGCCCTGGCGCCGCTGGAGCTGGACGCAGTGAGCCTGGGCGACGACGTGGTGAAGATTCCCGACCTGATCGGCCTGGAGCAGATGCTGGCGGATGCCGGTCTGATCTGACTGCACCTGGCCCACAAAAAAGCCCGCGATTGCGGGCTTTTTTGTGGCTGTTCGCTGGCTAGAAATCGCCCCACAGCTGCTGCGCGACGCTCAGCGCGACCACGGGCGCGGTCTCCGTGCGCAGCACCCGCGGGCCGAGGCGGGCGGCGTGGAAGCCAGCGGCCTTGGCCTGCTCGACTTCGCCGTCTGCCAGGCCACCTTCCGGGCCGATCAGGAAGGCCAGGGAGTCGGGCTTGGCGTGGCTGAGCAGGGGCTCGGCAACCGGGTGCAGGACCAGTTTCAGTTGCGCGTCGGTTTGCTTGAGCCAGTCGGCCAGCAGGATCGGTGGGTGGATGATCGGAACCACCGAGCGCCCGCACTGCTCGCAGGCGCTGATCGCCACCTGACGCCAGTGGGCCATGCGCTTGTCGGCGCGCTCGTCTTTCAGGCGCACTTCGCAGCGCTCGCTGATGATCGGGCTGATGACCTGGGCGCCCAGTTCAGTGGCCTTCTGAATTGCCCAGTCCATCCGCTCGCCACGGGACAGGCCTTGCCCCAGGTGGATGTGCAGTGGAGATTCGGGCATGCCGGCAAAGACCTCGTGCAATTCGACCCGCACGTTCTTCTTGCCGACCTCGATCAGCGTGCCGAGAAACTCCTGGCCGCTGCCATCGAACAGTTGCACCGCATCGCCCACGGCGTGACGCAACACACGACCGATGTAATGGGCCTGGGCTTCTGGCAACTCGTGCTGGCCGAGGGAAAGAGGGGCGTCGATAAAGAAACGGGATAGGCGCATGGGCATCACTACAGGCGGCAAAAGTCGAAGCGGGAAAGCTTAATGCTTTTGACGTGGGTAGGGTGGATAACGCTGTGCTTATCCACCACGGCTGTTGCGGGGGCTCGGGTGACTATCGGTGGAAAACGCTTCGCGGTTTTCCACCCTACGCTCAACCTGGGTCGCGGAAGCCGGGGTAGTGGGGGTTGCCCTGGGCCACGCTTACCGAGGTGCGGGTCGCCAGGTCGATGCCCTCGCTCGCCACCTCGGCGAGGAAGTCGATCTGCTCCTCGGTGATGACATAAGGGGGCAGAAAATACACCACGCTGCCCAGCGGCCGCAGCAGCGCACCGCGTGTCAGGGCGTGCTGGTAGACCTGCAGGCCGCGTCGTTCCTGCCAGGGGTAGGCGGTCTTGCTGGCCTTGTCCTGTACCATCTCGATGGCCAGGGCCATACCGGTCTGGCGCACTTCGGCCACGTGTGGGTGATCGGCCAGGTGCGCCGTGGCGTTGGCCATGCGCGTGGCCAGACGCTTGTTGGTCTCGATCACGCCGTCTTCCTCGAAGATATCCAGCGTCGCCAGAGCCGCTGCACAGGCCAGCGGGTTGCCGGTATAGGTGTGCGAATGGAGGAACGCGCGCAGGGTGGCGTAGTCGTCATAGAAGGCGCCGTAGACTTCATCGGTGGTCAGCACCGCCGCCATCGGCAGGTAGCCGCCCGTGAGTGCCTTGGACAGCACCAGGAAATCCGGGGTGATGCCGGCCTGCTCGCAGGCGAACATCGTGCCGGTGCGGCCAAAGCCGACGGCGATCTCGTCATGGATCAGGTGCACGCCATAGCGGTCGCAGGCTTCGCGCAGCAAGGTCAGGTAGATCGGATGGTACATGCGCATACCGCCGGCGCCCTGGATCAGCGGCTCGACGATCACGGCGGCGACTTCATGGTGGTGTTCGGCGAGGGTTTGCTCCATGAGAGCGAACATCGTCCGCGAATGGTCTTCCCAGCTCACGCCGTCAGGGCGCAGGTAGCAATCCGGGCTCAGCACCTTGAGGGTATCGAGCAGCAACGCCTTGTAGGTGTCGGTGAACAGCGCCACATCGCCCACCGACATCGCCGCCACAGTTTCGCCGTGGTAGCTGTTGCTCAGGGTGACGAAGCGCTTCTTGGCTGGTTTTCCGCTGTTGAGCCAGTAGTGGAAGCTCATCTTCAGCGCCACTTCGATGCCCGAAGAGCCGTTGTCGGCGTAGAACACCCGGTTCAAGCCTTCCGGGGTGATACGGACCAGACGCTCGGACAGTTCGATCACCGGCTGATGGCTGAAGCCTGCGAGCATCACGTGTTCGAGCTGATCGATCTGTTGCTTGATGCGCCCGCCGATGCGCGGATTGGCGTGGCCGAAGACGTTGACCCACCAGGAACTGACCGCGTCAAGATAGCGCTTGCCGTCGAAGTCTTCCAGCCACACGCCCTCGCCGCGTTTTATCGGGATCAGCGGCAGGCGTTCGTGGTCCTTCATCTGCGTACAGGGGTGCCAGAGGACCTCCAGGTCACGCTGCATCCAGTGGTCGTTCAGGCTCATCGACAGGCTCTCCAATCATCTGCCAGCAAGCCTACCAGATGGTCCGGCCGGAGTGGGGGGGACCGGCCCGAGCCAGGCCGACCGCTGGCCGCGCCGCTGGTCGTCGATAACGAACCGCTGGGGAGCTTGCCAGGGAACTCGGAACAGGGACTTTGTACTAATCTCAACTATGGCATAAGGCCAGAATACGCATCGTATTTCTCGATATTTCAAAGCGAAATTTTCCGCTTTTTATCGATAGGTTTGTTGTTAGTCTTGCCTCCATCATTCGCATCCGATTTCCCTGCGGAGCCCAATTTCATGCAGATGCGCAACTCTTCCGACCGTTATGGCTTGGTCAGCATCCTGCTGCACTGGCTGGTGGCCCTGACGGTTTTCGGGCTGTTCGGGCTCGGCTACTGGATGGTCGGTCTCGACTACTACAGCAGCTGGTACAAGACCGGGCCGGATCTGCACAAGAGCATCGGTATCGTGTTGTTCGTGGTCATGCTCGGGCGCGTGCTCTGGCGCTGGGTGAGTCCGGCCCCCCAGACCCTGGCGTCCCATGGACGGCTGACACGTCTTGGCGCCAAGTTCGGCCACGCTTTCCTGTATCTCGGCCTGTTCGTGCTGATGATTTCCGGTTACCTGATTTCCACCGCCGACGGGCGCGGAATTCCGGTTTTCGGGCTGTTCGAAGTACCCGCTACCCTGACCAGCATTCCGGATCAGGAAGACCTGGCGGGCCTGGTGCATGAATACCTGGCCTGGGCGCTGGTGATCTTTGCCGGTATCCACGGGCTTGCTGCTCTGAAGCACCATTTCATTGACCGTGATCGCACACTGACTCGCATGTTCGGACGCTGATCACACACTGCTGTTCACGGTGCGCGAACCGTTTCGCGCACCGGCTCGCTCACTCTCAAGGAGAACGCCTCATGTTGAAGAAAACCCTCGCAGCCCTGGCTCTTGGCACCGCTTTGCTTGGCGCTGGCCAGGCAATGGCTGCTGATTACGCGATCGACAAGCAAGGCCAGCACGCTTTCGTCAATTTCAAGATCAGCCACCTGGGCTACAGCTGGCTGTACGGCACGTTCAAGGATTTCGACGGCAGCTTCAGCTTCGATGAGAAGAACCCGGAAGCCAGCAAGGTCAGCGTCACGCTGAACACCACCAGCGTCGACACCAATCATGCCGAGCGTGACAAGCACATCCGCAGTGGCGACTTCCTCAATGTCAGCAAGCACCCGACCGCGACCTTCGAGTCCACGTCGGTCAAGACCACCGGTGAAGGCGCTGCCGACATCACTGGCAACCTGACCCTGAACGGTGTGACCAAGCCGGTCGTCATCGCCGCCAAGTTCATCGGCCAGGGCAGCGACCCATGGGGCGGCTACCGTGCCGGCTTCGAGGGCTCCACCACCCTGAAGCTGAAAGACTTCAACATTGAGAAAGACCTCGGCCCAGCTTCCCAGGAAGTCGAGCTGATCATCTCGGTTGAAGGCGTGCGCAAGTAAGCGCAACGCTCAAGCCAGGCTCTGGCACAGGCGCATGCCTGCCAGAGCCCGCGGTAAATCCAGAAGCGCCCGATGCCCTGCATCGGGCGTTTTGCGTTTCAGGGCGTAAGCACTTACGGCGGGGGCGGAGGCATAGGCTGACCCATCGTTCGCCCATGAAAAAGCCGCCCACTTGGGCGGCTTTTTTTCGTTGCGGCTGCTGGCTTACTCGTCGCGGTTGCGGGTCAGCAGTGCGGGCTTCTCGCCACGCGGACGGTTGCTTGGCAGTTCGTCGAGCTGTTCCGGCGTCGGGAAACGATCAAGGCGCGAGCCCTTGTGCATGATCACTGGCTGCTTCTCGCGCGGGTTCTTGACCGCTGCACCTTCCTGGCGTGGCAGTTCGTCACGGTTCAGCGTGGTGGTGCGGGTGTCGCGCGGCGGTCGGTTGCGCGATGCGCCGTTGCGACCCTGACCGCCCTGGCCGGAACCCTGACGACGACCTTGACCACCAGCGCCTGCACCACCACCGCCGCCGTTGTTCTGACGCGGTGCTTTGCCTGCCGGACGTGCGCCCTGGCCGACACCGTTGCTGGCGCTTGGGCCGGACGCGCCGGGCCGGCGGCCACGGTTCTGCTGCTTGTTCTGGTGCGGGCTGACGTAATCGGCACGGTTACCGAAGTTGTCGATTTCATCGTCGCGGAACTCATCCGGCGCGCGGTCCGGCGGCAATGCTGGTGCTGCCGGTGCAGCAGTGCGGGCCGAGCCGCGCGGTTGCTGCTGCGAGCGTCCGTTCTGCTGACGGCCACGGCCATTTTCCTTGCCGGTGTCCTTGCCCTTGTCCTTGCGACCGCCGCCATGGCGTTCGCCCTCCGGCTTGGCGCCACGGGGCTGGCGAGGTTTCTGCGGCTCGCGCACTTCCGGGCGCTCGGCCTCGACCTTGCTGGCATCGAAGCCCATCAGATCGCCGTCCGGGATCTTCTGCTTGGTCATCCGCTCGATGCCCTTGAGCAGCTTCTCTTCGTCCGGTGCGACCAGCGAGATGGCTTCGCCGCTACGGCCCGCACGACCGGTGCGGCCGATACGGTGAACGTAGTCTTCTTCGACGTTCGGCAGCTCGAAGTTGACCACGTGTGGCAGCTGATCGATATCCAGGCCGCGGGCCGCGATGTCGGTGGCGACCAGGATGCGAACGCTGTTCGCCTTGAAGTCGGCCAGGGCCTTGGTGCGGGCGTTCTGGCTCTTGTTGCCGTGGATCGCCACGGCGGGCAGGCCGTGCTTGTCCAGGTACTCGGCCAGGCGGTTGGCGCCATGCTTGGTGCGGGTGAACACCAGCACCTGTTCCCAGGCGCCAGCGGTGATCAGGTGGGCGAGCAGGGCGCGCTTGTGGCTGGCCTGCAGGCGGAAAACGCGCTGTTCGATACGCTCGACCGTGGTGTTGGGGGGCGTGACTTCGATGCGTTCCGGGTTGTGCAGCAGCTTGCCGGCCAGATCGGTGATGTCTTTCGAGAAGGTGGCCGAGAACAGCAGGTTCTGACGCTTGGCAGGCAAGCGGGCGAGCACTTTCTTCACGTCATGGATGAAGCCCATGTCGAGCATGCGGTCGGCTTCGTCGAGCACGAGGATTTCCACGTGCGACAGGTCGACACTGCCTTGACCGGCGAGGTCGAGCAGGCGGCCGGGGCAGGCGACCAGGACGTCGACGCCCTTGGCCAGGGCCTGGACCTGCGGGTTCATGCCAACGCCGCCAAAGATGCAGGCGCTGACGAATTTCAAATCGCGGGCATACAGCTTGAAGCTGTCATGCACCTGGGCGGCCAGTTCGCGGGTCGGTGTCAGGACCAGTACGCGAGGCTGCCGTGGGCCGTGGCGATGTTCGCGATCCGGGTGACCGTTGGGGAACAGTCGCTCGAGGATCGGCAGGGCGAAGCCGCCCGTCTTACCTGTACCCGTCTGGGCCGCCACCATCAGGTCGCGACCTTGCAACGCGGCGGGGATAGCCCGCTGTTGCACCGGAGTGGGTTGGGTGTAGCCGGCGGATTCGACCGCACGGACTAGTGCCTCGGAGAGACCGAGGGAGGCAAAGGACATGTGTAATCCTGTCTAGTGAGGGCGCTGCCCTATGGGGTGTATTGCCAGCCTTGAATCGCACGTGGGGCGTGCAATCCCGTCCGGTACTGCTGGCCTCTGGGGACTAGCATCCGGGCGCAAGCCTGGCGGGAAGGCCCGAGTATAACAGAGCTGGGGGGTTGCGCAGCTTTCGACTGCTTAACGGTTTTAACGCGTTCACGGGCTCGTTTGGCCTTGTACCCGATGGGTGGTGTAGGACTCACGCAGCGCGGCGTACGCCGGCTCGCGTTTGAAGCGCTTGAGCTCGGTGGCGAAGCGCTCGGCAAGCGTGTCCCAGCCTGCATCCTTGCGAATGCCCAGGTACAGGTTGTCACTGCTGATGACTGTCGGGTGATGGGCGATCTCTTTTTCCAGGCCCATCTGCGCGATCAGGTAGCGGCCAGCCAGGCGATCATTGATCACCAGGTCGACCCGCTCACGCAGCAGCTTGCCGAAGTTTGCAGCGTGACTGGGGGCTGGTTCGCGGATGAACAGGTCTGACTCGCGGAACGCCGGGTCGCTGTACAAGTAACCCGCTGACGTACCGATCTTCAGGCCTTGCAGGTCGTCCAGGGTCTTGAATGGGTAGGGGCTGGCCTTGTTGTAGAACATCACCAGGTCGATCCGGGACATCGGCTCGCTGGGATACAGGATCGTGGCTTCGCGCTCGGGCGTATGAAAGATGTCGAGGATGGCATCTGCGTGCCCTTGTTCCAGGGCCAGCAGGCAGCGCTTCCAGGGCATCAATTGCCAGGTGGCCTCGACCCCCAGACGCTGCAGGACGATGTTCGCTGCTTCGTAGTCGAGTCCGCGCAATACGCCGTTTTCTTCGTGCACATAGGGCGGCCAGGCTTCGCTGACGATGCGCAGCGTCTGGCCATGGGCAGGCAGGCTCACGGTCAGGAAGCAGAGGGCAGCGAAAAGCAGGTGCTGAAGTGATGGCATGTCGCCAGACTATCCGGGACGTCCGTGCTTGAGTAGTGACCGGCGTCACGCTGCGAATCGTTGTGTGTCGCCGGTCACATATTGGCCCTGGTGCCTGCGGTTACTTGACCAGGCGGTAGCAGGGGACGTAGGGCGTGTTGCCCGGCAGCTTCATCCGGTGCTGCTCGACGAAGGCCTGAAGCAGCAGGTCGAGCTGCTGCATGATGTCCGGATCACCGGTGATCTCGTACGGGCCGTACTGTTCGATCAGGCGGATACCCTTGTCCTTGACGTTGCCCGCGACGATGCCGGAGAACGCCCGGCGCAGGTTGGCTGCCAGTTCGTGCACCGGCTGGTTGCGCGTCAGGTTCAGGTTGGCCATGTTTTCATGGGTCGGCTCGAACGGGTGCTGGAAGGTCTCGTCGATGTTCAGCAGCCAGTTGAAATGGAAGGCATCGTTCTGCTCACGGCGGAATTGTTTGACCGCCTTGATGCCCTGGGACATTTCCTGGGCTACCCGCTCCGGATCGTTGGCGATGATGCTGTAGCGATCCTGTACGGCGCGGCCGAGGGTGGCGCCGATGAAGTCATCGAGCTGCTGCAGGTAGGCGTTGGCGCTGCGCGGTCCGGTGATGATCAGCGGGAACGGCACGTGCTCGTTGTCCGGGTGCATGAGGATGCCGAGCAGATACAGCAGCTCCTCGGCGGTGCCGGCGCCGCCCGGGAAGATCAGGATGCCATGGCCGACGCGGACGAAGGCTTCCAGGCGTTTTTCGATGTCCGGCAGGATCACCAGCTCGTTGACGATCGGGTTGGGCGCCTCGGCGGCAATGATCCCCGGCTCGGTCAATCCCAGGTAGCGGCCGCTCACGTTGCGCTGCTTGGCGTGGGAAATGGTGGCGCCCTTCATCGGCCCCTTCATCACGCCAGGGCCGCAGCCGGTGCAGATGTCCAGCCCGCGCAGGCCCAGTTCGTGGCCGACCTTCTTGGTGTACTTGTATTCCTCGGTGCTGATCGAGTGACCGCCCCAGCACACGACCATCTTCGGCTCGACGCCGGCGCGCAGGGTGCGGGCATTGCGCAGCAGGTGGAACACGTAGTCGGTGATGCCCTGGGAGCTGTCGAAATCGACCCGTTTGTTCTCCAGTTCGCTCTGGGTGTAGACGATGTCGCGCAGGGCGCTGAACAGCATTTCCCGGGTGCTGGCGATCATTTCGCCGTCGACGAAGGCGTCGGCCGGGGCATTGAACAGCTCCAGGCGGATGCCGCGGTCCTGCTGCAGGATGCGGATCTCGAAGTCCGGGTAGGCTTCCAGAATGGTCTTGGCGTTGTCGCTGTGCGAGCCGGTGTTGAGGATTGCCAGGGCGCACTGACGGAACAGGGCGTAGACACTGCCCGAGCCGGTTTCGCGCAGTTGCTGCACTTCGCGTTGCGAGAGGGTTTCCAGGCTGCCCTTGGGCGAGACTGTGGCGTTCGTGGTTTTGCGTGCGGTCATGTAACGCTCCATGGGATAGGGCCGCGCAAGCCTGATCGACGTCCTGAGACAGGTGCCGGGGGCGAGAGGTCGGTGGTAAGCCTACCAGCCTGCGTCGCGGCTTTCGCGCCGGGTTTTATGACCCGCGTGGAGCGAACAAGTGCCGCACCTGCGCAGGCAGGTGCGGCGAACCCTCAGCGTGGCAGCTTGAGGTTGTTCCAGATCGCCAGGCTCGGGTCCGCCTGGTTCAGCGTGTAGAAGTGCAGCCCGGGCGCACCGCCCTGCAGCAGGCGTTCGCACATCTCGCTGATCACTTGCTCGCCGTAGGCCTGGATGCTGTCGATGTCATCGCCATAGGCTTCCAGCTGCTTGCGCACCCAGCGCGGGATTTCCGCGCCGCAGGCGTCGGAGAAGCGGGCGAGCTTGCTGTAGTTGGTGATCGGCATGATGCCCGGCACGATCGGCAGGTCCACACCCAGCTTGCGCACGCGATCGACGAAGTAGAAGTAGCAGTCGGCGTTGAAGAAGTACTGGGTGATGGCGCTGTTGGCGCCGGCCTTGGCCTTGCGCACGAAGTTGGCGATATCGTCTTCGAAGTTGCGCGCTTGCGGGTGCATCTCCGGATACGCCGCAACTTCGATATGGAAATGGTCACCGGTTTCGGTGCGAATGAACTCGACCAGCTCGTTGGCGTAACGCAGCTCGCCGCTGGCCATGCCCATGCCGGAAGGCAGGTCGCCACGCAGGGCGACGATGCGCTTGATGCCGGCGTTCTTGTACAGCGCCAGCAGTTCTCGCAGCTCGGCCTTGCTGTCACCGACGCAGGACAGGTGCGGTGCGGTGGGCACCTTCACGTCGCCGTCGAGTTGCAGCACCGTGTTCAGCGTGCGGTCACGGGTGGAGCCACCGGCACCGTAGGTGCAGGAGAAGAAATCGGGGTTGTAGCCAGCCAGTTGGCGGGCCACGTTCATCAGTTTTTCATGCCCGGCTTCGGTCTTGGTCGGGAAGAACTCGAAGCTGTAACGGCGTTCCTGGGACATAACGACATTCCGTGAAGCGGGTCAGCCCGAGGGCATGACCCACCGTGGATCTCGATGGATCGACCGGCGTGCGGTCGATCCATCCTGCGCATCAGTAGCGGTAGGTGTCCGGCTTGAACGGGCCTTCCACGCCTACGCCGATGTAGTCGGCCTGTTGTTTGGTCAGCTGGGTGACAACGCCACCGAAGCCCTTGACCATTTCCAGTGCGACTTCTTCGTCCAGCTTCTTCGGCAGCACTTCCACGGTCAGGCGCTCGGCCTTCTGCGCGGCCGACAGGTCGGCGAACTTCTGCTCGAACAGGAAGATCTGCGCCAGTACCTGGTTGGCGAAGGAGCCGTCCATGATGCGGCTCGGGTGGCCAGTGGCGTTGCCCAGGTTCACCAGACGGCCTTCGGCCAGCAGGATCAGGTAGTCATCGTTGGTCGGGTTGAAGGTGCCCGCGCCGGTACGGTGGATCTTGTGTACCTGCGGCTTGACCTCTTCCCATGCCCAGTTCTTGCGCATGAAGGCGGTGTCGATCTCGTTGTCGAAGTGACCGATGTTGCACACCACGGCGCGCTTCTTCAGCGCCTTGAGCATGTTGGCATCGCAGACGTTGACGTTGCCGGTGGTGGTGACGATCAGGTCGATCTTGCCCAGCAGGGCCTTGTCGATACGGGCCTCGGTGCCATCGTTGATGCCGTCGAGGTACGGCGACACCAGCTCGAAGCCGTCCATGCAGGCCTGCATGGCGCAGATCGGGTCGACTTCGGAAACCTTGACGATCATGCCTTCCTGGCGCAGCGACTGGGCCGAGCCCTTGCCCACGTCACCGTAACCGATGACCAGCGCCTGCTTGCCCGACAGCAGGTGGTCGGTGCCGCGCTTGATGGCGTCGTTCAGGCTGTGACGGCAGCCGTACTTGTTGTCGTTCTTGCTCTTGGTGACCGCGTCGTTGACGTTGATCGCCGGGACTTTCAGGGTGCCAGCCTTGAGCATGTCGAGCAGGCGGTGCACGCCGGTGGTGGTTTCCTCGGTCACGCCGTGGATGCGCTCGAGCATCTGCGGGTATTTCTTGTGCAGGATTTCGGTCAGGTCACCGCCGTCGTCCAGCACCATGTTGGCGTCCCACGGCTGGCCGTCCTTGAGGATGGTCTGCTCGATGCACCACTCGTACTCTTCTTCGGTTTCGCCCTTCCAGGCGAATACCGGCGTGCCGGCGGCGGCGATGGCGGCAGCGGCCTGGTCCTGGGTGGAGAAGATGTTGCAGGACGACCAGCGCACTTCGGCGCCCAGTGCGGTCAGCGTCTCGATCAGCACGCCGGTCTGGATGGTCATGTGGATGCAACCGATGATCTTCGCGCCTTTCAGCGGCTGCTCGCCGGCATATTTGCGGCGCAGGCCCATCAGTGCAGGCATTTCGGATTCGGCGATGATCAGTTCCTTGCGGCCCCACTCGGCCAGGGAAATATCAGCAACCTTGAAATCGTTGAAACCGTTGGGCGTCAGTACAGCGCTCATAAAATGAGTTCTCCATTCGTTGTCTGCGAATGGGCGCCGTTGATGCGTATGGTTAACGCCCCATCCGAGCCTGACAGTCTGGAAGGCTGATTCGAATCTGCCTCGGAGCATTGCTGGAATGCGGGGCTGGGGATTCGAAACAGATCTTTCAGGCTGCTGCAGCGCCCCTCGGATGGGTGGCGGGAGCGACCGGAGCTGTGCCGGTCGCGTGAAACCTGGCGATTATAGCCGCGCCTGCGCGCGAGCCCAAGGATTTCCGTCGCACCAGGAAGGGTAATTGTGTCGCATGACCGAACGGCTACAGTGTCCTTTTTCCCTCGAATGGAATCTGCCATGACCCTTGCCTACTGGTGCGTGCTGATCGCGCTTTTCCTGCCCTACGTTGCCACGGTCGCGGCGAAGGCCATCGGCGGTGGCTTCGCCCCTCGCCACAATCACCATCCGCGTGCCTTCCTGGCCACCCTGGAAGGGCGTGCCGCACGGGCCAATAGCGCTCAGCTCAACGGCTTCGAAACGGCCCCGGCGTTTGCCGCCGCCGTGATCATCGCCCACCTGGCCGGTGGCGCAGCGCAGTCCACTCTGGACACCCTGGCCGTGGCGTTCATCGTCAGCCGCGTGCTGTACCTGGTCTGCTACCTGGCCGACTGGGCACCGTTGCGTTCACTGGTGTGGTTCATTGGCATGGGGCTGATCGTCAGTCTGTTCGTGGTGGCGGCCTGATGTCGGCGTGCTGCGCACCGTTATGGTGCGAATAAGCGCCCTTTTACGGGGCGTGGCGGCAGGTTTCCAATGAAGCATTGAGCGAGATCAAGGCGATTCAGGGCGTTATCTGGAACGCTGGCGCCTGGCCATATTCTTGCTTCGCTCAGGTCATGGGCGGTCCTTTTTGGCCGCCACACCGACCGGGAGCCTGCCATGCCTATCACTTCACTGTTCGACTCGCTGTTGCGTGCCATCGGCCTGCGCACCCTGAATCATCAGTTTCTGTTTTCCTATGCGCTGATGTTCATCCTGGCTGTCGTCGCGTCGGTGGCCCTGTACCTGAGCATGTCGGTCTCGCCGGAAACCATCAATGTGGCCGGTGCCCAGCGCATGCTCAGCCAGAAGATGACCAAGGAAGCGCTGCTGCTGCGCAACGAGGCGGTGCCACGGTCCACGCTCGACGCCACCATTGCACAGTTCGACCAGGCCCACCGCGATCTGCTGTCTGGCAACCCGGCACGCAATATCAGCACGTTGGAAACGCCAGCCATCCAGGCGCAAATGGCTTCGGTAGGCCTGCTCTGGCAGGAGTTTCGGGCGCAGCTGGAGGCCAGCGCTGGCGGTAATGCCGAGATTGACCTGGCCCAGCTGGAACAGCAGTCGAGCACCCTGTTGCGCGAGATGAACAAGGCCGTGGGCATGATGAGTGCCCACGCCGAACAGCAACAGCGCACCCAAATGTGGCTGGCGTTCGGTTGCGTGCTCGGCATCCTGATTCTGGTGGTGCTGGGGCGTCAGTTCGGCCTGGGACCACTGATGGCCAACCTGCGCGCTGTGGAGGGTGCATTGACCCGGGTCGGCGAGGGGGACTTTACCCAGAGCCTTTCAGGGCAGCACCAGGACAACGAGATCGGGCGCATCTTCAACGGCTACAACCGCATGCAGCAGCAGGTGCGCGCCTTGCTGGCCGAGGTCAAGGAAACCGGCGGGCGTACCGGGCAGCATGTGGAAACAGTGGTCGGCGCGGCCCAGGCGGCCGGCGGTGGTGTCAGCCGCCAGCACGAAGACCTGGATCAGGTGGCCACGGCGATGAACGAGATGACCGCGACCGTCGCCGAGGTGGCTCGACACGCCGCGCATGCCGCGGACACGGCCCGTGGCGCGGATAGCTTCGTGCAGGCCGGGCAGGGCGCGGTGCAGCGCAGTGCCGAGGTGGTGGCGGCGCTGTCCGAACAATTGCAGCGCAGTGGCGATCAGGTCAAACGGCTGGAGCAGGAAACGGCAGGGGTCGGCAAGGTGCTGGAAGTCATCACCGGCATCGCTGAACAAACCAACCTGCTGGCGCTCAATGCGGCCATCGAGGCGGCCCGGGCCGGGGAGGCGGGGCGCGGGTTTGCCGTGGTGGCAGACGAGGTGCGTACCCTGGCCAGTCGTACCCAGCAATCGACGGGCGAGATCCAGGCCATCATCCAGCGTCTGCAGGGCGGTGCCCAGGACGCCGTGTCCGCCATGCAGCAGAGCGCTTCGCTGGCTCGCGATAACCTGGCGCATATCCAGGAGGCCACGGCCGTGCTGGATAACATCGTCGGTGCTGTCGACGACATCAATGCCCTGAACGCGCAGATCGCCACCGCGGCGGAAGAGCAGAGCCAGGTGGCCCAGGATATCGACCAGCGTGTCACCCATATCTCCACCCTGGCCGAGCGAACCCATGACGACGCCGAGCGGGTCATGCAGGCCAGTGCGCAGATTCAGGGTGAAGTGGTGCAGCTCAACGAGCACCTTGGGCGTTTCCGCACCTGAGACGCGAGCGCACGGGGTGTCGAAACGTTTACTGATGATCTGTGCTTGGCCTTGTAAGGCTGAGTGGGGATACTGATCGCCTTTTTTTGCCGCACCTGAGACCGATGAAAGCCAAACGCCTGATCCTCGTTGCCCTCGCTTGCCTGACCCTTGCCGCCTGCGGCGGTGTCGACCCCGACTCCCCGATGGGGCAGCGCCAGGCAATTTTCAAACAGATGCTCAAGACCAGCGAAGACCTGGGCGGCATGCTGCGCGGCCGGGTAGCGTTCAACGAGCAGCGTTTCGTGGACGGTGCCGCCGAGCTGGACCGGATCTCCCGCACGCCGTGGCGGCACTTCCCGCAGGTCAAGGATGAGGGCGACAGCCGGGCCAAGGATGAGGTGTGGCAGCGCCAGGCGCGCTTCCAGGAATTGGCCCGCGAAACGGAAGCCGCCACTGCCGCGCTGGTGGCGGCAACCACAGCCCGGCCGCTCGACAGCGCCGCGCTGGTGGCACCCATGCAGCGTGTGGAAGACAGCTGCAAGGCGTGCCACGAGGAGTTTCGCGCCTACTGATCGCCAGGTTCAGCGATTGAGCTGAGCCTCGGCGCTCTTCAGTTCTTCACGCGCCTCGGCCAGCTTGGCCTGGCGCGTGGCGATCTTGTCGGCGTCGCCCTTGGCCTGCGCTTCTTTCAAGTCATTCTCGCGTTCGCGAACTTCCTCTTCAGCCTCCCGAACGTCGGCTTCGCGCTCCTCGCGCAGCGACGCGTCGGTGCAATTCGCCGTGACCTCACTCAGTGCTTTTTCCAGGCCGGCCACGTGATGGCTGTTGCCTTGGGCGCGGGCTTCACCAAGCTGCCTTTCGATGGATTGGCGCTTGCCGGCGCAACCGGTTTGCATGTCGTCAGCCAGGGCAAGGGGACTCGCCAGTACGCTGGCGATCAGGGTGGCAAGCAGGGGCGTGGTGTATCGCATCACGAGATTCCTTCTGGTGTCTGGTTGCGACGAGTGTAGCCGTCAGGGCTGAGTGATAGCAGGATCCGCATCAACAAGACCGGCTGTGCGTAACCGCTCGGCCAGCGCCTGCACTTCCGGATGCTGAAAAAATGCCTGCAATTGCCGCGCGCGGTGCGGGCCGACGCCAGGTTCGCGTTGCCAGTCCGCCAGGTCGCGTTGCGCCAGTTCGCTCCAGGGCTCATCGAGCGCCGCGTCGCCGCTGGGCGGCAGGCCAAGCGCGAGCAGCCAGCTGCGCTGGGAGCGCTGTTGTGCCAGCTCGAAGCTCCGTATCAGATTTGCGGCGCTGCGCTCGCCGAAGCCGGGCAGCGTGCGCACCTGGTCTTCGGACAGCGTCATCCAGTCCAGCAGGTTGTCGATCTTGCCGGCAGCCAGCAGCTTGCTCCAGGTTCCAGGGCCTACACCGGGTAACGCCAGGCCGCTCTGCCCGCTGAGCCAGGTCAAGCGCGCATGGAATTGGCTGGCGCATTCCGGCGTGGCGCGCCAGCAGCTCAGGGGGTGGTGCTGATCGGCCTGAGGTACGACCAGCGCGGTGCGCTCCTGCGTTTGCCAGACCACGCTGTCCAGTTGCGGAATGGTCAGCCCGGCAAGGCGCACGGCGACCTGATCGCCGGGTCGTATGTCCAGGCGCTGCCAGCGTTTGAGTGAGCCGACGCTGACGTACTGCACCGTGCGGTCGTCGAGCCTAACCGGGTGCAGGCGCAGCACCGGCGTGATCCGGCCATGACGGCCGATACGGAAATCCACCGCCTGCACCGCAGCCAGGGCCTGGCTGGCCGGGTATTTCCAGGCGACGGCCCAGTGCGGCGGCTCGGCCTGCCAGCGGCTGGCGTCCGGCCGAGTGCCTTGGCGCAATACCACACCATCGCTGGCGAAGGGCAGCGGGCTGCGGTACCAGTGCTGGCGCCACTGTTCGGCTTGGTCGGCCGTTTTGATCGCGTGCGTGAGTTGGCGGCTGTCCGTAAAACCCTGCTGTTCGAGGAGCTGCAGCCGCGCCTGGATGTCGGTCGGGCCGTCTGGCCAGTCCCACACGAACACACCTATGCCTACGGCGTCTGTGGCATCCAGCTGGTGCCGTGCCATCAGGCCAGCCACTTTGCTGCGCGCGCCAGCTGAGCCTGCGACCGCTTGTATGTGCTGGTCGAGGCGCCAATAGAGTTCGCCTTGTAGCGTCAGTGCTTGCTGCGTCTGCAGGGTTTTGGGAATCGCCGGGATGTGCTGCGCATGGGCCGTCCAGTCCTGCCCGCTAAGGCCGTCGCCGCGGCTGATGAGTCGTTGCAGGCGCCCGTCACGGTAGACCAGGGTCACTGCGACGCCGTCGACCTTGGGCTGAATCCACAAGTCGTCGCGGGTGGCGATCCAGCGCCGAATGGCATGGCTGTCCAGCATCTTGCGCAGCCCGGTCTGGGCGACGGGGTGCTGGGTTTTCCCGGCGCTGGTGGCCAGCGGATCGGGCGAGGTCGTCTGGTCGGCGAAGCAGGTTCGCCAGGCGTCGAGGCGTGCCCGGGCCTGGTCGTAGAGTTCGTCTGCGATCAGCGAGACGCCCTGGCGGTGGTAGGCGTCGTCCCAGTGGGCGAGTTGTTCGGACAGGCTGGCAATTTCGCGCGTGGCTCGTTCGGTGGGCCAGTCGGGGCACGCTGCCCAGGAAGTGAGGGTGAAGACGAACGGAAAAAGCGCAATCCAGCGTTTCATCGAGAGCATCCTTGCTCAGGTCATGACGCTCACAGCCTAGCTGAGTTTTTGGCGCGGCAATGAAAAAGCCCCGCCTGATGGGCGGGGCTTTCGGTACCCGTTGCCGGGAATTACAGGCCGGCGGCAGCGCGCAGGGCGTCGACCTTGTCGGTCTTTTCCCAGGTGAACGTGGTGAAGGTGTCTTCGCCAACGGTCTTCTGCTCCGGGGTACGGCCGAAGTGGCCATAGGCCGCGGTGGCCTGGTACATCGGGTGCAGCAGGTCGAGCATCTTGGTGATGGCGTACGGACGCAGGTCGAACACTTCACGCACCAGCTTGATGATCTTGTCTTCGGCGATCTTGTGGGTGCCGAAGGTGTTGATCGAGATGGACGTCGGCTGGGCCACGCCGATGGCGTAGGACACCTGGATCTCGCAGCGGTCGGCCAGGCCGGCGGCAACGATGTTCTTGGCCACGTAACGACCGGCGTAGGCGGCCGAACGGTCCACCTTGGATGGGTCCTTGCCGGAGAATGCACCGCCGCCATGGCGAGCCATGCCGCCGTAGCTGTCGACGATGATCTTGCGACCGGTCAGGCCGCAGTCGCCCACCGGGCCACCGATCACGAAGTTGCCGGTCGGGTTGATGTGGAACTGGGTGTCCTTGTGCAGCAGTTCGGCCGGCAGTGCGTGCTTGATGATCAGCTCCATCACGCCTTCACGCAGGTCGGACAGCGAGACTTCCGGGTTGTGCTGGGTGGACAGCACCACGGCGTCGATGCCGACCACCTTGCCGTTTTCGTACTGGCAGGTGACCTGGGACTTGGCGTCCGGGCGCAGCCAGGTCAGCAGACCGGACTTGCGGGCTTCGGCCTGGCGCTCGACCAGCGCGTGGGAGAAGCGGATCGGGGCCGGCATCAGCACGTCGGTCTCGTTGCTGGCGTAGCCGAACATCAGGCCCTGGTCGCCAGCGCCCTGATCTTCCGGTTTGGCGCGGTCGACACCCTGGTTGATGTCAGGGGACTGCTTGCCAATGATGTTCATCACGCCGCAGGTGGCGCCGTCGAAGCCGACGTCGGAGCTGGTGTAGCCGATGTCGCAGATGACGTCACGGACGATCTGTTCCAGGTCGACCCAGGCGCTGGTGGTGACTTCGCCAGCGACGATGGCCACACCGGTCTTGACCAGGGTTTCCACGGCCACGCGGGCGTGTTTGTCCTGGGCGATGATGGCGTCCAGCACCGCGTCGGAGATCTGGTCGGCGATCTTGTCCGGATGGCCTTCGGAGACGGATTCGGAGGTGAAGAGAGAGTATTCGCTCATCTATCGGTTTTCCTGTTTTACCGGTGAGAGAGAGTGGCCAGCAGGCCGTTCGTGTTCATCTGGTCGGGCGAAGTGCCGGACCTGAATCTGGAAACCATTGCGCAAACCCACGTACTGGCTTTCGCCACATACCAGGCCGGCGGCGACCGCCCAGCGGGCCAGGTCGTCTTGTTCGAAGCCAAGCCAGAGATCGCCACAGGCCTGACGGGCCCAGCTCTGGTTGTGGCTGCACAGCTCGGTGATGATCAGGTGGCCGCCGGGCGGGAGCCGCAGGGCCAGGTGTTTCATTGCTTCGGCCGGGGCGGCGAAATGGTGCAGGACCATGTTCAGCACCACGCAATCGGCGGCCGGGTAGCTGTCGTTCAGGGCGTCGGCCAGGCGCAGCTCGACGTTGTTCAGGCCGGCCTGCTGGCAGCGCAGGCGCGCCAGTTCCAGCATCGCCGGGCTGTTGTCCAGGGCGATGACCTGCTGGAAACGGCGCGCCAGGTCAGGCAGGAAGCTGCCGTCTCCCGGGCCGATTTCCAGGGCGGTGGCCTGGGCGTCGACACCAAGGGCGTCGATCAGGGCCAGCACACTGTCGCGGTACTGCGGCAGCCCGGCGATCAGGTCCTGCTGGGCCTGGAAGCTGGCGGCGCTGCGGGCGAAGAAGTCCTGGCTGGCGGCGGCGCGCTGCTGGTGCACGGTGGCGATGCGCAACTGCACCTCGACAGGCAGCTGCAGTCGATCCACTTCATCGAGCAGGGCGGTGTGCAGCGTGCCGCCAAGCTGATCGCCCTGGGCCAGCGCGCGGCGGTAAAAGATCGCGTTGCCTTCACGGCGCGTGGCCACCAGGCCGGCCTGGGCCAGGACCTTCAGGTGGTGGCTCATGCCCGACTGGCCGGTGGCGAAAATCTGAGCCAGCTCCAGTACGCCGAACGAGTCGTTGGCCAGTGCGCGCAATACGTTCAGGCGCAGCGGATCGCCACCGGCCTTGCACAGGGCGGCCAGGTCGTCGGCGGGCTCGAAGCGCAGCTCAGGTACACGCATGTTCATAGGAGCGGCAGTCTAGTCGGTCATTTTTCATACAGCAATACCAATATCAAAAAGTTTTGATATTGGTTGTGAGGCCTCGTGCGCAGCGAAATCCCGGCGATTGCGCGATAAATCGTCGCGTCTGCGACCATCTGTCATTGCCCCCGCGTGCTCGGGTGGGCGAAAATGGCCGCCTTTTTTCGATCCGCTGTCTTGATCAAGCAGCCCCGCAGGAGATTCACCGATGCCCAGCCGTCGCGAGCGAGCCAATGCCATTCGTGCCCTCAGCATGGATGCCGTGCAGAAAGCCAACAGCGGCCACCCGGGTGCCCCGATGGGCATGGCCGATATCGCCGAAGTGCTGTGGCGCGACTACCTCAAGCACAACCCGAGCAACCCGACGTTTGCTGACCGTGACCGCTTCGTGCTGTCCAACGGTCACGGTTCGATGCTGATCTATTCGCTGCTGCACCTGACCGGCTACGACCTGGGTATCGAAGATCTCAAACAGTTCCGCCAACTGCACAGCCGCACCCCGGGTCACCCGGAATACGGCTACACGCCGGGCGTCGAGACCACCACCGGTCCGCTCGGCCAGGGCATCGCCAACGCCGTGGGCTTCGCCATCGCCGAGAAGGTGCTGGGCGCCCAGTTCAACCGCGACGGCCACAGCATCGTCGACCACTACACCTACGCCTTCCTGGGCGACGGTTGCATGATGGAAGGCATCAGCCATGAAGTCTGCTCGCTGGCCGGCACCCTGGGCCTGGGCAAGCTGATCGCGTTCTACGACGACAACGGCATCTCCATCGACGGCGAAGTCGAAGGCTGGTTCACCGATGACACGCCGAAGCGCTTCGAAGCCTACGGCTGGCAGGTGATCCGCAACGTCGACGGCCATGACGCCGAAGAAATCAAGATCGCCATCGAGACTGCCCGCAAGAGCGAGCAGCCGACCCTGATCTGCTGCAAGACCACCATCGGTTTCGGCTCGCCGAACAAGCAGGGCAAGGAAGAGTGCCACGGCGCACCGCTGGGCAACGACGAAATCGCCCTGACCCGCGCCACCCTGGGCTGGAACCACGGCCCGTTCGAAATCCCGGCCGACATCTATGCCGAGTGGGATGCCAAGGAAGCCGGCGCCGCTGCCGAAGCCGAATGGAACCAGCGTTTCGACGCCTATGCCGCCGCTCACCCTGAGCTGGCCGCCGAGTTCAAACGCCGCATCGCAGGCGAACTGCCGGCCGATTTCGCCGAGAAAGCCGCTGCCTATATCAAGGACGTGGCCGAGAAGGGCGAAACCATCGCCAGCCGCAAGGCCAGCCAGAACACCCTGAACGCCTTCGGCCCGCTGCTGCCGGAGTTCCTCGGCGGCTCGGCCGACCTGGCCGGTTCCAACCTGACCCTGTGGAAAGGCTGCAAGGGCGTGTCGGCGCAAGATGCTTCCGGCAACTACATGTTCTACGGCGTGCGTGAGTTCGGCATGAGCGCGATCATGAACGGCGTGGCCCTGCACGGCGGTTTCGTGCCGTACGGCGCGACCTTCCTGATCTTCATGGAATACGCCCGCAACGCGGTGCGCATGTCGGCGCTGATGAAAAAGCGTGTGCTGTACGTATTCACCCACGACTCCATCGGTCTGGGCGAAGACGGCCCGACCCACCAGCCGATCGAGCAACTGGCCAGCCTGCGCGGCACGCCGAACCTCGACACCTGGCGCCCATGTGACGCCGTCGAATCCGCCGTGGCCTGGAAACATGCCATCGAGCGCAACGATGGCCCGAGCGCGCTGATCTTCAGCCGCCAGAACCTGCCGCACCAGGCGCGCGAAGCTCAGCAAGTGGCTGACATCGCACGCGGTGCCTATGTGCTGAAGGACTGCGCTGGCGAGCCGGAGCTGATCCTGATCGCCACCGGTTCCGAAGTCGGCCTGGCCGTTGCTGCCTACGACACCCTGACTGCTGCCGGCCGCAAGGTGCGCGTGGTGTCGATGCCGTCGACCAGCGTATTCGACCAGCAGGACGCCGGCTACAAGCAGTCGGTTCTGCCGCTGCAGGTCAGTGCCCGGATCGCCATCGAAGCCTCCCATGCCGACTACTGGTACAAGTATGTGGGCCTGGAAGGCCGCATCATCGGCATGACCACCTTCGGTGAGTCCGCGCCTGCCCCGGCCCTGTTCGAGCACTTCGGCATCACCGTCGACAACGTTGTCGCCACGGCTGAAGAACTGCTGGACGCCTGATCCCCGGCTGCGTTCACCGAAGGGGCCGAGCCTGCATCCGAACAAGGTTGCAGGCTCGGGCGGTGCGTCCGCCCCCTTCCCTGATCGCTTCCCACCGAGACCGCCTATGTCCACTCGTCCCTATCGCGTTGCCCTTAACGGTTACGGCCGCATCGGCCGCTGCGTGCTGCGTGCCTTGCACGAGCGTGGCGTCGGGGCCGCGCTGGAAATCGTCGCGCTGAACGACCTGGCTGACCAGGCCAGCATCGAATACCTGACGCGCTTCGACTCCACCCACGGGCGGTTTCCGGGCGAGGTGCGGGTCGAGGGCGATTGCCTGCACATCAATGGCGACTGCGTGAAAGTGCTGCGCCAGGCCACCCCGGAAGGGATCGACTGGGCGGCGCTGGACATCGACCTGCTGCTGGAATGCTCCGGTCAGTACACCTCCCGCGAAGACGCCCAGCGCTTCATCGATGCCGGGGCACCCCGTGTGCTGCTGTCGCAACCGATGGCCAGCGAGGCGGATGTCGACGCGACCGTGGTATTCGGCGTCAACCAGCAGAGCCTGACCGGCAGCGAGCGCATCGTTTCCAACGCCTCCTGCACCACCAACTGCGGCGTGCCGCTGTTGAAGTTGCTCAATGAGGCGGTGGGGCTTGAGTACGTGTCCATCACCACCATTCACTCGGCAATGAACGACCAGCCGGTGATCGATGCCTATCACCACGAAGACCTGCGCCGTACGCGTTCGGCCTTCCAGTCGGTAATTCCGGTGTCCACGGGGCTTGCCCGCGGCATCGAGCGTCTATTGCCGGAACTTGCCGGGCGAATCCAGGCCAAAGCCATTCGGGTGCCGACGGTCAACGTGTCCTGCCTGGATATCACCTTGCAGACCGCCCGCGACACCAGTGCCACCGAGATCAACCGCGTGCTGCGCGAGGCGGCCGAGAGCGGCCCGCTCAAGGGGCTGCTGGCCTATACCGAACTGCCGCACGCCAGCTGCGATTTCAACCACGATCCGCACTCGGCGATCGTCGACGGTAGCCAGACCCGCGTGTCTGGCCCGCGCCTGGTCAACCTGTTGACCTGGTTCGACAACGAGTGGGGTTTTGCCAACCGCATGCTCGACGTGGCCGAACACTTTCTTGCTGTATCCACTGTTCAACCAGTTTCCGCGAAGGACTGATTTCATGACCGTTCTGAAAATGACTGACCTCGACCTCCAGGGTAAGCGCGTACTGATTCGCGAAGACCTCAACGTGCCAGTCAAAGAGGGTGTGGTGAAGAGCGATGCACGCATCCTCGCTTCCCTGCCGACGATCAAGCTGGCGCTGGAGAAGGGCGCTGCGGTCATGGTCTGCTCGCACCTGGGCCGTCCGACCGAAGGCGAGTTCTCCCAGGAGAACAGCCTGCAGCCGGTGGCTGACTACCTGAGCAAGGCCCTGGGCCGTGACGTGCCGCTGGTGGCCGACTACCTGGGCGGCGTCGAGCTCAAGGCCGGTGAAGTGGTGCTGTTCGAGAACGTACGTTTCAACAAGGGCGAGAAAAAGAACGCCGACGAGCTGGCGCAGCAGTATGCCGCCCTGTGCGATGTCTTCGTGATGGACGCCTTCGGTACCGCCCACCGCGCCGAGGGCTCTACCCATGGCGTGGCCAAGTTCGCCAAGGTGGCCTGCGCCGGCCCGCTGCTGGCAGCCGAGCTGGACGCGCTGGGCAAGGCTCTGGGCAACCCGGCCAAACCGATGGCCGCCATCGTTGCCGGTTCCAAGGTGTCGACCAAGCTGGACGTGCTCAACAGCCTGAGCCAGATCTGCGACCAGTTGATCGTCGGTGGCGGCATCGCCAACACCTTCCTCGCCGCTGCCGGTTTCCCGGTGGGCAAGTCGCTGTACGAAGCCGACCTGGTGGACACCGCCAAGGCCATCGCGGCCAAGGTCAGCGTGCCCTTGCCGGTAGACGTGGTGGTGGCCAAGGCATTTGCCGAAGACGCCGAAGCGACTGTCAAACTGGTGGCTGACGTGGCCGAGGACGACATGATCCTCGACATCGGCCCGCAGACCGCCGCCCAGTTCGCTGACCTGCTGAAGTCGTCGAAGACCATCCTCTGGAACGGTCCGGTCGGCGTGTTCGAATTCGACCAGTTCGGCGAGGGCACGAAGACCCTGGCCCTGGCGATCGCGGACAGCCCGGCATTCTCCATCGCGGGCGGTGGCGATACCCTGGCGGCGATCGACAAGTACGCGGTGGCCGACCGTATTTCCTACATCTCCACCGGTGGCGGTGCGTTCCTCGAGTTCGTGGAAGGCAAGGTACTGCCGGCGGTGGCGATCCTGGAGCAACGCGCGCAGTAACCGGCTAGGGTGAACAGGACAAGTGCCTGTTCGCCCACTGAAGAGATGCCGGTAAGCGCGCGGGCTTGTGTTCACCACACGGAGAAACTGCCATGCGAAATGCTGCCATTACCATGCTGTTGTGTGCCGGACTGATCGGTTGTTCGTCCGGGCCGTCACGTGACCGTGCTTGCGAGGTGTTCAGCCCTGCCGAGATCGACCTGCCGACCACGCAGAACGATCAACGCATTGATGACCAGAGCACGGGTGACCCGACCGCAAGCGGGCGTGAACAGGATTGCTGATCGCCGGTCAGATGCTGCATCGAACGGCCACGGGGACACGGAACGTGATGATTGAACGAGTGGTTGCGAGCGGCATGCTGCTTCTGCTGGCTGGCTGTTCCAGCCAGCCGGTCGAGCACGACGAGTGGACGCGCTGGGTCTGTGACAGCCAGGCAGAAGTGCTCTGGCGGGTAGCCGACGGCAGCGGTGAGCAGGTCGATCTGCGCCTGGGTGGGGACGATACGGTGTACCGCCTCACGCAGGAGCCAGCCGGTTCGGGCGTGCTGTACAGTGACGGCCGTTTGTCCTTTCACACCAAGGGTGATGAAGGGCTGGTCTACTGGACAGCCAACGACGACCTGATCGGTCGCGGGTGCCACGCACCCTGAGGACATGGCAGCGATGCCGTGTCGATGAATGATTGGTTACATCCCTTCGCCTGAACGCGAAGGGGCGGGGCAGGGCCACAAGCGCTGCCCCTGAACACTTGAACAGCACCTGCTCCTGCGGCAGGCTTGCACGATTAATGACCTCCACAGCGGGAGACAGGAAACCATGGCACTTATCAGCATGCGCCAGATGCTCGACCACGCCGCCGAATTCGGCTACGGCGTGCCGGCCTTCAACGTCAACAACCTCGAGCAAATGCGCGCCATCATGGAAGCTGCCGACAAGACTGATTCCCCAGTCATCGTCCAGGCCTCCGCCGGTGCCCGCAAATACGCCGGTGCGCCGTTCCTGCGCCACCTGATCCTCGCCGCGATCGAAGAATTCCCGCACATCCCGGTGTGCATGCACCAGGACCACGGCACCAGCCCGGATGTCTGCCAGCGCTCGATCCAGCTGGGCTTCAGCTCGGTGATGATGGACGGCTCCCTGAAAGAAGACGGCAAAACCCCGGCCGACTACGACTACAACGTCCGTGTCACCCAGCAGACCGTTGCCTTCGCCCACGCCTGCGGCGTGTCGGTAGAAGGTGAGCTGGGTTGCCTGGGCAGCCTGGAAACCGGCATGGCCGGCGAAGAAGACGGCGTAGGCGCCGAAGGCGTTCTGGACCACAGCCAGATGCTGACCGACCCGGAAGAAGCCGCTGACTTCGTCAAGCGCACCCAGGTCGACGCCCTGGCCATCGCCATCGGTACCAGCCATGGCGCCTACAAGTTCACCAAGCCGCCAACCGGCGACATCCTGGCGATCGACCGCATCAAGGAAATCCACAAACGCATCCCCAACACCCACTTGGTGATGCACGGTTCCTCGTCGGTACCGCAAGAGTGGCTGGCGATCATCAACCAGTACGGCGGCGACATCAAAGAAACCTATGGTGTGCCGGTCGAAGAAATCGTCGAAGGCATCAAGTACGGCGTACGCAAGGTCAACATCGATACCGACCTGCGCCTGGCGTCCACCGGTGCCATGCGCCGCCTGATGGCCACCAACCCGAGCGAGTTCGACCCGCGCAAATTCTTCGGTGCTACCGTGACCGCCATGCGCGATATCTGCATCGCCCGCTACGAAGCCTTCGGCACCGCCGGCAATGCCTCCAAGATCAAACCGATCTCCCTGGAAGGCATGTTCCAGCGCTACGCCAAGGGCGAGCTGGCCGCCAAGGTCAACTGAGCCTGATGCGTCATCCGGAGCCCCGCTTTTGCGGGGCTCTTTCATTTCAGGAGGGGATATTGGGTGAAGGCTGTACCGATGCTGTTTGCCCTGCTGGTGCTGAGCGGCTGCGCTCACTCGCCGCTGCCGGTCGCGCCTGCTGCGCCGTCACCGGCACGAACGGTGGCTGATCCGCAGCGCTGCGACAGCCGGGCCGATTGCACCACCAAAATATCGCGAACCCTGCTGTTCGTCTTCGACTACGCCGCCGCAGGTGCGCCGTTGGTCCAGCGCGAAGGGCGCCTGCTTTTCACGCCCCTCGATGCGACCCTGAGTGATTGGCCGGCAATTCAGATCCGCCTGGCAGAGCCTGCCAACAGCCGCTTTGACTTCAACGCAGCGTGCAGAGCACAACACTGCCGTTATGACGCAGCGCAGTTGTTACGGGTCTACCGCAGCTATCTGGAGGGGACGTCCTGCTCTTTGCTGCTGGCTGATTCGATCAGGCGCTGCGGGGATTAGTCGGCCAGGCAGTACGGCTCGCCGACAGCGAGCAGTTGGTCGGGGCCTGCCGACGCGCTGAGTAACACCTGCTGGCAGTAGCCGCCTTCGACGCTGTATTCGCCGACCAGATCCGGGTGCCCGTCGCGATCCAGGTCGCCCGCCCAGACCAACTGCCAGGAGCCGCTGGGAGGATCGTTGCCCGGCAACATCTGGCTGCGTTCGCCGATGCTCAGTCGAACGTGGTACTGGCCCAGGGTGTCACCTCGGCATTCCAAGCGGTATCCGTCGGCTTGAAGCAGCGTTTGGGTAGACACCTTCGGCTCATGCAGGTCGTTGTAGCAGGTGGTCTTCACGCCAAGCGGCAGCGAGGTGACAGTGCCAGGCCGCAAGCGCACGTCCACCAGGTTGATGGCGGCACCCGCGACCGTGCTGCGGATTTCCGCCAGCGCACCCAACTCATCGACATAGGACTGCAAGTGGGTTGGCATCAAATGCCAGGTTCCATCGCGTTCTACCAGTGCCATGGCCGCGATGGGTTCGCCAGCGGGCGTGGTTTGGGCAACAGTTTGCAGAGGGAGTAGAAGCAGGGGTAGCAGTAGGCGATTCATGGCAATTTCGGTTCGCTTGCAGTCAGGTGCAAGGGGTTGTGTCCATCGGTGCGCCGTGCGCGAAGGCATGAACAGTGCCGCAATGGGGCCTCGGGTGCCACTGTTGAGTTCTTTGTTTCATCCATCCAAGGTATTGCCTGCGGTGCCCTGCTCGGCGGTGGTTTGCGTAAAACCATGTAAAACACCTGTAGCGTGCCTGACGCCAGCCTGAGCCATACTCCCGGCACTGCCGTTCCAGGATCGCGTCATTCATGTCCCTTAACTCCCGCGCCTTGCAGCACTTTCTGTTTGCCGTGCTGCTTGCCACAGCCGTCGGCACCGTTGTCCAGACGCAATTCAATCTTGCCGCCATTCAGGCCATCGGGGCGCCGGTCCCGCTGGATGTACGTTTGCGCACCACCGGCCTGGATCTGCTGGGTTTCAGCCCGACATTCGGGGCGCTGGTGTTCGTTGGGTTCCTTTTCGCCATTCCGTTGGCCGCGTGGATCAGCCATGCGCTGCCGGTGTTGCACTGGCTGCTGTTCGCCGCGGCAGGTGGGCTGGCTGTATTGCTGGCGTTGATCCTGGCCAATGCCGTGGCGCCGATGCCGACGCTGATCGGTGCCAACCGCACGCTGCTCGGCACCCTGGGGCTGATGGCCAGTGGCAGTGTGGGCGCATTGTTGTACACCTGGCTGCGTCGTCCGTTCGCTGCCAACCCGTAATGCCGGTTTCTCCCCTGTCTGAACAGAAGGTTTATCCCATGTCGAGTGTCGTTCGCGGTCTGCTGGCTGCCTGTGTGCTGGCCAGTCCATTGGTCCAGGCCATGGATTACCGGATCGAGACCGTTACCGAGGGGCTCGAGTACCCGTGGGCCATGGCGTTTCTGCCGGATGGGCGCATGCTGGTCACCGAGCGGCCGGGGCGGCTGCGCCTGATCGAGTCCGACGGGAAACTGAATGCCGAGCCGGTTGGTGGCTTGCCCGAGGGGTTCAACGCTTCTCAGGCGGGCCTGATGGATGTGGTGCTCGATCCGGAGTTCGAACGCAACCAGCAGATCTACCTGAGCTATGCCTACGGCACCCTGGACGCCAACAACACGCGGCTGTCCCGTGCGCGTCTGGTCGATGGCCACCTGCAGGACGTGCAGACGTTGTTCAGCGCGCTGCCGGCCAAGGCTGGGGCCGCTCACTACGGCGGGCGCATGGCGTTTCTGGCGGACAACACCTTGGTGTTGACCCTCGGCGACGGGTTCGACCTGCGTGAAGAGGCGCAAAACCCGGCCAATCACCTGGGCAAGATCGTGCGCCTCAACCGTGACGGCAGCGTGCCGGCTGACAACCCGCTGGTCGACAAGGCTGGTGCAGCGGCCGAGGTCTATACCCTCGGGCACCGCAACGTGCAGGGCATTGTCTATGACTCGCACAACCAGCGCCTCTACAGCCACGAACATGGTCCCCGTGGTGGGGACGAGCTGAACCTGATCGAGCCGGGCACCAACTATGGCTGGCCTCTGGTTTCCTTCGGCGTCGACTACACCGGTGCCCAGGTCACGCCCTACACCGAACTGCCTGGCTATGAGCCGCCACTGCTGCACTGGACGCCTTCCGTAGCGCCGTCCAGCCTGATGCTGTACCGCGGCGAGCTGTTCCCCCAATGGCAGGGCGACCTGTTCGCCTCGACACTGGCAGAAAAAAGCGTCCGGCGCATCCGGCTGCAGGACGGCCAGCTGGCGGGCGAGGCGGTGCTGTTCGAGGAGCTGGAGGAGCGAATTCGCGCGGTCTATGCCGGACCGGATGGCGCGCTTTATCTGCTGACGGACAATGCGCAGGGGCGTCTGTTGCGGGTCGTGCCGACGGAATGAGGGGGTCTTGGGCGCCGGATACGGCATACTGCGCGCCCTGATTTTCCCGCGCCACGACGTTGATCATGACCCCTTTGAAGTACCTGCAGGGCTACCCCGAATCGCTGCAAGCGCAGATCCGCCGCCTGATCGACGAGCAGCGCCTGGGCGATTACCTCGCGCAGCGCTACACCGGCAAACATGGTGTGCAGAGCGACAAGGCGCTTTACAGCTACACGATGGCGCTGAAGCAGGAACACCTGAAGAGCGCACCAGCCATCGACAAGGTCCTGTTCGACAATCGTCTGGACCTGACGCATCGCGCGCTGGGGCTGCACACCGCGATTTCCCGGGTGCAGGGCGGACGGCTCAAGGCCAAGAAGGAAATCCGCGTGGCGGCGCTGTTCAAGGATGCGGCCCCCGAGTTCCTGCGCATGATCGTGGTGCACGAGCTGGCGCATCTCAAGGAATCCGACCATAACAAGGCCTTCTACAACCTCTGCGAGTACATGCTGCCCGGTTACCACCAGGTGGAGTTCGACCTGCGGGTCTACCTCACCTGGCGCGAGCTGCCGCAACAGGGTTGAGCGCGCCTGCGATCAGCCCCGCAGGCGCACGTTGAGTTGATCGACCACTACCGCCCAGTCGGCGTCTTCGAGAAGCTCCTCACGCAGCAGCGCCGCCTGGGCCTTGTTCCAGAAAGGCGCCTCCGACAGCTTGCAAGCGGGCGGCAGGGGCGAATGATCGCGAATGAAGCGCTCTATGCTGGCCTCGTCGGCGGGGAGGCCCAGTTGCTTGAACAGGGCAGACAGGTCGTGAACCGGGTTTTCCATGGGAGGCTCCTTGCAGTGGGGTTTCTAGATGGACTCCCGCAGCGCCAGAACGATCCACGCGATGCAGCATTCGCAACAGGTGCTGCTAGTCTGGATAGCAGGCGGTGCGCCTTCAGCATAGGGTCCTGACAACATGCATTCTGGCGTTCTGCGTGGCGTGCTTGCGGCGTGCTTGGCGCTGTGGGTGGGATTGGCCTCGGGCCGTGAGATCCTGGCCGTGGGCACGAGCTTTCCCGGCGTGTTCGAACGCACCTCCTCGGGCGAATACCGTGGTCTGGCCACCAGTGTGCTGACCATCGCCCTCAAGTCGATGGGGCACAGCGTGCGGTTCGAACTGTACCCCTGGGCACGGGCGCAGCGCATGGTCGAACAGGGGCAGGCCGATGTGCTGATCGGGCCGTACCGCAATCCCCAGCGTGAAACGCGCTTTGCCTTTGCCGCCGATGCGTTCTACCGCGATCGGATCGTGTTCTATCGCAATGCCATTGATCACCCGCACTGGTCGGGCAGCTACCACGAACTGAAGGATCAACGCATCGGTGTGGTGCGTGGCTGGGCCTACGGCACGGATTTCGATTCGGCACGCTGGCAGCTCGACCTGGTGACTGTCGAGAGCGTCGAGAACGGGTTGCGCATGCTCAGTATCGGACGCCTGGAGCTGTTGGCCAGCAATCAGCGCAATACCAGGCCGTTGCTCCAGGAACTGGGCCTGGCCGATGAGATCACCCAGCATGAGCAGGAGATCGACGTTCAGGATGGTTACTTCGCCTTTCCCCGGCTGGCCAGCCACCAGCCCCTGCGTGAAGCATTCGATCGGGCGTTCCGACAGATGATCGACCAGGGGCGCCTGGCCACACTGGCCGCCTATTGGCAGGTGGACATTCCCTGAAGCGCTTGCGAGTGGTGCTGTCCGGGCTCGCCCTAGCGAACCCGCAGCACCTCTAGAACCTGAGTACGACTACCTACTTGCACCCGCACCTCATCGCCCTCCCGGCTGCCCAGCAGCGCCTGGCCAAGCGGGGCGCGCGGGCTGATGACGCGCACATCCTGCTCGTCCAGGCGGACCTTCATACCCGCGCCGTCGGGGCCGAGGAACAGGCATTGTTCACTACCTGATTCATCGGTCAGCCAGACCAGCGCGCAGAGCTGGATGCCGTGCTGCTCATCGAAGTCGCGCAGGACCAGGTTCTGCCAGGTGCTCAAGGCCTGGCGTATTTCCTCGACGCGGCGGGCCTGCCCGGCAGCCAGGTACGAGGCTTCCAGGCCGAGGGTGTCGTACTTGTTCTCGGCAATATTCTCTTCGTGGGTCGCGGTTTCGTAAGCGGTCAACGCCGCCCGCTCCGCGCTCGCCAGGTCGGCGCGCAGGGTTTCGATGATCAGGTGGTGAAGCTGGGATTTGTCCAAGGTTGGCTCGGGGCGTGAGGCGGGTGCGAGAGTATCGGTGATTGCGGCACGTCTATGCACCAAGGCCGATATCGCTAGGCAAGTATCAGGGCTGAAGCGGGTAGGTTGTTGCGTCCGTGTCCAGTGCGCAAGGTGTGCGGCGGCTGAGCGATTGGCAGGTGAGTCGCGCGTGGCTCGAATCACCTGCTACAACGCCGCGGTCGCTCTAAAGATCTTCGACGCCAAAAACATCCGACACGACTTCTTTGACGGTCTCGTCATCCAGCGAGACGCTTACTCCATTCTGGTTTCTATAACTTTCTATCAGCTCCAGGCGCATGGCCTTTATAACTCGCTCTGAGGTGACGGTCTGCAATATCTGCCGTTTGCTTGTGCAGGCAATCTGGTGACTCATGCGCTCGGTTTCACCACCAAACAGGGCGCGCGCCGTTACCAGGTAGAGCCCTTCTACGTCCGACTCACCTACGCCGTCGGCATCGAGCAGGGCTATGTCGAATATCTCGACCAGGCGAGGATCGCGACCGGTGCGTGGAATGATCTGATAAAGACGCCACGTATGGCCATTGGTGATCACGGCCCAGGAGGCGGATAGGCTGGTGGCGTAGTTGATGGCCTGGTCGCGGACACTGGTATTGAGTTTGCTGCGCACGGCCTTGCATTCAATGACCAGAAATATCTGCCCATCCTTCTTCAGCGCAATATCTACGCGTTTACCTAGCGTTCTGACTTCCGTATCGATTTCTTCATGCCGGTATCCCAGTGCGTTGACCAGGGCATCGACAACCCATATGCGCACGTTCTCCTCCGATGTCTTTTCGGCGAGCTCCATGGCAACGAGACGAGGGTGCAGCGCTTTGAAGCCTGAGCGGATAGTGTCCAGATATTCTTGTCGGATCTGCTCCTTGGAACGCCGCTGCCGAGGCCGTTTGTCCGCTACTTCCTGAGCCTGCTCTTCCTCATTCTTGATGGCGGCGTTTTCCAACGGTGTCGGATCCACTAGTTCGACAGTGAAGATGGCATTGCACTTCTGGCAGCGGGCCGGTTTGCCTATCTGGTGACGGTTCTTTTCACGCAGCTTGTAGCGCGTCCCACAGTCGTCGCAAACAGTAATTCCAATTACATCGTCGGCCATTGTTATCGTCCTTGCAGGTGAGTCGGCGTTGTCTGAGCCTAGTCGGTTGTCTGCAAGTCTGTGCGGTGGATGCCTGGCAATTATGTCGGCGCACGCTCCTTGATCAGGTGCGCAGCCAGGGTCCGCAGCGGGCCGAGCTGGCGGCAGATCAGGGCCAGTTGGGTCTGTACCAGGCGCAGTGCGTCGTCGGCCTCCTCGGGTAGGCGCTCCAGTTCGCCGGCCAGTTGTTCTTCGGTATCGCTGTGGATCGCCACGGGCTGACGCTCGCGCAGGCCCTGGGCAATACCGTCGAGGCTGTCTGCCAGCAGGGCCGCGCTGTCCAGCAGGTGGGCCTGTTCGTCTGCCAGGAGGATCTCGCCGCGGTGTGCGCCCAGGCCTGACAGGTAGCTCAGGAGCGTGTGGGAAAGCACCAGGAAGCGGAAACCGACGTCCGCTTCCTTACGGAAGTGGCCGGGTTCCATGAGCATGTTGCCGAGGGTGGTGGACAGTGCGGCGTCGGCGTTGTGGGCGTTGCGTCGTGCCAGGCGGTAATCCAGGTTGTCGCGTTTGCCCTGGGCGTATTGCTGGATGATCTGGCGCAGGTAGGTGCTGTTGCAGCTCAGGGTGTTGGCGACTACCTGGTTGAGGCGGCGGCCCTGCCAGTCCGGCAGGATCAGGAACACCGCGAGGCCGGCGATCAGGCTGCCGAGCAGGGTGTCCACCAGGCGCGGCAGGATCAGGCCGTAGCCATCGCCCACCTGGTTGAAGCAGAACAGCACCAGCAGGGTGATGGCCGCCGTGGCAAGGGTGTAGCGCGTGCTGCGGGTGGCGAAGAACACCACCCCGGCGACCACCGCCAGCAGTGCCTGGATCAGCGGGGTGGGGAATAGGTCGATCAGTGCCCAGCCGAGCAGCAGGCCCATCACCGTGCCGCTGATGCGCTGCACCAGCTTCATGCGGGTCGCGCCGTAGTTGGGCTGGCAGACGAAGACAGTGGTCAGCAGGATCCAGTAACCCTGCTCCGGGTGAATCCAGTGCAGCACGCCGTAGCCGGCTGCCAGGGCGATGGACAGGCGCAGGGCGTGGCGGAACAGCAGTGAGGTGGGCGTCATCTGCAGGCGCAGGCGTTCCCACACATCTTTTAGTGACTGCGGCTCACGGTCGAGCAGGCTGCTGTCCTGTTCTTCGGCCAGGGCATCGGGATTGCTGGCGTTGCCGAGCAGCTGGTCGAGGGTCGCCAGGTTGCCGGTCAGCGCATTCAGCGAACGCAGCAGGTGGCGCCAGGCCGGGTTGCTCTGCACCCGCAGGTGTTCCAGGGAGGCCCGCAGGTCCTCGAGCGCCTGGCTGCACAGCTCGCGGTATTCGAAGGGTTGGCGCAGCTCGATGGCCTGGGCCAGCCGCTGGCATGCCTCGCCATGCAGGCGCAGCAGCCGCTGGCAGCGGAACAGCACGTCGCTGTGGAAGAACGCCTCGGCCAGTTCGTTGTAGGGGTAGTGGGACGAGCTGGCGCGCTCGTGAATGTCCTGGGCGAGGAAGTACAGCTTCAGGTAACGGCTGACCTTCGGCCCTGGCCGGCCGTTACCGACCCGGTGCAGGATGATTTCCTTGGTGGCGTTCAGCGCGGCCACCACCCGACCATTCTGTTTGGCCAGGGCCAGGCGGCGCTCCTCCACATCGAGTTGACGCAGGGGCTCGAACAGCGCGGCCTTGAGCTTGAGGTACTGGCTCAGTTCGCGGAACAGACGCGCCAGGCTGTGCTGGACCGGCTGGTTGGAGAACAGCGCATTCCAGATCACCGAGAGCACGCCGTACCAGGCCGCCCCCGCCACCAGCAGCAGCGGTTCGAGCCAGAGGCCGGCGGTGCCCCCGCGCTGCTCCACGCCGATCATGCTGTAGATCGCCAGAATCAGCGTGGCCCAGCCGAGTGTGGCGAAGCGCTCGCCGAGAGCGCCCAGCATGGTCAGGGCGAAAGCCGAGACGGCCAGGGCGCTGACGAACAGCCAGGGGTAGGGGAACAAAAACTCTACGGCGTAGGAAGCCGCCGTGAAGCAACCCAGGGTCACCAGCAGCGCGCCCAGGCGGCCTTGCCAGCTGTCGTCGGTTTCAGCGAGGGCGCTGGCGATTACCCCGAGAAAGAGCGGGATCAGGCTGTGCATCCAGCCCTGGGACCAGCACAGCAACAGGCTGCCGCTCAGGGCGATGAACACTCGCAGGCTGTAGCTGAACTTGTCCAGCGCCCACAGGCGGCGCAGGGAATGGCTGAGTGAAGTGGCGGGCATTCGAACGGCCTTGTTCCTCATCGATTAAGAGCAGACTAACGGAGTATTCGGACGCCTGGCACTCCCCAGGCGGCACCTTTTGCGATGCAGGCGTCACAGTACCGCGCTTGGCGGTGTCCGGTCGGTCTGGCAGCTGCAACGGATGCCCCGCGCCAACTGGCTTGGGTGCCGGATCGGCGTGAGTTTCAGGGGAATTCCCTGAAATCCATGGCCAATTCAGGTGGGCTGCTGCGCCGGGTTTTCTAGACTTTCTGTGTTCATTCGACGGAACTGCCCGGAGGTTGTCATGCGCGTGGGTGTCCCCAGGGAAATCAAGAACCATGAATACCGCGTCGGCCTGACGCCGCAGTCGGTGGCGGAGCTCAGCGCCCTCGGCCATGAGGTCTGGGTGGAAACCCGGGCCGGCGCGGCAATCGGATTCAGCGATGCGGATTACCAGGCGGCGGGTGCGCAGATCGCGGCAACCGCCGAGGCGGTGTTCGATGCGGCGCAACTGGTCGTCAAGGTCAAGGAGCCGTTGACCGAGGAGCGCGCCCGCCTGCGTCCGCACCACACGTTGTTCACCTACCTGCACCTGGCGCCCGATCGGCCGCAGACCGATGAACTGATGAACAGCGGGGCGACCTGCATCGCTTATGAAACCGTGACTGACGGCAATGGCCGCCTACCCTTGCTGGCGCCGATGTCCGAAGTAGCCGGGCGCATGTCGATCCAGGCGGGCGCCAGTTGCCTGGAAAAGGCCAGGGGCGGGCGTGGGGTGCTGCTGGGCGGCGTGCCGGGTGTGGCGCCGGGCAAGGTGGTGATCCTCGGTGGCGGGGTGGTGGGCAGCCATGCCCTGGCCATGGCCGTCGGCCTGGGAGCGGAGGTGGCGGTGCTGGACAAGAACGTCGACGCGCTGCGTCGGCTGGATGCGCAGTACGGCAATCGTGTCACCACCCTGTACTCGACCCGCGCGGCGCTGCGTGAGCAGGTGCTGGCGGCGGACCTGGTGATCGGTGGCGTGCTCATCCCTGGCGCCGCGGCGCCCAAGCTGATCACTGCCGAGATGGTCCGCGAGATGCGCGCGGGTGCGGTGCTGGTGGACGTGGCCATCGACCAGGGAGGTTGCGCCGAAACCTCCAGGGCGACGACCCATGCCGACCCGATCTACCTGGTCGATGAGGTGGTGCATTACTGCGTCGCCAACATGCCGGGGGCCGTGGCGCGGACCTCGACCCTGGCGCTGAACAACGCCACGCTGCCCTTCGTCGTGGCGCTGGCCGAAAAGGGCACGCGCCGCGCCCTGGAGGACGACCCGCATCTGCTCAATGGTCTCAACGTAGCCAACGGCGCGATTACCTGCGGCAGCGTGGCGGAGGCCCATGGCCTCGCCCATCACTCAGCCGCGAGTGTGCTGGAGCACCTGCACGTAGCGGATTGAAGGGCTATACGTACTGCGCGGCGGCGTAGCCGGATGCCCAGGCCCACTGGAAGTTGAAGCCGCCCAGGTGGCCGGTGACGTCCAGCACTTCGCCCACGAAATACAGGCCGGGTGACTTCAGCGACTCCATGGTCTTGGAGGACACCTCGCGGGTGTCCACGCCGCCCAGGGTCACTTCGGCGGTGCGGTAGCCCTCGGTGCCGGCGGGCACAAGTTGCCAGTCCGCCAGCTGCTCGGCGACCGCCTTGAGCTCGCTGGGGGTGTACTGCTTCATCGGTTTGGAAACGAACCAGTTATCGGCCAGCAGCCCGGCCATCTTCTTGGTGAACAACTCGGCGAGCAGGGTCTTCAGCTCGCTGTTGGGGCGTTCGCGCTGCTGGTTCGCCAGCCACTCCGGCAGGTCGATGTGCGGCAGCAGGTTGATGCTGACGGTATCGCCCGGCTGCCAGAACGAGGAAATCTGCAGGATCGCCGGGCCGCTCAGGCCACGGTGGGTGAACAGGATGTTTTCGCGGAAACTCTGCCCGTTGCAGCTCACCAGGCAGTCCTCCACCGAGGTGCCCGACAGCTCACTGCACAGGGTTTTCAGTTGCGGGTCGGTGATCGTGAACGGCACCAGTCCGGCGCGGGTCGGCAACAACTCATGACCGAATTGCCGGGCCACCTGATAGCCGAAACCGGTGGCGCCCAGCGTCGGGATCGACAGGCCGCCGGTGGCGATCACCAGGGATTCGCAGCGCACCGCACCGGCACTGGTTTGCAGCTGGTAGCCGCTATCACGCTTGTCGATCTGCTCCACCGAGGTATCGAGGCGCAGGGTTACGCCAGCCTCGTTGCATTCGGCCAGGAGCATTTCGAGGATGTCGCTGGACTTGTTGTCGCAGAACAGCTGGCCAAGCTTTTTCTCGTGATAGGGCACGCCGTGCTTGGCCACCAGACCGATGAAGTCCCACTGGGTGTAGCGGGCCAGCGCCGATTTGCAGAAGTGCGCATTTTCCGACAGAAAATTGCTCGGCTCGCAGTACATGTTGGTGAAATTGCAGCGCCCGCCACCCGACATCAGGATTTTCTTGCCGGCCTTGTTGGCATGGTCGAGCAATAGCACCTGCCGCCCGCGCCCGGCCGCTGTGAGCGCGCACATGAGCCCGGCGGCACCGGCTCCGATGATGACAACCTGGGGTGTAAGCACGACAACTCCTCGCGACCTGACTGCACCTGGCAGTCGGTGCAAAAAACAGCGCGCATCTTACCTGAAAGCAGGCCCCGCCACGGCGTGCCGACGGTCTGCTCCGCGCCTGTAGCTAGCCCGTCCCGACGATGCGATTGCGGCCTGCCTGCTTGGCCTGGTACAGGCGGCGGTCGACCTCTTCGATGAATGCCAGCGGCGTGTGCTCGGCGGCGGGCGTGAGGGTGCCGATGCCGAGGCTGATGGTCAGCAGTTGCCCGACCGGCGAGTGGGCGTGGGGGATCTGCTCCTTGAAGATTGCCTGGCGGCAGCGTTCGGCCACGTTGGCGGCGGCGCTGGCGTCAGCCTCGGGCAGCAGGATGATGAACTCCTCGCCACCGAAGCGCGCCACCAGGTCCCGGGCGCGGGTAGCCGAGGCGCCGAGCACGCGGGCCACACGCTTGAGGCAGTCGTCGCCCTGGATGTGCCCGTAGTGGTCGTTGTACTGCTTGAAGAAATCGATATCGAGCATGATCAGCGACAGCGGCTGGTTGTTGCGGCGGGCCAGGGTCCACTCCATGTCCAGGGTCGAATCGAGCATGCGGCGGTTGGCGACGCCGGTCAGTCCGTCTCGGAACGACAGGGCTTCCAGCTCCTTCTGCAGGATGACCAGTTGTTCCTCGGTCTTCTTGCGTTCGCTGATGTCGAACATGAAGCCGATCAGCGAATCGACCTCGCCGGCGGCGTCGCGCACCACGTGCACCACATCGCGAATCCACACGTAGCTGCCATCGTCCGTGAGGGCGCGGTAATCCGCTTCGTGGTCGGTGCCTGCCTGGGACTGGCTGATGCAGAAGTTCACCACCCGCTCGCGGTCCTCGGGGTGCATGCGATCGGACCAGTCCTGCGCACTGACCCAGCTGGCCTGGGACCAGCCCAGCAGCTTTTCGATCTGCGGGCCGATGTAGGCGAAGGTCATGGTCTTCCAGTCGATCTTCCAGGGGATCGCGTTGGTCGATTCCAGCAGCGTCTTGTAGACGGCGCCGTCAATCTCGGGCTGTGCGGTCGTTTCGGTCATCGCGTTCTGGTACCTGTGGCCTGTGCTGCGTTCGCCTACGCTTGCCATGACGCTAACCAGAAGCGGGTACCTTGTCCAATGCGGCGCACGCACTCGCCTGGCTTGTGTCATTTCTGATACATATTGCCGTTGGGGTGTGCTGATGTTTTTTTCAGTCGCAGCTAGTCTTAACCCTTCGCTCACCGTGGAAAACGCCCATGAATGGACTTCGTGCGTGTTGTCTCTTGTTGCTGTGGCCCTTTCTGGGACAAGCCTCGGAAACACTGCGCCTGGCGGCGAATGCCTGGCCTCCGTTCACCGATCAGCGCATGGTCAACGGCGGTGTGGCCACCGAACTGGTGACCACCGCGCTGACCCGCGCGGGTTACCGCACGAGCTACACCGAAGTGCCGTGGGAACGTGCAATCCTCGGGCTGCAGCGCGATGACTACGATGTGCTGATCAACGCCTGGTACACCGATGACCGCGCCGCCTTCGGGTATTTCTCGCAGCCCTACCTGATCAACCGGGTGCGCTTTCTGCAGCGCAAGGGCGCGGGTATCCGCTACCAGAATCTGGTGGACCTCTATCCCTACAGCATTGCAGTGGTGCGGGGGTATGCCTACTCCAGCGAGTTCGATCAGGACAGCCGCCTGACCAAGGTGGGGGTGCTGGGGTTCGAAACTGGCGCGCGCATGCTGCACGCCAGGCGGGTGCAGCTGATGGTGGAGGATGAGCTCGTGGCGCGTTTCTACCTGGGACGTGAGCTACGGTCGATTCGCAACGAGCTGGAGTTTCTGCCGCAGTCCCTGAGCGAGAACGGCCTGCATATTCTGGTCAGCCGGCAGCACCCGGCACACAAGGCGATCGTCGAGGCGTTCGATGAGGCGATCGAGGCGATGCACGCCGACGGCACCTACGCCGACATCTTCAAGCGCCACGGCCTTTGACGCTTATTGCCAGTGGGTGCGCCCGCGGCCCTGTTTCTTGGCCTCATACAGGCGCAGGTCGGCTTCGTGCAGCAGGCTTTCCAGGTCTTCCGGCACGCCGTTGTAGACCCCGGCGCTGAATGACAGCGGCGGTGCGCCCACGGCGTAGTTCAAGGTGCCGCAGTGCACCCGCAGTGCATCCAGCAGGCGACTGAGGCGAACGCCGTCGAGCTGGCTGACCACGGCGAATTCTTCCCCACCCAGCCGCCCCACCAGAGTATCGGGCAGGGCCATGGACAGCGCACGGGCAAACGCCACCAGGGCGGCGTCACCGCTGGCGTGGCCGTGCTCGTCGTTGATGCGCTTGAAGAAGTCCAGGTCGATCATCGCCACGCTGAGGTTGCGGTTGTCGCGCTGCGCCTGCTGGAACAGTTGCAGGCCATGCTCGTAGAACGCACGACGGTTGTTCAGCCCGGTGAGGGCGTCGAACTGGGCCGCCTGCTTCAGCGCGCGCATCAGGTCGCGCCGCTCCAGGGTCGAGATCACCCGGCAGTTCAGCTCTTCCGGGCAGAAGGGCTTGCGCAGGAAGTCGTCGGCGCCGTGCTTGATGAACATGGCGCTGAGCGAGCCCTTGGTGTCGGCAGACAGGCCGATGATGATCAGTTCGTGCAGGCGCATCTTCTGCCGCAGGATCTTCACCAGCTCGAAACCGCTGATGCCCGGCATGCTGTGGTCGACCACCAGCAGATCGATGTCCGGCTGTTCGCGCAGGATGCGCAGGGCTTCATCGCCGTCCTGGGCATCGATGACCTGGAAGCGCTGCGGGGTCAGCACGTGGCGGATGAAGTGGCGGGTGGCTTCCGAGTCCTCCGCCACCAGGATCTTCACCTGGCTGTTGCTGTCCAGCCGGTGCAGCAGGCGGAAGGCATATTCGTAGGAGTGCTGGCTTTCTTTGAGCACATAGTCGACTACGCCCTTGAGCAGCAACTCGTCGCGGCGCTGCTCGTTGTAGGCGCCGCTGAGGACAATGCACGGCAGGTTGTAGCGCATCACCAGATCGACGCTCTCGCCATTCGGCGCGTCGGGCAAATGCAGGTCGACGATGGCGGCGAAAAACAGCTCCGCCGACGTCTCCAGCATGACCTCGGCCTCACCGAGCGAGGCGCAGAACACCGGCTGCAGGTCGTATTCCTGGCGAAACAGGTGCTCGAGGATTTTCAGCACCATCGGGCTGTCTTCGATAACCAGGATATTACGCATGGGAACCTCCGAGTTGTCCGGATGCTTGTGGCGTCCTAGGCGCGGTACGACCGCGCAACTGTCCGCTGAGCTTACAGTGTTCGTACGCGCAGCGAACGTCCCTTGATCTTGCCTTCACTCAGGCGCTTGAGCGCCTGCTTGGCCACGCCGCGCTCCACGGCGACGAATGCCTGGAAGTCGAAAATCGCGATCTTGCCGACCTGCGCCCCCGGAATACCCGCTTCGCCGGTCAGGGCGCCGAGGATGTCGCCAGGGCGCAGCTTGTCCTTGCGGCCGGCCGCGATGCACAGGGTGATCATCGGCGGTTGCAGCGGCTCGCCGCCCTTAGCCTTCAGGCTGCTGACCGGGTGCCAGTTGAGCGGGCTCTTTTGCAGGGTTTCGATGGCCTGGGCGCGGTGCCCTTCGGCCGGCGCCACCAAGCTCATGGCCATGCCTTGCTCGCCGGCGCGGCCGGTACGGCCCACCCGGTGAATATGGGTTTCCGAGTCGCGGGCCAGCTCGACGTTGATCACCATGTCCAGGGCATCGATATCCAGGCCGCGGGCCGCCACGTCGGTGGCCACCAGCACGGACAGGCTGCGGTTGGCGAACATGGCCAGCACCTGATCGCGATCACGTTGCTCCAGGTCGCCGTTCAGGGCCATGGCGGAAATGCCGTTGCTGGTCAGGTGGTCGACCACTTCCTGGCATTGCTGCTTGGTGAAGCAGAAGGCCACGCAGGACTGCGGGCGGTAACTGCTCAGCAGTTTCACCACGGCGTCCAGGCGTTCTTCGGGGGCGATTTCGTAGAAGCGCTGCTCGATTTGCGTGTCGTCGTGCAGGGTTTCAGCCTTCACCTGCTGCGGGTTGCGCATGAAACTGCTGGCCAGTTGCTTGATGCCCGCAGGGTAGGTGGCCGAGAAGAGCAGGGTCTGACGGCGTTCCGGGGTCTGCTGGATGATCTCGGCAATGCTGTCGTAGAAACCCATGTCGAGCATGCGGTCGGCTTCGTCGAGCACCAGGGTGTTGAGCCCGTCGACCTTCAGCGTGCCCTTGGCCAGGTGCTGCTGCACGCGGCCCGGGGTGCCGACGATGATCTGCGCGCCGTGCTCCAGCGAGCCGATCTGCGGGCCGAACGGCACGCCACCGCAGAGGGTGAGGATCTTGATGTTGTCTTCGCCCCGAGCCAGGCGACGCAATTCCTTGGCCACCTGGTCCGCCAGCTCGCGAGTCGGGCACAGCACCAGGGCCTGGCAGCCGAAATAGCGCGGGTTGAGCGGGTTGAGCAGGCCGATGCCGAAGGCCGCCGTCTTGCCGCTGCCGGTCTTGGCCTGGGCGATCAGGTCCATGCCCTTGAGGATCACCGGCAGGCTTTGGGCCTGGATGGGCGTCATCTCGGCGTAACCGAGGGACTCCAGGTTGGCCAGCATGGCGGCGGACAGGGGCAGTTTGGAAAAGGCGTTGGCGCTCACGGCAAGAACTCGGGGGTGATGAAACAGGCCGGCAGTGTAACAGCCGGCCCGCGCTGTGTCGGTGACTCGGCGCGCAGCGTCTGGTTGGTGCGTCGCTAAGCCGCGTGCTAAAGGGCCTTGGTATCGTTGCGCGTGAATGTAATAGTGTTTCATTGCAATCGAGAGTTCGTCATGACCGCCGTACCGTCCACCCGCCTTCATTCGATCGACGCCTTGCGCGGCCTGGTCATCCTGTTCATGTTGCTCGACCACGTCCGCGAAACCTTCTATCTGCACAAGCAGGTCCTGGACCCCATGGACGTGCTGAACACCGATCCCGGCCTGTTCTTCAGCCGCACCCTGGCGCACCTGTGCGCGCCAGTGTTCATCCTCTTGGCCGGCCTGTCTGCCTTTCTCTATGGCGAGAAGTACCAGGGCCGTGCGGCGGTCTCCAGCTTCCTGTTCAAGCGCGGCCTGTTCCTGGTGGTGCTGGAATTCACCCTGGTCAACTTCGCCTGGACCTTCCAGCTACCGCCGAGCGTGATCTACCTGCAGGTGATCTGGGCCATCGGCCTGAGCATGCTGGCCCTTGCTGCGCTGGTGTGGCTGCCCCGTGCGGCGCTGGCGCTGCTCGGGCTGGTGCTGGTCGCCGGGCATAACCTGTTCGACGGCCTGCACTTTCCGGTGGAGTCGTGGCAGCACCTGCCTTGGGCGGTGCTGCATGACCGTGGCTGGATCGAGGTGTCGGACAGCCTGCGTCTGCGCACCTCCTACCCGGTGCTGCCGTGGATCGGGGTGATCGCCCTCGGCTATGCCATGGGGCCCTGGTTCGCCCGGGGCAGCGACGCCGTGCAGCGTGGCCGCTACCTGATTGGCGCGGGCGTGGTTGCGCTGGTCGGCTTCGTGGTGCTGCGGCTGCTTAACGGTTACGGCGAGAAGCCCTGGTTCACTGGCGATACGGCGCTGCAGACGCTGATGAGCTTCTTCAACATCACCAAGTACCCGCCGTCGCTGTTCTTCCTGGCGCTGACGCTGGGCCTGGGGGCTCTGCTGCTGGTGCTGTTCGAGCGGCGCAACGACGGCAAGGCCGTGCGTTGGCTGACGGTATTCGGCGCCGCGCCGATGTTCTTCTACCTGCTGCACCTCTATGTGCTGAAGGTGCTGTACCTGATCGCCGTGGCGATCTGGGGCAGCAACCAGGGCCAGTACTTCGGCTTCGAGGCCTTGTGGGGTGTATGGCTGGGGGCGGTGCTGCTGTCGGTGGCGCTGTACCCGGCGGTGCGCTGGTTCGGCCAGTTGAAGGCCCGCCGTCGCGACATCGCCTGGCTCAAATACCTGTAACGCCAGGGCGGTGGAGGGCTTGTGGGAGGGGCTTTAGCCGCGAGCTTTTCTTGCTTTCAAAGGGAATTGTCGCGGCTGAAGCCCCTCCCACGATTTTGCGTCTGGTCCCGTAGCGCTGGCTTGCGCACCGGGGCATCGCCCGCCACATAGTACGGCGCGGTGCTGCGCGGTAGCGCCTGACGGCCGCGGATACGGTCGGCGATCTTCTCGGCGATCATGATGGTGGTGGCGTTGAGGTTGCCGGTGATGATCTCCGGCATGATCGACGCATCCACCACGCGCAGGCCCTGCACGCCGTGCACACGGCCCTGGCCATCCACCACCGCCATGTCGTCCGACCCCATCTTGCAGGAGCAGGAAGGGTGAAACGCGGTTTCCGCGTGTTCGCGAATGAACGCATCCAGCTCGGCGTCGCTCTGCACATGGGCGCCGGGGCTGATCTCGCGGCCGCGGTACGGGTCCAGTGCCGGCTGGCCCATGATCTCGCGGGTCAGGCGGATGCCATCGCGGAATTCCTGCCAGTCCTGCTCGTGGCTCATGTAGTTGAACAGGATGCTCGGGTGCTGGCGCGGGTCCTTGGATTTCAGGTGAATGCGGCCCCGGCTCGGCGAGCGCATGGAGCCGACGTGGGCCTGGAAGCCATGTTCGTTCACCGCGTTGCTGCCGTTGTAGTTGATCGCCACCGGCAGGAAGTGGAACTGGATGTTGGGCCAGGCGAATTCGGCGCGAGAGCGGATGAAGCCACCGGCTTCGAACTGGTTGCTGGCGCCGATGCCGTGGCCGGTGAACAGCCACTGGGCGCCGATGCCCGGCTGGTTCAGCAACTTGAGGGCCGGGTACAGCGACACCGGTTGGGTGCAGGCGTACTGCAGGTACATTTCCAGGTGATCCTGCAGGTTGGCGCCGACGCCAGGCAGCTCGTGCACCACATCGATGTCGAGGCCACGCAGCAGGTCGCCGGGGCCGACGCCGGAGCGCTGCAGGATCTGCGGCGAGGCAATGGCGCCGGCGCACAGCAGCACCTCGCGGCGGGCACGGGCGGTGGTGGTGCTGTTCGCGCTGCCGACCAGGTAAGCGACGCCGCTGGCGCGGGTGCCGTCGAACAGGATGCGGTCGGTGGTGGCGTGGGTGACGATGGTCAGATTCGGCCGTTCCCGGGCCTGGTCCAGGTAGCCGCGGGCGGTGCTGGCGCGGCGGCCTTCCGGGGTCACGGTGCGGTCCATCGGGCCGAAGCCTTCCTGCTGGTAGCCGTTGAGGTCCTCGGTGCGCGGGTAGCCGGCCTGCACACCGGCCTCGACCATGGCGTGGAACAGCGGATTGTTGCCGGCCTTGGGCGTGGTCACGCTCACCGGGCCGTCGCCGCCGTGGTAGTCATTGGGGCCGATGTCGCGGGTTTCCGCCTTGCGGAAATACGGCAGGCAATCGAGGTAGCTCCAGTCTTCCAGGCCCGGCTGCTGCGCCCAGTTGTCGAAGTCCAGCGCGTTGCCACGGATGTAGCACATGCCGTTGATCAGCGACGAGCCGCCCAGGCCCTTGCCGCGCCCGCACTCCATGCGCCGGTTGTCCATGTGCGGCTCGGGATCTGTCTCGTAGGCCCAGTTGTAGCGACGGCCCTGCAACGGAAAGGCCAGGGCGGCGGGCATCTGGGTGCGGAAGTCGAGGCGGTAGTCCGGGCCGCCGGCTTCGAGCAGCAGCACGCTGACGTCCGCGTCCTCGGTCAGGCGGGTCGCCAGCACGTTACCGGCCGAGCCGGCGCCGATGATGATGTAGTCGAATTCCTGAGGCATGGCTCCTCCTGCTGCCCGGGTGCGACTCGGGGCATGGTGTGACTGTCCCGGTCTTTCCGGCCGGCGCGGTGGCGGGTTGTGTGGAAGGCGCTTCAGCCGCGATACGGTTCGCCGCTGAAGCGCCTCCCACAAGGCGGTGGGGCGTCAGAACACCGAGGTGTAGCTGCCGAGTTCGACCTGCACGGACTTGATTCGGGTGTAGTGTTCCAGCGTGCTCAGGCCGTTCTCGCGGCCGACGCCGGACTGCTTGTAGCCGCCCACCGGCATTTCGGCCGGCGATTCACCCCAGGTGTTGATCCAGCAGATGCCGGCTTCCAGCTGGTGGATGACGCGGTGCGCGCGGGCCAGGTCGCGGGTCACCAGGCCGGCGGCCAGGCCGTAGCTGGTGTCGTTGGCGCGGCGGATCACTTCTTCTTCGCTGTCGTAGATGAGGATGCTCATCACCGGGCCGAAGATTTCCTCGCGCACGATGGTCATGTCGTCCCTGCAGTCGGTGAACACCGTCGGGGCCACGTAGGCGCCGTTGGCGAAGTCGCCTTCGGTGAACCGCTCGCCGCCGATCAGCAGGCGCGCGCCTTCGCTGCGGCCTTTCTCGATGTAGCCGAGCACGCTTTCCATGTGGGCGAAGCTGGTCAGCGGGCCGAAGTTGGTGGTTTCCGCCAGCGGGTCGCCCAGGCGAATACGCTTGACCCGCTCCAGCACCTTGGACTCGAAGCGCGCCTGCAGCATGCGCGGCACGAACACCCGGGTGCCGTTGGTGCACACCTGGCCCGAGCTGTAGAAGTTGGCCATGACCGCGATGTCGGCGGCACGGTCCAGATCGGCGTCTTCGAAGATGATCAGCGGCGACTTGCCGCCCAGCTCCATGGTCACTTCCTTGAGCGACGAGCTGGAGGCGCTGGCCATGACCTTCTTGCCGGTCTCGGTGCCGCCGGTGAAGGAAATTTTCTCGATCTGCGGGTGCTCGGTCAGCCACTGGCCCACTTCGCGGCCGCTGCCGGTGAGCACGTTGAACACGCCGTCGGGCAAGCCGGCTTCGGTGTAGATCTCGGCCAGTTTCAGGGTGGTCAGCGAGGTGACTTCGCTGGGCTTGAACACCATCGCGTTGCCGGCGGCCAGGGCCGGTGCGGACTTCCACAGGGCGATCTGGATCGGGTAGTTCCAGGCGCCGATACCGGCCACCACGCCCAGGGGTTCGCGACGGGTGTAGACGAAGGACGACTCGCGCAGCGGAATCTGCTGGCCCTCGATGGCGGGCACCAGGCCGGCGTAGTACTCCAGCACGTCGGCGCCGGTGACGATGTCGACGTAGCGGGTTTCCGACAGCGGCTTGCCGGTGTCCAGGGTCTCCAGTTCGGCCAGATGGTCATTGCGTTCACGCAGGATGTCCACGGCCTTGCGCAGGATGCGCGAACGCTGCATGGCGGTCATCGCCGCCCACACCTTCTGCCCCTTGGCAGCACTGGCGACGGCCAGCTCGACATCCGCCTGGCTGGCGCGCTGTACCTTGGCCAGCACCTCGCCGGTGGCGGGGTTGATGCTGTCGAAGGTCTCGCCGCTGCTGGCGGAGACGTAGCGGCCGCCGATGTAGAGCTGCTGTTCGTCGAAGCGGGGCATGGGCTGTCCTCTGGCAAGTGATCTGGGCTGAGAACAGGCTATTTTATTTATATTGAACGATCAATCAATAAAAACGACAGGGCGAACGCCAATCGCGACATGGCCGCCGTGGTCGGGGTGGTGGAGAAGATGAAGAGTTCGGGGCTGAAGCCCCTCCTACAAGGAGGGATTACCACTGTGGGAGGGGCTTTAGCCGCGACGGGGTGATTTAACGATCTGCCTTGCCCAACTGCAGGTCCAGGTAGTCGTAGGCGATGCGCATCGCCTGCTGGGTATCGAAGGCTTCGCCGGATAGCGCGCCGCGCAGCCACAGGCCGTCGATCAGCGCTGCAAGACCACGGGCGGCGGCGCGGGCCTGTTCCTGAGGCAGGGCGCGCAGGAACTGTCCGCACAGGTTGGAATACAGACGGTGGTCATTGATCCGCTGCAAACGCCGCAGCGAGGGCTGGTGCATGCTGGTGGCCCAGAACGCCAGCCAGGTTTTCATGGCCGGGCCGCTGACCTGGGTTTCGTCGAAGTTGCCGTCGATTATCGCGCGCAGGTGCGCCCGCGGCGTGTCTTCACGCAGGGTGTTGCGGCGTTCGCGCACGGCGTCGCTCAGGGCCTGCATCAGGTGACGCATGGTGGCGTCGAGCAGGCCGTTCTTGTCCTGGAAGTAATGACTGATGATGCCGTTGGATACGCCGGCGAGGCGGGCGATGTAGGCAATGCTGGCGTCGCTCATGCCGACCTGGTCGACCGCTTCCAGGGTGGCCGCGATCAATTGCGAACGGCGGATCGGCTGCATTCCGACCTTGGGCATCTGTGTCTCCATCGAGGCGGGGTTCCGGTTGCGCGCAGTCTAGGCCGATTTTTATTGATCGATCAATCAACCTCGCCAGGTGCAGAAACGGATGCCACGCCCTTCACGGAAACGAAAAAGCGGGCCGAAGCCCGCTTTTCAATCGCAATGACGGAGGCTTATTTCAGCCACTCGGCCACGCGATCCGGGTTCTTCGCGATCCAGTCTTTGGCCGCTTCTTCCGGCTTCACGCCGTCGCGGATGGACAGCATCACCGCACCCACTTCTTCAGCGCTCCAGGACAGTTTCTTCAGGAAGGCAGCGGCGTCGGGCGCCTTGGCTTCCAGGCCTGGGTTGGCCACGGTGTCGACGTGCTCGGCTTCACCGAAGACATTTTTCGGGTCTTCCAGGAAGCGCAGTTTCCACTGGGCGAACATCCAATGCGGGATCCAGCCAGTCACCACGATTGGCTTCTGCGCTTTCTCGGCGCGGGTCAGGGCGGTGGCCATGGCCGGGCCCGAACTCGGCATCAGCTTGATGCTCTTGAGGTCGTATTCCTTGATGGCTTCTTCGGTGCGGCGCATCACGCCGGCACCAGCGTCGATGCCGGTGATCTTGCCGTCGAAGTCCTTGGCGTACTTCTCCAGGTCGCCAATGGTCTTGGCTTCGACGTAGTCCGGCACGATCAGGCCGATCTTGGCGCCGTCATAGTTGGTGCCCAGGACGGTGACCTTGTCCTTGAGCTTCTCGAAATATTCGCCGTGGGTGGCTGGCAGCCAGGCGGACAGGGTCGCGTCCAGGTCGCCACGTGCCACGCCTTGCCACATGATGGCGGGCTCCACGGGCTGCAGGGTGACGTCGTAGCCGAGCTTGGTCTTGAGGATTTCACCGGCGACATGGGTCACGGCGACGCTGTCGTCCCAACCGTTGACGTAGCCGATCTTCAGGGCAGGTTTGTCCGCCGCCATGGCACCGGACATGCCCATGGCCAGGGCTGCGACGCCCAGGCTTTGCAGGCAAAGGGTTTTCAGATTGCGCATCAGTGTTTGCTCCATCAGTGAGTGGCAGTTCAGATTGTGTTACTGGCTCGTTCTGATTGCGGGCCTTGCGGTCATCGACGTGCGCTAGCAGGGCCGCTGGCCCTGTGGCCGGTCCGCGAGGAAAGCCGGCTGCACGGGGTGCTGCGGCTTACCTGGCCCACCCGCTGCGCGCGGGTGGACCGGGTCTGGTGCGGGCTGTTACAGCCCGACGTGTTTCTTGACGGCGGCGAGGCCGTCCTTGCCGTCGTAGGTGGTGACGCCAGCCAGCCACTTGTCCAGAGCTTGCGGGTTGGCCTTGATCCAGTTCTTCGCCACTTCGGCCGGGTCCTGTTTCTCCAGGACCTTTTCCATCAGCTGGCTTTCGATCTCGACGCTGAACTGCAGGTTGTTCAGCAGCTTGCCGACGTTGGCGCAGCGCGCTTCGTAGTCTGGCGGTACCACGGTGTAGACCTTGGCGGCGCCGTAATCCGGACCGAACACGTCATCGCCACCGGACAGGTAAGTGATGTCGAACTGGGTGTTCATCGGGTGTGGTGCCCAGCCGAGGAAGACCACCGGCTCTTTCTTGCGCACCGCGCGCTGCACCTGAACCAGCATGCCGGCTTCGCTGGACTCGACCATCTTGAAACCGCCGAGCCCGTACTGGTCACCCTTGATCATTTTCTCGATCAGCAGGTTGCCGTCGTTGCCCGGCTCGATGCCGTAGATCTTGCCGCCCAGCTGATCCTTGAACTTGGCGATGTCCTGAAAGCTCTTCAGCCCGGCGTCGGCGGCGTAGGTCGGTACGGCCAGGGTGTACTTGGCGCCTTCGAGGTTGGCCGTCGGCAGGACTTTCACGCCGTCGTCCTTGAGGAACGGCTCGATGACCGCGTCCATGGATGGTGCCCAGTAGCCGAGGAAGACATCGACCTGGCCGCTCTTCACGCCGGTGAAGGCGATCGGCACCGAGGCCATGATCTTGCGGGGCTGGTAGCCCAGGCCTTCGGTCAGGGTCATGGCCACACCCGTGGTGGCAGCGATGTCGGCCCAACCGATTTCAGCGAAACGCACCTGCTTGCAACTTTCCGGTTCCTGCGCCCACGCACCTTGCACCAGCGCGCAGGACAGCAGGCCAACACCCGCCATTGCTTTCATCGTTTTCATTTGCGACTCCCTGTGTCCTTGAAAAGTGAGCTCTTGCTTACTGCCGTTGCAGCTTCGCGCTCAGCCAGCCGAACAGACTGCGGTTGGCGGGTTGCGGGGTGCCGAAACTTTCAGTGATGCGGTCGAGAATGATGGCCAGCAGTACGACGGCCATGCCGCTCTCGAAGCCTAGACCGATATCGAGACGTTGGATGCTCGCCAGTACATCGTTGCCCAGGCCACCGGCGCCGACCATGGAGGCGATGATCACCATCGACAGGGCCATCATGATGGTCTGGTTGACGCCGGCCATGATCGACGGCATGGCGTTGGGCAGTTGGACCTTGAACAGCAGCTGGCGGCTGGTGCAGCCGAAGGACTGGCCGGCTTCGACGATTTCCTTGTTGACCTGGCGGATGCCCAGGCTGGTGAGGCGCACCGCCGGTGGCATGGCGAAGATCACCGTGGCGATGATCCCGGGTACGCGGCCGAGGCCAAAGAGCATGGCCGCCGGGATCAGGTAGACGAACGCCGGCATGGTCTGCATGAAGTCGAGGATCGGGCGGATGATGGTTGCCACGCGCTCGCTCTTGGCGGCCCAGATGCCCAGCGGGATGCCCAGCAGCAGGCTGATCAGGGTGGCGGAGAAGGTCAGGCCCAGGGTGACGACGGTCTGTTCCCAGAAGCCGGTCATGACAATGAGGACGAACGACACTGCAGTGAAGGCGGCGAAACGTGCGCCGATGCGCCACAGACCGAGGCCGACGAAGATCGCGATCAGCAGCCAGGCCGGCGGCAGCATCAGGATTTTTTCGATAGCTTCGGAGAAGCCGGCGACCACGCTGCCGATGCTGTCGAAGGCGCCGCTGTAGTTGTCCAGCAGGTGCTGGACGACGTCGTTGACCCAGCTGCCCAGGTCGAGCTTCTTGTCACTCATGGTTTTCTCCCTGCAGACGGGTCAACAGGCGGCCCTTGCTGATGGCGCCACAGTAGTGACCGTGCTGGTCGACCACGGGGATCGGCCCTTCGTTGTCCACCAGGCGCCCGATGACCTGATCCAGCGGCAGGTCTTCCGGCACCGGGTCGATGTGCTTGAGCACAGCCTGCTCCAGGCCGCAGGACTCGCCGCCCTCGACCAGCAGGGCGATCTTTTCCAGGCTGATGGAGCCGCGGAAGTTGTTCTGCTCGTCGACGATGAACGCGTAGTGCTTGTCGAGGGCCTGCAGCTCCTGGCAGACCTTCTGTGCATCCGGCGCGCGGCCGTTGTGCACATAGAGCGGCACGCTGTCGGCCATCAACTGGCCGGCGGTGAGGTAGCGGCTGGTGTCGACAGTGTCGAAGAAGTTGCGCACATAGTCGTTGGCCGGGCTGTCGATCAGCTCCTGGGGCGTACCGACCTGGATCAGCTTGCCGCCTTCCATGATGCCGATGCGGGTACCGATGCGCATGGCTTCTTCGATGTCGTGGGACACGAAGATGATGGTGCGGCGATGGGTCTTCTGCAGTTCGAGCAGGACGTCCTGCATCTCGCGGCGCTTGAGCGGGTCGAGGGCCGAGAAGGCCTCGTCCATGATGATCATCGACGGGTCGACGGCCAGGGCGCGGGCCAGGCCGACACGCTGTTGCATACCGCCGGACAGTTCGTGCGGGAACTTGTGGGCGAAGGTGTCCAGGCCGACCTGCTTGAGCACTTCCATGGCGCGCTGCTCGCGCTCCTTGCGACCCTTGCCGGCAACTTCGAGACCGAAGGCGGCGTTGTCCAGCACCGTGCGCGAAGGCATCAGGGCGAAGGACTGGAAGACCATGCTCATGTCGCGGCGACGCAGATCGATGAGTTGCGACTGAGGCAGTTTGGCGACGTTCTGGCCGTCGATATAGACGTTGCCGGAACTCGGTTCAACCAGGCGGTTGATCAAACGGATGAGAGTGGATTTGCCTGAGCCCGAAAGGCCCATGAGGACGAATATCTCGCCTTCTTCAACGCTGAATGACACATCGCTGACGCCGATCACTGCGCCTTTTTCGGCGAGGATCCTGTCTTTGCTCCAGCCTTGCTTGAGCAAATCGATGGCTTCTTGTGGCTGCGGGCCGAAAACCTTGTAGAGATTTTCGACGACGATTTTTCCAGACTGCATGGGATTTTTCCCCTTCAGTAGACATCCAGACCAGCTACACGGAACCCGCCGCGCGCCCGAAAGCGCCCGTCAGGTGATGCCGACTGTTCTTGCCTGTGTGGGTTTGCGTGATTCCGAGGTTGGATAGCGTTCTGCGCACATTGCCAGCATCGGACACTCGCGCACCGTACAGGTTGCGCGCCGAGTGCCACGAGGGCGCAGGGCGATCCTGAACGAAGTGATGAGTGAAACCTGCTATGCCGTGTTGCAAACTGCTTTCCAAACCCTCTGGCAGTGTTACGAAGCCCAGTCCCTTGGGGTTTCACATCTCATTCCCGAGATGCGCGTACATCCGAAATTTCTTGTTGGGCTGGCGCCCGTCTGGGGGATGCCAGCGCTTATCTGTTCTTCGGTCCAGAGCGGTGGAGCTCCGGTCTGTCAGCCTCGGTTCAGGTGACAGCGACGAAATCGGCTGACTCAACGATATAGCCTTCCAGTCGGCGCAATTGTCGGTTTACGACTCTGACGTGTTGGGCGACGACATGGGGCTGATCTAAAAAAACCATAACAGATTAGTTCTACCCTTGGCCAAGTCTGGAGGCCGCGAACGGCGCGGTTCGCAGCCGTTGGCCGGCGTACAGGCAAGGTGTACCGGGGGCTGTGGCGAATTGAAAAAAAATGAAATTTATTGCCCCTTGCGACTGTCTTATGGCCGATTTGCGACGCCCCCGTCGCGTCGCGTGACGCCTTCCAGCCACTGATTCACCACCTGTGGATTGGCCTTCAACCAGGCCTTGGCTTCGCGTCGCCGATTGGTGCTCTGGTTGAGAATGGCGCCCATCAGGTGGTTCTCCATTTCCAGGCTGAAACGCAGGTTCTTCAACAGACGTCCGATGTTCGGGCACTGCTCCGTGTAGCCGGCGCGCACATTGGTGTAGACCGTGGCACCGCCATAGTCGGGACCGAAGAAATCATCGCCGCCGCTCAGGTAGCGCATGGCGAACTGATTGTTCATCGGGTGCGGTTCCCAGCCGAGAAAGACCACCCACTGCTTGAGGTGTTCGGCGCGTTTGACCTGCGCCAGCATGCTGCTTTCGCTGGACTCCACCAGGGTGAAATCGCCGAGGCCGAAGGCGTTCTTGTCGATCATCTGCTGGATCAGTTTGTTGCCGTCGTTGCCCGGCTCGATGCCATACAACTTGCCGCCCAGCTCGGTCTTGAATTTCGCCAGGTCGGCGAAGCTCTGCACGCCGCCGTCGAAGGCCACCTGGTTGACGGCCAGGGTGTACTTCGCTCCTTCGAGGTTGGCGCTGACAGTCTGCACCGTGCCGTTTTCCACATAAGGCTTGATGTCGGCTTCCATGCTCGGCATCCAGTTGCCGAGGAAGACGTCGATCTGCTTGTCCTGCAGGGCCTTGTAGGTGTCGGGAACCGACAGGCGCTTGACCTGGGTGCGGTAGCCCAGGTCGGTCAGCACCACGCGGGTCACGGCGGTGGTGACGGTGATATCGGTCCAGCCGACATCCGCGAAACGCACCAGGTCGCACTCGGCAGGCTCTACTGCGGCGTGTGCCAGCCAGGGAGAGAGCAGGGCGGCGGTGAGCAGCCCACGGGTATGCAGTTTCATCGGCACCTCCAGTCGATTGGGTAGGGCGGATCTGCCAGCGGCGCCAGGATCATGGCGCTGGCGTCGCATCGCTGCCTATCCGCCAGGTCGTAACCAGAATGTTGTTGTCGCTGCCGGGTCTTTGGCATGCGTGCCGGCACGACAGCGGCAGTGGCGGATTTGGATATGGGCAAGTCGGTGTGAGACGGCTCGACGCGAGTGAAAGCCAGATGATGGTTGCGTAGCCGTCATCCAGCTCGGGAGTCAGTCGTGGCGATTAGTGTGTTCGACCTGTTCAAGATCGGAATCGGGCCTTCCAGCTCGCATACCGTCGGCCCCATGCGTGCCGCCGCCCTGTTTGTCGGTGTGCTGCGCGAGCGTCACCTGCTCGAACGCATCGGGCGTCTCGAGGTTCGCCTGTACGGCTCGTTGTCGGCGACCGGTGTCGGTCACGGCAGCGACAGCGCAGTGATCATGGGCCTGATGGGCGAGTGGCCGGACAGCATCGACCCGCTGCAGATCGCGCCGCGTATCGCCGTGCTCCGCGAGTGCGGTGAGCTGCTGCTCGATGGCCGTTTGCCGGTGCCGTTCGACTGGCAACGCGACATGTTGCTGCTCGACGAGAACCTGCCCTATCACCCGAATGCCATGACCCTGACTGCCTTCGACGAGCAGGGCGCGGAGCTGCATCGCGACACCTATTACTCGATTGGCGGCGGCTTTGTGGTGGACGCCGAACAGGCGGCCGCCGGAAAACTGGACCAGGACCACACGGCATTGCCGTACGACTTTTCCAGCGCGGTCGAACTGCTGCAGCTCTGCCAGCAGCACAACCTGCGCGTCTCCGAACTGATGCTGGCCAACGAGCGTGCCTGGCGCAGTGACGCCGAAATTCGCAGCGGCCTGTTGCGCCTCTGGCAGGCGATGCGCGATTGCGTGGAAAGCGGCCTGAAGCACGAGGGCACGCTGCCCGGCGGGCTGAACGTGCAGCGTCGCGCCGCGCGTTTGCACCGCAGCCTGCAGGAGCTGGGCAAGCCCAATGTCATCGGCTCGACGCTGTCTGCCATGGAATGGGTCAACCTGTTCGCCCTGGCGGTCAACGAAGAAAACGCCGCCGGCGGGCGCATGGTCACCGCACCCACCAACGGCGCGGCGGGCATCATTCCGGCCGTGCTGCACTACTACATGAAGTTCAATCCCGATGCCTGCGATGACGACGTGGTCAACTACCTGCTCGCGGCCGCTGCGGTAGGCATTCTGTGCAAGAAGAACGCCTCCATTTCCGGAGCTGAAGTGGGTTGCCAGGGCGAGGTCGGCTCGGCCTGTGCCATGGCGGCGGCAGGGCTGGCGGAGATTCTTGGGGCCACCCCCGAGCAGTTGGAGAACGCGGCTGAAATCGGCCTGGAACACAACCTCGGACTGACCTGCGACCCGGTCGGTGGGCTGGTTCAGGTGCCGTGCATCGAGCGCAACGCCATTGCTGCGGTGAAGGCGATCAACGCCGCGCAGATGGCCTTGCGTGGCGATGGCCAGCACTTCATCTCCCTGGACCGGGTGATTCGCACCATGCGCGATACCGGCGCCGACATGCAGGACAAGTACAAGGAAACCTCCCGTGGCGGCCTGGCTGTCAGCGCCATCGAGTGCTGATCGTCTGACCTGCTTTTGACCATGGAAAATGCCGCTGCCAGCTTTTGGTGCGCGGCGCTTCGGCCAGTGATTTTTCGGGAGCTAGAACGGCCGTCCTAGCGCCGTGTTACCGCCCGAATTCACACTCCTGGAGCCGGTGACAGTCGCCTTGCTCGCAGTGCTACCGAAATGCTCAAGCCCCTTTAACCACGGGGCTTTCAGTCGCAAACAGAATGCTTCTGTCGCTCCTGCCAAAGCCAGGTGGTACGCGCTTTGTTCATTCGGCACATTTATTATTGAACGCGCGATCAATCTAGGCACGGGCTTTGCGTTGTGATTGGCATCGATCTGGGGTTGTTTTCAACCAGACGCAACAAAAACAGAGCCCGCCGAAAAAGGGCTCGATACCGTGCTTAGCGTGAGGGCGTCACTGATGTCACAGTCCAACCATGGGGCTCAGCCCCAGAGCCGTGTTCCCCAGTCCATTGGCTTCCTGCTTCTGGATAATTTCACCCTGATTTCCCTGGCCTCGGCGGTCGAACCTCTGCGCATGGCCAACCAGCTTTCCGGCAAGGAACTGTACCGCTGGCACACCCTGACCCAGACCGGTTTGCCGGTCTGCGCCAGTGACGGCCTGCAGATCACCCCCGACGCCGGCCTGCAAAACGCCCCGGCGGTAGACGCAGTGATCGTCTGCGGTGGCGTGGACATCCAGCACAGCGTTACCCGCGAGCACCTGCAGTGGCTGCAGTGCCAGGCTCGCCAGGGTCGGCAGATGGGTGCGGTGTGTACCGGTAGCTGGGCGCTGGCCAAGGCCGGCCTGCTCGATGGCTACGATTGCAGCGTGCACTGGGAATTCCTGGCGGCCATGCAGGAAGCCTTCCCCCGTGCTGCCATCACCACCCGCCTGTTCTCCATCGACCGCAACCGCAACACCTCGTCCGGCGGCACCGCGCCGATGGACATGATGCTGCACCTGATCGCCCGCGAGCACGGCCGCGAACTGGCGGCGGCGATTTCCGAGATGTTCATCTACGAACGCATCCGCAATGAGCAGGACCACCAGCGCGTGCCGCTCAAGCACATGCTCGGCACCAACCAGCCGAAGCTGCAGGAAATCGTCGCGCTGATGGAAGCCAACCTGGAAGAGCCGATCGACCTCGACGAGCTGGCCTGCTACGTCGACGTGTCGCGCCGCCAGCTGGAGCGCCTGTTCCAGAAGTACCTGCACTGCTCGCCGTCGCGCTATTACCTGAAACTGCGCCTGATCCGAGCGCGCCAGCTGCTGAAACAGACCTCGATGTCGATCATCGAAGTGGCGTCGGTGTGTGGTTTCGTCTCCACGCCGCACTTCTCCAAGTGCTACCGCGAGTACTTCGGCATTCCGCCGCGTGACGAACGCGCCGGCCAGACCTCGAACGGCATCGTGGCCCTGGTGCCGATGCCGGAAGACCTGATGCGGCCTTCCTCGTCCTCCGCCATGGCTGCCCTGACCCGTGCACAAGGTGAATCCACCTTTGCCAGCGTGCGTCTTTAGCACGCATCGCGAATGAAAAAAGGCGCCGATCACAGGCGCCTTTTTTATTCCGTGTGTTGCCTTGGAAGAAAAGCTCGCGGGCAATCGGAATGCCGCCCAGCCGCTCCTACAAGGGTATGCGTCTCCGTAGGAGCGGGCTTGCCCGCGAGCTCGGCGCCCTCAGATCCAACGCGAAAACCTCAGCCAACCCACGCCAACCCTGACACCTGCAAATCGTCTCGGCTCGGGGCTCTGAAACGCTCGGGCAAGCCATCACGCCTGCCGCGGCACCAGCGCCGGCAGCAGGGTACGCGAGATCGCCTCGCGCACGTTGGGCAGCAGGGTCGCGCTGCCGCCGAGGAGTTCTTCGACCAGGCGGCGCAGGGCCACTGCGCGCTCCGGGCTCAGGCCGCTGACGGCATGCTCGCAGGCCTGTTCGGCGGTGACACCGGGCGGAATGGCCAGGCCCAGGGCGACCAGGCGTTCGCGAAGGTCTTCATGGTCGATCAGGTCGGCGTGCATCATCGGTTCATCCTCCATTGGTCTGACTCTGGCCACCCGGTTGCCCCTGTAGGAGCGGCCTCGGCCGCGAGCTCTTTTTACGCGGCGTGTTCAGCGCAGCACGCCTTCTTCCAGCAACAGTTTGAAGATAGCCTCCGCGCCGGCTTCGGGCGAGACATCCTTGAGTACTTGGCCGCCGCCACCCGATGCTTTGGCCGTGGCGGCTTTCATGCGTTCGGCACCGGTCTTGGCCTTGATCACCTTGAGGCGTTTCGGCCGCGGGCGGGCCGGCTGCAACTGGCTGTGTTCGTACAGCGGGTCATCGGTCACCGTGACCTCGTTCGCTGCCAGGTGTCCACGGCGGGCCGGGCCGAAAGCGCTCTGGCGAGCCATGGGCGCCGCGTTGTTGACACTGGCCAGGAACGGCACGCGCACTTTCAGACGCCGCCGTTGGCCGCGGGGCAGGGCTTGCAGCACCTGAGCCAAGCCGTTTTCGACTTTCTCCACCTCCGCCAGACCGACCACCAGGGGCCAACCCAGGCGTTCCGCCAGCAGGAAGGGCAGCAGGCCGGAGCCTTCGCCGGTTTCCGCCTGGCTACCCGTCAGCACCAGGTGGGCGCCGGCTTCCTTGAGGTAATCCACCAGCACCGGCAGGGCATCCGCACCGGCCGGTTGTTCCAGCACGTGCAACTGCTCCAGGCCCATGCCCAGATAACCGCGCAAAGCGTCGGCCTGGGGGTCGCCTGCGTGCAGCACCTGCAGGCGTTGTCGGGCCTGCTCCGGGCCGGCCAGGCGCAGGCCGAGTTCTACCGCCCGTGCGTCCTGTTCGGCACGGCGCGGGCGGCCGGAAGTCGGGTGTGCGCCCACGGACACCAGGGCGACGATATTCAGGTCAGTCATGAAAACCTCGATCCGCAGCGGTGATGTCAGCAGCGGTCAGATAGCGCGAGCAAACGCTCGCGGCTGAAGCCCCTCCCACGGGGGAATAGCGGTGTGAATCAGGCAGCATCGCGCTTGCCCTCCTGACGCCAGGCGGCAATGCGCGCCATCAGTGCGGTGAGCACCGCTGCCGAGTCGCCGATGACCGACAGGTCCGCGCGTTTGATCATGTCGCAGCCGGGGTCCATGTTCACCGCGATCACCTTGTCGCAGGCGCCAATGCCCTGCAGGTGCTGGATTGCGCCGGAAATGCCGACCGCCATGTACACCCGGGCCGTGACCCAGGTACCGGTGGCGCCGACCTGGCGGTCGCGCGGCATGAAGCCGTCGTCCACCGCCACCCGCGAGGCGCCTTCGGTGGCGCCCAGGGCTTGGGCGGCCTGGTGGAACAGTCCCCAATCCTTGACCCCGTTGCCGCCCGACAGAATGAATTCGGACTCGGCCATGGGGATCAGCGCCGGGTCCACCGCCACGGCACCGAGGTCTTCGATGCGAGGCAGGCTCTGTGCGATCTTTTCCTGCAGGGGCAGCGGGCGCGCCTCATGGCGGGTCTCGCTGACCGGCTCGGCGCATTCCACCGCCGCCAGCATCAGTCGCGGCGCGGGGCGCGCCAGGTCTTCCTGGCCGGCGCCGGCACGGCCGATACAGCGGCCGTCGGCGACCTGCCAGACCCGGGTGGCCGGGCGTTCGCCCAGTTTGGCGGCCAGGCGACGGCCCAGCTCGCCACCACCGGTGCGGCTGTCGGGCAGCAACCAGTGGCGGGGCGCCAGTTGGCTTTCCACCGCGCTCAAGGCCAGCACCCGTTGTTCCGGGGCGTAGCCGTCGTAGGCCGGCCCGTCGATCTGCAGCAGGCGGTCCACACCGGCGGTGGCGAAGGCGCTTTCCTTGTGCTCACCGAAGACCACAGCCACCACCGCACCGTCGCTGCCGGCCAGCTTGTGGGCGAGGCCGAGCAGGTCCTTGTCGTGGCTGCTCAGGCGGCCGCCGACCATGTCCGGCACCACCACGATGTGGAATGCCGGTTGTTCGATGACGTGCAACGGCAGCTGGACGGTTTCACTGGCGGCGTTGCGTTTGCCGGCGGTGCCTTGCTGGGTGCCGCTGCGGTCGATGCGTTTGAGCCCTGCCGGGCCGACGAAGCCGGCGGCAATGGCGTGCGGGTTCTTGCGCAGGACGCCGCTGGGCCCCATCCAGGTGGTCTGATTCTGCGCCTGCACGGCGGCATGCAGCGGGTGCAGGCGGTTGCGTGCGATCCACTCGGCACGCGGGTCGCGGCGGATGATGTCGCTCATCTCAGGAGCCTCCGACTGTTCGGCCCCCTCTCCCTGTGGGAGAGGGCAGGGGTGAGGGAAGACAAAACGGCATATGCATGCATCACTGCACCTCCGCCATTTCACGTTTGGCGGGAGCCGGCTTCTTTGCCTCGGGCTCCGCCTCGATCAGCGCTTCGGCCACCAGCTCGGCAATGTCCTTGATGTCCGGGCGCGGTGCGACCACGCCTTCGAGCATCACAGTGCACTGCGGGCAACCCACGGCCACTACTTCGGCGCCGGTTTCCTTGATGTCGACCATGCGCATGTCGGGGATCCGCTGCTTGCCGGGGATATCGGTGATCGGCGCGCCGCCGCCACCGCCACAGCAGCGCGAGCGGAAGCCGGAGCGCTCCATTTCCTTGACCTCGATGCCGATGGCCTTGAGCACGGCGCGCGGTGCCTCGTACTCGCCGTTGTAGCGGCCCAGGTAGCAGGGGTCGTGGTAGGTCACCGAACCGTTTGCCAGGGCATGCTGACCGAGGCTGAGCGAGCCCTGCTGCATCAGGGTCTCGATGAAGGTGCTGTGGTGCAGGACCTGATAATGGCCGCCCAGGGCGCCGTATTCGTTTTTCAGCACATGGAAACTGTGCGGGTCGCAGGAAACGATGGTCTTGAAGCGGTACTTGGCCAGGGTGGCAATGTTGCGGCTGGCCAGGTGCTGGAAGGTCGCTTCGTCGCCCAGGCGCCGCGCCACGTCGCCGCTGTCGCGTTCTTCCAGGCCGAGCACGGCGAAGTCGACGCGAGCCGCCTTGAGGATCTTCACGAAGGCGCGCAGGGTGCGCTGGTTGCGCATGTCGAAGGCGCCGTCGCCGACCCAGAACAACACGTCGGTCTGCTGCTTGTCGCTCATCAGCGGCAGGTTCAGGTCGGCCGCCCAGTTCAGCCGGCCGCCCGGTGCGAAGCCGCCCGGGTTGTCGGTGGCGATCAGGTTGTCCAGCACTTCGGCGCCCTTGTTCGGGGTGGCGCCTTTTTCCAGGGTCAGGTGACGGCGCATGTCGACGATGGCATCGACGTGCTCGATCATCATCGGGCATTCCTCGACACAGGCGCGGCAGGTGGTGCAGGACCAGAGGGTCTCGGCATCAACCAGTGCCTTGCCTTCCAGCGCGACGATCGGCAGGTGCGGGCCACCGCTGTGCTCGCCGATGGGCTTGCCAGGGTAGGGGCTGCCGGCGAACCTGGCGTCGCTGCCGCCTGCCAGGCCGACGACCATGTCCTGGATCAGCTTCTTCGGGTTCAGCGGCTGGCCGGCGGCGAAGGCCGGGCACATCGCCTCGCACTTGCCGCACTGCACGCAGGCGTCGAAGCCGAGCAACTGGTTCCAGGTGAAATCCGCGGGTTTCTCCACGCCGAGCGGGGCTTTCGGATCATTCAGGTTCAGCGCCTTGAGGCCGGTTGAACGTCCACCGCCGAAGCGCTCGGCGCGGCGGTGCCAGGCCAGGTGCAGGGCGCCGGCGAAGGCATGCTTCATCGGCCCGCCCCAGGTCATGCCGAGGAACAGCTCCGACACCCCCCAGGCTACGCCGATGGCCAGGATGGCGGCGAGTATCCAGCCGCCGAAGCCTTCCGGCAGGATGCCGGCCACCGGCAGGGTGGCGATGAAGAAGCTCACCGAGAACATCAGCAGGCTTTTTGGCAGGCGCATCCACGGGCCTTTCGACAGGCGCGACGGTGGGTCGAGGCGGCGTTTGGCGACGAACAGCGCGCCGACGAACATCAGCACCGTGGCGGCCAGCAAGGCATAGCCCAAGAGCTTGCTCTGCAGCCCGAAGCCGTGGACCAGGACCGCCAGTGCCGCCGCCAGGACGAAACCGCCAGCCGTGGCCACGTGGGTCCTGGACATGTATTTGTCACGCTCGACCACGTGGTGCAGGTCCACCAGGTAGCGCTGCGGCATCTTCAGCAGCCCGCCGATCCAGTCGACCTTGGCCGGGCGGCCACGGCGCCACATGAAGAAGCGCTTTGCGGCACCCAGCACGGCAAGTGCCAGGGCAGCGAAGAGCAGCAGCGGCAGAAGGATGTTCAACATGATGGCTCCTATCGAACTCATCGAAACGCAAAAGACGCGAGCTGGCCGAGACTCATGTAGGAGCGAGCTTGCTCGCGATCACGGTGTCACCGTCGGCGACGATGTCGAATGCCAGTCAGCCATCGCGAGCAAGCTCGCTCCTACAGGGTTCGGCGTTTGGATCAGAAGTCTTTGCACAAACGCAGCGCGTCGTAGATCGCCGCGTGGGTGTTGCGCTGGGCCACGCAGTCGCCGATGCGGAACAGCAGGTAGCCGTCGCCCGCCTGGGACAGGCACGGCTGTGGCTGGATGGCGAACAGCGCCTCGACGTCGATCTGGCCCTTGTTGCGCGAGCCATCCTTGAGTGCGTAGTACAGGGTTTCGTCCGGCCGCACGCCGTTCTCCACCACCACCTGGTCGACCACCCGTTCTTCCTTGGCGCCGGTGTATTCGTTCTCCAGCACCGCCACCACCTTGTCGCCCTCGCGGTAGACCTTTTCCAGCATCAGGTCGCCGGTCATGATCACTTCCTTGGGGTACAGGCTGCGGTAGTAGGTCGGGAAACTGGTGCCGCCGATGGCCACGCCCGGCTTGATGTCGTCGGTGACGATCTCCACCTTGGCGCCTTTCTCGGCCATGAAGTCGGCCACCGACATGCCGGTGAATTCGCAGATGGTGTCGTACACCAGCACGTTGTTGCCCGGTGCCACCTTGCCGTCGAGGATGTCCCAGCTGCTGACGACCAGGCCTTCGGCCGAGCCCCAGTGCTCGTTCTGCTCGATGAACGGGTGGCCACCGTTGGCCAGCACCACGATGTCCGGGCGCAGGTCGAGAATGGTGTCGACATCGGCGCCGGTGCCCAGGCGCAGATCGATGTTCAGGCGCGCCAGCTCCAGTTGGAACCAGCGGGTGATGCCGGCCATCTGGTCGCGTTGCGGGGCCTTGGCGGCCAGGCTGATCTGCCCGCCGAGGCTGTCCTTCTTCTCGAACAGGGTCACGTTGTGACCGCGCTCTGCGGCCACCCGTGCGGCTTCCATCCCGGCCGGGCCGCCGCCGACGATCACCACCTTGCGTTTCGCTCCGGTGGATTTCTCGATGATGTGCGGCACGCCCATGTATTCGCGGCTGGTCGCGGCATTCTGGATGCACAGCACGTCCAGGCCCTGGTACTGGCGGTCGATGCAGTAGTTGGCGCCGACGCACTGTTTGATCTGGTCGACCTGACCCATCTTGATCTTTGCGATCAGGTGCGGGTCGGCGATGTGCGCACGGGTCATGCCGACCATGTCCACGTAGCCGCCTTCGAGGATGCGCGTGGCCTGGTTCGGGTCCTTGATGTTCTGTGCATGCAGCACCGGCACCTTGACCACTTCCTTGATCCCGGCCGCCAGGTGCAGGAATGGCTCCGGCGGGTAACTCATGTTCGGGATGACGTTGGCCAGGGTGTTGTGGGTGTCGCAACCCGAGCCCACCACGCCGATGAAGTCGAGCATGCCGGTGTCGTCGTAGTACTTGGCGATCTGCTTCATGTCCTCGTGGGACAGGCCGTCCGGGTGGAATTCGTCACCGCAGATGCGCATGCCCACGCAGAAATCGTCGCCCACTTCGGCGCGCACGGCCTTGAGCACTTCCAGACCGAACTTCATGCGGCCTTCGAAGGTGCCGCCCCATTCGTCGGTGCGCTTGTTGACCCGGGGCGACCAGAACTGGTCGATCATGTGCTGGTGCACGGCGGACAGCTCGACGCCATCCAGGCCGCCTTCCTTCGCCCGACGTGCAGCCTGGGCGTAGTTGCCGATCACCCGCCAGATTTCCTCGATCTCGATGGTTTTGCAGGTGGCGCGGTGCACCGGCTCGCGGATGCCCGACGGCGACATCAGGGTCGGCCAGTGGAAGCCGTCCCAGCGTGAGCGGCGGCCCATGTGGGTAATCTGGATCATGATCTTGGCGCCGTGCTTGTGCATGGCGTCGGCGAGATTCTGGAAGTGCGGAATGATGCGGTCGGTGGACAGGTTCACCGAACTCCACCACTGCTGCGGGCTGTCGATGGCCACCACCGAGGAGCCGCCGCAGATGGCCAGGCCGATGCCGCCCTTGGCCTTCTCTTCGTAGTACTTCACGTAGCGCTCGGTAGTCATGCCGCCGTCGGTGGCATAGACCTCGGCGTGCGCGGTGCTGAGCACGCGGTTGCGGATGGTCAGCTTGCCGATCTGGATCGGCTGGAACATTGCTTCGAAAGCCATTGCGGCACCCTCACGGAGCTAGGGGTTGTGGGAGGCGCTTCAGCGGCGAAGGCGTTACAGCCGGTACTGGCTGACGCCCCTCCCACGTGCTGTTGTTTTTAGAGTGGTTTCACACGGAACAGCCCATGGTCGTAGCCGTCCTGGGAGGCGCCGTAGGCTTGCTCGGCCACGGTGCGCAGGGCGCTGCCCTTGGCGGCCAGGATCTGGTCCATGGCGCCGGCGAACCAGCCGGTGAACATGTAGTCCACCGGGCGCCCGCATTTGCCGTACACGTAAACGAACGCCGAGTGATCCAGACGCACCTCGCAGGTGCCCTTGTCCAGGTCGATCGACTGAATTTTGAACAGGCCCCAGCCGCGCTGCGACAGACGCTTCATGTAGTGCTCGAACACCTCGACCCCCACCAGTCCGTGGCACTCGGCCTCTTTCTCGCACCAGTGCCAGGCGGACTTGTAGCCGGCCTTGTAGAGGATCTCGGCATAGGCCTCGGCGCCCAGCACCTCTTCGATGCCAATGTGGTTGTTGACGAAGAAATGCCGCGGCACGTACAGCATCGGCAGGGCATCGGTGGTCCAGACGCCGGTTTCGTCGTCGACCTGGATGGGCATTTCGGGGGCGTGAGAGGCCATGTGTTTAAGCTCCAGAATTCGGTTGTCTTGCGTGTTTGAAACAGTGCGGATGAATGCCTGTGGAGCCGTAGCGAGCACGCCGAGAGCAAGGAGACCCGCAGCGACACGCGAGAGCAGTACGCATGTACGGCGAGCGTGTCGCGAGGACGCGACGCAGCTATCGGTGGGCGCAGTAGGCTCCGGAGGTATTCATCATTCGCCCCAGACGTCCTTGAGAACCCGTACCCAGTTCTCCCCCATGACCTTGCGCACCACGCGCTCGGCCATGCCGCGCTTGAGCAGGGTCTCGGTGAGGTTGGGGAATTCGCCCACGGTGCGGATGCCCAGCGGGTTGACGATCTTGCCGAAGTTGGTCAGGCGGCGGGCGTAGCCCTTGTCGTGGGTCAGCCACTCGAAGAAGTCCTGGCCGTGGCCCTGGGTGAAGTCGGTGCCGATGCCGATGGCGTCTTCGCCGACGATGTTCATCACGTACTCGATGGCTTCGGCATAGTCATCGATGGTCGAGTCGATGCCCTTGGCCAGGAATGGCGCGAACATGGTCACGCCGACGAAGCCGCCATGGTCGGCGATGAACTTCAGTTCGGCGTCGGACTTGTTGCGCGGGTGTTCTTTCAGGCCCGAGGGCAGGCAGTGGGAATAGGTAACGGGCTTCTTCGATTCGAGGATGACCTCTTCCGAGGTCTTGCTGCCGACATGGGACAGGTCGCACATGATGCCGACGCGGTTCATCTCGGCGACGATCTCGCGGCCGAAGCCCGACAGGCCGCCGTCGCGCTCGTAGCAGCCGGTGCCGACCAGGTTCTGGGTGTTGTAGCACATCTGCACGATGCCCACGCCGAGCTGCTTGAACACCTCGACGTAGCCCAACTGGTCTTCGAAGGCGTGGGCGTTCTGGAAGCCGAAAAGGATGCCGGTCTTGCCTTGTTCCTTGGCCTTGCGGATGTCCGCGGTGGTACGCACCGGAATCACCAGGTCACTGTTGTCGCGGATCAGCTTCTGGCTGGCGACGATGTTGTTCACCGTGGCCTGAAAGCCTTCCCAGACCGACACCGTGCAGTTGGCGGCGGTCAGGCCGCCCTTGCGCATGTCTTCGAACAGTTCGCGGTTCCACTTGGCGATGATCAGACC
>JBLZZJ010000014.1:0-27617 GCA_050282285.1 Pseudomonas sp.
GAATCGCCTCGGCCTCCACCGGGTAGCCGGCATGAATGAAATCTTCCGCGGCACGGATCGCCAGGTTGTCCATCATTTCCAGGCCGCCGGGGATGATGCCGGCGGCAATGATGTCGCCCACCGCGCGCCCGGCCTTTTCCACCGAATCGAAACTGGCCAGCAGCACCTTGGCCACCTGGGGCTTGGGCAGCAGCTTGACGGTGACCTCGGTGACGATGCCAAGCATGCCTTCCGAGCCGGTGAACAGCGCCAGCAGGTCGAAACCCGGCGAGTCCAGGGCGTCGGAACCCAGGGTCATGGGCTCCCCTTCCACCGTGAGGATGTCCACCTTCAGCAGGTTGTGCACGGTCAGGCCGTATTTCAGGCAGTGCACGCCGCCGGCGTTCTCCGCCACGTTGCCGCCGATGGAACAGGCGATCTGCGAAGACGGGTCGGGGGCGTAATACAGATCGAAAGGCGCAGCGGCCTGGGAGATCGCCAGGTTGCGCACACCGGGCTGCACTCGGGCCAGGCGCGCGGCCGGGTCGATTTCGAGAATCCGGTTGAAACGTGCCATCACCAGCAACACGCCCTTCTCCAGCGGCAGCGCGCCACCGGACAACCCGGTGCCCGCACCCCGAGCGACTACCGGCACCTGCCGTTCGTGGCACAGCCGCAGCAGGCTCTGGACCTGCTCCAGGCGCTCGGGCAGCACCACCAGCATCGGCGTGGTGCGGTAGGCCGACAGGCCGTCGCATTCGTAGGGTTTCAGATCTTCCTGGGTGTGCAGGATCTGCATATCGGGCAACCGGGCCTGCAGCTCGTGCAACAGGGCCAATTTGTCGACGTTGGGCAACACGCCGTCGATGCGTTCGTCGTACAGAATGTTCATGGCAGGCTCAACCAGGCGGCTTTGTTGTTATAGGCATGCCGGGCGCGGAGCCCTGCTGCTGGTATGTGCCGCATGTTTAGCCTCGACAGGCAAAAGCGTCCACGCCGAACACCACTGGTCGTACCAGTTTTTTAAGCCTGCCGTCTCGCTACATGGCCTCACAGGCCCTATCAATACTCGACCTTTGGCCTATAGTGAGTGGCGCGCGAAACATCCAGAATTGACTGGTCCTACCAGTTACAGGAACGACTCATGAGTGAACAGGCAGCGGTGGCGCGGCGTCAGGTCAGCGATGTAGTGGCGGAGCGAATCGAGCGCCTGATCGTCGATGGTGTGCTCAAATCCGGACAGCCGCTGCCCTCGGAACGGCGCCTGTGCGAGAAGCTTGGCATTTCCCGATCAGCCCTGCGCGAGGGGCTCAAGGTGCTGCGCGGGCGCGGCATCATCGAGACTACCCAGGGGCGGGATTCGCGAGTCGCCGCCCTCACTGGCCCGGTGGATGCCAGCCCGCTGATGCACCTGTTCAGCTCGCAGCCGCGCACCCTCTACGACCTGCTGGAAGTGCGTGCCCTGCTGGAGGCGGAGTCGGCACGTCTGGCGGCCATGCGCGGAACGGACGCGGATTTCGTCCTGCTCACCCGCCGCTACGAGGAAATGGTTGCCGCCCACAGCGAGCCCGAGGGCATCGAGCCTCGGGAGCATGCGCGCCTCGACCACGCCTTTCACCTGGCCATCTGCGAGGCTTCGCACAACCCGGTGCTGCTGCATACCCTGCAATCGCTGACTGCGCTGATGCTCAATTCGGTGTTCGCCTCGGTCAACAACCTCTACCACCGACCGCTGCAAAAACGGCAGATCGACCGCCAGCACACCCGCCTCTATCACGCGGTGATTGAGCGCTTGCCGGAGCAGGCGCAACGGGCCGCGCGGGAACATATCCACAGCATCCGCGACAACCTGCGCGACATCGAACTGGAGGAACAGCGCCTGGTGCGCGCCACCATGCGCCTCGAAGGCTGGTCGTGACCCGGGCGGCCTGCCGACCTAGCGGGAGCACCGTGGTAGACTCGCGCGCTTTCCCTCGTCATGAATGCGTGCCGTGCCCCACACCGCCCTCTCCCAGCCTTCCTGGCTGACCGCCGATCAGCTGCACCCCGCGCCGGCACCTGCCGTGCACGACTGGCTGTTCAATGAAGACTCCCTGACCCGCCGCCTGACGGCGTTGTCCGCCGACGGTTTCAGCGTCACCCCGCTGCATGAAGGCTGGGACACGCTGCGCAGCGACGAATGCGCGGCGCTGGGCGTGGCCGAGGGCAGCCAGGGCTGGGTGCGCGAGGTCTACCTGCGCGGTCATGGCGAGCCGTGGGTGTTCGCCCGCAGCGTGGCGGCGCGTAGCGCGCTGGAAGGTTCGGGCCTGGCCCTGGACCAGCTCGGCAGCCGCTCCCTTGGCGAACTGCTGTTCAGCGACCGCGCCTTCGACCGCGGCGCCCTGCAGGCCTGCCATTACTCTGCCAACTGGCTGCCGGCAGCAGCGCGTGCCAACGGCCTGTGGGCTCGCCGCTCGTGCTTCAGCCGCGGCCCGCTGGGGGTGCTGGTGGCCGAAGTGTTCCTGCCGGCGTTCTGGCAGGCCGCTGGTATCCAGGGCTGATACAACGCTGGGTTTGCGCCTTAAGCATCGCCGCTGAAGCGCCTCCACGATCTGCGCCTGGCCGCAGGAGGAGGCTCTAGCTCTGAAGCCTCCAGTCTGTGCTGCCCGTGGGAGGGGCTTTAGCCGCGACAGCCCCCGCCTGAAAACAGCCCCATCCACCCTGGCGCCTGATCCCCCGTATAATCCGCCGCAATCTGCACGGAGACGGCTCGATGTACACCCGCATGCTGAAATCGCTCAACCGCCTGCACCCTCGCGCCTGGGACTTCATCCAGCTGATGCGCCTGGACCGGCCGATCGGCATCTACTTGCTGCTCTGGCCGACGCTGTGGGCGCTGTGGGTGGCGGCCGAAGGCGTGCCGAGCCTCAAGAACCTGTTCATCTTCGTGGTCGGGGTGATTCTGATGCGCGCCGCCGGCTGCGTGATCAACGACTACGCCGACCGCAATTTCGATGGCCACGTCAGCCGCACCAAGGCACGGCCGCTGGCCAGCGGCAAGATCGTCAGCCGTGAGGCGCTGATTCTGTTCGCCGTGCTGGTGGCCCTGAGCTTCGTGCTGGTGCTGTTCACCAACGCCACCACCATCTGGCTGTCGTTCGGCGGCCTGGCCCTGGCCGCCTGCTACCCGTTCATGAAGCGCTACACCTTCTACCCCCAGGTGGTTCTCGGCGCCGCGTTTTCCTGGGGCATGCCGATGGCCTTCACTGCCGAAACCGGCAGCCTGCCGCCGGAAGCCTGGCTGCTGTACATCGCCAACCTGCTGTGGACCGTGGCCTACGACACCTACTACGCCATGGCGGACCGCGAGGACGACCTGAAGATCGGGGTCAAATCCACCGCCATCCTGTTTGGCGATGCCGACCGCCTGATCATTGCGTCGCTGCAGGGCATGGCGCTGTTCTGCCTGCTGCTGGCCGGTTCGCGCTTCGAGCTGGGCCTGTACTTCCACCTCGGTCTGCTGGTGGCCGCCGGCTGCTTCGTCTGGGAGTACTACGTGACCCGCAACCGCGAGCCGATGATCTGTTTCAACGCCTTCCTGCACAACCACTGGGCCGGGCTGGCGATCTTCCTCGGCCTGGTTGCCGATTACGCACTGCGCTGAGCACAGCGCAGTGCGTGGGTCAGGCCGGATCAGTATGCTTCCGGCTTGGCCACGTGCCAGACGCCCATCTTGCCATCGCCGGTCATGTCGCCGGCCTTCTTGTCGTTGATGAAGGTGTACAGCGGTTTGCCGTCGTAGGCCCACTGCTGGGTGCCATCGTCGCGCTTGACCAGGCTCCACTCGCCCGACGCCTTGGCACCGGCCTCGGCCATCAGCGGTGGCCAGTTCTGCGCGCACTGCCCGGAACAATTGGACACGCCATCGGCGTCCTTGTCGTATGTGTAGAGCACCATGCCCTTCGCATCGACCAGCATGCCGCCCTTTTCCGTCGCCGGTTCGGCCGCCTGTACCCACAGCGGCAGGGCCAGCACGGCACCGGCCAGCACGCTGGTAAACCGGGGGTTGATCATTCTCATCACGCGTCTCTCCTCTGTTGGGATAACGACAGCCTGGCGGCACCTGGGATCAATGCAGGAGGTCTCAGCGGATGACAGCGAACGAGCCCGAATCGCCGGCGAAATTGCCGGGATTGTGCGGCAGGCTCCAGGTCACCGGAGCGGTCCGATGGCCTTCAACTACATAGACGCAAGCGGCCGGCAAAAAGTTGCCAACACACGCCTGTCATATCGCTGCAATAATTCCGTTATCTAATGCGGCGCATGACAGCAAAACGAGCCGAGGCTTGACCCCATGGTTGGCAAGAACATCCTGATCGTCGATGACGAAGCACCGATCCGCGAAATGATCGCGGTGGCCCTGGAAATGGCCGGCTACGAGTGCCTGGAAGCGGAGAACACCCAGCAGGCTCACGCCATCATCGTTGACCGCAAACCGGACCTGATCCTGCTCGACTGGATGCTCCCGGGTACCTCAGGCATCGAACTGGCCCGCCGCCTCAAGCGCGATGAGCTGACCGGGGACATCCCGATCATCATGCTCACCGCCAAGGGCGAAGAGGACAACAAGATCCAGGGCCTGGAAGTCGGTGCCGACGACTACATCACCAAGCCCTTCTCGCCCCGCGAACTGGTTGCCCGCCTCAAGGCCGTGCTGCGCCGCGCCGGCCCGGCCGACAACGAAGGGCCGATCGAAGTGGGCGGCCTGCTGCTCGACCCGATCAGCCACCGCGTGACCATCGACGGCAAACCGGCCGAGATGGGCCCCACCGAATACCGCCTGCTGCAATTTTTCATGACCCACCAGGAGCGGGCCTACACCCGCGGCCAGTTGCTCGACCAAGTCTGGGGCGGCAACGTGTACGTCGAAGAGCGTACCGTGGACGTCCATATCCGCCGCCTGCGCAAGGCGCTCGGCGAGGTCTACGAGAACCTGGTACAGACCGTGCGCGGCACCGGCTACCGCTTTTCGACAAAAAGCTAGCAAGCATGCGATCCTGCCGCCCTTGCGGCCGGATCGAGACCAGGCCCTGTCGGCAGAATGGATTGATTGGCGGATGACTTCCAAGTGAATCAAAACTGGCGTGGCGCCGTGGTGCGCCGCCTGCTGCTACTGATCGGCGCCTGCCTGCTGCTCGGCCTGATTACCGGCCACTATGCCTGGGCACTGGCCATCGGCCTGGCTGCCCACCTGGGCTGGACCCTCAGCCAGCTGCTGCGCCTGCACAAATGGCTCAAGGAACACAAACCCGACGAACCACCACCCGACGGCTACGGCCTCTGGGGCGAAGTGTTCGACAGCATCTACCACCTGCAACGCCGCAACGAACGCGCTCGCGGCCGCCTGCAAGCCGTGATCGACCGTGTGCAGGAATCCACCGCCGCCTTGAAAGACGCCGTGGTCATGCTCGACAGCGCCGGCAACCTGGAATGGTGGAACATCGCTGCGGAAACCCTGCTCGGCCTCAAGACTCCGCAGGACAGTGGCCAGGCCATCACCAACCTGGTCCGCGATCCGCGCTTCATCGAATACTTCGAGCGAAGCAACTACGCGGAGCCGCTGGACCTGCCCTCCCCGGTCAACGACCGGCGCCACCTGCAGTTCCACATCACCCAGTACGGCAACAGCGAGCACCTGATGCTGGTCCGCGACGTCACCCGCCTGCACCAGCTGGAGCAGATGCGCAAAGATTTCGTGGCCAACGTCTCCCATGAGCTGCGCACGCCGCTGACGGTGATCGCCGGCTACCTGGAAACCCTGCTGGATAACGTCGACGACGTGAATCCGCGCTGGCTGCGGGCCCTGCAGCAGATGCAGCAACAGGGCGGGCGCATGCAGAATCTGCTCAACGACCTGCTGTTGCTGGCCAAGCTGGAAGCCACCGACTACCCCTCGGACAATCACCCGGTGGCCGTCGACCTGCTGCTGCTGAGTATCAAGAACGACGCCCAGGCCCTGTCCGGGGACCGCCGGCACCGCATCAGCCTGGAGGCCGATCCGCACCTCAAGCTCAAGGGCAGCGAAGCCGAGCTGCGCAGCGCCTTCTCCAACCTGATTTTCAATGCGGTGAAATACACTCCCGACGAGGGCGATATCCGCATTCGCTGGTGGTCGGACAGCGAGGGCGCCCACCTCACAGTGCAGGACACCGGCATCGGCATCGAAACCAAGCACCTGCCGCGCCTGACCGAACGCTTCTACCGGGTCGACTCCAGCCGCGCCAGCAACACCGGCGGTACCGGCCTTGGCCTGGCAATCGTCAAGCACGTGCTGCTGCGCCACCGGGCTCGCCTGGACATCAGCAGCGTGCTGGGCAAAGGCAGCACCTTCATTTGCCATTTCCCGAGCCAGCAGGTGGTGCGTCGCAACGCCTGACGTCGCGACCTTCGGTCATCTGCTTGCAAAGCGCTGCATCTGCCCCCAACCTTTAGCGGTCATTGGCCTACCGAAGCTGTTATGGACCCCTCTACGAGTTACTCCCTCGCCTCCCTGTTTGCCGATTTCGGCCTCATTCTGTTTGCCTTTTTCCTGGTCCTGCTCAACGGCTTTTTCGTGGCCTCCGAGTTCGCCATCGTCAAATTGCGCGCCACCAAGGTGGACGCCCTGGCCGCCAAGAACGGCTGGCGCGGGCACATCCTGCGCACCGTGCACAACCAGCTGGACGCCTATCTCTCGGCCTGTCAGCTGGGTATCACCCTGGCCTCCCTCGGGCTGGGCTGGGTCGGTGAGCCGGCCTTCGCCCACGTGCTGGAGCCGCTGCTGGGCGCCATGGGCATCGAATCGCCCAAGCTGATCAGCGCCATCGCCTTCTTCACCGCGTTCTTCATCATTTCCTACCTGCACATCGTGGTGGGCGAGCTGGCACCCAAATCCTGGGCCATCCGCAAACCCGAACTGCTGTCGCTGTGGACAGCCGCTCCGCTGTACCTCTTCTACTGGGCCATGTACCCGGCGATCTTCCTGCTCAACGCCAGCGCCAACGCCATCCTGCGCATTGCCGGCCAGGGCGAGCCGGGCACGCACCACGATCACCACTACAGCCGCGACGAGCTAAAGCTGATTCTCCATTCGAGCCGCGCCAGCGACCCGACCGACCACGACATGCGCGTCCTGGCTTCGGCCGTGGAGCTGGGCGAGCTGGAGGTCGTGGACTGGGCCAACTCCCGGGAAGACCTGATATTCCTGGAATTGCATGCCCCGCTGGACGAGGTGTTCAGCGTGTTCCGCCGGCACAAGTACAGCCGCTACCCGATCTATGACGAAGCCGCCGGCGAATTCGTCGGCGTGCTGCACATCAAGGACCTGCTGCTGCACCTGTCGCTGCTGGAAATGCTGCCCTCGACCCTGCGCCTCAGCGAACTGATGCACCCGCTGGAGAAGGTCAACCGCAACCTGCCGCTGTCCGAGCTGCTGGAGCAGTTCCGCAAGGGCGGCTCGCACTTCGCCCTGGTCGAGGAAGCCGACGGCAAGGTGATCGGCTACCTGACCATGGAAGACGTGCTGGAAGCCCTGGTGGGCGATATCCAGGACGAACACCGCAAGACCGAGCGCGGCATCCTCGCCTACCAGCCCGGCAAGCTGCTGGTACGGGGCGATACGCCGCTGTTCAAGGTCGAACGCCTGCTGGGCGTGGACCTCGACCACATCGAGGCGGAAACCCTTGCCGGGCTGATCTACGAGACGCTCAACCGCGTGCCGGAAGAAGAGGAATCGTTGGAAGTCGCCGGCCTGCGACTGATCGTCAAGAAGATGAAAGGCCCGAAAATCCTCCTGGCCAAGGTCCTCAAGCTGGACTGAACCGCGTGCACGGGCGGCTGCGAACGCGTACGCCCAGTGCTGGCATTGCCGCCCCGGCAACCTGACCTTTTGGTCATCTATGGCAGGTAGTAACCGCCATCCTCGCTTTATGAGACAAGCACTTACGACCGTTCGTCGGCTTTCCCGAATACCCGTCGCAGGTGGGCAGTCAACCGCGGGCGTCGATTGGATCGATGCACGCCATCCCATGAACAGACTGCCAAGGATTCAGCCATGCAACTCAATGGAATCACCTCGAAAACTGCCCTCGCCCTGTGCCTCGCTGGCGCTTCCCATGCCTACGCCGACTCGATCACGGACCCGATTTCGACCATCGGCGTGATCGGTTCCCACAACCAGTACAAATTGAGCAGCTTTGGTGAAAGCGACAAGGAGCGTCTGAATCAGGGCGGTCTGTTCTACAACTTCGGCAACAAGCTGACCGGCCACGAAGGCTTCATCTACCAGGCGGGCATCGAAGGCCAATACCGTGAGAAGGATGACGACGAATACAAGGCCGCCCGTGCCGACCTGGACCTGGGCCTGCGCGCGGCGCTGAGCACCAACAACTACATCGACTTCGTCGTCGGCGGTGGCTACGACTGGGGCCGTATCGAGCAGGACGACGTCGGCCCATTCGACAGCAACGTCAAGCTGACCAGCAAGGCGCCATTCGCCAAGGCGGGCATCGGCTACAACTACCTGACCCCGGATTACACCGTGCGCCTGGAAGCCGGTGCACGCTACTCGCTCGACGCCGAAGCCGAGCTGAAAGTCAGCGGCGAAGGCAGCGACACCGTCGACCTGAAGGACAAGGCCAACCCGTACGCCGAACTGACCGTGCTATGGAACAAAGGCATCAACAACCTGCCGATCAGCACCAGCCTGTACTACACCCGCACCAATTACAAACTCGACAGCGACACCGTGCTGGCGGAAAACAGCAAGCTCAAGCAAGAGCAGGTTGGCCTGAAAGTCGGCCTGGCGTTCTGATCACGCCGCTGTAACCGAGCGGCCGCGGGGTGCAGGCGTCGGGTATACTGCGCCCCTCGTTTCAGCAGCCACGAATCCCCCGGCCGCCCTTTCTCATAGCACCCCCGGTCCCATGTCACTCAGCATTGCCTCCATCAACATCGAACGGTCGAGACACCTGACACGCGTTGTCGCCTTCATCGAGCGTGAACGCCCGCGGCTGCTTTGCCTGCAGGAGCTCTGCGAGCGCGACATCCCCTTTTTCGAGGCCCTGATGGGCGGCACCATGGCCTTTGCGCCCATGGCCCGCTATCCCGAGGAAGGTCCTGCCAACGTGGTGGGCGTCGGCATGCTGGCCAGTGGCGAGGCTCTGCTCGATGTCAACGTCGAGTATTACTCGGGCAACCCGGAGCATATTCAGGAGATGGCGTTCATCACGCTCGAGGGCAAGCGCATGGCCGACCCGCTGAGCATCGCCGAGGTGATGCTCAGCGCTACGGTCAGTGGCTTTCGCGTCGCCGTCACCCACCTCAACGTGACCCCGTTCGGCAGATCCACGCCGTACCAGCGCGAGAGCGCCGGCAAGCTGATCGCCCTGGCCCAGGCGCAATCCCACGACGCGGGCGGTCTGCTGCTGACCGGCGACTTCAATGCGCCGCGCGGGCGCGCCACCTTCGATTTGCTCGCCGAGCACTTCATCGACGGCGTACCGGCGCACTACACCAGCAGCATCGACGGCTCGCTGCACCGCGCCGGCGAGATTCCGTTCATGGTCGATGGGATGTTCCACACGCCGGGCTATCGGCTGGAAAACGCCAGGCTGACGACCGGCGTGTCAGATCACTGCGCACTGAGCTGTCGCCTGAGCACGGTCTGATCGCGAGGCGGGACGCCTCACTCGCCGCCAACGGCGAAGTTCGGCAGGCTGTTGACTGGCTGGTTGAAGTTGAACGGAATGGATTCCAGGGCCAGACCCACGTTGCGCTGCACCACGAAGTGCAGGTGCGGACCGGTGCTGTTACCGGTGTTGCCGGAACGCGCAATCATGTCCCCCGCTTCGATACGACGCCCTTCACGCGCCTTGACCGAGCCCTTCATCAGGTGCAGGTACACACCCATGGTGCCGTCGTCGTGGAGGATGCGCACGTAGTTGCCGGACGGGTTGTTGCCACGCCCGGTCTGTTCGTTCTCGGTCTTCACCACCACCCCGCTGCGCGCCGCAACGATCGGCGTGCCTTCCGGCATGGCGATGTCCATCGCATAGCGCCCTTTCGGGGTGAAGTGGCTGTATTTACCGTTGGCGCCCTGGGTCAGGCGGAACGGGCCGCCGCGCCACGGCAGCGGATAGTGCTGCTGGGTCGGCACCAGGCGCGGATCGCCCAGGGCGTAACGCAATTTGGGGGTGTAGCGCAGGGGCTGGCTGGTATCGCGCGGCGCGAGGGTCGCCAGGCGGATGGTGGTACGCGGCGGCAAGACCCAGTTGATCGGCGCATCCGGCACACCCACGGCGTTGTCGACCTGCTCGAACTTCAGTTCGATCTGCACGGGGGCGTACAGGTCGTTGCGCACCAGCAACGTTTCGCCGGCTTCGTGCCGCTTGGTTTCCAGCTTCACCTGGTTATCCAGGCGTTCGACCATTCGGTCGCGGAACACGAACACCTGCGCACCGGGCGCGGCCTGGTCGGTATAGGTCACCACACCGTTGGCATCGGTGTACTTGTAGATGGTCAAGGCAGCGGCCTGGCTGGCGACGGCCAGCATGCTGCACAGAAAAATGAGACGCCCTAGCATGACTGCGGATCTTTTAATGGCTTTTTGATATCCGGGATAAGCAGACTAGCAGCCGTTCCGGCACTCTGCGAATCCCCGAACCAAGGGTTGTGAAGCATCTCGCAGGGAATGCCGGCCAGGCGACACACGGTAGGCGCAACTAGGCGCCCGGGCTGAAATGCTTCTGTGCCGTGCCCCGGGCAATGAGCCGCGAGAGGTAATCGAGTTTCTGCGGATCGCGATCGACGAAGCGGAACGTCAGCTGCAGCCATTCGCTGTCCGGCTTGGGCTCGAACGCCGCTACCGCATGCAGGTAACCGTTGAGCCGAGCGACTTCACCACCCTCACCCTGCTCGAGGTCGAGTACTGCACTTTCCAGTACTTGCGGCAGCACCTCCGTGCGTTTGACCACCAGCAGCGCCTCTTTCAGGCTCAGCGCCTTGATCACGCACGCCATGTTGCCGCCCGGCAGACGCAGCTGCCCCTGGCCACGTCCCGCCGGGGGCTTGGCCGCGGCGGCCGGTGCAGACGGTGCGGCAAAAGCAGCTGCCGGTGCCGGCGCGGCGCTGGGCGCCGGCTTGACCACCTCAGCCTTGCCGCCGGTCAATGCCGCCAGCGAGTCGTTGGCGAACGCTCCCGAGCTGAGCATCTTCGGCGCGGCGCTGGCGCTCAGGGCCTGCAGTTTTCCGGCACGGCTCAGGGCCTTCTTGACCTTGGTCACCAGTTGCTCGTTGGAAAACGGCTTGCCGATGAAGTCGGAAACGCCTGCCTGGATCGCCTGAACCACGTTTTCCTTGTCACCGCGGCTGGTCACCATGATGAAGGGCACGGTCTTCAGGTTGTCCTGCTCGCGGCACCAGCTCAGCAGTTCGAGCCCGGACAACTCGGGCATTTCCCAATCGCAGAGAATCAGGTCAATGCTTTGCTTGCTCAGCAATTGCTGAGCCTTGCGGCCGTTGACTGCTTCCTCGATTTGCACGCCTGGAAAGTGGTCTCGCAGCCCCTTTTTCACCAGATCGCGAATGAAGGTAGCGTCGTCCACCACCAGCACGCTGACTTTACTCATCGGCCACTCCTGTTCGAATGGCGTAAGCATAGTCGCGCCTAATGGCCAAAGGCCAACGTAAAAACAGTGAATCAGACAGCAAAAAGCGGCCCTCCCCGGATTTCCGGGAGGGACCGCCTTGACCCGCTCGTAGCATTGACGACTCAGCGGTCCTTGGTGCCCTGCACTTCTTCCTGCATACGGGTCAGGCCGATGTGCTTCACATCGGTGCCACGCACGAGGTAGATCACCAGTTCAGCGATGTTGCGCGCATGGTCGCCGATACGCTCCAGGGAGCGCAGTGCCCAGATCACGTTCAGCACGCGGGAGATCGAACGCGGATCTTCCATCATGTAGGTGACCAGCTCGCGCAGTGCGGTCTTGTACTCGCGGTCCACGGTCTTGTCGTACTGGGCGACCGACAGGGCCAGGTCGGCGTCGAAGCGGGCGAACGCGTCCAGCGCTTCCTGCACCATGCGGCGCACCTGGTCGCCGATGTGGCGCACTTCCACGTAACCGCGCGGCGCTTCGCCTTCCTCGGTCAGGAGGATGGCGCGCTTGGCAATCTTGGTCGCTTCGTCACCGATGCGCTCCAGGTCGATGACCGACTTGGAGATGCTGATGATCAGACGCAGGTCGGAAGCCGCCGGCTGACGACGCGCCAGGATGCGCACGCACTCTTCGTCGATGTTGCGTTCCATCTGGTTGATCTGGTCGTCGATCTCGCGCACCTGCTGAGCCAGACCGGAGTCGGCGTCGATCAGGGCGGTGACGGCATCGTTGACCTGCTTCTCGACCAGGCCGCCCATCGCCAGGAGGTGGCTGCGAACCTCCTCCAGCTCGGCGTTGAACTGCTGGGAGATGTGATGGGTAAGGCTATCTTTGTTGATCATGTGGGTTCGCTCCGCGAAAGCTACCGGCTTGGCCATGGTGCGCACCCGCGCACCCTACACATTGAATGTCACCTTGAAACGCTCTGGCGCGAAGGGCATGCGCGGGTAGCGCGCCCGACAGCGCCAGGGATTACCTGCCGTGCCTTAGCCGTAGCGGCCGGTGATGTAGTCTTCGGTCTGCTTCATGGCCGGGTTGGTGAACAGGGCGTCGGTGTCACCGAACTCGATCAGCTTACCCATGTACATGAAGGCGGTGTAATCGGAAACGCGCGCCGCCTGCTGCATGTTGTGGGTCACGATGACGATGGTGTACTTGGACTTCAGTTCGTAGATCAGCTCTTCGACCTTCAGCGTAGAGATCGGGTCGAGTGCCGAGCACGGTTCGTCGAGCAGCAGCACTTCCGGCTGTACCGCCACGGTACGGGCGATCACCAGACGCTGCTGCTGACCACCGGACAGGCCCAGGGCCGATTCATGCAGACGGTCTTTCACTTCGTCCCACAGGGCGGCGCTCTTCAGGCCCCATTCCACGGCTTCGTCGAGCACGCGTTTCTGGTTGATGCCCTGGATGCGCAGGCCGTAGACCACGTTCTCGTAGATGCTCTTGGGGAACGGGTTCGGCTTCTGGAACACCATGCCGACGCGACGACGCAGCTCGGCCACGTCCTCACCCTTGCGGTAGATGTTCTTGCCGTCGATGTTGATTTCGCCGTCCACGCGGCAACCGTCGACCAGATCGTTCATCCGGTTGAAGGTACGCAGCAGGGTGGACTTGCCGCAGCCGGACGGGCCGATGAAGGCGGTCACGCGTTGCTTCGGGATGTTCATGCTGACGTCGTACAGGGCCTGCTTCTCGCCGTAGTACAGGTTCAGCTTGGGTACTTCGATGGCCACGGTTTCGGTGGCCAGGTTCAGGCTCTGCTTGTCGCGGCCCAGGGCCGAGATGTCGATGCCGTGAGAGTGTGATTCGTGCTGCATGGGATGCTCCCTACGCTACCAATTCGTTTATCACGCCGGCGACCCCGATGGTCGCCGGCGCAGAGGATTTAGTGGTCCAGCGCCTTGTACTTCTCGCGCAGACGGTTACGCATGTAGACGGCGGTGAGGTTCAGGGTCGCGATCACCAGCACCAGCAGCAGCGCCGTCGCGTAGACCAGTGGCCGTGCCGCCTCGACGTTGGGGCTCTGGAAGCCGACGTCGTAGATATGAAAGCCCAGGTGCATGATCTTCTGGTCCAGGTGCAGGTACGGGTAGTTCCCGTCGACCGGCAGGCTCGGGGCCAGTTTGACCACACCCACCAGCATCAGCGGAGCCACTTCGCCGGCCGCACGGGCCACTGCGAGGATCAGACCGGTCATCATCGCCGGGCTGGCCATTGGCAGTACCACACGCCACAGGGTTTCCACCTTGGTGGCGCCCAGTGCCAGGGAACCTTCGCGCAGGGCACGAGGAATCCGTGCCAGGCCTTCTTCGGTTGCCACGATCACCACCGGCACCGCGAGGATCGCCAGGGTCAACGAGGCCCACAGCAGGCCCGGCGTACCGAAGGTCGGCGCAGGTGCGGCTTCGGGGAAGAACAGCCGATCGAGCGAGCCGCCCAGCACATAGACGAAGAAGCCCAGGCCGAACACGCCGTACACGATGGCCGGTACACCCGCCAGGTTGTTCACCGCGATCCGGATGATCCGGGTCAGCGGGCCCTGCTTGGCGTACTCACGCAGGTAGATGGCAGCGACCACACCGAACGGCGTCACGATCACGGCCATGATCAGGGTCATCATGATGGTGCCGAAGATCGCCGGGAAGATACCGCCCTCGGTGTTGGCTTCGCGCGGCTCGTCACTGACGAATTCCCACAACTTGGTGCCGTAGAAGCTCAGCTTGCCCAAGGTCGACATGGCGTTCGGCTGATAGGCACGAACCACCTTGCCCAGGCTCAGCTCGATTTCACGGCCGTCGACGCTGCGCACGGTCGCGCTGTCGCGATTGAAAGCCTGATGCAGGGCCACCAGCTCGGTTTCCAGCACCTTGTACTCGGCGTCCCACTGCGCACGCTCGGCGTCCAGGTCAGCCTGGGTCTGCGGCGTCAGCTGACCCTGCAGTTCCAGCTTGCGGGTGGTCAGGCGAATGCGCTCGAGCCCGGCGTTGATACGACCGATATCGCGCTTCTCCACACGAACCACCTGGGAGTGCAGGTCTTCGACCCGCGCCAGGCGCTCCTGCAGGACAGCCCAGGCTGCATCACCGTCGGCAACCAGCTGGCCGTTTTCCTTGACGTTGACTAGGTAGCCGTAGAAGTTGCCCCACTCGCGGCGTTCGAAGGCCGTGAGGTTTTCCGGGGTGCGCTGGTTGCTCAGCCACTCGCCCACGACCCAGGAGAAGTCCGCGCCGTACAGGTCGCGGTTACCCACCTTGAACAGCTCGCGGGTCATGAATTCGCCGCCTTCGGCGTCTACCGGCAAGCCGGAAGCCGCCAGGCGGGCACGGGGGATTTCCTCGATCTGAGTAATCTCACCCGCCATCACTTTCATTTCCTGGCCAGGCACGCGGTAGTCGGCTTCGACGATGTCGGCCGGCCAGAAGTGCCCCAGACCACGGGTAGCGATCACGGCCAGCAGACCCAGCGTCATGACCACGGCGATGGAGACCGCGCCGGCATTCATCCAGATCCACGGCGAACCGCTTTTGAACCAGGCTTTTACGGAGTTCTTTTTCACGGACATATACCTTCCAAAGCCTTAGAGCGACGCGTACTTGACGCGCAGACGCTGGCGTACCAGTTCCGCGAGCGTGTTCATGACGAAGGTGAAGGACAACAGCACCAGCGCGGACAGGAACAGCACGCGATAGTGGGTACTGCCAACCGCCGACTCGGGCATTTCCACCGCGACGTTGGCCGCCAGAGTGCGCAGGCCTTCGAAGATGTTCATGTCCATGATCGCGGTGTTACCGGTGGCCATCAGTACGATCATGGTTTCACCGACCGCACGGCCCATGCCGATCATCACCGCCGAGAAGATGCCCGGGCTGGCAGTGAGGATGACCACGCGGGTCAGGGTTTGCCACGGGGTCGCACCCAGGGCCAGGGAACCGAACGTCAGGCTTTTCGGTACGCTGAACACGGCATCTTCGGCGATCGAGTAGATGTTCGGGATAACCGCGAAGCCCATGGCCAGGCCGACCACCAGGGCGTTGCGCTGATCGAACGGGATACCCAGGTCATTGCTCAGCCAGGCGCGCATGTTGCCGTCGAACAGCCAGACTTCCAGGTGACCACTCATGCTCAGGGAGATGAAGCCCACCAGCAGGATCACCGGGATCAGCAGCGCAGCTTCCCAGCCATCCGGCACCTTCAGGCGCACGGACTCCGGCAGACGACTCCAGGTGAAACCCGCCAGCAGGATGCCAATCGGGGTGAAGATCAGCAGGCTGAAGATCCCCGGTAGATGCCCTTCGACATACGGCGCCAGGAACAGGCCGGCGAAGAAGCCGAGAATGACCGTCGGCAATGCTTCCATCAGCTCGATGACCGGCTTGACCTTGCCGCGCATGGCCGGGGCCATGAAGTACGCGGTGTAGATCGCAGCGGCAATCGCCAGGGGGGCGGCCAGCAGCATGGCGTAGAACGCCGCTTTCAAGGTACCGAAGGCAATCGGCGCCAGGCTCAGCTTGGGTTCGGCGTCGGTGTTGGCCGAGGTGGACTGCCAGACATAATCCGGCTTGTCATAGTTCTCGTACCAGACCTTGCCCCACAGCGAGCTCCAGGAAATTTCCGGATGCGGGTTGTCGATCAGCAGGCGCTGCAGCTGGCCATTGGACTCGACCAGTACACGGTTGGCGCGCGGCGACAGGCTGGCGATCGCGACGCCATCGGCTACCGGCTCGACCAGCAGGGTGCGGTGGGCGGTGCTGTGGAAGATACCCAGGTTGCCCTTGGCATCCAGCGCCAGGAAGCCCTTGCGGCGCTCTTCCGGCATGATCTGGGTGATGGCGCTGTCGGCCATCTGGAAGCGACGGATGTTGCTGAAGACCTGCTTGCCGTCTTCTTCGCGAACCATGAACCACTGGGCGATACCGCCCTTGCTGTCACCGATCAGCAGCGAAATGCCGCCCAGCAGCGCGGTGGCGTTGGTAACTTCGGCGTTGGCGTCGTTCAGCAGCTTGTAGCGGCCGTTCAGCTCCTTGGTACGCAGACTGAACACGTCGGCAGTTGCACGGCCGTTGATCACGTACAGCCACTGCTGACGCGGATCGATGATCAGTTCCTTGATCGGCTCGGCGATCTGCGCCAGGGCGATACGGTCTTCACTGAGCGTGACTTCGCCGGTCATCAGGTTCTCTTCACGCCCCAGGCTCAGGACATGCAGGTCGCTGCCCGAGGAGGCCGCGAGCACCAGCGTACCGCCGTTCAGGTTGACGCCGACGTGGTCAAGCGACCGGCCCTGCTCGTCGAGGGTGATCGGCTCTTCGCCAAACGGGTAGTTCAGGGCCGGCGTGATGGTTTTCACGTCGTTCGGGTAGCTGACCGGGTACGTGTGCTCGAACACCAGCACCTGGCCGTTGGACAGACCCAGGGCAACGCGGTTGGTGCCCGGCTGGTCCAGACCGACCGACACCACCTGGGTGTCCGCGGGCAGCGGCAGGCTGACGGCATTCAGCGGCGCCATGCTCTTGGCATCGAAGAACTGCACCTGGCCACGCTCGCTGAGGCGCATGCCGACCTGGTTCTGTTCTTCTGCGGCCATCAGCAGCGGCTTGCCGGCGTCGGCCAGCCAGGCGGCCTGCACCGGCTTGCGGGTTTCGATGTCTGCGCCCTGGAACATCGGGAACACGATGTAGGCCAGGTAGAAGAAGATCAGGGTGATGGCCCCGAGCACCGCCATGCCACCGACGGATACGCACCAGCGTGCGAGGCGATCTTTGAATGCGCGAACGCGGCGTTTGCGCAGCAGGGCCGGAGTGTTGAAGTCCAACCCGAGGGATTTGGAAGAGGCGGTCATGGTGTCACTAGCCAAGTCATTCATAGTAGGGAGTGTCTCTGCGCGGCCATGAGCGCGCCGTATTTTTCAGCTGATTTCCAGGCCCGCTAAATCTATCGGGCTTGTATGACAGAAAAGTTACAGCACATTGACAAAGCTACGCCCGCCGCTCTGTACACAGAGGGCGGGCGTGGCTACGAACGTAGCGTTCTTGCCGAAACGGGGTCCCTTACAGGCCCAGTTCCTTCTTGGCTTTTTCGACTACGTTTTTCGGCAGCGGGATGTAACCGTCTTTGACGACCACTTCCTGGCCTTGCTTGGACAGAACCAGTTTCACGAACTCGGCGTCCAGCGGGCTCAGCGGCTTGTTAGGCGCCTTGTTGACGTAAACGTAGAAGAAGCGAGCCAGCGGGAACTTGCCAGCCAGGGCGTTTTCTTCGCTTGCTTCGAACGCTTCGCCGCCTTTCTTGGACAGCGGAACAGCCTTGACGCTGGAAGTACGGTAGCCGATGCCCGAGTAACCGATAGCGTTCAGGGTGCTGGAGATGGACTGCACCACGGAAGCCGAACCCGGCTGCTCGTTGACGTTAGCCTTGAAGTCGCCTTTGCACAGGGCTTCTTCCTTGAAGTAACCGTAGGTGCCGGATACCGAGTTACGACCGAACAGCTGCAGCGGCTTGGAAGCCCACTCGCCGGTCAGACCAACGTCACCCCAGGTCTTGAACTCGGTAGCGCCACCGCACAGGCGGGTGCTGGAGAAGATCGCGTCCACTTGTTCGATGGACAGGCTCTTGATCGGGTTGTCCTTGTGCACGAATACGGCCAGGGCGTCGATCGCGACCGGAACGGCAGTCGGCTTGTAGCCGTACTTCTGTTCGAATGCCTGGATCTCGCTGTCCTTCATGGCGCGGCTCATCGGGCCCATGTTGGCAGTGCCTTCAGTCATCGCGGGCGGTGCAGTGGAAGAACCGGCAGCCTGGATCTGAATGTTGACGTTCGGGTAGCTCTTCTTGAACTCTTCAGCCCACAGGGTCATCAGGTTGGCAAGGGAGTCGGACCCCACGCTGTTCAGGTTGCCCGATACGCCGGAAGTCTTCTCGTAGTTCGGCAGAGCCGGGTCGACAGCGGCAACCGCAGTGGCGGTGGCAACGCCAGCGGCGACAAAAGTCATGGCCGCCATCAAACGCTTAAGTTTCATGCCTTGCTCCTAGCAGAATTAGTGTTGGATGGAACGGGGCCAAGTATCTGTAGCCCACGTGACCAATCTATGAAACGAATGTGACAGTTACATGACCGATGCGAATTTTGTAATCGGCTGAATCCCCGGGTGCAGAACAGCGTCACTTCTCGGCTAGCGGCACAGCGCCACAGTCGCCCCACGACCGTTCAGTCGGTATACTCGCCACGCCTGCACTCCTGTGTGCTAACAGGCCGTTGAACATGATCGCGCCCCATTGGATGGGCACCGAGACAGGACAACAGGTTGCTCTTGCACCCCTGCTCCCGGCTGCATCGCGTCGACGACCTGCTCCGCGCCACAACAACAACTGCGCTGCGAGCCGTATCCAGATGAACGAATTCGAACAGGACGACCCGATTCCACAAGGTGACCTGGCCCTGCAGATCACCGCACTTCCTCGTGAAACCAATGGCTTTGGCGATATTTTCGGTGGCTGGCTGGTTTCCCAGATGGACCTGGCCGGCACTGCCATGGCCAGCAAGGTAGCCGGTGGCCGCGTGGCCACGGTGGCGATCGACCGCATGGCCTTCCTGGTTCCGGTGGCCGTCGGCGCGCAGCTTTCGTTCTATACCCAGGCGCTGGAGATCGGCCGCAGCTCGATCCAGATGCTGGTCGAGGTGTGGAGCGACGACCCACTGTCCAGCGAATGGCGCAAGGTCACGGAAGCGGTCTTCGTCTTCGTCGCCATCGACGACACAGGCCGTACCCGCTCGGTACCCGCCCGCCGCTGACCAGCGCCCTCTACGCGGTTTGCAGCTGAAACGAAAACGCCGGCCCTGAGGCCGGCGTTTTCGCACATCGCTGCTGTCAGCCGCGAATGTTATAGATGTCTTTCTCGTTGCTTTCGGCGTACTTGTAGAGGCGTTGCAGGTAGGCCTTCTGGTGCTCCCAGACCTTCTGCGCAACCGGGTCGGCGGCGGCAGAGGCATCAACCACTTCGGCAGCCACTTCCTTGAGGCGGCTCAGGACTTCGTCCGGCAGGCGGCGAACGTCGACACCGTCGGCCTTGAACTGCTCCATGGCCTCCATGTTCTTGGCGTTGTAGTCGTCGAGCATGTCGCCGTTGACGTCACGTGCAGCGGCACGAACGATGGCCTGGAGATCAGCCGGCAGGGTTTCCCACGCCTTGATGTTGATGTCCAGCTCGAACAGCACGCTCGGCTCCTGCCAGCCCGGGGTGTAGTAGTACTTGGCGGCCTTGTGCAGCCCCAGCGCCATGTCGTTGTACGGACCGATCCACTCAGTGGCGTCGATCGCACCGGTCTGCAGCGCGGTGAAGATTTCGCCCGCCGGCATGTTGACCACAGTACCGCCCATCTTGGTCAGCACTTCGCCGCCCAGACCCGGGGTACGCATCTTCAAGCCACGGAAGTCATCGACCGAGGTGATTTCCTTGTTGAACCAACCGGCGGTCTGAACACCAGAGTTGCCACAGGCCATGGGCAGTACGCCGAACGGCTTATAGACCTCTTCCCACAGCTGGATACCGCCCCCGCGGTGCAGCCAGGCGTTCATTTCCTGAGCGTTGGGACCGAACGGCGACGCGCAGAAGAACTGTGCGGCCGGTACCTTGCCCTTCCAGTAGTACGGTGCGCCGTGCCCCATTTCAGCGGTACCGCGGGAAACCGCATCGAAGACTTCCAGCGCCGGTACCAGCTCGCCGGCAGCATAGATACGAACCTTCAGGCGGCCGTTACTCATTTCATCGACCAGCTTGGCGAAGCGCTCGGCGCCTACCCCAACGCCGGGAAAGTTTTTCGGCCAGGAGGTGACCATCTTCCAGCTGAATGTCTGTGCAGCCGAGCCCTCTTGGGACTGGGCCGCCGTGCCGGCTTCTTCCTTGCAGCCCACCAGTGCGGTAGCTGCCAGGCCTACGCCCGCTGCGGCAAGTATGTCGCGACGTTTCATGCAATGCTCCTTTCTTGTTGTATTGGTCTGACCACGGGATCGCCGGCGTCAAACCCTGCCTGAGTACCATAAAGGTTGAAGGGCGCTCAAGCCCAGCCTTTGTGACTAAAGTTGTACGACCATTGCTGCCGAGTACCAGCCTTGCATAAAATCGCCGGCCGCCTCCCACAAGGAGGCGTTCAGCGCGAGTGCCGACAACGGGTCGTCCCTCCTGCTTCAACCATAACGATAAAATCAAAGGACTCACTATGTCCGACAAGCCTTCACTTCCCCTCAAGCTTGCGTCTTTCATAGACAGCCTGAACAGCTGGACTGGCCAGATTCTCGCGTGGCTCACCCTGTTCCTGGTCATCGGCACGACCGTGGTGGTCGTACTGCGCTACGGCTTCGGCGTCGGCGCGACTGCCCTGCAGGAAGCCGTACTCTATGCACATGCCCTGGTGTTCATGGGCGCCGCAGCGTGGGTACTGCAGCGCAACGGCCATGTACGCGTTGACATTTTCTTCCAGAAATTCAATGGGCGTCGCCAGGCACTGGTAGAACTGCTCGGCACGCTGTTTCTGCTGCTGCCGGTGTGCCTCTATCTCGCCTGGGCGAGCTGGGATTACGTCGGTAACTCGTGGGCGACCCGCGAGGCGTCCAGCGAAAGCGGCGGCCTCAAGTTCGTCTACCTGCAGAAGAGCGTCATTCTCGTACTGGCTATCGGCATGTCCCTGCAAGGCCTGTCCAACCTGATCAAGGCTGCGTACGTCATCGCTGGCCGCATTCCCGCGCCGGAGGTGAAACATGGCTGAGTTCATGGCGATTTTCCTGTTCATCACCATCTGCGTGGTGCTGATGGCTGGCTACCCGGTAGCCTTCACGCTGGCAGGTGTGTCCCTGCTGTTCGCCGGCATCGGCGTGATGACTGGCACGTTCGACCCGAGCTACCTGGGCGCTCTGCCCAACCGTCTGTTCGGCATCATGAACAACCAGACCATGCTGGCTGTTCCGCTGTTCGTGTTCATGGGCGTGATGCTCGAGAAATCACGGGTCGCGGAAGACCTGCTGGAATCCATGTCCCGCCTGTTCGGCAGCCTGCGCGGCGGCCTGGTGATCTCGGTCTGCGTGGTGGGCGCCCTGCTCGCCGCCAGTACCGGTATCGTCGGCGCCACCGTGGTGACCATGGGTCTGCTGGCGCTGCCGACGCTGCTCAAGCGTGGCTACGACCCGGCCATCGCCACCGGCACCCTGGCAGCCACCGGTACGCTGGGGCAGATCATTCCGCCGTCGATCGTGCTGGTTCTGCTGGGTGACGTGATGTCCAGCGCCTACCAGCAGGCGCAGCTGAAAATGGGCATCTTCTCGCCCAAGACCGTGTCGGTCGGCGACCTGTTCATGGGCGCGCTGATTCCCGGCCTGCTTCTGGTTGCGCTGTATGTCGCCTACCTGATCGCGATGACCTTCCTGAAGCCGGAGAAAATGCCGGCCATTCCCAAGGAAGAGCTGGGCGAGGTCGAATGGGGCAAGCTGCTCGGTGCCCTGGTCCCGCCGCTGGCGCTGATCGTCATCGTGTTGGGTTCCATCCTGGCCGGTTTCGCCACCCCAACCGAAGCGGCAGCCATCGGTGCCGTCGGTGCCACCCTGCTGGCTCTGGTCAAGGGCCAGCTGAGCATGCCGCAATTGCGCAGCGTGGCTCACGGCACCACTGACATCACCTGCATGGTGTTCCTGATCCTGATCGGCGCCTCGCTGTTCTCGCTGGTGTTCCGTGGCTTCGGTGGCGAGCACCTGATCGAAGAAGTCTTCCAGTCGCTGCCTGGCGGCGTGCTGGGCGCGTTCTTCCTGGTGATGCTGGTGATCTTCCTGCTGGGCTTCATCCTGGACTTCATCGAAATCATCTTCGTGGTGGTGCCGATCGTGGGCCCGGTGTTGCTGGCCATGGGACTCGATCCGATCTGGCTGGGGGTGATGATTGCACTCAACCTGCAAACGTCCTTCCTCACACCACCGCTGGGTTTCTCGCTGTTCTACCTGCGAGGGGTCACCCCTCGTTCGGTGTCGACGGGCACCATGTACCGCGGCGTCATTCCCTTCATCGCCATCCAGTTGCTCATGCTGGTCATCGCCTACATGTTCCCGAGCCTGATCACCTGGCTGCCTGAGCAGGTGTACGGCAAGTAAGCAGTACGCGAACGACAAAACGCCCGTCCTTGTGACGGGCGTTTTGCATTCGGGGCTCTGGAACTCGAGAGAATGCTGCGTTCCAATGCAGCAATCCTTACCTGCGACAGAGTATGCCGATGGCCACCACCCACATTGAACGCATCGAACTGGGCGAACTCACCTGCTGGCGTGTACGCCGCAACGGAGCCGAGTTGCTGGTCAGCCAGCAGGGCGCCCAACTGCTGAGCTACCAGCTCGACGGCGAACCGCCTTTGATCTGGCTCAGCGAAGACGCCGCCTATACACCCGGGCAAAGCGTCCGCGGGGGCGCTCCCATCTGCTGGCCCTGGTTCGGCGACCTGCGCCGCAACCCGTTAGCCGTGCAGACGCATTTTCAAAGCGATACGGCCCCGAGCCACGGGCTGGTGCGAGCACTCGACTGGCAGTTGCTGGGTATCGACGAAGACGACGCCGCGGTGACCCTGAAATTCCTGTTCGACAGCAGCCAAACGCCCCTGACGGGCTGGCCCATCGCTGCACAGCTTCACTTCGAGATCCGCCTCGGCGACGACCTGCGACTCACCCTGGAGACCCATAACCTGAGCAGCGAACCGCTGACCATCAGCCAGGCCCTGCACAGCTACTTTGCCGTCAGCGATATCCATCAGGCGCGCGTCGAAGGCCTTCCTGACAGCCGCTACATCGATACCTTGGATGACTGGCACGAGCATCGGCAGGACGGTGACCTGCATTTTTCCGGTGAAACCGACCGCATCTATTTGGATACGCCCTCGCGTCTGAGCATTGTCGACCCGGGCTGGAACCGCCGGATTATTCTCGATGCCACAGGCTCTCGATCCGCAGTGCTGTGGAACCCCTGGATAGACAAGAGCGAACGCCTTTCGCAATTCGCCAACGATGCCTGGCAACGAATGCTCTGCATCGAGACGGCCAATGTGCTGGATGATGCCCTGGTGGTCGCCCCCGGAGAGCGCCGCGCCCTGCTGCTCTGCCTGTCCAGTGAGCCCATCGGCCGCTGACATACCGGAGATCTGAGCCAAACGGCTCAGATCTCCGGTCATTTCTTCCTGCACTCCTAATAGCGCAACAGGTCACAAATTTAATAGCAGAACGCCATTAATTGTGACTGGCCACTATATCGCCATGTGGGCTATCTCTTACAAGCATTAAGCCGTTTATCCTACTTATAGAGTGCGCACTCACAACTTGCCGTATTAGCACGACAAGTTATCGTTTCGTTTGCTCCTGAAGCATTTTGTTAAATTCTATTTAATGCCAAGAGTTTCACGTTTTAATCGGTTGCCCGCCTCCAATCACAGGTCTAGGATGCCCACTCCACGCAATGCTGCGCAAATTACTGCACAAGTAACTGCGCAAGAAGTTGCGCACTTCGTTGGTTTACAGTGGCTGGATTGCCACGCACCCTACGAAGGTAGTTGCCCACCTTATATATATGAGTCATGGAATGACCTACTCCAGCAAGCTCACCACGCATTATCTCAGCTTGGCAAAAAGCCCTATTAATGAAGGGAACTTTGCCGGTGAAGATGTTCGTTATTCCAGCGAATATGAAATGCTGGAAACCGAGCTGGGCAAGGCGTCTTCCCTGCACGAAACAGGCGGTATCGACTGGCAGAAAGTCCGCGAAGGCAGCGAGACTCTGCTGACCAGCCACTCCAAGGATCTGCGTGCCGCGACCTGGCTGACCTGGGGCCTCTACCAGCGAGAATCCTTTGCAGGGCTGCAAGCCGGCCTGAGCCTGTTGCACTACCTCTGCGAACACCACTGGGTCGATCTGCACCCACGCAAGACACGCACCCGCGCCGCCGCCATCAACTGGCTATTGCCGCGTCTCGAACAGGCCCTGGCCGACCACGTGCCGATCGGCGAACAACTTCCCCTGTTTCGCAAGCTGGCCGAGCACCTGCGCGGTCTCGAAGGTTGCCTCTCGATCCACCTTGGCGAAGATGCGCCGCTCCTGCTGCCGCTATGCCGTCGTCTGGAAGAGCTGATCAATCGCGCCAGCCAGGGCAACCCGGAGCCGGGCGCCGTCGGCGCTGCCATCGCCCAGGTCAAGCAAGTCGCGACCCAGATCATCACCGGCAACAGCCCCATCGATAACGAGAAGGAAGCACACAAGGCCCTGCGCGCCCAGCAGGATGCGGCACGCCCGCTGTGCACCTGGTGGCTGAAGAACAAAGCCACCGACCTCAAGCCGCTGCGGCTTTCGCGCACCCTGCTGTGGCTGCCGATCGAGTCGCTGCCCGAGCGTAACGCGGAACATATCACCGCGCTGCGCGGCCTGCCGGCGGACAAGCTGGCCAGCTACCAGGAGCGTTTCGCCCAGGGCGCGTACGCCGACCTGCTGGCGGACCTGGAAGCCAGCATCGCCCGCGCGCCCTTCTGGCTGGACGGCCAGCGCCTCGTCTGGGAATGCCTGCAGGAGCTCAAGGCCGAGCAGGCCATGCGCGAAGTGGAGATCCAGCTCGCCCTGTTCCTGCAACGCGTCCCCGGCCTCGACGAGTTGCGCTTCCACGACGGCGCAGGTTTTGCCGACGCCGAGACCCGCGCCTGGATCGGTGCCTACGTACTGCCGCATCTGCAGGCACCGGAAACGGAAAAGAAGCCCGTCAACAGCGAGCAGGGCGCCACACCCGCCTGGGAAGAAGCATTGCAGCAAGTGCTGCCGCAGCTGCGCAAGGACGGCCTCAAGAGTGCCGTGCAGAAGCTCAAGCAGGGCCTCAACCGCGCGCGCGGCGGCCGGGAACGTTTCTTCTGGCAGCTGACCCTGGCCCGCCTGTGCTTCGCCGCCAAGAAGTACGACCTGGCCAAGACCCAACTCGAATCACTCGACCAGACACTGCAGGCCTCCGGCCTCGGTGAATGGGAACCCGATCTCGCCCTGGAAGTGCTGCGCCTGCTGCACACCTGTTGCGAGCTCTTGCCGCAGAACCATGCGGTGCGTGACAGCAAGGACGAGATCTATCGCAGGTTGTGCCACCTCGACCTCGAGGTGGTGCTGGAGTAAGGCGCACACACGCCCCCAAAGGCCCCCGGGCCATCAACGCAAAGGAGAACACCCATGGCCAAAGAAGGCTCGGTAGCCCCCAAGGAACGCATCAACGTCACGTTCAAGCCCGCCACCGGCGGCGCTCAGGAAGAAATCGAACTGCCGCTGAAACTCATGGTGCTCGGCGATTTCACCCAGCGTGCCGATGATCGCAAGATCGAAGACCGCAAACCCATCAGCATCGACAAGAACAGCTTCGACGAAGTACTGGCCAAGCAAGAGCTGAACCTGACCTTCGCCGTGCCGAACCGTCTGCAGGACGAGCAGACCGACGACGAGCTGGCCGTGCAGCTGAAGATCAACTCCATGAAGGACTTCAACCCCGCCAACCTGGTCGACCAGGTACCGGAGCTGAAGAAACTGATGGAACTGCGCGACGCCCTGGTCGCCCTGAAAGGCCCGCTGGGCAATGCCCCGGCCTTCCGCAAAGCCATTGAAAGCGTGCTGTCCGACGACACCTCGCGCGATCGCGTGCTTGGCGAACTGGGCCTGGCAGCCAAAGAAAAGCTGGATTCCTGATCCCATCTGACAAGGACGCACACTCATGAGCACTAGCGCAGCAGTAGAAGGCGGCAAGAGCGCCGCCGAACTCGGCATCCTCGACCGCATCATCGCGGAAACCAAACTGACTCCGGACGACGAAGCGTACGACATCGCCAAGCGCGGCGTATCCGCCTTCATCGAGGAGCTGCTCAAGCCGCAGAACGAAAACGAGCCGGTCAAAAAGGCCATGGTCGACCGCATGATCGCGGAAATCGACGCCAAGCTCAGCCGCCAGATGGACGAGATCCTTCACCACGAGCAGTTCCAGGCAATGGAATCCTCCTGGCGCGGCCTCAAGTTGCTGGTGGATCGCACCAACTTCCGCGAAAACATCAAGCTGGAAATCCTCAACGCCTCCAAGCAGGACCTGCTGGATGACTTCGAGGACAGCCCGGAAATCGTGCAATCCGGCCTCTACAAGCACATCTACACCGCCGAGTACGGCCAGTTCGGTGGCCAGCCGGTCGGCGCACTGATCGCCAACTACTACTTCGACCCGAGCGCTCCGGACGTCAAGACCATGCAGTACGTCGCCTCGGTGGCCTGCATGTCCCACGCCCCGTTCATCGCTTCGGCCGGTCCGAAATTCTTCGGCCTGGAAGCCTTCACCGGCCTGCCAGACCTGAAGGACCTGAAAGACCACTTCGAAGGTCCGCAATTCACCAAATGGCAGAGCTTCCGTGAACAGGAAGACGCTCGCTATGTCGGCCTGACCGTACCGCGCTTCCTCCTGCGCAACCCGTACGACCCGGAAGACAACCCGGTGAAGACCTTCGTCTACAAGGAAAACGTGGCCAACAGCCACGAGCACTACCTGTGGGGCAACACCGCCTACGCCTTCGCCAGCCGCCTGACCGACAGCTTCGCCAAGTTCCGCTGGTGCCCGAACATCATCGGCCCGCAGAGCGGTGGCGCGGTGGAAGACCTGCCGCTGCACCACTTCGAGAGCATGGGCGAGATCGAAACCAAGATCCCGACCGAAGTACTGGTCTCCGACCGCCGCGAGTACGAGCTGGCCGAGGAAGGCTTCATCGCCCTGACCATGCGCAAAGGCAGCGACAACGCCGCATTCTTCTCCGCCAACTCGGCGCAGAAACCGAAGTTCTTCGGCATCAGCGAAGAAGGCAAGAACGCTGAACTGAACTACAAGCTGGGCACCCAGCTGCCGTACATGTTCATCGTCAACCGCCTGGCCCACTACCTGAAAGTGCTGCA
>JBLZZJ010000015.1:0-41934 GCA_050282285.1 Pseudomonas sp.
TCCCCTTCGTCTAGTGGCCTAGGACACCGCCCTTTCACGGCGGTAACAGGGGTTCGAGTCCCCTAGGGGACGCCACTATTTCCAGCCGCATTGCTTCGGCGATGTGTGTCGAGAGACGTTAAATCCGGGGCTATAGCTCAGCTGGGAGAGCGCTTGCATGGCATGCAAGAGGTCGACGGTTCGATCCCGTCTAGCTCCACCAATTCCACGACAGGTCAGCCTAGCGCTGGCCTTGTTCTTCGAAGGTTTCGTCCCCTTCGTCTAGTGGCCTAGGACACCGCCCTTTCACGGCGGTAACAGGGGTTCGAGTCCCCTAGGGGACGCCATTTTACCCGCTATGCGGGCTTTTTAAGGGTCATTCCTATGGAATGGCCCTTTTGTTTTTCTGCCTCCTTGTTTTTCGCGTGCTCGACCGACGGTCGCAATAACAGCTTGCGTAATTAAATTATGCTCATAATATTGCACCCATAATCTAATGGAGGCCGGTATGAGCGAGAAAAAAGCCAAGACCCGCGAGCGCATCCTGGCCGCTGCTGGTGCTGCGCTGCTTCAGCGTGGTCCGGTTGAGCCGCGTATCGGTGAAGTGATGGACGCCGCCGGGCTGACTGTCGGCGGCTTTTACGCCCATTTCGAGAGCAAGGACGCCTTGATGCTGGAGGCGTTCCGGCAACTGCTCGGGCACCGGCGGAGCCTGATGGGGCAGGCGGACAGCGAGTTGTCGGCCGCCGAGCGCCGCAGCCTGCTGGCGGCGTTCTACCTGTCGCGCAAGCACCGTGATGGTGGCGACGACGGTTGCCCGCTGCCCAGTACGGTTGGGGATATCGGGCGGCTGCCCGAAGCCTTTCGCCAGGCGCTGGCTGAGCACCTGGAGTTGATGGTGGTGCAGCTGTCGGCGGCTCCTGAGGATGCTTCCGACGTGCTGGCAGATATCGCGTTGATGGTAGGAGGGTTGGCGTTGGCCCGGGCGCTTGGCCCTGGCGAGCTTTCCGACCGGGTCTTGCGTGCCGCCAAAACGGCCATCGTCTGGGGACTGGGTAATGAACAGCATTATGTGGATTCGGGGTTTCAATGCGGCTGTCGGCCGGGTGGCGCCGCATGCGGTGGCCAGCAAGCTGCGGCGTGAGTTCATGACGCCACGGGAGCTGCCGCCCCGTGACTGGGAGTTGCCGCTGCTCGCAGAGGCGGAGCGCTTTACCCTACGCTTCGGTCTGTCGGCATTGCGCTGGGGCAGCGGTCCTGCAGTCTTGCTGATGCATGGCTGGGAAGGTCGACCCACGCAGTTTGCCGGGCTGATCAGAGCGTTGGTGCAGGCCGGTTACGGTGTGGTTGCACTGGATGCGCCTGCCCATGGGCGTTCACCGGGCCGGGAGGCGAATGTCGTGCTGTTTGCCCGCGCATTGCTCGAGGCGGCTGGTGAGCTGCCCCCGTTGCGCGCCGTGATCGGCCATTCGATGGGCGGTGCGAGTGCGTTGCTGGCGCTGCAGATGGGCTTGCGCACCGACGCGCTGGTGAGCATTGCTGCGCCCAGCCGAATCACCACGGTGTTGCGGCGCTTCGCCCGTTACGTGGGGCTGCCGGCCAGGGCGGGAGCGCATTTTGTGCGGTTGGTCGAGCGGCGAGCGGGCATCCCGGTGCGGCAGCTCGATGTGCGTCAGTACCAGTTGGATGTGCCGGGGTTGATCGTGCATGCCGTGGACGACCCGGTGGTGCCGTTCAGCGAGGCGCAGGTGATGCACGAAGCCTGGTTCGACAGCCGTCTGCTGCCCCTGGAGTCAGGCGGGCATCAGCGGGTGCTGGCAGACCCGCGCTTGCAGGAGGCGATTCTGAACCTGCTGGGCGAGGTGCATCAGGCGTCGTCGAGGGCGGTTGCCTCGTAGCGCTCCACGCGGTTGCGTCCGCCATGCTTGGCTCGGTACAGGGCCTGGTCTGCCTGGCGCAGCAGGCGTTCCGCGCTGAGTCCTGGGCTTGGGGTGGCGGCGCTGATGCCGATGCTGAGGCTCAGCTCGATGAGATGCTCTTCATACCGGCAGGGGTTGGCCACCAGATCGGCGCACAGCTGTTTGGCCAGTTCATGGGCGCCGGCCAGGTCGGTGTCGCTCAGTACCGCCACGAACTCTTCGCCGCCATAGCGTGCCAGGACGTCGTTTTCGCGCAGGCGTAGCTGCAGGCGACTGGCCGCATGCTGCAGGGATGCGTCGCCAGCCGCATGGCCGTACTGGTCGTTGACCTGCTTGAAGTAGTCCAGGTCCATCATCAGCACCGCCAGCGGGTGCTGGCTGCGTTCGGCCTGTGCGTAGGCGCGGCCGAACTCTTCGTTGAGTGCCTGGCGGTTGTAGAGGCCGGTCAGGCCGTCGCGGCGATTGATTTCCGACAGTTTATGGTTGGCAGTGGACAGCTCGTTCAGTGCGTACTCGAGCGCGGCGGTGCGTTCGCGCACGCGAATCTCCAGCCCGCCGTTGATCTGCTTCTGCAGGTCCAGGGTGCGGGCCTGTTCCAGGCGCAGCTGGTGCTCGTTGCTGTACAGACGGTCATGGGCCTGCTGGTGTTCTTTCTGGATTTGGCGGATACGCGCGGCGAGGGCGATGGAGAACACCACCATCTCGATCAGACCGCCGATCTGTTGCGCGTGCAGGGTGTACTGGGAATAGGGCAGTACCCCGGTGCCGCTCAGGACGCTGAACAGGCTGGCGGTAATCAGCACGAACCAGCCGATGGCGAACAGCTTGGCGGGCTGGTAGCCGTCGCGCCAGCGCACCAGGGTGAACAGGCACGCGAGCACCGCACAGGCGACCACCAGGATGAAGCTGCCAATCAGCGCCACGCTGTAGGGGCCGATCAGCGACAGCAGGATCACCAGCAGTGTGCTGGCCACCAGCGCGCCTGTGGCCCAACGTGCGAATCGCGGGCCCTGGTGGAGTTCGAGAAAGCCGTAGGTGAACACAATGCCGAACAGCGTGGCCACGGCCGAGCTCAGCGGGAAGCTCAGCTGGTGCCATGCCAGCGCGTTCGACCACAGCCATTGCAGGGCGAAGCCGAGCTGGATGAACTGGTACAGGCTGTAGCTGGCGACGAACAGGCTGTACCACAGGTAGTTGCGGTCCCGGGTGATCAGAAAGATCGACAGGTTGTAGATGAACATTGCCGCCAGGGCACCGAAGAACAGGCCCTGGAGCAGCAGCGCGCGCTGCTCGCCGTGGTCGAAGCGTTCCCGGGTCATCAGGCTGGCGCTGAGGTTGGCCGAGCCGTCGGTCTGCATGCGCAGGATCAGTTGCCGCTGCTCGCCGGGCGCCAGGGTCAGGGGCAGGGCCAGTTGACGGTGCTCGATCCAGCGCGCGTCGAACGGCCGCTGGTCGCCGGCCTCGAATACGCGATCGGCTTGCAGGCCGTACACATCCAGGTGATCGAGTAGCGGGTTGGCCACCAGAAGGATCCAGTCCGCGGCCCGCTCTTGCGGGTTGTACAGGGTCAGGCGCAACCAGTAGGCCTTGCCGCCATAGCCGAAGCTGGCATCGCGGCGGGCCACGGGTTGCCAGGCGTCGTCCGGCAGGTTGCGCACGTCCTCGATGCGCGCGTTATCCCCGGCGTCCTCCCAGACGTCCATATAGGGGCCTGGCAGCAGGGACTCGGTTGTGGCGGGCAGCGACATGACGGCGGCCTGGCTCAGGGCAGGCGCCACCATCAACAGCAGCAATAGCGCGCGGACAACGGCAATCAAGCGCAAAAGGCTCTCGGGGAATGTCGGAGTTGTGACGCATTATTACGCGACTGGAGGCGAATCGGCGAGAGCCTGCCGGCATCTCGCCATGCTTTATCCCGCCCCTGGCCGTGGAGCCTCATCCCGATAGGGCCTAGAATGGTCCGGCGAGCGGGCTGGTCGAAGTGCGCTCCGCACCGATCCCCGATGGCCGCACGTGATACCGGCGGGCGGCCGCCAGACTGGAGTTGTATGCATGAGTTGGGACCTAGCCGATCCGTTCGTGATCGATATCAGCGTCACTGCCGAGGATATCGATGGCCTGGGGCACGCCAATAACGCGGTGTACGTCAGCTGGCTGGAGCGTTGTGCCTGGCGCCATTCGCAGTTCCTGGGCCTGGATCTGTCCGAGTACCGCCGGCTGGACCGAGCCATGGCGGTGGTCCGTCACGAAATCGATTACCTGGCGGCGGCCTATGAAGACCAGTCCCTGCAGATGGGCACCTGGATCGTCGAGTCCGACCAGCGACTGAAGATGGACCGGAAATTCCAGCTGGTGCGACCATCCGATGGGGTCACGCTGTTGCGGGCCAAGACCACCTTCGTGTGCATCGAGCTGTCTTCGGGCAAGCCCAAGCGCATGCCCGCCGAGTTCGTCGAAGGCTACGGTCGCGCCTTGCGGGCGCCGTTCCCGATGGAACTGTGAGCTTCAGTCCTGCGGCGCCAGGAACAGCGCGTCTTCCTTGTAGACCAGTTGGAAGTAACGGGTGCTGGCCGGCTCGATGAGGATCGACTGGCTATTGCTCAGGGGGATGTCGGCGCAGTAGCCGCCCGGTTCGATGCTCAGCAGCAGGCTGTGCTCACCCGGCGGTAGCTCCAGGGTGACCGACTCGCCAAGCGGCACCGGCACCAGCACTTGCTCACCCAGGCGAACTTCCACGTTGCAGGCGTTGGGCGCGTCGCGGTCGCGGCTGATGACCAGGCGCGCTATTTCGTCCGGGTTCGGTTGCAGCACCTGCGTTTCCAGGGGAAGTGCATTGGCATGGGCGGGCAGGGTGCCCAGGCTCAACAGCAGGCCGATCAGCAGTGGGATGGTACGCATGAGGGTCGCTCTCCTTGACGACAGGTCCATGCAGTGTGGACTGCCGGGCGCCGGTCTGCGTTCCCTCGGACGGCTCTTCATTGCCCGGGGCTTGGCGCGTACACTGGCCGCCGTTTTTTCGAGAGCCTGACCATGCAAATCGCCCTGGCCCCGATGGAGGGGTTGGTCGACGAAATCCTTCGCGACGTGCTGACCCGCATCGGCGGTATCGACTGGTGTGTCACCGAGTTCATTCGCGTTTCCGAGCGCGTGCTGCCGGTTGGCACCTACCAGAAGCTCGCCCCCGAGCTATTCAGTGGCGCCCAGACAGCGGCCGGTACGCCGCTGCGTGTGCAGTTCCTCGGCTCCGACCCGCAATGCCTGGCGGACAACGCCGCGTTTGCCTGCACCCTCGGCGCGCCGGTGATCGACCTCAACTTCGGTTGCCCGGCCAAGACCGTCAACAAGTCCCGCGGTGGTGCGATCCTGCTCAGGGAGCCCGAATTGCTCCATGCCATCGTGCGTGAAGTGCGGCGTACGGTGCCGGCGTCGATCCCGGTCACGGCGAAAATGCGGCTGGGCTTCGACCACAAGGATTATGCACTGGACTGCGCGCAGGCCCTGGCCGATGGCGGCGCCGCCCAACTGGTGGTGCACGCGCGAACCAAGGTCGAAGGCTACAAGCCGCCGGCGCACTGGGAGTGGGTGGCGCGGGTGCAGGAGGTGGTCAAGGTGCCGGTGTTCGCCAACGGCGAAGTCTGGACACTGGACGATTGGCGCCGCTGCCGCGAAGTCAGTGGCGTCGAGGACATCATGCTTGGGCGCGGCCTGGTGGCGCGGCCAGACCTGGCCCGTCAGATCGCTGCCGCGCGGGCTGGCGAAGCGGTTGAGCCGATGCAGTGGGCGGAGTTGCAGCCGGTGCTGGCGAATTTCTGGCTGCAGGCCCGGCGCAAGATTTCCCCACGCTACGCGCCGGGGCGGCTCAAGCAGTGGCTGGCCATGCTCACCCGCAGCTACCCCGAGGCCACCGAGTTGTTCAACCTGCTGCGCCGGGAGAATGACTGCGAGCGCATCGATGCCCTGCTGGGCATCGAAGTGCCCGATACGCCGCGCCTGTCGATCGCCTGATCAGCGTCCGCCGCTGACGTCGAGCAGGGCGCCGGTTGTATAGGACGCCTGTTCGCTGGCCAGCCAGAGAACCGCAGCAGCGACTTCCTCGGCTTCGCCGCCACGTCCCATAGGGACGCTCTGGCTGACCCGCGCGACGCGGTCCGGCTCGCCGCCACTGGCGTGAATCTCGGTCTTGATCACCCCCGGACGCACGGCGTTCACGCGGATGCCGTCGGCCGCCAGTTCCTTGGCCATGCCCAGGGTCATGCTGTCGATGGCGCCCTTGGCGGCGGCGTAATCGATGTATTCGCCAGGCGCCCCGAGGCGTGCGGCGATGGACGACAGGTTGATGATGGCGCCGCCCTGGCCGCCTTGCCGGGTGGACATGCGGGCGATAGCGGCCCGGCAGCAGAGGAAGCTGCCAAACACGTTGGCGGCAAACACGCGCTGCCAGCGTGCGAGGTCCATGTCCTCCAGGCGCATCTGCTGTTCCAGCATGCCAGCGTTATTGACCAGTACGTCCAGGCGCCCGTACTGCTGGTCGATGGCCGCGAACAGGCGCTGCACGTCACCTTCGTCCGCCACGTCGGCCTGCACGGCAATGGCCTGGCCGCCGCCGTCGACGATTTCCCTGACCAGTGCGTCGGCAACGGCCTGTTGCTGGCGGTAGTTCAGGCACAGCGCGTAGCCCTGGGCCGCCGCCTGGCGTGCAGTGGCGGCGCCGATGCCGCGGCTGGCGCCGGTGATCAACATGACCTTGTTCATCGCGTGTCTCCCTGTAAAAAAGTTTTTCAGGCGCTTGAAATCGTTTTGCGCGTCCACATTTTCAGTCGTGTGGGATGCCGAAGTCGGGTCCCGCGATGCAGGTCGTCCAGAGCATGTTCGCTCTCCAGGGGCCTGCGACTACTCGCTGAATACCAGGAGAAATCTACATGAGCACCGCATTTTCCATGACCCCGCTGTTCCGTCAGTCCATCGGCTTCGATCGTTTCAACGATCTGTTCGAGTCGGCGATGCGCAACGAGTCGGGTACCAGCTATCCACCCTACAACGTCGAGAAGCACGCTGACGATCAGTACCGCATCGTCATCGCCGCAGCCGGTTTCCAGGATCAGGACCTGGACCTGCAGGTCGAGCGCGGCGTGCTGACCGTGACCGGTGGCAAGCGCGAAAACAGCACCGAGAACGTGACCTACCTGTATCAGGGCATCGCCCAGCGCGCCTTCAAACTGTCGTTCCGCCTGGCGGACCATATTGAAGTGAAGGCGGCCAACCTGGTCAACGGCCTCCTCAACATCGACCTGGTGCGTCTCGTGCCGGAAGAGGCCAAGGCCAAGCGCATTCCGATCGGTGGTGTACGCCCGGTGTTGGAAAACTAAGCTCGCTTCGCAGTGAGCAGAAGGGCGCCTTGATGGCGCCCTTCGTCGTTTCAGCTCCTGGGCGGGCGTTGCCGGGTGTGAGCCAGCAGGGCGCGGAACTCCGCCAGGGGCAGGGGCTTGCTGAACAGGTAACCCTGGTACAGGTGGCAGCCCTGGCTTTCCAGGAAGTCCAGCTGACTCTGTTGCTCGACCCCTTCGGCGATCATCGCCAGGCGCAGGCTGCGTGCCATGCCGACGATGGCGCGGATGATTTCCGCATCGTTCGGGTTGTCAGTAGCGTCGCGCACGAACGACTGGTCGATCTTCAGCACGTCCACCGGCAGGCGCTTGAGGTAGGTAAGCGAGCTGTAGCCAGTGCCGAAGTCGTCCATGGCGAAGCTGACGCCGAATTTCTTCAGGCGGTTCATCTTGGCGATGGTGTCTTCGATGTTCTGGATGACGATGCCTTCGGTGATCTCCAGCTTGAGCATGGCCTTGGGCAACATGCTGTCGCGCAGGCTGGTTTCCACGCGCTCGACGAAATCGTTCTGGCGGAACTGCCGGGGGCTGATGTTCACGCACAAGCTGAAGTCGTCGGCGCTGACCAGCCCTTCTTCCAGTAGTTGGGCGCAGGCGTGGCAGGCTTCGGCCAACACCCAGCCGCCGACTTCGAGAATCAGGCCGCTTTCTTCCAGCACATGAATGAACAGAACCGGTGACTGCGAACCCAGTGTCGGGTGCAGCCAGCGCAGGAGCGCCTCGGCACCGATGATCTGGCCATTTCGCGCGTCGACCTGGGGTTGGAAGTACAGCTCGAACTCGCCCCGGGCCAGGGCCAGGCGCAGGTCGTTCTCCAGGCGCAGGCGCTCACTGGCCGCTTCCTGCATGGTCTTGCGGAACAGCTGGATAGCGTTACGCCCGGAATCCTTGGCGCGGTACAGCGCAATGTCGGCGCGCTTGAGCAGGTCGGCCGGGGTGGCGCCGTGATCCGGGATCAGGGCGATGCCGATGCTGGGCGTGACCTGCAGGCGATGACCGTCGAGCAGCATCGGTTCGGCCAGCAGGTGGCGCAGTTTTTCCGCCACGTTGCGGGCCTGGCGGGTGACCTCCGAGCGTTTGCCCTCGAGGCCGGAGACCAGCACCACGAATTCGTCGCCGCCCAGCCGGGCCACGGTGTCTTCCTGGCGCACGCTGGCTTCCAGGCGCGCGGTGACCAGCTTGAGCACGGCGTCGCCGACCGGGTGGCCGAGCGAGTCGTTGATGTGCTTGAAGTGATCCAGGTCGATGAACAGCAGCGCGCCGCGCAGCTCGTGGCGCTTGAGCAGAGCGATCTGCTGGGTCAGTCGATCCATCAGCAGGGCGCGGTTGGGCAGGTTGGTCAGGGAGTCGTGGTAGGCCAGGTGCTGGACCTGCGCCTGGGCGTCCTTGAGCTCGCCGATATCACGGGCGGTGAGCAGCAGGCAGGGCTCGTCGTCCAGCTCGATCTGTTCCACCGAGACTTCGACCTGCAGCAGTTTGCCGTGGCGATTCATCGCCTGCAGTTCCTGCCGGTAGACGCGGCCTTCCCGGTGCAGCGTGTCGAGGAGCTGCACGCGTTGCTCGCCATCGGCCCAGATATTCAGTTCCAGCGAGGTGCGGCCTATGACTTCTTCGGCGCTGTAGCCCGTCAGGCGGGTGAAGCCTTCGTTGACTTCGATGTGCCGGCCCGTGTCGCGTGCGGTGATGGTGATGGCGTCGGGGCTGGACTGGAAGGCCTTGTAGAACTTTTCCCGGCCGGCTTGCAGGGCCGCTTCGGCCTTCTGGCGTTCGGTGATGTCGCGGAAGGTGGTGAGGATGCAGTGCTGGCCATTGATCTCGATCGGCCGGCAGGAGACCACGCAGGTCACGGTGCGGCCGTTGCGGCTGCGGTAGTCGGCGACTTCGTTGTCCAGCCCGCCTTCGCGCTGGAACTTGCCGTACAGCGCCTGGCGCAGTGAGAGGTCGTTCCAGAAATTGAGGTCGGGCATGCTGCGCCCGACGATGTCATCGGGTTCCCAGTCGAATGCCTGGGTGAAGCTCGGGTTGATTTCCAGCACCACGCCGTCCGGCAGGGTGGTGAGTGCGATGGGGTCGGGGCTGGCCTGGAACAGGGTCACGAACTTCTCTTCCGACGCCTTGAGACGCTGCTCGCGCTGCACCCGCTCGGTGATGTCGATCAGAATGCCGGCCATGCGTAGAGGATTGCCCTGGTCGTCGCGGTAGAGCTTGGCGGTACTTTCGAGGTAATGGACCTCGCCGTCGGCGTAGATCGCGCGGTAGGTAACCTGGTAATCCTGGCGGATGCCCTGGACCACTTCGAAGTAGGCCTTGCGCATGGCCTGGCGGTCTTCCAGCGGGACGAAGCTGAAGAAGGCGCGGAAGTCGCCCTGGAAGGGTTCCTTCGGCAGGCCGTGAAGCATCGACGCGCGGGTCGAGCCGAACAGCTGGTTGCTCGGGATATGCCAGTCCCAGGTGCCGAGGTCGGCCGACTCCAGGGCCAGGTTGAGACGTTCCTGGCTGTCCTTGAGTGCCTGCTTCTGGGCCCGCTGACGGGTGATGTCGCGTACGGTGAGGACCAGGCACGTGCGGCCTTCGAGTTCGATTTCTCCGCCGAACAGCAGGTTGGTGCTGACCTCGCCGCTGCGGCTGAAAAAGCGCACCTCCAGTTCATTGAGGGTGCCGTTCTTTACCGCGTCGAGCATGCGCAGGCGGTCGTCGGGGTCGGCCCAGATGCCCATCTCCAGCGAAGTACGCCCCAGCGTTTCCGCGCTGCTCCAGCCGAACTGACGCTCGAAGCTGGGGTTGACCTCGATGAAGCGTCCGCTGCTTTTTTCAGTGATAACCACGGCATCCGGGGTGTGCTGGAATGCCTGGGAGAACTTTTCTTCGCTGCTGCGCAGGGCGGCCTCGGCCCGTTTGCGTTCGGTGGTGTCCAGGAACGAGCAGAGCAGGAAGGCCTGGTCGTCCAGTTCGATGTACTGGCTGGACATCACCCCATCGAGGATGCGCCGGTCGCAGGTGCGCAGTTGGACTTCCTGCACCACCGGGTCCTTGGTCAGGGGCGCCGTGCGCCGCAGGTAGTCGCGTTGCTGCGGGTGGACCCAGAGCTCCAGGTCCAGGGTCGAGCGACCGCGAATGTCTTCGGCGGGCCAGCCAAAGGTACTGGCGAAGTGCTGGTTGGCTTCGGTGATCACCGCGTCGCCGTAGCGCACCAGCAAGACCACGTCGGGGCTCAGGTGGAACAGGTTGGAAAAACGCTGCTCGGAGTTGATCAGCGCCTGGGCGCGCTCCTGCTGGGCGGTGATGTCGCGGATCACCCCGAACATCTGCTGGCTGCCTTCGCGGTCGGCCTGCAGGCTGCCGCTGATCTCCAGCCAATGCAGGCTGCCGTCCGGCCAGCGGATACGGTGGCGAATGGCGCGGTTGCTCGGCGAGCCGTCGAGCACGGCCTGGAACAGCTGCAAGACCTCCTGGCGTTCTTCCTCGGGGATCAGTGCGATGTAGTCGACGGAGCTGGGGAGCGGGCGTTTGGGGTCCAGGCCGAACAGGGCCTGGGCGCCACGTGACCAGTTGACCTGGCCACTGGCAACGTCCCAGTACCAGGCACCGAGGTGAGCGCCATTGAGTGCCGCCAGCAGGCGCTGGGCGTCGTCCCAGGTTTTCTCGAACTCCGCGGGGTCCAGTGCCGGGATGAAGGGCAGCGGAGGCTTGCGGTCACTGGGGTTGGCCATGGACGGCCCTTTGTGGGTGCACGGGGGCCGGCTGGTCCGTTGGCAATCGAGGTGGCTGTGTCATGCAGGCGCCTTTCTTATCGTTATGAACTCACGTTAGCGTCTGTTCGCCGCTCTGTGCAAGGTCGTCGCGCTGCCCGTCGAGCAATTGCATGAATGCCCGTGCGGCGTTCGATAAGGTGCGTTCGGTGTGCACGATGTAGCCCAGCTGCCGCGTGAGCTGGATACCCGGCAGCGGCAGGCGGGCCACCTGGTCGTCGAGCATGGTGCGCGGCAGTACGCTCCAGGCCAGGCCGATGGAAACCATCATCTTGATGGTTTCCAGGTAGTTGGTGCTCATGACGATATTGGGCGTCAGGCCCTGGGCCTCGAACAGGCGCCGTACGATGTGGTGGGTGAAGGTGTTGCCGCCGGGGAACACTGCCGGATGGTCCGCCACGTCCCGCAGGGCAACACTGGCCATACACGCCAGTGGGTGTTCGGGGGCAGCTACGAAGTCCAGTGGGTCGTCCCACACCGGCACGGCGCGCACCGGCTCGCGGGTGTCCGGGGCCAGGGTGATCACGGCCAGTTCGGCGCGGCCATGGAGGATTTCATCGTAGGCCACTTCCGAATCGAGGAACTGGATGTCCAGTGCGACCTTGGGGTGCGCGCGGGTGAAGGCGCGCAGCAGCGGCGGAAGGCGGTGCAGGCCGATGTGGTGACTGGTCGCCAGGGTCAGTCGGCCACTGATCTCGCCGTTGAGGTTGGTCAGGGCGCGGCGTGTGTCGTCCAGTACGTTGAGGATCTGGTAGGCCCGGGGCAGCAGGGCGCGTCCCGATTCTGTCAGGTTGACCTCGCGGCCCAGGCGGTCGAACAGGCGCACCCCGAGTTGCTGTTCCAAGCTGGCGATCCGCTTGCTGACGGCGGGCTGGGTCAGGTGCAGGCGTTCGGCGGCTTCCGAGAAGCTGCCGATCTCGGCGATGGCGATAAACGCGTTGAGTGTGGCGAGGTCCATTTGTGATTCCAGAGAGTTATCCAATGGATGAAAAATATGAATTTGAGTTATTCATTGCAAGCCCCTACGATCGCCCTATAAGCAGAAGGGCTATTGACCCGCTGCACCGTACAACCTGATGAGGACATAGCAGATGGCTGGCAAGACCCTCTACGACAAGCTCTGGGACATGCACGAGGTCAAGCGTCGTGACGATGGCTCGTCGCTGATCTATATCGATCGTCACATCCTTCACGAAGTGACGTCGCCACAGGCTTTCGAAGGGCTGCGTCTGGCCGGGCGCAAGCCGTGGCGCATCGACGCCAACATCGCCACGCCTGACCACAACGTGCCGACCACCAAGGCCGAGCGCCAGGGCGGCCTCGAGGCCATCGCCGACGAAGTCTCGCGCATTCAGGTCAAGACCCTGGATGAGAACTGCGACGATTTCGGCATTCTCGAGTTCAAGATGAATGACGTGCGCCAGGGCATCGTCCACGTGGTCGGCCCGGAGCAGGGCGCGACCTTGCCGGGCATGACCGTGGTCTGCGGCGACTCGCACACCTCGACCCACGGCGCGTTCGGCGCGCTGGCCCACGGCATCGGCACCTCCGAGGTCGAGCATGTGCTGGCGACCCAGTGCCTGGTTGCTAAGAAGATGAAGAACATGCAGGTGCGTGTCGAAGGCACCTTGCCGTTCGGTGTCACTGCCAAAGACATCGTGCTCGCCATCATCGGCAAGATCGGCACCGCAGGCGGCAACGGCCATGCGCTGGAATTCGCCGGTAGCGCCATCCGCGGCCTGTCGCTGGAAGGCCGCATGACCATCTGCAACATGTCCATCGAGGCCGGTGCCCGCGTTGGCCTGGTGGCCGTGGACGAGAAGACCATCGCCTACGTCGAAGGCCGTCCGTTCGCCCCGAAAGGCGCCGACTGGGACAAGGCCGTCGCGCAGTGGAAAGGCCTGGTATCCGATGCCGATGCGCATTTCGATACCGTGGTCGAACTCAAGGCCGAAGACATCAAGCCGCAGGTCAGCTGGGGCACCTCGCCGGAAATGGTCCTGGCGGTCGACCAGAACGTGCCGGACCCGGCGGCCGAAGCCGATCCGGTCAAGCGTGATTCCATCGTCCGTGCACTCAAGTACATGGGCCTGGCCGCCAACCAGGCGATCACCGATATCCAGCTGGACCGCGTGTTCATCGGCTCCTGCACCAACTCGCGCATCGAAGACCTGCGCGCCGCTGCCGAAGTGGCGAAGGGACGCAAGGTGGCTTCGACGGTCAAGCAAGCCATGGTGGTGCCGGGTTCCGGCCTGGTGAAACGGCAGGCCGAGCTGGAAGGCCTGGACAAGATCTTCATCGAAGCCGGCTTCGAATGGCGTGAGCCGGGTTGCTCCATGTGCCTGGCCATGAACCCGGACAAGCTGGGCAGTGGCGAGCATTGCGCCTCGACGTCCAACCGCAACTTCGAAGGGCGCCAGGGCGCGGGTGGTCGTACCCACCTGGTCAGCCCGGCCATGGCTGCAGCCGCTGCGGTGACTGGCCGTTTCGTCGACGTCCGTGAATTGATCCAGGCCTGAGCTTGCGACAATTGCGTCACGAGCGAAGGGAGGTGCTACTCCGCCGCAGCGCAGGAACCGGAGTGTGTTGCAACACATGAGGATTCCGAGCAGCGCCGGAGTGGCAGATCCCGAGCTCAGTAGAAATTTTCGTAAGCTCAGAGGAGCGAGAAGATGAAAGCCTTCACCCAACACACCGGCCTGGTCGCTCCCCTGGATCGTGCCAACGTCGACACCGATCAGATCATTCCCAAGCAGTTCCTCAAGTCGATCAAACGCAGCGGCTTCGGCCCCAACCTGTTCGACGAGTGGCGCTACCTGGACGTGGGGCAGCCTAACCAGGACAACACCCACCGTCCGATCAACAAGGACTTCGTGCTCAACTTTCCTCGTTACCAGGGCGCCAGTGTCCTGCTGGCCCGGGAAAACTTCGGCTGCGGCTCCAGCCGCGAGCACGCGCCATGGGCGCTGGAAGAGTACGGGTTCCGCGCGATCATCGCGCCGAGCTACGCCGACATCTTCTTCAACAACAGCTTCAAGAACGGTCTGTTGCCGATCATCCTGAAAGATGAGGAAGTCGACGCACTGTTCGAGCAGGCCGAGGCGACTGAGGGTTATCAGCTGACGGTCGATCTGGCGGCCCAGACGGTGACCCGTCCGGATGGCGTGCAGTACAGCTTCGAAGTTGACGCATTCCGTAAACATTGTCTGCTCAATGGTCTGGACGATATCGGCCTGACCTTGCAGGATGCCGACGCGATCAAGGCGTTCGAAGCCCAGTACCGTCCCGGCAGCCCCTGGCTGTTCGGCGCGATCAAGTAAGGCGTCGGCGATGAAGCGCTTTCATATCGCCCTCGCGGTGGATGACCTGGACGCTTCCATCGCCGATTACAACCAGCGCCTCGGGCAACCGGCCAGCGTGGTGGTGCCCGGGCAGTACGCGATGTGGCGTACCGCGCAGTTGAATTTTTCCATCAACCAGCAGCCGGGCCGGGGTGGCCAGTTGCGCCATGTCGGTTTCGAGGTGGATGGGGTCGAGGGGTTTACCAGCGAGGTCGACGTCAACGGCCTGGCATGGGAGCTGTTCAGTGCCGCCGAGCAGGATGTGCGCATCCAGCAGATGTATGGCGTGCCGGTACGAAGCTGATTTCAGGCGAGCGCCCCGGCGCTCGCCCCATTGAGATGATTTGAGGACGCGATGAGCAAACAGATTCTGATTCTCCCGGGTGACGGTATCGGTCCGGAAATCATGGCCGAGGCGGTCAAGGTGCTGCAGCTGGCCAACGACAAGTACGACCTGGGCTTCGAACTGAGCTTCGACGAGCTGGGCGGCGCTGCCTATGACAAGTACGGCGTGCCGCTGGCCGACGAGACCCTGGCCCGTGCCCGTGCTGCCGATGCCATTCTGCTGGGCGCCGTGGGCGGTCCGAAATGGGACACCATCGACCCGGCGCTGCGCCCTGAGCGCGGCTTGCTGAAGATCCGCTCGCAACTGGGCCTGTTCGGCAACCTGCGTCCGGCGATCCTCTATCCGCAACTGGCCGATGCTTCCAGCCTCAAGCGCGAAATCGTCGCTGGCCTGGACATCCTGATCGTACGTGAGCTGACCGGCGGCATCTATTTCGGCCAGCCGCGCGAAACCCGCGTGCTGGAAAATGGCGAGCGCCAGGCGTACGACACCCTGCCGTACAGCGAAAGCGAGATCCGTCGTATCGCCCGCGTCGGTTTCGACATGGCCCGCGTGCGTGGCAAGAAGCTGTGCTCGGTGGACAAGGCCAACGTGCTGGCGTCCAGTCAGCTGTGGCGTGCAGTGGTCGAGGAAGTGGCCAAGGATTACCCGGATGTGGAGCTCAGCCACATGTACGTCGATAATGCCGCCATGCAGCTGGTGCGTGCGCCCAAGCAGTTCGACGTGATCGTCACCGACAACATGTTTGGCGACATCCTGTCGGATGAAGCTTCCATGCTGACCGGCTCTATCGGCATGCTGCCGTCCGCTTCGCTGGACGCCAACAACAAGGGCATGTACGAGCCGTGCCATGGTTCGGCGCCGGACATCGCCGGCAAAGGCATTGCCAACCCGCTGGCGACCATCCTCTCGGTCTCCATGATGTTGCGCTACAGCTTCAACGCGGGCACTGCCGCCGATGCCATCGAACTGGCCGTCAGCAAGGTGCTCGATCAGGGCGTTCGTACCGGTGATATCTGGTCCGAGGGCACGACCAAGGTCGGTACCGCCGCCATGGGTGATGCGGTAGTCGAAGCGCTGCGTAGTCTGTAATCTTCCAGTCCCGCCGGGGGAGTCCGGCGAGCTGTTTATATAGGTGTAGTCGTTATGAAACGTGTAGGTCTGATCGGTTGGCGTGGCATGGTCGGTTCCGTGCTCATGCAGCGCATGCTGGAAGAGCGGGACTTCGACCTGATCGAGCCGGTGTTTTTCACCACCTCCAACGTCGGCGGCCAAGGCCCGGCCGTTGGCAAGGATATCGCCCCGCTGAAGGACGCCTACAGCATCGAAGACCTGAAAGGCCTGGACGTGATCCTGACCTGCCAGGGCGGCGACTACACCAATGAAGTATTCCCCAAGCTGCGCGAAGCGGGCTGGCAGGGTTACTGGATCGACGCGGCGTCCTCGCTGCGCATGAACGATGACGCGGTCATCGTGCTGGATCCGGTCAACCGCAAGGTCATCGACCAGTCGCTGGATGCCGGCACCAGGAACTACATCGGCGGCAACTGCACCGTCAGCCTGATGCTGATGGCGCTGGGCGGCCTGTACGAAGCCGGTCTGGTCGAGTGGATGAGCGCCATGACCTACCAGGCGGCCTCGGGCGCTGGTGCGCAGAACATGCGTGAGCTGATCAAGCAGATGGGCGCGATCAACGGCGCCGTTGCCGATGAGCTGGCCGATCCGGCAAGCGCCATTCTCGACATCGACCGCAAAGTGGCCGAAGCCATGCGCGGCGACGCTTTCCCGGTCGACAATTTCGGCGTGCCGCTGGCCGGTAGCCTGATCCCCTACATCGACAAGGAACTGCCTAACGGCCAGAGCCGTGAAGAGTGGAAGGCCCAGGCTGAAACCAACAAGATCCTCGGTCGCTTCAAGAACCCGATCCCGGTGGATGGCATCTGCGTGCGCATCGGCGCCATGCGTTGCCACAGCCAGGCGCTGACCATCAAGCTGAACAAGGATGTTCCGCTGTCGGACATCGAAGGTCTGATCAGTCAGCACAACCCCTGGGTCAAGCTGGTGCCGAACCAGCGTGAAGCCAGCATCCGCGAGCTGGGCCCGACCGCTGTGACCGGTACCCTGAGCGTGCCGGTCGGCCGACTGCGCAAACTCAACATGGGTTCGCAGTACCTGGGCGCCTTCACCGTGGGCGACCAGCTGCTGTGGGGCGCGGCCGAGCCGCTGCGTCGCATGCTGCGGATCCTGCTGGAGCGTTAACAGGTCGGCCGGCGATGTTCGGCCAACCTGCACCGCAATAAAGAAGGAGCGAGTTCTGCTGGCGCCCGACCTTGAAGGTTGCGCATCAGCTGACTCGCTCCTTTGCATTCCAGGGGCGGCGCTATACAGTGCTGGGCTAATTTCCCCAGAACCCCTGTCATGACCCGTACTTTTGATATTGCTGTTATCGGCGCCACCGGCAGTGTTGGCGAAGCCCTCGTGCAGGTACTCGAGGAACGCGAGTTTCCGGTCGCGAACCTGTACCTGCTGGCCAGTGGCGAGTCTGCGGGGCATTCGCAACCTTTCAAGGGCAAGAATGTACGGGTCAAGGCGCTGGAGTCCTTCGACTTTGCCAGCGTGCGGCTGGTGTTCCTGGCGGCAGGCGAAGCCACCACCCGGGCCTGCATTGACCAGGCGAAGCGGGCGGGTTGTGCGGTCATCGATCTTGCGGCGGCACTTCCTGTAGGCGATGCGCCCCGTGTGGTGCCGGACGTGAACCCAGGTGCGGTAGAGAAATTGACGGCGCCGTACCAGGTGACCAGCCCGGCGGCGGTCAGCGTGGCGGTGGCCACGGTGCTGGCCGCGCTGCCCGAATCGATTCGCCTCAAGCGTGTGGCGATTACCGCCTGTCTGGCCGTGTCCAGTCGCGGACGGGAAGGGGTGGTAGAGCTGGCTCGGCAAACTGCCGAGCTGCTCAATGGCCGTGCGCTGGAACCGCGTCTGTTCGACGATCGGCAGATGGCCTTCAACGTGCTGGCGCAGACGAACGCCGTCGATGAGCAGGGCCATGCCGGAATCGAGCGTCGCGTGGCCGATGAGCTGAAAAGCCTGCTTGCTGCGCCGCAGTTGGCTGTTTCGGTCACCTGTGCCCAGGTGCCGGTGTTCTTTGGCGACAGCATCAGCGTGTCGATCCAGGCCGAGGCGCCGGTCGATGTGCAAGCCGTGCGGGCGGCTCTCGATGAAAAAGCCGGCATTGAATATGTCGAGAACGACGACTACCCAACAGCAGTGGGTGACGCGTTAGGGCAAGATGAAGTCTATGTGGGGCGCGTTCGTGGCGGCCTGGATGATCCGGCAGAACTCAATTTGTGGATTGCGTCTGATAATGTGAGAAAAGGCGCTGCGCTGAACGCCGTGCAGTTAGCCGAGTTGTTGATAAAACACTATCTGTAAAAGATACTTACCTAGAAATTTGAAGAATCTTTCGAGCTTGGCAATACTGGCTGAGTTGATTGCTGAATGGGGAGCCGTCTTCAAGGCGGAACAGGCAGCAATCATCTAGATCGTCTCGCATGCTGAGAAAAAGATAAAACAAGGGATAACGCTATGGTTCGGGTTCGCAAACTGGTGCTGGCAATTGCAGCTGCTTCGGCGCTGTCATCCGGTATGGCGCACGCGCTGGGGCTGGGTGAAGTGACCCTGCAGTCCGCGCTGAATCAGCCCTTGGTGGCTGAAATCGAATTGCTGGAGGTGCGCGATCTGGCCTCCAATGAAGTGCTGCCAACCCTGGCGTCTCCCGAAGAATTCACCAAGGCTGGGGTCGATCGTCAGTACTTCCTGACCGACCTGAAGTTCACGCCGGTCCTCAAGCCCAACGGCAAGAGCGTCATTCGCGTGACCTCCAACAAGCCGGTTCGCGAGCCTTACCTGAACTTCCTGGTGGAAGTGCTGTGGCCGAACGGCCGCCTGCTGCGTGAGTACACCCTGCTGCTCGATCCGCCTCTGTACTCGCCGCAAACCGCTGTCGCCGCACCTCAGGCTCCGGCAGTCGCACCGGCCCAGGCGCCGCGTGCACCGGTAGCGCAAGCTCCGCGCCCGACTACTCAGCCAAGTGCGCCAGAGCCGCGTCCGACTGCCGCCGCTGCATCAGCAGCCGCATCGAGTGGCCTGCAGGGCGGTAGCGAATACAAGACCACCTCCAACGATACACTGTGGGAAATTGCCCAGCGCGTAGGTGGTGGCAGCGTGCACCAGACCATGTTGGCCATTCAGGACCTCAATCCTGATGCCTTCATCGGCGGCAACATCAACCGTATGAAAAGCGGCCAGGTCCTGCGCCTGCCCGAAGAGCAGCAGGTCCGTAGCCGTGCCCAGGCCGAAGCACTGGCCCAGGTTGCCGAACAGAACACTGCCTGGCGTGAAGGCCGCAGCGTAGCCGCTGCCGGCGTACGCCAACTCGATGCCACCAAGCGCAGCACCGCTGGTGCCGCACCGGCTGAAGTCAATACCCGTGACAGCCTGAAGCTGGTATCGGGTGAGTCGGGCAAATCCACTGCCGGTAGCGAAAATGGCGCTGCCGACAGCAAGGCACTCAGCGACAAGCTGGCCGTGACTCAGGAAGGCCTGGACTCGACGCGTCGTGAAAACGAAGAGTTGAAAGGCCGCATGGGTGACCTGCAGGGTCAGCTCGACAAGCTGCAGCGTCTGATCCAGCTCAAAGATGACCAGTTGGCCAAGTTGCAGGCCGACCTGGCAGCCCAGGGCCAGGCCCCAGCTCAGGTCCCGGCAGCGGAAGTGCCTGTCACTCCGGTCGAAGAGCCTGTACAGGCTGAGCCGGAAAAAGCCGCTGCGCCGACCGAGGGTGCCGGCGCGGTGCCGCCGGTCACGCCGCCGGGAGCCGAGGCTCCCGACTACAACTACAGCGAAGAACCGGGAGCGGAGCCAGATGCGGCTTCGCAAACCAATAATCAACAGCCGGCCTCTGCGCCGGCTGTAGCCGTTGAACCGGCAGCCCCTGCGCAGGCAGAAGCCGCCAAGCCAGCTCCAGTCCCGGCCCCAGCTACCGAGCCAGAGCCGCAACCTAGCGCCCTGGACAACCTGCTGGCCAACCCGATGCTGCTCGGCATCGGTGGTGGCGCGGTGCTGCTGTTGCTGTTGATCGGCCTGATGATGCTGTCGCGCCGCAATGCACTGAAAGAAGCCGAACTGCAGGAAAGCCTGGCAGCCGATAACGCTGACCACGCCTACGACAACGACCTGCAATTGCCGGCGGACAGCTTCGACAGTTTCCCTGATGATCTCGACGCCCCCGTTCAGCAAGCAGCTGAAGAGCGTGTGACGGCTCAGACCGGTGATGCGCTGGGTGAGGCTGACATCTATATCGCTTACGGTCGTTTCAACCAGGCTGCCGAGCTGCTGCAGAACGCTATCAATGAAGAACCGCAGCGCAGCGACCTGCGTCTGAAACTGATGGAAGTCTATGCCGAGCTGGGTGACCGCGAAGGCTTTGCCCGTCAGGAAAACGAACTGCGTGAAATCGGTGGTGCGCAAGTTGAAACCGATCAGCTCAAGGCCAAGTACCCGGCCATGGCGGCGTTTGCCGGTGCTGCGCTGGCCACCGCGCCGTACGCCGACGACGATCTGGACAGTTTCAGCCTCGATGACCTGACCTTGGACGAGCCGAGCAAGCCAGTGGCCGAATCGTCTTCCGATCTGGATGACGCCTTCGACCTGAGCCTGGATGATCTGGAATCCGAGCTGGACAACGATCTGCAAGCCACCAGCAACACAGCGTCCCTGAATGATCTGGATAGTCTGTCCCTGGATAGCGACCTTAACCTCGATTCGCCGTTGGCAGCCACGTCGGATGATCAGGGCTTCGATCTGAGCCTCGACGACAAGGCTGGCGACAGCCTGAGCCTGGGCGATGATCTGGCGGACTTCAGCCTGGATCTGGGTAACGACTCGCCAGCCGCTGCGGCTGAAAGCGATGACTTCCTGCTGAGCCTGGATGACGACCTGCCGTCGACTCCGGCCTCGACTTCCGATGACCTGGCTGATCTGAGCCTGGACCTGCCGGGTAGTGAGCCGACCAACGATTTCGACATGCCGGCTGACTTCGACCTGTCCCTGAGCGATGACGCTCCGGTGGCCGAGCCAGCAGCCGACAGCTTTGCTGCTCAGCTGGATGAAGTGACTGCCGAGTTGGATCAGTTGGCAGGCAGCCTGGATCAGCCGGTCGCTGATGACACATTCGATCTGCCGCCATCTTCCGCCTCGGCCGCTCCGCTGGCTCTGGACGGTGATGACGATTTCGACTTCCTCTCCGGCACCGACGAGACAGCCACCAAGCTGGATCTGGCGCGTGCCTACATTGATATGGGCGATACCGAGGGTGCACGTGACATCCTCGATGAAGTGATCGCCGAAGGTAACGACGGTCAGCAGCAGGAAGCACGAGAGCTGATCGGTAAACTGGTCTGATACATGTCTGATGCTCTACCCACAACGGCAGCCGATTCGGCTGCCGTTGGCATTTTCAAGGTCGCCCTGGGCGTTGAGTACAAGGGATCGCGTTATCGCGGTTTCCAGCGTCAGCGCGCGGGTGTGCCCTCTATCCAGGAATCGCTCGAAAAGGCACTGTCCAAGGTGGCCGGCGGTGCGCCGGTTACGCTGAGCTGCGCGGGGCGCACCGATGCACTGGTGCATGCCAGTGGCCAGGTGGTGCATTTCACTACCCACGTCGATCGCTCCATGCATGCCTGGATCATGGGCGCCAACATGAACCTGCCGGCGGATATCAGCGTGACCTGGGCCAAGCTGATGCCGGCGCATTTCGATGCCCGCTTCTGCGCCATGGCCAGGCGGTACCGCTATGTGATCTACAACGATCAGATTCGCCCGGCGCACATGGCGGAGGAGGTGACCTGGAATCACCGTCCCCTGGATATCGAGCGCATGCGCGAAGCTGCCCAGGTATTTTTGGGGACCCACGATTTCAGTGCGTTCCGTGCGCGCCAGTGCCAGGCCAAGTCGCCGATCAAGACCGTGCACCATCTGCAGCTGCTGCAGCATGGTCGCTTCATCGTGCTGGATATCCGCGCCAATGCCTTTCTGCACCACATGGTCCGTAACATCGCCGGCGTGCTGATGACCATCGGCACCGGAGAGCGGCCGATCGAGTGGGCGCGCGAAGTGCTGGAAACCGGTGTGCGCCGTACCGGGGGCGTGACTGCGCACCCGTTCGGGCTGTACCTGGTCGAAGTCGACTACCCGGAGGAGTTCGACCTGCCGGTGCGCTACCTGGGGCCGCATTTCCTTTCAGGGCTGCCGGACGTGCGGGCTGACGCCTAAATCGGCTTTTGCTACTATCCGAAGCCTGCCGAATCCTTGAGGTGCCAACCCGTTGTCAGTCGTTCGCAGCAAGATCTGTGGAATTACCCGCATAGAGGATGCCTTGGTCGCGATTGACGCTGGCGCGGACGCTATCGGCCTGGTGTTCTACGCCAAGAGCCCGCGTGCCGTCAGCGTGGCCCAGGCCAAAGCGATCCTCGCGGCGTTGCCGCCGTTCGTGACCACGGTGGGGTTGTTCGTGGATATCGAGCGCGATGCGCTGAACGCCATCCTGGCCGAGGTTCCCCTGGATCTGCTGCAGTTCCATGGTGACGAGACGCTGGCGGATTGCGAAGGCTACGGCCGCCCCTATATCAAAGCGCTGCGGGTAAAGCAGGGTGATGACGTCGCGGCGCAGATCGCTGCGTACCCGTCGGCTGCCGGGGTGCTGCTGGATACCTTCGTCGCTGGCGTGCCGGGTGGGACGGGCGAAGCGTTCGACTGGTCGCTGGTACCGCGTGGCGTGAAAACGCCGATCATTCTGGCGGGCGGGCTGACGCCGGACAACGTGCGGGGCGCCATCGAGCAGGTCAGGCCTTATGGCGTAGACGTCAGTGGGGGGGTCGAAGCGAGCAAGGGCATAAAGGACGCGGCCAAGGTGCGTGCGTTCGTGGGTGAGTCCAGGCGTGTCCTGGGGGATTGAGCGGGCAATGTGACGGCTGTCTGTGCTTGGCCGTCCATAAACCTGTTGCATGCGCTGCAACGGACGCCTTTGGTGATCGCAGGTGAGGTGGCGGGCTTGATGGGTGGCAGATGCCACGCCGGCCGGCCCCTGCTGGGATCGCCCTCGTGAATTTGCCTGGACTGCTTGCAAGGTTGCAGCCTTGAACATGTCCAGGCCTACAGCTGTGGAGAGTCAAAAGCATGAGCAACTGGTTGGTAGACAAACTGATCCCTTCGATCATGCGTTCCGAGGTGAAGAAAAGCTCGGTGCCGGAAGGGCTGTGGCACAAGTGCCCATCGTGCGAGGCTGTTCTGTACAAGCCCGAGCTGGAGAAGACGCTGGATGTCTGCCCCAAGTGCAGCCATCACATGCGCATCGATGCCCGCGCGCGTCTGAATATCTTCCTGGATGCTGACGGTCGCGAAGAGATCGCTGCCGACCTGGAGCCGGTCGATCGCCTGAAATTCCGCGACAGCAAGAAGTACAAGGATCGCCTGGTCGCTGCACAGAAGCAGACCGGCGAGAAAGACGCGCTGATCGCCATGAGCGGCACGCTCGAAGGGATGCCGGTCGTGGCCTGTGCCTTCGAATTCTCCTTCATGGGTGGCTCGATGGGTGCCATCGTCGGCGAGCGTTTCGTGCGCGCTGCCAACGTCGCTCTGGAACAGCGTTGCCCGTTCGTGTGTTTCGCCGCTTCCGGCGGTGCGCGCATGCAGGAAGCGCTGATCTCGCTGATGCAGATGGCCAAGACCTCGGCTGTACTGGCGCGTCTGCGTGAAGAGGGTATTCCGTTCATTTCCGTGCTGACCGACCCGGTCTACGGTGGTGTTTCCGCCAGTCTGGCCATGCTGGGTGACGTGATCGTCGCCGAACCCAAGGCTCTGATCGGTTTCGCTGGTCCGCGCGTGATCGAGCAGACCGTGCGCGAGAAGCTGCCGGAAGGCTTCCAGCGCAGCGAGTTCCTCATCGAGCATGGTGCCATCGACATGATCGTCCACCGTGCCGAGCTGCGTCCGCGGTTGTCGCGTCTGCTCGCGCAGTTCATGCACAAGCCGTCGCCGACCTCGCTGCCGGTCACTGCATGACCCAGCGCTCCCTGGCCGATTGGCTGGCATACCTGGAGCAATTGCATCCATCTGCCATCGACATGGGCCTGGAGCGCTCCCGGGCCGTGGCGCAGCGCCTGCAACTGGGCAAGCCTGCGCCCCGGGTGATTACCGTTACCGGAACCAACGGCAAGGGTTCCACCTGCGCCTTTATTGCGTCGCTGCTGCGTGAGCAGGGGCTCAAGGTTGGTGTTTACAGTTCCCCCCATCTCCTGCGCTACAACGAGCGCGTGCAGATCGACGGTGCCGAGGCCAGCGATACGCAGCTGTGCCAGGCCTTCGAGGCTGTCGAGGCGGCCCGTGGCGAGACCTCGCTGACTTACTTTGAAATGGGCACCCTGGCGGCGTTCTGGCTGTTCCAGCAGTCGGCGCTGGATGCCGTGGTGCTGGAAGTCGGCTTGGGCGGGCGTCTGGATGCGGTGAATCTGATCGATTCCGACCTGGCGCTGGTGACCAGCATTGGCCTGGATCACGCCGATTGGCTGGGCAATACCCGTGAGTCGGTAGCCTTCGAGAAGGCCGGCATTCTGCGCGCAGGGAAGCCTGCGCTGTGCGGCGATATCGATCCACCGCTGCCGCTGCTGCAGCAGGTCGCTACGCTGGACTGTCCGTTTTTCCGTCGCGGCCTGGACTACGGCCTAGTCGTCGAGGCGGACAGCTGGAGCTGGTTCGGTCTCGATGAGCGCGGCCAGGTGCTGCGCCTCGATGCCTTGCCGTTGCTCGATCTTCCCATGGAAAACGCCGCCCTGGCCCTGCAGGCCTACGCCTTGCTGGGTCTGCCCTGGCAGCCGGAGCGCATCGTCAATGCCCTGATTGCCACGCGGGTAACGGGTCGTCTCGACCGCCGTGTACTGAATTGGCAAGGCAAGTCGCTCACGCTATTGCTGGATGTTGGGCATAATCCCCATGCTGCCGACTACCTGGCGCAGCGCCTGTCTGCCAGGCCGGTAGCCGGCAAGCGGCTGGCGGTTTTCGGTCTTCTCGCCGACAAGGATTTGCCCGGTGTAGTTAGGCCGCTGCTGGAAGAGATCGCTGATTGGGCCGTCGTTACCCTGCCCACCGAGCGTTCGCGTTCGGCCGACGAACTACAGGCGCACCTGCGACTGCAAGGGGCGAATGTGCAGGCGTATGGCGACGTTCACGCCGCGTTGCTGGCACAATGTGCTCGCGCGACGGCGGATGACGAGATTCTGCTGTTCGGATCGTTTTACTGCGTGGCCGAGGCCCTGGAATGGCTGGCCCGCCATGCCAAAGGGGAAATGCAGGATGGCTTTGCTGGATAAAGGGCTCAAGCAACGCATGGTCGGCGCGTTGGTGCTGGTGGCGCTGGCGGTTATCTTCATCCCGATGTTGCTGTCGCGTGAAGACGAATTGCGCCACGTGGTCGTGGATGCGCCTGCGATGCCGCAAACGCCGGTCATGCCGACCATCGAAATGCAATCCGTGACAGTGCCCGAGCCTGAAGCGCTGCCTCAGGAGCCGATACCGGAGGAGGGTGAGGTTGCTGCTGCCCCCGAGGTCGAGCAACCGCCTTTCGCTGCTGCTCCGCCAACGCCGGCCCCTCCTGCGGTCGCCCCGGCTGCTCCGCCAAAGGCCGAAGTGCCTGCTCCTTCCAGCCGCCTGGATGCCAATACGCTGCCAGTGAGCTGGTCGGTGCAGTTGGCCAGCCTGTCCAGCCGCCCAAATGCCGAAACCCTGCAGAAGACCCTGCGCAGCCAGGGCTACAACGCCTACATTCGCACTGCCGACGGCATGAATCGCGTGTTCGTCGGGCCGCTGGTCGAGCGCGCAGAAGCAGATCGCCTGCGTGACCTGCTCAATCGCCAGCAGAAGCTCAATGGCTTCGTCGTGCGCTTCCAGCCGGAGAGCAGCTAGTCGCTGTTTTTCTGTTGGGTGTAATCCTTTGTTTAACCGAGGGCAGGGGCTCTGCTAAAATGCAGCGCCTTTTCCGTCGGTAGCCTGAATCGTGGCATTCACCTGGGTCGATTGGGCGATTATCGCCATCATCGCCGTATCGAGTCTGATCAGTTTGAGCCGTGGCTTCGTCAAAGAGGCCTTGTCCCTGCTCACCTGGATCGTCGCCGGTGTGGTCGCCTGGATGTTTGGCGGCGCCCTGTCCCTGCACCTTACCGAATTCATTGAAACACCGTCGGCCCGAGTCATCGCGGCCTGCGCTCTGCTATTTGTCTGCACGCTCCTGATCGGAGCCATGGTCAACTACCTGATTGGTGAACTGATTCGCGTCACGGGACTTTCCGGAACCGATCGTTTCCTGGGTATGGTATTTGGTGCCGCGCGGGGCGGTTTGCTGGTCGTTCTTGTGGTCGGGCTGCTCAGCCTGGCGCCCGTGCAGCAGGATTCGTGGTGGCAGCAATCTACCTTGCTGCCTCACTTTTTGATGGTTGCGGACTGGTCGAAAAACCTCATTCTGGGGATGTCCAGCGAGTGGCTTGCAAGCGGCATCAGCGCACCCGCTGAACTGCCGTTCAAAGAAGAACTCCTGCGGCCTACATTGCCGCAAGGGCCTTCTAATTAGCCTGTTTCATTGAGTAGGGGTTGCGTCACATGTGTGGCATTGTCGGTATCGTCGGTAAATCGAACGTCAATCAGGCGCTGTATGACGGTCTCACCGTTCTCCAGCACCGCGGCCAGGATGCTGCCGGTATTGTGACCAGCCATGATGGAAGGCTGTTCCTGCGCAAGGACAACGGTCTGGTGCGCGATGTCTTCCAGCAGCGCCACATGCAGCGCCTGGTCGGTCACATGGGTATCGGCCATGTCCGCTACCCGACTGCAGGCAGCTCCAGCTCTGCCGAAGCGCAACCGTTCTACGTCAACTCGCCGTACGGCATCACCCTGGCGCACAACGGCAACCTGACCAACGTCGAGCAGTTGGCCAAGGAAATCTACGAGTCCGACCTGCGCCACGTGAACACCAACTCCGATTCGGAAGTGCTGCTCAACGTGTTCGCCCATGAGCTGGCGCAACGCGGCAAGCTGCAGCCCACCGAGGAAGACGTGTTCGCCGCCGTGACCCACGTGCACGAGCGCTGCCTGGGTGGCTACGCCGTGGTGGCAATGATCACCGGCTACGGCATCGTCGGTTTCCGCGACCCCAACGGCATTCGCCCGATCGTTTTCGGCCAGCGTCATACCGACGAAGGCGTGGAATACATGATCGCCTCCGAGAGCGTGTCCCTGGATGTGCTCGGCTTCACCCTGATTCGTGACCTCGCCCCGGGCGAGGCGGTGTATATCACCGAAGAAGGCAAGCTGTTCACCCGTCAGTGCGCCGCCAACCCGAAATACGCCCCGTGCATCTTCGAACACGTCTACCTGGCGCGTCCGGATTCGATCATGGATGGCATCTCGGTCTACAAGGCGCGTCTGCGCATGGGCGAGAAGCTGGCCGACAAGATCATGCGCGAGCGTCCCGAGCATGACATCGACGTGGTCATCCCGATTCCGGACACCAGCCGTACTGCGGCGCTGGAGCTGGCCAACCACCTGGGCGTGAAGTTCCGCGAAGGCTTCGTCAAGAACCGCTACATCGGCCGGACCTTCATCATGCCGGGCCAGGCGGCACGCAAGAAATCCGTGCGCCAGAAGCTCAATGCCATCGAGCTGGAGTTCCGCGGCAAGAACGTGATGCTGGTGGACGACTCCATCGTACGCGGCACCACTTGCAAGCAGATCATTCAGATGGCCCGCGAAGCCGGCGCGAAGAACGTCTACTTCTGCTCGGCGGCGCCGGCGGTGCGCTACCCGAACGTCTACGGCATCGACATGCCCAGCGCCCACGAGCTGATTGCCCACGGTCGCACCACCGAAGAGGTCTGCGAGCTGATCGGTGCCGACTGGCTGGTGTACCAGGACCTGCCGGACCTGATCGAGGCGGTCAGTGGCAGCAAGAAGATCAAGATCGACAACTTCGATTGCGCGGTGTTCGACGGCAAGTACGTCACCGGTGACGTCGACGAGGCCTACCTGAACCGCATCGAGCAAGCGCGCAACGATGCGAGCAAGGTCAAGTCGCAGGCGGTCAGCGCGATCATCGATCTGTACAACAATTAAGTCCTGGCCGGCGCCGCAAGGCGCCCGCCAAGGCCGTGGTTTCGAGGGAAGGAACATGACAGAAGAATGGCAGGCCGGTCGCCTCGACAGCGACCTCACCGACGTCGGTTTCGACACCCTGGCCGTACGCGCCGGGCAGCAGCGCGGCCCGGAGGGTGAGCACAGCGAAGCCCTCTATCCGACTTCCAGCTATGTATTCCGCACGGCGGCCGATGCTGCGGCGCGGTTTGCCGGTGAAGTCCCGGGCAACGTCTATTCGCGCTACACCAACCCGACCGTGCGCGCCTTCGAAGAGCGCATCGCTGCCCTGGAAGGCGCCGAGCAGGCCGTGGCGACCTCCTCGGGGATGTCGGCGATCATGGCCATCGTCATGAGCCTGTGCAACGGCGGCGACCACGTGCTGGTATCGCGCAGCGTGTTCGGCTCCACCATCAGCCTGTTCGAGAAGTACCTCAAGCGTTTCGGCGTCGAGGTCGACTACGTACCGTTGTCCGACCTGGACGCCTGGCAGGCGGCGTTCAAGCCCAACACCAAGCTGCTGTTCGTCGAGTCGCCGTCCAACCCGCTGGCCGAGCTGGTGGATATTCCGGCGTTGGCCGACATCGCTCACAGCAAGGGTGCCTTGCTGGCGGTGGACAACTGCTTCTGCACCCCGGCCTTGCAGCAGCCGCTGAAGCTGGGCGCGGATGTGGTCATGCATTCGGCGACCAAGTACATCGATGGTCAGGGCCGCAGCATGGGCGGCGTGGTAGCAGGGCGTGCCGAGTTGATGAAGGAGGTCGTTGGCTTCCTGCGTACGGCTGGGCCAACCCTGAGCCCGTTCAATGCCTGGATCTTCCTCAAGGGCCTGGAAACCCTGCGTGTGCGCATGCGGGCCCATTGTGCCAGCGCCATGGCCCTGGCCGAGTGGCTGGAGCAGCAGCCCGGTATCGAGCATGTCTACTACGCCGGCCTGCCAAGCCATCCGCAGCACGAACTGGCCAAGCGTCAGCAGCGCGCCTTCGGCGCCGTGGTGAGCTTCGAGGTCAAGGGTGGCAAGGAAGCCGCCTGGCGTTTCATCGACGCCACCCGAGTGATCTCGATCACTACCAACCTGGGCGACACCAAGACCACCATCGCCCATCCGGCAACCACCTCCCACGGGCGCCTGTCGCCACAGGAGCGGGCCAATGCGGGTATCCGTGACAACCTGATCCGTGTGGCAGTTGGCCTGGAAGACCTGGCTGATCTGCAGACGGATCTGGCACGCGGTCTGGCAGCGCTTTGAGCGAGCAGGTCGCGCTCGACTGGAGCGCCGGTCGCTCCGGCGGCAAGGTGGCGCTGGTCACCGGCGCTGCACGGGGCATCGGTCTGGGTATTTCCGCCTGGCTGATCGCCGAGGGCTGGCAGGTGGTGCTGGCGGATGTCGAGCGCGAGCGCGGCTCCAAGGTGGCCAAGGCCCTGGGGGATAACGCCTGGTTCGTTGCCATGGACGTGTCCCAGGAAGAGCAGATCGTCACAGGCGTTGCCGAGATTCTCGGGCAGTTCGGGCGTCTCGATGCCCTGGTCTGCAATGCCGCGGTGGCCGATCCCTATAACCCACAGCTGGAAAGCCTCAGCCTGGCGCGCTGGAATCGCACGCTGGCGATCAACCTCAGTGGCCCGATGTTGTTGGCCAAGCATTGCGTGCCGTACCTGCGCGCGCACCGTGGGGCCATCGTCAACCTGACCTCGACCCGGGCTCACCAGTCCGAAGCCAACAGCGAGGCGTATGCGGCGAGCAAGGGCGGGCTGCTGGCCCTGACCCATTCGCTGGCCATCAGCCTGGCGCCCGAGGTTCGGGTCAATGCGGTCTGCCCTGGCTGGATCGACTCCCGCGATCCGTCGGAGCAGCGCGCCGACCCGCTGTCATCGGCGGACCACGCTCAGCACCCGGTCGGTCGGGTCGGCAAGGTCGAAGACGTTGCGGCCATGGTCGCCTGGTTGCTTTCGCCGCATTCAGGTTTCGTCACCGGCCAGGAGTTCATGGTCGACGGCGGCATGAGCCGCAAGATGATCTACACCGACTGACGCCCTGCGCCCCAGATTGCTTTGGCTTTCCCGGGTATCGCTTCGCTCAACCCAGGCTACGATCTGCCACCTGTAGGAGCGGCCGGGCGTGCCCGCGCATCTGCCCTGGGGTTTCTTAACGGCCCGGGGCATCCCATACTCCGGGACATTCCCAGCCAAGCGCTTCGCCATGCTCAAAACCCTCGCGGTGGCCAATTACCGCTCGATCAATAAATTGGTGGTGCCGCTGGACCGGTTGAACCTGATCACCGGTCCCAACGGCAGCGGCAAGTCCAATCTGTATCGTGCCTTGCGCCTGCTGGCTGAGACGGCCCAGGGCGGGGTGATCAATGCGCTGGCCCGCGAAGGCGGCCTGGATTCCACCTTTTGGGCCGGGCCGGAGTCCATCACCCGGCGTATGCGCAGCGGGGAGGTGCCGGTCGAGGCAACCGTGCGCCAGGGTGTCAAACGTCTGCGTCTGGGATTTGCCGGAGACGATTACAGCTATGCGATTTCCCTCGGGCTGCCGGAACCCAGCCGGTCCTTCTTCAGCCTGGACCCGGAGGTGAAGAAAGAATGCATCTGGGCCGGTCCGCTCTACCGCCCGGCCAGCCTGCTGGTCCAGCGTTCCGGGCCGCTGGTGCGTACCCGCGAGGGACGCGGCTGGGACGTACTGGCCCAGCACACGCCCAACTATCATAGTCTGTTCGACCAAGTGGGCAGCCTGCGCGGCTCGCCGGAAGTCCTGCTGTTGCGGGAAAGTATCCGTGGCTGGCGCTTCTACGATCACTTTCGCAGCGATGTGGACGCGCCGGTTCGCCAGCCACAACTGGGCACGCGCACGCCGGTATTGCACCACGACGGGCGGGATCTGGCGGCGGCGTTGCAGACCATTCGCGAAATCGGTGACCCCGAGGCGTTGCAGCGTGCGGTGAGTGATGCGTTTCCCGGTGCGCGCCTGAATATCCAGCCGCTGCAGGGCGGGCGCTTTGCCATCGAGTTTTTCCAGGAAGGGCTGTTGCGGCCGCTGTCGGCGGCGGAGCTGTCGGACGGCACCTTGCGTTACCTGCTGCTCATCGCCGCGCTGCTGACGCCACGACCACCGACCATGATGGTGCTGAACGAACCGGAGACCAGTCTGCACCCGGATTTGCTGCCGGCTTTGGCGCGCCTGATCATCCAGGCATCGCAGCAGTGCCAGGTGTGGGTGGTGTCCCATGCCAGCCGTTTGATTGCTGCCTTGCAGCAGGACGAGGGGTGCAATTCGATCGTGCTGGAAAAGGTGATGGGCGAAACGCAGGTGGTTGGCCAGGGAATGCTGGACGCGCCTGCCTGGCACTGGCCCGAATAGCGATGATCGACGTGGATTGAACGCCCATGAAAAAGCCCCGGTACTGGCCGGGGCTTTTTCGTTCTGCGGGGGCTTACTGACGCAGGTCCACCGCCGGTCCCCCAGGGTTCTGTTCGAACAGCCGCTCCGGGTCCTTGGGCAGGATGCCTGGCCGGTAGCCTTCGCGGATGTCGCCGAGTACGCGGATGTCGCTGTATTTCTTGCCGGAGATCGCCGCCAGGCCAGCCGCATCGCGGATCACACTGGGGCGCAGGAACACCATCAGGTTGCGCTTGACCCGAGTGTCCCGAGTCGAGCGGAACAGCCGGCCGAGCAACGGAATATCGCCCAGCAGCGGCACTTTCGAGTCGGTCTGGGTGACGTCGTCCTGGATCAGCCCACCGAGCACAATGACCTGGCCATCTTCAGCGAGGATGGTGCTCTTGATCGAGCGTTTGTTGGTGATCAGGTCCACCGCGTTGACGCCCTGGGCGGTGGGGGCAATCGACGATATTTCCTGTTCGATTTCCAGGCGCAGGGTGGCGCCTTCGTTGATGTGCGGGGTGACTTTCAGAGTAACGCCGATGTCCTGGCGTTCGATGGTGGTGAAGGGGTTGTCCGCTCCCGAGGCGCTGGTGGTGAACGAGCCGGTCTGGAAGGGCACGTTCTGCCCGACCAGGATCTCCGCTTTCTGGTGGTCCAGGGTCAGCAGGCTGGGCGTCGACAGCAGGTTGCTCTTGGTGTTGGACGACAGGGCGGTGATCAGCACGCCGAAGCTGTCGGTGCCGAGGCCGATGATGGCCCCGTCCGGCAGGTTGTTCAGAGCCGGGTTGTCGATGTCGTTGCGCTGATCCTGGATGGCCTGCAGCACCGTGCCGACCGACAGGCCGGTGTTGCCGAAATTGACCCCGCCCAGGCCGCCGGTGCCGCCACGGGCATCCACCGCCCATTGCACGCCGAGGGCATCGGTGACGTCGCCGGAAACCTCGACGATGGCGGCTTCCACCATCACCTGGGCGCGGGGTACGTCCAATTGCCGAACGATATCTTCCAGGGTCGCCACCACATCGGGCTCGGCCAGCAATACCAGGGCGTTCAGGCTCTCATCGGCGCGAATCAGCACGGTTTGCGGGCGGCTAGTGGTTTCCCCGCCGTCCTTTGGTTGCAGTTGCTCGGAGACCTCGCTGAGGGTTTCCGCCAGAGTCTTGGCATCGTTGTGGCGCAGACGGATCACCCGCGTATTGGCCGAGCGGCTGGTCGGGCTGTCGAGGGACTGGGCCAGCGACACCAGTTTGGCGCGGGCCGCCGGTGGGCCGAGGATGATCAGGCGGTTGGTGCGCCCGTCGGCGATTACCTGGGTGCTGGTCGCGCCCTTGGCCTGGCCCCGGTCCAGGGACGCCTTGAGCACTTCGGCGGCGTCCATCACCCAACCGTGGCGCATGTCGTAGACGCTGTAGTCGGCGTTGCCTTTCTGATCGAGCTGGCGCAGCAGGTCTTCGATGCGGGCGATATTGGCACGGCGGTCGCTGATGATGATGGCGTTGGCGGATGTCACCGCTGCCAGGTGCCCGAACTGCGGAACCAGCGGCCGGATCAGCGGGATCAGTTCGGTCGCCGAACCGTGTTGGACCTGGATCAGGCGGGTTTCCAGCTGGTCTGCGGCGTCGCGGCCACGGCCGGCTTCGGATTTGGCCTCGGCATTGGGCACGATCCGCGACTGGCCGTCCTGGGTCACCACACTGAAACCGTGGGTGGCCATGACCGAAAGGAACAACTGATAGACCTCGCTCAAGCCCAGCGCCGTGCTGGACACCACGCTGACCTGGCCCTTCACCCGGGGGTCGACGATGAAGGTTTCTCCGGTGATCTGCGCCACCTGGTCGATGAACTCACGGATGTCCGCGCCCTTGAGGTTGATGGTCCAGCTTTCTTCCTGCTGGCTGAGTGGCGCCGACGTCGGTGTGCTGGAAGCGCTCAGGGGCAGTGGCGCGATGGCCAGGCCGGCGGCCAGCAGGGCGAAGGTGAGGTGCGAGAAAAGTGGCGTCATCGGGTCATTCGCTTTCCGTAGGCGGTTCGGTGGTGTCGGTTTCCGGCTCCAGGGTGCCGGATGCCTCCATTTGCTGACGCAGGGCGTCCATGCGTTCGCGCAGTTGTTCGAGGTTCCCGGCTTCCAGTTCGCTGAGCTGGTCGAGTGCGTCCGGTGCGGGCGTGTCGGGCACGTTGGTGGGCGATTTGCTGCGGGGGAAGGCCAGGCTTTCACGCCGGCCATTGCGCATGAGCTCGATGTGATCAGCGTGTACGGCGTGCAGGCGCACGCCGTTGCTGACGTCACTGTCGACGCTGAAGCGCCGTGCGGTCCCGCCATCCAGGCTGAGAATGGCGCTGGAGCGCGCCGGGTCGGCATGCACGAAGCTGCCGAGCAGAACCAGGCGCATGCTGGTGGCCGGCGCGGGAGCGTCGCCGCTCAACTGGCTGGCGTCGAACAGATGCTGCAGCCGCTGGCTGACTACGGGGGAGGGCATGTTGGAGGTACTGGCGGGGTCCGCCTGGAGCGGGGCACGCACAAGGCGCAGCCAGTCCATGGTCTGCAAGGCGAGGCTGACGCTCATGGCAACGACCAGCGCAGCACCCACCAGAGGGATGGCGCGCTCGTGTACCCAGCGTCGGGATACCGAAAAAGGCAACTGCGTCACTCCGGGAAATTATTGTTATGCGGTGTGCGGCGCGCCTGGATCATAGACCGTTAGCATGCATTTGGCAGCCCCTCCCCGGGTGATGTACCGAAGCGTGCGATATGCTAAAGATAGCTCAGTGCTTGCGCGCTACAGCGGAATAACAATAACAATTAACCGACGGAACTGTGGTCGTACGAGCGGTCTGAACTGACCGGGCAGCGCACACACTTACCGTTTCAGGGCACGCTCAAAATGAACGCTCCACTCGCAGAAAGTTCGCCGCGTCGTCTGCCGTTCAGCTTTGCCAGGCGCCATGGCGTGGTGGTGGTGACCGAGGCCGACACGGCCTGCCTGGCCCATCGCCCGGCGGTCGAACTGGTGGCCCTGGCGGAAGCCCAGCGCTTCATCGGTCGCCAATTGCCCCTGCGAGCGTTGACTCGCGAAGCCTTCGAGCAGGCCCTGGCCCGTGCCTATCAGCATGAAAGCGGCTCCATGCAACTGGCCGAAGACCTCGGCGGTCGCCTCGATCTGGCGGCACTGGCCGAGCAGGTGCCGGAAACCGAGGACCTGCTGGAGCAGGAAGACGACGCCCCGATCATTCGCCTGATCAACGCCATCCTCGGCGAAGCGATCAAGGAAAACGCCTCCGATATTCACCTGGAAACCTTCGAAAAACGCCTGGTAGTGCGCTTTCGCGTGGACGGCATCCTGCGTGAGGTGCTGGAGCCCAAACGCGAACTGGCGGCCCTGCTGGTGTCGCGGATCAAGGTCATGGCGCGGCTGGACATCGCCGAGAAGCGTATTCCCCAGGACGGGCGCATATCCCTGAAGGTCGGCGGGCGCGAGGTGGACATCCGCGTGTCGACCCTGCCATCGGCCAACGGCGAGCGGGTGGTGCTGCGCCTGCTGGACAAGCAGGCCGGGCGCCTCAACCTGCAACACCTGGGCATGAGCGCTCGGGACCGGCAGGTGATGGAAGAAACCGTACGCCGGCCCCACGGCATCCTGCTGGTCACCGGGCCAACCGGTTCGGGCAAGACCACTACCCTCTACGCCAGTCTGGTCAGCCTCAATGACCGCACGCGCAACATCCTTACCGTCGAAGACCCGATCGAATACCACCTCGAAGGCATCGGGCAGACCCAGGTCAACACCAAGGTCGACATGACCTTCGCCCGCGGCCTGCGGGCAATCCTGCGCCAGGACCCGGACGTGGTGATGGTGGGGGAGATCCGTGACAAGGAGACCGCCGAAATCGCCGTGCAGGCCTCGCTGACCGGCCACCTGGTGCTCTCGACCCTGCACACCAACAGCGCCATAGGCGCGATCACTCGCCTGGTGGACATGGGTGTTGAACCTTTTCTGCTGTCGTCCTCGCTATTGGGCGTGTTGGCGCAGCGCCTGGTACGGGTGCTCTGCCCGCATTGCAAGGAGGCGTATCAGGCCGATACCGCCGAATGTGCACGCCTGGGCCTCTCGACGGAACAGGCGCCGACGCTGCATCGGCCCCGGGGCTGCGGCCAGTGCCACCAGCAGGGGTATCGCGGGCGTACGGGGATCTACGAGCTGGTGGTGTTCGATGACCGCCTGCGCACGCTGATCCACAGCGCGGCCTCCGAACAGGACATGACCCGCCATGCCCGCACCTTGGGCCCAAGCATCCGTGAGGATGGCCGGCGCAAGGTGCTGGAGGGGGTGACCAGCCTGGAAGAAGTGCTGCGCGTGACTCAGGAAGAATAAATGGCCGCCTTCGAGTACCTCGCCCTCGACAACAACGGTCGCCAGCAGAAAGGCGTGCTGGAGGCCGACAGCGCCCGCCAGGTGCGCCAGCTGTTGCGTGACCGGCAACTGGCGCCGCTGGAGGTCAAGGCCACCCGTACTCGGGAGCAGGCCAGCACAGCCGGCTATTTCAGCCTGGCTCGTGGGCTGTCGGCGCGGGACCTGGCCCTGCTGACCCGGCAGCTGGCGACCCTGGTACAGGCTGCGCTGCCCATCGAAGAAGCGTTGCGCGCGGCGGCGGCCCAGGCCCGTTCGCCGCGCATCCAGGGCATGTTGTTGGCGGTGCGGGCGCGGGTGCTGGAAGGGCACGACCTGGCCGGTAGCCTGAAAGAATTCCCGGCGGCCTTTCCCGATCTGTACCGCGCCACCGTGGCGGCCGGCGAGCATGCCGGGCACCTGGGGCCGGTGCTGGAGCAACTGGCCGACTACACCGAACAACGCCAGCAGTCGCGGCAGAAGATCCAGTTGGCCCTGCTGTACCCGGTGATCCTGATGTGCGCGTCGCTGCTGATCGTCGGCTTCCTGCTCGGCTACGTGGTGCCGGACGTGGTGCGGGTGTTTGTCGACTCCGGACAGACCCTGCCGGTTCTGACTCGGGGTCTGATCGCGCTTAGCGAATGGGTGAAGAACTGGGGCTGGCTGGCGGCGCTGCTGGCGGTGGCGGGGTTCTTCACCCTGCGCTGGGCGTTGCGCGACGACAAGGTCCGGCTGCGCTGGCATGGGTTCCTGCTGCACATTCCCCTGGTCGGGCGGCTGATCCGGGCCACGGATTGCGCGCGTTTCGCCTCGACCCTGGCGATCCTCACCCAGAGCGGCGTGCCCCTGGTCGAGGCCCTGGCCATCGGTGCCGAGGTGATCGCCAACCGGGTGATTCGCGCCGAGGTGGTGGTGGCCGCGCAAAAGGTCCGCGAAGGCGGCAGCCTGACCCGCGCGCTGGAGGCCAGCGGGCAATTCCCGCCGATGATGCTGCACATGATCGCCAGCGGCGAGCGCTCCGGCGAACTGGATCAGATGCTGGCGCGCACCGCGCGCAACCAGGAAAACGACCTGGGTGCGCAGATCGCCTTGCTGGTCGGTCTGTTCGAGCCATTCATGCTGGTGTTCATGGGGGCAGTGGTGTTGGTCATCGTTCTGGCCATCCTCCTGCCGATCCTTTCTCTCAATCAACTGGTGGGGTAATCAGGTGAACAGAAGATCGTTGCGACGTACGGTGCAGGCGGGTTTTACCCTGATCGAGATCATGGTGGTGGTGGTGATCCTCGGCATTCTCGCGGCGCTGGTGGTGCCGCAGGTGATGAACCGTCCGGACCAGGCCATGGTCACCGTGGCCCAGGGCGACATCAAGGCCATCGGCGCCGCCCTGGACATGTACAAGCTCGACAACCAGGTCTACCCGAGCACCCAGCAAGGGCTGGAAGCGCTGGTGCGCAAACCCTCCGGCAACCCACCGGCGAAGAACTGGAACGTCGACGGCTATCTGAAGCGCCTGCCGATCGACCCCTGGGGCAATGTCTACCAGTACCTGGCGCCGGGCACCAAGGGCGCGTTCGACCTGTACTCGTTGGGTGCCGATGGCAAACAGGGCGGCAGCGGCCTGGATGCCGACATCGGCAACTGGGACCTGTGATGGGACGGCGCTGAGCCATGGGGCTCGGTCGGTTGGCGATGGCGCATCGCGGGCGTCCGCTCGCGGGGCGCGGCTTTACCCTGATCGAGCTGCTGGTGGTGCTGGTCATCCTCGGCGTGTTGATCGGCCTGGCGGTGCTCAGCACCGGTATTGCCGGTCCGCAACGGGAGTTGCGCAACGAGGCCGAGCGGCTGGCCGGGCTGATCGGTGTGCTCGCCGAAGAAGCGGTGCTGGATAACCGCGAATACGGCCTGTCGCTGGCGGCTGACAGCTATCAGGTGCTGGCCTACGACCCGCTTCGCCGGCAGTGGCAGGCGCTGTCGGGCAAACCCCATCGCCTGCCGGCCTGGGCCGAGCTGAGTGTCGAACTGGAGGGCGAGCCACTGGCCTTGCCGGCGCCGGCCGGCGACAAGCCGGCAAACACGCTTGCGCCGCACCTGGTGATCCTCTCCAGCGGCGAAATGAGTCCGTTCCTGCTGCGCATTGGCGAACGTCGCCAGGGCGGCATGCGCCTGCGCCTGTCCAGCGATGGTTTCCGCTTGCCCACGGTCGAACAGGCCGCGCCGGCGGGAGGCCGTGGATGAAACACGCGCGCGGTTTCACCCTGCTCGAAGTGCTGGTGGCCCTGGCGATATTCGCCCTGGTGGCGGCCAGCGTGCTGACGGCCACCGCGCGCAGCCTGCAAACCGCCTCGCGGCTGGAGGACAAGACCCTGGCCATGTGGGTGGCCGACAACCGTCTGGTCGAATTGCAGCTGGAGCAGACCGCCGTCGCCGATGGCCGCGACCAGGGCGAAGTGACCTTCGCCGGGCGCCGCTGGCTATGGCAGAGCGAAATAGAAGCCACCAGCGAGCCCAGCATGCGCCGCGTCACCCTGTGGGTGGCGCCACGTCCCGCCAGTGGCCTGGCAGGTGATCTGCGGGAGCGGGCAGTGGTCAGCCTGAGCGGTTTTCTCGGTGAGCCACTATGAACCGCTCACGGGGCTTCACCCTGCTTGAGCTGCTGATCGCCATCGCCATTTTTGCGCTGCTGGCGCTGGGCACTTATCGCATGCTCGACAGCGTGCTGCGCACCGACAGCACCACCCGTGCCCACGAGCAGCAACTGCGCGAGCTGGTACGCGCGATGGGCGCCTTCGAGCGCGACCTGGCCCAGGTCGTGGTACGCCCGGTGCGTGACCCGTTTGGCGAAGCTCGGGCCGCACTGCTGGGTGACGACGAGGGTGGCAGCGCCATCGAGTGGACCCGTGCCGGCTGGCGCAACCCCTTGGGCAGCCCGCGCGCCAATCTGCAACGGGTACGCTGGCAACTGAGCGGCGAGCAGTGGCAGCGGCGCTATTGGAGCGTTCTCGATCAAGCCCAGGACACGCAGCCGCAGGTACAACAGGCGCTGGATGGGGTAACGCGTGTGCAACTGCGTTATCTGGACAAAGAGGGTGCCTGGCTGCCTTCCTGGCCGCCTCTCGGTCGCACCGAGGACGAGGCGCTGGAAGACCTGCCGCGCGCGGTCGAACTGGTACTCGAGCACCGCCGTTACGGCGAGCTGCGCCGGGTGCTGCGCCTGCCGGATGTGCTGCCTGACAACCTTGGCCAGGCCCCCGAACTCCCGGATGGCCAGGAGCCCTTGCCATGAGCCGGCAGCGAGGCATGGCCCTGATTACCGTGTTGCTGGTGGTCGCCGTGGTGACGGTGGTCAGCGCCGGCATCATCGCCCGCCAGCAACTGTCGATCCGCAGCAGCGCCAACCAGCTGCACGTGCGGCAGGCCTGGCACTACGCCCTGGGCGGCGAGACCCTGGCCAAGGCGATCCTGCGCCGCGACCTGCAACAGGGCGATCCGCGGGCCCCGGTGGATCACCTGGGCGAGCCCTGGGCCATGCCCCAGTCCTCCTTTGCGCTGGATGAGGGTGGTGAGTTGCTGCTGCGCATCAGCGATCCGAGCGGGCGCTTCAACCTCAACAGCCTGGTGCGCCAGGGGCAGGTCAACGAGGCGGCGGTGGCCCAGTTCCGTCGTCTGTTGCTGATCCTGCAGATCGAGACCCCCTACGCCGAGCGCTTGGCCGATTGGCTGGATGCCGACCAGGAGCCGAGTGGCGGCTTCGGCGCCGAAGACAATCAGTACCTGCTGCTGGCGCCGCCTTATCGGACGGCCAATCGACGCCTGGCCGACGTCTCGGAGTTGCGCCTGCTGCTGGAGATGACCGAAGCCGATTACCAGCGCCTGCTGCCCTTCGTCACGGCCTTGCCGGCGGATGCTACTTTGAACGTCAACACCGCGAACGCCTGGGTGCTTGCCAGCCTGGCTGACGGCATTCCCCTGAGCACGGCCCAGGGGCTGGTGGCAGCCCGGCGCGGCCAGGGCTATCCGGACGTACCGAGTTTTCTCGCCCAACTGCCCGGCCTGCAGGTGCAGAGCCAGGCCCTGGCGGTGGGCAGCCAGTATTTTCAGGCGACCAGCGAAGTGACGGTGGGCGACCGCCGTCAGGTTTTACGCAGCACCCTGCAGCGCGCCAGCGACGGCAAGGTGTATGTCCTGGCCCGTGATCTGGGGCAGAGCGGCGCGCCACCCGAACCCGTCAAGGAAGTCGAACCATGAGTCAGACCTACCTGTTCCTGCCGCCGGAGGCCACGAGTGAGGTCCGGGCGGACCTGTTGGTGCAGCGTGTCGAGGGCAATGACAGCCAGCGGATGCCTTTCGCCGAGGCGGTGGCCGAGCTGGCCGGCGCCTGGACGCTGGTGCTGCCGGTGGAGGCGGTGACGGCGTGCGCGGTGCGCCTGCCCACCCAGAAGGCGCGCTGGCTGCGTCAGGCGTTGCCGTTCGCGGTCGAGGAACTGCTGGCCGAGGACGTCGAGCAGATGCACCTGGCCCTGGGCGAAGTGCTGGACGACGGACGCCATCGGGTCTTTGCCGTCCGCCGTACCTGGCTGGCCGGCTGGATCGGGTTGTGCCCGCAGCCGCCACACAGCATCGCGGTGGATGCCGATCTGCTGCCTCGTGAGGGCACCCAACTGCTGCACCTCGAATCGCGCTGGCTGCTGGGGGGCGCCGATGTGGCGCGCATGGCCTTGAACTCTGACACCTGGCCGACGTTGCAGGCGGTGTGTCCGCAACCCCATGTGGCGTATCGCTCGGGAGCGGAGCCGGTGCTGGAACCGGTTGATGAACGCTCCGACGTTGCCGATGGCTATCGCTGGCTGGCGCAGCAGCCGCTTGTGGTGAACCTGGCGCAGGCCGAGTTTGCCGTCCAGCAGGGCAGCAGCCACTGGCAGCGCTGGCGGCCGGTCGCAGGGCTGCTGGGCCTTTGGCTGGTACTGCAGTGGGGCTTCAACCTGGGGCAGGGCTGGTACCTGCAGCGCCAGGCCGATGACTACGCGGCGGCCAGTGCGGCGCTGTACCGGGAACTGTTTCCCGAGGACACCAAGCTTGTGAACCTGCGGGCGCAGCTGGATCAGCACCTGAGCGCCGGCGGTGCCAGCGGCCAGGGGCGGCTGCTCGGGCTGCTGGCCGAGGTGAGCCAGGCGATGCTGGTCGACGGCAGCCAGGTGCAGGTGCAGCAACTGGACTACAGCAGCACCCGGGGCGACCTGGCGTTGCAGGTCCAGGCGTCGGGGTTCGATGAGCTGGAGCAGTTGCGCACCCGCCTGCAGGATGCGGGGTTGGCGGTGCAGATGGGCTCCGCCAACCGCGAGTCGGCCGGGGTGAGTGCACGTCTGGTGATCGGAGGATGAACATGGACAGCCTGAGTACCTTGAAGACGCCCCTGGCCGCCCACTGGCAGGAGTCCGCCCTGGCCCAGCGCTGGCGCAGTCTGCCGCCGCGTGATCGGCTGGCCCTAAGCCTGCTCGCGCTGTTTGTCGGTGGTGTGTTGCTGTACCTGCTGCTCTGGCAGCCGGCGCAGCAACGGCTGCAAACTGCGCGCGCCGCATTCGAGCAGGAACGTGCCCTGCATGCCTACCTCCAGGAGAAAGCACCGCAGGCTCGTAGCGTGGCGCTCAAGCCGCAGGTCAGCCTGGACCCGGCCCGCCTGCAAGGACTGGTTACCGCGAGCGCTGCAGAACAGGGCCTGGCCATTGACCGGGTGGACAGCGACAGTGACGGCGCGCTGCAGGTCAGCCTGCAACCCGCGCCGTTCACCCAGTTGCTGCGCTGGTTCACCACGCTGCAGGAGCAGGGGGTCGCGATTACCGAAGCCGGGCTGGACCGTGGCGAGGAAAATCGGGTGAGCACACGGCTGACCCTGCGTGCGGGGCCTTGAGCCCCGGGTGGCCCGCAATCGTGCTTTGGTGTGCATACCGGGTGTGGTTCGACTGAAAGGAAATTTGCCTGTTTTGAGAAAAACTTTAAGCAGGGTGTTGACTTAGGATCGTTCCCCCCTTAAATTGCGCGCCTCGCAAAGCGATGGGTGATTAGCTCAGCCGGGAGAGCATCTGCCTTACAAGCAGAGGGTCGGCGGTTCGATCCCGTCATCACCCACCATCTTTGTGAATCGGACGAAAGTCCGGCCGACGCGCAGCGGTAGTTCAGTCGGTTAGAATACCGGCCTGTCACGCCGGGGGTCGCGGG
>JBLZZJ010000016.1:0-114747 GCA_050282285.1 Pseudomonas sp.
ACCGCGCCCCCCCCTGACCGTAGGAGCGGCTTCAGCCGCGAACAGCGCCCAAGCAAACACCAGTGCGCAAACAAATCCCTTGAACTGTTCGGCTCGGCTCACAGCCCTATCTTTACCAGCCGCATCCGGACCACCTACGAGGATTGCCAGCATGAGCCCCAATGAACACGAAACCGACACCGATCCCGAACTCGACGATCCGGGCAATGAAGACCCCGGTTCCCAGCTCGAACGCCTGGGCACGCTGAGCGAAGGCGTCAACAACCGCACCACCCACGACCACGAGCAGCCGCCCCGGGAGCGCTGAGGCTGTCACAGGCCGTTCCGCCTCAATGCCCGTAGGCCGCATCCCACGGCCCACGAGCCGTTTCGCCTGTTGTGCAGGCTTGGGGCGCATCGCAGTTTTTTCTCTGAACTTCGTCGCCAGCGGCCCCTTCTACCACAGGGAACATCCACACAAGGAGTTGACCATGCACACTCTCAAACAACTGTCCCTGGCGGCATTCGCCGTCGTCGCGCTGTGCTCCGCCAGTGCGCTCCACGCAGGCGAACGGGCTGCGCAGGTAAGCCCGGAAGACTTCGTCGAAGAAGCTTCGGCCAAAGGCATCGCGGAAATCGAAACCGGCAAGCTGGCCCTGGAAAAGGCCACGTCCCCGGAGGTCAAGGAATTCGCCCAGTCCATGGTCGATGACCACACCAAGGCCAACCAGCAGCTCAGTACCCTGGCCACCCAGAAGGAACTGGAAGTCTCCGATGACGCCGAGCTGATCAACCAGGCCAAGGCCCTGGTGCTCAAGCTGCGCGGCGAAAGCTCGTTCGACAAGGCCTACATGAACAACCAGGTCATGGCCCACCAGCAGACCATCGAGCTGTTCCAGAAGGCCAGCCAATCCGAGGACGCCGAGATTGCCGCGTTCGCCAAGGAGATGCTGCCCAAGCTCGAACATCACCTGCAGATGGCCGAGAAGATCAACAAAGAGATTCCCGAGCAGTAAACCCGCTCAGGCCGCCGCTCAGGGCGAGATGCTGCGCTCCAGCATCTCGCCCAGAGCCTCGGCGGCGCTGGACAACGTGTAGTCCGGCAGGCGCAGCACCCCGACCCGACGCGTTACCGTGGGGTCTTTGAGCACGAGGCAGTGGGCGCCCAGCTCCTGCATTTGTCCGGCACACAGCTGCGGGACGGCACTGACCCCCAGGCCATTGGCAACCATGCGTCCCACCGTGACCAACTGGTGACTTTCGAAGGCCACCGGCAGGCGGCCGTGCTGTTCGGCAACGCTGGCTTCGAGCAGCAGGCGCACCGCCGAAGGGCGTTGCAGGGTGATGAACGGATAACTCAACAGCGTTTCCCAGTTGACCTCGGTCTGCTCGGCCAAGGGGCAGTCACGCGGCACCACGGCCACGAAACGATCATTGTAGAGCGGCGTAAAGCTGAGGCCCTCCAGGGTTTCCGGCTCGAAGGCGATGCCCAGTTCCACCCGTCGATGGCGCACCATCTCCAGCACCTGTTCGTTGATCACGTCGTGCACTGCCACGTTGACCTTGGGGTAGCGTTCGCGAAACTCCTTGAGCACCGCCGGTAGCAGATTGCCCGCAAAAGACGGCATGGCCGCCACCGAGACCTTGCCCAGTTGCAGGGAGAAGTGCTGTTGCATCAACTCTTCGGCGTTATCCCAGTCGGCCAGCAGACGCAGGGCCACCGGCAACAGGGTTTCACCCTCCGGCGTCAGGGCCACGCTGCGCGTGGTACGCACCAGCAACCGTCCACCCAGGGACTCCTCCAGGCTTTTCAGCGCCAGGCTCAGTGCCGGTTGCGACATGTGCAGGCGCTCACCCGCCTGGGCGAAGGACAGATTCTGGGCGATAGCCAGAAAGGCCCGGAGCTGCTTGACGGTCATATATTTGTTTTTCTTATTAATTGATTTAAACAACAAACTTAACAAATCAATCTGCCACAAGGAATATGGCTGCCACCCCATTACAACGATAAGAGATAGTCACATGGCGGGTCTCGACAAGCGCGTAAGCACCTATGAACAGGCCCTCGACGGGCTGAGCGACGGCATGACGGTACTGGCAGGCGGCTTTGGCCTGTGCGGTATTCCGGAAAACCTGATCGAAGAAATCCGTCGCCGCGCCGTGCGCAATCTCACCGTGGTATCGAACAATTGCGGGGTCGACGGCTTCGGCCTGGGTGTCCTGCTGGAAGACCGGCAGATCAGCAAGATGATCGCCTCCTACGTGGGCGAGAACGCCCTGTTCGAGCAGCAACTGCTCGATGGCGAGCTGGAAGTGGAACTCACCCCGCAAGGCACCCTGGCCGAAAAACTGCGCGCCGGCGGCGCCGGAATCCCGGCCTTCTTCACCGCCACCGGTTACGGCACCCCGGTCGCCGACGGCAAGGAAGTGCGCGAGTTCGAGGGGCGTCACTACATTCTCGAACCGACCATTCGCGGTGACTTCGCCATCGTCAAAGGCTGGAAGGCCGACCACTTCGGCAACGTGATCTACCGCCACACAGCACAGAATTTCAACCCACTGGTGGCCACTGCCGGGCGTATCACGGTGGTCGAGGTGGAAGAGATCGTCGAACCCGGCGAGCTGGACCCGGCCCATATCCACACGCCCGGGATCTTCGTCGACCGGGTGATCCAGGGCCGATTCCAGAAACGTATCGAGAAGCGCACGGTGCGCAGCCACGCCCCAGGCCTGTGACTAGAGGATTCCACATGGCACTTTCCCGCGAACAAATGGCTCAACGCATCGCCCGCGAGCTCAAGGACGGTTACTACGTCAACCTGGGCATCGGCATCCCGACCCTGGTGGCCAACTACGTGCCCGACACCATCGACGTGATGCTGCAGTCGGAGAATGGCTTGCTCGGCATGGGCCCCTTCCCCCTCGATGAGCAGGTCGACGCCGACATGATCAACGCCGGCAAGCAGACCGTCACCGCCCGCAGCGGCGCCAGCATCTTCGACTCGGCCGCCTCCTTCGCCATGATCCGCGGCGGCCACGTCGACCTCACCGTGCTCGGCGCCTTCGAGGTGGATGTCGCGGGCAACATCGCCTCGTGGATGATCCCCGGCAAACTGGTCAAGGGCATGGGCGGCGCCATGGACCTGGTGGCCGGTGCCGACAACATCATTGTCACCATGACCCACGCCTCCAAGGACGGTGAATCCAAGCTGCTGCCGCGGTGCAGCCTGCCGCTGACCGGTGCTGGCTGCATTCGCAAGGTGCTCACCGACCTCGCCTACCTGGAAATCGAAGACGGCGCCTTTGTCCTTCGCGAGCGGGCTCCGGGCGTCAGCGTCGAGGAAATCGTCGCCAAGACCGCCGGCCGCCTGGTCGTGCCGGACGACGTGGTCGAAATGTCCTTCTGAAGCACCTTGTTCACGCCGCCAATGGGCGCGTCCCCTGGCGGCACGGTTTTATACCTGAGCGCCCTTGAGCGCAGTGGGAGTCCACCCATGCAAGACGTCGTCATCGTTGCCGCAACCCGCACCGCCATCGGCAGTTTCCAGGGCTCGCTGGCCACCATCCCGGCTCAGGAGCTGGGGGCCGCGGTGATTCGCCGCCTGCTCGAACAGACCGGCCTCGACGGCGCCCAGGTCGACGAGGTGATCCTCGGCCACGTACTCACCGCTGGTGCCGGGCAGAACACCGCACGCCAGGCTTCGATCCTCGCCGGCCTGCCCAACGCCGTTCCGGCCATGACCCTGAACAAGGTCTGCGGCTCCGGCCTCAAGGCCCTGCACCTCGGTGCCCAGGCGATTCGCTGCGGCGACGCCGAGGTGATCATCGCCGGCGGCATGGAGAACATGAGCCTGGCCCCCTACGTAATGCCCGGCGCCCGCACCGGCCTGCGCATGGGCCACGCCAAACTGGTCGACACCATGATCACCGACGGCCTGTGGGACGCGTTCAACGACTACCACATGGGCATCACTGCCGAGAACCTGGTGGACACGTACGGCATCAGCCGTGAAGACCAGGACGCCTTTGCCGCCGCTTCCCAGCAGAAGGCCGTAGCCGCCATCGAAGCCGGTCGCTTCGCCGATGAGATCACCCCGATTCTGATCCCGCAGCGCAAGGGCGACCCGGTGGCCTTTGCCACCGACGAGCAGCCCCGTGCCGGCACCACCGCCGACTCCCTGGGCAAGCTCAAGCCGGCGTTCAAGAAAGACGGCAGCGTCACCGCCGGCAACGCCTCCAGCCTCAACGACGGCGCCGCCGCGGTGCTGCTGATGAGCGCCGAGAAGGCCAAGGCCCTCGGCCTGCCCGTGCTGGCGCGCATCGCCGGCTACGCCAATGCCGGCGTCGATCCGGCGATCATGGGCATCGGCCCGGTCAGTGCTACCCGCCGCTGCCTGGACAAGGCAGGTTGGAAACTGGAGCAGCTGGACCTGATCGAAGCCAACGAAGCGTTTGCTGCTCAGGCCCTGGCCGTAGGCCAGGAGCTGGGCTGGGACGCGCAGAAGGTCAACGTCAATGGCGGTGCCATCGCCCTGGGTCATCCAATAGGTGCCTCCGGTTGCCGGGTATTGGTGACCCTGCTGCACGAAATGCTGCGCCGCGACGCCAGGAAAGGCCTCGCCACCCTGTGCATCGGCGGAGGTCAAGGCGTCGCCCTGGCGTTGGCGCGGTAAGTCACACCCCGGGAGGCGGCGGACGCCACCCACTCACCCCTGCATACGCCACCCTCCGCCCCAAGGCGGGTGGGTGGCTGATACCTCATAAAAACAACATCCGAGGCCTCACCATCATGAGTCAACAACCCACCCTGCAAGACAGCGGCAGTGCACGCTTCGCCATGCGCTGCTCCAACTGGGCCGAACGCTGGTTCCCCGATTCCTGGGTCTTTGCCGTACTCGCCCTGGCCATCGTGGCCGTGGCCGCGCTGGCCATCGGCGCCACGCCCAGCGACACCGCCAAAGCCTTCGGCGACGGGTACTGGAGCCTGATTCCCTTCACCATGCAGATGGCCTTCGTGGTCATCGGCGGCTACGTGGTCGCCAGCTCGGGTCCCGCCTCGAGGCTGATCGACAAACTGGCCAAGATACCCAAGAACGGACGCTCGGCAGTCTGCTGGGTGGCGCTGATTTCCATGATCGCGTCGCTGCTCAACTGGGGCTTGAGCCTGGTCTTCGGCGGGCTGCTGGTACGCGCCCTGGCCCGACGTACCGAGCTGAAGATGGACTACCGCGCCGCCGGAGCTGCCGCCTACCTCGGCCTGGGTGCGGTCTGGGCGCTGGGGCTGTCGTCCTCGGCGGCGCAGTTGCAGGCCAACCCGGCCAGCCTGCCGCCCGGCATCCTGTCGATCACCGGGGTGATTCCCTTCACCGAGACCATCTTCCTCTGGCAATCCGGCGTGCTGTTGCTGGCACTGATCCTGGTGTCGCTGGTCGTCGCCTACATGACCGCCCCCAACGCCAGCACCGCCCGGGACGCCAACGACTGTGGCGTGGACGTGAGCTTCACCCCGGCGCCGCCACTCAAGCCCACCCGGCCCGGCGAATGGCTGGAACACAGCCCGCTGCTGATCATTCTGCTGGTGGTGCTGTCCGGTGGCTGGCTGTACCACGAGTTTTCCACCAAGCCGGCCATTCAGGCGATCTCGGGGCTCAACACCTACAACCTGCTGTTCCTGATGGCCGGCGCACTCCTGCACTGGCGCCCGCGCTACTTCCTCGACGCCGTGGCCAAGGCCGTGCCCGCCACCACCGGGGTGCTGATCCAGTTCCCGCTGTATGGCTCGATCGCCGCGATCATGACGGCGGTCCAGGGCAATGATGGCCACACCGTGGCCCATGTGATTTCAGAGTTTTTCGTCAACATTTCCAGCCACGACACCTTCGCGGTGCTGATGGGCGTGTACTCGGCGATTCTCGGTTTCTTCATCCCGTCCGGAGGCGGCAAGTGGATCATCGAGGCCCCGTACGTGATGCTGGTGGCCACCCAGCTGGAGTACCACCTGGGCTGGGCGGTGCAGATCTACAACGCCGCCGAGGCGTTGCCGAACCTGATCAACCCCTTCTACATGCTGCCGCTGCTGGGCGTGCTGGGGCTCAAGGCGCGGGACCTGATCGGGTTCTCCTTCGTCCAGCTGCTGGTCCATACCCCGCTGGTACTGTTCCTGCTCTGGGCCCTGGGGACGACACTGACCTACGTCCCGCCCATCATGCCCTGATGCGTTCGCGCTGATTGCACCGAGCTGATGCCACCTAGCTGATAGCATCAAGCTGAACACAACAACGCCCTGGTCGCGAAACGACCAGGGCGTTGTCGCATGTGGGCTCGCCGCTCAGACCGAGCGCAGGCGCTCGTAGTAATAGGGCAATTGCAGCAAGGCGTAGCGGGCAGCCGCCAGGCGCACCTCGTTGCGATCACCCTCGAACTGCATGGTTTCGCTGATCACCCCTTCATGGTCCTGCAGGCGAATGGCGCAGGCGAAGCACTGCACGCCGTCCATCGGGCCGTCGGCTTCGGCCAGTCCGGTATTAGCCAGGGCGATGTCGGCCTGGCTCATTTTCAGTGCGCCAACGGCCATTTCCCGGGCCACCTCTTCGCTGCTCAAGCCAAAACGCTCGATGGTCTCGAAACTGCCCCCCAGGGAGCGGTGCTTCGCCTCGGGCGAATACACCACGAACCCACTGTCCAGCACCGCGCCGCTGCCCGGAATGTCGGCCACCAGGGCACCGATAAGACCGGCCGTGCAGGACTCGGCGGTACTGAGCTTCAAACGGTACTTGGTCAGGAAGTTCACGACCTGTTCAACGCTTTGCATGGACGGGTTCCTCACGAGGTGAATGCTTCTGCCCAGTGGAAAGTCCGCCAGGGTGCAAGTTCAAGTTTTCCCCGGCCGCTCGGCAGCAAAATAAAGTCGAAACTTTCCGTCTGACGCCCCGGTCATCTCAAGGGTATGGGGAACGGCTGCCAAACCGGCCTGTAATCGGGCTCTGCCGCCGGTTGCACCGTGTCCCCCGCCTCGCAAATGCCAACTGATTGGCAGGCATGGATCAAGTGATCCACTGAACGACTGGAGAGAGACATGGGAAACGCTGTTGCAACCGCTCGAATCGATTCGAACACCATGGTTCCGACGTCCATTCAGCCGCCCCTGTACGTGGAGAAACCCGCTCCACGGAAGAAACGGATTCTGTTCGTCACCTCCGAGTTCGCCGATCTGATCAAGGTCGGCGGCCTGGGCGATGTCTCGGCGGCCCTGCCCCGGGCCCTGCTGGCTCACCATGACATCCGCATCCTGATCCCCGGCTACCGGCAGATCGTGGAAAGCGGCCGGCCGATCCGCATTGTCGGCCAGGTCGATGGGCTCGCCGCCCTGCCAGCCTGCAAGATCGGCCGCCTGGACCTGGCCGATGGCCTGATCGTCTACGTGCTGCTCAACCCCGACCTGTACGACCGCGACGGCACGCCCTACGGCGACACCCACGGCCGCGACTGGGAAGACAGCCACATCCGCTTCGCTCGCCTGGGCCTGGCCGCAGCCGATATCGCCATGGGCCGTGCCGGCATTCGCTGGAACCCGGAGCTGGTCCACGCCAACGACTGGCCCGCGGCCATGGCGCCCGCCTACATGGCCTGGCGCAACGTCCAGGTGCCGACCCTGCTGACCATCCATAACCTGGCCTACCAGGGCGTGTGCGACATGCCCAGCAGCACCGAGCTGGGCATCCCGGCCGAAGGCTGCGGCATCGACGGCATGGAGTTCTACGGCAAACTGTCGTTTCTCAAGGCCGGGATCACCTACGCCGACCACGTCACCACCGTGAGCCGCACGTACGCCAAGGAAATCACCACACCAGCCTTCGGCTGCGGCCTCGACGGCATGCTTCGGGCTAAAGTCTCGGCCGGCCAGCTCAGTGGCATCGCCAACGGTATTGACGAGACCTGGGACCCGAGCAACGACCCGCACCTGGTCGAAGGCTTCGACGTGTGCCAGTGGCGTGGCAAGCAGGCCAACACCGCCTATGTCGAACAGTTGCTGGGGCTTGAGACCGACGGCCCGCTGTTCGCCGTGGTTTCGCGCCTGGTGCAGCAGAAAGGCATCGACCTGACACTCGGCGTGGCCACCCGCATCGTCGCCAACGGCGGCCGCCTGGCGGTTATCGGCCGGGGCGAACCGGAGCTGGAAGCCGCGATGATGGCGCTGGCGGAACGCCACCCGGGGCGCATCGGCGTGCATATCGGCTTCAACGAAACCGATGCCCGGCGCATCTACGCCGGCAGCGACTTCCTGCTGATGCCGTCGCGCTTCGAGCCCTGCGGCCTCAGCCAGATGTACGCCCAGCGCTTCGGCTCGCTGCCCATCGCCCGGCGCACTGGCGGCCTGGCGGACACCATCGAAGACGGCGTCACCGGCTTCCTGTTCGACGAGGCCAGCCTGGACAGCTATCAGGTGGCGATCGACCGGGCGCTCCAGGTCTACCAGCACCCCGAATTGCTGAACGCCATGCGCTGCCGGGCCATGAACGCCCCGCTGTACTGGCGCCAGTCGGTGAAACCCTACGATCACCTCTACCAGCAGTTGCTGGGTGTGTCCCAGGTTGCGGCGGAACGACGCTGATGTACCGTCACGGCGCCCAGCGTCTGGACGACAGCCAGACGCGCTTTGCCCTGTGGGCCCCCACCTGCCACAACGTGGCGGTAGAACTGCAGGACGGCACCCAGCACTCACTGCAATCCGGCGCAGACGGCTGGTACAGCCTTGATCTCGCCTGCCCGGCCGAGGTGCGTTATCGCTTCGTGATCGACAGCCATCTGCGCGTGCCCGACCCGGCCTCGCGCCGCCAGGTCACCGACGTGCACGGCTACAGCCAGGTGGTGGACCACCGCCGCTATGCCTGGCAACACGCCGACTGGAACGGCCGCCCGTGGCACGAAACGGTGATCTACGAGCTGCATGTCGGCCTGTTCGGCGGCTTCGAGCAGGTCGAGGCGCACCTGGCACACCTGGCCGAACTGGGTGTCACCGCGTTGCAACTGATGCCGCTGGCGGCCTTTCCCGGGCAGCGCAACTGGGGCTATGACGGCGTACTGCCATTCGCCCCGGCCTCCGCCTACGGCAGTCCCGAACAGCTCAAGCACCTGATCGACAGCGCCCACGGCCACGGCCTTATGGTGTTCCTCGATGTGGTCTACAACCACTTCGGGCCGGACGGCAATTACCTGGGGCTGTACGCCAACAGCTTTTTCCGCGAAGACCGCATGACCCCCTGGGGCGCGGCCATCGATTTCCGCGAAACCGCGGTGCAGGACTTTTTCTGCGAAAACGCCCTGATGTGGCTGCTGGACTACCGCATCGACGGCCTGCGCCTGGACGCGGTACATGCCATCGGCGACGACGCCTTTCTGGTCGAGCTGGCCGCCCGGGTGCGCGCTGCCGTGCCGGCCTCCCGCCAGGTGCATCTGGTGCTGGAAAACGAGCACAATACCGCCGCCCTTCTGACCCAGGGCTTCGATGCCCAGTGGAACGACGACGGCCACAACAGCCTGCACGCGCTGCTGACCGGCGAGCACGAAGGCTATTACGCCGACTACGCCAAGGATTCCACCCAGAAGCTCGCCACTTGCCTGGAACAGGGCTTCGTCTACCAGGGCCAGTTGACCCGGCACGGCAAACCCCGGGGCGAACCCAGCGGCCATCTGCCGGCCAGCGCCTTCGTGCTGTTCCTGCAGAACCACGACCAGGTGGGCAACCGCGCTTTCGGCGAACGGCTGATCGCCATCACCGACACCGACGCCCTGAAAGCCGCTACCGCGCTGCTGTTGCTCTCGCCCATGGTGCCGCTACTGTTCATGGGCGAGGAATGGGGCTCGACCCAGCCCTTCCTGTTCTTCACCGACTACCACGACGACTTGGCCAACGCCGTGCGCGAAGGCCGGCGCAGCGAATTCGCCGAGTTCTCGCGTTTCAGCGACCCGGAAATACGCCAGCGCATTCCGGACCCCAACGACCCGGACACCTTCACCCGCTCCCAGCCCGACTTCACCCCCGACATACGCCCTCGGCAACAGGAGTGGATCGCCTTCTACCGGCACCTGCTGCACCTGCGTCGCAGCCGGCTGCAACCCGGCCTGGACGATGCCCACAGCCTCGGCGCCAGGGTCCTGGGACACGGCGCGGTCACTGCCCGTTGGCGTCTGAGCAACGGTCAGCGGCTGCGCATCGACCTGAACCTGGGGCTTGAAACCGTGCATGCCGACGCCCCGTCGCCGGCAGCCGAGCAATTGCACGCACACCGCGTCAACCACGACGAATTTCGCCAGGGCCTGCTGCCACCGCGCAGTGTCCTGGCCACGCTGGAGCACGACGCATGAGCGATACCCTGCTGGCCGAGCTGGCCCTGTCCGCCAACCTCAGCATCGAGTGGACAGATGCCAATGGCCGCCCCCAATACGTCAGCCCGGAGGCCCAGCGCAGCCTGCTGGAAGCCCTCGGTTATCCGGCGCAGAGCCCGGAGCAGATGCGCGCCAGCCTCTCGGCGCTGGCCCAGCAACGCAACGAAACGCCGCCAGACGCCCTGTTGATCCAGGACCTGGGGCAGCCACTGCCGCTGCCCGACTGCGCCGCAGACACCCTCTACGAGCTGACCGACGAACAGGGCCACGTCAGTTCCGGCCGTCTCGATGGCCATGCCCGCCTGCCCGCGCTGCCACAGCCGGGCTACTACCAGCTGGAGATCCTCGACCGGCAGTACCGCGTGGCCGTGGCCCCGCCGGCCTGCCCGTCGGTGGAGGAGCTGTGCGGCAAGCGCCGCGTGTGGGGCCTTACCGCGCAGCTGTATGGCCTGCGCCGTCCGGATGACGGCGGGCTGGGTGACACCCGTGCCCTGGCCGAGCTCGCCCGCCACGCCGCCAACCAGGGCGCCGATGCGCTGTCCCTGAGCCCGGTGCACGCGCTGTTCGGGGCGCTGCACGACCACTACAGCCCCTATTCGCCATCCAGCCGCCTGTTCTTCAACGTGCTGCACGCCGCGCCAGCCACCCTGCTCGGCCACGAGCGGATGCAGCGGGCGATTTCCGGCTGCGGCGTGCAGGCTGAGCTCACGCGCCTGGAGGCCATGGACCTGATCGACTGGCCTGCCGTGACCACGGTTCGCCAGCGCTTGCTGCGTCAGCTGTACAGCGACTTCAGGGATGCCCCGGGGGATCTGCTCGACAGCTTCCAGGCCTTCTGCACCGCCGGTGGCGACGCCCTGACCCAGCATTGCCGTTTCGAGGCCCTGCATGAACACCGGGTGCAGAACGGCGACCCCGGCGACTGGCGGCAGTGGCCCGCGCACTTCCGCGATCCCAGGCAGGACGCCGTCGCACGCTTTGCCGAAGAGCACGCCGAGTGCGTGCGCTTCCACGCCTTTGGCCAGTGGCTGATCGCCCATGGCCTGGAAACCGCCCAGACCGCCGCCACCGGCGCCGGCATGGGCATCGGGCTGATCGCCGACCTGGCGGTGGGCGCTGATTGCGCCGGCAGCCAGGCCTGGTCGCGCCAGGACGAATTGCTGCCCGGCGTCACCGTGGGGGCGCCACCGGACATTCTCAATCGCATGGGGCAGAACTGGGGCGTGTCGGCATTTTCGCCCTCGGGCATGCGCCAGCACGGCTACAGCGCCTTTATCGAAATGCTCCAGGCCAACCTGGCCCATGCCGGCGGCATCCGCATCGACCATGTGATGGGGCTGCAGCGCCTGTGGGTCATCCCCCAAGGCGGCGAACCCCACGACGGCGCCTACCTGCGCTATCCGCTGGAGGACCTGCTGCGCCTGCTGGCACTGGAAGCGCACCGCCACCAGGCGCTGGTGATCGGCGAAGACCTCGGCACGGTGCCCGAGGGCCTGCGCGAAGAGCTGGCGCGGCGCAACATCCTCGGCACCCGGGTGCTGCTGTTCGAGCAGCACGATGGCCGCTTCATCGCCCCGCAGAAATGGCCCCGAGACGCCCTGGCAACCACCACCACCCATGATTTGCCCAGCATCAAGGGCTGGCTCGCCGGCCACGACATCGGCTGGCGGGTGCGGGCCGGGCATGCCCCGGCCGAACACCTGGACGCGGACCGCGACCAGCGCCGCCGCGAACGCACCGCGCTGGTCAGCGCCCTGGTCGAGAACGAACAACTGCGCGGCGCACCGGACGACATCGAAGCCTGCCTGCAAGCGAGCATCGGCTACATCGGCAGCACACCCGCGCCGCTGGTGCTGCTGCCGCTGGAAGACGCCTGTGGTGCCGAGCAGCAGCCCAACCTGCCGGGGCCGGGCACCGACCACCCCAACTGGCGGCGACGCTATGCCCTGCCGGTGCGTGAATTGCTGGAACACCCCCTGGCCCGCCAGCGCCTGGAACGCCTGGCCGACGCACGCCGGGAGGTCGAGCATGACTGAGTTGCGCGGCACGCTGCGCCTGCAGTTCCACAAGGGTTTTACCCTGGATCACGCCCTGGAGCTGGTGCCCTACTTCGAGCGCCTGGGCATCAGCCACGTGTATGCCTCGCCGCTGCTCACCGCGCGGCCCGGCTCGATGCACGGCTACGACGTCACCGACCCCAGCCGGATCAATCCCGAACTGGGCGGCGAACCGGCCTTGCTGCGCCTGGTGGAAGCCCTGCACGAACGGGGCATCGGCCTGATCCTGGACATCGTTTCCAACCACATGGCCGTAGGCGGCGACGCCAATCCCTGGTGGCTGGACGTCCTGGAGTGGGGACGCGGCAGCCCGTACGCGAGCTTCTTCGATATCCAGTGGCACTCCCACGACCCGCTGCTCGAAGGCCAGTTGCTGGTGCCGTTCCTGCGCAGCGACTACGGCGACGTCCTGAGCAGCGGCACCCTGACCCTGCACTTCGATCCCCTGCACGGCACGTTTCACGCTCAGCACTTCGAGCATCGCCTGCCCATCACGCCGCACACCTATGGCGAGATTCTCGCGGGCGCACACAGCGGCCTGTCCGATCTGGGCCAGCGTTTCACCCGCCTCGGCCAGGGCCCACAGGCGCGGCAGAGCGCCAAGGCCCTGTGCGAACTCCTCGCGCAGTGGGCCGCCACGCCCGAGAGCCGGGCGCTGATCGACGCGCGCCTGGCGACCTACCAGGGCGCCGATACGCAGAGTCAGCAGCGCCTGCACAGCCTGCTGGAGCGCCAGCATTACCGCGTGGCGAGCTGGCGCACGGCGGCAGACGACATCAACTGGCGGCGCTTTTTCGACATCAACGAACTGGGCGGCCTGCGGGTCGAGCGGCCGGAGGTGTTCGAGGCGACCCACGCCAAGATCTTCGAGCTGATCCAGCGCGGTCTGGTGGACGGCCTGCGCATCGACCACGTGGACGGCCTGGCCAATCCCCGCGCCTATTGCAGCCGCCTGCGTCGCCGGGTCGAGCGCCTGCGCGGCCCCCAGGCAGGCAAGCCATTCCCGATCTACGTCGAGAAGATCCTCGGCCATGGCGAGACCCTGCCCCTGAACTGGGCGGTGGATGGCACCACCGGCTACGAATTCATGAACCAGGTGTCGCTGGTGCAGCATGACCCACGGGGCGAAGAACCGCTGCGCACCCTGTGGCATGAACTCAGCGGCCGCACGGCGGTGTTCGAGGAGGAAGTGCTGGAGGCGCGGCGCCTGGTGCTGACCACCGGGCTGGCCGGCGACCTGGAAGAAGTGTCGCAGCGCCTGCTGCAGGTGGCGCGCAACGACATCGCCACCCGCGACCTGACCCTGGGCTCGATCCGTCGCGGCCTGCTGGAATTGATCGTGCATTTCCCGGTGTACCGCACCTATGCCCAGGCCTGCGGCCGCTCGCGGCAGGATCAGCAGGTGTTCCAGCAGGCGCTGGAAGGCGCCCACGGCACCCTGGCCGAAGCGGATCGCCCGGTGCTGGAACACCTGGATCGCTGGCTCGGCGGCGAACCGCTGCGCGACCTGCCGCCAGGGCGGCCGCGCCGCCTGCGGGCGCAGGTGCTGACACGCTTCCAGCAGCTGACCTCGCCGGTGGCGGCCAAGGCCATGGAAGACACTGCGTTCTACCGCTCCGGGGTGCTGCTGTCGCGCTACGACGTCGGCTTCGATGCCGAGCACTTCAGCCGCCCGCCCGAGTACTTCCACCAGTGCTGCGTCGAACGGGCCGACCAGCACCCGGACAGCCTCTTGGGCACCGCCACCCATGACCACAAGCGCGGTGAAGACAGCCGCACGCGCCTGGCCGTGCTCAGCGAGCGCGCGCCCTGGTATGCCGAGCGGGTACGGCAGTGGGTCGAGCAGTCCGACGCGTTGCGCAGCGCGGCCACCGAGGACGCGCCAACCCGGGGCGAAGAGCTGATTCTCTACCAGGCCCTGCTGGGCAGTTGGCCCCTCGACCTGGGGGCGGACGATGAACAGGGCCTGCAGGACTACCTGGCGCGCCTGCGCACCTGGCAGCAAAAGGCGCTGCGCGAAGCCAAGCTCAGCACCGCCTGGAGCGCACCGAACGAGGCCCACGAAGCGGCCTGCGCGGACTTTCTGCAGCGCCTGCTGACCGCCCCCGAAGGCCGCGAGCTGCGCCAGGGCCTGGTGGACACGGTAAAGGCCATCGCCCCCGCCGGTGCCCTCAACAGCCTGGTGCAGTGCCTGTTGCGCCTGACCACCCCCGGTGTGCCGGACCTGTACCAGGGCTGCGATTACTGGGACTTCAGCCTGGTCGACCCGGACAACCGCCGCCCCGTGGACTTCACCGCCCGGGAACGCTCCCTGGCCCTGCAGGACCCGCCCAGCGAACTGCTGTCGCAGTGGCGCGATGGCCGAGTCAAGCAGTGGCTGATCCAGCGCCTGCTCAACCTGCGCCGCGACCGCGCCCAGCTGTTCAGCCGTGGCGAACACCGGCCGCTGCTGGTGGAAGGCGAACACGCTGACCAGGTACTGGCGTTCGTCCGCAGCCATGGCCAGCAGCATGTGCTGGTGGTGGCCCCGCGCCTGGCCAGCGGCCTGCTGGACGGCTGCGACACGCCGCATATCCCGGCGCAGCGCTGGGGCGACACCCGGCTGATCCTGCCGCCGGCGCTGTCGGTGCTGCCGATCACCGGCCTGCTGTCGCCCTGCCAGACCAGCTGCGCCCACATCTTGCCGGTGGCCGGGCTGCTCGCCGACTTCCCGGTCAACGTGCTCTGCCTCAATCCCGCTTCTACAGGAGTTACAACATGAACCTCGATGAACAGCGCATTCGCGAATTCGCCTTCCAGATCTGGGAATCCGAAGGCAAACCCAGCGGTCAGGAAGAACGCCACTGGATGATGGCCTGCAAGCTGGCCGAAGCCGAGGCTTCCGGCGAGATCCAGCTGGAGCCGGTGCCCAAACCCAAACGCATCAGCAAACCCAAGACCGTGTCGCTGGCCGAGGCCGAGCAGCCCGCCCTGCTGAAGAAGCCCCGGGCGCCACGCAGCACGGCACCCAAGACCCCGAAACTCTGAGGAACCACCATGAGCACTGCGCGCAACCGTCAGCAATCCCGGGTGACCGAGGGCAATCCGTTTCCACTGGGCGCCACCTGGGACGGGCTCGGGGTCAACTTCGCGCTGTTCTCGGCCCACGCCACGCGCGTCGAACTGTGCCTGTTCGATGACCAGGGCAACGAAGAAATCGAGCGCATCGAGCTGCCCGAATACACCGATGAAATCTGGCACGGCTACTTGCCGGACGCCCGCCCCGGCCAGGTCTACGGCTACCGCGTGTACGGGCCGTACGAGCCCGAGGCCGGGCACCGTTTCAACCACAACAAGCTGCTGATCGACCCCTATGCCAAACAGTTGGTGGGTCAGCTGAAATGGTCCGAGGCGCTGTTCGGCTACACCATCGGCCATGAAGATGCCGACCTCAGCTTTGACGAGCGCGACAGCGCGCCCTTCGTGCCCAAGTGCAAGGTGATCGACCCCGCCTTCACCTGGGGCGAGCAGCCCACGCCGCGCATTCCATGGGACAGCACGGTGATCTACGAGGCGCACCTGCGCGGCCTGAGCATGCGCCACCCGGCGGTGCCCGACGTCCAGCGCGGCACCTGCGCCGCCCTGACCAACCCGGAGCTGCTCAAATACATTCGCACCCTGGGTGTATCCAGCCTGGAGCTGCTGCCGGTGCATGCCTTCGTCAACGACCAGCACCTGCTGGAAAAAGGCATGAACAACTACTGGGGCTACAACAGCATCGGCTTCTTCGCGCCGCACCCGGCGTACCTCGCGAGCGGCAAGATCAGCGAGTTCAAGGAGATGGTCGCGCACCTGCACGATGCCGGCTTGGAGCTGATTCTCGACGTGGTCTACAACCACACCGCCGAGGGCAACGAGCGCGGCCCGACCCTGTCCATGCGCGGCATCGACAACGCCAGCTACTACCGCCTGCTGCCGGAAGACCGCCGCTACTACATCAACGATTCCGGCACCGGCAACACCCTGGACCTGAGCCACCCCTGCGTGCTGCAGATGGTCACCGACTCGCTGCGCTACTGGGCCAGCGAAATGCGCGTGGACGGCTTCCGCTTCGACCTGGCGACCATTCTCGGCCGCCACGCCGAGGGCTTCGACGAGCGCCACGGCTTCCTCGTGGCCTGCCGCCAGGACCCGGTGCTGAGCAAGGTCAAGCTGATCGCCGAGCCCTGGGACTGCGGCCCCGGCGGCTATCAGGTCGGCGCTTTCCCACCGGGCTGGGCCGAGTGGAACGATAAATTCCGCGACAACGTACGGGCCTTCTGGAAAGGCGACGAAGGCGAACTGGCGGAGCTGGCCAGCCGCCTGACCGCCTCCGGCGACCACTACAACCAACGGGGTCGCCGGCCGTTCGCCTCGGTCAACTTCATCACCGCCCACGACGGCTTCACCCTGCGCGACGCGGTGTCCTACGACCACAAGCACAACGAAGCCAACGACGAGAACAACCAGGACGGCACCGACCACAACATTTCCTGGAACCACGGCTGCGAGGGCCACACGGACGATCCGGACATCCGCCAGCTGCGCCTGCAGCAGATGCGCAACCTGCTGGCCACCCTGCTGTTCTCCCAGGGCACGCCGATGCTGCTGGCCGGCGACGAGTTCGGGCGTACCCAGCACGGCAACAACAACGCCTATTGCCAGGACAACGAACTGAGCTGGGTGGACTGGAACATCGATGACGAAGGCCATGCCCTGCTCGCCTTCTGCAAGCGCCTGATCGCCCTGCGCCGCCGCTACCCGATCCTTCGGCGCGGGCGTTTCCTGGTCGGCCATTACAACGAGGAACTGGGGGTCAAGGACGTCACCTGGCTGTCGCCCGAGGGCGAGGAAATGACCGAAGGGCACTGGCACGATAGCGAAGGGCGCTGCCTGGGCATGCTCCTGGACGGCCGCGCGCAGCCCACCGGGGTCAAGCGTAGCGGCGCCGACGCCACGCTGTTGCTGCTGCTCAACGCGCACCACGACAACCGCACCTTCCAGCTGCCGGAAGTGGCCGGCGGCAAGCGCTGGACCTGCCTGGTGGACACCCACCAGGCCGTCGCCGGCACCGCGCAACCGCTGCATAGCGACGCCCTGGAGCTGCCGGGTCGCTCGTTGCTGCTGCTCGAACTGCAACACTGACGCCACGGCGACTGCAGCCCTGTTCGGGCGGCAGTCGCCGTTTCGCTAAAAAAACCTGAACCCCTTTTTTCCCTCGTCCTCGAAACCACATGCGCCGTGTTTTCGCGGCTTCGCTCGTTTGCACCACAGCCCCCGGGAGGACGTCATGAAAGCAGTGGTTTTCCACGACATCGGTGACATCCGCCTGGACGACGTGCCCGAACCCACGCTGCAGGCCCCCACCGACGCCATCATCCGCGTGACGGCCTCGGCCATCTGCGGCACCGACCTGCACTTCGTGCGCGGCACCGTCAGCGGCATGGTCAAGGGCACCATCCTGGGTCACGAGGCAGTGGGCATCGTCGAAGCCCTGGGCAGCGACGTGCGCAACCTGCGCATCGGCGACCGGGTGGTGGTGCCCTCCACCATCGCCTGCGGCAACTGCGCCTATTGCCGGGCCGGTTACTACGCCCAGTGCGACGATGCCAACCCCAACGGCAAGGAGGCCGGCACCTCGTTCTACGGCGGCCCCGCCGCCACCGGTCCGTTCCAGGGCCTGCAGGCGGAGCTGGCGCGCATTCCCTATGCCAACGTCGGCCTGGTCAAGCTGCCCAGCGAGATCAGCGACGACCAGGCGATCCTGCTCTCGGACATTTTCCCCACGGGGTACTTCGGCGCCAGCCTGGCCGAGGTCAGCAAGGGCGATACCGTAGCGGTGTTCGGCTGTGGCCCGGTGGGCCAGTTCGCCATCGCCAGCGCCAAGCTGCTGGGCGCGGCCCGGGTGTTCGCCATCGACCGTCATGAAGACCGCCTGCTGATGGCCTGCCAGCAAGGCGCCGAGGTCATCAACTTCGACCAGGAAGACCCGGTGGCCACCCTGCGCCGCCTGACCCATGGAATCGGCGTGGACCGCGCCATCGATGCCGTGGGCGTGGACGCCGACTGCCCGGCCCACGGCCAGCATGCGCATGCCGAGGGCGAGTCCTGGCAACCGGGCAACGCCCCCACCCAGGCGCTGCAATGGGCGGTCGAGGGCCTGGCCAAGGCCGGCACCCTGGCGATCATCGGCGTCTACCCGCAGCAGGCGGGCCAGTTCCCCATCGGCCTGGCGATGAACAAGAACCTGACCATCAACATGGGCAACTGCAATCACCGGCGCTACATCCTGCGCCTGATCGAGATGGTCCTGGCCGGGCGTATCGACCCCTCGAAAATTCTCACCCAGGTCAAACCGATGACCGACGCCATCGAAGCCTTCAAGGCCTTCGATCGCCGTGACAGCGGCTGGATCAAGGTCGAGCTGCGGCCTGGCAAGCACAGCCGCGAAGGCAGTGAGGAGCAGGTCCATGGCGATGCCGTGCTGGACCAGGTGATCGCCGAGGCATCGCCTTACCACGAATCGCGTTCGGAGAAACCGGGACATCGCTGAGCCCGACACCCGGCCGCCCGCATAGCCGGCGCGGCCCGTACAGGGCCAGATACCCGGCAAGGAGCTACGTTGCAGTGACTATCACCATTCCCAACCCCGAGATCGTCATCGACCGCATCACCGCCGTGCGGCGCCTGCAGGTCCTGACGATCAACACCCACAAGGGTTTCACCGCCCTCAACCGGCGTTTCATCCTGCCGGAGCTGCGCAGCGCGGTGCAGTCCACCGGCGCCGACCTGGTGTTCCTCCAGGAGGTGCTGGGCAGCCACGAGCTGCACGCCAAGCGCTTCCAGGACTGGCCGGAGATGCCGCAGTACGAGTTTCTCGCCGACAGCATGTGGCCGCAGTTCGCCTACGGTCGCAATGCGGTGTACCCCGACGGCCACCACGGTAATGCGCTGCTGTCGAAATTCCCCATCGTGCAGCACCACAACCTCGATGTGACGGTCCAGGGCAACGAGCAGCGCGGCCTGCTGCATTGCCAGTTGGACGTGCCTGGCCAAGCCGAAGTGCATGCGATCTGCGTGCACCTGGGCCTGCGCGAAAGCCATCGCCGGGAACAGATCGGCCTGCTGCTGGATTTGCTTGCCACCCTCGATCCCAAGGCGCCGGTGATCATTGCCGGCGACTTCAATGACTGGCGCCTGCGCGGTGATGCGCAACTGGCCGAGCAGGCACTCACCGAGGTGTTCCGGGGGGCCTATGGCGCCCCAGCGAAAAGCTTCCCGGCGCGCTTCCCGCTGCTGCGCCTGGACCGTATCTACGTGCGTAACGCCACCGCCCAGTCCCCGGTGGTGCTGTCGACCAAACCCTGGTCGCACTTGTCGGACCATGCCCCCCTGGCTGCGGAGATCCATCTATGACTGGCGTATGGCGTGATGGCAACCAGATCCAGTTGCTGATCAACGGCGAGGAATACTATCCACGGGTGTTCGAGCGCATCCGCGCGGCCCGGGTGGAGGTGCTGCTGGAGACCTTCATCATTTTCGAAGACAAGGTCGGCATGGAGCTGCAACAGGTGCTGATCGAGGCGGCCCGACGCGGCGTGCGGGTGGTGATCGCGGTGGACGGCTACGGCACCGCGGACCTGGGCGACGAATACGTCGCCGCCCTGACCCGCGAAGGCGTCAAGGTCCACGTGTTCGACCCCAGCCCCCGGCGCCTGGGCATGCGCACCAACCTGTTCCGCCGCCTGCACCGCAAGATCGTGGTCATCGACGGCGAACGGGCCTTCGTCGGCGGCATCAACTATTCCGCCGATCACCTGGGCGATTTCGGCGACATGGCCAAGCAGGATTACGCCGTGGAAGTGACCGGCCCCATCGTCAGCGATCTGCACGGCGCCACCCTGCGCCTGCTGCGACCGGCTCTGGCTGAGCCCAGCCCGGTGCAGGCGTCGGCCCAGCCGATCGGCGACGTGCGGATCATGTTGCTGGAGCGCGACAACGACCGCCACACCACCGACATCGAAGAGCAGTACCTGACCGCCCTGCGCGGCGCCAGGGAGCGGGTGGTGGTAGCCAACGCCTACTTCTTCCCCAGCTATAGCGTGCTGCGCGAGCTGCGCAACGCCGCGCGCCGTGGGGTCAAGGTCACGCTGATTCTCCAGGGCCAGCCGGACATGCGCTGGGCCCAGGGCTTCTCGCGGCTGCTCTACAACTACCTGCTGCGCGATGGCGTGGTGATCTACGAATACTGCCAGCGGCCGCTGCACGGCAAGGTGGCGCTGGTGGACCACGAGTGGTCCACCGTGGGTTCGAGCAACCTCGACCCCCTGAGCCTGGCGCTGAACCTGGAAGCCAACCTGTTCATCCGTGACCGGGACTTCAACCAGCAGCTGCATGAGCACCTGGAGCAACTGGCTGTCGACCACTGCAAGCGCTTCCAGCTGGAACGCCTGCTGCGCGGCTACTGGTGGCGCGCGCCGCTGGTGTTCATGTGCTTCCACTTCATCCGCCTGTTCCCAGCCATCACCGGCTTTCTGCCGGCGCACCGCAAGAACCTGCAACCCCTCGAGCCGACACCCGGCCCGGACCCGGAACCCACACCGGACCCGATCATCGATGGCCTTGCCAAACCCTGTTGTTACAAAGAGGAAAAAACCGGATGACCAATCCCCAGCACGCCACATGGATCGTCTGGGGCAAGCGTCTGCTTACCCTGTTCTTTCTGTTGTTGATCCCCACGCTGCTCTATTTGCTGGCGAAGAATCTCGACTGGAACGAGGTACGCGGCGCAATCACCGGCTACAGCGTGCAGACGCTTCTGGTCGGCGGCCTGATCGTGCTCTGCAGTTACGTGGTGTTCAGCCTGTATGACCTGCTCGGGCGCCACTACACCCGGCACAAACTGCCGGCCCGCCAGGTGATGCCCGTGGCCATGGTGTGCTACGCGTTCAACCTCAACTTCACCACCTGGATCGGTGGCGTGGCCATGCGTTACCGGCTGTACACGCGCCTCGGGCTGAGCGCGTCCACCGTGACCCGGATCATCAGCCTGGGCCTGCTGACCAACTGGACCGGGTTCATGACCCTGGCCGGCTCGATCTTCGCCCTGCGCCTGATCCGCCTGCCGGAAGACTGGAGCCTGGGCATGACCGGCCTGCAGTTCATCGGTTTGCTGCTGCTCGGGCTGGTAGTGGCCTATATCGGCGCGTGCTGGTTCTCCCGGCAGCGGGTGTGGACCTTCCGCGAACACACCATCACCCTCCCCACCCTGCGCATCGCGCTGATGCAGATCTGCCTGGGTGCCACCAACTGGTCGCTGATGGCGGCGCTGATCTACTGGCTGCTGCCGGGCGACGCGTTCTACCCGACCGTTCTCGGGGTGCTGCTGATCAGTTCCATAGCCGGTGTGGTCACCCATATCCCAGCGGGCCTCGGGGTGCTGGAGGCGGTGTTTCTGGCGCTGCTGCAACACCAGTTCAGTCAGGGCGCCATCATCGGCGCGCTGATCGTCTACCGCGCGCTGTACTTCCTGCTGCCGCTGGCGCTGGCCAGCATCGTCTACCTGATCCTGGAAAAACGCGCCAAGACCCTGCGCAAACAGACCCCGCCCACCACCCCTGCCACCGGCGCGCCCTGACCGCCGCGCCCGGTGAACCACGCATCACCGGGCGAGCACGCCACCAAGCGAACGCGCCACCGAGCGGAAAGACGGAACTCCCCGGGCGCTTGCGTGGGTCTACTCCCTATCAACCGAGCTATTTCCTCAAGCCATCCAGGAGCCCGAATCATGTCGAAGAAACCCGTTCACCTGATCAGCTACATCCTGCACAACCAGCCCCACAGCGTGGAAATCGAAGCCGACAGCGACGTACTGACGCCGGACGAGGCGCGCTTCTACCTGCACTCGATCCATACCTTCGAGTGGCCGAACGAAATCACCGATATCCAGGTCACGCGCCTGTCCCACTCGAAACGCGGCATGCCGACCCCAAGCCACCACCTGCCGGGCTGATGCGTACACGACCTGGGCGCGGCCCGATTGCTTTAGACCATCGGCGCCAGCTAGGAGAACCGTCGGTGCAAATCAGGGAAGACCAGCTGGGCAAACCAGACCGGCAACCCCGGATAGATCTCGCGGGATTTGGGCGTGGGCGCATCAACCACATTCAGCTCGGTCAGCGTCTTCAATTGTTGAATAGCCGTTCTCTCACCTAGCCCCAGGTAGACCTTGAAGTCAGCCCTTGATGCCTGCCCCTGGATCAGCAACAGGTGCAGCGCACGGGCGGCTTCCGGCTTGACCCCAGCCTCGATGAAACGCGGCTCGAAGCGTACGATCCGCTCCAGGCGATCGCGCAGCGTTTTCACAGCCATGGCGTCTGTCGTATAGAGAATCTGGTCCTTGCAGACCTCCAGCATGAAGCGAACGAAGTCGATCAGGCCGGCCTGGGTAAGCTGGCCACGGCCGTCGAGGTCACCACGCCGAGGCTGATCGGCGGCACGAAGCTTGGCGTAGTAGTCATCCTGCCGCCTGGCCAGGCCACGCGAGAGCGACCAGAGAGGCGAACCGAGACCGATCTTCACCAACTGCAGGTGCGTCATCATCCGCATCAAACGCCCATTGCCATCTTCGAACGGGTGCGTGAACGCCAAGCGGTGGTGGTAGGCCATGGCGCTCAGTAAGCGGCTGCGGGGGTCCTGGGCGGTACCGTAGACCTCCTGCATGCGTGCCACCATCGAGCCCACGGATTCCCAACCAGGCGCAGCATGCTCGCCGACGAGAACGTTCTTCTGCGCATCATCTCGAAGTTGCCCTGGCACCAGCAGCCGACCGCCCTCTACCCGGAGGTCGTCATCAGAAGCGCCATCGAACAAGCGCCTATGCACACTGCAGAGCACCTCCCGCGAGAAAAGATGCGTCCAGGTCAGGGCTGAGTAGCGGCCAACCGCCCGTTCCAGCACCTCCTGAACCACCACGTGAGTCAATGCCAGCTCACGCAATTCCTTCGGCGCCCGAACCTTCACACGTGGCGCCAGGCTGGCTGGCTCGGTGAACTGCCCTTCGATCAGATTCGAGTAGTAGCTGTTGGTGATGCGCATGAGCTGGCCAACGCGCTTTGACGTTTCCGGCGCAATGGAGCCCTGCAGCCGCCCGACCAGCAAAGGAAGCTCGTCGGCGATCTCCAGCACATCAGCCGGATACCCACCGGACAGCGTAAGGGGCTCAAGCCAGTGCTTGCCCTGAATGAACTGAACAGTCATTGCATACCTTCAATAAATTCCCACATCGAAATGCACTTTTTTCAGCACATATTTTTTCTTCTGGAATCCGCGTATTAAAAGGCATACAGAACATAAATCAACTGTTCATATCGATATATTTGCAGATTTTATTGCAGATTTATTTACAGAAGAGAGGAAGAACATCCGGACTGCTTTCTTAGACGAGTTCTTGGATGACACTGGTACGGCCATGACCCTATGGCCGCTGCCGCTCAGAGCGACACCTCACCTCTTCTACCACCTGCTGCACGAACGGCGAGAAATCCTGAAGGACGCTAGGCGTCCTTTTTTGTGGGCAGCGGTACGTTCCAGATATCGGTGGCGTACTCGGAGATGGTGCGGTCGGACGAGAACCAGCCCATGCGCGCGGTGTTCAATACGGCGGAGCGCCACCACTGGGAGCTGTTCTGCCAGCGTCGGTCGACGTGGCGCTGGGCGTTCCAGTAGGAATCGAAGTCGGCGCAGACCATGAAGCGGTCGTCGAACAGCAGCGAATCCACCAGGTCGACATAGCGCCCCGGATCATCCGGCGAGAACACCCCGGAACGGATGGCCTGCAGCGCCGCCTTGAGCCGTTCCGACGAGGCGACCACGTCACCCATCTCCAGCCCGTGACGCCGCTGCACCGCCACTTCCTGGGCGGTCATACCGAAGATGAACATGTTTTCGCTGCCCACCCGCTCGCACATTTCCACGTTGGCGCCGTCCAGGGTGCCGATGGTGAGTGCGCCGTTGAGGCCGAACTTCATGTTGCTGGTGCCCGAGGCTTCCATGCCAGCAGTGGAAATCTGCTCGGACAGGTCGGCGGCCGGGATGATGACTTCCGCCAGGCTGACGTTGTAGTTGGGGATGAACACCACTTTCAGCAGGCTGCTGACGGTGGGGTCGTCATTGATGGTGCGGCTGATGTCGTTGGCCAGCTTGATGATCAGCTTGGCCTGCTGGTAGCTGGCAGCCGCCTTGCCGGCGAAAATCTTCACCCGGGGCACCCAGTCGGTGGCCGGGTCGTCGCGAATCGCCTGGTACAGCGCCACGGTGTGCAGCAGGTTGAGCAGTTGCCGCTTGTATTCGTGGATGCGCTTGATCTGCACATCGAAGATCGCCTGGGTGTTCAGGGCGATGCCCATGCGCTGGCGCACCAGCTCGGCCAGGGCTTCCTTGTTGTGCTGGCGGCGGGCGGCGTACTGCTTGCGGAATGCCGGTTTGTCGGCATAGGGCTCCAGCGCGGCCAGGGCCGTTTCCGGGGTGTCCAGCACGCCCTCGCCCAGGGTATCGACCAGCAGCCGGGTCAGCTGCGGGTTGACCTGGAACAGCCAGCGCCGAAACGTCACGCCGTTGGTCTTGTTGTTCACCCGATCCGGGTAGAGCTGGTGCAGGTCATGGAATACCGTCTCCTGCATCAGCTTGGTGTGCAGGGCCGAGACGCCGTTGATGCTGTGGGCGCCGAGGAACGCCAGGTTGCCCATGCGCACGCGCCGACCGTGGTCTTCCTCGATCAGCGACACCGCGCGCAGCAGGCGGAAATCATGGATGTCCCGGGCCCGCAAGGCGTCGATGTGCTGGGCATTGATCAGGTAGATGATCTGCAGGTGCCGCGGCAGCAGGCGCTCCATCAACGACACCGGCCAGGATTCCAGGGCTTCCGGCAGCAGGGTGTGGTTGGTGTAGGACAGCGTGGCCACCGACAGCTCCCAGGCCCGCGCCCATTCCACCTGGTGGATGTCCACCAGCAGGCGCATCAGCTCGGCCACGGCAATCGCCGGGTGGGTGTCGTTGAGCTGGATCGCCACTTTTTCCGGCAGGCGCTGGATATCGCCGTGCTGCTCCATATGGCGCTTGATCAAGTCCTGCAGGGAGGCCGACACGAAGAAGAATTCCTGGCGCAGGCGCAGTTCCTGGCCGGCTTCGGTGGTATCTGCCGGGTACAGCACCCGGGAAATACTTTCGGCCCGCACCTCATCGGCCACGGCACCGAAATAATCGCCGGCATTGAAGCGGTCCAACTGCAGGTCTTCCAGGGCCCGGGCGCGCCACAGGCGCAGGGTGTTCACCGAGGCGCCGCGCCAGCCGACCACCGGGGTGTCGTAGGCAATTGCCCGCACCGTTTCCTGGGGGTGCCAGATCTGCCGTGTGCTGCCGTCGTCCTGGGCATGGCTGGCGACGCTGCCGCCAAAGCCGATGCGATACGCGACTTCCGCGCGCTCGAACTCCCAGGGGTTGCCGAAGTCCAGCCAGGTTTCCGTCTGTTCCGCCTGCCAGCCATCGATGATCGCCTGGCGAAACAGCCCGTGCTCATAGCGAATGCCGTAGCCGTGGGCCGCCAGGCGCAGGGTCGCCATGCTTTCCATGAAGCACGCTGCCAGGCGCCCCAGGCCGCCATTGCCAAGGGCCGCGTCGGGCTCGATATCGCGGATGCGGTCGAGGTCGACATTCAGTTCGCTCATGGCCTGGCGCGCCACGTCCAGCAGCCCGAGGTTGCTCAGGTTGTCCACCAGCAGGCGGCCGATCAGGAACTCCAGCGACAGGTAATAGATGCGCTTGTCATCCTGGCGGTCGATCTGGGTCGAGGACTCTTCCCAGCGATCGATCAGGTGGTCGCGGGTGGCCAGGGCCAACGCCTCGAACCAGTCATGGTCGAAGGCGTTGGTCGGGTCCTTGCCCACGGCGTAGCGGAGTTTCGCCAGGACGGCGGTCTTGAACTGCTGGATGGCATCAGGCGACGCGCTATGAGGCTCAGACATGACCTACCCCGTCAGGCGCTGGGACGGAACGCTTCGTACGGCGTTACCCCGAGGTAGGTCAGCAGGCTGGCTTTCTTTTCGTACCAGCCGTCATCGTCGCGGATGCTGTCCAGCAGGTCGTGGCCAAGCAGCGTGAGGGCGTTGGCCACGCGGGCCGGTTCGCCGTTCCAGCGGTAGTAGTCGATGCATTCCACCAGGCCGGCCTGGTCGAGCAGGTGCAGGTGATGGTTCACCACCTCCAGGCTGTGGCCCTCCATCGGCCGAGGGGAAAACTGACGCCCCCACTCCAGCGCTTCGATTTCCAGCAACAGCGATCTGATTAGATTCCAATCCCGTTTCATCTGCGTTCTCCTCGCAATACTGTTGATAGCACCTGAAGTTCAGTCAGCAGCCGCTTCGATGAGTTCAGACTTTTGCAGCCGCTTGCTTTTGCAGCCGCTTGGCCCGCCGATCAAACAGCCTGAACTTACCGCCAGCCCCTTCGCTCACAACCAGTGAACAGCAGCGAGGAGCTCACCATGCGCACCCCAGCCCTATTCCTGTCCCTTGTACTCGGCAGCCTGGTCACCAGCACCGCTTTTGCCGAGGCCTGTTATGTCACCACCCGCTCGTCCAGCGAGGCGATTCCCAAGGTGGAAAAAGACCACTGCTACGAATTCGTCGGCGCCGCCAAGGGTGATATCGACTGGTCGTGCAGCAACGAAAGCACCGAGGTGCTCAACAGCGAGAAGCGCAAGGTCGAACGCTGCGAAGCCGGCAGCCAGGGGCGTTGTGAAGCCGCGCTGACCCAGGAAGCCCTGGCCAATCACCGCTCCACTGGTGATGACGAGGAGCAGGCCCGCCCGGCCGTGCCCAACGACGCCAAGGTGATCACCCACTACTACAACGCGGATGACCTGGCCCAGGCCCGTACCGACTGCGAAAGCAGCGGCGGCACCTGGCAACAGGGCGAAGAATGAATACCCCCAACGGGGTCGTCCTGCTGACTGTCGACGGGCAGCCGTCGGCCCATGAACGGGCCGTGCACCAGATACTCGGTGAAAAGCTGGCGACCATGCTCGGCTGTGCCTTTCTCGGCCCCTACGACCCCAGGCGGCATACCCTGGGCGGCTATTACTTTTTGCCGGACGAGACATTGGTCGGCAACCAGGACGAGCTCGGGATCCAGGGCCCGCAGGACCTGTTCGGGGGCGTGGTGCCGTACCCCTTTGTCTGTACCAAGGCCATCAGCCACCCGCTGATCGAAAACCCCCGCCACATTCCCGAGGGCTGGTCGGCACAGATGGCCGAACAGGCCGGCCACTCGATCCTCAAGGGTTACACGGTGTTCGACCTAGAGGATGCCAGACCGGCCGGCGAACGGCTGCTGCGAGACGGCGCAGTGCGCCTGAAGCCGGTTCGCGGCAAGGCCGGACGCGGCCAGGAAGTGGTGCATTGCGCCGCAGAACTGGGCGCCGCCCTGGACCACCAGGACGCACAGGAAGTGCGCACCTGGGGCCTGGTGCTGGAAGAAGACCTGCGCCGGCCGGACACCTACAGCGTCGGGCAGATCCGCGTCGGCAGGCACACCCTCAGCTATTACGGCACCCAGCACCTGACCCACGACAACCACGACCACAAGGTCTACGGCGGCTCCAGCCTGACTCTGGTGCGGGGCGATTACACCGAGCTGATGGCCCTGGACATGCCACGCAATGCGCGACTTGCCGTGCAACAGGCGCGGATCTACGAGCTGGCGGCGTTCGATGCCCATCCCGGCCTGTTCGCCTCGCGCCGCAACTACGACGTGGCCCGCGGGCTGGACGCCAATGGCCAGCCGCGCTCCGGGGTGCTGGAGCAATCCTGGCGGGTGGGTGGCGCCAGTGCCGCCGAGCTGTTCGCCCTGGAAGCCTTTATCGCCGACCCCGGCCTGCAACGCCTCGACGCCGCCACTCACGAGCGCTACGGCGAGGTGCCGGCACCGCCCGGCGCGATCTGCCTGTACCGCGGCGAGGAACCGGAGCTGGGGCTGCTGAGCAAATACGTCACCCTGGGAGCCCCATGACTGCACAGACCGAAACCATTGAGATCGTTGTCGATAACCAGGCCATTGCCGGCACCCTGCTCGCCCCCGAAAGCAAAGTGCCGGGCGTGTTGTTCGTGCACGGCTGGGGCGGCAGTCAGCAGCGCGACCTGGCGCGGGCCAAGGGCATCGCCGGGCTCGGCTGCGTCTGCCTGACCTTCGACCTGCGCGGCCACGAAAAGACCATCGACGCCCAGGAACGGGTCACCCGCGAGCACAACCTGGCCGACATCGTTGCCGCCTACGACCGTCTGGTGCAACACCCGGCGGTGGACCCGGCCAGCATCGCGGTGATCGGCAGCAGCTACGGCGGCTACCTCTCGACCCTGCTCAGCACCCAGCGCGCGGTGAAGTGGCTGGCGCTGCGGGTGCCCGCACTGTACTGGGACGATGACTGGACCCTGCCCAAGCGCCAGCTCGATGTGGCGCGCCTGGCCCAATACCGGCGCCAGCTGTGGACCGCCCGGGACAATCTGGCACTTACCGCCTGCTCGGCCTTTGCCGGCGACGTGCTGCTGGTGGAGTCGGAGCACGACGACTTCGTGCCGCACACCACCCTCATGAGTTACCGCGCGGCCTTCGACAAGGCCCACTCGCTGACTCACCGCATCCTCGATGGCGCCGACCATGCCCTGAGCCAGGACGCCGACCAGCAGGCCTACACCCGCATCCTGATCAACTGGATCAGTGAAATGGTCATCGGCGCCCGCGTCGGCGACTACCCGCACCACCTGCCGCGCTACTCCTGAGCGCCGGCCACACCGCCGCCCCGTCAGCCTGAACGCCAGCTGGGGCGTGCGCGACCAGAGGCCCCATCCGGGGCCCGACCACGACCGGAGAACCACCATGAAAATCAGCGAAATCATGACCCGCAACGTCCAGACCACCGAACCCGACCGCAGCTTGCGCGAGGTCGCTTCGCTCATGGCCAGCATCGACAGCGGCGCACTGCTGGTCAACGAAGGTGACCGCCTGATCGGCATGGTCACCGACCGCGACATCGCCATTCGCGGCGTGGCCGCCGGGCTCAACGGCGACGCGCCGGTGCGCCAGGTAATGAGCGGCGATATCCGCTATTGCTTCGAAGACGAAGACATCGAGCACGTGGCCCGCAACATGGCGGATATCCAGGTGCGCCGCCTGCCGGTCCTCAGCCGGGAAAAACGCCTGGTGGGCGTGGTGTCCCTGGGCAATATCGCCGCCGGACGCAACGAACGGGTGAGCGCCACCGTGCTGCATGGCGTGACCCAGGCGCACTGAGCCTCAAGCGCTCAGCCCAGCGCATACAGAAAAGCCCGGAGCGCCATTGGCGTTCCGGGCTTTTTCATAGGCATAGAGGCTCAGTAGCGTGGGCGCAGGACCACGGTCCCTAGCGGCGGCAGATCGAGCAGCAATGAATCGCTCAGGCCGTGGGTCACTACCGCGGTACTTTCCAGCGCGCCTGTGGAGCCTGCCCCTGAGCCGCCCCAGCGGGTTTCATCGGTATTGAGCAGCACATCCCAGCCGCCCGCCCTGGGCACCCCGACCCGATAGGCGCTGTGCACCTGCGGGGTAAAGTTGTGCACCACCAGCAGCGGCGCATCGCCCTCGCCGTGGCGCAACCAGGCGAAGACGCTGTTGCGCGCATCGTCGCCAATCAGCCACTGGAAGCCCTCGGCCCGGTCATCCAGCTGATGCAGCGCCGGTTCGTGGCGATACAGCCGGTTCAGCTCGCCCACCAGCGCCTGGGTGGCGGCGTGCTCGGGCTGCTGCAGCAGGTACCAGTCGAGCTGCTGGTCGTGGTTCCACTCGCGCCACTGGCCGAACTCGCAGCCCATGAACAGCAGCTTCTTGCCCGGGTGGGTCCACATGAAGGCCAGATACAGCCGCAGGTTGGCGAACTGCTGCCAGCGATCCCCCGGCATGCGCCCCAGCAGGGAGCGCTTGCCGTGCACCACCTCGTCGTGGGAGATCGGCAGGATAAAGCGCTCGGAAAACGCGTAGTGCAGGCCGAAGGTCACCTGGTGGTGGTGATGCAGGCGGTACATCGGGTCTTGCTGGATGTAGCTCAGGCTGTCGTTCATCCAGCCCATGTTCCATTTGTGGCTGAAGCCCAGCCCGCCCTCCTGCACCGGCCGGCTGACACCCGGCCAGGCAGTGGATTCCTCGGCAATCACCAGGGCACCCGGCACCTCGCTGCGCACCACGTCATTGAGGTGACGCAGGAAGTCGATGGCTTCCAGGTTCTCGCGGCCGCCGTAGCGGTTGGGAATCCACTCGCCGGCTTCGCGCGAATAATCCCGGTACAGCATGGAGGCCACCGCATCGACCCGCAGGCCGTCGATGTGGAACTCGCGCAGCCAGTACAGCGCACTGGCCAGCATGAAGCCGTGCACCTCGGTGCGGCCGAGGTTGTAGATGCAGGTGTTCCAGTCCGGGTGAAACCCTTCGAACGGGTGCGCGTACTCGTACAGCGCCGTGCCGTCGAACTCGGCCAGACCGTGGGCGTCATTGGGGAAATGCCCTGGCACCCAGTCGAGGATCACGCCGATCCCGGCGCGGTGACAGCGATCGACGAACGCGGCAAAGCGCTCCGGGCTGCCCAGGCGCGCCGTGGGGGCGAACATCGACAGCGGCTGGTAACCCCAGGAGCCACCGAACGGGTGTTCCATGATCGGCATCAGCTCGATGTGGCTGAAGCCCATTTCCTGCACATAGGGCACCAGGCGGTCAGCCAGCTCATCCCAGCTCGGCGGCCGGTCCTCGTGCCATTGCCAGGAGCCGACGTGCAGCTCGTAGATCGACAGCGGCGCCTTGTGGCCATGGGCGTCGTGGCGCTGCTGCATCCAGCTGTCGTCCTGCCAGGTGAAGGCTTCGGCCTGGGGCACCCGCGAGCCGGTGGCCGGCGGCACCTCCGTGGCCAGGGCCATGGGGTCGGCCCTCAGCGGCAGCACACCGCCCTCCCCGAGGATTTCGTACTTGTAGCACTCGCCGGGCGCCAGGCGCGGGATGAACAGCTCCCAGATACCCGCCGGGTAACGCAGGCGCATGGGGTAGCGGCGGCCGTCCCAGCTGTTGAAGTCACCAACGACCGAGACGCGCCGGGCGTTGGGTGCCCAGACCGCAAAACGCACCCCGGTCACGCCCTCGCGTTCGACCACCTGGGCGCCCAGGCAGCGCCACAGCTCGCGGTGATTGCCCTCGGCGAACAGGTACAGGTCCATCTCGCCCAGCAAGGGGCCGAAGGCGTAGGGGTCTTCGATTTCCTGCACCGCGCCGGCCCAGTCGATTCGCAGGCGATAGCGCTGCGGCTGCTGCATGGCCAGCTCGAACAAGCCGTCCGGATCGGTGCATGGCATGCTGCCCAGGGACTGGCCATCGGCTGCGAGCAGCTCCACACCGTCGGCGCCGGGCATCCAGACCCGCACCAGGGTGCTGCCATCGGCCTGGGGATGGGGCCCGAGGAAGCTGAACGGATCGCCGTCCTCGGCCCGTCGCAGGCGTTCCACTCTGTCTTGATTCACGTACGTGCTCCCACCAGTTGACGAGCCAGGTCCGTCAGGCCCTGGAGCGGTACATCGATCCAGTCCGGCCGGTGCCCGCTCTCGTAGACAATTTCATAGGCCGCCTTTTCCAGGCAGAACAGATCCAGCGCCGCGCCCTCGCCGTCCCGGGCTTCCCACTCGTGGGGCAAGCCGGCTGCGGCCAGGCGGTAGGCATCGAGAAAGGCGCTGCGCGCGCTGTCGCGGTAGCGACCGACGATCGTATGGATCGACTGCTGCGCCCCCAGAGCACCTTCCATGCCGCCGGCATTGCGCAGCGCCAGGGCGGCCGCGTAGTCGAAGGAGCGCAGCATGCCGGCCACGTCCTTGAACGGGCTGTGCCGTTGTCGACGCTCGTCCAGGGTGCGGTTGGGCTCGCCCTCGAAGTCGATGATGTAGGCATCGCCCTGCACCACCAGCACCTGGCCCAGGTGCAGATCACCGTGAACCCGGATGCGCAGGCCGCCGCTGGCATTCTTCGCCAGGTCGGCCACGGCCTTGAGCAGCGGTTTTTCCTTGGACAGCAGCCAGTCCGCCTGCTCGGCGCTGGCGGCCGACAAGCTGTCACGGGCCTTGCCCAGGGCGTGCAGTGCCTGGCTCAGTTGCTCGCCAATGGCGCTGGCCCAGTGGCTGCTGTCCTGCTTGTCGCTGACCTGGTAACCGAAGTCCGGGTTCTCCACCGGGCGGGCCAGCACCGCGTGCATTTCCCCGACCCGTTTGCCCAGCACCCCGGCGAATACCTGAAGCTCGTTCAGCGCGTCCAGCTCCGGATCGATGCTGCCGCCCGTGAGCGCGTCACGCAGGGCGCGTTCCAGGGTGTTGAGCGTCCACAGCCAGGCATCGCCCTGGTTGTTCAGGTATTGCTGCACCACCATCAGGGTGTGCGGCTGGCCATCGTCGGCCACCCGCACCACTTCACCGAGGAACGGCGCCACGTTGGCGTAGCCGTTGTGCGTGAGGAAGCGCCCCATCTCCACCTCCGGGTGGATGCCGGGGAACCCACGGCGCAGCAGCTTCAGCAACAGCAGCTCGCCCACCAGGGCCGAGCTGTTGGACTGCTCGGCCGAGAGCAGCTTGAACGCGGTCTCGTCGACCTCGGTCAGCGCTAGCAGTCCCGGTTCGGCGCGGAACTGGATTTCACCTGCGTCGCTGCGCAGCACGGTTTGCTCGCGCAGCAGGCGCAGCACGTCCTGGCTGAAGCGCGGCAGGCTGAAGGCATCGGTCAGCAGCTCGACGTTGCGCCCACGGCGCAGCCGGGCCAGGGCCAGTTGCTGCGGCAGGTCGCTACCCGTGGCGCGCTCGGGCACCGCTGCCAGGGGCACCCGGTAATGCTCGACGCCCTGCTCGCCCTGCACTTCCACCTCGGCCAGCAATGGCGCGTCGGCACCGTCGGTCAGCGGGATGACGTACAGCAGGCGCACCTCGCCAGCCGGCGGTTGGTCGCCGGCGAACCAGCGACGCTTGGGCAAGTACAGCGGCAGCGCTTCCTGCTCCAGGGTGCGCCGTGCCCGCTCGTTCATCACATCGCCCAGGGCCCGCCCCAGGACCAGGGTCTGCAGCTCGGGCATACGCTCCACGGGTTTCAGGTGCCAGCTGGGCATCTGCGAGGCGTCCGCCAGGTAGAACCAGTAGAAGCCGTACGGCGGCAACGTCAGCAGGTAGGTGAGCTGGCCGATCGGCGGGAAGGACGCGCCGCCGATCATCTCCACCGGCACCCGGTCGCAGTAGTCAGCCAGCTCCAGCTCCACGGCCTGGGCCGCGCTGGACAGGTTGGCCACGCAGAGGATGTGTTGCTCAGAGCCATCCTCGCCCCGATGCGTGCGCAGGTAGGACAGGATGCGCCGGTTGCTCGGCGCCAGCATCTGCAGGGTACCGCGGCCGAATGCCTTGTGCTGGTTGCGGATGGCGAGCATGCGCCGCATCCAGTTGAGCAGCGAATGCGGGTCGCGGGCCTGGGCCTCGACGTTGATGGTGTGGTAGCCGTAGAGCGGGTCCATGATCGGCGGCAGCACCAGGCTGGCCGGGTCGGCGCGGGAGAAACCGCCGTTGCGGTCCACCGACCACTGCATGGGCGTGCGCACGCCGTCGCGGTCGCCCAGGTAGATGTTGTCGCCCATGCCGATCTCGTCGCCGTAGTACAGCGTCGGCGTACCGGGCATGGACAGCAGCAGGCTGTTGAGCAGCTCCACCCGACGCCGGTCACGGCCCACCAGGGGCGCCAGGCGCCGGCGGATCCCCAGGTTGATGCGCGCCCGACTGTCGGCGGCGTAGTAGTTCCACAGGTAGTCGCGCTCGTCGTCCGTGACCATTTCCAGAGTCAGTTCATCGTGGTTGCGCAGGAAGATCGCCCACTGGCAATTGGCGGGAATCTCCGGGGTCTGGCGCAGAATGTCGGTGATCGGGAAACGGTCTTCCTGGGCGATGGCCATGTACATGCGCGGCATCAGCGGGAAGTGGAAGGCCATGTGGCATTCGTCGTCTTCACCAAAGTAAGGCCGGGTGTCCTCCGGCCACTGATTGGCCTCGGCCAGCAGCAGGCGGTCCGGGTAGCGCGCGTCCAGCTCGGCGCGGATGCGCTTGAGCACCACGTGGGTCTCGGGCAGGTTTTCGTTGTTGGTGCCGTCGCGCTCGATCAGGTACGGAATGGCGTCGAGGCGCAAGCCATCAACCCCCATGTCGAGCCAGAAGCGCATCACCCCCAGCACCGCGTTGAGCACCTTGGGGTTGTCGAAGTTGAGGTCCGGCTGGTGGGAATAGAAACGGTGCCAGAAGTACTGACCGGCCACCGGGTCCCAGCTCCAGTTGGATTTCTCGCTGTCGATGAAGATGATCCGGGTGCCGTCGTACTTGTCGTCGCTGTCGGACCACACGTAGTAGTCACGCGCCTTGGAGCCCTTCTTCGCGCGGCGTGCCCGCTGGAACCAGGGGTGCTGGTCCGAGGTGTGGTTGATCACCAGTTCGGTGATTACCCGCAGGCCGCGACGGTGCGCTTCGGCGATGAAGCGGCGGGCATCGGACAGGGTGCCGTAGTCCGGGTGCACGCCCCGGTACATGGCGATGTCGTAGCCGTCATCACGCCGTGGCGAGGGATAGAACGGCAGCAGCCACAGGGTGTTGACCCCCAGGTCGGCGATGTAGTCGAGCTTGTCGATCAGGCCCTGGAAGTCACCGATCCCGTCGTTGTTGGCATCGAAGAAAGACTTCACATGGACCTGGTAGATCACCGCGTCCTTGTACCACTGCGGGTCGTTGAGAAAGGCGTTGGCATCGCTGCGTTTGGCCATCGTCGGGTGCTCCTGTGATCAGCGAAGGTTACGGATGCGCCAGATGCCGAATGGCTGGTGCCAGGGGTCGATGCGCATCCACTGCACCTTGCCGTGCCAGGTCCAGCGATGGCCGGTCATGAGGTCTTCCCCTTCCAGGTCGGCGTCGTCCGTCAGGCCCAGCTCCCATAGCGGCAACTCGAAGTTCGCCTCCTGCGGGTGCTCGGGGTCTAGGCTGATGGCGACCAGGATGAAATTGGAGCGGTCTTCGGTGCGCTTGCCGAAGTACAGGATGTTGTCGTTCCAGGCGGTGTAGGCCTGGAACCCGAGGTGGGTCTGCAGCGCCGGGTTTTCGCGGCGAATGCGGTTGAGCTGGGCGATCTCCGCCGAGATGTTGCCGGGCGCCTGGTAATCGCGCTGGCGCAGCTGGTATTTCTCGGAGTCGAAATACTCTTCCTTGCCCGGCACGGGCTGCGCCTCGCACAGCTCGAACCCGGAATACATGCCCCACAGGCCTGAGCCCATGGTCGCCAGGGCCGCGCGGATGAGGAACCCTGGCCGTCCGGAACGCTGCAGAAAGTAAGGGTTGATGTCCGGCGTGTTGACGAAGAAATTCGGCCGGTAGCAGTGGCTCCAAGGCGGCTGGTTGAGCTCGGTGAAGTACGTCTGCAGTTCTTCCTTGGTGTTGCGCCAGGTGAAATAGGTGTAGCTCTGGCTGAACCCGAGCTTGCCCAGGCGCGCCATCATCGCCGGGCGGGTGAAGGCCTCGGCGAGGAAGATCACCTCCGGGTGGCGGCTGCGCACATCGGCGATCAGCCACTCCCAGAACGGCATCGGTTTGGTGTGCGGGTTGTCCACGCGAAACAGTGTCACGCCCAGTTCGACCCAGCCCACCACCACGTCCCGCAGGGCCAGCCACAGCTCGGGGATGGCGTCCTCGGCGTAGAACTCGACGTTGACGATGTCTTCGTACTTTTTCGGCGGGTTCTCCGCGTGGCGAATACTGCCGTCGGGGCGCCAACTGAACCAGCCGGGATGCTCATGCAGCCAGGGGTGATCCGGCGAGCACTGCACGGCGAAATCCAGGGCCACTTCCAGGCCGTGGGCATGGGCCACACGGACCAGTTCGCGGAAATCCTCGAAACTGCCCAGCTGCGGATGCACGGCCTCATGGCCGCCCTCCTCGCTGCCGATGGCATACGGGCTGCCCGGGTCATCCGGTCCGGCCGTCAGGCTGTTGTTCGGCCCCTTGCGGTGCGCGCGGCCGATCGGGTGGATCGGCGGGAAATACAGCACGTCGAACCCCAGCCGGGCGATCTCCGGCACGCGCCGGTGCACATCGGCGAAGGTGCCGTGGCGCCCGGGCTCCAGGCTCTCGGAGCGGGGAAACAGTTCGTACCAGCTGGCGAATTCCGCCAGCCGCCGCTCCACATCCAGCGGGTAGGTGGCGCTGCGCAGCACATGGGGCCGGTACTCGGCGCGGCGCATCAGCTCGCCGACCGCCGGCTCGACCAGAATAGCCACCCGCTCGTCGATGGACTGGGACGCCTCAACCCGATTCACCAGGGCCGTCAGTTGCTCTTTCATGGCCGCCGGCGCCTCGGCGCAGATACGCCGCACCAGCTCGGCGCCCTCCTGCAGTTCCAGGCCGACCGGCACCCCGGCGCCGAACTTCTTCACCAGCTCGTAGCGGTAACTGGCGTACACGTCCTGCCAGGCCTCGATGGCGAATTCGGCGGGGCCCTGCACGTCGATCTGCACCTGGGCGCTCCAGTGGTCATTGACCAGCGCCGCCATGGGCACGCGGCGCCAGGTCGCCTCGCCCGCCGTGCGCCACAGCAGGTCGGCGGCCAGTTGGTCATGGCCGTCGCTGAAGATCACCGCGCTGACGTCGAAGGCTCGGCCCACCACACACTTGGCGGCGAAACGCCCGCACTCGATGACCGGCTGCACCGTTTCGATGGCCAGGCGCGGCTGCTGAATGGCGTGGGCGACACGCTCGTCGGTGTATTGGGGGGACGACATGGTTCCTGGCTCCTTCTACGCCGGGTCGACGTTCATCTGGGCATGGGCGATCAGGCAAGGACGCAGCGGCGGCCTCTTGCATTCCGAGGCGGCGCCGAGGAAGAAAGTTCAGGGTGTTTTCGTCGACGCGCGGGGCGCGTGCGTCGCCCGTTCCGTCGGCGGATCAGTCGGGCGACTGATCCTTCGCGCGGCCCTTGGTCCGGGCATCAGGCTCATCGGGTTGGCCATCCGGTTCATCATCCGGCTTGACGTTGGCACTGGGGTCGACGATCAGCGGCATGACATGCAGCACCAGCAGCACGATCAGGGCCGCCAGCACGGCGGTAGCCTCCCGTCCCAGGCCCACCGCCACGCCGATCGCCGCTGACGCCCACAGCCCGGCGGCGGTGGTCAGACCCTTGACGTCGGAGATGCTCTGGCCCTTGAGGATGGTGCCGGCGCAGAGAAAGCCGATGCCCGAGGCCACGCCCTGGATCACCCGGCTCAGGGCGTCGGCCTCGGCGCCATCCTGCTCCACGGCCATGACGAAGATCGCCGCCCCCACGCAAACCAGCATGTGGGTGCGCATGCCGGCGGCCTTGCCCATGACTTCGCGCTCGTAGCCGAGCAGCCCGCCAAGCAGCATCGCCAGCACCAGGCGCAGGGTGGTTCGGGTCACGTCTTCTACCTCGCGCAGGTCGGAAAACTCCTGCACCAGGGTCGTGAGAATGCGTTCGGTAACGTCCATGAATTGCTCCGCAGCGAAACGGCGATTTCCTTCTGAGGGTGAAAAGTGGCCAGAGGTTCGCTCAATCGAACGCACCGCTTATCCGGCGCGGGGAACCAACCCACCGGCAGGGGCTTCTTCCCGATAGAGCCGTGGGTCAATCCCGTCCTGCGGCGAGCCGGGAGACACGCTCATGCCACGGGGCAGCAAAGACAAATACACCGACAAGCAGCAGCGCAAGGCCGAACACATCGAGGACAGCTACAAGGACAAGGGCGTCCCGCAGGAAGAAGCCGAAGCCCGGGCCTGGGCGACGGTGAACAAGCAGTCCGGGGGCGGCGAGCGCACGGGAGGCTCCGGGCAGAAGACCAGCGCCAGCAGCAAGCAGGCGGCCCGCCAGTCATCCGCCAAACGCGCTGCGGCTACGCGCCAGGGCACGCCACGCCCCGGTCAGCAACTGGAGACGATGACCCGCGACGAATTGATGGAGTTGGCGCGCAAACGCGACCTGGCCGGGCGTTCGCGCATGCGCAAGGAAGAATTGCTGAGCGCCCTGCGCAAAGGCTGAGGCCCGGCTATCGGCCGGGCCGATGCAACGCAGGTTTCAAGGTGAGCGCTTATGGCGTGCGTTCGCGGGCGCGAGCCATGCGCTCGCCGCAGTCGCATCCGGGGTTGTGGCACGGCACGCTGCCGATCGGGTGGCCGTCCTGGCACGCCTGGCAGCAATAGACCTTGCCGTCGCTCGCCCGCTCGTCACTGCTCACCTTGCAGCTGCAGTGCGGACAGGCACAGTGCTGTTCGCTCATGGTTTCTCCCTCCGCGGCTCAGGCGTCACCTCGTCGGTCCACGGCTTGCCATCCAGTGGCGCGGAGCGGCCCAGTTCGGCTTCGTCCAGGCCAGTGCCACCGCCTATTTCGTCGGCATCCACCGTGCGCAGTTCTTCATCCGCCGGACCGTCACCACCGGGTTCGTAGGGCGAGCGCGCACCGCTTTCATCAAACAGGGTGTCAGGGCTGAGGTCGTCGAGGGTGACGTTGTCTTCGTGCTCGCTGTCCGTCTGCGTGGCCGCGCCGGTCAGGCCGAGGTCGTCCAGCGGTTCGCGGGGTTCGCGTTCGACTTCGTCGATGGGGGGCTGGCCCAGGGCGCGGCCGTCGCCGTCGTCGCTGAAGTCCAGGCTGTCGTCGGGAATCACGGGCGCTTCGGGGGTAGGCGTTCGGGTGCTCATGGCTGTCTCCGGATCGGTTGGCTGATCGGTCGACCGGGGCCGCCGATCACTGATTCAGTGGGTGTGCCGGGCGGCGGATGGCCCTCGGGCCACCTGCCACACCGCCTGATCCGGGGTCGCCTTATGGCGAGATCGGATCGCTGGCCGGGAAGGTTTCTTCCACGGCGTTGTCCACTTTGGCTTCCAGCGTATTGGCGTCCACGGCACGGCGGCGACGCGCCACTTCTGCTTCGAGTTTGGGCAGTTGCGCCCGCAGTTCGGCCACTCGCTCGCGCAGGTAGGCCAGCTCGGTTTCCGGATCGGTGATCAGGCCCTTGACCGTGCAGTGACCGCTGATGCCGCGCTGCAGCAGCGCAGCGCCCCCGAGCGCCTTGACGATACCCATCGGCCCGCCCCGGTAGGCACCACCGGCAATGGCCGCCACACCGGCGGCGATGGAGAGGACGCGTTCGATACGCTCTATGTTCTGGTTGCTCGATGTCATGACGCTTTCTCCTTATCCGGGGTGCGTACCGCTACACCCCTAATGGTTGGTCGGGCCGCTGCACGCAGCTGCGCCCGAACAGGTTGTTCTGATGTGTTAGAAGGCGACCCTGCCGACAAAGGTTCCACCTATCGGTCGAGCGGTTCAGGGCCGCAGGATGACCTTGCGGCAGTCGTCTTCCTTCTTGTCGAAGAGTCGGTAGCCCTCGGCCGCATCGGCCAGCGCCATGCGGTGGCTGATGATGATTTCCGGTGCCAGCTCGCCCTTCTGGATGTGTTCGAGCAGGGTCGGCAGCAGCGGATGCACGTGGGTCTGGCCCATTTTGAAGGTCAGGCCCTTGTCGAACGCGTCACCGAACAGGAAGCCGTGAATGAACCCGGCATACACCCCCGGCACGCTGACCGTGCCGCCACGGCGCACGGCGGCAATGCACTGGCGCAGGGCCACGCCGCTGCTGGTTTCCAGCTTGAGGGCGGTGAGCGCGGTTTCGGTGATGCTGCCCTTGGCTTCGAAGCCCACCGCATCGATCACCGCGTCCACGCCACGGTGGCCGGGGGTCTGTTCGATGATCGCGGCAGCCGGGTCGTCGACCTCGTCGAAATTGATCGGTATCACCCCGTAGGTCTGCTGGGCGTACGCCAGGCGATAGGCATGGTGGTCGACCATGAAGATCTGCTCGGCGCCGCGCATCCGTGCGCAGGCCGCGGCCATCAGCCCCACCGGGCCGGCGCCGAAGATTGCCACCCGGCTGCCCTGCTCCACCCCCGCATTCATCACGGCCTGGTAGCCGGTGGGCAGGATGTCGGTGAGGAACAGCACCTGCTCGTCATCCAGCACATCAGGCACGCGGAACGGGCCCGCATTGGCCTTGGGCACCCGCACCAGCTCCGCCTGGCCACCGGGCAGGCCGCCATACAGGTGGCTGTAGCCGAACAGCGCGGCACCGGACGGCACCTGCTTCTTGTTGAGGATGGCGCCGCGCCCGGGGTTGGTGGTTTCGCAGGCGGCGTGCAGGTCGAGCTGGCAGAAGAAGCAACTGCCGCAGGCGATCACGAACGGCACGATCACCCGGTCGCCCTTGCTGACGGCGGTGACTGCCGGCCCCACCTCTTCGACCACGCCCATGAACTCGTGGCCGAACACGTCGCCGTGTTTCACCTGAGGAATCTTGCCGCGGTACAGGTGCAGGTCCGAACCGCAGATGGCGGTGGCGGTGACCCGCAGAATGATGTCGTCCGGTTCCTGGATGATCGGGTCCGGCACCTGTTCCACGCGAACGTCGTGGCTGCCATGAAAGGTCAATGCACGCATGAGTCGTCTCCTGGAAAAAGGAATGCCTATATTCCGAGATCGGGTCAGGCCAGACGTTCAAGCTATTCGCCTCAGTGGCGCAGTTCGGTCTGCGCCATCAGTGCATCGACCACCGTCACCAGCGCCTCGCCGTGGCTGCGTCCGGCCTCCCGCGCCTGGCGGTAATCGCGCAGCTGGGCTTCGGCGCTGCCGCCGTCACCGGCCAGGCTGCGGGCGTGCTGCAAGGCCGGTTCGTCGCCACTGACGGTGTGTATCAACAACTCCTGCAAGACGTTTTCCAGCCAGTCGGCAAAGGGCAATGCCCGCTGCGTGGCCGGATCGATAAAGTCGCCCCGCAGACCCTGGCGCTTGGCGCGCCAGCGGTTTTCCAGGGTAATCACCCGGGTCATCGGGTCATCCACCCAGTCGGGACGCGGCGCATGCAGGGCATGGCTGACCATGGCGCGGAACAGGCCGGCGATGCACAGCGCGTCTTCCAGCCGTGGGCAGGCGTCGGCGATGCGCAGCTCCAAGGTCGGGTAGCGCACCGAGGGGCGGATGTTCCACCAGATGTCCGCCGAGGTGCGGATCGAGCCGGTGTCGAGCAGCATCTGCACATAGCGCTGGTAGGCGGCGTCGTTGTCGAAGGGATCGGGAATACCCATGCGCGGCCATTCATCGCAGACCGCCTGGCGGTAGCTCATCAGCCCGGACGGCTTGCCGGCCCAGAACGGTGACGAGGCGCTCAACCCCAGCAACAGCGGCAGCCAGGGCGTCACCCGGTTCATGGTACGGATGCGGTCGACGCCTTCCGGCACGCCGACGTGCACGTGCAGGCCGGCCAGCACGCTGCGGCTGGCGACCATTTGGAAGTCATCAAACAATTGCTGATAGCGCGTCTCGCCGGTGGGCCGTTGCTGCCGCCACTGCGCCAATGGCTGGGTGCCCGCCGCCACCAGCCCCAGGCCGAAATCTGCGGCCACCCGGGCCAGGGTGGTACGGGCGTGGGTCAGGCAGTCGCGGGCCTGGTCGAGGCGCTCGAGCACCGGGGTCACCACTTCAAACTGGGCGGCGAACATTTCTCGGGTCACCAGGCTGCCGAGCGCTTGCTGACAGGCCTCGGCAAAACCGGGCACGGCCTCGTGGGGGATGCGGCGGCTGGTCAGATCGGTGAGGAAGTATTCCTCTTCGATGCCGAACGTCGGGGCGGTGCTGAGGGTCATTGCGCGTTCCTTGAGAGCAGGTCCATGCGGTTGATGCCCGCCAGGCCGCGTGGTTCAACCTGTTCGCGCGCTTCGCTTGGGAAGGAATTTAGGTGGAATCTTTTTTCCCGCGCCCCCTCCTAACCAAGAGGCACAGAGCCAGCCGCGAGGCTGCACCCTGGTTGTCTGACACACCGGCCCTGGAGGCCCTGCCGATGTCCATCCTCAGTCTTGTCGACACGTCCCATAGCGCCCACCCCTCGTCCGTGACGAGCAGCGGCCCATGGCAAAGCACTTACCGACACCTGCTGGCCGACCCCCTGGGTGCGCAGGACGCAGCCCGGGTTTTTCTCGAAGAATGCCTGCAGGAGGTCACCGACCTGCCCTGCGATCTGCCGGAGACGCCTGGCGAATTGCACGCCTGGTCCCTGCGCGGTGCCGAAGAGGTGACCGAGCAATACGCTGCCTACCTCAAGAGCCGCCACAACGGTGCCGGCCGCCTGTACTTCAGCCACCGCGCCCACGCCCAGCACTTCCTGCGCTGCGTGGCGCCGACCAAGCTGGTGGATGGCGCCTGGCTGTACGGCACGCTGCCGCACTGGCGCGATGTGCGCCTGCAACCCCTGGTGCGTACCTATCTGGAAGAGCTGGGTGACGGCGTGCCAGGGCAGAATCACGTACTGCTGTACCGCCGCCTGCTGGCCAGCCAGGGCTGCGACGACCTCAGCAGCCTGGACGATTCGTTGTACCTGCAAGGCGCGATCCAGCTGGCCCTCGGTCACCTGGCAGACGACTACCTGCCAGAAGTCATCGGCTACAACCTGGGCTACGAACAACTGCCGCTGCACCTGTTGATCAGTGCGTTCGAGCTTGAAGAGCTGGGCATCGACCCGTACTACTTCCTGCTGCACGTGACCATCGACAACAGTGCCACCGGCCACGCGGCCAAGGCCGTGCGGGCGGTGCTGGACAACCTGCCGCTGGTGGGCGACGCCGAAGCGTTCTACCGGCGGGTCGGCTTGGGCTACCGGCTGAACGACCTGGGCGTCAGCTCACGCAGTGTGATCAGCGGGTTCAACCTGGAGAACGAAGTGCACGACATGCTCGAACGCAAGCGTGCCGTGGCCGGCCAGGTGCATTCGGACTACTGCCGCATCGAGGGCCGCACGGTCAACCAGTGGCTGGCGTCCGATGAAGGCATTGGCGGTTTCCTCGACGCCCTGCAACGCAGGGGCTGGATCCGCCGTCACCAGGACCCGGCAGACAGCCGTTTCTGGAGCCTGGTATGCGGCGAAGGCGCCACCATGTTCGGGGTGTTCAGCGCCTACGAGCAGCAGTTGATCCACGACTGGATCGCAGGCGACTGGCTCGGCACCTCGGCGGAGCACGCCAGCAACCCGTTCCGCAAGAACCGCCCACGGGGCGGCCTGCTGCCGGAACAGGCTGCGCCCCCGGCGGGCAGCGAGCTGGAACGCGAGCAGCGCCTGTTGCGCGCCGAGCTGCAGCGGCTGGATGCCGCGCAACGGGAAGCCCGCCTGATCGAACTGCTGGCGCCCGTGCACCACGCCACGCCGGCAGGCCTCACTGCCACCCGCACGTTTTCCGCGCTGGCCCACTGAGACAGGAGACCCCGCCATGCTCGCGCCCACCTCGCCCGCCTCCGTCGCCCTGTTAAGCCTGGGCGCATCGCTGCGGGCCTGCGGCTACCGGTTCACCACGCCCACCCCGCTTACCCACCAGCGGGTCAACCAACGCCCGGGCAACGAAGAAGCCCATGACCTGGCCGGCATTTTCGGCTGGAGCCGGCCATTTCGCCGTGACGCCCTGGACCCGGAGCTGTTCGCCCTGATGCAGCAGGCCGAGGTGCTGGAGGCCGAGGGTGAGCGCTGGATCAGTCAGGTGCGCTGGTCGAGCCTGGGGGACGACCTGTTCGTTCACTCGCGCTACCCCACCGCCCGCGCCGATGCGGTGTTCTTCGGCCCCGACACCTACCGCTTCGCCCGGGCCATCCGTCAGCACCTGCAACACGACGCCCATCCTGCGCAGCGCATCGTCGACATCGGTTGCGGCGCCGGCCCAGGCGCGCTGACCGCCGCCCAGTTGCGGCCCCAGGCCGAGGTGCTGGCCCTGGACATCAATCCGCAGGCCCTGGCCTTCACTGCGGTCAACGCGCGGCTGGCCGGCTGCTTCAACCTGGTAGCGCGGCACAGCGACCTGCTGCGGGATGCAGACGGTGCTTTCGACCTGATCGTCGCCAACCCGCCCTATATGCTCGACCCGCAACAGCGCACCTACCGCCACGGCGGCGGCGCCCATGGCGCGGGGCTGTCGCTGCAGATCTTCGACGCGGCGCTGGAACGCCTGGCGCCAGGCGGCACGCTGCTGCTGTACACCGGCGTGGCGATCTTCGAGGGCAAGGATCCGTTTCTCGAGGCGATTCGCCCGTCGCTGTCCGACCTGGGCTGGGACTGGCAGTACGACGAAATCGACCCGGATGTGTTCGGCGAGGAGCTGGAAAAGCCGGCCTACGCCCAGGCCGACCGCATCGCCTGCGTGCTATTGCGCCTGACCCGACGCGCATAAGCCGAGACGTATGAAAACCCGCATAAACGACAAGGGGAGCCGAATGGCTCCCCTCTGACGTCCCCGCCGTACTTACGCCGCTTCGACGTCCCGGCCCTGCTTCATCGACTTCTGCATGGCTTCCATCTGGGCGCCCAGTTCCAGCAGCTTCTGCTTGTCCAGCAGCTTTCTGGCCTGGGGAAACATGTCGCTCTCTTCCTCTTCGATATGGTGCTCTAGCAATTCCTTGAGCACTTTCACCCGCCCGGTGAACTCGATGGAAGATGGCTCGGTTTCCTTGATATCGGGTAGTACCAGTGCCTCGACGGCGCGGTGTTCTTCCTTGGCCTCGCTGGTCAGCACGGCTTCGTCCTTTTTACCCGCGGCCTTGAATGCCGGGTAGAAGATCTGTTCTTCGATAGCCGTATGTACCTGCAACTCGAGTTCGATCTTCTGCAGCAGCTTCTTGCGAGTCTGCACCGCCCGTTCGGAACTGTCCGTCAGGCGAGTGAGCAGTGTTTTTACGGTTTCGTGGTCTTTTTTCAGTAATTCAATGGCGTCCATCGTGGCATTCCTCATCAGCTTTCTTATCGAAGCATCATCCGGTTTTGCTGTGTTCTGGCTTTTTCAATCAAGAGAGCAATCAAAAACCCAAGCAAAAGCCCGCCGAAGCGGGCTTTTGTGATGCGGCTTACTGGGTGCGGCCGCCGCGGCTGTTCTGCCCCCCTTTGCGTCCGGCTTCAGAAGCCTTCTCGCGATCCTTCGCAAAGTTACCGCCACTGTTCTGTCCGCCTTTGCGCCCTGCTTCCGACGCTTTTTCGCGGTCATTGGAGAAGTTGCCTGGGTTGTTACTACCTGGGGTGTTATTACCAGTTTTATTACCAGCCATAATAGAAACTCCTGATAGTTGGTTACAGAGACCAGATGGCCTCCACATAGAATCAGGCAGCACTCCGCTAGGGTTGTTCAGCAAATTTTTCACTTTTTTAAGTGCTTGTTTTCGCAATATCATTGTGCAACTTAAACGCCAGCAGGCACGCACTTGCGGTGCCATTACTCTGATAAAAAAATGCCATATTAAATCAAGTAAAGAGACAGCAAAGTTTAAGCTAGTTATAAGCCGCTAACTGCAAATAACGCACAGTGGATAATAAGCGAAGCGGCATTTCGCCAATCGTGCAGACATTCTTTATGGAGAGAATCGGATCGTCCCAACGTCCCGCTGAGGCGAGCTCAGGGGACGTGGATACGCCGCTCAGGGCTTGAGCAGGGTAACCGACGGTTCCCGGGCCAGGGCTTCACGCAGTTGCTCGGCACCGGGCGTGCCCTGGCGGATCGCGCTGTGCAGGTTGCGTACGTACAGCTCGTTGCGCTTGGGCGGCAGCAACGGTTCGTTGGGGTCGACCACCGCTTCGATCAGGCCCGCACCTGGATGGGCCAGGCATTCTTCGACCACCGTCTCGCACAGCGCCGGGTCTTCCAGGCGCCAACTGCGGATGCCGCAGGCCTCGGCGACCTTGGCGAAATCGATGGGCGTCAGCTCGCACTCGGTTTCCGGGTTACCGAGGAACATCATCTGCTCCCACTTGATCTGCCCGAGGGTGTTGTTCTTGATCACCACGATCTTGATTGGCAACCGATAGCGGGTGATGGTCACCAGTTCGCCCATGAGCATGCTCAGCCCGCCGTCTCCGCAGAACGCCACCACCTGCCGCCCCGGGTGCACCAGCGCCGCCGCGATGGCATAAGGCACCGCGCAGCCCATGGAGGCCATCAACCCGGAGCCGCCATAGCGCTGGCCAGCCTTGGCCATCAGGTAGCGGGCCATGAGCCCGGTGTTGTGCCCGGAATCCCAGACCACCACGGCGTCGTCGCGCAGCCGGTCGCCCATGTCCCGCACCACCCGCCCGGGCGGCATAGGCATGGCGTTGCGACCACAGCTGGTGCGCATCAGGTTGCACCAGTCTCGATAGTTCTGTTGTGCCTGCTCGAGAAATCCCCGGTCTTCCTTGCGCTGCAAGTTCTGAAGCAAAACGCGCAGGGTTTCCCGGGCATCGCCCGCCAGGCCGACCTCCACCGGAAAACGCAGGCCGATCCGTGTGGGATCGTTATCGATCTGCACGCCCCGCGCCTGGTCCGGCAGCGGGTAGTACTCGATATAGGGAAACGTCGAGCCGACGATCAGCAGCGTATCGCAGCTGTCCATTACCACCTGGCTCGGCCGGGTGCCCAGCAGCCCGACGCCGCCCGTAGTCAGCGGGTGGTCATCGGCCAGCAGCCCCTTGCCGAGCAGCGCCTTGATGATCGGTGCACCGAGTCGCTCAGCGACTTCCACCAACTCGTCTACCGCGCCGAGGGCCCCCTGCCCGGCCAGGATCGCCACGCGGCTGCCGGCGTTGAGCACGTCGGCCGCCCGCTCGATGCCGTCCTGAGCCGCCGCCCGGGGTTCTTCGGCCTTGCTCAGGGACACGTGGTGTTCGACATTGCGCGGCGATGGCCGGTCTTCGTCTTCCGGGTCTTCCTGCACGTCCGCCGGCAGCGCCAGGTGCGCTACGCCACGTTGGCTCAGGGCATGACGACAGGCCAGGGTGGTGGCATTTTCGATGTGCCGGACGCCGCTGATGCGCGCCGTGTAGGCGGCCACATCCAGGAACAGCTTGGAGTGGTCGATGTCCTGCTGGGTAAACGTGTCGGCCAGGTCGTGAAACGGCGAACCGGTAATGGCGATCACCGGCGCGCGGTCGAACTTGGCGTCGTACAGGCCGGTCAGCAGGTGGCTGCCACCCGGCCCGGTGGTGGCCAGGCAACAGCACAGGCGGCCAGTGAATTTGGCATGGGCCACAGCGGCGAACGCGGCGGATTCTTCGTGGCGGACCTGAATGAAACGCAGCCCTTCATGGGTGCGGATGGACTGCATGATGCCGTTGATGCCGTCGCCCGGCAGGCCGTAGATGGTGTCTACGCCAAAGGCCATCAGGGTGTCGATCAGGATGTCTGCACCGTTGCGTACCATGGTCTGTTCTCCTCGAAATAACGGCGAACAGCACGTACACACCCTGCGGCGCGGGTTCGTCGCGTGACAGAAAACGCTCTGCCGCGTTGGAACGACCGGCCCCTCCGGGCCGACCTTGCAACCGCGCAGCGTGATACTGCGCGCGACAGAATGATCCTATCCGTTGACCACGCTGCCGCCGTTCACATGGAGCATCTGGCCGGTGACATAGGAGGCGTCATTGCTGGCCAGGTAAACGAAGGCCGGCGCCACTTCCGACGGCTGGCCGGGACGGCCCATGGGCGTCTCGGAACCGAAGGTGGCGACTTTTTCGGCACTGAAGGTCGACGGGATCAGCGGCGTCCAGATCGGACCCGGGGCCACGCCGTTGACCCGGATGCCACGGGGCGCCAGGTTGATCGACAGCGAGCGGGTGAACGAGGTGATCGCACCCTTGGTCGAGGAGTAATCCAGCAGCATCGGATTGCCCTTGTAGGCAGTGATCGAGCTGGTGTTGATGATGCTCGACCCCGGCTGCAGGTGCGTCAGCGCGACCTTGGTCAGCTGGAACATGGCGAAGATATTGGTGCGGAAGGTCTTCTCCCAGGTGGCTTCGTCCAGGTCTTCCAGGTTCTTCTCCGGGTGCTGCTCACCGGCATTGTTCACCAGGATGTCCAGGCGTCCCCACTTGTCGATGACCTCGGCCACGATGCGCCGGCAGAACGCGGCATCGGCCACATCACCGGCCAAGGCAATGGCCTGGCCGCCGTGGCTGGCAACTTCCGCCAGGGTTTTCTGCGCGTCTTCGTCTTCATCCAGGTAGACCAGCGCCACATGGGCGCCCTCCAGGGCGTAGTGCACGGCCACTGCCCGGCCGATGCCGCTGTCGCCGCCGGTGATGATCGCCACCTTGCCGGCCAGCTTGTTGGCGGAGCGGTAGGTGCTGGCCAGGTAGATGGGCTGGGGATTCATCTCGTGTTCCAGGCCGGGTTGCTGGTCCTGGTGCTGCGCGGGCAATGTTTCTTGGCCTTCCATTGTTCGGTCCTCCTGGTTCAGGGCAGCGCGGGCTGCGGGTGGAGCCTGGTCGGCGTGGACGGTCGGCGGCACCCGCAGGTGCGCGCCGAGGGCGCAGGCGATCGCCGTGGCGGTCGGATCGACGGGCCGCCGTGCCGTCTAGACGGCTTCCAGGTGTGGGTTCTTCGGCTCGGAAGCAGGCACCTCGGCGGCTGGTGCCAGGGCGACCTTGGCTTCCGGCGCCTTGCTCTTGGCCTTGTAGATGTTTTCGAAGCAGAAATTGGTGGCTTCGATGTAGCCCTCGGCGGAGCCGCAGTCGAAGCGCTGGCCCTTGAACTTGTAGGCCAGCACGCAGCCCTGCTTGGCCTGTTTCATGAGGGCGTCGGTGATCTGGATCTCGCCACCCTTGCCAGGCTCGGTCTCCTCGATCAGCGCGAAGATATCCGGGGTCAGGATGTAGCGGCCGATGATCGCCAGGTTCGACGGAGCGTCTTCGGGGCTGGGTTTCTCCACCATGTTCTCGACCCGAAAGATGTCGTCGCGAATCGCTTCGCCGGCGATCACGCCGTACTTGTGGGTCTCTTCCGGCGGCACTTCCTGAATTGCCACGATGGAGCAGCGGAACTGCTCGTACAGCTTGACCATCTGCGCCAGCACGCTGTCACCACCGAGGTTGATGCACAGGTCATCGGCCAGGACCACGGCGAAGGCTTCATCGCCGATCAGCGAGCGGCCGGTGAGGATCGCGTGGCCAAGCCCCTTCATTTCCACCTGGCGGGTGTAGGAGAAGGTGCAGTTGTCGATGAGGTGGCGAATGCTGCTGAGGGATTTTTCCTTGCCGGTGTTGGAAATCTCGTGTTCCAGCTCGTAGCTGATGTCGAAATGGTCTTCCAGCGCGCGCTTGCCGCGCCCGGTGACGATGGCGATTTCGTGCAAGCCGGCCTGCAGTGCCTCTTCTACGCCGTACTGGATCAGCGGCGTATTGACGACTGGCAGCATCTCCTTCGGCATGGATTTGGTAGCCGGCAGAAAACGTGTTCCGTATCCAGCGGCGGGGAAAAGGCATTTCTTGATCATGGGAAAGCACACCGTAGTGAGTGAAGGCAGGTACTAGAAGCTGACCGTGCCCCGGTGATGCCAGTTCAAGAAATTTTCCCAGGCCATGCCCGGGAGCTGCTGCAACTGCAGCGTGGCCGAGGCGCACGCCTCGGCCACCGGGTGTCAGACGCCGTGGGCGGATGTCGGTAACGACCGGCTGCGGCGGGCAAGTCCTGCCTGCAGGGCGAAGGCAAGCAGCACGGTCGAGGGGGCGGAAAAACGGCTCAATCCGTCACCGGCAAACATGAGGGCCAACCCCAGCGCGGTAGCGCCAAACCAGGCCGTCAACCCGACGGGATTGAACGCTGCGACCCGATCGAGCGTCGCCCCATCGCTGCGCCCATACAGAATGTGCGCCAGCGCCACACCGACCCAGGCCACTACGAAGATGCCCTGGTAGGCCAGTGCGTTGAGCAGGTAGGCGAACACATCGGCGAGCATCAGGCCATACACGATCAGGCCGACGATCAATGCCCACATCAGGTAAGAGCCGTGCCAGCCGAAGTGAGCAAAAAAAGCCCGCATGTTCAAGGTTGCCAGGTAGTAATTGGCGGTATTGATCCGGGTTTGCGTGGCCCAGACGAACAGCAATCCCCACAACCCCATCAGTTGCAGGATCGCCAGGACCACCGACACTTCGCTCAGCGTGCCGTCATGGGGAATGCTGCTGACCAGATAGATACCCGCCGCCCCGTTGAGCAGGAACGTCACCGCGTAAAAAGGCATGCCGAAGTTCCAGCGCCCATGATACGAGGCGTCTTCGGGCTTGCCGAAACGGGCATAGTCGAAGGTGAACAGCATCAGGATCCAGACACCCATGTAGGCGACGAAACAATCCCACCAGCCGGACGCCTGGGGGACTTCAGGTCCGAAATCCAGCCAGTCCGCCTGATAGCCATAACGGCTGATCGACAGCGCCACCGCGACCAGCAAGCCGCCCAGGTACACGGGCAGCAACACACCATTGAGCTTGTCCAGCCAGTGCTGCACGCTGCCCAGAATCAGCGGCACGCTGTACATCACCACCACTAATGCGGCCAGCGAATACCCCAGTTCCGGGTACAGGTGATTGAGCGCAACGGCGATCACCGCCCCTTCGAACACCGCGTAGTAGATGGCGGTTGAAAAGAAGATCAACGTGGCCAGACAGGCCCCGGTACGGCCGAACAGTAACCGCGAAAACAACGCCACGGACAGGCCGCTGCGAATCGCGAACCGACTGAGCACGCTGTTGATCAGCCCGTAGCTGACCACTGACAGCAGCATGCCGATCAGCGCATTGCGTGCGCCATAGGAGAGAGCCAGGGAAGCACCCACCACGATGTAGAACATTGCACTGCACACGGCCCACCAGGCCATGGTCAGCGACAGTCGGCCCATGCGCTCGGCCGGGGGAACGGGAAGATTGGCCGGGTCCTGCCCGGGTTGACTCGATTGCAATAAAGCGGCCATCGGCGTGTACTCCAGAACCAGTCAAGGGTTGAAGCGCGGGCAGCCGCCACCGCACCGATGTGCGGCGGGGACGTGCCGGTTGGCGTTACCCGCGCGGGGCGGCGAGCAGAGTCAGGAAGGGAACAATGTGCTCAGGCAGTTGAGTTTCTTCTTGTAGGAACGCCGGGCGTCCAGCGCTTCATCGAGGGTTACGGCGATAAAGCGCGCCTTCTGATTGGGCTGCATCTGGCCAATCAAATCCAGATCGGCGCTGATCACCGTGCCGATCATGGCGTAGCCGCCCCCGGACACCGCATCGCGATGCAAGACAATGGGTTCGAGCCCGGCCGGAACCTGGATCGAGCCGATGGGGTAGCAACTGTCGACGATGTTGGACGGATCAGAGCCAGCACCGAACGGCTGCTCGCGAGGCTGAAAGCTCAAGGCACTGCCGCCTTTGAAGCGATAGCCGATGCGGTCAGCTTCCGAGCCTACGGTCCAGGCTTCAGCGAAGAAGCTCTGCGCTGCGCTGGAGGTCAGGCGCTCGTAGTACAGGCCCGGTACTACGCGCAGGGGGATTTCCCCGCCCAGTGACTGACGCAGGGCCATGGGCAGGCTGGCGCCCGCAGTGCTCCTGCCCGTGGCGACACCCACCGGCAATTCGTCTCCAGCAATCAGGCGCCGCCCTTGAAAGCCACCCAGCGCACCCAGTGCATAGGTAGAGCGACTACCCAGCACCACCGGCACGTCGATACCACCGGCGACCGCGAGGTAGGCCCGCGCGCCCACCCTGGGGTAATCGAAGCACAGTATCTGCCCGGCCTTCACCATGAAGGCCGTGTCGTGAGGCATTTCCACCCCGTCGATCTTCGGCGCCATGTGCGCGCCGCTTACGGCCACCAGCGTGTCCTGCTGGAACTGCAATTCCGGCCCGAGCAGCGTGCACTCCAGGCCGGCAGCACCTGCCGGGTTTCCCACCAGATGGTTGGCCGCGCTCAGGGCGTACTGGTCGAGCGCACCGGATGGCGGAATCCCCAGGTGGTAGTAACCTTCACGCCCCAGGTCCTGCACGGAGGTGGCGAGGCCGGGTTTGAGAACCTTGATCATGCCAGCACCTCCTGCAGCGATTTGGGGTAGCCGACGGGGTCAGCCAGAAACGCATCGAGGGAGAATTCCACCGGGCGGATCAGCAGCTCGAAGCGCCCCGCTTCCACCTCAGCGATGGCCTGGTCATAAGCCTCGCGATCGATCGGTTTGAATTGCACGATGTCGCCAGGCCGGAAAAACACCATGTGCTCCTTGAGATACGCCAGGCTCTGCTGCGGGTCGTAGATAGGTGCCGGCGTCACGCCGAACATCTGGTAGCCCCCTGCGCCGCGCACCGAATAGATGCAACCGAAGCAGCCACCATGACCCAGGGTCAGCTTTGGCGTGTCGGTGCGGGGACGCAGGTACTTGGGCACCTGCAACTGACGTTCGCGCTCGACCATCTGGAACATGAACGGCAACCCGGCAACAAAGCCGACCATCGAGACGAACCACGGTGCACCACTGTGGGCGGCGATGAACGCTTCGGTATCCGCCAGGCCATTGACCCGCGCGGCATATTCCAGGTCTGTGGCGCTCGGGTCCTGATGACGGTCGCGAAAGCGCATGAGGGTTTCGTGGGTCCAGGGGTCGTTGTAGAGCACCGGAATTTCGATGATCCGTGTCTGCAGGGCGCGTTCGGCGACAGCCTGTGCTTCTGCGCGTTTTACCGTCTCAAGCAGCGCATGAGGGGCAATACGGTCCGGGTCGAAACGAATCTGGAACGACGCGTTGGCCAGGCAGATATCCAGCACCCCATCTATCGCCAGGCGCTCTAGGGCACCGGTCACTGCCATGCCTTTGAAAAATGCATCCAGGGACATGCTGTCGCTGACTTCGGCAAACAGGTGCTCATCGGCACCAAAGCTGTAACGGATTGGCGTGCTCATGCGTTATCTCCGTTCCGGCGCCCGGCGAGCCAGGCTTCAAGGGTGCCGGTGTGAAAGTCGGCAGTGTGAAGCCACGGCTGTTCGAGCAGTTCACCGTGCAGGGCCAGGGTGTTGGCCATGCCGGCCAGGGTGGTCTGCTTCACGGCCTGAGAGGCACGGGCAAGCGCTTGAGCGCGGTCGCTGCCATGGACGATCAGCTTGGCCAGGAGGGAATCGTAATAAGGCGGCACGCGATAACCCGGATAGAGATGGCTGTCGACCCGGATACCATCGCCCTGCGGCCACGTCAGCGCCTCCACCAGACCCGGGCTCGGGAAGAAATCCCGGGCGGGGTCTTCCGCATTCAGGCGCATCTGCAAGGCGGCCCCATTGAGCCGGATATCATCCTGCCTGAGCGCCAGCGGCTCGCCATTGGCGATACGCAGCATCGCCTGGACCAGATCGATACCGGTGACGAGTTCACTGACCGGGTGCTCGACTTGAATCCGTGTGTTCATTTCAATGAAGAAGAACTCCCCGGTGACATCGTCATACAGGTACTCCAGTGTCCCGGCCCCGGAGTAAGCCAGAGATTGGGTCAGACGCACCGCGCTGGCACATAGCGCCTCACGCTGCGGCTCACTGAGGACTGGCGATGGTGCCTCTTCGAAGATTTTCTGACGTCGGCGCTGCAGCGAACATTCTCGTTCGAACAGATGCACCGCATCGTGGCCATCGCCCAGCACCTGCACCTCGATGTGCCGCGCCTTGCTGATGAACCGCTCCAGGTACACGGCGGGATTGCCGAACGCCGCCTGAGCCTCGCGCTGGGCCCGGGGGAATTCCTCGCGCAGTTGCTGGGCGCTTTCCGCCAGACGGATGCCGCGCCCTCCACCACCGGCGGACGCCTTGATCAGTAGCGGGAAACCCACGGATTCTGCGGCCTTGAGCGCAGCGTCCACGTCGAATAGCTCCCCGGCGGAGCCGGGTACCACGGGGACGCCCGCCGCCTGCGCAGTGCGCCGGGCTTCGGCCTTGTCGCCCATGCGCCGAATGGTCTCTGGGCTGGGGCCGACGAAAATCGCCCCGGTGGCCAGCACCGCTTCGGCAAAATCGGCGTTTTCCGACAGAAAGCCATAGCCGGGGTGCACGGCGTTGGCGCCGGTTGCGGCCAGAGCACCGAGCAATGCCTCGACGTTCAGGTAGCTCTTGTCGGCGCGGGCCGGCCCCAGGACATGCACCTCGTCCGCCAGGCGAGCCGCAAGGGAGTCGACATCGGCTTCGCTGCAGGCGGCAACCGTGGCAATGTCCAGGGCCTTGGCCGCCCGGATGATACGCACGGCGATTTCGCCACGGTTGGCGACCAGGAGTTTGCGAATACGTTGAGTCATGGTGACGCCCTCATGCTTCGACGAGCGTTGCGATGACCTGACCCGGCTCCACCGGATCACCGTCCTCCACCTGGAACACGCTCAAGCGGCCTGCCTTGCCAGCGGTCAGTTCGGAAAACTGCTTCATGACCTCGATCAGCCCGATTACGGTATCGGCACTGACCTGCTCGCCCTCCTCGACGTAGTTCGCCGATTCGGGGGTGGCTTTGCGGTAGAACGTCCCGGGCAACGGGGTGATGATTGCGTGTTCAGCCATGTCTGTTCCTCTTGGAGTAGTTGTAGAAAGGCAGGCAAAAAATGAATCGGGTAAAACAGTGTGTGTCTGCGGACCTCGTTCAGGCTCAGCGCGGCGCGCGCACGGTAATACCGGCGTTGTCGAGCGCCTGACGCGTGGCCTGTACCAATGCCAGCGCACCCGGCGTATCGCTGTGCAGACAGATGGAATCGAACTCGATCGCCAGGTCTTCGCCCTCGACCGTACGCACCACTCCCTCCTGACAGGCACGCAGCACCCGCTCGGCCACGTGTGCGGGGTCGTAGGCGCGGACATTGCGGGTAAAGACGATGGAGCCGCTGAGGTCGTATTCGCGGTCGGCATAGAACTCCCGGATCACCGGATGACCCAGCTCCCTGGCAACCCGCCAGATCACCGAGTCGGGCATGCAATACAGCAGCAGTTCCGGTTCGAGACGCTGCAGGTTTTCCACCAGCAGACGCGCGGCCTCCTCGTCCCGCGCCAGGTGCATGTAAAGCGCCCCGTGCGGCTTGATGTGCTGCAACATCACGCCTTGAACCCTGGCCAGCTCACGCAGGGCGCCCAACTGATACAGCATGTCGTCGACCAGTTCCTGAGCCGGCGCATTGATATGGCGGCGACCGAAACCAACCAGATCGCGAAACCCCGGGTGCGCGCCGATGGCCACCCCCAGGCGCTTGGCCTGTTCAACGGTGCGACGCATGGTGCCAGGATCACCGGCATGGAACCCGGTGGCGATGTTGGCCGAGCTGATGAAGCCCATCAGCTCGGTGTCTACACCATCGCCAATGGTCCAGGGGCCGAAGCCTTCACCCATGTCCGAATTGAAATCTACTGCCTGCATGCTGCTCGCTCCCGACGCTTGTGACTTCATGCAGGCCACGTTAGATTTCGCCTCTCCCCTTGGGAAGATCTATTAATAGATAGGGTATCTTCTGAAAAACAGATACCTCTTCAACGGACCCTTTCATGTCGCTGACGCTGCGCCAGATTCGTTATTTCGTCGCCACTGCGGAGATCGGGCAGATATCGCAGGCGGCAATTCACCTGAATATTTCCCAGTCGGCGGTCACCACGGCGATCAAGGAACTGGAAGGCATGCTGGGCACGCTGTTGTTTCAGCGCTCCGCCCAGGGCATGAGCCTGACCGACGCGGGACGGCACTTCCTGAACCGGGCCTACGTGATTCTGCGCAGCGTCGATGACGCGTTGAACAGTCCCCTGCCCAATGTGCGCGCCAACGGCCTGCTGCGACTGGCGGCGAGTTACACGATGATCGGCTACTTCCTGCCGCACCATTTGCAGCGCCTGGAACACTGGCATCCCGATGTCACCATTGATGTGCACGAGCAAGAGCGGGCGGCCATTGAGCAAGGCCTGCTCGACGGCCGTTTCGACATGGCAGTGGTGCTGACGGCGAACCTCACCCACCCGGACATTGGTTCGGAAACACTCTTCAACTCCGAACGCCGGCTGTGGCTGCCCAGCCACCACCCGCTGTGCGAGCACGCTGCTGTGAGCCTGGCTGACGTGGCCAGGGAACCCTACATCCTGCTGACCGTCGACGAAGCCGAGCAAAGCGCCATGCGCTATTGGGAGAATGCCCGACAACGGCCGAATGTCAGGGTACGCACCAGCTCCGTTGAGGCCGTGCGCAGCATGGTGGCCAATGGCAGGGGCGTGGCAATACTGTCGGACCTGGTCCATCGCCCGTGGTCGCTGGAAGGCAAACGCATCGAAACCGTGACGATTACCGACAAGGTGACACCGATGAGCGTTGGCCTGGCCTGGCATCGTGACCGTGAATTCACCCCGGCGATGCATGCCTTCCGCAACTACTTCCACGACGCCTTCCTGGCGCCGCAACAACTTTCCGCACGACGCTGAAAACTCGGCTCATCCAGCCCGTAGCTGGCTGTCGAGCGGCAGCACAAGCGGTAACGCCGGGGACACTGAATGTGATCCCCGGCGTTTTCATCAGCCAAACCGCAATAACGGTCGCGTGCGCCTCAGGCTCAGACCGCGAAGTCGGTGGACAACGACAGGTCGCGCCACTCGGCCACCTCGGCGTTTACGAACGCGTGCTTCGCCTCGATCCGCGCCACCGCGTCGCTGCCCAGGGCCAGGCGCTGCGGCGGGTTGGGTGCATTGACCAGGGCCAGCATGGCCTCGGCGAACTTGTCCGGGTCGCCGGGCTGGGCGTGGTTGGCCGACTCGGCGAAGCGGCGCATGGCACCCACGGTGTCGTCGTAGTCCGGCAGTTCCAGGGCGGTCTTGATCAGCGACTGCTCGTCGAGGAAGTCGGTGCGGAAGAAGCCCGGCTCGACCACCGTGGCATGGATGCCCAGCGGCGCCAGTTCCTGGTGCAGGGCTTCGGTGATGCCTTCCACGGCGAACTTGGTGGAACCGTACACGCCCCAGCCGTAATAGGCCTGGTAGCCGCCCAGGGAAGAAATGTTGATCACGTGCCCCGAGCGCTGGCGGCGCATGTGCGGCAGCACTGCACGGATCACGTTCAGGGTGCCGAACACGTTGGTGGCGAACAGGCCTTCGGTTTCCTTGGCGCTGGTTTCTTCCACCGCACCGAGCACGCCGTAGCCGGCGTTGTTGATGACCACGTCGATACGACCGAAGTGCTTGATGCCTGCCGCAACCGCCTGGTGGGCCTCGTCTTCTTTCGTCACGTCGAGGCGCACGGCCAGCAGGTTCGGGTGGCTGCCCAGACGGGTGTCGATGTCATTCACCTTGCGGGCGGTGGCAATCACCGCGTCGCCGGCTTGCAGGGCTTTTTCAGCAATGAGGGCACCAAGACCGCGGGATGCACCAGTAATCAGCCAAGTACGCATAGCAACTCCTCCTGTAGGTGACCCGACACGGTGTCGGGCCTTCTCGATGAGTTGACGCCACTTTAGGCCTGAGGTACTCCTGTGATAATCCCAAGAAAATGGCATGGGCTTTTGAGTTGGATTCACAAATGAAAAACGTCTCTGCGGCTGATCTCTCGATTTTTCTGTGCATCGCCCGCCACTTGAGCTTCAGCCGCGCGGCGGTGGAGCTGGGTCTCTCGCCCTCGGCCCTGAGCCACGCTCTGCGTGGCCTGGAAGAACGCCTGGGGGTGCGTCTGTTCAACCGCACCACGCGCAGCGTGGCCCTGACCGAAGCCGGTGAGCGCCTCTATGGGCGGGTCAGCCCGGCATTCCGCGACATCGACGACGCCCTGGAAGACCTCAACAGCTTCCGCGACAAGCCTTCCGGAACCCTGCGCATCAATGCCGGGCTGCCTGCCGCGCAACTGGTGCTGCTGCCGCTGGTGGGGCGTTTTCTGGCGGCCTACCCGGAGGTGCGCATCGAGGTGGTGGCCGACGATGCCCTGGTGGATGTGGTGTCTGCGGGCTTCGACGCCGGGGTGCGTTTCGGCGAGCGCCTGGAGGCGGACATGGTGTCGCTGCCCCTTGGCCCGACCATGCGTTCGGTGGTGGTGGGGGCGCCTGCGCTGTTCGAGCGCTACCCGCCGCCGCAGAAGCCCGAAGACCTGCACGCCCTGCCCTGCATTCGCCATCGTTTCCCCAGTGGTGCGCTGTACGCGTGGGAGTTCGAGCGCGGCGGCATTGCCCAGGAAATCAGCGTGGACGGCCCGCTGACCCTGGATGACGTCGGCCTGATGATCGGCCCTGCGCTGCAGGGCGTGGGCCTGGCCTATGTGTTCGAGGACATGGCCAGAGACGCAATCGCCAGCGGCCATCTGGTGCAGGTACTGGGCGACTGGTGCCCCTACTACCCGGGCCTCAACCTGTATTACCCGAGCCGCCGGCACCTGCCCGCCGCGCTCAAGGCGTTCATCGAGTTCATCCGGGCGGAACGAGATCGACGCTGAGCGTCGCCGAGCCAATTCACAAATAGGCAGACTCCTATGGTGTTACAGCCATGAATCACATTGTCGCGGCTCCCTATCAACACAGGACAGTGCTCTCAACCCTTTGATTACGGGCCTTTCGCCTATTCAGACGATCATTCAGGGGCGTTTTTTTGACCTCTGAAGCCCAAAATTAGAAACATACAGTTACATCTTTTCAGGAACTGATCAGGTGGGTAGTTTTACACCTTTCAGGCTATTTCCTTCGTCCAAGCGAGCGCGCTGATTTTTGTACGATCGTACGAATTATGGTCGGAAAAATGCCACCTATCATATTGATCTATAACGTATTTTCTTGGATTTACTCTCTACTGGACATCCACGGTTCCTGACTACCCAAAGTAATAAGATCTAACCCCTTATAACCATTGGAAATTGTGGCGTTGGCATGGTGGCCGCCTGCCTTCTCTTGCAGGGCCGTTAGCGACTATAAATACGCCTATCGATTTCACCCCGGAAAACCGCCCAGACGGTCACCGGAGAAGCCCATTCGCTCTTTAAGCGACTCAAGACATTAGGGAAGACGTCAACCATGGGTATTCAAGCCAAGGTATCGCCGCTCGACCAGGCCGTTGCTCTCAGCTCCGAGCGCACCCTGGACGGCTCTCTGCAACTGGCCCAGAGCAGCAACGTGGCGCTGGACGTCAGCCCCGATGCAATCGCCAGCTACACCCGCGACGGCAATGACCTGGTCATCCAGATGACCGACGGCCAGCAGCTGCGCGTCGACAACTTCTATGTAGAAGGACAACCGCCCAGCAAGCTCTACCTGGTTGGCGAAGAACAGGAACTGCTGCTGGTCGAATTCAGCCCTGCCACGCCTGAAGGCGTGATGACCGCGACCTACCAGACCCAGGAAGTGGCCGCCGGGTTCGAATCCCTGACCGCCGCCACCGCCGGTGGCGGTCTGGGCACCACCGGCATGCTGGTGGCCGGCGGCCTGGCCATTGCCGGTGGCGCCGCGATTGCCGGTGGCGGCGGTGGTGGAGGTGGCGGCGGCGGTGGTGGCGAAGCTCCTCCTCCGACCACGCCACCGGTCACACCGGCCGCCGCGCCCACCGACCTGCGCCTGAGCAGCGACGGCAGATCCCTGAGCGGCAACGCAGCGCCGGGCAGCATCGTGGAGGTGGATGTCAACGGCGACGGCGTCGCCGATTACACCGTGGTCGCGGACAACAACGGTGTGTTCACCCTCAACTTCCTGCAGACGATGCACAACGGTGAGCTGATCACCGCCCGGGTACGCATGGCGGGCGGCGGCCTCGGCAACACCTTCTCGTTCCGCGCACCGGACGACATCGCACCGGCCCAGTCCACGCAACTGCAGATGTCCCCCGATGGCAGCAAGCTGACGGGGCGTGCCGAACCCGGCAGTACGGTCAAAGTGGACACCAGCGGCGACGGCGTCGCCGATGTGACCGCCCCAGTGGGCGCCGATGGGCAGTTCGAGATCATCTTCAATCCGCCCCTGATCAATGGCGAGAACGTCTCGGTGGTGGTCACCGACCCCTCCGGCAACAGCAATTCCGGAACTACCGTAATCGCTCCAGACACCACACCACCCGATGCTCCCGGTCTGACCATCACCAACGGCCGGGTGGTGAGCGGCACCGCCGAAGCCGGCGCCACGGTGGTCATCGTAGTGATTGGCAACAGTACGGTCTCCGTGCCGGTGGATGCCAATGGCAACTGGACTTACACACCGTCCTCACCAATCCCGGATGGCACCACCGTCACGGCCACCGCGCGTGACACCGCGGGCAACGTCAGCCCCCCCTCCAGCGTGACCGTCACCGCGGGTCTGCCCAACCCGCCGGTGATCACCCAAGCCAACGGCGATAGCATCAGAGGCACTGGCGCGGCTGGTTCCACCGTGGTGCTAGTGGACGGCGCCGGCAACCCCTTCGGCCAGGTCCTGGTAAGCACCGGCGGCACCTGGACTTTTCTGCTGTCCGCGCCCTACCCGCCCGGCCCGACAGTCTCGGCCTACACCTCGAGCGTCCAGGGCCCGAGTGCATCCACCAGTTTCCCGCTGGACACGCAACCACCTGCGGTGACGCTGACCACCTACACCGGCACCTTGCTTGGCGGTACCGCCGAAGCAGGCAGCACCATAACCATCGCCGACAGCAACGGCGTGATCGGCCAGGTCAACGCCGACGCGTCCGGCAACTGGAGCTTACTGCCCAACCCTCCGCTGGCGGATGGCGCGACCATCACCGTGATTGCCAAGGATACCGCCGGCAATAGCAGCAACGCCGTCAACGGCACCGTGGATGCCACGCCTCCCCTCGCCCCCACCATCCAGCCAACCACGGGCACCGCGCTGAGCGGTACCGCCGAGCCGGGTACCAAGGTGGTGCTGACCGATGACAACGGCCGGGTACTCGCCGAACTGACGGCCGCCAGCCCGTCCGGCGCCTGGAGTTTCACTCCCAGCCCGGCCCTGGCCGATGGGACCCAGGTCAGCGTCGTCGCGCACGATGCGGCGGGTAACCGGAGCCCTTCCACCACGATCACCGTGGACAACACCGCACCGCCCGCCCCGGTGGTGAATCCCAGCAACGGCACCACCTTTACCGGTACCGCCGAACCAGGCGCCACCGTGACCCTGTGTGACGCCAATGGCGCGCCGATCGGCAGCGCCACGGCCGACCCCGTGACCGGCACCTGGACCATCAACCCCACCACGCCGGTCACCGGCGGTACCACCGTGTCGGTGGTGGCCAGCGATGCCACGGGCAACACCAGCCCGCCCACGCAGGCGACCGCGGACACTACGCCTCCGCCCCCTCCGGTGATCTCGCCGACCAACGGCAGCGAGATCAGCGGTACGGCAGAAGCCGGCAGCTTCCTGATCATTACCGCAGGCGCCATCACCATCGGCCCGCTCACGGTGGACGCCACCGGCCATTGGAGCGTGACGGTCAGCCCGCCGATAGGCGACGGGGTGGTGATTACCGCAACGGCCACCGACGCCGTCGGCAACATGGGTGACCCCTCGGCGCCTATCAGCGTGATCGGCACCTTGCCGGACCGCCCGACGATCGACCCGAGCAACGGCACCACCGTCACCGGTACGGCAGGTCCCAACGAGACCGTGGTACTGACCGACGGTGCCGGCAACGTGATCGCCACCGTCACGGCCGATCCGGGCGGCAACTGGAGCTACACCGCCACACCGCCCCTGGCCAATGCCAGCGAAATCAATGCGGCTGTGCGCGACGGCCTGGGCAATCTCAGCGGTCCGGCCACCACGGTGGTGGACAGCGTGCCGCCGCCCGTGCCCAGCGTGACCCCCAGCAACGGTACGGTCCTGAGCGGCACGGCAGAAGCCGGTAGCACCATCCAGCTGACCGGCCCCGGCATCAACGCCCAGGTGACGGTCGATGGCAATGGCAACTGGACCTACAACGTCCCAGGCGCACCGCTGGCTGACCTGACCCAGGTCACCGTGATCGCGCGCGATGCGGTCGGCAACGACAGCCCGCCCGCCAGCGTGACCATCGACCGCGCGGCACCCGCCAACCCGACGATCGCGATCACCAACGGCACCGTGCTCAAGGGCACTGCCGAAGCCGGCGCCACGGTGATCCTGACCACCACTTCGGGCGGACAGCCGCTTGCCACCACCATCGCTGATGCCGATGGCAACTGGACGTTCACCCCCCTGAACCCGCTGCCCCATGGTATTCAGGTCAACGCCCAGGCCCGTGACCCCCTAGGCAATACCAGCGGGCCCACCAGCATCAACGTGGATGCCCTGCCGCCGGCTGCGCCGACGGTCGCCCCGAGCAAGGGCGATCTGCTCAGCGGTACCACTGAAGGCAATGCCACGATCACCCTGACCGATGCCTCCGGTAATGTGATTGGCCAGGTGACGGCCGACGGTGCCGGGGCGTGGAACTTCACCCCGTCGCCCGCCCTGCCCGACGGCACCCTGGTCAAGGCCACCGCCACCGATCTGGCGGGCAACCTCAGCGCCGCCACCACCATCACCGTCGATACCGTGCCGCCCCTGGCGCCAACCATCGCGCCGACCCAGGGCAACACCCTGACCGGGACAGCCGAAGCCGGTACCACCGTGCGCCTCACCGATGGCAACGACACCCTGATCGGCCAGGCCCTGGCCGATGCCTTCGGCAACTGGACCTACAGCCCCAGCCCGGCCCTGCCCAACGGCACCACGGTCAAAGCCGTGGCGATCGATCCAGCCGGTAATGTCAGCCCGCCGGTCAGCACCGTCAGCGACGACGTACCGCCTGCCATCCCCACCATCGACCCCAGCAACGGCACGCGGATCAAGGGCACGGCCGATATCGGCAGCACCGTGCTGCTGACTCTGCCCGATGGCACGGTGGTCGAGGTCCCGGTGGATGGCCTGGGCAACTGGAGCTACACGCCCAACCCGGCGCTGCTCGACGGCGATCCGGTCAGGGCCGCGGCCCGCGATGTGGCAGGCAACGAAAGCGTGCTGTCGCCGGTCACGGTGATCGACACCGTACCGCCCGCGACCCCCACCATCGACCCCAGCCAGGGCACCACCCTGACGGGCACCGCCGAGCCGAACACCAACGTGGTGATCACCATCGGTTCCGGTACACCGATCATCGTGACCAGCGATGGCAGCGGCGACTGGACGTACAACCCGAGCCCGGCCGTGCCCAACGGCACCACCGTCACCGTGGTCGCCCGCGACCCAGCCGGCAATGACAGCCCTCCCGCCAGCACGGTGGTCGACAACGTGGTACCGACCATCACCCTGGAGGCCAGCAACGGCAACCTGCTCACCGGGATCACCGAAGCCGGGGCCACGGTCACCATCAGTGGCCTGGCCAACTCGCCGGTAACGGTCATCGCCGGGCCCGACGGGCGCTGGGAATACGCTCCGCTCACGCCGCCGGCCCACAACGCCTCGGTCAGCGTGGTGGCCGAGGACGCTGCCGGCAACAGCAGCGGCTCGGAGGCCATCACCATCGACCGGCAGGCACCGGCCGTCAGCCTGGAGCCGAGCGACGGCACCCTGCTCAAGGGCATCACCGAAGGCGGCGCCACGGTGGTCATCAGCACCGGCTCCGGCACCGTGCTGGCCACCGTCACCGCCGACCCGGCCGGCAACTGGAGCTACACACCGACACCGCCCCTGCTGCACGACACCGCGATCAGCGTGACGGCGAGCGATGCGCTCGGTAACACCAGCGCACCGGCCGTCGTTACGGTGGACAACGTAGCCCCCAACGCCCCCACCATCCAGCCCAGCCGGGGCATTACCCTGGAAGGCGTCGCCGAGCCGGGCAGCGAAGTCACCCTGACATTCTCAACGGGACAGCCGTCCGTTACGGTCACAGCCGATCCGCTCAGCGGGAATTGGACCTATTCGCCGCAACTGCCGCTGGCCAACGGCACCACGGTCACCATCGAAGCGACTGATGCCAGCGGCAATACCAGCCCACCGGCCAGCACCGTCACCGATAATCAGCCGCCTCCGCCACCGGTGGTAGCAAACAGCAATGGCCTGAGCATCAGCGGTACGGCAGAGCCAGGTAGCCAGATAACCGGCACCGCCGGCGGGCAAGCGTTCGTTGCCGTGGCGGACGCCAATGGTTTCTGGAGCGTGCCGACCACCGGCCTCGGCCTGGTCGACGGCGACTCCATTTCGGCCACGGCCACCGATGCTGCCGGCAATCAGAGCGGGCCGGGAATCGGCGCGGTGGACACCCAACTGCCGGACCCGCCGAGCATCGACCCGAGCATGGGCAGCATGGTCAGTGGCAGAGCCGGCCTCAACGAAACCGTGGTGCTGACGGACGGTGCCGGCAACCTGATCGCCACCGTGGTCGCCGACACGGCTGGCAATTGGGTGTACCTGCCCCCAGTTTCCCTGCCCAACGGCCTGGAGGTCCATGCGCAGGTACGTGATGGGGCAAACAACCTGAGCGCGCCGGCCAGCACCGTGGTCGACACACTGCCGCCGGCCACACCGACCGTCGAACCGAGCAACGGCCAAGTCCTGGTGGGCACCGGCGAAGCGGGTGCCATCATCCTCATCAACGGTGGCGGGCTCATCAACGTCATCGTGACGGTCGATGCCAATGGCAAGTGGACCTACGACCCCAGCCCCGATCTGCCTCATGGCGCTCAGATCATCGTCACGTCCCGTGACGCCGCCGGCAATCAGAGCGGTACAACGATCGCAACGATCGACGCCGCAGCACCGACCACACCAACCATTGCCGCCAGCAATGGCATCACCATCAGCGGTACCGGCGAGATCGGCAGCATCGTGGTGTTGACCGTCGGCGGCACGCAGATCGGCACGACGACCGTGGGGGCCGGTGGCACCTGGACCTTCACCGCCAACCCGCCAATCGCCGACGGGCTCACCATCCAGGCCGCTGCGCGGGACGCCGTGGGCAATATCAGTGGCAACGTCAGCACCGTGGTGGACGCCACGCCGCCACCAGTGCCTACCGTGAACCCAAGCAATGGCACGCTATTGAGTGGCACGGCCGAATCTGGTGCCACCGTGGTCATTCTCGTCAATGGCGTCGAGGTGGGCAGCACCACCGCGGTGAGCGGCAGCTGGAACATTTCAGGGTTGTCGTTGCCCGATGGCACCCAGGTCAGTGTCGTCACCCGCGATGCGCTGGGCAACACCAGTGCGCCGGCGACCGTGACGGTGGACGCCGTGCGGCCGGCAGAACCCACCCTCAACGTGGGCAACGGGACGGTGATCAGCGGGACCGCCGAGGCCGGCGCGATCGTGACCCTTACCGACGGCCTCGGCAACCCCATCGCATTTGCGCAGGTCAATTCCAGCGGCATCTGGAGCTACACGGTCCCCGGCGCGCCCCTCGCGCACAACACGGTGGTGCGCGCCGTGGCCCATGATGCGGCTGGCAACTCCAGCACCACGGTTAACGCTGCGGTCGACAGGGTGGCACCCACAGCGCCAACCGGTCAGATAAACGCCGATGGCACCCTGCTGACCGGCACCGCCGAGGCCGGCAGTACAGTGCGGATCACCCTGCCGGGCAACAGCACGCCAATTCTGGTCACCGCCACCAACGGTACGTACAGCGTCGTGCTGGCGCCGGCCCTGATCGCCGGCCAAGCCGTCGCGGTCACCGCCACGGATGCCGCAGGCAATACCAGCAGCCCCGCACAGGCCTACGCCCCCAACCTCGCCCCACCAGCGGTGGGCGTGGCGGAGGCGGCCGACAGCTGGATCAACGCGGCCGAGCTCTCCAACGGTGTGCAGGTGCAGATCGGCCTGCAGCCAGGCGTGCGCGCCGGCGACAGCGTCACCCTCACCTACCGGGGCGCCAACGGCTTCCTGTTCACCAACGTGCATACCGTCACCGCAGCGGCGGCGCTGGCCAGCGCCTTCACCACCACCCTGGTGCCGCCTGGCGGCAACGGCAGCTACCCGCAAGGCGCGGGGTCGGTGACCGCCCACGTCAACGGCGGGGTCGACTCGGCGCCGGTCAACTTCGTGGTCGATACCATTGCCCCCACTACCCCAGTACTGTCGCTGGCCGGCAGCGTGCTGGGCATTTCCGCCGAGCCCGGCGTGCAACTGACCATCACGGTGAACGTGGGCGGTGTCATCGCCACCACGACGGTTACCGCCAACAACGCGGGTCTCGCCTCGCTCAACCTGCTCACCGGGCTCAATTACGGCCTGACCTGGGACCAGTTGCTCAGTGCCCAGATCGGCGTGACCGCCCGGGACCTGGCGGGCAACCCGAGCAGCCTGGCGGCCGTAGGGCTGGGCGTGGGCACCAATCTGTCACCCATCACACTGAGCAACCTCGCGGTGGACGCCAATCTCAGCCTGGGCGGCGCCAAACTGGGCATCACCGGCACCACCACCGCCAATGCCAGCCTGTCCATCGAAGTGATCTCGCCAGTGATCAACGTCACCCTGGCGCCCATCCTGGCCAACGCCAGCGGCCAGTTCTCGCTGAACCTGCTCAGCCCGAGCGTACTGAGCCAGTTGGGCCTGACCATCGGTGGCTTGCTGAACCTGGGACCGGACCTGCAGCTGCGCATCACCACCACCTCGGGCGGCAAGCAGAGCGCGACCTACCTCATCGATCTGGACCCGCTCGGCCTGCTCGGCCTGACCATCGGGGCGATCACCATCGCCGGCACGGCGGCGGACGACATTGTGTCGGGTACCGCCAGCGCCGCGGAGCGAATCCTGACCGGCAACGGCAACGACCTGATCCTCAACATTGGCTCAGGGGACCGGGTGGAAAGCGGTGTCGGTAACGACACCATCCAGATCAAGGCCAGCAATTTCGCCTCCATCGACGGCGGCAGCGGCTTCGATACGCTGCTGCTCGATGGCGGGATCGACATCAACTTCTCCGCGCCGGGTGTCGGCACCGTGTCCAACATCGAGCGTCTGGACTTGGGGACCGGCGACTCCGGCAGTGTGGTCACGCTGAACGCTGCCAAGGTCAATGACATGACCGATAACAACAACGTGCTACAGATTACTGGTGATTCCAACGATGTACTGCGGGTGACCGGTGCGGTGAACACCAACATCACCCAGACCCTCGATGGCATCCGCTACAACGTCTATACCTTCGGCAGCAACCTGCTTTATATCGAGGAGAACACCGTTCAGGTCATTGTATGAAGTCGATTTCCTGTTTCTCCTCATCCAAGGCGCGCCCCCTGGGGAGCGCCGCCCTGTTGTTGCTGTCGCTGGCCTGTCCGGTTCACGTCACTGCCCTGGAGTTGTCCGAGGCGGTGCGGGCCGGCCTGGCCATCCACCCTGAAGTCCGTGCGGTGCTGGCTGATGCAGAGCGGGCCAACACCGAGATCAAGATCGCCAAGGGCGGCTACTACCCCTCCCTGAACCTCTCCGGCGGCCCGGAGGAATTCAACTTCGGTGAAGTGGTGTACGACGTCACCGCCTCGCAGATGCTCTACGACTGGGGCCGGGTCAGCAGCCGGGTCGAGCGGGCCTCCGCCGAGCACCTGCACCTCTCGGAAAGCGCCCTGGTAGCCCGGGATGACGCAGCCCTGGACATCATCGAGACCTACCTCGACGTCCTGCTCGCCGAGCGCCGGGTGGAAGTGGTGCGCCAGCACCTGGTCAACCTCGGCGATGTGCTGCGCATGACCGAAGACCGGGGACAGGACGGCTACTCCGACCGCAGCGAGGTGGATCGCGCAGGCCTGGAAATGACCCGGGCCCAGGAACAGCTGGTGATGGAAAAAGGCAGCCTGCAGGATGCGCTCAGCCAGTACCGGATCCTGGTGGGTGAAGATGCCGACGGCCTGCACGAGCCACACCCGCGGTCCATGCAACGCTACCTGGCCACCAGCGACCTGAAGCAGGTCATCACGGCCTCGCCGCTGTACCAGCGCTCCGTGCAGAACACTGCCCAGGCCGAGGCTGAACTGCGGGAAACCAAGGCATCGCTGCTGCCGCAGCTGAACCTCGAAGCCACGGCAATGCGCCGTGAGATCGGCGGGCGGCCGGAGAACGACTCGATGATCGCCCTGCGCCTGCGCATGGACACCATCCAGGGCCTGTCGAACTTCCAGCGCCCGACCGCCGCACAGCAGCGCGTCGAATCCGCCCAATGGACCAAGGACGCCATGCAGCGCGACATCAGCCGCAAGCTGCGCAGCCTGTTCGACACCGCCGACACCCTGCGCTGGCGCGAAGAGTCGCTGCGCCTGCAGGTCAGCGAATCGGACGACGTGACCACGCTCTACCGCGAACAGTTCGAGGTGGGCCGGCGGGATGTAATCGACCTGCTGAGCGTGCAGCGCGAGCGCTTCGAGGCCGCGCGCCAGCTGGAAACGCTGCGTATCGAACGCCTGCGCATCGAGTACCGCGCGGCGGCCCAGGTCGGCCTGCTCGGTGCGCTGCTGGAGAACCGCCTGAATGGCGCCTGATACCCCTGCTCCTGCCCCTGCCGAACGCAGGACTCCCAAGGACCCTCTGCGCGATGGCCTGGTGCTGCTGAGTCGGGAACTCGGTCACCCGATCGGCGACGCCGAACTGGTGGACGGCCTGCCACTGGAACAGGGCCGCCTGCCCCTGCGCCTGGCACCGCGCGCCCTGCGCCGGGCCGATATCAATGCCCGGGTGGTGAGCGGCCAGTCGCTGCGCGAACTGGACAGCTACCTGCTGCCGGCCCTGCTGATCCTGCGTGATGGCCGCAGCGTGCTGCTGGTCGCCGTGCGGGACGGCCAGGCCGACCTGCTGCTGCCTCAATCCGGCGGGGGCCACGAGCGTGTGGCGCTGGACGTGCTGGAATCGATGCACGAGGGCACCGTGGTCTTCGCCAAGCCGCGCTACCGCGACGATGGCCGCATCGGTGACTACGCCCAGGGCAGCGGCGAGCACTGGTTCTTCGGCCCGCTCAAGCGCCTGCGCCGCTCTTACCTGGAAGTGGCCATCGCCGCCATGGTCGCCAACCTGCTGGCCATCGCCTCGGCGCTGTTCGCCATGCAGGTCTATGACCGCGTGGTGCCCAACTCGGCCTTCGACACCTTGTGGATCCTGGCCAGCGGCGTGGCCCTGGCGATCGTCCTGGAAAGCGTGCTGCGCGTCCTGCGCGGGCACCTGCTGACCAGCATGGGCAAGCGCATCGACCTGCAGCTGTCGAGCCTGCTGTTCAACCGCGCGCTGCAGACCCGGATGTCGGCCAAACCGGCCTCGGTGGGCGCCTTCAGTACGCAGATCCGCGAATTCGAGTCGGTGCGCGAATTCTTCACCGCCTCCAGCGCGGCGGTGATCAGCGACCTGCCGTTCGTGGCGATCTTCCTGGTGATCATCGCCATTCTGGGTGGGCACCTGGTCTGGGTACCGGTGGTCGCGGTGATCCTGATGGTCCTGCCGGCCATGCTCGCCCAGGGCCACTTGGCGCGCCTGTCGCGGCAGAACCTGCGCGAAGGAGCGATCAAGAACGGCATCCTGCTGGAATCCATCGAGCACCTGGAAACGGTCAAGGCCTCCCGCGCCGAGGGCCGTTGCTCGCAACTGTGGGAGACCCTCACCGCCCAGCTCGCCGGCAGCTCAGTGAAGACCAGCAACCTCACCTCGGCCCTCAACTACGGGGTCAGCACCGTGCAGCAGCTGTGCTACGTGGGCGTGGTGGTGTTCGGCGTGTACCGCATCAGCGATGGGCTGCTGACCGTGGGCGCTCTGGTGGCGTGCTCGATTCTCTCCTCCCGGGCCATCGCCCCGCTGTCGCAGAGCGCCTCGCTCCTCGGCCGCTGGCAGCACACCAAGGTGGCGCTCGAAGGCCTGGACCAGATGATGAGCGGGCCGGTGGAACGCCCGGCGGGCCGTACTTTCGTGCGCAAGCCGCGGCTCAAGGGCGATTACCGCCTGGACGCCGTGACCCTCAGCCACGGCGACGGGCCGGCGGTGGTGGACGTCCAGGCGCTGCACATTCGTGCCGGTGAGCGCGTGGCGCTGCTCGGCGGCAACGGCGCGGGCAAATCCAGCCTGCTACGCTTGCTGGCCGGCATGCTGGATACGAAAACCGGCCGCCTGCTGCTCGACGATGTCGGCATCGACCAGCTCGACCCGAGCGATCGCCGCCACAACATCGGCTACCTGCCCCAGGACGTCGCCCTGCTCTATGGCACCCTGCGCGAGAACCTGAACCTGGAGAACGCGGGCCTGAACGACGACGACCTGCTCGAAGCCCTCGACGGCGTCGGTCTCGGCGACTGGGTGCGCAACGACGCCAAGGGCCTGGACATGCTGATCCAGGGCAACGGCAGCCTGTCCGGCGGTCAGCGCCAGGCCATCGGCCTGGCCCGGGTGCTGCTGCAGGACCCGACGATCGTGCTACTCGACGAGCCTACGGCGGCCTTCGACCAGACCAGCGAAAAACATGTGGTCGAGTACCTGCGCGGCTGGCTGGCCGGCCGCACGCTGATCGTGGTCACCCACAAGAAGATCATCCTGGAACTGGTGGAACGCGCCATCGTCATGCGCCAGGGCCGGGTGATCATGGACGGTGCCGTGGACCAGCTGGTGCAGGACAACCGGGTACAGACCCCTGACGCCAAGGAGGGCCTCCATGGCATCTGACAATCGCCTGCGCCGGGCGCTGGACGACCCGCTGCTGACCGCCACTCACCCGGTGTTCCGCCCGCTGATGTGGACCATCCTGTTTACCGTGGCCGCGTTCATCGCCTGGGCCATCTGGGCCGAGCTGGACGAGGTGACGCGAGGCGACGGCCGCGTGGTGCCGTTCAGTCGCATTCAGAAGATCCAGAGCCTCGAAGGCGGGATCATCGACCGCCTGCTGGTGGGCGAAGGCGACATGGTGCGCGTCGGCCAGCCCATCGTGCGCCTCGATGAAACGCGCTTTCGCACCTCCTACCAGGAGTCGGTGAACCAGGCCCTGGCCCTGCGCGCCACCATCGCCCGGCTGGATGCCGAAGTGCTCAACGAGGACACGATCACCTTCCCCGAAGGCATCGCCCTGGACAGCCCGCTGGCCCGCTCGGAGGTGGGCTTGTTCAAGTCGCGTCTGGCCAAGCTGGAAGACAGCGTCGCCTCGCTGAACCACCAGATCAATCTGTCGCAGCGCCAGCTGAACCTGGTCGAACCGCTGGTGGCCAAGCGTGCCGTGAGCCAGATGGAAGCCCTCAAGCTGAGCCAGGAAATCGCCGGGCTGCGCGGCAAGCTCACCGAGATCAAGACCGCCTACTTCCAGGACGCCTACACCGAGCGCTCCAACAAGAAGGCCGAACTCAGCGCCCTGGAGCCGATCATCCTGCAGCGCGAGGACCAGTTGCAGCGCACCGAGATCCTGTCGCCGGTCAACGGCCGGGTGAACACCGTGCTGATCAACACCCGAGGCGGCGTGATCCAGCCGGGCGAGCCGATCATGGAAGTGATCCCGATGGAGGAACGCCTGCTGGTCGAAGCCAAGATCAAGCCCAAGGACGTGGCCTTCCTGGTGCCCGGCATGCCGGCCAAGGTCAAGATCACTGCTTACGACTACAGCATCTACGGCTACCTCAACGGCACCCTGGAACAGATCAGCGCCGACACCATTTCCGAGGATACGATGCACGGCAAGGAGTTCTACTACGCCGTGCTGATCAAGACCGACGGCAGCCAGCTGATGCGCGGCGAAGACGTCCTGCCGATCATCCCCGGCATGGTCGCCGAGGTGGACATCCTGAGCGGCAAACGCAGCGTGATGAACTACCTGCTGCGGCCGCTGATGAAGGCGCAGTTGTACTGAGCCTGTCGCCCTCTGCACACGACAAGGCCGCCCCCAGGGCGGCCTTGTCGTTTGTGCCAAAAGAGCTCGCGGGCAAGCCCGCTCCTACGGATTGGCACTCCCGCAGGCCGCGTTTATGTAGGAGTGGGCTTGCCCGCGAGCTTTCACGGTTTCAGCCGCAAAAACCGTATTCCGCCAGAACCGTAGCCTGGGTTGAGCGTAGCGATACCCGGGAAATGCAACGATGGGTATCGCTGCGCTCAACCCATCCTACGAAGCGTGTAGGGTGGATGACGCTCTTCTCATCCACCACCGGTTGGCAATCTACGGTGGATGGGTGAAGCGTCATCCACCCTACGGGCGGACGGTGTGGCATCCGTCGAACGGCCGTTACAGCTGGCGACAAATCCGCCTTACAACTGCCGTTTTCTGCGCTATAGCAGATAGACAAAAACCGCTTATCTGGCGACCCTTGCCCGCTCTCTGCCGATCGCTCAGCCCCTAGGAGGGTCTGCTGCCATGATCAACGTCCGCACCGCCACCATGTTCGCCGCCTACAAGCAGTGGGCAGACCAGCGTCTGTTCGACAACCTGGCGTCATTGCCTGCAGGGGAAATCGACAAGGAACGCGCCGGCGCCTGCAAGAGCATTCTCGGCACGCTGAACCACGTCTACGTGGTGGACAGCATCTGGCAGGCCCATCTACAGCGCCGGGACCACCCGTTCAAGACCCGCCTGGAGATGCCGCACCCGGACATCGACACCCTGCGTCAGGCGCAACAGGACATGAATGCCTGGTTCATCGCCTGGGCGGCCGAGCAGACTGATGAATCCCTCGAGGACGTCATCGAATTCACCTTCGTCTCCGGCGACCACAGCGCCATGAACGCAGGCGCCATGCTGCTGCATGTGGTCAACCACGCCGCCTACCACCGGGGCTGGATCGTGCAGATGATCTTCGAGATTCCCGCCAGGCCGCCGATCGCCGACCTGCCGGTATTCCTCATGGAAGTTTTTCCCACCTATACCCGCGCCTAGTCCTCCGAGGACGACGTCGCCATGTGCTCGACGATCTTGCTGCGCAGCCAGCGCTCGGCCGGGTCGTTGTCGGTCACCCCGCTCCAGACCATCGACAGCTCGGACGTCACCAGCGGGAATGGTGGATCGTCCGCCCGCAGGCCGGTGCCTTCGATCAGCGCGGCGGCCGCGTAGTCGGGCACCGAAGCGAGCATTTCGGTACCGGCGAGGATCGAGCGCAGGCCGCTGAATTGCGGCACGGCCAGCACCACCCGGCGGGAACGGCCGACCCGGGCGAGGTCGTTGTCGATATTGCCGGTCAGGTCGCCGGAGAACGACACCAGAACGTGGGGCCGCTCGCAGTACTCATCCAGGGTCAGGGGACCGGGACGGTTGTCGCCGCGCAAGACCTTGACCTTCATGTCACGCAGCTTCTTGCGCTTGGCATTGGCCGGCAGCTCGGTGGTGTAGCTCACGCCCACGGAAATCTCGCCGGAGGCCAGCATGGTGGGCATCAGCAGAAAGTTGACCCGGCGCACCACGATCACCACGTTGGTGGCTTCCTCGCGGATCTGGTTGAGCAGCGCCGGGAACAGCCCGAACTCGGCATCGTCCGATAGCCCGACACGGAAGGTGTCGCGGTTGGTCGCCGGGTTGAACTCCCGAGCCCGGCTGACCGCGCTGGAGATGGTGTCCATCGCCGGCTGCAGTTCCTTGAGAATCTGCAGGGCACGCATCGTCGGCTCCAGCGTCCGACCATTGCGCACCAGCAACGGGTCATCGAACAGGTCGCGCAGGCGCGCCAGCGCAGCGCTGACCGCCGGCTGGCCAAGAAACAGCTTTTCCGAAGCCCGGGTCAGGTTTTTCTCGAACATCAGGGTTTCGAACACCACCAGCAGGTTCATGTCCACGCGACGCAGTTCGTTTCGATTCATCCGATGGCTCTCGCAGGGGTAGCGGATTTCATGACACAGCAGAGTGGTGTGCCCGTAGCAGACGTGAATATAGGGGAAAAGACGGCCAGCGACACCGTTGCCGTGAGCGCAAAAGCACGGACCGCGTCACGCCACCGACGCGGCGAACCCTGCGCGCCGGGCATTGAGCGCGCCCTCCGGCGCAAGCGCTCTAAATGGCGGGATGCACTCGACAGGGGTTTGCATTTAAAGTGACGGGCTTGATCACCTGCCTTGTGAAGAGCCCCGATGATTGCCGATCACCTCGCCCGCTTCGCCCGCCTCGAACTGGTCCCCACCGCGACGCCGCTGGAAAAACTCGAGCGCCTGTCCACGCACCTGGGCCGCGAGGTCTACGTGAAGCGCGACGACATCACGCCCTTCGCCCTCGGTGGCAATAAAGTCCGCAAGCTCGAATTCCTCGCTGCCGATGCCCTGGCCCAGGGCGCCGACACCTTTGTCACCGCTGGCGCCATTCAGTCCAACCATGTTCGTCAGACTGCCGCCCTCGCCGCGCGCCTGGGCCTCGGTTGCCTGGCGCTGCTGGAAAACCCCATTGGCACCGCCGCCCGCAACTACCTGAGCAACGGCAACCGCCTGCTGCTGGACCTGTTCGGCGCCGAGGTGGAAGCAGTCGATAACCTCGACAACGCCGATGCGCAACTGGCGGAAGCAGCCGACCGCCTGCGCAGCCTAGGCAAACGTCCTTATGTAGTGCCCATTGGCGGTTCCAACGCCCTCGGCGCCCTGGGTTACGTGCGCGCGGGCCTGGAGCTGGCCGAGCAGATCAAGCAGAGCGGCAAGGCCTTCTCCGCCGTGGTGCTGGCCTCGGGCAGTGCCGGCACCCACAGCGGCCTGGCCCTCGCCCTAGCCCATGCCCTGCCCGGCCTGCGTGTGGTCGGCGTGACCGTCTCGCGTCCCGACGCCACTCAGCGGCCCAAGGTTGAAGGCCTGCTGCAACGCACCGCCGAGCTGCTGAATGTCGCCGTTCCCAACAGCACGACCATCGAACTCTGGGACCAGTATTTCGCCCCGCGCTACGGCGAGGCCAATGCCGGAACGCTGGAAGCCATCGGCACCCTGGCCAGCCATGAAGGTTTGTTGCTGGACCCGGTCTATACCGGCAAAGCCTTCGCCGGCCTGCTGTCCGGCGTCCGCAACCAAGCCTTTGAAGGCGGCGGTCCGGTGCTGTTTTTACACACGGGTGGCTCGCCGGCACTTTTCGCCTACCATTCAGCGGACGAACAGCAGTAAACTTCGCACAAAAAGACATATGCAAATAATTTTTCAGTATTTTATTGCATAACAAAAACTCCCTAGAGTGGCGCCACTTTTCCCTGCACCTGTGAGGATCACCCTATGTTTCTTTCTAAACTGCGTCGCCAGTTGGTGACAGCGGGCGTTGGTCTGGCTTTGCTCAGCGGCGTCGCCGTACAGAGCCATGCGGCCGACCTGCTGCAAGACATTCAGCAGCGCGGCGCGATCAAGATCGGCCTGGAAGGCACCTACCCTCCGTTCAACTTCCAGGACGAAAGCGGCAAGCTGGCCGGCTTCGAAGTGGAACTGGGCGAAGCCCTGGCCAAGGAACTGGGCGTCAAGGCCGAGTTCCAGCCGACCAAGTGGGACGGCATCCTTGCCGCGCTGGAGTCCAAGCGCCTGGACGTGGTGATCAACCAGGTGACCATCTCCGATGAACGCAAGAAGAAGTACGACTTCTCCACCCCGTACACCGTCTCCGGCATCCAGGCGCTGACCCGCAAGGCCGATGGCGACAGCATCAAGAGCGCGAAGGACCTGGCTGGCAAGAAAGTCGGCGTAGGCCTGGGCACCAACTACGAGCAGTGGCTCAAAGAGAACGTGCCGCAAGCTGACATCCGCACCTACGACGACGATCCGACCAAGTTCCAGGATCTCAATGTCGGTCGTATCGACGTGATTCTGGTGGATCGCCTCGCTGCCTTCGAAATGGTCGAGAAAACCGGTGGCCGTCTGGCCGTGGCCGGCGACGCCTTCTCCCGCCAGGAAGCTGGTATCGCCCAGCGCAAGGGCGACCCCGAACTGCTCGCGGCCATCGACAAGGCGCTGGCCAAGCTGAGTGCCGACGGCACCCTCAAGCAACTGTCCGAGAAATGGTTCAAGGCTGACGTCACCCGATGATCGAATCCGCCCTGCAGCTGGCTCTGGAGTCCGCGCCCTTCCTTCTCAAGGGCGCCTACTACACCGTCGTACTCAGCCTGGGCGGCATGTTTTTCGGCCTGCTGCTGGGCTTCGGCCTTGCAGTCGGGCGCCTGTACGGGCCAGCCCCGCTGCGCTGGCTGACCCGGCTCTATGTATCGTTCTTCCGCGGCACGCCGCTGCTGGTCCAGCTCTTTCTGATCTACTACGGCCTGCCGCAGCTGGGCATCCAGCTCGACCCGCTGCCGGCCGCGCTGATCGGTTTCTCGCTGAACATGGCCGCCTACACCTCGGAGATTCTCCGCGCTGCGATCGCCTCCATTGATCGCGGTCAGTGGGAGGCAGCCGCCAGCATCGGCATGAGCAAGACGCAGACGCTGTACCGGGCCATTCTGCCGCAGGCGGCCCGCACCGCCCTGCCGCCTCTGGGCAACAGCTTCATTTCTCTGGTCAAGGACACGGCCCTGGCCGCCACCATCCAGGTGCCGGAACTGTTCCGCCAGGCGCAGCTGATCACCGCGCGTACCTTCGAAATTTTCACCATGTACCTGGCAGCCGCGCTGATCTACTGGGCGCTGGCCAGCATCCTGGCGCACTTTCAGGCGCGCCTGGAGGCCAGGGTCAACCGGCACGAGCAGGACACCTGATGATTTCCGTGCGCAATCTGCGAAAAGCCTTCGGTGGCAACGAAGTACTCAAAGGCATCGACCTGGACGTGGCCGCCGGCGAAGTGGTCGCCATCATCGGCCCCAGCGGTTCGGGCAAGACCACCCTGCTGCGCTGCCTCAACCTGCTGGAACAGCCCAGCGGCGGCCAGATCACCATCGGCGACATCCATATCGATGCCGATCGGCCGTTGAAGGGTCAGCAGAAGCTGATCCGTCAGTTGCGCCAGCATGCAGGCTTCGTGTTCCAGAACTTCAACCTGTTTCCCCATCGCACGGCGCTGGAGAACGTCATCGAAGGCCCGGTGCAGGTCAAGAAGGAACCGCGCGAACAGGCGCTGGCCCATGCCCGCGCCCTGCTCGCCAAGGTGGGCCTGAGCGGCAAGGAGGACGCCTACCCCAAACGATTGTCCGGCGGCCAACAACAGCGCGTGGCGATCGCTCGCGCGCTGGCCATGCGCCCGGAGGTGATTCTGTTCGACGAGCCCACTTCGGCCCTCGATCCGGAACTGGTCGGCGAAGTCCTGAGCACCATCCGCGGCCTGGCGGAAGAAAAACGCACCATGGTCATCGTCACCCACGAAATGAGCTTCGCCCGTGACGTGGCCAACCGCGCGATATTCATCGACAAGGGCGTCATCGTCGAACAGGGCGATGCCAAACAGCTGTTCGGCAACCCGCAGGAACCGCGTACCCGCCAGTTCCTCAGCAAATTCCTCGGCAACGACATCCTCGACCGCTGAAGCAAACGGCGGCTTGCAGGGATAAAAAGCCGCCGAGCGGGGTCACACCCTTGAAGGCAAGCGAAACGGCCCCCCGGATCGCGCCTGACAAGGGAAGGTCCCAAGGCGCGAAGCCGCCATGAACCACCTGCCCTGTTCTGCTTCTGTCGAAAGGGATAAGACGATGGTTACTCACGTTACTCACTACAAAACCGACGGACACCTGGCCTGCGGTCGCCAAGGCGACACGCTGACTTCCAGCAAAGAGCTGAACCGCGTCAAGTGCCGCAACTGCCGCAATACCGAGGTGTACAAGGAAGCCCGCCGTGTAGCGCGCAACGCCTCGCGCCGTGCGGCACGCCGCGCCAAGGCCAACAGTGGCAGCAACAGCTGGCGCACCGAGTGGCAACAGCGCCTGACCGACCTGCCGGGCCGCAGCCGCCTGCCACGCGGGTTCGCTGACCAGGCCTACGTGTAGCGACCGAGCGCTCGGCGCACACCACGCAGAAACAAGAAACCCGCTGGCGCATGCCAGCGGGTTTCTTTCGTTACGGGTGACGCATGACGTGGTGCGGCCCGGCTGTCAGTCCCGGTCCAGCAGGTGGAACTGGGGCAACGCGAAACGCCAGTGAATGGCCGCCAGGCGGATCAGCAGCACCGTGAGCATGGCGATGCCGGTATCCAGCCAGTGCGGCGTACCGAGCATGCGCAGGCCGATGAACACCAGAGCGCCGGCAATGCAGGCGGTGGCGTAGATTTCCTTTTTGAAGATCAGCGGGATCTCGTTGCAGATCACGTCCCGCATCACCCCGCCGGCGACCCCGGTCATCACCCCCATGATCACCGCCGTGCTGTAGGGCACGTTGTGCTGCAGCGCCACTTCGGTGCCGATCACGGTGAACACCGCAAGGCCGAAGGCATCGGCGATCAACAAGCCTTTCTCATTGATCGGCCGTGTAAGGCGCACCCAGAGCACCGTCCCTACCGCTACCAGCGAGGCCACGACGATATAAGTGTCGTCGCGAATCCAGCTGACGGGGTGGTTATCCAGAATGACGTCACGCAAGGTGCCGCCACCCAGGGCGGTGACAATGGCGATTACCAGCACCCCGAACAGGTCCATGGATTTGCGCCCGGCCATGAGCGCGCCGGTGATGGCAAAGACCGCCACCCCGAACAGGTCGGCCAGGTAGAAGAGTTGCGCCATGGCCGCCTCAGGTGTTCACAGGGGTGCGCATGGTCACGAACTCTTCGGCGGCGGTCGGGTGCACGCCAATGGTGTCGTCGAACACCTGCTTGGTCGCCCCGGCCTTCAACGCCACGGCCAGGCCCTGGACGATCTCGCCGGCATCCGGCCCGACCATGTGGCAGCCCAGCACGCGGTCGGTTTTGGCGTCTACCACCAGCTTCATCAGGGTCCGCTCCTGGCACTCGGTGAGGGTCAGCTTCATCGGACGGAAGCGGCTCTCGTAGCAGGTCACGTCGTAACCCTCCTCCCGCGCCTGCTCTTCGGTCAGGCCTACGGTGCCGATGTTCGGCAGGCTGAATACAGCCGTCGGAATGGTCTGGTAGTCGACCTTGCGGTACGCGTCAGGCTGGAACAGGCGGCGCGCCACGGCCATGCCCTCGGCCAGCGCCACGGGGGTCAGTTGCACTCGGCCGATGACATCGCCAATGGCGAGGATCGACGGCACGCTGGTCTGGTACAGGTCATCGACTTCGATGTAGCCGCGCTTGTCCAGGCGCACCTCGGTGTTTTCCAGGCCCAGGTTGTCCAGCATCGGCCGGCGGCCGGTGGCGTAGAAGATGCAGTCAGCCTGCAGCACGCGGCCATCTTTCAGGGTTGCCTGCAGGCTACCGTCGGCCTGCTTGTCGATACGCGCGATGTCGGCGTTGAACTGCAGGTCGAGCCCACGCTTGCTCAGCTCGTCACGCAGGTGGGTGCGCACGGCACCGTCGAAGCCGCGCAGGAACAGGTCGCCGCGGTACAGCAGCGACGTGTCTGCCCCCAGGCCATGGAAGATCGAGGCGAACTCCACGGCGATATAGCCACCGCCCACTACCAGCACGCGCTTGGGCAGTTGCTCCAGGAAGAAGGCTTCGTTGGAACCGATGGCATGCTCGGCACCCGGAATGTCCGGAATGTTCGGCCAGCCGCCGGTGGCCAGCAGGATATGCTTGGCGGTGTAGCGCTTGCCGTCCATTTCGACGGTGTGGTCATCGACCACGCGCGCATGGCCTTCGAGCAGCGTCACGCCGCTGTTGACCAGCAGGTTGCGGTAGATGCCGTTGAGGCGTTCGATCTCGCGGTTCTTGTTGGCGATCAGGGTCGGCCAATCGAACTCGGCCTCGCCCAGGGTCCAGCCGAAGCCTTGGGCCTGCTCGAAGTCTTCGGCAAAATGGGCGCCGTAGACCAGCAGCTTTTTCGGCACGCAGCCCACGTTGACGCAGGTACCGCCCAGGTAGCGGCTTTCGGCCACCGCCACGCGTGCACCATAGCCCGCCGAAAAACGGGCGGCCCGTACACCGCCGGAGCCGGCGCCGATTACAAACAGATCGAAGTCATAGGTCATGTTCAGTCTCCCAGAGCAGGCCGCAAGCATACCCCAGCCTGCCCCGCTGCGGTGTCAGCGCCTAGACTCGAAGGGAGGCAAGAGGAGAACCGCCATGTCCCCTACCCTGACCCACCTGGCCCTGCACGTGCCTGACCTGGATGCCTGCGTGGCGTTCTACCAGGAATTCTGCGGCATGCAGGTCATCCACGAACGGGCCGGCAAAGGCTCGCGGATCGTCTGGATGGCCGAGCCGGGCAAGGAGCACAGTTTCATCTTCGTCATCATGCCCGGCGGCACGCCCCGCGACCTGGCGACGACCGACTACAGCCACTTCGGCTTCGCCCTGCCCAGCCGCGAGGCGGTCGATGCACTCGCCGCCAAGGCCGAGGCCCACGGCTGCCTGATCTGGGCGCCACGGGACGAGCCCTACCCGGTGGGCTATTACTGCGGCCTGCGCGACCCAGCAGGCCATTACGTGGAGTTCAGCTACGGCCAGCCGCTCGGGCCAGGCGCGGAAGCCATGCCGATCCCCTGAATGCAAAAAGCCACCCGAAGGTGGCTTCTTGCACAACACGGACGCGGCCTGAATCAGTAGGCCTTGCCAGTCTTGTAAAGGTTTTCGAAGCAGAAGTTGGTCGCCTCGATGTAACCTTCGGCGCCGCCGCAGTCGAAACGCTTGCCCTTGAACTTGTAGGCCAGCACGCAGCCTTCCTGGGCCTGTTTCATCAGCGCATCAGTGATCTGGATTTCACCGCCCTTGCCCGGTTCGGTCCGTTCGATCAGGTCGAAGATATCCGGGGTGAGGATATAGCGACCGATGATCGCCAGGTTCGACGGTGCATCTTCCGGCTTGGGCTTCTCGACCATGCTGTTCACACGGTAGATGTCGTCGCGGATCATCTCACCGGAGATGACGCCGTATTTGTGGGTCTCTTCCGGCGGCACTTCCTGGATCGCCACGATCGAGCAGCGGAACTGGTTGTACAGCTTGACCATCTGCGCCAGCACGCCATCACCTTCCAGATTCAGGCACAGGTCGTCGGCCAGGACCACGGCGAACGGCTCGTCACCGATCAGCGGGCGGCCGCAGAGAATCGCGTGGCCCAGGCCTTTCATTTCTACCTGACGGGTGTAGGAGAAACTGCACTCGTCGATCAGGCGACGGATGCCCACCAGGTACTTCTCTTTGTCGGTGTCGCGAATCTGGTGTTCCAGCTCATAGCTGATATCGAAATGGTCTTCCAGGGCGCGTTTGCCGCGACCGGTGACCATGGCGATTTGCGTCAGCCCTGCCGACAGCGCCTCTTCGACGCCGTACTGGATAAGCGGCTTGTTCACCACCGGCAACATTTCCTTGGGCATGGCCTTGGTTGCGGGGAGGAAGCGTGTGCCGTAGCCGGCAGCCGGGAACAAGCATTTTTTAATCATGATACTCCTTACCGAGGGGACTGAATCGCGCTCAGTCTATCAGGCGGCACTGGCCTTACAATGCCCCACTGCGGGCCTTCCGATGCCCCGGTATAAAAAGCCCAGCTCGGCCAGTTGCCCGGCGTCGTAGATGTTGCGTCCGTCGAACAGCACCGGCATGCGCATCAGCCCGCGAATGCGTGTGAAGTCGGGCTGGCGAAACTGCTTCCACTCGGTCACCAGCACCAGGACATCGGCGCCTTCGGCCACGCTGTACGGCGATTCGCTGAGCCGCAGTTGCCCGCTTTCCAGCGCCTGCCCGTAGCGTTTCGCCACGCCCGCGTTCGCCACCGGATCGCAGGCCTGCACCGTCACACCGGCCGCCAGCAGCGCATCGATCAGCACCAGGCTGGGGGCTTCGCGCAGGTCATCGGTACCCGGCTTGAAGGCCAGCCCCCAGAGCGCCACCACCCGGTTCTGCAGAAAGCCGCCGAAGTGCTCGCGCAGGGCCTGGAACAGCAACGTCTTCTGCAGGGCATTGCGGGCCTCGACTGCGCGCAGGATGCCCGGCTCGATACCCTCCTGCTCGGCGGCGCGAATCAGCGCCCGCACATCCTTGGGAAAGCACGAACCGCCGTAGCCGCAGCCGGCATAGATGAAGTGGGTGCCGATGCGCTTGTCGCTGCCGATGCCTCGGCGCACCTCCTCGATATCGACATCCAGCCTGGCGCACAGCCCGGCCATTTCGTTCATGAACGAGATCTTGGTTGCCAGGAAGGCGTTGGCGGCGTACTTGGTGAATTCCGCAGCCTTCACCCCCATGCTCAGCAGCCGCTCGTGGTTACGCAGGAACGGCGCGTACAAGCGGCGCAGCACGGCGCTGCCGTTCGCCTCGTCGCAGCCGATGATGACGCGGTCCGGCCGCATGAAATCGTCGATGGCCGAGCCTTCCTTGAGGAACTCCGGGTTGCTTGCCACGCTGATGCTGAAACGCTTGCCGCGTTTGGCCAGGCGCGAATTGATGCGCTGGGCAACGCGCTCGGCGGTGCCCACCGGCACAGTGGACTTGTCGACCACCAGGCACGGCTGCGTCAGGTGCTCGCCCAGCTCGTCCGCCACCGCCAGCACATGACTGAGATCGGCCGAGCCGTCTTCGCCGCTGGGCGTACCGACGGCAATGAAGATGATTTCCGCCTGGTCGATGCCTTCGCTGAGGTGCGGCGTGAAGCTCAGTTGCTCGCTGGCCAGATGGGTCTTGAGCATGGGCTCGAGGCCGGGCTCGTAGATCGGGCTCTCGCCCCGTCGCAGGCACGCCACACGGAACGCGTCGCGCTCGACGCACACCACCCGGTTGCCCATTTCGGCGAAACAGGCCGCCGACACCAGCCCCACATAGCCTGCTCCGATCACGCAGATTCGCATCGCCGCATCTCCAGATGAGTTGCAGCGATTGCAGCCAATCGCGGTGGCAGGCGTATGACCGAGCCGCGACAGTCCTGTGACAAGGGACGGGCGTGCTGCGACAGGAGTCAGGCGCAGATGCTACGCCTGATTACGTGGGCGCCTGGTGGCGCACCCAGGTCGTGCCGTCGAAACTGAGCACGCACGTATTTCCTACGCTCCACAGTGCCTGTTCGCAGGCGTGCAACGCGAAGAAGGCCTGCTCGCCTGCTACTCCCGTCTCCACTTCGCTCAGACGAGCGCCGTCCCAGATCAGCAGTTGCCCTTGCGCGGCGGCGTACAGCTGGCCACCAAACCAGGCCAGGGACTCGATGCTCTGATCAAGCGCCATGCCGTCGATCCGCCGCCAGCCATCGCGGGCCGAGCCCTGCAGCAGCGTTCCCGCGACGCCGCCGGCGTAGACCTGGCCATCCGGCGCACACAGGACCGCATTCAACATCCAGGTCGATTGGCTTTCCAGCTGGCTCCAGCGCTGCCCATCCCAATGCCAGATATGACCGTGCATACCGACCGCGTAGATATCATCTTCGGCAAAGCCGTCCAGCGCACGGAGCGTGGCGTCTACCTGGTCGACCAACGGCCGGTACAGGCCCTCGTCATGATCGACCCAGGTGCCCGCCTCCCGACGCAGCAACTGGCGCTGCGTGCCACAGGCATACAGCCTTCCGCCGATACTGCGCAGCCCGAGCAGGTAGCCGACCTTGCTCTGCACCTGGCTGTCGATGGGGGATTGACCGCGCGTCTGCTCCCGCAACAAGCCACCGCGGCCGAGAAAGCACAGCGTGCCCGGCGCGCCATCGTGGCCGGGCACCCAGTCGGTCGAGCTGACGACATCATCCAGGTCGTACAGGTGAAAACCCTGCCCGCCGTGAATCATGGAAACCCGGGTAATGCTCGGTTCATGGCCTTCGCAGTAAAGAAAGCCGCCCAACACGGCATCCTGCGCGGAGAGCCCGATGACGGATGTGTAATAAAGGGCGTTTTCAGACCGGTCCATGGCGTGTTCCTTGAGCGGTACGGTCCCGACGAGACCTTGTGGCGAAGCGACTCTCGCAGGGCGAGCAGTGGTCAGCGAAGAGCTGATGGAGCCATGTTAGGGCATCAACCGGGAGCATACCGTGATGCTCGCCTCAGCGGCCGAGCGGATCGACGGAAGCGTCTAGAATGGACATTACAGATCGACACCCCGGTCATAGGATAATGCGAACACGGCGGCCTTTTCACTGCGCCGCTGTCACAGACCTGTCGTATTGACCGTGGGATAATGCAGCCCGGCAAAAGGATCTGCCCCCCAAGAAATAGCCCGCCCCGCGCGGGCTTTTTTCTGCCCACAATTTGGCAGTAGAGAGCGCAACCATTAAATGCGGGCACAAAAAAACCGGCCTGAGCCGGTTTCTACATATCGGTGGTGCCCCGAGCCGGAATCGAACCGGCAAGACCTTACGGTCGGCAGATTTTAAGTCTGCTGTGTTTACCAATTTCACCATCGGGGCCATGGTGCTGTGCAACCTGGCCTGGACTATATACAGCCCAAGCAGGGCTAGCAACATTATCCGGCTTAATAAAAAAGCCTCGTAAATCACTGATCTACGAGGCTTTCTAATTGGAGGCTGAGGTCGGAATCGAACCGGCGTTCACGGATTTGCAATCCGGTGCATAACCACTCTGCAACTCAGCCTTTAAACCAAACGAGCCGCCTTGGCGACTCGTGTAAAACTGGAGCGGGAAACGAGACTCGAACTCGCGACCCCGACCTTGGCAAGGTCGTGCTCTACCAACTGAGCTATTCCCGCTTGTCTTGGTGACGGGCGCCATTCTATATGTTCAGGACGCCCCGTCAACCCCTTGATTCAAAAAAGTTTATTTCTTTTCCGCAGTGGTGCTCAGGTGCGGCCAGGCGGCCAGCAGGTACTGAAGCATCGACCACAACGTGAGCACGGCGGCGATGATCAGCAGCACATAGCCGAGCACGACCCAGGCCGTGAAATGAGGCGGATTGCCCAACAGGATCACCAGCGCGACCATCTGCGCGGCGGTTTTCCACTTGGCCAGATTGGACACGGCGACATGGGCACGGGCGCCCAGCTCGGCCATCCACTCGCGCAAGGCGGAAACGACGATTTCACGGCCAATGATGATGGTCGCAGGCAAGGTCAGCCAGAGATTGGCGTGCTCGGCCACCAGCAGCACCAGCGCCACCGCGACCATGAGCTTGTCCGCCACCGGGTCGAGGAAGGCGCCAAAAGGTGTGCTCTGCTCCCAGCGGCGTGCCAGGTAACCGTCCAGCCAGTCAGTGGCGGCCGCAATGGCAAACACCGCGCTGGCAGCCCAATAGCTCCAGCTGAAGGGCAAATAGAACAGCAAAATGAAGAACGGAATCAGCAGAACACGGAGCATCGTAAGCAGGTTGGGGATATTCATCGGCACAACTAGGCTGCAAGGTGAGCCGGCATTCTACTCGCTGTGCAATGCGGCATAAATCAGCTCTGCAAGCTTTTTACTGATACCCGGTGCTTTGGCGATTTCTTCGATGCTGGCCCTGGACAGTTCCTGCAGGCCGCCAAAGTGATTGAGCAGCTCCCGACGGCGCTTCGGCCCCACACCGGCGACCTCTTCCAGGCTGGAGGTTCGGCGCGCCTTGCCGCGTCGGGCGCGGTGCCCGGTGATGGCGAAACGGTGGGATTCGTCGCGAATCTGCTGAATCAGGTGCAACGCCGGCGAATTGCCCGGCAAAGTGAATTCGTGAGCGGCATCATTGAGGTAGAGCGTTTCCAGGCCCGGCTTGCGCGTGGTGCCTTTGGCGACGCCCAGCAGCACAAGCTCAGGAACGGCCAGCTCTTCGAGCACCTCGCGGGCCATGGCCAACTGCCCCTTGCCACCGTCGACCAGGAGGATGTCGGGCAACTTGCCGTCCTCCTTGACCTTGCTGAAACGCCGGGTCAGCGCCTGGTGCATGGCCGCATAGTCATCTCCGGCGGTCACGCCTTCAATGTTGTAGCGACGGTAATCCGACTTGAGCGGCCCTTCCGGCCCGAATACCACGCAAGACGCTACCGTGGCCTCACCGCTGGAGTGGCTGATGTCGAAGCACTCCAGGCGCTGCGGCACTTCATCCAGGTCCAGCGCCTCGGCCAATGCATCGAAACGGGCGGCCACGTGCTGCCGGTTGGCCAGCCGCGCACCCAGGGCCTGCTCGGCGTTGGTGACGGCCAGTTGCTGCCAGCGCGCCCGCGTGCCCCGCACCCGGTGGCTGATGCTCAGCTCGCGGCCCCGTGACTCGGCAATCGCCGCGATCAGGGTCGGGTAGTCTTCGTGCTGGATATTGACGATCAACTCGCCTGGCAGGTCGCGCTCCTGGCTGCTCAGGTAGTACTGCGCCAGGAAGGCCAGCAATACATCGCCACCCTCTTCCTCGATCGCGACCTGCGGGAAGAAATTCTTGCTGCCAAGGACCCGCCCGCCACGCACGCTGATCAGGTGCACACAGGCGCCACCAGGGTTGACCATGGCCGCAACCACGTCCACATCACCCGTGCCGCCCTCCATGCTTTGCTGGTCCTGAACCCGACGCAGCAAGCCGATCTGGTCGCGCAGCTCGGCGGCCCGCTCGAAATCCAGGGCCATGGCTGCCGTCTGCATGCCACTGGATAGCTCATCAGTCAGCGCATTGCTGCGCCCCTCGAGGAACATCACCGAGTGGCGCACGTCTTCAGCGTATTCCTGCGGCTCGACCAGCCCGACACACGGCCCCTTGCAACGCTTGATCTGGTATTGCAGGCACGGACGGGTCCGGTTGCGGAAATAACTGTCCTCGCATTGACGCACGAGAAAGGTTTTCTGCAGCAGGTTGAGGCTCTCGCGAATCGCCCCGGCACTGGGGTACGGCCCGAAGTAACGGCCCTTCTGCTTCTTGGCCCCACGGTGGATGCTCAGGCGAGGGAAGTCACCATCAGAAAGAAACACGTAGGGATAGGATTTGTCGTCGCGCAACAGAATGTTGTACGGCGGCCGCCATTCCTTGATCAGCGTCTGCTCAAGCAGCAACGCCTCGGTTTCGTTGGCCGTGATGGTGGTTTCGACCTGGGCGATCTTGCCCACCAGGGCAGCCGTCTTCGGCGCCAGCCCGGTTTTACGGAAGTAGCTGGCGAGACGCTTTTTCAGGTTCTTGGCTTTACCGACATACAGCAGCTTGCTGTCCGCATCGAACATGCGGTAAACGCCGGGACGGCCACTGCAGGTGGCCAGAAATGCACTGGGGTCAAACACGGTCATATCAGCGGGTGGCGTCGACCATGCCGTGGCGCACGGCGAGCAAGGCAAGCTCGACGTCACTGGTGATCGACAACTTCTCGAATATTCGGTAGCGGTAAGTGTTCACAGTCTTGGGCGATAGACACAGCTTGTCCGAAATGCTCTGCACTTTCTGACAGCCGGCGATCATCAGCGCAATCTGGATTTCACGCTCGGAGAGCAGGTCGAACGGAGAATTGCTGGCCTGCGGCTGAAACGATTTCAACGCCAGTTGTTGGGCGATCTGCGGGCTGATGTAACGCTGGCCGGCGAACACCAGGCGAATGGCCTGGACCATCTCGTCCAGCGCGGCGCCCTTGGTCAGGTAACCCGCGGCCCCGGCCTGCAGCAGGCGCGTAGGGAACGGATCTTCTTCACAGGCGGTAACGGCGACGACCTTGAGGTCGGGGTGGCTGCGGATCAACTTGCGGGTCGCTTCCAGGCCGCCGATGCCGGGCATCTTGACGTCCATGAGGACGACATCGGGCTTCAGCTCGCGGACTTTCTGCAGGGACTCTTCACCAGACTCGGCCTGACCGACGACCTGTAAACCGTCGATATCGGCCAGCATGCGGGTAATACCTGTTCGAACCAGATCGTGGTCATCGACCACTAGCACCCTAATCAAGCGACACCTCGTTATGAGTCAGCCACTCAAGACAGTGGTCTTGTTGGAATGCCGGTCACCTTAGCAAAAAGACCCGGCGAGACCTAGCTTGACGCATAACCGTCAAAAAGCAAGCGTCAAAATATTGAGCGCTACTTGGCGACTACTGAGGAGATTGATTTGAGAGGGATAGAAAGAGATGGCGGAAGCGGTGAGATTCGAACTCACGGAAGAGTTTCCCCTTCGACGGTTTTCAAGACCGTTGCATTCAACCGCTCTGCCACGCTTCCGGCGTTTTGTGCGGGCGGCAATCTTACCCGAACGCAACACACTGTCAAACTCTCTGTCTTGGCAGCGCACAAGGCTCTGTTATGATCGTGCATGACTCTGGTCACGGAACCAACCGCCTCTACAGGAGTGACGCCATGCACGAAAACGAATACGCGCTCAATCACGCGCAGGTCGAACAGCAGGAAGTAAGCCGCGTCCTGCGTAACACCTATGGCCTGCTGGCCATCACCCTCGCCTTCAGTGGCCTGGTGGCATTCATGGCACAACGCGCCAACGTGCCCTACCCGAACATCTTCGTGGTGCTGATCGGTTTCTATGGCCTGTTCTTCCTGACCGCCAAGCTGCGCAACTCGCCGTGGGGCCTGGTCTCCACGCTGGCACTGACCGGTTTCATGGGTTACACCCTGGGCCCGATCCTGAACCGCTACATGGGCATGGCCAACGGCGCTGAAGTTGTCAGCTCAGCCTTCACCATGACCGCCCTGGTGTTCTTCGGTCTGTCGGCCTATGTGCTGACCACCCGCAAGGACATGAGCTTCCTCAGCGGCTTCATCACCGCAGGCTTCTTCGTCCTGCTGGGCGCAGTGGTTGCCAGCTTCTTCTTCCAGATCAGCGGCCTGCAACTGGCTATCAGCGCCGGCTTCGTGCTGTTCTCGTCGGCCTGCATCCTGTTCCAGACCAGCGCGATCATCCATGGCGGCGAGCGCAACTACATCATGGCGACCATCAGCCTGTATGTATCGATCTACAACCTGTTCGTCAGCCTGCTGCAGATCTTCGGCATCATGGGCGGCGACGACTGATCGTCAGCGTCACGACTGAAAAGCCCGCTTCGGCGGGCTTTTTCATGCCTGTCGCGAGCATCTTGGCCGCTCAAGCCTTATCATTCGCCCAGTTTTCAGCTTCGGGTTTCGTATGAAGTTCGCCATCGCTCTGTTCGCCCCGCCTCACGCGCCCTCTTCACGTCGCGCCCTGCGTTTTGCCCAGGCGGCACTGGATAACGGCCATGAAATCGTCCGCCTGTTCTTCTACCAGGACGGTGTACACAGTGCGTCGAGCCACGTGGTCAGCCCGCAGGACGAACTGAACCTCACCGCCGAGTGGCGAGCCTTTGTCAGCGAGCACCAGCTCGATGGCGTGGTATGCATTGCCGCGGCCCTGCGCCGTGGCGTACTCGATGGTGACGAGGCCCGGCGCTACGAGCGCGGTGGCGCCAACCTGCAGGCACCTTGGACCCTGTCCGGCCTGGGCCAACTGCACGAGGCGAACCAGATCGCCGACCGCCTGGTGAGCTTCGGAGGCCCATGACATGAGCAAATCCCTGTTGATCATCACCCGTCAGGCACCGTGGTCAGGTCCCGGCGCCCGCGAAGCATTGGATATCGTCCTGGCCGGTGGCGCATTCGATCTGCCGCTGGGCATGCTGTTTCTCGATGACGGCGTGTTCCAGCTCGCCCCGACGCAGCAGCCCGTCGCGCTGCAACAGAAAGACCTGAGCGCCAACCTTCAGGCGCTGCCGATGTTCGGCGTCGAAGCACTCTACGCATCCTCGCGCAGCCTCCAGGAACGCGGCATGCCCGACGATGCACTGGCGCTGCCGGTGGATGTACTGGATGACGCAGCCCTCACAGCCCTTATTGCCCGCTACGACCAGGTGATCACCCTCTAATGGCGACCTTGCACGTACTTTCCCATTCGCCCTTCAGCGACAGCCGTCTGAGCAGTTGCCTGCGCCTGCTTGGCGCAGAAGACGGCCTTCTGTTGAGCGGCGACGCCGTCTATGCCCTGCAAGCCGGCACGCTCCAGCGCCAGGCGCTGGAGCTGATGCCCGACAACATCGGCCTGTTTGCCTTGTCCGAAGACCTGCAGGCCCGCGGCATCGACGCCCCGCAGCGCGCCGTTGCGGTTGACTACGCAGGCTTCGTCGAACTCAGCTGCCGCTTTTCCAAGGTCAACAGCTGGCTATGAGCACGTTACTGGTCGAGGGGCGCTCGATTGCCCTGGATAAAGACGGCTACCTGGTGGAGCTCAGCGACTGGTCGGAACCCGTGGCTAACGCCCTGGCGGAGCGCGAGGCCCTGACGCTCGGCGCCGAGCACTGGGAAATTCTGACACTGCTCAGGCAGTTCTATGACGAATTCCAGCTGTCGCCTGCCAACCGGCCATTGATCAAGTACGCGGCCCTCAAGCTCGGCCCGGAAAAAGGCAACAGCCTGCACCTCAACCGCCTGTTCAACGGCACCCCCGCCAAACTTGCCGCCAAGCTGGCGGGCCTGCCCAAGCCGACCAATTGCCTATGAACCTGATTACCCCCCCGGAACATCCCTTCGCGCAGTTCGTGCGCATCCTCGGCAAAGGCAAGCGTGGCGCGCGCAACCTGACCCGCGAAGAAGCGCGCGAAGCCATGGGCATGCTGCTTGACGAGAAGGTCGAAGACACCCAGCTGGGCGCTTTCCTGATGCTGCTTCGGCACAAGGAAGAAAGCGCGGAAGAGATGGCCGGCTTCACCGATGCCATTCGCGCACGCCTGCAAGTGCCAGCCCTTGAGGTCGACATCGACTGGCCGACCTACGCAGGCAAGAAGCGGCACCTCCCCTGGTTCCTGCTGGCCGCGAAGGCGCTGGCCGTCAGCGGCGTGCGCATTCTCATGCATGGCGGCGGCGCACATACCGCCGGGCGCCTGTATAGCGAGCAGCTACTGGAGCAATTGGACATTGCGCTGTGCCGCAACTGGCAGGACGTCGACAGCGCCTTGCAGCGTGGCAACCTGGCATTCATCCCGCTGGGCGACTGGATGCCGCAACTACAGCGCATGATCGACCTGCGCAACACCCTGGGTTTGCGCTCGCCCATCCATTCCCTGGCGCGCATTCTCAATCCGCTGTCGGCTCGCTGCGGCCTGCAGAGCATCTTTCATCCGGGTTATCAGGCGGTGCACCGCGAAGCCAGCCAGTTGCTGGGCGATACCGCCCTGGTGGTCAAAGGCGAAGGCGGCGAGATCGAGGTCAACCCCGACGCGACCAGCCATCTCCACGGCACCGCCAACGGCGTCAACTGGGACGAAGACTGGCCCGCCCTCTCCGCCCTGCGCCACGTCAAGCCTGGAACCCTGGACGTTGACCATCTGCAGGCGTTCTGGCGCGGCGAAGTCGAAGACAGTTATGCCCAGCTCGCCGTGCTCAGCACCATGGCCCTGGCGCTGCGCGGCCTGGGCATGCCCCGCGACCAGGCCTTTGCCGAGGCGCAGCAGCGCTGGGACAGCCGCCTTAAATCGAATTGATCGATTGATAAGGGCAGATTTTTCCACCCATCCATCGAAACCCTCTGGTTAGACTGAAGCCTCATTTGCCGAATCGAGGCTTCAGGACATGGGTTTGCTGATCGAAGGGCGCTGGCAAGACCAGTGGTACAACACGGCCAAAGACGGGCGTTTCCAACGCGAAGAAGCCCAGCGCCGCAACTGGATCACCGCCGACGGCGCGCCTGGCCCCAGCGGTGAGGGTGGTTTCAAGGCGGAGGCCGGCCGTTATCACCTGTTCGTCTCCCCCGCCTGCCCCTGGGCTCATCGCACCCTGCTGCTGCGCCAGTTCAAAGGCCTGGAATCGCTGATCGACGTTTCCGTCGTGAGCTGGCTGATGCGTGAAGACGGCTGGACGTTCGACACCACCACTGGCTCCAGCGGCGACGCCCTGGATGGTTTCGAGTTCCTGCACCAGCGCTACACCGCCGATGACACCCGCTACACCGGGCGCGTGACCGTGCCCCTGCTCTGGGACAAGCAACGCCAGCGCATCGTCAGCAACGAGTCGGCGGAAATCATCAGAATGTTCAACTCGGCCTTCAACGGGCTGACCGACAATCACCTGAATTTCTATCCGGACGCCCTGGCCGACGAGATCGATCTGCTCAACCAGCGGATCTACCCAGCGGTGAACAATGGCGTGTACCGGGCAGGCTTCGCCACCACCCAGCAAGCCTATGAGGAAGCGTTCGACACGCTGTTCGCGGAACTGGACTGGCTGGAATCACGCCTGGGCGAGCGCCGTTACCTGACGGGCGATTACCTGACCGAGGCCGACTGGCGCCTGTTTACCACCCTGATTCGCTTCGACGCGGTCTATCACGGCCACTTCAAGTGCAACCTGAAGCGCATCGAGGATTACCCCAATCTGTCCAACTGGCTGCGCGAGCTGTACCAGTGGCCGGGGGCGGCGCAGACAGTGGACATGACTCACATCAAGAGCCACTACTACGCCAGTCACCGCACCATCAACCCGACCGGCGTCATTCCCAAAGGCCCGGAGCAGGACTTCACGCGCCCGCACGACCGCGAGCGCCTGCCTGGCAATGGTGTGTGGATGGGGCGTTAATCCCGCGCCTGGGCGCCTTCGAACCAGGCAAGCTTGTCGCGCAGCTGCACCACTTCGCCGACGATCACCAGGGTCGGCGCATGCACCTCATGCTCGGCCACCAACTGCGGCAGGTTTTCCAGGGTGCCGGTAAACACCCGCTGATTGTGCGTGGTGCCCTGCTGGATCAGCGCAGCCGGCGTGCTGGCCGCCCGGCCATGGGCAACCAGCCGCTCGCAGATCACCGGCAGACCGACCAGGCCCATGTAGAACACCAGGGTCTGGCGCGGCGCGGCCAGCTCGGACCAGGGCAGATCGCAACTGCCGTCCTTGAGGTGGCCGGTGACGAAGCGCACGGACTGCGCATGGTCGCGGTGCGTCAGCGGGATACCCGCATAGGACGCGCAACCGCTGGCCGCGGTAATGCCGGGCACCACCTGGAATGGGATGCCGTGGGCCGCCAGCTCTTCGATCTCTTCCCCGCCACGCCCGAAGATGAACGGATCACCGCCCTTCAGGCGCAGGACTCGCTTGCCCGACTTGGCCAGATCGACCAGTGACTGATTGATCTGATCCTGAGGCAAGGCGTGCTCGGCCCGGCGCTTGCCGACGTAGATGCGCTCGGCATCCCGACGGCACAGCTCGACGATGGCCGGCGCCACCAGGCGGTCATAGAGCACCACGTCAGCCTGCTGCATCAGGCGTAGCGCGCGAAAGGTCAGCAGGTCCGGATCGCCCGGCCCGGCCCCGACCAGATACACCTCACCCAGCGCCTGGGGAGCGGCGCCCGCGACCTTCGCCTCCAGCAAACGCTCGCCTTCCTGTAGTTTTCCGGCGAATACGCTTTCGGCAATCGGCCCCTGGAATACGTCTTCCCAGAACACCCGACGCTGCTGCACATCGGGAAACAGTGCCTTGACCCGTGCGCGAAAGCGCTTGGCCAGCCCGGCCAATTGCCCATAGCTGGCGGGAATCCAGGTCTCGATCTTGGCGCGAATCAGCCGCGCCAGCACCGGCGCATCGCCGCCACTGGTGACTGCGACGATCAGCGGTGAACGGTCGACGATGGCCGGGAAGATCACGCTGCACAGCTGCGGCGCATCGACCACGTTTACCGGAATGCCAAGCGCCTGCGCCTGCTCTGAAACCGTTGCGTTGAGCGACTCATCGTCCGTGGCGGCGATGACCAGCGTGACGCCACCCAGATCGGCAACCTGGTAGTCGCGCAGCAGAAGCTCCCCGCCGCTTTGTTCGACCAGCCCACGCAGCTCGCCCTTCACATCCAGCGCCACCACACGCAGCGCGGCCCCGGCGTCCGCCAGCAGACGCGACTTGCGCAGCGCGACTTCGCCACCACCGACCACCAGCACCCGGCGACCTTGTAGCTTGTGAAACAGAGGGAGGAAATCCATGGGGGTCTCGCAGGTGTGAATGGCCGGGCCGATTGAACACGTCGTCTGGATCGGTACAAGCCAGACGGCGCTGAAAAAAGGGGTGGCCATCGCCACCCCGGGTCATGCTGTCGAGCGTGCCGCTCAGCCGATGACGTCGATACCGCCCATGTACGGCTTGAGCACCTCAGGCACGCGGATGCTGCCATCGGCCTGCTGATAGTTCTCCAGCACGGCCACCAGGGTACGGCCGACGGCCAGGCCCGAACCATTGAGAGTGTGCAGCAGCTCCGGTTTGCCGGTTTCCGGGTTGCGGTAGCGCGCCTGCATGCGGCGCGACTGGAAGTCGCCGCAGTTCGAGCAGGACGAGATCTCGCGATACTTGTCCTGGCTCGGCACCCAGACTTCCAGGTCGTAGGTCTTGGTGGCGCTGAAGCCCATGTCGCCGGTGCACAGCGCCAGCACGCGGTACGGCAGCTCCAGCAATTGCAGGACCTTCTCGGCGTGGCTGGTCAGCTCCTCGAGCGCATCGAAGGATTTGCCTGGCTCGACGATGTGGACCATCTCGACCTTGTCGAACTGGTGCTGGCGGATCATGCCGCGGGTGTCGCGGCCCGACGCACCGGCCTCACTGCGGAAGCATGGGGTGTGGGCGACGAACTTCAGCGGCAGCTGCTTGGCCTCGAGAATTTCGCCGGAGACGATGTTGGTCAGCGACACTTCGGCAGTCGGGATCAGGTAGAAGTCAGCCTCGCCTTCGCGGCTGATCTTGAACAGATCTTCCTCGAACTTCGGCAGCTGGCCGGTGCCTTGCAGAGCAGGCGCCTGCACCAGGTACGGGGTGTAGGCTTCTTCGTAGCCGTGCTCGCTGGTGTGCAGGTTGATCATGAACTGCGCCAGGGCGCGGTGCAGGCGTGCGATGGGCCCACGCAGCAGGGCGAAACGGGCGCCGGACAGCTTGGCGGCGGTTTCGAAATCCAGCCAGCCGTGCTGCTCGCCCAGGCTCACGTGGTCCTGAATCGTGAAATCGAAGGCCTTCGGCGTGCCCCAGCGGCGCACTTCGACGTTGCCGTCTTCGTCTTCGCCGACCGGCACCGACTCGTGGGGCAGGTTGGGGATGTTCAGCAGCAGGTTGTCGAGGTCGGCCTGAATGGTGTCCAACTCGCGCTTGCCCTCTTCCAGCTCGGTGCCCATGCGATCCACATCCGCCAGCAGCGGCGCGATGTCTTCACCGCGCTGCTTGGCCTGGCCGATGGCCTTGGAACGACTGTTACGCTCGGCCTGCAACTGCTCGGTGCGGGTCTGCACGTTCTTGCGCTGAGCTTCGAGGGATTCGAAACGCGCTACGTCCAGTTGAAAGCCGCGAGCGACCAGGCGCTCGGCGATTTCATGCAGTTGGGTACGTACCAGTTTGGCGTCGAGCATGTCAGGTTCTCGTCAATCAGAGTTTGGTGAAAGATAGACCCGCCCAGGTGGCGAGCAGGCTGCCGAACACACTCAGCGCCACATAGCCGAAAGCCAACGGCGCATGGCCACTTTCGAGCAGGCGGATCGTGTCGAGCGAAAAGGAAGAAAACGTCGTCAGGCCGCCAAGGAAGCCGACGATCAGGCCGGCACGTACCTCGAGGGGCACCTCCGGCCGCAGGAGAAACAGGCCGTACAGGTAACCGATCAGCAGGCAACCGACGATATTCACCGCAAGGGTAGCGGTATAGAAGTGCTGCGGCCAGTGCGCCGTGATCCAGTTGCCCGTGGCAAAACGCAGCAGCGTACCGGTCGCACCGCCGGCGGCGACCGCAAGAATCACACCGATCATGACGGCCTCCGCTTGCGCGGGCTGGCGGCGTCCTGGTTGGCCAGGTGGGCCAGCTTGTCGCGAATCTTGGATTCCAGGCCGCGCGGAACCGGCTGGTAGTACTGCCGTGGTTGCAACTGCTCGGGGAAGTAGTCTTCCCCGGCGGCGTAGGCGTCCGGCTCGTCATGGGCGTAGCGGTATTCGTCGCCATAGCCCAATTGTTTCATCAGTTTGGTCGGCGCATTGCGCAGGTGCAGCGGCACTTCCAGCGAGCCGTGTTCCGCCGCCTCGCGCATGGCCGCCTTGAACGCCGTATACACCGCGTTGCTCTTGGGCGCGCAGGCCAGGTAAACAATGGCCTGGGCCACCGCCAGCTCGCCCTCGGGGCTGCCCAGGCGCTCCTGCACATCCCAGGCGTTGAGGCACAGGGTCAGGGCGCGCGGATCGGCGTTGCCGATGTCTTCGCTGGCCATGCGCACCACCCGACGGGCGATATACAGCGGATCGCAGCCACCATCGAGCATGCGCGCATACCAGTACAGCGCACCGTCGGGGCTGGAACCACGCACCGACTTGTGCAGCGCGGAAATCTGGTCGTAGAAGGCCTCGCCACCCTTGTCGAAACGGCGGCGGCTGTCGCCCAGCAGGTCCTGCAGCAACTCGACGCTGATGGCGCTGTTGTCGTCGGCAAGGTCGGCGGCGTTTTCCAGGAAATTGAGCAGGCGACGCCCGTCACCGTCGGCCGCGGCCACCAGGATGGCAAAACTGTCATCCGGCAGGCTCAGGTGGCGATCGCCCAGCCCTTTCGGGTCGCTCAGGGCGCGATCCACCAGCTTGCGCAGGGCCACCTCGTCGAGGCTTTTCAGCACATAAACGCGGGCACGGGACAGCAAGGCGTTGTTCAGCTCGAAAGAGGGGTTTTCCGTGGTGGCGCCGATGAAAATCAGCGTGCCGTCTTCCACATAGGGCAGGAAGGCATCCTGCTGCGACTTGTTGAAGCGGTGTACTTCATCGACGAAGAGAATGGTGCGGCGGCCGTACTGGGCCGCATGCTGCTGAGCCACTTCGACGGCCTGGCGAATTTCCTTGACCCCCGACAGCACCGCGGAAATGGTCTCGAAGTGCGCGTCGGTGACCTGGGCCAGCAGGCGCGCCAGGGTGGTCTTGCCTACGCCCGGCGGGCCCCAGAAGATCATCGAGTGCAGCGCGCCCTGCTCCAGCGCTTCGCGCAGCGGTTTGCCGCGCGCCAGCAGGTGTTCCTGACCGACGTACTCGTCCAGGCTGGCAGCACGCAGACGGGCAGCCAGGGGTTGAGCGACGGGCGCATTGCGAAACAGGTCCATGGAACCGGGCTGGAGCCTCTTACTCTTGGATGACGTCTGCGCCTTCAGGAATGTCGAAGCTGAACTGGCCGTCATCGATGGCTTCGTTCATCTTCACATTGAGGAACAGGATATTGGTGCGCTGACCGATGCTGTCGATCAGTTGCATATCGTTCAGTACACCGTTGCGGAACGACAGGCGCAGGCTGTCGAACAGGGTGTCCTTGGACTTCGGCTTGAGGATGAAGTCCACCACGCTGCCGCCTTCCTTGTGGGTGATCTCGAAGTTCTCGCGGATCTTCGATACATCGCCGGAAAGCAGCAGAGCCGGCGTGTGGGTTAGGCGCTGATCGAGGGTCTGGATGGTGACCTGTTCCAGGTCCGGGTCGTACAGCCACACCTTCTGGCCGTTGGACACCAGCAGCTGCTCCATTGGCGCATCGGTGTGCCAGCGGAACAGGCCTGGGCGCTTCAGAGCCAGCTGCCCTGCCGTTTCCTGCAGCTGGGTGCCGCTGCCGTCCAGGGTCAACTGGGAAAAGCGCGCGTTGATGGTCTGAGCCTGGTTGAGCAACTGCGTCAGGCGTTGCACGGCCGCTTCATCTTCAGCGTGGGCGAACAGGCTCGACACACTCAGCACAGCTACTAGCAACATGCGAATCAGGCGCATGGAATTCCTCATGAATAAGTCGTGGGCGTTAATCGCGAATCGGGCCCGGCGCGATAACTTCGCGGGAACCGTTGGTGTTCATCGAGGTGACGACACCCGCCATTTCCATGGCCTCGATCATGCGTGCAGCACGGTTGTAGCCAATCTTGAGCTTGCGCTGCACCGCGGATATCGAGGCGCGGCGGCTCTCGGTGACGAAACGCACGGCCTCGTCGTACAGCGGATCTTCTTCGCTGCCCTCACCGCCCCCTTCGCTGCCGCCATCGAAGCCACTACCGGCTTCTTCTGCGCCTGCAAGGATGTCCTCGTTGTAATCTGGAGCGCCACGGAGTTTCCAGGCCTCCACCACGCGGTGCACTTCTTCATCGGACACGAAGGCACCGTGTACACGGATCGGCAGGCTGGTACCCGGCGGCATGTAGAGCATGTCACCGTGGCCGAGCAGCTGTTCTGCCCCGCCCTGGTCGATGATGGTACGGGAGTCGATCTTGCTCGAAACCTGGAACGCCATACGGGTCGGGATGTTGGCCTTGATCAGACCAGTGATCACGTCCACGGATGGACGCTGGGTCGCCAGGATCAGGTGGATACCCGCCGCACGGGCTTTCTGGGCGATACGGGCGATCAGCTCTTCAACCTTCTTGCCGACGATCATCATCATGTCGGCGAACTCGTCGACCACCACCACGATGGTCGGCAGCGGTTTCAGCAGCGGTGCTTCATCTTCCATGCTCTCGCGCTTGTACAGCGGATCGGCGATCGGCGTACCGGCCTCGATGGCGTCCTTGATCTTGCGGTTGAAGCCCGCGAGGTTACGCACGCCCATCTTCGACATCAGCTTGTAGCGCCGCTCCATCTCGGCAACGCTCCAGCGCAAGGCGTTGGCCGCCTCCTTCATGTCGGTGACCACCGGGCACAGCAGGTGCGGAATGCCTTCGTAGATCGACAACTCGAGCATTTTCGGGTCGATCATGATCATCTTGGCGTCTTCCGGCCCCGACTTGAACAGGATCGAAAGAATCATCGCGTTCACGCCCACCGACTTACCGGAACCGGTGGTACCGGCGACCAGCAGGTGGGGCATCTTCGCCAGGTCGGTGATGACCGGCTTGCCGCCGATGTCATGACCCAGCGCCAGGGTGACTGGCGAACGCGCCTCGTCATATTCGCTGGACGACAGCACCTCGGAGAACCGCACGATCTGCCGGTCTTCGTTGGGAATCTCGATACCTACGGTGGTCTTGCCCGGAATGACTTCGACCACCCGCACGCTGGTCACGGCCAGCGAGCGCGCCAGGTCCTTGGCCAGGTTGGCGATGCGACTGACCTTCACCCCGGCCGCCGGCTGGATCTCGTAACGCGTGATCACCGGACCCGGGTGGATCGAGTCGACCGCGACCTCGACGCCAAACTCCTTGAGTTTGATTTCCAGCAGATGGCCAACCCCTTTCAACGACTCCGGGGAATAGGCGACCTTCTTGGCTTCTGCGGGATCGAGGATGGAAATAGGCGGCAACGTGCCTTCGATGGCACTGTCGACGAACAGCGGCGCCTGCTTCTCTTTTTGCACGCGCTTGCTCGGCTCGACGGATTTCGGCGCAGCGGGTGGCGTGATGACCGGTGCCGGGCGGCTCTCTCGCTCGGTCATGTGCTTGCTCAGGGATTCCTCGCGCTCGATCAGGCGCTCCTTGACCTTGGCCTGCTCACGGCGGTCACGCACCACCGGGGCTGCAACTTCATTGACGCGCTCGTCCACTTCACGCAACTGAGCCACCAACTGCTTGCGCTCCAGGCGCGAACTCCACCAGCGGTTGACCAGACTCTGCAGCAGTTCCAGCAGGTCGAGGGTGATCTTGCCGGTCAGGTCCATGACCTTGAACCAGGACAGGTCGGTAAAGACCGTCAGGCCGAACAGAAACAGGGCCATGAGCAGCAGGGTGCTGCCCTGCACGTTCAGTGCATTGACGGCGAGCTGACCGAGGCTTTCACCCAGTGCGCCACCGGCAGAGGCCGGCATGTGCGAACCCGAGCGAAAATGAATGTAGGCCAGCGCAGCACCAGACAGCACCAGGAACACCAGGCCGATCAGGCGCCAGGAGAACAGCCAGCCGCTCCACTGCCAGGGCTGGTGGCGGCTGCGAAAGACTTGCAGGGTCTTGACCCCAAGCAGCAACGGAAAGAGATACGCGAAGTAGCCCAGTGCCATGAACAGGATATCGGCAAACCATGCGCCGGCACGGCCTGCAGCGTTCTGCACCTGCTCCACGTTGCTGGTATGCGTCCAGCCCGGATCGGCCGGGTCGTAGGTCAGCAATGCCATCCACAGATAGAGACAGAGTGCACCCAGAGCGATCAGCGCACCTTCCTTCAAACGGCTAGGTAATTGCTGACGCCAGATGGGGGCTTGGGCTGTAGGACTAGAGTTCTTCAAAACGCATCTGTTCCCGCGCCTGCGGCGCCGTCTAAACGATTAACAAGGGGCAAGGAGACGCCTCGGCGGCCTATTGTACGGGTTTGACCGCACGATGCCACGCTTGCAGGTCGTGGCTCCCGCTGCGCCCCTGCTTCGGTGTAGCATAGCCGCCAACATCTTCCGTGCGGCTCAATTGGAGCATGCATTCTCTTTTGTGACAAAGGCTTATGAGGTCTTTTTATGAGCGAAGTCAAGCATTCCCGCCTGATCATCCTGGGTTCGGGCCCTGCCGGTTATAGCGCTGCCGTATACGCTGCCCGCGCCAACCTCAAGCCTGTGATCATCACTGGAATCCAGCCCGGCGGCCAGCTCACCACCACCACCGAAGTCGACAACTGGCCCGGTGATGTGGAAGGCCTTACCGGTCCTGCGCTGATGGAGCGCATGCAGAAGCACGCCGAGCGCTTCGACACCGAGATCATCTACGACCACATCCATACCGCCGAGTTGCAGCAGCGCCCTTTCACCCTCAAGGGTGACAGCGGCACCTATACCTGCGATGCCCTGATCATCGCCACCGGCGCAAGCGCCCAGTACCTCGGCCTGCCATCGGAAGAAGCGTTCTCCGGCCGTGGCGTATCGGCCTGCGCCACCTGCGACGGTTTCTTCTACCGCAACCAGGTAGTCGCGGTCATCGGTGGCGGTAATACCGCCGTCGAAGAAGCCCTGTACCTGTCCAATATCGCCAAGGAAGTGCACCTGGTGCACCGTCGCGACAAGCTGCGCTCGGAGAAAATCCTCCAGGACAAACTGTTCGACAAGGCCGCCAACGGCAACGTCAGGCTGCACTGGAACCACACTCTGGACGAAGTGCTCGGCGACGCCAGTGGCGTGACCGGCGCGCGCCTGCGCGACACCACCACCGGCGAAAGCAAAGACCTGCCGCTGGCCGGCGTGTTCATTGCCATCGGCCACAAACCCAACACTGACCTGTTCCAGGGTCAGCTGGAAATGCGCGACGGCTACCTGCTGATCAAGGGCGGCAACGAAGGCAACGCCACCGCCACCAGCATTGAAGGCGTGTTCGCCGCCGGCGACGTGGCCGATCACGTGTACCGTCAGGCCATTACTTCGGCGGGCGCCGGCTGCATGGCCGCGCTGGACGTTGAAAAATTCCTCGACGACAACTGATGAAGCCCGGGCGGGATCATTCCCGCCCTCCCCTGCCCTGGCGACTGCCGAATGCTGACCTGGTTGCAGCGTGACTCGCTGACATTCCCCCCGCTAAACAAAGCCCTGCGCGAGCCCAACGGCCTGCTGGCGGCCGGTGGCGACTTGAGCCCCGAGCGCCTGGTTCAAGCCTATCGCCACGGCTGCTTCCCCTGGTTCCAGGATGGCCAGCCGATCTTGTGGTGGTCACCCGACCCGCGCACCGTGGTATTTCCGGACGAACTGCACGTATCCCGCAGCCTGCGCAAGGTCATGCGCCAGGCCGCCTACCGGGTTACCTTCGACCAGCAGTTTGCTGCGGTCATCGACGCCTGCTCCGGGCCGCGCACCTACGCCGACGGGACCTGGATCACCCAGGCCATGCGCGACGCCTACCTGGAGCTGCATACCCGAGGCATCGCACATTCGGTCGAAGTGTGGCGCGGCGAGGAACTGGTTGGCGGGCTTTATGGTCTTGCCATGGGACAGCTGTTCTTTGGCGAGTCGATGTTCAGCCGCGCTGACAATGCGTCCAAAGTGGGATTTGTCACCCTGGTAGAACACCTGAAAACATCCGGCTTCGTGCTGATCGACTGCCAGATGCCCACCCAGCACCTGCACAGCTTCGGTGCCCGCCCAATCAACCGTGACGAATTTGCCCACTATCTGGCGAAGCACCTCGATCAACCCAATGGCGCCACCTGGCGCGCCTAGGCGAGTGCCCAAGGCTGGCTTACACTTACTCAAGGCTTATCCCGAGAGTCGATCATGACCGAGCTGGCCCGCCTGAAGTTCTATGCTACCCAGCCTCACCCGTGCAGCTACCTGCCCGACGAACAGGCCACGACCCTGTTCCTCGATCCCAGCCAGCCCATGGATGCGGACGTGTATGCCGAACTCTCGGAGATGGGCTTCCGCCGCAGCGGCGACCACCTCTATCGCCCCCACTGCCAGCGCTGCACAGCCTGCGTGCCCGCGCGAATTCCGGCGGAGCCATTCAGCCCGAGCCGGCAGCAACGCCGCATCCTCAAGCGCAATATCGACGTCGAAGTACGCGCCGTGCGACCGACATTCACCGAGGAGTATTACGCGCTGTACGTCCGCTACATCGAGCAGCGCCACGCCGACGGCGACATGTACCCCCCGACCCGTGAGCAGTTTTCCACTTTCCTGGTTCGCGACCTGCCGTTTTCACGCTTCTATGAGTTTCGTCACGAGGGTCGCCTGCTGGCGATCGCCGTCACCGACCTGCTGCCAAACGGCCTTTCGGCGGTCTACACCTTTTATGACCCCACCGAAGAACGCCGCAGCCTGGGCCGCTTCGCCATCCTCTGGCAGATCGGCGAAACCGCACGTTTGGGCCTGCACGCGGTCTATCTCGGCTACTGGATCAAGAACTGCCGAAAAATGAGTTACAAGACCCAGTACCGCCCGATAGAGCTGTTCGTCAATCAACGCTGGGTCGTCGTCACCTAAGCCCTTGGCGTAATCCCCACTTTTCGGGCACAATGCACGCCGCTTTTGCCTGGCGCCAGTTGCACCGGGCCATTCATTGGATACCGAGGGCTTTACTGCATGTCGAAAGAAGACAGCTTCGAAATGGAAGGCACTGTCGTCGACACCCTGCCCAACACCATGTTTCGCGTGGAGTTGGAAAACGGGCACGTCGTAACCGCGCACATCTCCGGAAAGATGCGCAAGAACTACATCCGCATTCTGACTGGCGATAAGGTTCGCGTAGAGCTGACACCTTATGACTTGAGCAAGGGCCGCATCACTTACCGCGCCCGCTAAGCCAAGCACCAGAAAAAACGCCCGGCAATTGCCGGGCGTTTTTGTTGCTGCGCCAAAAGTGAGCCAGCCACCGAGCCCCGCCTGATCGCCGGCATTGAAGCTCAAGCTTTCAGCAAATCAGTGTGGCTACAAACCTTATCCGGCAGGCAGATCCAGTAGCCATCAGAAAGCCAAACGCGCCTTACCAGACCCAAAACAAAACGCCCGATGCAAAGCACCGGGCGTTTTGTTTGATGGAACCCTGAACGGCTTACACCCGCTCAGAGCCCATGTACCGAGCGGCCAAAATCAGGCCAGTTCGGCGGTGGTTTCAAACTCGAAGGTCAACTCGCCATCTTCCAGGTCGATATGCACGACACCACCGTGCTCGGCTAGCTCGCCAAACAGGATCTCCTCGGCCAGAGGACGCTTGATCCGATCCTGAATCAGGCGCGCCATTGGTCGGGCACCCATCTGCACGTCATACCCCTTCTCGGCCAGCCAACCCCGTGCCGCATCGCTGACTTCAAGCATGACGCGCTTGTCCTCGAGCTGCGCCTGCAGCTCGGTGAGGAACTTGTCGACGATGCTCTTGATCACTTCGTGGCTCAGGCGGCCGAACTGGATGATGGTATCCAGACGGTTGCGGAACTCTGGCGTGAAGCTCTTCTTGATCACTTCCATGGCGTCGGACGAATGGTCCTGGTACGTGAAGCCAATGGACGCACGGGATGCGGTTTCCGCTCCGGCGTTGGTGGTCATGATCAGAATGACGTTGCGGAAATCCGCCTTGCGCCCGTTGTTGTCGGTGAGCGTGCCGTGGTCCATGACCTGCAACAGCAGATTGAAGACTTCCGGGTGCGCTTTCTCGATTTCGTCGAGCAGCAGGACGCAATGTGGCATTTTGGTGATGGCTTCGGTGAGCAGGCCGCCCTGGTCGAAACCGACATAGCCCGGAGGCGCACCGATCAGACGGGACACGGTGTGTCGCTCCATGTACTCGGACATGTCGAAGCGCACCAGCTCGATGCCCATGGCCTTGGCCAACTGCCGCGCGGCTTCGGTCTTGCCGACACCGGTAGGACCGGCAAACAGGAACGAACCGACCGGCTTGTCCGGCGCTTTGAGGCCGGCACGGGACAGCTTGATCGCGGTGGACAGCGAGTCGATAGCCGCATCCTGGCCAAATACCGTCAGCTTGAGGTCGCGCTCGAGGTTACGCAGCAATTCCTTGTCGGAACTGCTGACGTGCTTCGGCGGAATCCGGGCGATTTTCGCCACGATGTCCTCGACCTGCGGCACATCGATACGCTGCACACGCTTGTCCTCAGGCTGCAGGCGCTGATAGGCACCCGCCTCGTCGATGACGTCGATGGCCTTGTCCGGCATGTGCCGGTCATTGATGTAGCGAGCAGCCAGTTCAGCAGCGGCGCGCAGTGCCTCGTCGCTGTACTCGATGCCGTGGTGCTGCTCGAAGCGCCCCTTGAGGCCCTTGAGAATGCCATAGGTGTCATCCACCGACGGCTCGGTAACATCGACCTTCTGGAAGCGACGCGCCAGGGCACGGTCTTTCTCGAAGATGCCGCGGTATTCCTGGAAGGTGGTCGAGCCAATGCAGCGAATCTCACCCGAGGACAGCATGGGCTTGAGCAGATTCGAGGCATCCATCACGCCACCAGACGCGGCGCCCGCACCAATGATCGTATGGATTTCGTCGATGAACAGAATCGCATGGGGCCGCTTGCGCAGCTCATTGAGCAGCGCCTTGAAGCGCTTCTCGAAGTCGCCGCGGTACTTGGTACCGGCCAGCAAAGCGCCGAGATCCAGGGAATACACCACGCTGTCTGCCAGCAGATCCGGCACCTGGCTATCGACAATGCGTTTGGCCAGGCCTTCGGCGATCGCGGTTTTGCCCACCCCCGCCTCACCCACCAGCAGCGGATTGTTTTTACGGCGACGGGCGAGAATCTGCGCCACGCGCTCGACTTCCTGCTCACGGCCGACCAGCGGATCGATGCGCCCCTGGCGCGCCAACTCGTTCAGGTTGCTGGCGTAGGCATCCAGCGGGTTGCCGGATGTCGAGGACTCACCGCCCTCCTCATCCTGCATTTCCTGCTCGCCCTCGGGATGGCCGCCATGACCCGGCACCTTGGAGATGCCATGGGCAATGAAATTGACCACGTCGATGCGCGCGACGCTCTGCTGCTTGAGCAGGAACACCGCCTGGCTTTCCTGTTCGCTGAAGATCGCCACCAGCACATTGGCGCCGGTCACTTCACGCTTGCCAGAACTCTGCACATGGAAGACTGCCCGCTGCAGGACACGCTGGAAGCCCAGGGTTGGCTGGGTTTCGCGCTCCTCATCGTGCTGGGGAATCAATGGCGTGGTGGAATCGATGAACTCCTGCAGGTCATGGCGCAACTTGTCCAGGTTCGCGCCGCACGCGCGCAGCACGCTGGCGGCGGCCTCATTGTCCAACAGGGCCAGCAGGAGGTGCTCAACCGTCATGAACTCATGACGCTTGGTGCGAGCCTCCTTGAAGGCCAGATTGAGGGTGACTTCGAGCTCTCGATTTAACATGGCTTCACCTCATGCCCAAGCGGTCGGCGTTAACCGTCCTTCTCTATTTCACAGAGTAGTGGATGCTGGCTCTCTTTCGCGTATTGATTTACCTGCATCGCCTTGGTTTCGGCGATATCGCGAGTAAACACGCCGCACACGGCTCGCCCCTCTGTATGGACGGTCAGCATGATCTTGGTCGCCAGCTCCCGATTAAGGTTGAAAAACACCTCGAGCACTTCGACCACGAAATCCATCGGTGTGTAGTCATCATTGAATAGGACCACTTTATACAGCGGAGGTGCCTGCAACGCCGGCTTCGATTCCTGCACGGCTACACCGGCAGCGTCGTCCTCATGCGTTGCGGGGCGATCCTGATTGAATGTTAGTCGAATCTGGGTACTTGCATGCATGTCGGAATAAAGGTTCATGGCTGGACGAATTCGAGTTCTGGAAAGAGTTTGACCGTCTTCGCAGCCGGTTACAGCGCGGCCTTGACTATCGGCAAAACGGTGTTACAAACAATGAATACCCTTGATGAGGGTGTGAGGGGTGCCGCGCCGTTTCGTCCAACCGGTTGAGTCGTGCGCGGTATCAAAGTGGATGATACTCCAGTGATGGAGTCCTTTGCAGAGGGATATCAGCATGCTCAGCGGTAAGGTCAAGTGGTTCAACAACGCCAAAGGCTATGGGTTCATCCTCGCCGATGGCCGAGATGAGGACCTGTTCGCCCATTACTCGGCTATCCAGATGGACGGTTATAAAACGCTCAAAGCTGGCCAGCCGGTAAGCTTCGATATTATTCAAGGTCCTAAAGGACTCCACGCCGTAAACATCAGTGCGCTGACGGCCACCACCGAACAGCACGCTGCAGTAAGCCTGCCTCAAGGCGCAACGGTTGAAGTCTGACCTGGGTGTTTAATCCACCATAAAAAAGGCCGGTCCAATGACCGGCCTTTCTTTTACCGTTCGTCAGCTCACATGTGGCTGATCATGGCGTCACCGAACTGGGAACAGGACTGCAACTTGGCACCTTCCATCAGGCGCTCGAAGTCGTATGTCACCGTCTTCGCCGCAATGGCACCATTGGTGCCCTTGATGATCAGATCAGCAGCCTCGGTCCAGCCCATGTGGCGCAGCATCATCTCGGCCGAGAGGATCACGGAGCCCGGGTTGACCTTGTCCTGGCCTGCGTACTTGGGCGCAGTACCGTGGGTCGCCTCGAACATGGCGATGGTATCGGACAGGTTGGCACCCGGTGCGATCCCGATCCCGCCCACTTCCGCTGCCAGGGCGTCGGACAGGTAGTCACCGTTGAGGTTGAGCGTGGCGATCACGTCATACTCGGCCGGGCGCAGCAGGATCTGCTGGAGCATCGCATCAGCGATGGCGTCCTTGACCACGATATTCTTGCCGGTGAGCGGGTTCTTGAACTGCATCCAAGGCCCGCCATCGAGCAGCTCGGCACCAAACTCGTCGCGCGCCACCTCGTAGCCCCACTCCTTGAAGGCACCCTCGGTGAACTTCATGATGTTGCCCTTGTGCACGATGGTCACAGAGCTTCGATCATTGTCCACGGCGTATTGCAGGGCCTTGCGTACCAGGCGCTTGGTGCCCTCCAGAGACACTGGCTTGACGCCGATACCGCAATTTTCGGTGAAACGAATCTTGGTGACGCCCATTTCCTCGGTGAGGAATTTGATGACCTTCTTGGCCTCGGGCGAACCGGCCTTCCACTCGACGCCGGCATAGATGTCTTCGGAGTTCTCACGAAAGATCACCATGTCGACATCACCCGGCTTCTTGACCGGGCTCGGAACGCCTTCGAACCAGCGCACCGGACGCTGGCAGACATAAAGGTCGAGTTCCTGGCGCAGCGCCACGTTAAGCGAACGGATACCACCACCGACCGGCGTGGTCAGCGGGCCTTTGATCGACACCACGTAATCACGCACGGCCTCCAGGGTTTCCTTGGGCAGCCAGGTGTCCTGGTCGTATACCTGGGTCGCCTTCTCGCCCGCATAGACCTCCATCCAGGAAATCTTGCGCTTGCCGCCGTAGGCCTTCGCCACGGCCGCGTCGACGACCTTGATCATGACAGGGGAAATATCCACACCGATGCCATCGCCTTCGATGAAGGGAATGATCGGGTTGTCGGGTACGTTGAGCGACATGTCGGCATTAACGGTGATTTTGTCACCGGTTGCTGGCACCTGGATCTTTTGGTATCCCATGCTGGACTCCGTCTTGTGGTTAAACAGTGCTCATCTGCCTGAGAGTAACGTAGTTGATTCCGATGAAACCACATGTTCGTTGGTCTTATGCGCCAAGGCATTCTGCGACGCATGGACGCAGTGTTATACTGCGCCGATGACTAACAAGTCATAAGGAGCGGTCCCGTCTCGAACGAGACGATCGCCTCTTGATCTCGCCGTTTTGCCACCGCGATTCGGTGACTCGAAATGCTCGACACTCTACTGGTGCATCCAACATCACCGCGGCGAGTCCTCGACCACAGGCTCTACGAAAATGAAGAGCCTAGGCGCCTACCTGCGCATGTCGAGATTCTGTGTACGCTCAGCAAAGAAGAGAGTTAACTCTAAATGTCCACCCCCTCGAAGATCATCTATACCTTCACCGACGAAGCTCCCGCCCTTGCCACTTACTCGCTTCTGCCAATTGTAGAAGCCTTCGCCAAGTCAGCTGACATTTCCGTCGAAACCCGCGACATCTCTCTTGCTGGGCGTATCCTGGCGAGCTTTGCCGACCAACTGGATGCCGACAAGCGCATCGATGATGACCTGGCCAAACTGGCCACGCTGACCCTCCAGGCAGACGCCAACATCATCAAGCTGCCGAACATCAGCGCCTCCGTGCCGCAGATCAAAGGCGCCATCGCCGAACTGCAGGCCCAGGGCTTCAACATCCCGAACTTCCCGGAAGACCCGCAGACCGACGCTGAAAAAGACGCCCGTGCGCGCTACAGCAAAGTCCTGGGCAGCGCCGTGAACCCGGTTCTGCGCGAAGGCAACTCCGACCGCCGCGCCCCGGCGGCCGTAAAGGCCTACGCCCGCAAGCACCCGCACTCCATGGGTAAATGGAACATGGCCTCGCAGTCCCACGCGGACTACATGCGCGGCGGCGACTTCTTCTCCAGCGAACAATCCGTGACCCTGGCCAAGGCCGGTGACGTGCGCATCGAATTCGTCGGCAAAGACGGCAAGGTCGAAGTCAAGAAGCAGCTCGCCCTGCAGGAAGGCGAAGTCCTGGACAGCATGTTCATGAGCTGCAACAAACTGCGCGCCTTCTTCGAGAAGACCCTGCAGGACTGCAAGGACAACGGCGTGATGTGGTCCCTGCACGTCAAGGCGACCATGATGAAGGTCTCCCACCCGATCGTTTTCGGCCACGCCGTCACCGTCTATTACAAGGACGTGTTCGACAAATACGGCCAGCTGTTCGAAGAACTGGGCGTCAACCCGAACAACGGCATCAGCAGCGTCTACGACAAGATCAAGTCCCTGCCCGCCTCCCAGCAGGAAGAAATCCTGCACGACATCCACGAGGTCTACGCCCATCGCCCTGAAATGGCCATGGTCGACTCGGTCAAGGGCATCACCAACCTGCACATCCCGAGCGACGTGATCGTCGACGCCTCCATGCCGGCGATGATCCGCAACTCCGGTCAGATGTGGGGCAAGGACGGCAAGCAGAAAGACACCAAGGCCGTGATGCCGGAAAGCACCTACGCCCGCATCTACCAGGAAATGATCAACTTCTGCAAAACCAACGGTGCGTTCGACCCGACCACCATGGGCACCGTGCCGAACGTCGGCCTGATGGCGCAGAAGGCCGAAGAGTACGGCTCCCACGACAAGACCTTCGAAATGACCGCTGACGGCACCATGCGCGTCGTGGCCGCCGACGGCACCGTGCTGATGCAGCACGAAGTCGAAGCCGGCGACATCTGGCGCGCCTGCCAGACCAAAGACGCCCCGATCCGCGACTGGGTCAAGCTGGCCGTTACCCGTGCCCGTCAGTCCAACACCCCGGCCATTTTCTGGCTGGACCCTGAGCGCGCCCACGACCGCGAGCTGCAGAAGAAGGTCGACGCCTACCTGCAGGATCACGACCTGACCGGCCTGGACATCCGCGCCATGGGCTACAACGAGGCCATTCGCGTCAGCATGGAGCGCCAGATCCGTGGCCAGGACACCATCTCGGTGACCGGCAACGTCCTGCGCGACTACCTGACCGACCTGTTCCCGATCATGGAACTGGGTACCTCGGCCAAAATGCTGTCCATCGTTCCGCTGATGGCGGGCGGCGGTATGTACGAAACCGGCGCCGGCGGTTCGGCACCGAAGCACGTGCAGCAACTGGTAGAAGAAAACTACCTGCGCTGGGATTCCCTCGGCGAGTTCCTGGCCCTGGCCGTCTCCCTGGAAGAAGAAGGCATCAAGACCGGCAACGCCAAGGCCAAGCTGCTCGGCAAGACCCTGGACCAGGCCACTGGCAAGCTGCTGGACAACAACAAGTCCCCGGCGCGTAAAGTTGGCGAGCTGGACAACCGCGGCAGCCACTTCTACCTGGCGCTGTACTGGGCCCAGGCCCTGGCCGCCCAGGACGAGGACGCTGCGCTGAAGGCCCACTTCGCGCCGCTGGCCAAAACCCTGACCGAGCAGGAAGCCACCATCGTTGCAGAACTGGCCGCCGTCCAAGGCAAGCCGGCGAACATCGGTGGCTACTACCGCTCCAACCCTGAGCTGACCAGCAAGGTGATGCGTCCAAGCAGCACCTTCAACGCAGCCCTGGAAGCACTGAACGCCTGACTCCGGACGTTCATGCAGCCCTGACAAACCCCGGCCCCGTGCCGGGGTTTGTCATTCAGGCCCCGCACATTCCATGATTGGCACTTTTCAGGAGGCTTGCCCATGAGCTGGAACCCCCATATCACCGTCGCCACGGTCATCGAAGACCAGGGCCGCTTTCTGTTCGTCGAGGAGCTCAAGGGGGGCCGCCTGGTACTCAATCAGCCAGCCGGCCACCTGGAGCCCAACGAATCGCTGCGCGAAGCTGCACTGCGCGAAACCCTCGAAGAAACCGGCTGGGATGTCGAACTCACCGGCCTGCTGGGCCTCTACCTTTACACCGCACCCAGCACCGGCGTGACCTACCAGCGCATCTGCTTCATCGCCCGCACCCTGCACCATGACCCGCAGCGTGAACTGGACACCGACATCAGCGGCATCACCTGGCTGACCCGTGACGAGCTGGCCAGCCAGCCGGAACGCTGGCGCAGCGAGCTGGTACTGCGCTGCGTCGACGATTACCTGGCCGGCCAGCACGGCTCCCTGGAGCTGGTCCGGGACTGATCGGCACGGCGCTTTCTGTTAGACTCCCCGGCTTTTCGGGCTTCACTCGCAGACTCCCATGCAAGCACCTAGCACCCAACGCGTGATCGTCGGCATGTCCGGCGGCGTCGACTCGTCCGTTTCCGCCCTGCTGCTGCTCGAACAGGGCTATCAGGTCGAAGGCCTGTTCATGAAGAACTGGGACGAAGACGACGGCACTGAATACTGCACCGCCATGGATGACCTGGCCGACGCACAGGCCGTGTGCGACAAGATCGGTATCAAGCTGCACACCGCCAACTTCGCTGCCGAGTACTGGGACAACGTGTTCGAGCACTTCCTGGCCGAATACAAGGCGGGCCGCACGCCGAACCCGGACATCCTGTGCAACCGCGAGATCAAGTTCAAAGCCTTCCTGGACTACGCCCTGATGCTCGGTGCCGATCTGATCGCCACCGGCCACTACGTGCGCCGCCGTGATATCGACGGCCGCACCGAACTGCTCAAGGGCCTGGACCCGAACAAGGACCAGAGTTATTTCCTGCACGCGGTTGGCGGCGAGCAGATCGCCAAGACCCTGTTCCCGGTAGGCGAACTGGAGAAGCCGCAGGTCCGTGCGATTGCCGAGAAGTACCAGTTGGCCACGGCCAAGAAGAAAGACTCCACCGGTATCTGCTTTATCGGTGAGCGCCGCTTCAGCGACTTCCTCAAGCAGTACCTGCCGGCTCAGCCGGGCGACATCGAAACCACCGAAGGCGAAGTCATCGGCCGCCATCATGGCCTGATGTACCACACCATCGGCCAGCGCCAGGGTCTGGGCATTGGCGGCCTGAAGGACGCCAGCGATGAGCCCTGGTATGTCCTGAGCAAAGAGCTCGATCGCAACGTACTGGTCGTGGGCCAGGGCAACGATCACCCCTGGCTGTTCTCCGGCGCCCTGCTCGCTTCGGACATTTACTGGGTCAACCCGGTCGACCTGAGCAGCCCGCGTGAGCTGACCGCCAAGGTGCGCTACCGCCAGGACGACCAGCGCTGCACCCTGGAAAAGACCGACACCGGTTACCGCGCCACCTTCGCCATGCCACAACGCGCCGTCACCCCGGGCCAGTCCGTGGTGTTCTACGACGGCGAAATCTGCCTCGGCGGCGGCGTCATCGAAATTGCAGAACCCTGGAGCAGCAAGGAAAAAGCCCAATGAGCCCGATCCAGGAACAACTGATCGCCCTCGGCGCCGTCTTCGAGGCTGCCGTACTGGTCGACAAGGTCGCGCGAACCGGCCAGGTCGGCGAGCCGGCCGTCGCCTGCATGCTGGGCAGTCTGCTGGTACGGGACCCGAAAGGCACGCTGGACGTCTACGGCGGTGACGACCTCAACCTGCGCGACGGTTATCGAGCCCTGGCCAGCGCCCTGGAGCGTGACCCCACCAGCCTGCAACGTGACCCCTTGCGCTACGCCCTGGCCCTGCTGGCCCTGGAACGGCAACTGAACAAGCGCGACGACCTGCTGCAACTGATGGGCAGCCGCCTGGATCAGGTGCAGCAGCAGGTCGAGCATTTCGGCCTGGTCCACGACAACGTCATCGCCTCGTGCGGCGGCTTGTACCAGGACACCATCAGCACCTTCCGTCAGCGCATTCAGGTGCAAGGCGACATGCGCCACCTGCAACAGCCCAGCAACGCCTCGAAAATCCGTGCCCTGCTGCTGGCCGGCATTCGCTCGGCCCGTCTGTGGCGCCAGCTGGGCGGGCACCGCTGGCAGCTGGTATTCAGCCGCGGCAAGCTGCTCAAGGAACTCTACCCGCTGCTCAGGGGCTGATCCGGCATGAGCGGGCGCCTGGACAAGCCGCTACACGGCGCCGCCCTGCTCGCTCTGTCCGCACTGCTGTTCGCCTGCATGGGCGTGGGCGTTCGCGAGGTGTCGGGCAGCGTCAACAACGAGTCCGTAGTGTTCTTCCGCAACCTGGTCGGCGTGGTGTTCTTCCTGCCGCTGATTCTGCTCAAGGGCGTGCGACCGCTGCGTACCCAGCGCCTCGGTTCCCACCTTGGCCGCGCGGGATACGGCCTGGCCGCGATGTACTGCTTCTTCTATGCCATCGCCCATCTGCCGCTGGCCGACGCCATGCTGTTCACCTACGCCGCCCCCTTGTTCACGCCGCTGATCGCCCGCTGGTGGCTGAAGGAGCCCTTGAGCAAACGCATTCTGGGCACCACCGTGGTCGGCCTGATTGGCGTATTGCTGGTGGCCAAGCCGTCCGCGGCCCTGCTCGACAGCCAGGCGCTGATTGGTCTTTCGGCCAGTGTCATGGCCGCATTCGCCTTCGTGTCGATTCGTGAAATGAGCGACACCGAGCCCGCGTACCGCATCGTTTTCTACTTCTCGCTGTTCAGTGCGCTGATTTCAGCGATCCCCCTGACCTGGGCCTGGGAGCCGGTGAGCGAGCAGGACCTGACGCTGCTGCTGGGCATCGGCCTGCTGGCCACCGCCAGCCAGCTGATCATGTCCAAGGCCTATGTGCTGGCGGCACCCGGCCTGATCGGCCCGGTCGCCTACCTGGCCATCGTGTTCGCTGGCGCCATCGCCTGGTGGCGTTGGGGAGAGACCCCGGACATGACGTCGCTGCTCGGGGCCGCTCTCATACTTGCCGCCAGCCTGCTGTCGATAACCCGACGCAAGGGCTGAACGGCTATCAGCCAAACGCAGTCCGGGCGCCGTTTTCATGTATGATGTGCGCCCTTTTCAACGCCCGATTGTCCGAGAACGCCTCCCATGCAGCTTTCCTCGCTCACCGCGGTTTCCCCCGTCGATGGCCGCTATGCCGGTAAAACCAGCGCCCTGCGCCCCATTTTCAGCGAATACGGCCTGATCCGTTTCCGCGTCCTGGTCGAGGTCCGCTGGCTGCAGCGCCTGGCCGCCCACGAAGGCGTCACTGAAGTCGCGCCTTTCTCCGCCGAAGCCCAGGCCGTGCTCAATGAGCTGGCCGACAACTTCGCCGTCGAGCACGCCGAGCGCGTGAAAGAAATCGAGCGCACCACCAACCACGACGTCAAGGCCGTGGAATACCTGCTCAAAGAGCAAGCGGCCAAGCTGCCGGAGCTGAACAAGGTCAGTGAGTTCATTCACTTCGCCTGCACCTCCGAGGACATCAACAACCTGTCCCACGCCCTGATGCTGCGCGAAGGTCGCGATACCGTGCTGCTGCCGCTGATGCGCCAGATCGCCGGCGCCATCCGCGAGCTGGCGGTGAAGTTTGCCGACGTGCCGATGCTGTCGCGTACCCATGGCCAGCCGGCTTCGCCGACCACTCTGGGCAAGGAACTGGCCAACGTGGTCTACCGCCTCGAGCGCCAGATCGTGCAGATTGCGGCCGCCCCGCTGCTGGGCAAGATCAACGGCGCCGTGGGCAACTACAACGCCCACCTGTCGGCCTACCCGCGCATCGACTGGGAAGCCAACGCCCGCCAGTTCATCGAAGGCGACCTGGGCCTGCAGTGGAACCCCTACACCACGCAGATCGAGCCGCACGACTACATCGCCGAGCTGTTCGACGCCATCGCCCGCTTCAACACCATCCTCATCGACTTCGACCGTGACGTCTGGGGCTACATCTCGCTGGGCTACTTCAAGCAGAAGACCGTGGCCGGCGAAATCGGCTCCTCGACCATGCCGCACAAGGTCAACCCGATCGACTTCGA
>JBLZZJ010000017.1:0-48518 GCA_050282285.1 Pseudomonas sp.
TTGTACTCACGGGTACCGCGCTCGTCAGCGTGGCCTTCCAGAACGACGCGAGCGCCGTTGCCTTTCAGGTCCTTGGCATGAACGTCCAGGGAGCGCATGGCTTCTGGCTTCAGGTCCGAGCTGTCGTATTCGAAGTAGAAAGTGGTGATAGCGCGCAGAGCCGCTTCTTCGCTCAGGCTGCCATCGACAGCACCGCTGTCAGCGCCGTAGCCAGCGTTCGGATCAACAGCGCCTTCGCCAGCAGCGTCGCCGCCTTTCGAGGAGCAACCAACAGCTACGGCCAGAGCCAGGCTCAGGGCAGCGAATTTGCCAAATTTCAACATTTCCATAATGTAACTCCTAATGAACCCCAGTGTATTAAGTGGTGTAGCGCCGCATCAGTTCAGGAAGGGGGACCAGGAAGGCTCTCGAACTTCGCCTTGAGCGGTAGGAAGAGGGAGCTTAACGCGACCATTGATGGACGCTAACATCAAGACTCCCCGCCCCTGCTGGCGGGTTGCGTAGATTAGCATGGTGCCATTGGGCGCAACAGTGGGCGACTCATCCAGACTTGTATCAGAAAGAATGCGCAAATTGCCCCGTTGCAGATCCTGGGCCGCTACCTTGAACACGGTGTAACCATCCTGGCGGTGGATCATGACCAGGGTTTTTTCATCAGCCGACAGTTTCGGGTTGGCGTTGTAGTTACCCACGAAGGTAACGCGCTCCACCGAACCGGAGCTGATGTTGGTTTTATAGATTTGCGGCTTGCCCGAACGGTCGGAGGTGAAATAGATGGTCTGGCCATCTTTCCCCCAGAACGGCTCCGTATCGATGGAAGCCTGGTTGGTCACACGGCGCAGTTGGCGGGTGCCCATATCCATGACATAGATTTCCGGGTTGCCGTCGCGCGACAGCACGAACGCCAGGCGATTGCCATCCGGCGACCAGGCCGGCGCGCCGTTCAACCCTTCGAAATTGGTGATCTGCTCACGACGGCCAGTGTCGATGTGCTGGACGAAGATGCGCGGGCGCTTCTGTTCGAACGACACGTAGGCAATGCGGCGGCCATCGGGTGCGAACGACGGCGACAGGATCGGCTCGCGCGATTGCAGCAGGGTCACTGCACGGGCGCCGTCGTAGTCGGAGCGCTGCAGGGTGTAGCGCGTGTTGTTCACACCAAAACGCTCTGCAGTGACATAGAGCAGGCGCGTGGAGAAAGCGCCCTTCACACCGGTCAGTTTCTCGAACGACTGATCCGCGATGTGGTGGGACATGTCACGCAGCTGGTCGACGCCGCCGCCCACGTTACCGGTCATGACCTGCTGTTCAGTAGCCACGTTGAACAGGGCGTACTGCACCTGCAGACGGCCACCGTTGGGCACGATGTTACCAACCAGCACGTACTGGGCACCGAGGGCCTTCCAGTCACGGTAGATGACTTCACTGCCCTGGGTCGGCAGGCTGATCATGTTCTGGCGCGGGATGGGCTCGAACACGCCCGAGTTGCGCAGGTCATTGCCGATGATTTCGGACATGTCCTCGGGCAACACGTTGCCGCCCTGCCAACCGAACGGTACGACGGCGATGGGCGTCGCACGATCTGTACCAGTGCTGATCACCAGGGGATCAGCCGCCTGCACACTGCCGACCATCATGGCCAGGCCCAGCAGGACGATACGCATCAGGGTATTCACAGACCTAAATCCTCCGGTTTAAAGACGGCACGACGTTGCCGGTATAGCTGATCAAATGTAGCGCGGTCCAGCTGTTGCATTTCAGCAATGCGCCCGACGTTGCGCACGGCCTGTACCGCCGAGCTGTCAAAGGGTGCATCACCACTGGAGCGGGTCACGCTGGCATTGGTGATGGTGCCGTCGGGCAACATCTCGATCAGCACTTCCACACTCATACCATTGCGCGCGGATGGCGGACGACGCCATTGCTGGCTGACCAGCATGATAATCAGGTCGTCCAGACTACCGGCCACCTGGTCACCCACGGTATCGGCAATCGCCTGCTGATGGTCGACATCCTGGGAAAGCAGCTCGGCCAGCGCGGCCGCCTTCTTGTCCTCTACCGCCTTGCGCTGAGCCGCCTCTGCAGCAGCCTTTTTCTTCTTCGCATCTTCCGCTTTTTTCTTCTCGGCTTCGGCCGCGGCAGCTTTTTTCTTCGCTTCTTCGGCTGCTTTCTTCTTGTCCTCGGCGGCTTTCTTTTTCGCCTCGTCTTCCGCAGCCTTTTTCTTGGCTACATCAGCCAGTCGCTTCTGTTCGGCAGCCGCTTTATCGGCCTCGGCCTTTTTCGCCGTCTCCGCTTTCTGAGCCTCTTCGGCTTTCTTTTGTTCCGCTGCCTTGGCCGCTACTTTTTCCTGCTCGGCCTTTTTCTGCTCCAGTTGCTCCTGTTCGAAAACCGGTGCGGAAGTTTTCTTGGCCTCCCCGGCGATCTTCTGGTTGGTCTGGGTGGTTGCCTGGCTTTGCGACTTCAGTTGATACAGCGTGGCCTGCACGATCGGTTTGGCCGGCGGCAGCTCCGGCGCGAAGGCGAAGCTGACGAACAGCATGGCGAACATCAAGGCGTGCAGGCCCACGGCCCATACCACAGGCCAGAAGAAGCTTTCCGAAGAAGAGCGCTCGCGTTGCTGCTGCATCAGGGCGCCTCGGTAATCAGCCCGACGTTACCCACGTCAGCCTGCTGCAATCCACCCATGGCGGACATCACGGTGCCGTAGTCGACCGATTTGTCACCCCTCACGAACACCTGCACCTGCTTACCCGTGCTGCGGCTCTGGTTGATGATGGCCGTCACTGCGCGGGTCATTTCTTCCAGGGTCAGCGCCTGATCCTGAACGGTATCGGTATCGACCTCGGTGCCCATGTTCCAGTAATAGGACTTGTCAGCCTTGATGGAGATGGTCAGCACCTGCGAGTTGTTGTCCTGCGGCAGGGCTTCGCTGCTGACTTTCGGCAGGTCGACCTTGACCCCCTGGTTGAGCATGGGTGCCGTCACCATGAAGATGACCAGCAGTACCAACATCACGTCGATGTAAGGCACCACGTTCATCTCGGCGACCGGCTTGCGTCTGTTGCGAATTCTGGCCATGGCTTAAAACCTGTGTTGTGGATGCCTAAGGCTTAGTCGTCGCTGGTGTGGACTTTGCGATGCAGAATCGCCTGGAACTCATCGGCAAAGGTGTAGTAGCGGGCAATCAGCATTTCGCCGCGAGCCGCGAAACGGTTGTAGGCGATAACGGCCGGAATGGCCGCGAACAGGCCGATGGCCGTCGCGATCAGGGCTTCTGCGATGCCAGGTGCTACGGTAGCCAGAGTGGCCTGCTGAACCTGAGCGAGGCCGCGGAAGGAGTTCATGATCCCCCACACGGTACCGAACAGACCGATATACGGGCTGGTGGAGCCGACGGTGGCAAGGAACGGCAGGCTCTGCTCGAGCTTCTCTTCCTCACGGGAAATCGCGACGCGCATGGCGCGCGCCACGCCGTCCATCACGGCATCCGGATCGACGCCCTGCTGCTGACGCAGACGGGAAAATTCCTTGAAGCCGGCACGGAAGATCTGCTCGAGGCCCGAGTCCGGGTCCGGATTGCTGCCGGCCTGGCGATACAGCTTGGACAGGTCAATGCCCGACCAGAAGCGTTCCTCGAAGTTGTCCAGGGCACGCTTGGCCGCACGCAGCAAGGTGCCGCGCTGGAAGATCATGACCCACGAAGTGACCGAAGCGGCCACCAGCGTCAACATCACCAATTGCACCACCAGGCTGGCGTTGCTGATCAGACTCCACATCGACATGTGGTCAACGGCGTTGGCTTCCACGCTTACTCTCCTGCTTTGGATGTACCCGCGCCACCTTGCTCGACAAACGCTGCACGCAGCGTCTGGGGCATGGCACGGGGTTTCAAATTGTCGGCGCCTACACAGGCCACCAGAAACTGCCCTTCACAGAGCAGCGCATCATCCGTTACCCGCCTTACCTGTTGACGAAAGCGCAGGCTGGCACGGTTTAACTCGATCACTTCAGCACTCACCAGCAATTCGTCGTCCAGGCGAGCCGGCGCGTGGTAGCGCGCCTCGCTCGAATGCACAACGAACAACAGGCCCTCACCTGCCAGCGTCGACTGGGCAAAGCCCAGGTCGCGAAGCCGCTCGGTGCGAGCCCGTTCCATAAACTTGAGGTAATTGACGTAGTAGACGATGCCACCGGCATCGGTATCTTCGTAATAAACACGACACCGATGGGCGAACGGCTGAACTCCGTTTTGCGCGCGCATACTCTAGTGCTAGCTCCCGAACTTGCCAATTGGCAACAGCAAGTATTTTTTCTCAGTCATCATCGTTGGCAAACAGGTCCGCCGTGGGCAATTCACCCATGCGCTTCGGTATGTTCAACCCGAAATGCAGGTAGGCATGGCGGGTGACCACGCGGCCCCGAGGGGTGCGCATGATGTAGCCCTGCTGTATCAGGTAGGGCTCCAGTACATCTTCGATGGTATGCCGCTCCTCGCTGATCGCAGCGGCCAGGCTGTCCACACCGACCGGCCCGCCATCGAACTTCTCGATCATGGTCAACAGCAGGCGCCGGTCCTGGTGATCAAAACCCCGTTCGTCGACATCCAGCAGGTTGAGCGCCAGGTCCGCGACCTGGCGACTGATTTCGCCTGTACCGCGAACTTCGGCAAAATCACGCACCCGCCGCAACAGGCGGTTGGCGATACGCGGTGTACCCCGAGCCCGGCGCGCGATCTCGAACGCGCCCGAGGCCTCGATCGGCAAACCGAGAATGCCGGCCGAACGACTGACGATGGTCGCCAGGTCATCCGTGTTATAGAACTCGAGACGCTGCACGATACCGAAGCGGTCACGCAGCGGGTTGGTCAACATACCAGCCCGGGTCGTCGCGCCCACCAGGGTGAACGGCGGCAGGTCCAGCTTGATCGAGCGGGCAGCCGGCCCTTCACCGATCATGATGTCGAGCTGGAAGTCTTCCATGGCCGGATACAGCACTTCTTCGACGATGGGCGACAACCGGTGGATCTCATCGATGAACAGCACATCGCCCGGTTCCAGATTGGTCAACAGCGCAGCGAGATCACCCGGGCGCTCCAATACAGGCCCGGAAGTGCTCTTGATCGAAACGTTCATTTCCTGGGCGATGATGTTGGCCAGGGTCGTCTTGCCCAGCCCGGGCGGCCCAAAGATCAGGGTATGGTCGAGCGCTTCGGCGCGCCCCCTGGCGGCCTGGATGAACAGTTCCATCTGCTCGCGAACACTCGGCTGGCCGATGTACTCGGCCAGCTTCAACGGACGGATGGCCCGGTCTACCTGCTCGTCGCGGTCACGCGTGCTAGCGGTAATCAAGCGGTCTGCTTCGATCATCAGGCGTTACACCATCCCCTTGAGGGCACGACGAATCATGTCTTCACTACTCATGCCTTCTTCCTTGACGGCAGAAACGGCCCGACTGGCTTCTTGAGGCTTGTATCCCAGCGAAATCAGGGCGCTCACCGCATCATTCTCCGCGCTTGAGACTCCATTACCACCACGAGGTTCCACGACCAGGGTGGCCATGCCCGGTACGGTCTCCCAGGCTTTGAAGCGATCCTTGAGCTCGACCAGCAAGCGCTCGGCGGTTTTCTTGCCGACACCAGGTATCTTCACCAGCGCTGCCGTGTCCTGCGCTTGCACGCACCGCACCAACTCATCGACCTCAAGCCCCGACATAAGAGCCAGGGCCAGTTTCGGGCCGACGCCATTGAGGCGGATCAACTCACGAAACAGTTCGCGCTCGCGCTTTTCATAAAAGCCATAAAGCAGGTGAGCATCTTCGCGCACCACCAGATGGGTGTGCAGGGTCAGGGGCTCGCCCACCGCTGGCAAACGGTACAGGGTGGTCATGGGCACTTCCAGCTCATACCCCACTCCATTCACATCCAGAATCAAATGCGGCGGCTGCTTTTCCGCCAGGGTGCCACGCAAACGTCCAATCACCACTGCATTCCTTGAGTCACGTTATAAACGAAGGCGACCACCGCGCCGTTTCGCGGTCGCCAGGCCATGGGGAATAAGACTTTGCCGATGATGGGCATGGCACAAGGCAATGGCCAGGGCGTCCGACGCATCGATCTGCGGCTTCTGCACCAGCTTGAGCAAATGCATGACCATCATCTGCACCTGCTCCTTGTCCGCCCCGCCCGTTCCGGCAATCGCCTGCTTGACCTGGGTCGCCGTGTACTCCGAGACATCCAGGCCCGCCTCGACACCGGCCACGATGGCGGCGCCACGCGCCTGCCCCAGTTTCAGAGCCGAGTCGGCATTGCGCGCCATGAACACCTGCTCGATGCCCATGGTGACCGGCCCGTAGGCCTCGATCACCTCGCGTACACCGCGAAAGACAATCTGCAGGCGCTCGGGCAGCGGGCCATTCCCAGTGCGAATGCACCCCGAGGCCACGTATTCGCAACTGCGGCCCGTGTCCCGTACTACGCCGTAGCCGGTGATGCGAGAGCCGGGGTCGATTCCAAGAATCAGCGTCATGCCTTGCCATCCACGGGAGAAGCCGGCGAACACCGGCTCAACACTGTCTATTTATCCAGGCTGCGAGTATAGGGGGCCTGCCGAATGCCGTCACCACCAGACGGCCATTAAAAAGCCGGAAGTCCCAGGGCGCGAGCCCCGTTACTTCCGGCCAGATGATGCAGCGCAGCGATCAGCCAAGCTGCTCCATGATGTCGTCGGGGATCTCGGCGTTGTGGTAGACGTTCTGCACGTCATCCAGGTCTTCCAGCATGTCGATCAGCTTGATGACCTTCTGGGCCGTTTCCAGGTCGGTGATCGGCGCGCTGATCGAAGGGATCATCGCGATCTCGGCCTCCTCACCCTTGAAACCGGCAGCGCTCAGCGCCTCGTTGACCGCATGGAACTCGGTGAAGCTGGTCGACACCAGCGCGGAACCGTCCTCGCCCATTTCCACGTCGTCGGCGCCCGCTTCCAGTACCGCCTCCATCAACGCGTCCTCGGCAACACCCGGCGCGAAGCTGATCTGCCCTTTGCGCTCGAACATGTAGGCCACCGAGCCATCGGTGCCCAGGTTGCCGCCGCACTTGCTAAACGCATGGCGAACCTCGGCCGCTGTACGGTTGCGGTTGTCGGTCATCACTTCGACGATGATCGCCACGCCGCTCGGTGCATAGCCTTCGTAGCTGAACTCGACGACGTTGTCGGCTTCGTTGTTGCCGGCACCGCGAGCGATGGCGCGGTCGATCACGTCACGGGACATGTTGTTGGTCAGCGCCTTGTCCACCGCCAGACGCAAACGCGGGTTGTCCGCAGGGATCGGGCCGCCGTGCTTGGCCGCAACCGTCAGCTCACGGATGAGCTTGGTGAAAATCTTGCCCCGCTTGGCGTCCTGACGCCCCTTGCGGTGCTTGATGTTGGCCCACTTGGAATGACCGGCCATATTCCACTCCACATTTTTCAGGTTTCACAATGAACAAGCCCAGGTTTCCCTGGGCTCGCGATACCACTTGGCGATTACTCGGCCTTCGGTTGCTCGCGCAGGCGAATATGCAATTCGCGGAGCGCCTTGGCATCCACCTCGCCCGGCGCCTGAGTCATCACATCCGCGGCGCTCTGGGTTTTCGGGAAGGCGATCACTTCACGAATCGAACTGGCACCGGTCATCAGCATCACCAGACGGTCAAGGCCGAAGGCCAGACCACCATGGGGCGGCGCGCCGTACTTCAGCGCGTCGAGCAGGAAGCCGAACTTCTCCTGCTGCTCGTCTTCGCTGATGCCCAGCACGCGGAACACGGTCTGCTGCATGGACTTGTCGTGGATACGGATCGAACCGCCACCCAGCTCGGTGCCGTTGAGCACCAAGTCGTAGGCACGGGACAGCGCGGCGGCCGGATTGGCCTCCAGCTCTGCCGGCGAGCACTTCGGCGACGTGAACGGGTGGTGCATGGCGGTCAGGCTGCCATCGTCGTTCTCTTCGAACATCGGGAAGTCGACGACCCACAGCGGCGCCCATTCGGCGGTCAGCAGGTTCAGGTCATGGCCCAGCTTGATGCGCAGCGCACCCAGAGCGTCGTTGACGACCTTGGCGCGATCGGCACCGAAGAACACGATGTCGCCATCGACCGCGCCAACGCGGTCGAGGATGGTGTTGAGGTTCGGCTCGGCAATATTCTTGACGATCGGCGACTGCAGACCTTCAACGCCCTTGGCGCGCTCGTTGACCTTGATGTAAGCCAGGCCCTTGGCGCCGTAGTTGCCGACGAACTTGGTGTAGTCGTCGATCTGCTTGCGCGGCATGCTCGCCCCGCCTGGCACGCGCAGCGCGGCAACGCGGCCTTTCGGATCGTTGGCCGGACCGGAGAAGACCTTGAAGTCGACATCCTTGAGCTGGTCGGCAACATCAACCAGCTCCATCGGAATGCGCAGGTCAGGCTTGTCGGAGCCAAAACGACGCATGGCATCAGCCAGGGTCATGTGCGGCAGCTCGGCGAACTCGACGTCCAGCACTTCCTTGAACAGGTTACGGATCATGGTCTCGGTGAGATGCATGATGTCGGCTTCATCGAGGAAGCTGGTCTCGATGTCGATCTGGGTGAATTCCGGCTGACGGTCGGCACGCAGGTCTTCGTCGCGGAAGCACTTGGCGATCTGGTAGTAGCGGTCGAAGCCGGCGACCATCAGCAGTTGCTTGAACAGCTGCGGCGACTGCGGCAGGGCGAAGAAGCTGCCGGGGTGGGTGCGGCTCGGCACCAGGTAGTCACGGGCGCCTTCCGGGGTGGCGCGGGTCAGGATCGGCGTTTCCACGTCGAGGAAGCCGTTCTCGTCCAGGTAGCGACGGATGCTGCTGGTGATGCGCGAACGCAGCTTGAGCTTCTCGGCCATTTCCGGACGGCGCAGGTCGATGAAGCGATAGCGCAGACGGGTTTCTTCACCAACATCGGTGTATTCGTTGAGCGGGAAGGGCGGGGTTTCGGCTTCGTTCAGCACTTCGAGCTCGTAACCCAGCACTTCGATAGCGCCGGAAGCCATGTTGGCGTTGACCGCACCGGCCGGACGCAGGCGTACCTTGCCGGTGATCTTGACCACGTATTCGCTGCGCACGCGGTCAGCCTTGGCGAAGGTCTCGGCACGATCCGGATCGAACACCACCTGGGCCAGGCCTTCACGGTCACGAATGTCGAGGAAGATCACGCCACCGTGGTCACGACGACGGTGAACCCATCCGCAGAGGGTGATTTCCTGGCCGTCCAGGCTTTCGTTCAACTGGCCGCAATAGTGGCTGCGCATCATGGTGGTAATCGCTTCTCTTGAGTCTTGAATTCGTTTGGCCGCACAGGTGGCGACACGCTTGGCCGGCTGCATGCAGGCGCTGTTTCCGGCAGTTCTGCCACGCTGCAGGACCGCGACGGCAGGCGACGCCCGAACAGGGACGACCCACACGCCACAGCAAAGCGACGGATTATATATGGTTAAGTCGTCACGTGCAGCCGCCAGCCTGCGCGCATTTTCGGCTGATTCAAGGCCAACACCGCCAATTCGTCAGGCCTGTGACCCCGATCTCGCACGCCCCGCTGAGCACTGAACTCGCCACGGGCGATAGTCTCTATAAATAGCCTTCATTGATACAAGGCAGAACCGGCCTGCACGCCGCCTGTGTTAGGCTTCTGCCCATCACGGGGCAAGCCAGTGCCCGACCCACCTGAGAGGAGAAATGGTATGGAAATCAACATCGGTATTGCCGAACAGGATCGCGCAGCCATCGCCGAAGGCCTGTCCCGCCTGCTCGCCGACACCTACACCCTCTACCTGAAGACCCACAACTTCCACTGGAACGTCACCGGGCCGATGTTCAACACCCTGCACCTGATGTTCGAAGGGCAGTACACCGAGCTCTCTCTTGCCGTCGACCAGATCGCCGAGCGCATCCGCGCCCTGGGTTTCCCAGCCCCGGGCACCTATGCCGCCTACGCTCGCCTGTCGTCCATCAAGGAAGAGGAAGGCGTTCCGGCCGCCGTGGAAATGATCAAGCAACTGGTCCAGGGCCAGGAAGCCGTAGCCCGTACCGCCCGCGGTATCTTCCCGCTGCTGGACAAAGTCAGCGACGAGCCCACGGCAGACCTGCTGACCCAGCGCATGCAGGTGCATGAAAAAACCGCATGGATGCTGCGCAGCCTGCTCGACGCCTGATCGCGCAACGCATGCAAAAAAGGCCCGATTCGTTCGGGCCTTTTGCTGAGCGGCCTGCACGGCCGTGTTCTATGCTTTGCCCATTCGCAACCCGCCGCCGTGACCCGCATGAGCCAACCACCCAAAGCGCCAAGCATTCTGGAACTGTACCCCGAGGAAACCCGCGAAGCGGCCACCCTCCTCAAGCAAGCAGTTCCCTTGATGATGCGCCACGACATTCCGCCGAATCCGGTGCACTACGCGCTTTGGTACACCTACAGCAAAGGCCAGGATGTCGAGCTGAATCGCCGCCTGGACAAGACCGTTACCGACTTCGACGGCGTCCCGCCCGAGACCGCGGTCAAGCTGTTCCGCGAATACATCATCCGCGGGGAGCTCGAAGAGGCACGCGCCGGCCAGGAACAGGTCATCGAGCTGGTCGATGACATCGAAAGCGACGTATCACGCAGCGTCGTTGGCAGCCGTAACTTCCAGGTCAGCCTGGAGCACGGCCTGGCCGCCCTGCAGGAGCCGATCATCGACGACCTGCCGAGCGTGCTCAACGACCTGCAGCAAAGCACCCAGCTCATGCATGACCAGCAGGAGAAGTTTCTTTATCGACTGCGCGCCGCCCAGAGCGAAATCCAGCACCTGCGCAGCCAACTCGAACGGGCGCATATGGCAGCAACGGTCGACAGCCTGACCCAGGTCTTCAACCGCCACGCCTTTACCCGCCTGCTCGAGCAGGCACTGAGCGCCGACCACAGCGGTGTCGCGCTGATCATGCTCGACATTGACCACTTCAAGCAGTTCAACGACCAGTACGGACACCCGCTGGGCGACCGCGTGCTGCAGCATGTCGGCCAGCTGCTGCGCGACCTGCTGCCGTCTCGCGCTATCGCGGCGCGCTATGGCGGAGAAGAGTTCTGCGTCGTCCTGCGCGAATGCTTTGACAGCACCAACGCCCACGCCGTCGCCGAGCAGGTTCGCCTCAAGATCCAGGCACTGCGCATCCGCGCCAGACGGACCGACCAGGTACTGGACAGCATCAGCGCCTCCCTCGGGTTTGCCCTGGCCGAAGCCGGAGACACCCTGGAAAGCCTGCTGACCCGCGCCGACGACGCGCTTTACGAAGCCAAACGCAATGGCCGCAACCAGGTGCACCCTGCCATTGGCACCGAAGCGCTAAGCGCCTGATTTGAGTACCCCTCCTCTTTACGGTTAAATACGCTCCGTGCCCGCCACCTGTTCTAGGTTCGGGCATAGGCTGCCTCTGCACGCATCACTACTGCCCTTCATCCTGGCAACGCATGTGAGGCCGCTCTTCCTCGCGGTCCAGTCAATCAAGTGAGTTCATTGCATATGTTGAAAATCGTCCACCTGCTGACAGGCCTGGCGGCGCTCCTGCTGTCCTTTGTGCCAAGTCTGCAATCATCCACCCCGTCGTTCCTGCAACACCCTGATGCCTTGTGCCTCGCCCTGTTCGGGTTGCTCAACCTGATCCTCGCCCCCCAACTGCCAATCTGGCATGCAGCCTTGCGCCACCAGATGCAGAACCTGGTTTCTGCCTTGCTGGTTCTGGCGACCCTGCTGCAAGCTCTGATTCTTCTGGCTCCCCTGCCGATGATTGGCAGCTTGCCAGCGTTGCTGTTCAGCCTGCTGGCAGTGTTCGTGGCAGTGCTGCTGCACCTTGGTGCCAACCTGCGCCTGCAACCTCGCCGCCCAGCACCGAGCATGAACCTGACCGACCGCGAAACCGGTACGGTCAAGTGGTTCAACACCTCCAAAGGCTTCGGCTTTATTTCCCGCGACTCCGGTGACGATATCTTCGTGCACTTCCGGGCCATTCGCGGTGAGGGCCACCGCGTCCTGGTCGAAGGCCAGCGTGTGGAATTTTCGGTCATGCAGCGCGACAAAGGCCTGCAGGCAGAGGATGTGATTGCCGCCCTTCCCGCTCGCCGCTAACCAGCGCCCATGAAAAAGCCCGCCAAGTGCGGGCTTTTTCATGCCTGTCTGCATTCAATAATGCGGTGGCGGTGCTTCGTCTTCGCTGATACCGAACTGCCCACTGCCCTCTTCCTGGCGCCGAGCCAGCTCCTTGACCTGCAATTGCAGCCGCTCTATCAGACGCTGCTGTGCAACCAGGGCATCGTTCAACGCCTGAATCGTATCGTCCTGGAACGCCAGACGACTTTCCAGTTCGGTAACCCGCTCATCCAGCGCCATTTATTGCGCACCTTTGAACACGAAACCGTCAGTCAGCACCAGACGCAGTTTTTCTCTGATCGCCTCAATCGCCTCGCTGCCGTATGGCTGGACAGGATGCTTGCCCCAGACCGGCGCCGGCCAGGCAGCATCTTCACGACGACGCACAATGACGTGCATGTGCAGCTGGCTGACCACATTACCCAGGGTCGCCACGTTCATCTTGTCGGCAGCGAATGTGTCCTTCAGCACTTCAGCCAATTGAGTGGTTTCCTGCCACAGCAGTTGCTGATCTGCCGCATCGAGCTGGAACAGCTCACTCACCGCCTCACGGCGCGGGACCAGAATGAACCAGGGATACTGCGCATCGTTCATCAACAACAACCGGCACAGAGGGAAATCCCCCATCACCTGAGTGTCCTGCTGCAAACGTGAATCCAGAACGAACATGCTTACTCTCCAGCCTCAACCGATCGAAAAGCGGAAGCTACGTGCCCGGCACGGCATCTCCCCCACCAAGGATACGCGCCCACCCGGAACAGCGACAGCGCGACCAGCGCACCAACAAGGGGCGCTTCGACACAACCCAGACGCCGACCGCGCACCATTTTGTTTCCTCCCGTAATCAGCACGCGATCCCCGCTACCCGATTGCTGCGGGGGCAAAGCAAGATCAAGGGCTTACGGATGTGCAACACGACCGCACACCACTCTGCTGGCCAAGCGTCTGAACCCCAGTGAAACCCCTGAAAAACCTGGACAGAGCCTGTGCATGGGGAAGGCAAATAGATTTTTTCAGCGTCAATTTCATACGGCCAGATCATTTTGAGCACGACTTTTGCTTTCTGCTAGGCCAGTGCCTGGAAGGTGCGCAACACATATAACTAACGGTTGATCACAACCGGAAACCTGGAATCCGTCGACACTGCTACACGCTGGTGAAAATCTACAAAATTGCGACATGCTTCATCAGTTTTTGCGACACCGCTGTGAAGAAGCCGTAACGAATAGATTGCAACTATCGCCAACATTGGCTGCGTGCTATAAGTTAGCGCCGACACAAAAAGAAAGAGCTGTCCATATAACAATTAACTGGACAGCGCAACTCTTCTAAACCAAAGGAGCAATCACGATGCAAGTGATGAAGTGGAGCGTAATCGCCCTCGCAGTAGCCGCGGGCAGCACCCAGATGGCAGTCGCCTCTAGCCAGTCCGAATCCAAGGGCTTTGTCGAAGACAGCAGCCTGAATGTTCTGAACCGCAACCTGTACTTCAGCCGCGACTTCCGCAACGACTCAACTCGCGACGACGATCCACAAGAGTGGGGCCATGGCATCATCGGCACCTTCGAGTCCGGCTTCACCCAAGGCACTGTAGGTTTCGGTGTTGATGCCATCGGCATGCTGGGCATCAAGCTTGACAGCGGTAAAGGTCGCTCCGGTTCCGGCCTGTTCCCAACTGGTAGCGATGGTCGCTCCCAGGACGATTACTCCGAAGCTGGCGGCGCTGTAAAACTGCGTCTGTCCAACACCGTCGTGAAGTACGGCACCCAGTTCACTGCTCTGCCAGTTCTGAGCACCGATGACAGCCGCCTGCTGCCAGAAACCGCAGAAGGTTTCCTGGTCACCAGCAACGAAATCGAAGGGCTGGAACTGCACGCGGGCCACTTCACCGGCATCAACGCCCAGGCTCAAACTTATCGTGACAGCGTTGGCCTGAAAGGCGCTGACGTTTTCGGCGGTACCTACAGCTTCAGCGATGATCTCTCGACCTCGCTGTACTACTCCGACGTAGAAGATGCGTTCAAGAAGTACTATGGCAACGTCAACTACACCTTCGGTATCAGCGAAGATCAGTCCCTGACCTTCGACTTCAATATCTACAAGACTGATTACGATAAAGAGTACACCGACACTGGCAAAAGCGAAGACAACACCATCTGGAGTCTGTCCGCTGCTTATAGCCTGAGCGCCCACACCTTCACCGCAGCCTATCAGCAGTCCATCGGCGGCTTTGACGGCATCGGTTATGACTACGGCGTTGATGGTGGCGGCACCGTATGGCTGGCCAACTCCGTACAGCGTTCTGACTTCAACTCTGAAGATGAGAAATCCTGGCAACTGCGCTACGACCTGGACTTCACAGACTTCGGCGTACCGGGTCTGAAGTTCATGACTCGCTACATCAGCGGCTACGACGCTAAAACCGCTACTACCGACAACGGCAAAGAGTGGGAACGCGACATCCAGGTTGGCTACACCGTACAAAACGGTCCAGCCAAAGACCTGAACATGCGCGTACGTCAATCCACCTATCGCAGCAGCGATGGTGTGTACTACGGCTCCCCGTCGATCGACGAAGTACGTGTAATCCTCGAGTACCCGCTGAGCATCCTGTAATTCAGGAGCCCGCGATTACCGAAGTAAAAAGCCCGGCTTATGCCGGGCTTTTTCTTTTCTTACTATTTTAATCAGGTATTACAGCGGCAATGCATAAGTGCCCGTTACATGGGCAACCAACTCATCTTCCGCGCCATACGAATACAACGACACTTCGCATACAGCCTGTCGCCGACTTAATCTCAGAATGGTGGCAGCCGCCATTAAATCAACTGGCCTGGGTTTGACCAGAAAGTTGATATTCAGATTCGACGTGACCGCCATCTCCACACGCCCCAACCGCCCCAGCACCACCGCATACATCGCCGCATCGGCCAGCGCCATGATGGTAGGCCCCGAGAGCGTGCCGCCCGGGCGCACCAATTTGGTGTGAAAAGGCACTCGCGCAAGCACACCACCTTCATCCAACCGATCGATACGCAGATCCAGGTCTTCAGCCATGGGTAATCCTGCGCGGATCAGCGCCTGAACATCCTCCGCCTTCAATATCGACACCTTGCCTCCTTGACCACTGCTTGCCTGCGTTCTGTACGCCACACCACAGGCACCGTACAATGCCGGCCTATTAAAAGCCCTTGCAACGGACAGAACGGCCAAACATGCGTACCAGTCAGTTCCTGCTTTCCACACTCAAAGAAACCCCTTCCGACGCTGTCGTCATCAGCCATCAGTTGATGCTGCGCGCGGGCATGATCCGCAAACTCGCCTCTGGCCTGTACACCTGGCTGCCAATGGGCCTGCGTGTGCTGCGCAAGGTTGAGCGCGTCGTGCGCGAAGAGATGGATGCCGCCGGGGCGCTGGAAGTGCTGATGCCGGGTATCCAGCCGGCCGAGCTGTGGCAGGAATCGGGACGCTGGGAACAGTACGGCCCGGAACTGCTGCGCATGAAAGACCGTCACGGTCGCGATTTCTGTGCCGGCCCGACCCACGAGGAAGTGATCACCGACCTCGCGCGCAACGAGCTGAACAGCTACAAGCAGCTGCCGATCAATATGTACCAGATCCAGACCAAGTTCCGTGACGAGATCCGTCCGCGCTTCGGTCTGATGCGCGGCCGCGAATTCATCATGAAGGACGCCTATTCCTTCCATGCCGACCAGGCTTCCCTGCAGGAAACCTACGACCGCATGCACCAGGCGTACTGCAACGTCTTCACCCGCCTGGGCCTGAACTTCCGCCCGGTGCAGGCCGACACCGGGTCCATCGGCGGCACCGGCTCCCACGAATTCCACGTATTGGCCGATTCCGGTGAAGACGATATCGCCTTCAGCGACAGCTCCGATTACGCCGCCAACATCGAGAAAGCGGAAGCCATCCCACGGGAAGCTGCCCGAGCCGCAGCAACCGAGGCCATGCGCCTGATCGACACCCCGAACACCAAGACCATCGACGCGCTGGTGCAGGGTTTTGCCCTTGCCATCGAGAAGACCATCAAGACCCTGGTGGTGCATGGCGCCGAAGAAGGCACCCTGGTTGCGTTGATCGTCCGTGGCGACCACGAACTGAATGAAATCAAGGCGGCCAACCTCGAGCAGGTCGCCAGCCCGCTGGTGTTCGCCTCCGAGGCCGAGATCCGCTCCGCCATCGGCGCCGGTCCTGGCTCCCTGGGTCCGGTCAATCTGCCTATTCCGTGCATCATCGACCGTTCCGTCGCGTTGATGAGCGACTTCGCCTCCGGCGCCAATATCGAAGACAAGCATTACTTCGGCGTCAACTGGGAACGTGACCTGCCGCTGCTGCCGGTTGCCGACCTGCGCAACGTGCTGGCGGGCGATCCGAGCCCGGATGGCAAAGGCACCCTGGAAATCAAGCGCGGCATCGAAGTCGGGCACATCTTCCAGTTGGGCACCAAATACAGCCAGGCGCTGAACTGCCAGGTCCTCGGCGAGAACGGCAAGCCGGTCACGCTGACCATGGGCTGCTACGGCATCGGCGTGTCCCGCGTGGTGGCTGCTGCGATCGAGCAGAACAACGACGAGCGCGGCATTCTCTGGAACGACGCCCTGGCGCCCTTCCAGATCGCCCTCGTCCCGCTGCGTTATGAAACCGACGTGGTGCGCGAAGCAACCGACAAGCTCTATGCCGAGCTGACGGCTGCCGGCTTTGAAGTGCTGCTGGACGACCGTGACAAAAAGACCAGTCCGGGCATCAAATTCGCAGACATGGAATTGATCGGCATCCCGCATCGCATCGTCGTCAGCGATCGCGGCCTGGCGGATGGCAACCTGGAATACAAGAGCCGCCAGGAAACCGAAGCCCAGGCAGTCGCTGCCGCCGATATCCTGCCGTTCATCCAGGCCCGTATCCGTCGCTGATTTCAGCCTTCCACACCAGAGTCGACATGTTCAAGCGAAGCACCCTACACCTCATTGGCGCCGCACTGTGCGGCGTCCTGTTCCTCAGCGGTTGTGCCAACCACTTGCCACAGCGCAGCGAACACGAGGAGCGCATCGAGCGCAAATTGCTGGATCACAGCCTGCAAATCGATGTCGGTGAACCACGCGTGCTGGAATTGCCCCAGCGCCGCGTGCGGGTGCATGAACAGAAGACGTTCGAAGTGACGGTGTTCGAGGTCACTCGGCATTACGACCGCTATACACCCTACCAGCCCTGGCGCGAACTCTATGAAGTACCGCTGGGCGCTGTGGCGATCGTTGGCGGCATCGGCGCCAACGTGCTCAACGTCGTGCTGCTGGGCAGCCTGCCCGACAGCGTGACCAAGGACTGGATCAGCTACGGCTTTGCCGGGATCAACCCGGCGATGAACGTCGAGTCGAACGGTCGCGCCCAGCAGAACCTCGCCAGCCTCCAGGAAAATCGCCAGGACGCGCGCATGGAGTACTCCAGCCTGCCCTGGGTGGAACGCACTGTTCAGGTCAAGGCCGGCTCACAGGTTCATGAACTGCTGACTGACCGCAACGGCGTGCTGCGTCTCAACCTGCTCGACAGCCCGTTTGCCGAGCAGGATGTCAGCCGCATCGGCACCTTGCTGTTGAGCGTCGAAGATCCGGAAGGCTCGACTCGCGCCGACGCCACCCTGCTGGTAAGCCGCAGCCTGCGTGGCAAGCTGCAGGAAGCCCACGACCTGATCTACAACGACCTGGAAGGCGACGATGTCGCCCAATGGGTGCACAGGGTCAAACGCCTCTCCGAGCTCGGCCTGGAAGAAGAAGCCAGTGAACTGGAGCAGAGCCTGATCGAGCTGACCCGCAACGATCCCGAACTGCAGGAAACCTTTCTGAAAGCCCTGATGCAGGATGCCGGGCGCCTGGTTGCCGACCCCGGCGAAGACTGATCATCCATGGGCTGGCACCGGGGCCTGATACTCGGCATGGCACTCCTGCTGTGCATGCCTGTTCAGGCTTCCATTCGCCAGGCTCCGGAGCCCGAGCTGCGCAGCCTGCTGCAGCGCACCGTGGCGGACGCTGACAGCTTTCAGGACCGTTTCGACGCTGAAGTCTGGCTGCTGGACATGTCGACCCGTCTGACGCGCTACATCCCCGATGCAGAAGAACGACTGACGCTGCTGCGACTGATTCACCGCGAAGCCAGCAAGGCAGGCGTGAGGCCGGATCTGGTGGTGGCGCTGATTCACGCCGAAAGTCATTTCGATCGCTTTGCCGTGTCCTCGGCAGGCGCACAAGGCATGATGCAAGTCATGCCCTTCTGGAAGGCAGAGCTGGGCCGCCCTCAGGACAATCTCACCGACAACGCGACCAACCTGCGCTACGGCTGCACCATCCTCAGCTTCTACCTGCGCAAGGAGAACGGCAACGTCAGCCGGGCCCTCGCGCGCTACAACGGCAGCCTGGGCAAACAGGCTTACCCTGCCAAGGTCATGGGGTTCTGGTACGACTACTGGTTCGTCAAACCCTAGAGCACACGGTCCGGCTCAGCGGCGCACGATGAACCCGGCGATGCCTTGCGGAGGCTGTTCCGTCAATTCGAGGGAAGACACCTCGGCCGCTTGAGGGCCGCTTTCCAGCCAGGCGGCCAGGGCACGCACGGCGCCCTCCTCACCCTCGAACAGCACCTCGACCCGACCGTCCGGCAGGTTGCGCACCCAACCATCCAGGCCAAGGGCCTCCGCTTCGGCTGCAGTGCTCTGGCGAAACCCCACGCCCTGTACGCGGCCGCTGACATAACCGTGTCGGCATAGGCGTGTCATCGTCACTTGTCCTCGCCTCGTAGCGCCTGCAGGCGCTCGGTCAAACCGGCAGCGGTCTGCTCACCCATCAGACGCTCACGCATACGACCCTTGTCATCAATGATGTAGGTCACCGGCAGCGCTTCGCTGCGGGGCAGCTCGTAACGCGCAGCCGGATCGTCCTCGAGCACCGTGAACTCGATCTTCATGTCCTGCGACGCCTTGCTCAGCTCCTCGCCACGCAAACCATCGAAGTTCACCCCCAGCACGCTGGCCGACTGGCTCTTGAGTTGTTTATCCAGAGCGTTCAGCTCGGGAATCTCGGTTCGGCACGGTGCGCACCACTCGGCCCAGTAATTAATCACCAACCACTGGCCTTCCAGTCGTTCAGCCGGTACCTTCTGTCCATGCTGATCGAGCCCCACGTCCTCAGCGCAGCCCGCCAGAATCAGGCCGGCACAGACCCCGATGAATATCCGAATGACAGCCTGGAGTTGCGTTCCCATGCATTCGATCCTCGTACACGCAGGGTTGATATGACGCTAGATGCCTTGCGCCTGGAAGTGCCGGACATCCTCGAAGAAGACGCTGCGCCATTGGCTGATCTCAACGAGCAACTCGGGCAAGCCCGTCGGCACCCGCAAGAAGCGGCGTTGCAACAGGTACTCAGTCTGTTGTTCCGGCTCAATCGCAGCGCCATGACCTTACTCGAAAGGCAGCGCGCCCTGCAAAGCTTCAGCGATGAGTACCGTCACTATGCCATGGCCTGCAGCGACGGCACGCCACCCTCTCCCCTGCTGGTTCGCCTGTGTGGCGAGCTGGCGATCGGCTTCAAGCGCCTTCTGCTGCAGATCATTCAGGGCCGGCAACCCTCACGTCCGCACCTGGCATGGTGCCTGTACATGGCCCAGCATTTTCTCGCCCAGACTTTATTGCGCCACTACCAGCTGTACCAGGAGCCGCCCGCAGGCCTGTGGCGCGACAGTCACCTGCTGTACTGGATCGGCGAACACCAGGACTGCCTGGACGACCCGATAGCTGCGGCTTTCCATCCGGTGCCAGCGAGCACGCTGCGCGGCGTCTACCAGCAGATGTTACTGCTCGCGCTGAGCAACCCCTTCCATCTGGCCGAGGGCGAATGTGGCGTACTGTTCGCGGCGCTGGCCCCCCTCAGCGGTCTGGCGCAGTTGTTGCCGGTTGAGGATGACAAAGACACCGATGGGCCCCTGGTGGACCTGACCGAGTCGCAGCCTTGCCTTAGCTACAACCAGCCCGCCGAAAACAACCACGCCTACCTGCGCCGCTTCGAGCTGGGCGCCCTGCTGGTTGCATTGCACGAGCCGGCGCCCCTGCGCACGCACGCAGAGCGACGGCTGCTCGAGCAAGTCCAGCAACACTGGCTCGGCAAGCAGCAACGGCGGCACCCGCGTGCCGAGCAACTGCAGAACTGTGAGCTGCTGGCAGGCCTGCCCGCTATCCACGCGCAACTGCTGGAACAGCGCCCCAGCCGCAAACCTGTCCAGATGATCGACGCCAGTCCCGGCGGAACGCAGCTGCTATGCCAGGCCGCGGAGGCCGCTCATCTGGCGGTCGGCCAACTGGTCCTGCTGCTGACCGGCAGCGAGACACCCACCCTCGCCCTGGTACGCTGGCGCCACCTCAACAGCGAAGGCCTGCACCTGGGCCTGCGCTACCTCAAAGGCCTGCCACGCCCGGTATGGCTACGCCGCGCACCCAGCGCGCAAACCCACCCAGGTGTGCTGCAAAGCACTCCCGATCCGGGCAACGGCTGGCATCACGGCCTGTGGCTCCCCACCGGGCAATTCGCCGAAGGTGAAAACCTCTGGCTGCAGCTGGTCAGCGTGCATAACCAGACCGTGCTGCAGCTTCCGGCCGCCAACCTCAGTACCGCCTCGGTCACCCGTCACCCGCTGCGCCTGGCATAAACGCAATTCTGCGAGGCGGGTCACGCCAATCGTCGGCCGAGTGCACAGTTTCGTCGGCAGCCACCTGCTTATAATTTGCGGCACTGGTGACTGACACGATTCGCTATTAGCCTGGAATTCGACCATGACTCAAGCCCACGACAAGTTGATCGGCCCGGTGCCATCGCGCACCGTCGATGCTGCCCACTTGATGGTCACGCCCTACGAAGGGCGCGTAGCCGAATACAACATCGCCGCCTGGCTGCAACTGCCCGGCCTGGCCAACCTGCCGGTGTCGCTGCTGGTCAGCTACCGCGATGGTGAAAAACGTCACGAGGTTGCGGTTGACCACGGCAAGGTCGGCCCCCACAACAAGATCCTGCTGTCGGGGATCGCTCGCCTCCCGGTCAAACAGAAAATCGAAGACATGCAGGTTCGCCTGCGCTCTGCCGTGGCAGCGCCCAGCGTTTCGGTCGAAGAATTGTTCGTGCAGGCTGTGGAAGTCGCCCGTAACGACAGCCGCCAAGCCCTCGCCTGAGTACCTGCCCCGCTGCGAAAATCCCGCGCCTGTCGCGGGATTTTTTGTTATCAGGGCTAGCTGGCGGAAGACAGGCTGACCGTATCGGCGACGCCTTCCGTTGCCGGCGTTTCATCCACCTCGACCGGCACCAGGGACTCCGGCCAGCGAGCGAAACGCAGACCGGTAATCCGATTCAAACGCTCCAGCGCCGCGTCCGGATCACGCTGATGAAGATGAATCACCTTGCTCTTGGGTTCAGTCATACGCCGTCTTCACTCTTTGCCAAACCTGCATTGCTGGCAGTCTGATTGCACATTGCACGACCCGTGCCACAAGCTGGCGCCCGCGAATGACGCGGTTCCAACCCGTCATGGGCGACGAACGGTCATCGCCTTGCCGCAAAGTGACGTTTTTCGTCACTTTGCGGGCGAATGCAGCCAATCCGCGAGGCTGCCCTCGAACAGCGCGCCCTGCGCCTCGTGCAGTTGTTCCAGCGCCGCCCTGAACGCGGGATACCAGGGCTCATCCAACTGTTCCGGCAACTGATCCAGCTGCGGCAAGGGCCATGGCATCTCGCTCAACAGGCGATGCATGGAGTAGTGACTGAGGTCGCGGCTCAGCACCCAGGCACCGGCGGACGTCGCCGAGATGACCCGGTGCTTTTCCAGCACCGTCATCATTTCTTCCCACTCATGCTCCGGCAACAGCCAGCCACGTCGCTGCACGTCGCGGTGGCGCACTTTGAGGCCGGCCTGCTGCCGGTCATGGAACACCCGCAGAATGCCAAGCAGCACCAGCACCTGGGGCAGCGCCCGCTGGCGCCATTGATGAGAAATACCCAGATTGCACACCAGCTCGGCGCCCAGCATCACGATCAGCCAGGACAGGTAGATCCACAGCAGGAACAGCGGGAACGTGGCGAACGCCCCATAGATCAGCTGATAGCTCGGGAACAGCCGCACATAGAGCCCGAACGACGCCTTGGCCACCTCGAACAGCACCGCCGTGAACAATGCGCCCAACAGAGCATGCTTGAACGGCACCCGGGCGTTGGGCACCGTGGCGTACAGCAGTGTGAAGGCCGCGACGCTGAACAGCAGCGGCATGTAGCCGAGCAGGGTCTTGGCGCCCAGCAGTGCATCCGGACCGGAGAGCATCGACAGCGACGCGATGTAGGTACTGATGGCGAATCCGGCCCCCAGCAGCAACGGGCCAAGGCTGAGGATCGCCCAGTACAGCAGGAAACTGGAAACACCCCGGCGAGGCTGGCGCACGCGCCAGATGGTGTTGAAGGTCTTCTCGATGGTCACCAGCATCCAGAAGGCAGTCACCGCCAGCACCCCGACGCCGATCCACGTCAGCTGCCGGGCCTGGTTGGTAAAGGCGCGCAGATGCTCCTGCACCGTCTCGCCAGCCGACGGCACGAAGTTGTGAAAGATGAAGGCCTGAATCTGCTCGCCCGTGCCCTGGAACGCCGGAATAGCCGAGAGCATGGCGAAGGTCACCGTCATCATAGGCACCACGGCGAACAGCGAGGTATAGGTCAGCGCGGCCGCGTTATTGGGGCCGTCATCGGCGATAAAACGCAGCAGCAGGAAGCGCCAGAACATCCACCAGTCTTTGAAACGCTGCCGCATGCCCTCTCCTTAGCGATCACCCCACGAGGCCCTTCACCAGACAGCAAACACGCCTGGCTGTTCAGCCGCGGGCCCCTACCCGGTTAGAATAGCCGCCACCTGACTCAAGATGCGACCATCCCAATGACCGATCTGACGCTTTATCACAACCCGCGCTGCTCGAAATCCCGTGCCGCCCTCCAGCTTCTGGAAGAACGCGGCCTGACACCCGGGATCGTGCGCTACCTGGATACGCCGCTCAGCGCGACCGAACTGCGTGAGTTGCTCGGCAAGCTGGGGATCGGTGCCCGCGGGTTGTTGCGCAGCGGCGAAGACGAATACACCGCACTGGGCCTTAACGACCCTAGCCTGGACGACGCCCAACTGATCGACGCCATGGCTGCCAACCCGAAGCTGATCGAACGCCCGATCCTGGTCGTGGGCGACAAGGCCGTGATTGGCCGACCCACAGAAAAACTCCTGGAGATCCTGCCTTGAGTGCGCCTTACGTTCTGGTTCTGTACTACAGCCGTCACGGCGCCACCGCTGACATGGCCCGGCACATCGCCCGGGGTGTCGAGCAGGCCGGCCTGGAAGCCCGCATCCGCACCGTCCCGGCGATTTCCAGCGAATGCGAAGCCGTGGCTCCGGACATCCCTGCCGAGGGCGCGCTGTACGCCAGCCTGGATGACCTGAAAAACTGCGCCGGCCTGGCGCTGGGCAGCCCGACCCGCTTCGGCAACATGGCCGCGCCCCTGAAGTACTTCATCGACGGCACCAGCAGCCTGTGGATGACCGGTGAACTGGTCGGCAAACCTGCCGGTGTCTTCACCTCGACCGCCAGCCTGCACGGCGGCCAGGAAACCACCCTACTGTCGATGCTGCTCCCGCTGCTGCACCACGGCATGCTGGTGACCGGCCTGCCCTACAGCGAGTCGGCACTGCTCGAAACCAAAGGCGGCGGCACGCCTTACGGCGCCAGCCATCACGCTGGAGCAGATGGCAAACGCGCCCTCGACGAACACGAAATCACCCTGTGCCGGGCGCTCGGCAAACGCCTGGCAGAAACCGCACTGAAACTGGAGCCTGCCCGTGGCTAGAACCCCCAAGCCCCTGCCATCGCTCGACTGGCTGAAACCGCGCCTGGCGATCAGCCGCGCGATCAGCCTCGCGAGTTTCCTGGCGCTGGTGATCCTGCTGCTGGTGTGGAACCTGGTATTCGCCGAACTGCCGGACAACCTGCTGTGGGTCATCCTGGCTTTCCAGCTGGTGCCGTTGCTGCTGCTGGCCCCCGGTCTGGCAATGGGCAACGCACGGGCGCACGCCTGGACCTGCTTCGTGGTCAACCTGTACTTCATTCAGGGTGTTCTGGCGGCCTTCGACCCGTCCAAGGCCCTGTACGGCTGGGCAGAGACCGTACTCAGCTTCACCCTCTTCTGCGCCGCCCTGATGTACACACGCTGGTGTTTCCAGCGTGATCGCAAGCTGGCTGGAGAGGTCTGATGCGCCTGGTGCTGCTGCCGGGTCTGAACGGCAGCAGCCACCTGTTTCGCCCGTTGCAGGATGAGTTGGACGACCTGTCCGTCCAGGTACTGGAATTACCCGCAGAGGGGCCGCAGGACCACGACAGCCTCGCCGCCTCACTGCGCAAGCAGTTGGGCGAAACGCCTTTCATCCTGCTCGGCGAGTCATTCTCCGGCGCCATCGCCTACCGCATCGCCTTGCAGCAACCGAACGGCTTGCGCGGCATCATCTTCGCCGCCTCATTCCTGTCCTGCCCCTCGACACTGCTGCCGCTGGCTCGATACCTGCCCATCCCCCACGCGCTCTCGACCCTTTCAGCGGCGCTGAAAATGTTCTGCGTCGGCCACGATGCCAGTGATGAGCTGCTGCACCAACTCAAGCAGGAGATTCGGCTGATACCCGACGCCCTGTTGCGTGCCCGCCTGAATAGCCTGGCCGAGCTGCGAGCACCGCAGCAACGCCTGGCGCTGCCGGCATTGCACATATGGCCGCAGCAGGATCGACTGGTGTCGCATGGGGTGGCCGGTCAGCTGGCCGAGCATTGCAGCGATCTGCGGCAGGTGAGGATCGAAGGGCCACACTTCATCCTGCAAACGAGGGCGAAAGTGTGTGCGGAGGCAATTCGCGCCTTTACCAGCGAACTGCTCGATGAGACGCCGCAACCCGGATGAACACCGGGTGCGAACACGCTACCAGCCCAGGGTTTCCTTGAGGAAGGGAATGGTCAGCTTGCGCTGGGCCTGCAGCGAGGCCTGATCCAGGCGCTCCAGCAGCTCGAACAGTGCACTCATGCTGCGCTCGCCGCGCGTCAGGATAAAGCGACCGACGTCGTCGCTCATGTGCAGCCCGCGCCGCGAGGCACGCAGCTGCAAGGCACGCAGCTTGTCCTCATCCGACAGCTCGTGCAGCTGGAACACCAGGGCCAGCGTCAGGCGCGACTTGAGATCAGGCAGATCGACCGCCAGCTCCCGCGGCGAATGACTGGCCGCCAGCAACAGCCGTCGACCGCTGTCACGCAGGCGGTTGAACAGGTGGAACAACGCCTCTTCCCACTCGGCATTGCCCACCACGCCGTCCAGGCCATCGAGGCAGACCAGTTCGCATTGCTCGAGGTTATCCAGCAACGCCGGGCCATATTGCGACAGCTCACGCAGCGGCAGGTACACCGCTTGCTCGCCCCTCTGCTCGAAACGCAGGCACGCCGCCTGCAGCAGATGGCTGCAACCGACGCCTTCGGCGCCCCAGAGATAGATCAGGCTTTCCGTCCACCCGGCATCCGCCTCGCACAGGCGCTCGACATAGCCGAGCGCCGCAGCGTTGGCACCTGGGTAGTAGTTGGCAAAGGTGGCGTCGTCACGCAGACGCACCCCTAAAGGCAATTGAATGGGTTTCATGCAGGGCTAGGCGGCTCGTCAGGCCCGCCTCCGGACTCTCCGTAAAGTGAGGAAAGTTTATAGAAATCATGCGCATGGCGCAGCAAAACCATGATCACCGCCGCCACCGGCAGCGCCAGCAGCACGCCGGTGAAGCCAAACAGCTGACCGCCGGCCATGATTGCGAAGATCACCGCCACCGGGTGCAGGCCGATGCGGTCACCCACCAGCAGCGGGGTCAGCAGCATGCCTTCGAGCAGTTGCCCAACCATGAACACGATGCAGATCCCCAGCAGCGGGTAGAACTCGACACCGAACTGGAACAGACCAGCGGTAATCGCGGCGCCAAGCCCGACCACCACCCCCAGGTACGGCACGATACTGGCCAGGCCGGCGAGGATGCCGATCAAAAGGCCCAGCTCCAGGCCAATCAGCATCAGGCCGACGGCATACATGGCACCCAGGGCCAGCATCACCAGCAACTGGCCGCGCAGGAAGGCGCCCAATACCTCGTGGCACTCTCCGACCAGCTTCACCACGACACTTTCGCGGTTGCGCGGCAGCAGGCCACGGAGCTTGGTCATCATCAGATCCCAGTCACGCATCAGGTAGAAGCTGACCACCGGAATCAACAGCAGGTTCGCCAGCCATGCCATCAGCGCCAGGCTGGAGGCGGTGACTTTCGACAGGATGCCGCCAGCGATATCCGTGGTTTTGCCCAGGTGCTCGGAAAACGCTGCCTTGAGCTGATCGAAGCGCCAGAAGCCATCGCTCAGCCCCAACTTGAGCTGCACCCAAGGCAGGACCTGGTGCTGGAACCAGTCGATCATCTGTGGCGCCAGCTCATAGAGGCGTACCAGCTGACGGCCGAGCATCGGGATCAGCACCAGCAGCAGGATCGCCAGAACCAGACTGAACAGCGCGAAGACCACGACCACGCCCCAAGTGCGTGACAGTTTGTGGCGCTCCAGGCGATCGACCAGAGGGTCCCCCAGGTACGCCAGCAGAATCCCGATCAGGAACGGCGAGAGGATCGGGTGCAGCACATATAGCAGCCAGCCAAGCAACAGCAACCCAGCTATCCATAGCCAGCGAGTCGTATCGATCATATCCAACCCTCGGTTCGCAAAACGGACTGCCCCGGCCAACGCAACGCGCGCGCCTCGGCTACACAAAAAGAAACCGCTGCCCAGTGTGCAGCGGTTTCATGACTGAAGTCGGGGTGCAGTTTACCAGCGAAAGCGCAGGATATCCGTGCGTGGTTGCACCGTGGGGGCAGGTGGTTCGGCGTTCACCGCCTGCCCTGCTTCGTTCGACGCAGGATCGGTCGGCGCAGGATCGGCAACGAACGGTTCGGCGGGGGCTTCGTGCAGGCCGATCAGACCAAGCTGGGCCCGCAGCTGCTCGCCGCTGGCATTGACCTGATAGATCAGCCGATCACCGTCGACCTCACGCAATTGCGCGGCGAACGGCTCGAGGACACGCTGCAATTCAGCGTAACGGCCCAGATCAGTGCCCTGGATTTCCACAGTCAGGCTGGAGGCGGCGCCCGGACTGACAACGAAGCGCGGCGCCAGGCGCTCGCTGACGGCGAGCATCACAGCGTCGGCCAGCGCGGCCTGATCGGCACCCTCGGCCTTGCCCTGCTCGCGCTCATCACCCAGCCACAACCGCCACTCAGCGCGCCACTGGCCACCCTCCTCACGCGCCTGCACCGCCAGCAAGGCGTCGGCGGCATAACGTTCGGAAGCCGAACGCAGGGCTTGCGGATCGTTGGCTGTGAGGTTTTCGCTGGTGGCCAGCAGTTGTTCGCTAAGGTCCGCCAGAGGCAAGCGCAGCGGCAACCCCCGGTGCTGAGCCGCCTGGCGCAGCGGAGCGGCGCTGCTCTGGCCGTCACCGACCATATTCGTACCGGTGCTGGCGTCATTCAGCCACCAGACCAGAATCGCCGGACGGTTCGCCCCCCACAGCGACAAGCCAGCCTGGCGCAGGCTGCGGTCGGTGCTGACCGGGTCGAAGTCGACCAGCAGCTTGTCGTCTTCGTACCCGTACTGGCTGACGATCTGCTGCGGATCCTTGCGCAGTTCGGCCAGGGCCTGACCCTGTGCGGCATCGCGGCTGCCGGTCAGGCGCAGTACCAGGGTCTCCAGGGCACGGCCAAGGGCAGCATTGCGCTCATCGGGTTCCTGGCTCGCCACCGGCTCGCGCACCTGGTACAGGTCATTCACCGTCGCCGCGAACCCCGGCAGGCTCAACAGCGACAGACACAGGACAAGCAAGCGAGCGATCGGGCGCATGAAATACGTTCTCGACGGACGGAAAGTGGTGTGCAGCAGCCTGGCAGGCCCTGCTTGAAGGCCTATACCTTAAACAGCCGCCTGCGCCCCGGCAACCTCGGTGCCGCTTGGCTGGCCGCTGCCGGGCAAGCCTGATAAAATCGCGCGCCTTCGCGGACCGGTCCATGAATACCGGTGCATATCCGATTTCCCCCTTCAAAGGCCTGGATCTATGAGCAAGCAACCTTCCATCAGCTACAAGGACGCAGGTGTAGACATCGACGCGGGCGAAGCCCTGGTCGAGCGCATCAAAGGCGTTGCCAAGCGCACCGCCCGTCCTGAAGTCATGGGTGGCCTGGGTGGCTTCGGCGCCCTCTGCGAGATCCCGGCAGGTTACAAGCAGCCCGTTCTGGTATCCGGCACCGACGGCGTCGGCACCAAGCTGCGCCTGGCACTGAACCTGAACAAGCACGACAGCATCGGCCAGGACCTGGTCGCCATGTGCGTCAACGACTTGGTGGTCTGCGGTGCCGAACCGCTGTTCTTCCTCGACTACTACGCCACCGGCAAGCTCAACGTCGATGTGGCCGCCACCGTGGTCACCGGCATCGGCGCCGGCTGCGAGCTGGCAGGCTGCTCCCTGGTTGGCGGCGAAACCGCCGAGATGCCGGGCATGTACGAAGGCGAAGACTACGACCTGGCTGGTTTCTGCGTCGGTGTCGTGGAAAAAGCTGAAATCATCGACGGTTCGAAAGTGGCCAGCGGCGACGCCCTGATCGCGCTGCCGTCCTCCGGCCCGCACTCCAACGGCTACTCGCTGATCCGCAAGATTCTCGAAGTGTCCGGTACCGACATCGAGCAGACCCAGCTCGACGGCAAACCGCTGGCCGACCTGCTGATGGCGCCGACCCGCATCTACGTCAAGCCGCTGCTCAAGCTGATCAAGGACACCGGCGCCGTCAAAGCCATGGCCCACATCACCGGTGGCGGCCTGCTCGACAACATCCCGCGCGTACTGCCGGACAACGCCCAGGCCGTGATCGATGTGGCCAGCTGGCAGCGCCCGGTGGTATTCGATTTCCTGCAGGAAAAAGGCAACGTCGACGAGCACGAGATGCACCGCGTACTGAACTGCGGCGTTGGCATGGTCATCTGCGTGGCCCAGGATCAGGTCGAGGTCACCCTCAAGACCCTGAGCGATGCCGGCGAACAACCGTGGGTGATCGGCCAGATCGCTGACGCCGCCGCAGGTGCCGAACGCGTCGTGCTGAACAACCTGAAAAGCCATTGATGCCGACAGCCTGCAATGTAGTGGTGCTGATTTCCGGCTCCGGCAGCAACCTGCAGGCGCTGATCGACAGTATCCAGCCGGGCGTCAGCCCGGCGCGGATCCGCGCCGTGATCTGTAACCGCGCCGAGGCTTATGGCCTCGAGCGCGCCAGGAATGCCGGCATCGACACCCAGGTGCTCGACCACAAGGGCTTCGACGGCCGCGATGCCTTCGATGCAGCCCTGATCCAGGTCATCGATGCCTTCGAACCAGACCTGGTGGTGCTGGCCGGATTCATGCGCATCCTCACGCCTGGCTTCGTCCGCCATTACGCTGGCCGCCTCTTGAACATCCACCCTTCGCTGCTGCCCCGGCACAAAGGCTTGCACACCCACCAGCGCGCGCTGGAGGCCGGCGACAGCGAACATGGCTGCAGCGTGCACTTCGTGACCGAGGAACTCGATGGTGGGCCTCTGGTCGTACAGGCAGTGGTACCTGTACTGTCGGACGACACACCGGAGAGCCTGGCCAAACGCGTACACATCCAGGAACACCAGGTTTACCCCATGGCCGTTCATTGGTTTGCCGAAGGCCGCTTGCAACTGGTAGAACAAGGCGCAATGCTGGACGGCAACGTATTGCCGAGCACCGGTCAGATCATTCGAGCCTAGCGACACCCGCTCTACCCAGCGCCATCTACTCAGCCGTTTTAGGAGACAACATGCGTCGCGCACTACTGTTCGCCCTCGCCCTGTTCAGCCTGCCAGCCCTTAGCGAAGAGCTGAAGCCTTTCTCCGCCAGCTACACCGCCGACTGGAAACAGCTGCCCATGAGCGGCTCCGCCACCCGCAGCCTGGAGGCGCTCGACGAAGGCCGGTGGCAGCTCAACTTCGAAGCCTCGATGCTGGTTGCCGGCCTGACCGAAGCCAGCACCTTCCGTGTCGACCAGGACGCCTTCCTGCCCCTGACCTACCGCTTCGAGCGCAATGGCCTGGGCAAAGGCAAGGAAGTCGAGCAGGACTTCGACTGGAACGAAAAACAGGTCATCGGCAGCGACCGCGGCGATCCCGTGCGTTTCCCGTTGAACCGCGGCCTGCTGGATAAATCCACCTACCAGCTGGCACTGCAGCACGACGTCGCTGCCGGCAAGAAAAGCATGAGCTACCAGGTAGTCGATGGCGACGAGATCGAAACCTACGACTTCCGCGTGCTGGGCGAGGAAGTGGTACGCACCAAGGCTGGCCTGATCGACTCGATCAAGGTCGAGCGCGTACGCGACCCCACCCAAAGCAGCCGCAAGACCGTCCTCTGGTTCGCCAAGGACTGGGGCCACCTGCTGGTGCGCCTGCACCAGGTGGAGAAGGACGGCAAGGAATACCAGATCATGCTCAAGGACGGCACCGTCGACGGCAAACCGGTCGAGGGCCGCCGTGACTGAAGCACGTCACGATCAAAAAAGCCGGGCACTGCCCGGCTTTTTTGTGCCTGAAACACGCAGATAAAGCAGCCCATCGCAGCTAACCTCAGCGTCAAGCCAACCACACCCCGGGAGCCAACGACATGATCAGCGACTATCAGCCACTGGCCTGCGCGCTGTATGACCATCTGGAGGTGGCCTGCCTGCATCACTACCGGCTGCACATCGAGCTGGTCGACGGCGGCACTCTGGAAGCCGAGGCGCTGACCACGGAAACCCGTGCCAGCAAGGAAGAGTTTCTGGTCGTGCGCAGCGATCAGGGCGAACAGCGCCTGCGCATGGACCAGATGATCGCGGTCACCCCGCTGACGCCGGGCGCGCGCTTCGGGCGGGTACTACTGAACAACCGCACCTGCTGAGCGCACAATGCGCTCAGCAGGCCGGCCGATTACCACATCAGGTCGTCAGGCACCTGATAGGCGGCATACGGATCGTCCGCGTCCGGCGCTTCGGTCGGGGTATTGAGCAGCACCACGCGTCGCTCGTCGCGCTCCTGGATCTTCAGGGCTGCTTCACGCGGAATGACTTCATAGCCCCCCCCGTGGCGCACGATGGCCAGCGAGCCACGGCTGAGCTTGTCGCGCATCAGGGCGTTCACCGACAGGCGCTTGACCTTCTTGTCATCGACGAAGTTGTAGTAGTCCTCGGTAGTCAGCTTTGGCAGGCGAGATATCTCGATCAATTGCTTGACCTGGGCGGCACGGGCCTTCTGCTCGGCCTTTTCCTGCTGCTGACGGTTGAGTTCCTGGTCACGCGCCGCTTTTTCGTCCTTGGCCTGCTGGGCGGCGAGCTTTTGCGACTCGTCCTTTTCGATGTGCCCCTTTTGCTCAAGGCGCTTCTGCTTCTGCTGTTCCTTGCCGGCCTGCTTGGCCTGCTTTTCGTTGACCAGCCCAGCCTTGAGCAGCTGATCGCGTAGTGAGAGAGCCATACCTTACCTATAACAACGAAGGATAAATGCAGGGCGAGACACCCCGTCCGAATCGATCTGAACAGGACCTAGCAGCCTGAAAGGCCCTGTTTCTCCAGTTTCTTGGCTTCGCCCCACAGGGCATCCATTTCTTCCAGGCTGCAATCTTCAATGGGAAGACCGGCTTCGCGCAATGCCTGTTCGATAAAACGAAAGCGTCGCTCGAACTTGCCGTTCGCCGCCCGCAGCGCCGACTCGGGGTCGACCTTGAGGTGGCGGGCCAGGTTGGTCACCACGAACAGCAGGTCGCCGATTTCCTCGACAATGGCCTGAGGGTCGTTTTCGCTCATGGCTTCGAGTACTTCATCCAGCTCTTCGCGTACCGCATCGACCACCGGCAACGCGTCCGGCCAATCGAAACCTACTTGCGCCGCGCGCTTCTGCAACTTCGCCGCCCGGCTCAGGGCCGGCAGTGCGTTCGGTACATCGTCGAGCAGCGACAACTGCTCCGGCGCGGCGGCTTTCTCGGCGCGCTCCTCTGTCTTGATTTCTTCCCAGCGCTGTTTGATGGCAGCCTCTTCGAGCCTGGCCATATCCGGCGCGCCGTAAAGATCGCCATCGGGAAAGACATGGGGGTGACGGCGCACCAGCTTGCGGGTGATGGCATCGACCACCTCGGCAAAAGCGAAGCGGCCCTCCTCCTGCGCCAATTGGCTGTAATACACCACCTGGAACAGCAGGTCGCCCAGCTCGCCCGGCAGGTGCTCGAAGTCGGCCCGTTCGATGGCATCCGCCACTTCATAGGCCTCTTCGAGGGTGTAGGGCACGATGGTCGCGTAGGACTGTTTCAAGTCCCACGGGCAGCCGTATTGCGGATCGCGCAGGCGCGCCATGAGGTGCAGCAGGTCGTTGAGTTGGTACATCGCTACTTCCAGCGTGAATGTGCTATCCGCGCTCAGTGCCAACCCGGCCCTGAGCGCGCGGGCCTCAGGAGACCCGGTGACGGCGTGCTTCGATGATATTCGGCAACTGGCTGATCCGCCCCAACAGACGACCCAGGGCATCCAGGCCAGGAATCTCCACGGTGATCGACATCGACGCCGTGTTGTCTTCCTTGTTCGAGTGGGTGTTGACCGCCAGCACATTCAGGCGCTCGTTGAGCAGCACCTGGGTCACGTCGCGCAGCAGGCCCGAGCGGTCATAGGCACGGATGATGATGTCCACCGGATAGGTCGACACCGGCACCGGCCCCCAGCTGACCTGGATGATCCGTTCCGGCTCGCGCCCCGCCAGCTGCAGCACGGCGGCGCAATCCTGGCGGTGGATGCTGACCCCACGTCCCAGGGTGATGTACCCGACAATCGGGTCACCCGGCAGCGGCTGGCAGCAACCGGCGATCTGCGTGAGCAGGTTGCCGACCCCTTCGATCTGCACGTCGCCACGCTTGCCCGGCTTGAAGCCCAGGGCCTTGCGCGGGATCAGTTCGAGCTGTTCGCTGCTGCGTTCCGGCTCGACCAGTTGCTGCGCCAGGTTGACCACATGGGCCAGGCGCAGGTCACCGGCACCCAGCGAGGCGAACAGGTCCTCAGTGGTTTTCAGGTTGGCCTTTTCGCTGAGCTTCTCGAAATCCACGTTCGGCAGGGCCAGGCGTCCCAACTCGCGCTCGAGCATGGCCTTGCCGGCCGCGACGTTCTGGTCGCGGTCCTGCAGCTTGAACCAGTGGACGATTTTCGCCCGTGCCCGGGACGTGGTGACGTAGCCGAGGTTGGAGTTCAGCCAGTCGCGGCTCGGCGTACCGTGCTTGCTGGTGATGACCTCCACCTGTTCGCCGGTCTGCAGGCTGTAAGTCAGCGGGACAATGCGCCCGTTGATCTTCGCGCCCCGGCAGTTATGGCCGATCTCGGTGTGCACCCGATAGGCGAAGTCCAGCGGCGTCGCGCCCTTTGGCAGGTCGATGGCATGGCCATCGGGGGTAAACACGTAGACGCGATCCGGCTCGATATCGACCCGCAGCTGTTCCGCCAGGCCACCGATATCGCCCAGTTCCTCGTGCCATTCGAGGACCTGACGCAGCCAGGAAATCTTCTCTTCGTAATGGTTGGAGCCGGACTTGACGTCGGTGCCCTTGTAGCGCCAGTGCGCGCAAACCCCGAGTTCGGCTTCCTCGTGCATGGAATGGGTGCGGATCTGCACCTCCAGCACCTTGCCTTCCGGGCCGAGCACGGCGGTGTGCAGGGAGCGGTAGCCGTTTTCCTTGGGGTTGGCGATGTAGTCGTCGAACTCCTTGGGAATGTGCCGCCACAGCGTGTGGACGATGCCCAGCGCGGTGTAGCAGTCGCGCATCTCCGGCACCAGCACGCGAACGGCACGCACGTCATAGATCTGGCTGAACTGCAGGCCCTTGCGGCGCATCTTCCGCCAGATCGAATAGATGTGTTTGGCCCGCCCGCTGAGGTCGGCCTTGATGCCGGTGGCTTCGAGCTCGTCACGCAGCTGGTTCATGACCTCGTTGATGTACTGCTCGCGGTCCAGCCGGCGCTCGTGCAGCAACGTGGCGATCTGCTTGTACTGCTCGGGCTCCAGGTAGCGGAAGGACAGGTCCTCCAGCTCCCACTTGATATGGCCGATGCCCAGGCGGTGGGCCAGCGGTGCGTAGATATCGAAGACTTCACGGGCGACCCGCTGGCGCTTCTCGTCGTCGGCTTCCTTGACCGCACGAATCGCGCAGGTGCGCTCGGCGAGCTTGATCAGGGCGACGCGTACGTCGTCGACCATGGCCACGAGCATCTTGCGCAGGTTGTCCACCTGGGCCTGGGAGCCGAGCACGAGGGAATCGCGGGGATTGAGGCTGGTGCTGATGGCGGCCATGCGCAGCACGCCTTCGATCAGCTTGGCCACCACTGGGCCGAAGCGCTGGTGCACGGCGGCCAGGGTCACCTTGCCCTCGCGCACGCCGCGGTAGATCACGGCGGCGACCAGCGAGTCCTGATCGAGTTTGAGGTCGGCGAGGATTTCGGCAATTTCCAGCCCCGCGCGAAAGCTCGACGCGCCCTCGGACCACAGGTTCTGGGCTGCATTGGCCTGTTGCTCGGCTTCGCGGGCAAACTCGCAGGCATCACGCAACGCGTCATGGTCCAGCGCCGGATCGACGCTCAGGACATGTGCCAGCCAGGCCTCTAGGTTGATGCTGCCGTCATCGTTGATCGGCTGGTGCGCTCTAACCTGAACCATCTTGCTTACCTTCCCTACGACAGACCGGGGGTCTGCCGAATAGTCGCCAGCCTTCTACGAGGCGGTCGGTTGAACCACGTGAAGGCGCACTCCTTGTGCACCCCTGCCGGCCATAGATAAGGCCTGACCGGTAAAAAGCCAAGGGCTCTTACCGCTTGCCCCACCCACAACCATGAACCTATTGCCGAACGAACAACGCCATTGCCTCGACATGCGCCGTCTGCGGAAACATATCGAGGATGCCGGCTCGCTTCAGCCGATAACCTTGTGCCTGCAACTCGGCACTGTCACGCGCCAGGGTTGCAGGGTTGCACGACACATACAGCACGCGCGCCGGCGCCAGTGACGCCATTTGCCTGACGGCCTGCAACGCCCCGTCGCGCGGGGGATCGAGCAGTACCGCGTCGAATCCACCCTGAGCCCAGGGTGCCTCGGCCAGCGGGTTGGACAGGTCCGCCTGAAAAAAGTGCGCATTGTTCAAGCCATTGCTGACGGCATTCTGCGCCGCCCGCTCGACCATTGTCTCCACGCCCTCCACCGCCACCACGTCGGCGCTCTGTCGGGCCAGTGGCAAGGCAAAATTACCCAAACCGCAGAACAGATCCAGCACCCGTTCGTCCGGTCGCGGTGCCAGCCACTCCAGGGCCTGGGCCACCATCGCTTCGTTTACCGGCGCGTTGACCTGCACGAAATCACCGGGCCGGTAGGCCAGGTCGACATTCCAGGTGTCCATCCGATACCCCAGCGGCTGCGGCTCACCACCGGGCTGCGGCTCACCCACCCCTTGCAACCATAGCTGTGCCTGGTGCTCGCCGCAGAAGTGCTGCAGGCGTTCAAGGTCGGCCGCCCCCAGGGGCGCGGTATGGCGCACCAGGACCGCGCTGCCGGTGCCATTGAACAGCTCGACATGGCCGATGGCCTGGGGCTTGTCCAGCGCCCGCAACACCGCCGGCAACGCACGCAGGATCGGCCGCAAGGGCTGTACCAGAACCGGGCACTCGTCGATGGCGATGATGTCCTGGCTGGCGGCAGCGCGAAAGCCGACATCCAGCTGCCCGGCCTTGGCGTTCCAGCGCACGGCGATGCGCGCACGGCGACGGTAGGCGAATTCAGGCCCCGCCAGCGGCGGCGCCCACTCGTCGGGTTGCAGCGCGGCGAGACGGTCGAGCTGATCGACCAGCATGCGCTGTTTCAGGGCAAGCTGATCGGCGTGGGGCATGTGCTGCACGCTGCAACCACCACAGATCCGCGCATGGACACAGGGCTCGGTACGGCGCTCGGGGCTGGCCTGCAGCACGCGCTCGGCGCGGGCTTCGACCACCTTGCTGTGGGCGCCGAGCACCCGGGCCTCGACCTCCTCGCCGGGCAATGCGCCACTGACGAACCAGGTGCGGCCGTCGACGAAGCCGATGCCCCGGCCGTCATTGGCCAGGCGCTCGATCGCCAGGCGCTGCTTCTTGCCCACGGGAACATGAGGCGCGCGCGAACCGCCGCTGGGCTGGAAGCGCAAACCGCCCGACTTCTTGGCCATCAGGCCTCCGGCGTGTCGTACACGCCCGTGGACAGGTAGCGGTCGCCACGGTCGCAGATGATCGCCACCATCACCGCGTTCTCCACCTGCTGGGAGAGGCGCAGCATGGCCGCCACCGAACCGCCCGACGACACACCACAGAAGATGCCTTCTTCACGGGCCAGGCGGCGCATCACGTCTTCGGCTTCACGCTGAGCCATATCGACCACGCGGTCCACACGCTCGGCCTGGTAGATCTTCGGCAGGTATTCCTCGGGCCAGCGGCGGATGCCGGGGATGGCTGCGCCTTCCATCGGCTGCAAGCCGACGATCTCGATCGCCGGGTTCTGCTCCTTGAGGTAGCGCGAAGTGCCCATGATGGTCCCCGTGGTGCCCATGGAGCTGACGAAATGGGTGATGGTACCGCCGGTCTGACGCCAGATCTCCGGACCGGTGCCGGTGTAGTGCGCCTCGGGGTTGTCGCCATTGGCGAACTGGTCGAGCACCTTGCCACGGCCTTCGGCCTGCAGGGTCTCGGCCAGATCGCGAGCGCCCTCCATGCCCTCCTCCTTGCTGACCAGAATCAGCTCGGCGCCATAGGCAGTCATCGCCCACTTGCGCTCGTCGGTGGAGTTGTCCGGCATGATCAGGATCATTTTGTAGCCCTTGATTGCCGCCGCCATCGCCAGGGCGATACCGGTGTTGCCACTGGTGGCTTCGATCAGGGTGTCGCCAGGCTGGATATCGCCGCGCAGCTCGGCTAGCGTGATCATCGACAGCGCCGGACGGTCCTTGACCGAACCGGCCGGGTTATTGCCTTCCAGCTTCACCAACAGGGTGTTGGTGGTAGCGCCGGGCAGTCGTTGCAGGCGCACCAGCGGGGTGTTGCCGATGCAATCGGCGATGGTGGGGAATTGCAGGGTCATGGGGTCGCTCGAATCCGGACTGACGCGAAGGGGCGTCATGATACGCCGAACCCGTCGCGGCATCACGCCGCGATCAGCATCGCGGCATGATGCCCCCATTCTTTGTCTGCGGGATCACAGCGCTTCGCGGAAATCCTTCAGAGTGGCCATCAGGCCCTGGTAGCCGCCCGTGGCGATGTACCAGGTCGCCGGCTCGAGGTAGAACACCTGGCCGCTCTTGAAGGCGGAGCTGGCGGAAACGCCCGCATGATTGGCCAGGGTTTCGGCGCCCTTGCCCTCACCGCCGGTGGCCGCACCACGGTCCAGCACGATCAGCCACTGCGGCTGCTCCTTCAGCGCAGCCTCCAGGCGCACCTTCTGCCGCTCGCGCAATTGCTTGGCTTCCGGCGAATCCGGGGCCGGCCGCGCCTGGGACTGGGCCGACGGCGCCACTGCCTCGACCACCGCCTGGGTGCCCAGCACCTCGTTGAGCATGCCGAAACGCTCGCCCGGTGCATGCAGCATCAACGCATCATTGATGGTGAACAGGGTCAGCGAACTCACGCCCTGGCTCTTGCCATGCAGCGCGGCCAGGGCCTGCTTCAGCTCGGCATCCAGCTGTGCGGCTTTTTCTTCCTTGTCGAAGATGGCGCCCAGCAGTTGCAGGTTGCCGTGCACGCCTGCCAGAAACTGGTCCGGGGCAATGCTCAGGTCGATGGTTGGCGCCACGTCGGACAGCTTGTCGTAGGCCGCGCTGGAGCGACCGCCGATGATGATCAGGTCAGGCTTCAGCGCTTCCAGGGCCGCGTAGTCCGGCTCGAACAGGGTGCCGATGTTGGCGGCGTCACGCCCTTCGTACGCTGTCTTGAGGTAGGCCGGGCCTGCCATCTGAGGCACGCCGGCGGCGGAAACGCCAAGGGCGTCCAGGGTATCGAGCACGCCGAGGTCGAACACGGCCACGCGCTTGGGCGCCTGCTCGAGCGTCAGGTTGCCCTGGCCGTGTTGCACGTCCAGCGGGAACGCCGCCTGGGCAGCGGGCATGGCCACCAGCAGACTGGCGATCAGCAGCAGTTTCTTCGCAATGGGTTGGAACAAGGGCACGGTCGTTTTCCTTTTATCAGGCTTGTTATCGGGTGAATTCGACGGGGACCGCCTGAAGGCCGGCATGGGCTCAAGCGGTCAGCCACAGGCAACGCCCCCGGCGCACCCACTGCATCGGGCGCGGCGCGAGGGCGGCGGATCAGAAACGCTGGGTGAAGGCGAACATGTAGCGTCGGCCGTCCAGGTTGGAGGCGAAGCCGTCTTCGATGTTGACCTCCTTGTTGCCGAGGTTATAAACGCCGGTCTTCAGGCTCAGGTCCTTGGTGGCCTGGTAGACGAGGCCGACATCGACAAAGCTGTAGGACGGGTAGGTCACGCCGTTGGTGCCGGCACCGCTGGTGCCGGTCTGCCAACGCCCGGATGTTTCGCCGCGGAAGTTGAACTGGGTCCACAGGTTGAGCTTTTCGGTGGCCTGCCAGTCCAGCGAGGCATTGAACATGTGCTTGGCCACGTCATTGAGCGGCTCGCCCTTGTACTCGCCGGACTTCTGCTCGGTGTGGGTGAAGGTGTAGCTGTGGCGGTACATCACATCGTCGAGCAACTGGTAATCGAGGGTGAACTCGACGCCCTTGAGCTCGGCCTTGGCCACGTTCTCGTAGGCGGTATAGCCAAACGCATGGGCCGGATAGGAGGTGCCGTTGTATTCGCACGCGACGTTCTGCGCGCACACGCGGCCGGTGCGGTTGATCTTGTCTTCGTAATCGATCTTGTAGACGGTCAGCGTGGTGTTCAGGCCGTGCTCGATGTTCTCGTAGGCGATGCCGAGCTCATGGTTGACGCTGGTTTCCGGCGTCAGCTCGGGGTTGCCGATGATCACCCCGCCCCGGGAAGACGAACCGAAATCGGTGGCGCTCGAACGCAGGCTCGGCGCCTTGTAGCCGGAGGTCATGCCGCCCTTGAGGGTGAAGTTGTCGTTCAGGTGGTAAACGGCATAGACCTTGGGGCTGAAATGGCCGCCGAACACCTGGTTGTCGTCGTAACGGCCACTCAGTGTCAGGGTCAGGTCGTCGGTCAGGCTCCAGTCGTCCTCGAGGAAAATCGAGTTCTGGTAGCGGTTCATCTCGACCACCGCGTCGGCCACCGGCACCACGGGTGGACGAAGGCCGCTGGTGGAGCCGTCCTCCAGGTTTTCGTACTTGTGCGTCAGGCCACCCGTCAGAGTGTGGGATTCCATGAAATAGGTGGCCTGGGTGTTGGCGGTCAGCACCTCGAACTCGATGCCGTTGCCGGTGTTGGCGTTGACGCGGCTCGGGTTTTCCGTGGTGTCGTAGTCGATGTAGCTGTTCCACAGCAGGTCGTCGTAGCGGCCCTCGAGGGTCACGTAGTAGTTCTTCTTGATCGACTCGTTGTAGGACGCCTCTTCGGTGGCGGCCACGCTCCGACCCGGGTGGGTCCAGCGCTCCTGTACGGCCTGGGTATGGCCCAGGGTCAACATGTTCTGCTCGTCGATGTTCCAGCTCAGCTTGCCGCCGGCGTTGCGCCGCTTGTACTCGGGGTCAGAGGCCTGGCTGTCATCGGCACCGGTGAAGCGGCTTTCTTCCTGTTTCTGGAAGTCGCCGGTCAGTTGTAGCGACAGCACGTCGTCGATCAGCGGTGCATTGAGGTAGGCGCTGGTCTGGAAGCCGTCCTCGTTGACCTTGTTCGAGCTATCGGCCATCAGGTATTCGCTGGTGATACTGCCCGACCACTCGTTGCGGCTGCGCTTGGTGATGACGTTGACCACCCCGCCCATGGCATCGGAACCGTACAGGGACGATGCCGGGCCGCGAATGACTTCGATGCGCTCGATCGCTTCGAGAGGCGGCAGGAAGTTGATCGGCGTGCCACCCTGGGTGCCGTTGAGGCCGAAGGAGTCGTTGCCCTGAACCGGGCGGCCATCGATCAGGAACAGGGTGTAGTCGGACGTCATGCCACGGATCATCACCGAGCGCTCGACCCCACCGCCCGCAATTTGCACACCGGCCACGTTTTTCAGGGCGTCGGTGATGTCGCTGTAGGATTTCTTCTTCAGCTCTTCGGCGGTAATGACCGAGATACTGGCAGGCGCATCTTTGACGCTCTGTTCAAAACCGGAGGCCGTGACGACCACCGGGCCGAGATCCGCCGGCTCGCTGGCATGGGCAGAGCACGCCAAAACGGCCAGGGCACTGGCCAGCAGCGTTTTGTTGAGCATTGGCTGCCGCGTGGCTGCGGATCTATGCGAAGCGCATGACATCTGTATCTCCTGATCACCGTCGGTGAGTTCATCGGTTGAGCAAGTGGCAGAGCCGTAGAGGCTCGACTTGCAACCGGACGCGCTGAAGGCATGCAGGCAGGGTTTGCTTCAAACCCTTCAAAAAAGCGCCTTTGAGGCATGCCAGCGCTATCCGCCGACGCAGATGATACCCAGAGTCAAATGTGAGTAAATCTCATTTACAAACTATACACTTTGCATCTTCAGACAGACGCGCAACCCGCTACCGCCGTTCTCCGCCCAAACTCCACCGCCTTGCATCTGCACCACACTGCGCGCAATGGCCAATCCCAGACCGAAACCGTCGCCGCCTGGGCGGGCAGCGTTGAGGCGGGTAAAGGGTTGAAAAATGCGCTCCAGCTGATCCTCTGCAACACCCGGCCCCTGGTCATCGACCCACAGCTGCCAGTACGCCCCCTCGCGGCGTCCGGCCAGGCGAACCGAGCCATCCTGAGGTGAATGGCGGATGGCATTGCGCAGGATGTTTTCCAAGGCCTGGGCCAGGCCGTTCAGGTTGCCCTGCACCCGGCAGTCGGCTGGCAGCTCGCAGGGCATTTGCTGCAGATCCCAGCCGGTTTCGAAGCAGGCGTTTTCCCGCAGAACATCCCAGAGCCGGCCTACATCCACCGGCTCCAGCGGCAGACTTGGCCGTTCGGTATCCAGCCAGACCAGCTCCAGGGTGTCGCCGATCAGCTTGTCCATGCCCTCGACCTCACGCTCCAGGCGTTGGCGCAGCGCGTCGATGTCCTGCTCGTTCTCGCCTGCCACGCGTAACCGGCTGAGCGGCGTACGCAGCTCATGGGACAAGTCACGCAACAACTGACGCTGGAACGACACGGTGTTCTCCAGCCGCCCCGCCATATGGTCGAAGGTTCTCGCCAACTCGCCCAATTCATCACGCCGGCGCCCTACCTGCGGGCCCACCCGGGCAGACAGATCACCCGCACTCAGCGCCGCAGCCTGGCGGCGCAGAATGGCCAGCGGTGCGATCAGCAGGCTGTACAGCAACATGCCCAGCACGACGGCCAGCAGAGCCGGCAGCACACGCTGCGCCAGGATTTCCCACAACTCGCTGTACTTGCGCGGGCTAAGGTGCGCGGGCAGCTCCATCACCAGACGGCGCTCACCATCGGCGAACGGTATATAGAAGGTGGGCGTACCGCCCGGACGGCCGACCGGGAAGTTCAGCTTGCGCACGAAATTCAGCTTTTGCCGCTCTTCTTCGGTCAGAGGCACTGACGACAGCGAATGCTGGTGTTCATCGACCACCACCGCCCAGATGTGCTCACGCTCACGCAGGTCGCGCAGAAAATCGTCGACACCCGCCGTGCCCTGCTCGTCCAGGACCTTTTCGGCGTCCTTCGCGTAGTCGACCAGCACGTTCTTGGTCGACTGCGGCAGATAGGACGTGGCCTCCGTCAGCAGGCGCCCGAGGTCCACATGCAGGCTCACCAGCAGCAGGCAGAACAGCGCCAGCGCGCCGGTCAGCCGCCAGAACAGCGAATGCCTGCCAGGCAGACTCATGCGCTGGCCTGCACGAGCACGTAGCCCTTGCCCCACACCGTGTCCACCCGAGCAGCGGTGTAGCCGATCGATTGCAGTTTGCGGCGGATATGGCTGACGTGCATGTCCAGGCTGCGGTCATGCTGTGCATAGGCCCGGCGCAGCGCCTGTTGATAGAGGAACGGCTTGCTCAGCGCTTCGTCCTTGTGCCGCCAGAGCAGCTCCAACAGCCGAAACTCGGTTGGCGTGAGGCCTGCCCAGACACCGGCCAGGCTCACATCCGCCCGTCCTTCATCGAATTCCAGCGCGCCTTCATCGACCAAGGTCGCCTGGTCACGGCGCTCGTAGGCCACCCGTCGCAGAACCGCATCGATGCGTACGCTCAGCTCGCCCAGGCTGAAGGGCTTGGGCAAATAATCGTCCGCACCCTGGGTGAACCCGGCGATGCGGTCCTGCTCGGCGCCCAGCGCCGACATCAGGATCACCGGTACGCCGCGCCGCTTGCGCAGGCGCTGCAATGCCTCCAGGCCGCTGAGACCGGGCAGCATGATGTCCATCAGCACTAGGTCGTAGTCACCGCGTTCGGCCAGGTGCAAGCCTTTGCCGCCATCGTCGCTCAGGGTGACGTCAAAACCACGATCCTGCAGGTGCGATTGCAGATGGGCCGCGAGCAACGGGTCGTCTTCAACCGCCAGGATTCGTGGGGAGAGGGAGGAACATGCCTGCATCACGAGTACACCAGAACCGTAAATGAGAACAATTCTACCCGCGATCACGCTGACACTCACCTACAGATTCTCGGCGGACGAATCGCTACACTGCGCAAACGACAACGCGGGAGGAATCGAGTGTTCAAGGACTTAGGCATCAAAGGCCGCGTACTCATGCTCACCCTGCTGCCGACCAGCCTGCTGGCGCTGGTGCTCGGCGGCTACTTCACCTGGATGCAACTGTCCGGCTTGCAGGGGCAACTGCTGCAACGCGGGCAGATGGTCGCCGAGCAGCTCGCGCCCCTGGCCGCGCCAGCACTGCAGCACAACGACGCCGTGCTGCTGCAGCGCATCGCCAATCAGACCCTGGAGCATCCGGACGTCCGCGCGGTGACCTTCCTGGGCGCAGAGCGCGCCCGGCTGGCCCATGCCGGACCAAGCATGCTCACCCCCGAGCCGGTGCTCGGCGAATCCCAGGCCGGCCAGCACAGCGGCCAGGACACCACGCGCTTTCTGCTGCCCGTCCTGGAACAGCACCTGAGCTTTACCGACGAAGCCTCTGTCCCCGACGGCGAACGCCTGCTCGGCTGGGTCGAGCTGGAGCTGTCGCACCACAACACCTTGCTCAGCGGCTACCGCAGCCTGGTCACCAGCCTGTTGCTGATCGCGGCCGGGTTGATCGTCACCGCCCTGCTCGCCCTGCGCATGAGCCGCAGCATCAACGAGCCCCTGCTGCAGATAAAACACGGCGTTGTGCAGCTCAAGGACGGTCACCTGGAAACCCGCCTGCCGTCCCTTGGCAGTCACGAACTGGATGAACTGGCCTCCGGCATCAACCGCATGGCCGAGTCTCTGCAGAATGCCCAGGAAGAACTGCAGCACAGCATCGACCAGGCCACCGAAGACGTCCGCCAGAACCTGGAAACCATCGAGATCCAGAACATCGAACTGGACTTCGCGCGCAAGGAGGCCCTGGAGGCCAGCCGCATCAAGTCCGAGTTCCTGGCCAACATGAGCCATGAGATCCGCACACCACTCAACGGCATCCTCGGCTTCACCAACCTGCTGCAGAAAAGCGAGCTGACGCCGCGCCAGCAGGACTACCTCGGCACCATCGAAAAATCCGCAGACAGCCTGCTCAGCATCATCAACGAGATTCTCGACTTCTCGAAGATCGAGGCCGGCAAATTGGTGCTCGAAAGCATTCCGTTCAACCTGCGCGACCTGCTGCAGGACACCCTGACCATCCTGGCCCCAGCCGCCCATGAAAAGCAGCTGGAGCTGCTCAGCCTGGTGTACCGCGACACGCCGCTGTCGCTGGTCGGCGACCCCCTGCGGCTGAAGCAGGTGCTGACCAACCTGGTGAGCAACGCGATCAAGTTCACCCGCGAGGGCAGCATCGTCATCCGCGCCATGCTCGAAGACGAAGACAGCGACCGGGCGCAGTTGCGCATCAGCGTGCAGGACACCGGCATCGGCCTGTCTCCCGACGACTTGCGGGCACTGTTCCAGGCCTTCAGCCAGGCGGACAACTCGCTGTCGCGCCAGGCGGGCGGAACGGGCCTGGGGCTGGTGATTTCCAAACGCCTGATCGAGCAGATGGGTGGCGAAATCGGCGTGGACAGCAGCCCAGGCCAAGGCTCCGAATTCTGGATCAGCCTGAGCCTGCCCAAGGCCCGCGACGACGCCGAAGACCTGCCGCGCCCACCATTGCTGGGCCGCCATGCGGCGATCCTGGAAAGCCACGAGCTGTCGCGCCAGGCCCTGCAGCATCAGCTGGAAGACTGCGGCCTGCAGGTCCATGCCTTTTCCGATATCGACGCCCTGGTCGAGGCCGTCGGCGTGTCGCGCCTGGGCGCTCAACGCATCGACCTGGCGGTCCTGGGCGTCACCGCGCAGCAACTGACGCCGGAATACCTGGGGCAACGGGTCTGGGACCTCGATCACCTGGACTGCAAGAGCGTGGTGCTCTGCCCCACCACCGAATACACGCTCTACCACGAGATTCTGCCCGACGCCCACAGCCAGCTGCAGGCCAAGCCCGCTTGTACGCGCAAGCTGCAACGGGCCCTGGCCGACCTCATCAGCCCGCGCCACACGCGCATTGAAGCGCCACAACCGGGGCCGAGCCGCACGCCGAAGATCCTCTGTGTGGATGACAACCCGGCCAACCTGCTGCTGGTGCAGACCCTCCTTGATGACATGGGCGCCAAGGTCACCGCCGCCGACAGTGGCTATGCGGCCCTGGAACAGGCGAAGCGCGAGACGTTCGACCTGATCTTCATGGACGTGCAAATGCCGGGCATGGACGGCCGGCAGACCACCGAAGCGATTCGCCAGTGGGAAAGCGAGCGCAATCAGACGCCGGTCCCCATCGTCGCCCTCACTGCCCATGCCCTGGCCAACGAAAAACGTTCCTTGCTGCAGAGCGGCATGGATGACTACCTGACCAAACCCATCGGCGAGCGGCAGTTGGCGCAGGTCCTGCTCAAGTGGACCGGCTTGTCGTTGCGCAGCCTGGGGCCGGAGCGTAGCCAGGACAACGACACGCCTGGCCAGACCGCCGAGGTGCTCGACGCCGCCGAAGGCTTGCGCCTGGCCGCCGGCAAAGCCGACCTGGCCGCCGACATGCTCGCGATGCTGTTGGCTGGCCTGCCAGCGGACCGCCAAGCCATTCGCCAGGCCCGGGAAAGCAACGATCGCAATGCGCTGATCGAGCGTGTCCACCGTCTGCATGGGGCGACCCGTTACTGCGGCGTGCCGCAGTTGCGCGCAGCCTGCCAGCGCAGCGAAGTCCTGCTGAAGCAGAGCGACCCGGCCGCGTTCCAGGCCCTGGATGAGTTGGACGACGCCATGGAACGACTGGCTTCGGTGGCCGAGACCACGTCCTGACGTGCATAGGGAGGAGCGCTGGCGATGCGCCGGCACTACTCGCGGCACCATCACCGCCTGGCTTGCCGGCTCGCCGGTCAATCGGGTCCAGCCCCGCGCGTGATAGCATTCGCGCCACTCTGGAGGAACCATGGCTGAACACGATTTTCGCTACAACCTGCTCAACCCCGAACACACCCTGATCGAGTGCCGCGCCCTGGCACCGGGTCGCTACCAGGTCACCGGCAACGGCGGCTCGATCAAGAGCGGCGACAGCCTGCTGGTCACCCTCAAAGGCAGCAAGGACCTCTCCATGCGCCTGCAAGTGGAAAAAGTGCGCCACCTGATCAACCCGCCCGGCCAATGGGTATCGGTTGCCCACGGCCCGGCCTTCGGCGAACTGGCCATCTACAATTGGCAGGTCAACTGTGACGGCTGCAGCAAACAGCTGGACTTCGAATTCGCCGTAGACGCCAGTCTTGGCAAGAAAGCCCAGGCCCCCGCAGCCGAAGCACGCATCAATGAACTGGGCTGGCGCAGCGTCGGGGGGCGCCATCTCTGCCCAAGCTGCCAGAAGGAAGCCTGATGAAGCACGTACTCACCCTCACCCTGCTCGGCGCCAGCCTGGCCGGTTGTGCCAGTACTTCGCTGCAACTGGAAACGGAGCGTACTTACCAGGTGGAGTGGATCGGGGAGCGCCCGCTCATCGACCGCAGCCACCTGACCATCACCCTCGATGGTGAAGGGCGCGCCTACGGCAACGCGGGCTGCAACCACTGGTTCGCCAGCTACACCCTGGACGGCGAGAACCTCAGCTTCGGCGCACCGGGCAGCACACGCAAACTGTGTGCGCCTGCGTTGATGGAACAGGAAAGCAGCTTCCTCGAATACCTGGGGACCGTGGTGCGCTGGGATATGTCCGAGCATGAGCAGTTGCAACTGTGGCCGGCCAACGGCAAGCCGATCCGCCTCTGGCCCATCGAAGACTGAACACCGCACACACGCCGATGACCTACGGCAGGAACAGTTCCAGCTGCTCCTGCCGCCCGCGCATGTCGTGCAGGCGCACACCCACACCCAGCAAGCGCACCGGCTTGTTGCCCCGGGCGAACGCCGCGCCCAGCAGCGCGGTATAGCTGGACAGATCGCGCCCCGCCCCCGCCTGCTCCAGGGTGGTCTGGGTGAAGTCGTGGAATTTGACCTTGACGAAGGGTTTGTCCGGCCGATAGCTCGGATCCAGCCGCGCCATGCGCCTGGCCAACTCCTCGAGCAACTGCGGCAGTTGCGCCACACAGGCCGCCAGGTCCGGCAAGTCCTGGTCGTAGGTGGTCTCGACACTGACCGACTGACGCCGGCTATCGGTTTGCACCGCCCGGTCGTCGATGCCCTGCGACAGGTTCCACAGGCGCTCCCCAAAGCTGCCGAACTCCCTGACCAGCATCAGCTTGCCCCGCTCGCGCAAATCCTGGCACAGCACAATCCCCCGTCGCGCCAGCTTGTCGGCGGTCACCTTGCCAACACCGTGCAAGGTACTGACAGGCAGCTCCGCGACGAAGGCATCGACCTGATCAGGGGTGATCACGAACAGTCCGTTGGGCTTTTTCCAGTCGCTGGCGATCTTGGCCAGGAACTTGTTCGGCGCAACCCCGGCCGAGACGGTGATATGCAGTTCCTGGGAAACCCGCTTACGAATCTCCTGGGCGATCCGCGTGGCGCTGCCCCCGCAGTGCGGGCTGTCTGACACGTCCAGATAAGCCTCGTCCAGCGACAGCGGCTCGATCAGGTCGGTGTAATCACGAAAGATTCCGTGAATCTCCCGGGACACCGCCTTGTAGACATCCATACGCGGCTTGACGATCAGCAGATCGGGACAGAGCTTGAGCGCATGCCCGGACGCCATGGCCGAGCGCACCCCATAGGCGCGCGCCTCGTAGTTGCAGGTCGCAATCACTCCACGACGATCCGCCGCGCCGCCAACGGCCAACGGCTTGTTCGCCAGGCTGGGGTCGTCACGCATCTCGATTGCCGCATAAAAGCAGTCGCAGTCCACGTGGATGATCTTGCGTGCGCTCATCGTTTCGCTACGGGCTGCCCGTTACTGCTCGACTGTATTGGTTGGCGGAGCCTGTCCGGCATCCGTTTCGGCAGGCTTGTCCAGGTAGGCCTTGCCCACCAGCACGATAACCATTACCAGGGCGGCCAGGCGCAGGTAGGTCAGCTTGTTGGACAGTTTGGTGCCGCAGGCCGGGCAGGCCTCCGAGCCAGTCACCACGGTCGCGCCGCAGGCTTTGCATTGAAGTCCCATGGGGTTCCTCCTGTTGAATAGCCGCGGACTCTAGCCCAACACTCCCCTGTGGGGCTACGCCGCTAAACGCCGATTGCACCGGCTGTCGATACATATCGATTTTCGGGTGCCAAACCATCTCACCCGGCAAGCGGCTGAAACGCCCGTATGACAGGGCCGAAGCCGTTTAAAACGGTTCATCAGAAACGCTAAGCATCTGAACAAAAAACATTTTTTCCGAAGGTAACGGTTGACAGCCCCCCGCAGATGGATAGAATGGCCGCCGCGGGATGGAGCAGTCTGGTAGCTCGTCGGGCTCATAACCCGAAGGTCGTAGGTTCAAATCCTGCTCCCGCAACCA
>JBLZZJ010000018.1:0-31325 GCA_050282285.1 Pseudomonas sp.
ACCATCACCGCCCAGCACCTGCTGTACAACCGCAACCACATGCTGGTCGGCGGTATTCGCCCGCACTTCTATTGCCTGCCGATCCTCAAGCGCAACACACACCAGGTGGCCCTGCTCGACGCCGCCACCAGCGGCAGCCCCAAGTTCTTCCTCGGTACCGATTCGGCGCCCCACGCCCAGCACGCCAAGGAAGCCGCTTGCGGCTGTGCCGGCTGCTACACCGCCTACGCCGCCATCGAGCTGTATGCCGAAGCCTTCGAGCAGCGCAATGCGCTGGACAAACTGGAAGCCTTCGCCAGCCACTACGGCCCGGACTTCTACGACCTGCCGCGCAACACCGACACCATCACCCTGGTCCGCGAGGACTGGAACGCCCCGGCGAGCCTGCCGTTCGGCGAGCAGACCGTCATTCCGCTGCGCGCCGGTGAAACACTGCGCTGGCGCCTGCTGGAGGACAACGCGTGAGCGAAGACCTGTACGACGACGAACTCGATGGCGCCGCCCCTAGCGGCCCGCGCCACCCCATGGCCGCACGTTTTCGTGGCTACCTGCCGGTAGTCGTGGACGTGGAGACCGGCGGCTTCAACAGCACCACTGACGCCCTGCTGGAAATCGCTGCCACCACCATCGGTATGGACGAAGGGGGGTTCCTCTACCCGGAGCACACCCACTTCTTCCGCATCGAGCCGTTCGAAGGTGCCAACATCGAACAGGCCGCGCTGGAGTTCACCGGGATCAAGCTTGATCACCCGCTGCGCATGGCCGTCACCGAAGAGCACGCCCTGGGCGAGATTTTCCGTGGCCTGCGCAAATCCTTGAAAGTTAACAGCTGCAAGCGGGCGATCCTGGTCGGGCACAACAGCAGCTTCGACCTCGGCTTCCTGAACGCGGCCGTGGCGCGCACGGGCATCAAGCGCAACCCTTTCCACCCGTTCTCCAGCTTCGACACCGCCACCCTGGCCGGCCTGGCCTATGGACAAACGGTGCTGGCCAAGGCGTGCCAGGCCGCTGGCATCGAGTTCGACGGCCGCGAAGCCCACTCGGCGCGCTACGACACCGAGAAGACGGCTGAGCTGTTCTGCGGCATCGTCAACCGCTGGAAGGAAATGGGCGGCTGGATGGACTTCGACGACTGACCCCCCTCGCGTCCCAGGCCCGCAAGCGCCTGGGACGCTGCTTTCAGCGCCCCTCAGCGCCCTCGCCCCGTAACGTCATCACCGCACTCGCCACACTGGCCACGACCTTGCCGTCGTCTCGTGTGATCTCGCACAGATAATGACTGATGGTCCTGCCCCGGTGGGTGGGTCGCGCATGGGCACGCAGTTGTGATTGCCACACCGGACGCAAGAAGGTCGCCTTCAGGTCGATGCTGGTAAAGGTTTCGCCGGCTGCCATCAAGGTCGAGTGCGCGGTGCCGATCGCCGCATCCGCCAGCTCGCAGAGCAGCCCGCCATGAACCGTGCCCTGCTGGTTGCCATGCCGCATGGGGTCGGCATCCAGTTCGATGACCGCCATCGCCTCGCCAATCTCGATCAGCCGCAAGCCAAGCAGGCGTGAAATGGCGGTCGGGTAGTGCATGTGTGTCACTTCGTCGGCGCCCAGCTGCCCGGACAGCTGCAATTGAAGGTAGGTCAGCACCGGCAGGTATCGAGAGGTGTCAGGCATTGCGTCTCTCCTTCTATAACGTGCGTCCGCGGCCGAGGCGGGCAACACGACATGGCTTTCCAGTCGCAGGCTATTCCCGTAGATTGGGACAATCAAAAAATTGTCCTAGATACGCACATGGCCTCCTCTCCGGTTTCTCGTCTGGTCGAACAGCTCACCGCCGACATCCGCAGCGGGCGCCTGCCGCCAGGCACCCTGCTACCGACGCACCGCCAGTTGGCGGCCCGGCATGGAGTCGCGCTGGCCACGGCCAGCAAGGTCTACGCGAAGCTCAAAGCGATGGGCCTGGTGGTCGGGGAAACCGGACGTGGCACCTTCGTAAGGGACCGCCCTCAGCAACGTGACTGGGACAGCGCCGACGAGGCGCGCCTGAACAGCGAAACCCTCGACCTGTCGTTCAATCACCCGACCCAACCAGGTCAGGCGGACATGCTCCGAACCATGCTGCGCGAGCTGTCCACCTCGGGCGACCTCACTGCCCTGCTGCACCAGCAACCGCCCGGCGGGCGGCGCCACGAGCGCCAGATCGTCGCCGACTTTCTCGCTCGCCAACGGGGTATCGAAGTACAGGGCGAGCGGATCTTCCTGGTCAACGGAGCACAACACGGGCTCGATATCGCCGTCAGGACGTTGCTGGGCCCAGGCGACCAGCTTGCAGTCGATGCCCTCACCTACCCCGGCATAAAGATGATCGCCAGCGCCCAGGGGCTTGCCCTCAGGCTGGTGCCTGTACAGAACGACGGGCCAGACCTGCACGCCCTAGACCAGCTTTGCCGCGAACGCAGCGTACGAGCGATCTACTGCATGCCGACGCTGCACAACCCGCTGGGCTGGGTGCTCAGCGATGCCCAACGCCAGGGCATCGTCGAGATTGCCCGGCGCCACGATTGCTTCCTGATCGAAGACGCCGCCTATGCGTACCTGGCCGACGGCGCCCCGCCCGCCCTCGCCGCGCTGGCACCGGAACGCACCCTGTACGTTTCCAGCCTGTCCAAGAGCGTGGCCACGGGTTTGAGATTCGGTTATCTGGTCGTTCCCGAAACGCTGGTGGCCCGGGTCAGAAGTCAGGTACGCGCAAGCCACTGGAGCCTGCCCAGTGTGATCACGGCGATGGGTACGCGCTGGATCGCCGATGGCACGGTGGCCCGCCTGGAAGCCGCGCAGCGGATCGAGGCGCAGCAACGGCAAGCCATCGCACAGCGGGTGTTCCAGGGCATGACCGTAATCGCCAACCCGTGCTCGCTGTTCGTGTGGTTACCGCTGCCAGAAGAGCTGCGCATGGACCGCATCGCCACGGCTCTGGCGGCGCACAATATCGCCGTTTCCAAGGCCGAAGCCTACTCCACCGCGACTCATGCACCGCATGCGCTGCGTCTTGGCTTGAGTTCCGTGCCACTGGAGCAGCTCGAAGCGGTACTCAAGCGGGTACGTACGGTGATCGAGCAATTTCCGATCTAGCGGCTGCTGGCGTCTGCCGGGATGACCGTTCATCCCCCATCGGGCTCTGTTCTCAATCGATCTTTGACAAGCATTCTCATTAACATTAGTATCCGATCCATCGAATCACTGCCCAGCGATGAGTTCAGTTTATGTATGTCTGCCTCTGCGAAGGTGTCACTGACGGTCAGATCCGCGATGCAATCTACGAAGGTTGCTGCAGCTACCGTGATGTGCGCGAGACCCTCGGCGTAGCCAGCCAATGTGGCAAATGTGCGTGCCTGGCCAAACAGGTCGTACGTGAAACGCTCAGCGAAGTTCAGAGCAGCCAGGCCGCCATTTCCCATTCTGGAAATTTTGTTGCAGCCTGATTTTCCTGTTTAAAAAGAACCGGACTACATGTCCGGTTTTTTTATGCCTTTAATTCAATTAGTTAGCGACATAACGCAGAACTTAAACATTCGTATTTATATTTAATTTCACTTATATATCAAACACTTATGTTTGACAGCCTGCTTTCTTGAGACGAGAATTCCGAGCTATATCCACTTCATCTCTCAGGCAGGCGCAAAAAATGAAAGGCGACAAGACAGTCATCCAGCATCTGAACAAGATCCTCGGTAACGAGCTGGTCGCTATCAACCAGTATTTCCTGCATGCGCGCATGTACGAAGATTGGGGCCTGAAGAAACTCGGCGAGCACGAGTACCACGAGTCCATCGACGAGATGAAGCACGCGGACAAGCTCATCAAGCGCATCCTCTTCCTGGAAGGCCTGCCCAACCTGCAAGACCTGGGCAAGATCCTGATCGGTGAGAACACCCAGGAAATGCTCGAGTGCGACCTGAAGATCGAACACAAGGCCCATGGCGACCTGAAAGCTGCCATCGCCTATTGCGAGAGCATCGGCGACTACGCCAGCCGTGAACTGCTCGAAGATATTCTCTGTTCAGAAGAAGATCACATCGACTGGCTGGAAACCCAACTGAGCCTGATTCAGTCCGTTGGCCTGCAGAACTACCTACAATCGCAAATGGACGAATAAACACGTCGTTCATCGCGCAATAAAAACGGGAGCCCATAAGCTCCCGTTTTTATTTGATCAACAGGTACAAAAAACCCCGCCAATGCGGGGTTTTTCAGGGCTGGAGAACGACTCAGGCGTCGGTCTTCTGCGATGCACTCTTGATCAGGGTCTGCAACTCACCCTTATCGAACATCTCGACCAGAATGTCGCTGCCGCCGACCAGTTCACCACCGACCCACAGTTGCGGGAAGGTTGGCCAGTTGGCGTATTTCGGCAGGTTCGCACGGATTTCCGGGTTTTGCAGGATGTCGACGTACGCGAACTTCTCGCCACAAGCCATCACGACCTGCGCAGCCTTGGAGGAAAAGCCGCACTGCGGAGCATTCGGCGAGCCTTTCATGTACAGCAGAACGGTATTGTTGGCGATCTGCTCTTTGATGGTTTCGATGATATCCATTGGGCACCTCAGGACTGAACTTCCCGACTCACGGGTCGGCACGGTGGCGGCATTGTAACGAAAAGCCGAGCGCAATGCTCGGCTTCCCCGATCACCGATGCCCCGCCTGCTCAGGCCGCTTCGACCTCCACCGGCACGCCATTGAGCGCCGCATTGCCAGACAGGCTGTCGAGCTGCCGCTCATCGGTCAGGTCATTGGCACTGGCCCCCGGCTGCTCGCTGGCAATCGCCATCTGCACCCCTGGGCGCGCGTGCCCCCAGCCATGGGGCAGGCTGACCACGCCGCTCATCATCTCGTCGCTAGCGGCCACGTCTACCTCGATGACCCCGACGCGCGAGCGCACCCGCACCCGCTGTCCGTCCGCCAGGCCACGACGCTCCAGATCGGCCGGATTCATCAACAGCTGATGCCGCGGCTTGCCCTTCACCAGGCGGTGGTAGTTGTGCATCCAGGAGTTGTTGCTGCGCACATGGCGCCGACCGATCAGCAGCAGCTCATTGCCGGTCGGTACCGGCTGTGCGGCAAAGCGTTGCAGGTCCGCCAGCACGACCGCCGGGGCCGCCTCTACCGCCTTGCTGGCAGTTTTCAGACGGGCTGCCAGGTTGGGCTTGAGCGCCCCCAGGTCAAGGCCATGGGGATGCTCGCGCACCGCCGCCAGGTTCAGCTTGCGCTCGGAGCGGTCGCCATAGGGGCCGAATCGCAGCCCCATGTCGATCATCTGGTCAGGGGCCATGGTCGGCTTCAGCCCGGCGCCGGTGCGGGCGGCAAACGCCTGGGCCAGGCCGACGAAAATTTCCCAGTCATGCAGCGCGCCGGCGGGCTTGGCCAGCACCGCCTCGTTGAAACGGGTGACGTTGCGCACGGCGAACAGGTTGAAGGTGGTGTCGTAGTGGTCGTGCTCCAGCGGCGCGGTCGGCGGCAGGATCAGGTCGGCATAGCGCGTGGTTTCGTTGATATAGAAGTCGATGCTGAGCATGAACTCCAGGCCATCGAGCGCCTGCTCCAGTTGTCGCCCGTTCGGCGTCGACAGCACCGGGTTGCCGGCAACGGTCACCAGCGCCCTGATCTGCCCCTCGCCTTCGGTCAGCATTTCTTCGGCCAGGGCCGCCACCGGCAGCTCGCCGCCGTACTCCGGCAACCCGGAAACCCGGCTCTGCCAGCGATTGAAATGCCCACCCGACGTCGAGGCAACCAGGTCAACCGCCGGTTCGGTGCACAGCACCCCACCCTCACGGTCGAGGTTGCCGGTGACCAGGTTGATCAATTGCACCAGCCACTGGCAGAGCGTGCCGAAGGCCTGGGTGGAAACCCCCATGCGCCCATAGCACACGGCACTGTTGGCGCCGGCGAAATCGCGAGCCAACTGGCGAATCGTCTCGGCCGGGATGCCACAGCGGGCGCTCATCGCTTCCGCGGTAAAGCCGGCGATGGCCTCACGCACCTGCTCCAGTCCGACTACTGGCAACGCGCCGGGGCGGGTCAGGTTTTCTTCGAAGAGGGTATTGAGTACGCCGAACAGCAACGCGGCGTCCTGACCGGGCCGGATAAACAGGTGCTGGTCTGCAATGGCCGCCGTTTCGCTGCGCCGTGGGTCGACTACCACCAGCTTGCCGCCACGCGCCTTGATCGCCTTCAGCCGCTTCTCCACGTCCGGCACGGTCATGATGCTGCCGTTGGACGCCAGCGGGTTGCCGCCGAGGATCAGCATGAAGTCGGTGTGATCGATATCCGGGATCGGAATCAGCAGGCCATGGCCGTACATCAGGTGACTGGTCAGGTGATGGGGCAATTGGTCCACCGAGGTGGCGGAGTAACGATTGCGCGTCTTCAACTGGCCGAGGAAATAGTTGCTGTGGGTGATCAACCCATAGTTGTGAACGCTGGGGTTGCCCTGATAGACCGCCACGGCGTTCTGCCCATGACGCGCCTGAATGCCGCTGAGGCGCTCGGCCACCAGCGCGAAGGCTTCATCCCATTCGATGGCCTGCCATTCACTGCCAACGCGGCGCATGGGCTGGTGCAAGCGGTCGGGGTCGTTCTGGATGTCCTGCAAAGCCACGGCTTTGGGGCAGATATGGCCACGGCTGAAACTGTCCAGGGCATCGCCCTTGATCGACAGGATTCGGGTAGCGCCATCGGCTTCGGTCTGGGTCTCGATGGTCAGGCCGCAGATGGCCTCACAGAGATGACACGCACGGTGATGGAGGGTCTTGGTCATGGCCTAGCCTCATTGTTCTGGGTGCGAGACGACCGGTCGGGTCGCTACAGGCAAGAACTATGGAGGCTGGAAAGGCGCTGCGCCAGCAGCGTTCGTCTCATGAATCGGCCAGCATCATGCCGACCGATTCAGGCTGTCGCGACGATTCTTAACGGATCGAAGTAACGGTGCCTTTGTTGCCGGTCACTTTGACGCTAACGGCTTTGTATACCAGGTAATCCTGCACGTTAACTTCGTAACGCGGAGCGACGATCAGATCGGCACCCGAGGATTTCACTGCTTTGAAAGCAGCTGCGGACTTGGCAGTGGCAACCGGGTCCAGACCCAGAGCGAAACCACCTTCACCGCCACCGTAAGTCACGCCGTCAGCGAACTGAGTGTCGCCACCGAGTTTGAACACGCCAAACAGGATGTTGACCGACGATTGACCAGTGATGATCTCGCCCACTTTCACGTCGGCCTTGAGGTTAGTCTCGACCGAACCATTCAGCGGAGCAGTCGGTTGGCTAACGTTCTGGCTGGCGCAGCCAGTCAGCAGGGCGAGGGTAGAGATAGCGGCGATAGACGCGATGCGTTTCATGTAAAGCTCCTTTGCACAACATTCCATGGATACCCCATTGCGGGGGCAATGCATTGCCTCTGAAAAGGCGCCGGCATCCTAAGACCCGCGTCCTAGACAGGGCAAGCCCATATTTCCGTTTTGTGACATCTCGCACGATGAGACGAGAAAAATGCTTACAAACCGTCCACTTAGCTCCGTCTGCCGGACAATTTGCGCCCAGTCGTCATTTGCTTATAAGATCGCGCCTTCCCCGTTTCGTCGCACTGTGCGGCTTCTAGCCGTAGGTTCTGCCGTTTTTCCGTGAAAACCTGGCCACCGAACCTGCGTATTGTTGTGAAAAAGGTAGTTAACGATGAGCGCAAGACACTTTCTCTCGCTGATGGACTGCACACCGGACGAACTGGTGAGCCTGATCCGCCGCGGCATGGAGCTGAAGGACTTGCGCAATCGCGGCGTCCTGTTCGAGCCCCTGAAGAACCGCGTGCTGGGCATGATCTTCGAGAAAGCCTCGACCCGTACCCGCCTGTCGTTCGAAGCCGGCATGATCCAGCTCGGCGGCCAGGCCATCTTCCTGTCGCCGCGTGATACCCAGCTGGGCCGTGGCGAACCGATCGGCGATGCCGCCATCGTCATGTCGCGCATGCTTGACGCGGTGATGATCCGCACCTTCGCCCACAGCAACCTGACCGAATTCGCCGCCCATTCGCGCGTGCCGGTGATCAACGGCCTGTCCGATGATCTGCACCCCTGCCAGTTGCTGGCCGACATGCAGACCTTCCATGAGCACCGCGGCAGCATCGTGGGCAAGACCGTGGCCTGGATCGGCGACGGCAACAACATGTGCAACTCCTATATAGAAGCCGCGCAGCAATTCGACTTCCAGTTGCGCGTCGCCTGCCCGGAAGGCTATGAGCCGAACGCCACCTTCCTGGCCCAGGCCGGCGACCGCGTGACGATTTTCCGCGACCCGCGTGAAGCCGTTGCCGGCGCTCACCTGGTCAGCACCGACGTCTGGGCCTCCATGGGCCAGGAAGAGGAAATCGCCGAACGCCTGAAGCTGTTCGCGCCGTACCAGGTCAACCGTGCCCTGCTCGATACGGCCGCCGACGACGTACTGTTCCTGCACTGCCTGCCGGCCCACCGTGGCGAAGAGATCAGCGAAGACCTGCTCGACGACCCACGTTCCGTCGCCTGGGACCAGGCTGAAAACCGCCTGCACGCGCAGAAGGCCCTGCTGGAATTCCTGGTCGAGCCGGCCTACCACCACGCATGAGCGCCCCCCTCCTGCTGAGCCTGCGCGACCTCGCCTGTGGCTACCACGAGCACCGGGTCGTGCAGAACCTCAGCCTGCACCTCAATGCCGGTGACATCGGCTGCCTGCTCGGCCCCTCCGGCTGCGGCAAGACCACTACCCTGCGCGCCATTGCCGGTTTCGAGCCGGTGGTCGAGGGTGAGATTCAGCTGGAAGGCGACGTCATCTCCCGCGCCGGTTTCACCCTGGCCCCGGAGAAACGCCGGATCGGCATGGTGTTCCAGGATTACGCGCTGTTCCCCCACCTGAGCGTGGCCGAGAACGTCGCGTTTGGTATCCGCAAGAACCCTGACAGCGGGCGCATCACCCAGGAATTGCTGGAGCTGGTCAAGCTCGACCACCTGGGCAAGCGCTACCCCCACGAGCTGTCCGGCGGGCAGCAGCAGCGGGTGGCGCTCGCGCGCGCACTGGCACCCGAACCGCGCCTGCTGCTGCTCGACGAACCCTTTTCCAACCTTGATGGCGAACTGCGCCGACGCCTGAGCCAGGAGGTCCGCGAGATTCTCAAGGCCCGAGGCACCAGCGCCATCCTGGTCACCCACGACCAGGAAGAAGCCTTTGCCGTCAGCGACCACGTAGGCGTGTTCAACCGTGGCCACCTGGAGCAGTGGGATACGCCCTACAACCTCTACCACGAGCCGTTGACGCCGTTCGTGGCGAGTTTCATCGGCCAGGGTTACTTCATTCGCGGGCAATTGCTCAGCCCGGATTCGGTGCAGACCGAGCTCGGCCTGATTCGCGGCAACCGCGCCTACACCTGGCCAACAGGCAGCGCGGTGGACGTGCTGCTGCGTCCGGACGACATCGTCCATGACCCCGACAGTCCGCAGAAGGCGACCATCGTCGGCAAGACCTTCCTCGGTGCAGCGACCCTGTACCGCCTGCAACTGGCCACCGGCAGCCAGCTGGAGTCGATCTTCCCCAGCCACGCCGACCACCAGCCTGGCCAGGAAGTCGGCATCCGTGTGGCTGCCGACCACCTGGTGGCATTCGCCGCACCGGGCAGCGTCGCTGCCCAGGTCAACCTGCCGGAATCCGGCGTCCGCCGTTACAGCAGCAACTGAACCGCCCCGCCCTACGTTCCCGCTACGTGCAGGCGACCGCTGGCGACCAGCAGCGCCTGGCCGGCGATCTTCACCCGCTCGCCTTCCAGGGTGCAGTGCAACTCACCGCCCCGGGCTGAGCACTGGTAGGCACTCAGCGCTTGCTTGCCCAGGCGTTCTGCCCAGAACGGCGTCAGCGTGCAGTGTGTGGAGCCGGTCACCGGATCTTCATCGATGCCGATCCCCGGTGCGAAGTAACGCGACACGAAGTCGTGTGTGTCGCCCTGCGCCGTGACGATCACCCCCAGCCCCGGCAGCCGGGCCAACGCCGGCAGATCTGGCTGGCAGGCACGCACCGCGGCCTCGGACGGCAGCACCGCCAGCAGTTCCTCGGTTTCCCAGACCTCCAGCACCGGCGTGCCCAGGATGCGCTCCACCTCTTGCAGGCGGTCGCTGGGGCGCAGTGAACGGACGGGGAAGTCCAGCACCAGACGCTCGCCATCGCGGTTCACCCGCAATAGGCCGGACTGGCAGGTAAAACGGATGGACTCACCCGGCTCGCCGTAGCAGTTGAACAGCACAAAGGCACTGGCCAAAGTCGCATGGCCGCACAGTGGCACCTCGTCGGTGGGGGTGAACCAGCGGATGTGCCAGGCGGCCTCCTCTCTCACCAGGAACGCCGTCTCGGCCAGGTTGTGCTCCGCCGCGATCTGCTGCATCTGGCCTTCGTCGAGCCAGTGATCCAGCCGATAGACCATGGCGGGATTGCCGGCGAACGGGCGGTCGCTGAACGCATCGACCTGATGAAATTCAAGGGCCATGACAGGGGTTCCTTCCTCGCGAATATGGACCCGCGAGCATGCCCATGGCGCATTGCCCCGTCACGCACAGACGGCCGATATTCGAGCGTAACAGTCCGTGCTAGCGCGGCTGAGTGACCCCGTAGCGCTGCACGATTTGCTCGTAGCGGCCGTCCTCGCGAAAACGCCGCAGACCCTCCTGGTAAAGCGCCAGGTAACGCGCGCTTGAGGGCAGCACCGGGGAAAATGCCAGGTAGATCGGCGAACGCGCCTGCAGGCAGCCGACCTGCACCAGCGCACCAGGGTCGCCGGCCTGGGACAGGAACGCGCCCATCACCCAGGTGTTCTCCAGCGTCACGTCGATGCGGCCGAGCAGGACCTTGTCGACGTTGATGGCAAGAGCGTGGTCGCCGGACACCAGTTGCACGCGCTGCTGCCCCGGATCATCGGCGCGAATATAGCGGTCGATTTCTTCACCGTAGGCATAACCATTGATGGCGCCCAGGGTCACGGCACCCAGCGAGCCCAAGCCCTGGTAGCGCCAGGCCTGCTCCGGCCGGGCATAAAAGCAGCTGTGGGAAATGCCGGTGGGCTCGTTGCCGAACAGGAAATCCGGCGCATCGCTGACGCCGGCACCGACCACCGCGTCGATACGCCCGGAACGGGTTTCGTGCAGGGCGCGCGCCCAGTTGATTGCGCGGTATTCGACGCTGATACCGTGCTCGCCGAATATCTGCTCGGCCAGTTCGACGAAGATGCCCCGCCGCTCGGCGTCTTCCGCGCAATTGATCGGGCACCAGATGTCCGCCGCGATGACCAGTGTCTCGGCCCGCGCCGCGGCAGCCCCCAGTACGCAGGACAGCAATCCGATAACAGCGGTGCCGGCTCGCCCCATCACCCACTGCACTCCCTGTCGCCTCAACATTACACGCGCGCGACTACCCTTCGCTGCGCACCCGTTTCACCGCGTCCAGCCAGCCGCTGTAGAGCTTGGCACGGCGCTCGTCGTCCATCTTCGAGTCGAAGCGCTGCTGGCGATGCCAGTGGCTGGCGATGGCGTCCAGGTCGCTGTACAGCCCGGCTTGCAGACCCGCCAGGTAGGCCACGCCCAGGGCCGTGGTCTCGGTCACCTTGGGTCGCTCCACGGTCACGCCGAGAATGTCGGCGAGGAACTGCATGACCCAGTTGTTCTCCACCATGCCACCGTCTACCCGCAGCGCATGGGGGGCAGCGGCGCCGTCGTGACGCATCGCCTCCAGCAGGTCGCGGGTCTGGTAGCACACCGACTGCAGCCCGGCCGTCACGATCTCCTTAATCCCCGTGTCGCGGGTCAGGCCGAAGATCGCACCGCGCGCCTTGGGGTCCCAGTACGGCGCGCCCAGGCCGGTGAACGCCGGCACCAGGTACACCCCGCAGGCATCGCCGGCCTCGATGGCCAGCGCCTCGCTGTCACGGGCGTGACTGATCAGTTTGATGCCGTCGCGCAGCCACTGCACCGCAGCCCCGGCGACGAAAATGCTGCCTTCCACCGCGTAGGTGACCTTGCCGTTCAGGCGATAGCCGACCGTGGTCAGCAGGCGGTTCTTGGAGCTTACCGGCGTGTCGCCGGTGTTCTGGATCATGAAGCAGCCGGTGCCGTAGGTGCTCTTCACCATGCCTGGGGTGAAACAGGCCTGCCCCACCAGCGCCGCCTGCTGGTCGCCGGCCATGGCCAGCACCGGCAGCGGCGCGCCGAACAGATCGCCCAGGGTGGTGCCGAAGTCGGCCGCGCAGTCGAGCACCTCCGGCAGCATGCCGGCGGGGATCTCGAACAACTCGAGCAGGTCGGCGTCCCACTGCTGGGTGTGGATGTTGAACAACAGCGTGCGTGAGGCGTTGGTGGCGTCGGTCTTGTGCGACGCCCCGCCCGTCAGGTGCCAGAGCAGGAAACTGTCGACGGTACCGAAACGCAGCTCGCCGCGCTCGGCACGCTCGCGGGCGCCCGGCACGTTCTCCAGAATCCAGCGCAGCTTGGTGCCGGAAAAATACGGATCGATCAGCAGGCCGGTCTTGGCCGTGACCGTCGCCTCATGGCCCGCGGCCTTGAGGTCTGCACAGTAGTCGGCAGTGCGGCGGTCCTGCCAGACGATGGCGCGGTAGATCGGCTCACCCGTGGCGGCATCCCACACCAGAGTGGTTTCGCGCTGGTTGGTGATGCCGATGGCGGCGATGTCGCTCGCCGTCAGCCCGCCTTTCTGCAACGCATCGCGGCACACCTGCAAGGTGCTGTGCCAGAGCTCCATGCCCTCGTGTTCGACCCAGCCATCCTGCGGGAAATGCTGCTTGAACTCCTGCTGGGCGGACGCCACCGGCAAGCCTTCGTGACTGAAGACGATGGCACGGGAGCTGGTGGTGCCTTGGTCGATCGCGAGCAGGTACTGGGACATGCAGGTTTTCCTTGTTGTTATGGCATCGGCCGACGTGCTGTGCACATCGGGATCGAATGATTCACTCGCGACCTATCGCCGCGAACTGGGCCTGGGTGTGCAGCGCCAGCGTGTCTGCCGCCAACTCCACTTCCAGGCCGCGCCTGCCGGCACTGACATACAGGGTCGGGAACTGCTGGGCAGTCGTGTCGATAAACGTGCGCAGGCGCTTCTTCTGGCCCAGCGGGCTGATCCCGCCCAGCAGATAGCCTGTGGCGCGCTGCGCAGCAGCCGGATCGGCCATGTCGGCTTTCTTCACCCCGGCCGCATGGGCCAGCGCCTTCAGGTCGAGGCTGCCCGCCACCGGAACCACCGCCACCAGCAGCTCACCCTTTTCGCTGGCGGCGAGCAGCGTCTTGAACACTCGCGCGGGCTCCAGCCCCAGCTTCTCCGCCGCCTCCAGGCCATAGGACGGGGCCTTCGGGTCATGGTGATAGCTGTGCACCTGGTGCACGGCGCGCGCCTTTTTCAACAGATCGATGGCAGGTGTCATGTTCGAATGTGAAAATCTTCTGACAAAGTTCGAGTACCTTAGGGGGTGAGCCTGTTTCAGCGCAAGCCGTGATGAAGCGTCAATCGGCCCGGACTGAAAAAATCGTGGGCGAACCCTATAATGCGCCCCAAAAAGGAAGCCACCATGAGCCTGGCACCCCGCCAACACGAGATCCTCAACCTGGCCCGCGAACGCGGCTACGTCAGTATCGATGAGCTAGCCCAGGCCTTTGCCGTTACCCCGCAGACCATCCGCCGTGACATCAACCAGCTGGCCGAACACGGCCTGCTGCGGCGCACCCATGGCGGCGCTGCCAGCGAAGCGTCGAGCACCCAGAACACCGCCTACGCCATGCGCGCCGGGCAGATGCGTGACGAAAAGCAGCGCATCGCCGAGGCCATTGCCTCGCACATTCCCGATCATGCCTCGCTGTTCATTGCCATCGGCACCACCACCGAGGCCATCGCCCGCGCCCTGCAGAACCACAAGGGCCTGAAGATCATCACCAACAACCTGCACGTGGCCGCCCAACTCAGCGACAAGACCGACTTCGAAATCCTCGTTGCTGGCGGCACGGTGCGCAGCGATGGCGGCGTGGTCGGCCAGGCCACCGTGGATTTCATCCAGCAGTTCAAGGTGGACTTCGCCCTGCTCGGCATCAGCGGCATCGACGAAGACGGCAGCTTGCTGGATTTCGATTACCAGGAAGTGCGCGTGTCCCAGGCCATCATCGACAACGCACGCCAGGTGTTCCTCGCCGCCGACTCCAGCAAGTTCGGCCGCAATGCCGTGGTACGCCTGGGTTCGATTACCCTGGTGAACCACATTTTCACCGACGCCGCGCCCTCCCCGGCCATTGCCCGCCTGCTGGCCGAGCACAAGATCCACCTCGACCTTGTCTGACCCCTCTCCACCCTGCCACTCGGCGCAAAAACCTGCGCCGGGGGTGGCGAAGTCGTGCCTGCTGAACTAGCATGTTCGAAAACGAACATCACAAGGTTCAATTTCGACTTCAGGTACTGCCCATGCCCCATCGCCATGCCCCTGCCGCGCCCCTCGCAGAAGTCTATGATCTGGCCGTTGTTGGCGGCGGTATCAATGGTGTCGGGATTGCAGCCGATGCGGCAGGTCGCGGGCTGTCCGTGTTCCTTTGCGAAAAGGACGACCTGGCGCAGCACACCTCCTCGGCCAGCAGCAAGCTGATCCACGGAGGGCTGCGTTACCTGGAGCACTACGAATTCCGCCTGGTTCGCGAGGCGCTGGCTGAGCGCGAAGTGCTGCTGGCCAAGGCGCCGCACATCGTCAAACCCATGCGTTTCATCCTGCCGCACCGGCCGCACCTGCGCCCGGCCTGGATGATCCGCATCGGCCTGTTCCTTTACGATCACCTGGGCAAACGCGAGAAGCTGCCGGCGTCCCGGGGCGTGCGCTTCGGCGCGGGCAGCCCGCTGAAAGCGGACATGTTGCAGGGCTTCGAATATTCCGATTGCTGGGTCGACGATGCTCGCCTGGTGATCCTCAATGCCATGGCCGCCCGCGAGCGCGGTGCGCACATCCATCCGCGCACGCGCTGCGTCAGCGCCCGGCGCAGCAAGGGGCTGTGGCACATCCACCTGGAGCGCGCCGACGGCAGCCTGTACTCGATCCGCGCCCGTGGCCTGGTCAACGCCGCCGGCCCGTGGGTCGCCGGCTTCATCCGCGACGACCTCAAGCAGCATTCGCCCTACGGCATCCGCCTGATCCAGGGCAGCCACATCGTGGTGCCGCGCCTGTTCGACGGCGAGCAGGCCTACATTCTGCAGAACGAGGACCGGCGGATCGTCTTCGCCATCCCCTATCAGGAACGCTTCACCCTGATCGGCACCACCGACCGCGAATACCAGGGCGACCCGGCCCAGGTGAAAATCACCGACCAGGAAACCGATTACCTGCTCGAAGTGGTCAACACCCACTTCAAGCAGCAGCTGAGCCGCACGGACATCCTGCACACCTACGCCGGCGTGCGCCCACTGTGCGATGACGAGTCCGACGAGCCCTCGGCCATCACCCGCGACTACACCCTAGCGTTGTCCGGGGTGCCCGGCGAAGCGCCGCTGCTGTCGGTGTTCGGCGGCAAACTGACCACCTACCGCAAGCTGGCCGAATCGGCCCTGGCCGAGCTGGCGCCGTTCTACCCGAACATGACCGCGCCCTGGACCGCCACCGCGCCCCTGCCCGGCGCAGAAAACCTCGACACCCAGAGCGCCCTGGTCGAAGCCCTGTGCGCCCGCCACGGCTGGCTGCCCACCAGCCTCGCCAGGCGCTGGGCCAGCACCTATGGCAGCCGCACCTGGGCCTTGTTGAAAAATGTGGAGAACCTCACCGACCTCGGCGAGCACCTCGGCGGCGGCCTATACACCCGTGAAGTCGATTACCTGCGCCAGGAAGAATGGGCCGTGGACAGTGCCGATATTCTGTGGCGCCGCAGCAAGCTCGGCCTGTTCATGACGCCGATGCAGCAGGCACGCCTCACCCAGTACCTGCACGTGGAGTCGCCGCACAGCCCGGAAGGCCTCACCGCCGCCTGATCCTGTTCGGCAGAAAAAAGCCCCGCTGCTCACATGAGCAGCGGGGCTTTTTATTGATGGCTGGCCTTACAGCTGGGCCATGTGTGCGTCGTTACGGTGTGCCCGCAAGTGCGGCAGCACGGCCGCCAGCAACGGCTCCTTGAACGCCTCCTGGAAGCGATGGGCCAGGCCGGGAATCAGCTTCAGCTCGCTGCCCTTGATGTGCGCCGCCACATGCACGCCGTGCATCACCGGCAACAGCGGATCGGCCGTGCCATGCACCACCAGGGTCGGCACCTGCAGGCGGTTGAGCAGCGCCACCCGGCTGGGCTCGGCGAGGATCGCCGCAAGCTGGCGCTCCACGCCTTCAGGATTGAACGCTCGGTCGTAGGCCACCTCCGCCTGGTGCAGCAGCGTTGCCCGGTCATCGGTGACCGACGGGCTGCCGAGGGCAGCAAGCAGGTCTGCCTGCTGTTCCAAGGCAATCTCGCGGCTCGGCGCTTCACGGCGGGCCAGCAGTGTCAGCAACGCCGCACTGGGTGCCGGCAGGCCCTGGGCGCCGGAGCTGGTCATCACCAGGGTCAGGCTCTGCACTCGCTGCGGAGCAAGGTCGGCCAGGTGCTGAGCGATCATCCCGCCCATGCTCGCGCCCAGCACGTGAAACTGCTGCACATTCAGCGCATCCATCAGGCCCAGGGCGTCGGTGGCCATGTCCTTCAAGTGATATGGCGCCCGAACCGACAAGCCCAGGCGATAGCGCAAGGCTTCGTACGCCAGGTTGATCGACGGCGCCGCCTCGGCCCAGGTGCTCAGGCCCACGTCACGGTTGTCGAAACGAATGACCCGGAAACCCTGCTCGCACAGACGCGCCACCACCTCGTCCGGCCAGTGGATCAGCTGCCCACCCAGGCCCATGACCATCAGCAGCGCCGGATCGCTTTCGCGGCCGACACTCTGGTACGCCAGGCGCACATCGCCCAGCGCCACGGTATGAGTCGGCGCCTGAACGTCACACCGTTCGGCAGCAACAAGAGGCCCACCACACAGAAGTGCGGCGAGAAGAATGAACGCACGCATAGAAACACCAGAAACGCAGAACCCCATTGAGCCGCGAGTCTGGTGAAATTTCATGATTCGCGCTGCCACAGAACCGTGACAATTTGATGAATATTGCCGAGCGGTCGTGACGCCGGGCGGATGAACGTATTTGCTCGTTCCACACGAACGCACGCGCCGACCTGCCCACATCTGGAACGCAGCCCCCACCCGTAGGAGCGGCTTCAGCCGCGAACCCGACGATTTCCGCCCCAGCCCAATTCAGCAGTCGGAGCAAAAAGCTTCGCGGGCAATCGGAATGCCGACCAGCCGCTCCTACAAGTGCAGTTCCCAAGCCACCGCCGCCGCTGGAAATACCTTGATCGTTCCCACGCTCCGCGTGGGAATGCCTCCCCGGACGCTCCGCGTCCGCTACCGGCTCAAACCATCAACAGCTTGCAGGCAATCGCCCCCCAAAGGCTAAAACAAAAGCTCGCGGGCAAGCCCGCTCCTACAGGTCCCCGCCTGCAGAGGTAGACCAGCGTCACCTCACGCCAACTCACTACGCAACTGCCGGGCAGCCGCCACCATGTTGACCAGCGCCGCTTCAGTCTCGGGCCAGCCGCGGGTTTTCAGGCCGCAATCGGGGTTGATCCACAACCGCTCGGCCGGAATGCGCTGGGCCGCCTTGCGCATCAGCTTGACCATCTCGGCGCTGTCCGGCACCCGGGGCGAATGGATGTCGTACACACCCGGGCCTATGTCGTTGGGGTAGGCGAAGGCTTCGAAGGCCTCCAGCAATTCCATGTCCGAACGCGAGGTTTCGATGGTGATGACGTCGGCGTCCATCGCCGCGATCGACTCGATCACGTCGTTGAATTCGCTGTAGCACATGTGGGTGTGGATCTGCGTTTCGTCGCGCACGCCGGAGGCACAGAGACGGAAGGCCTCGGTGGCCCAATCCAGGTACGCGCCCCACTGCGCCTTGCGCAGCGGCAGCCCTTCGCGGAAGGCCGCCTCGTCGATCTGCACGATCTTGATTCCGGCGGCCTCCAGGTCCTGCACCTCGTCACGAATGGCCAGGGCCAGCTGGCGTGCCTGCACCTCACGGCTCACATCCTCGCGGGGGAAGGACCACATCAGCATGGTCACCGGGCCGGTCAGCATGCCCTTCATCACCTGCTTGGTCAGGCCCTGGGCGTAGCGAATCCACTCCACCGTCATTGCCTGCGGACGGCTCAGGTCGCCGTAGATCACTGCCGGTTTCACACAGCGCGAGCCGTAGCTCTGTACCCAGCCAAAGCGGGTGAACACGTAACCTTCGAGTTGCTCGGCGAAATACTCGACCATGTCGTTACGCTCGGCCTCGCCGTGCACCAGCACGTCCAGCCCCAGGCGCTCCTGGATCTCCACCGCGTGGCGAATCTCACTGTGCATGGCTTCGGTGTATTCCGCCGTCGACAGCTTGCCCTGCTTGAACGACTGCCGCGCCAGACGGATCGCCGAGGTCTGCGGGAAGGAGCCGATGGTGGTGGTCGGCAGCGCCGGCAATTGCAGGCGCGCACGCTGCTTCTCGATGCGCTCGGCAAAGGGCGACAGGCGCTGGCTGTGCGCCGGTACCACCGCTCCCAGGCGTGCCTGCACAGCGGGCTTGTGAATGCGCGGCGAGTGGCTGCGAGCGGCCTGCACGGCGCGGCTTTCGGCCAGTGCCGCCTGTACGTCAGCGGCCTGTGGCTGGTCAACGGCCTTGGCCAGCACCGCAACCTCGGCGCACTTCTGCACGGCGAACGCCAGCCAGCCTCTCAATTCGTTATCCAGCTTGTCCTCGCGACCGAGGTCCACCGGGCTGTGCAGCAGCGAGCAGGAAGGCGCCACCCACAGTCGCTCGCCCAGTCGTTCATGGGCATGACGCAGTACATCGAGGGCCTTTTCCAGGTCGCAGCGCCAGACGTTGCGGCCGTTCACCACGCCAAGCGACAGCACCTTGTAGGCCGGCAGGCGATCAAGAATGGTCGGATACTGCTCCGGAGCGCGCACCAGGTCGATGTGCAGGCCATCCACCGGCAGGTTGGCCGCCAGGCCGAGGTTGTCTTCCAGCCCGCCGAAATAGGTGGCGATCAGTTTCTTGCCCGGCTCGCGCTGCAAGATGTTGTAGGCGCGCTCGAAGGCATTCTTCCAATCCTGTGGCAGGTCGAGCACCAGGATCGGTTCGTCGATCTGCACCCACTCCACGCCCTGTGCTGCCAGGCGCTGGAGAATCTCGCCGTAGACCGGCAGCAGCCGGTCGAGCAGCTCCAGCTTGTCGAAGGCATCGCCCTTGGCCTTGCCCAGCCACAGGTAGGTCAGTGGGCCGATCAGCACCGGCTTGACGGTGTGCCCCAGGGCATGGGCTTCACCGACCTCGTCGAACAGCTGCTCCCAGCTCAGCTGGAAGCGCTGGTCGACGGTGAACTCGGGGACCAGGTAGTGGTAGTTGGTGTCGAACCACTTGGTCATTTCCTGGGCATGGGCGCCGCCGCAGCAGCTGCCATGGCTGACACCACGGGCCATGCCGAACAGGGTGTCGAGGGTCGGCTTGCCGCTGTGCGGACGGAAGCGCTCGGGGATCACGCCAAAGCTCAGCGAGTGGGTCAGCACCTGGTCGTACCAGGCAAAGTCGCCCACCGGCAGCAGGTCGATACCGGCGTCTTTCTGCAGTTGCCAGTGAGCAGCGCGCAGATCGCGCCCCACCGTGCGCAGGCCGGCTTCATCCAGCTCGCCTTTCCAGTACGCCTCCAGGGCTTTTTTCAGTTCACGGTCACGCCCGATGCGCGGAAAACCAAGGGAATGAGATACGGCCATGTCGAAATGCTCCATCAATCAAACAGAATGGGCGCATTCTCGGGGCCGAACGATCGTGAGACAAACTCAACCCATTCGCTTTCATCTAGAGTTTTACTCATGTAGCCTGCATGAATCGTTTTCATGAAGACCGGCCGCCATCCCTCGAACGATTGATGGGCAACCCGCCGATCTCCCCGCTGCTGAGGCCCGCCATGCTCGAACTTCGCCACCTGAAAACCCTCCATGCCCTGCGCGAAAGCGAAAGCCTGGTGGACGCGGCCGAGCGCCTACACCTCACCCAGTCGGCCCTGTCGCACCAGTTCAAGGAACTGGAAGAACGCCTCGGCATGCAGCTGTTCGTGCGCAAGACCAAGCCCGTGCGCTTCACCAGCGCCGGCCTGCGCCTGCTGCAACTGTGCGACGCGGTGCTGCCGCTGCTGCGCAGCGCCGAACGCGACCTCTCGCGCCTGGCCGGCGGCACCGCCGGGCGCCTGCACATGGCCATCGAATGCCACAGCTGCTTCCAGTGGCTGATGCCGACCATCGACCAGTTCCGCGATGCCTGGCCCGAGGTGGAACTGGACCTGGCCTCGGGCTTCTCCTTCGCCCCGCTGCCGGCCCTGGCCCGCGGTGACCTGGACCTGGTGGTAACCTCCGACCCGCTGGAGCTGGCCGGCATCACCTACGTGCCGCTGTTCACCTACGAGGCCATGCTCGCCGTGGCCAACCAGCACCCCCTGGCGAACAAATCGACGATCCAGCCCGAAGACCTGGCCAGCGAAACCCTGATCACCTACCCGGTGGAGCGCGATCGCCTGGACATCTTCACCCGCTTCCTCGAACCCGCCGACATCGAACCGGCCCAGGTCCGCACCTCGGAACTGACCGTGATGATGATGCAGCTGGTGGCCAGCGGGCGCGGCGTGTGCGGGCTGCCCAACTGGGCGCTGCACGAATACAGCTCGCGCGGCTACGTGACCGCCAAGCGCCTCGGCGACAAGGGCTTGTTCGCCACGCTGTACGCCGGTATCCGCACCGACATGCTTGACGCGCCGTTCATGCGCGACTTCCTGCTGACCGCCAAGGACACCTCCTTCGCCAACCTCGAAGGCGTCAGCGTGGCGCGCAGCTAGCCCACTTGTTCGCCGTCCTTCCAGCGCTGGGACGCGGAGCGTCCGGGGAGGCATTCCCACGCGGAGCGTGGGAACGATCAAAACCAGAGCACGGCGCGGCAGGACTCGGCGGTCACCGCGCCAGGCCCTACACTGCCGGTCCACTTCACCGAGGCACGGTCGACGATGCGCACGCTCTACCAGTTTCCGATCTCCCACTACTGCGAGAAAACCCGCTGGCACCTCGACCACAAGGGGCTCGACTTTGAGGTCGACAACCTCTTCCCCGGCCTGCACCGCCTGAAAAGCAAGCGGCTGGCGAACATCGCCACCCTGCCGATCCTGCGTGACGGCGACACGGTGATCGGCGACTCCACGCAGATTGCCCTGTACCTCGAAGACCAGTACCCGGATTCGCCCCTGCTGCCGCAGGACCCGGCGCAACGGGCCGAGGTGCTGGAGCTGGAAGAGCAGTTCGACCGCCTCGGCGTGCACGTGCGCCGTTGGCTGTACGGCCAGCTCAGGCAGTGGGACTCGGTGATGCACGCCATGCTAAAGGTCTACCGGCCGCTGTTCGGCCTGCGCGACCTGATGAAGCCGCTGCTGATCGGCGGCGTGCAGCAACTCTACGGCGTCACCCCGCAGCGGGTGGCCAAGTCGCAAAGCGAGCTGCTCGACGGCCTGGCGCTGATCGAATCGCGCATCCAGGGTGACCCGTCGCGCTACCTGGTGGGCGAGCGCCTGACCCTGGCCGACATCAGCGCCGCCGCCCTGTTCGCCCCGCTGTTCACCCCACCAGGCACGCCCTGGCACGAGATCAGCGGCCACGACGCCGCGACCCAATCCTTCCTCGACGACCTGCACGCCCACCCTGCCGGGCAATGGGTGCTGCAGCGCTACGCCCAGGACCGGCAGCGACGCGGCTGAAGCAAGCGCCCTCACCACCCGCGGTCCGAACCTATTGCGCACCCTGGCTTCTAAGACTTACCAAGCAGCCAAGGTGCGTTCATGGATCTGGTCGTCGCCCGCCCCGAAGGACTCTATTGCCCGCCCGGTGATTTCTACATCGACCCGTGGCGGCCGGTGGAACGGTCGATCATCACCCACGCCCACGGCGATCACGCCCGGCGCGGCAACGGCCACTACCTGGCGGCAGCTCCCGGCGAAGGCATCCTCCGCTCGCGCCTGGGCGAGGACATCAGCCTGCAGACCCTGGCCTACGGCGAACGCCTGGCGCACCACGGCATCACCCTGAGTTTCCACCCCGCCGGGCATGTGCTGGGCTCCGCCCAGGTACGCCTGGAATACCATGGCGAAGTCTGGGTCGCCTCCGGGGACTACAAGGTCGAACCGGATGGCACCTGCGCGCCGTTCGAGCCGGTGCGATGCCACACCTTCATCACCGAATCCACCTTCGGCCTGCCGATCTACCGCTGGCCGTCGCAAGCGGAGATCTTCGCCGGCATCAATGCCTGGTGGCGCGACAACGCGGCCGCCGGGCGAGCCAGCGTGTTGTTCGCCTATTCCTTCGGCAAGGCGCAACGCATATTGCATGGCATCGACGCCAGCATCGGCCCGATCCTCGTACACGGCGCCGTTGAGCCACTGAACGCGGTGTACCGCGCCGGCGGCGTGCACCTGCCGCCCACCCGGTACGCTGGCGACATCGCCAAGAACGACCCGCTGCTGCGCCAGGCGCTGATCCTCGCGCCGCCCTCGGCCGGTGGCAGCACCTGGATGCGCCGTTTCGGCGACTACAGCGACGCCTTCGCCAGTGGCTGGATGCTGCTGCGCGGCACCCGCCGGCGGCGCGGCGTGGACCGAGGTTTCGCCCTCTCCGACCACGCCGACTGGCCTGGCCTGCTGTGGGCCATCGAGCAGACTGGCGCCGAGCGGGTGATGGTCACACACGGCCAGGTCAACGTACTGGTGCGCCACCTGCGCGAGCAGGGCCTGGACGCCCGCGCCTTCCAGACGGAGTACGGCGAGGAAGACGACGTGGAGCCCACCCCATGAAGGCCTTCGCCGAACTCTATGCCCGGCTGGACGCCACCACCTCGAGCAACGCCAAGCTGCAGGCCATGCAGGATTACTTCGCCAAGGCGCCGCCGGCCGACGCCGCCTGGGCGGTGTACTTCCTGGCCGGCGGCCGGCCGCGGCAAGTCGTACCGACCCGGGTGTTGCGCGAACTGGCCACGCAACTGGCCGGGCTGCCCGACTGGCTGTTCGAAGAGAGCTACCAGGCCGTGGGCGACTTGGCGGAAACCATCGCCCTGCTGCTACCCGAATCGCAACACGCCTCCGACGACGGCCTGGCCTGGTGGCTGGAAGAACAGCTGCTGCCCTTGCGCGGCCTGCCGCCCGGGGAGCTGGCCGAACGCCTGCCGCCGCTGTGGGCTCAGCTCGACCGGCAGAGCCTGATGGTCAGCCTCAAGCTGCTCACCGGCGCCTTCCGCGTCGGCGTCTCCAAGCTGCTGGTGACCCGCGCCTTGGCCAGCCTGGCGCAGGTGGATGCCAAGCGCGTGGCGCAGCGTATGGTCGGCTACACCGACCTCTCGCACCGACCCACGGCGCAGCGCTACTTGGCGCTGATCGCCGGCGAGTCGGATGACGAACACGCCCAGCGCGGCGGCCAGCCCTACCCGTTCTTCCTTGCCCACCCGTTGCAGGTGCCGCTGGAGCAGTTCGACGCGCAGTTGGGGCCGGCCAGCGACTGGCTGGTGGAGTGGAAGTGGGACGGCATCCGCGCGCAACTGGTGAAGCGCGACGGCCACCTGTGGCTCTGGTCACGAGGCGAGGAGCTGATCACCGAGCGCTTCCCCGAGCTGCACGAACTGGCCGATGCCCTGCCGGACGGCACCGTACTGGACGGCGAGCTGGTGGCCTGGAAGGAACCCGCCGCCGACAGCGACACCGTGTTCGGCATCCAGCCCTTCGCCCTGCTGCAACAGCGCATCGGCCGCAAGACCCTGAGCAAAAAGCTGCTGGAAGACGTGCCCGCGGCACTGCTGGCCTACGACCTACCGGAATGGCGCGGTGAAGACTGGCGCAATCGCCCTCAGGATGAACGTCGCGAACGGCTGGAACTGCTGGTGGCGGAGGTCGGCGATGCGCGCTTGCAGCTCTCGCCACAACTCACCGGCGAAGACTGGCAGGATCTCGCCCGCCAGCGTGAAGCCTCCCGGCAACTGGGCGTCGAAGGCATGATGCTCAAGCGCCGCGACTCGCTGTACGGGGTCGGCCGCACCCGCGACCTCGGCCTGTGGTGGAAGTGGAAGATCGACCCGTTCAGCGTCGACGCGGTACTGATCTACGCCCAGCGTGGCCATGGCCGCCGCGCCAGCCTGTACAGCGACTACACCTTTGCCGTGTGGGACGACTCCGCCCCCGGCGAGCGCGTGCTGGTGCCCTTTGCCAAGGCCTATTCCGGGCTCACCGACGAAGAGATGCGCAAGGTCGATGCGATCATCCGCAAGACCACCGTGGAGAAATTCGGCCCGGTGCGCAGCGTCACCCCGACCCTGGTGTTCGAACTGGGCTTCGAGGGCATCGCCCTGTCCAAGCGGCACAAGAGCGGCGTGGCCGTGCGCTTCCCGCGGATGCTGCGCTGGCGCACCGACAAACAGGTGGAGGACGCCGACACCCTGGCCACGCTGCAGGGCCTGCTCTGATGGACCAGCCCGTGGCGCCGGCGCGCCGCAGCCGCCTGTCCAGCACCTGGTTCACCCAGCACGGCTGGAAGCCCTTCGCCTTTCAGAAGGAGGTCTGGCAGGCGGTGAAAGCCGGCGAGTCGGGCCTGCTGCACGCCTCCACCGGCGCCGGTAAAACCTACGCCGTGTGGTTCGCCGCCCTCGACCGCTTCGCCACGGTTGCGCCGGCCGCCTCAGCCAGCCCCCGGCCGAAAAAGAAACCGGCCATGGCACCGCTGACGGTGCTGTGGATCACCCCCATGCGCGCCCTGGCCGCCGACACTGGCCGTGCCTTGCAAGCGCCGCTGGATGATTTGCAGATCCCCTGGAGCATCGGCCTGCGCACTGGCGACACTGGTTCTGCCGAGCGCGCCCGGCAGAGCCGCAAGCTGCCCAGCACACTGATCACCACGCCGGAAAGCCTGACCCTGCTGCTGACCCGCGCCGACGCCCGCGAGGCCTTCGCTCATTTGCGCATGGTGGTAGTGGATGAGTGGCACGAACTGCTCGGCAACAAGCGCGGCGTGCAGCTGCAACTGGCCCTGGCGCGGCTGCGCCTATGGCACCCGGGGCTGCTGGTGTGGGCGCTGTCCGCCACCCTGGGCAACCTGGCCCATGCCCAGGAAGTGCTGATGCCGGCCGGGCGCCTAGTCCAGGGCAAACTGGCCAAGGACCTGCGCATCGACAGCTTGCTTCCGCCCGGCCTCGAACGCTTCCCCTGGGCCGGGCACCTGGGGCTGCGCATGCTGCCCCAGGTGGTGGATGAACTAGAGGCCTGCAGCACCGCTCTGGTGTTCACCAACACCCGTTCCCAGGCGGAAACCTGGTACCGCGCGCTGCTCGAGGCGCGCCCCGACTGGGCCGGGCTGCTGGCCCTGCACCACGGCTCGCTGTCGCGGGAGGTGCGCGACTGGGTCGAACTGGCGCTCAAGGAGGGGCGGCTCAAGGCCGTCGTCTGCACCTCCAGCCTGGACTTGGGCGTGGACTTCCTGCCGGTGGAACGGGTGCTGCAGATCGGCTCGCCGAAAGGCGTGGCGCGACTGATGCAACGCGCTGGCCGCTCTGGCCATGCGCCGGGGCGTCCCTCCCGCGCCACCCTGGTGCCGACCCACAGCCTGGAAGTGCTGGAAGCCGCCGCCGCGAAAACCGCCGTGGACGAGCGCAAGGTCGAGGGCCGGCAATCGCCGGACAAACCGCTCGACGTGCTGGTCCAGCACCTGGTGAGCATGGCCCTGGGCGGCGGATTCCAGGCCGAGGCCATGCAGGCCGAAGTGCGCAGCGCCTGGGCCTACCGCCACCTCAGTGATGACGAATGGCAATGGGCGCTGGCCTTCATCCGCCACGGCGGCCACTCGCTGACCGCCTACCCCGACTACCGCCGCGCCGAACCGGATGCCAGCGGCCTGTGGCAGGTGCCCGACGCACGCCTGGCGCGGCGCCACCGCATGAGCATCGGCACCATCGTCAGCGACGCCAGCCTGGCGGTGAAGTACTGGAGCAAGGGCGGCGGTGGCGGCTCGCTGGGCAGCGTCGAGGAAGGCTTCATCGCCCGCCTGCGCCCCGGCGATGCCTTCCTGTTCGCCGGGCGCCCGCTGGAACTGGTGCGGGTGGAAAACATGACTGTCTTCGTGCGCCGCGCCACCAGCCGCAAGGCGGCGATCCCGCGCTGGAACGGTGGGCGCATGCCGCTCTCCAGCGAACTGGCCGACACGATGCTGGCCAATCTCGATGCCGCCGCCGAAGGCAATTACCCCGGCCCGGAAATGCACCTGCTGCGCCCGCTGCTCGACGTGCAACAAGCCTGGTCCGCCCTGCCCGGCGCCACCACCCTACTGGCCGAGGTGCTGAAATCCCGCGAGGGCTGGCACCTGTTCCTCTACCCCTTCGCCGGCCGCTCGGTGCACCTGGGTCTCGCCAGCCTGCTGGCCTGGCGCCTGGCCAAGGAACAACCGCTGAGCGTGTCCATCGCGGTCAACGACTACGGCCTGGAACTGCTGTGCCCCAGCGAGGTGGATTTCGCCGCGCGGCTGACGCCCGCCCTGTTCAGCACCGACGACCTGCTGCCCGACGTGCTCGCCAGCCTCAACGCCGGCGAACTGGCGCGCCGGCGCTTTCGGGAGATCGCCCGCATCGCCGGTTTGGTGTTCAGCGGTTACCCCGGCGCGCCGAAAAGCACCCGCCAATTGCAGGCCTCCAGCGCGCTGTTCTTCGACGTGTTCAAGCAGCACGACCCGGGCAACCTGCTGCTCGGCCAGGCCCAGGAAGAAGTCCTGCGCCAGGAGCTGGACGTGCAGCGCCTGCAGCACACCCTGCAGCGCCTGCAAGCGCGGCGGCTGGATATCCGCACGGTCAAGCGCGCCACGCCGTTCGCCTTCCCGCTGCTGGTGGAGCGCTTTCGCGAAAGCCTAAGCTCGGAAAAGCTGGCCGACCGCATCCGGCGCATGGTCGCCGACCTAGAAAAGGCCGCCGGCCCCGGTGGCTATCAGGATGAGCATTTCGCCATCGACGACGAGCGCCCGGCGCCACGCAAGGGCCGCACGCCGCGCCAGGGCAAGGACGGGCTGCCGCGCCCGCCGGCGCAACGCCCGAAAAAACGCCGCTGACAGAGAGAGCCTTCATGAACGAATCGACTCCCAGTCAGGGCCCCAGCCACCACAGCGTGCAACTCGCCGGCGCCGAACTCTGGCTGCTGGCGGACAAGGCCATCTGGTGGCCGGAACAGCGCGCCCTGCTGATCGCCGACATCCACATCGGCAAGGCCGCGGCCTACCGTGCCCTGGGCCAGCCGGTGCCCCACGGCACCACCGCCGCCAACCTGCAGCGGCTGGACGCCCTGTTGCAGCGTTTTGCCTGTCGCCGGCTGATCTTCCTCGGCGACTTCCTCCACGCGCCGGGCTCACGCACGCCGGGCACCCTCGCCGCCCTGGCCGAATGGCGTGAGCGGCACGCCGAACTGGCCATCACCCTGGTGCGCGGCAACCACGACAAACGCGCCGGCGACCCGCCTGCCGAGCTGGGCATAGAGGTAGTGGAAGAACCACTGCTGCTCGGCCCCTTCGCCCTGCAGCACGAACCCCGCGCCCATGCCACGCACCACGTGCTAGCCGGCCACGTGCACCCGGCCTACGCACTGCATGGCCGGGGGCGGCAACGCCTGCGCCTGCCGTGCTTCGTGCTGGGTGATGAAGTCAGCCTGCTGCCCGCATTCGGCAGCTTCACCGGCACCATGACCTTTCGCGCCGAGCCCGACCAGCGCATCGTGGTGGTCGGCGACGGCGGCATCTGGCCCGTGCAACGCGGTTCGCCCTGAGGCTTACAGGCGCTGCAAGGTAGCGGTACCCGCCTCGCCATCGTAGAAGGCAGCCAGCACATCGGCGAACAGCGGCTGCTCCGGCGCAGCAGCCTGGAACAGGGTCATGCTCGAACGCAGTTTGAGGTCATCCGGTGAACCCATGATCTGCCGCACCGGGCGCCCGCGATGGGACAACACCGCCCGCGCGCAATCCTCCAGACGCGGGCCGAGCAGCGGGTGCGCCAGATAGGCCCGGGCCTCGGCGACACCGGTGATGCCGTAGTGCTCCGCCATCTCGCTGCGGCCCAGGCCGCGCAACTGCGGGAACACGTACCAGATCCAGTGGCTGCGCTTGGCGCCGGCGCACAGTTCATCGAGGGCGCGCTGGTAATCACGCTGCTGGGCCTCGACGAAACGTGCCAGGTCGAAAGGATCGTTCATCAGCGTGACCGTTCATGCCCCATGGGCGTGGTATCGGGCAACGCACCCTGCATGGCGAAATCCGGGCTGTGCACCTCGGAGTCCAGTGGCATGTGCGCATAGCGCGCCCGGTCAGCACGGGGCGCCGAGGCGTCGTTCTGCAGCGCTCGCTTGAGCTCGCAGCGCCCTTTGATAGCGCGTGCCAGCAGCAGGCCGCCCAGCACCGTGCCGGCCAGACCTAGCAGCCCGCCACGGTGCAAACTGACGCCGAGCAAGGCCAGGCCCGCGCCGTAGGAAACGCAGCGCTCCATGCCTTGCACGTTGAGATCGGTTGGTTTTTTCATGGCAACTATTCCAGAAGGTGACCTGTCCACTGACAGGTGCGCCCGCCGGACGTTCAGCGATCCTGACCGCCGGAGCCCCGGGCCATACAGGACGCACCGTTCAGCCACCGACCTGGAGCCCGCCCATGCAACGTCGCCACTTCCTGCTTGCCACCACGACCATCGGCGCCGCCGGTTTCGCCTTGAGCCACCTCGCCCAGGCACAAGCCTCGCCCAGCGGCCAGCCCGCAGGCGGTTCTTCCGCCGGCAGCGCTGCCCTGCCGATGAACGACGGCAAGCACCCGCGCTACCGGCCGCAACACCGCTATGGCTATGGTGCCGCCATCGCCCTCGGCAACATGCGCCGCCCCATCAGCAACGTGCAGGCCCAGGCGCTGCTGCAGGCCGCCTGGGAAGCCGGTATCCGTTACTACGACACCTCGCCCTGGTACGGCCTGGGCGTCAGCGAACGGCGCACCGGCCACCTGCTGGCCGACCACGAGCGCGCCCAGTTCGAACTGTCCTCCAAGACCGGGCGCCTGCTGCAGGCCAAACCTGGCTACTCGCACCCGGACTGGCAGACCGAAGGCTTCGGCTACACCTACGACTACACCGCCGCCGGCACCCGCCGCTCCGTGGAGGACAGCCTGCAACGCCTGGGCGTGTCGAGCCTGGACCTGGTGTTCATCCACGACCTGTCGCCCGACAACGCCGACCTCGGCGACGGCTGGAAGGAGCGCTTCGACATAGCCGTCAAAGGTGCCATGCCCGAGCTGGTGAAAATGCGCGAAGAAGGCCTGATCAAAGGCTGGGGCATGGGCGTCAACACCCTGGAACCGACCCTGGGCGCCATCGAAGCTTCCGACCCGGACGTTATCCTCCAGGCCTGCCAGTACTCGTTGCTGCAACACGACGATGCGGTGGAGCGCCTGCTGCCGGTGTGCCGCCAGCGCGATATCTCGCTGGTGATCGGCGCCCCGCTCAACTCCGGCTACCTGGCCGGCAACGACTACTTCAACTACAGCAAGGAAATCCCCGCCGGCATGGCCGACAAACGCCAGCGCGCCCAGGCGCTGGCCCGCGAGCACGGCACCGACCTGCGCACCGCCGCCCTGCACTTCTGCAACGCCCCGGACGTGGTCGCCGCCATCATCCCCGGCGGCAGCACCGCCGAGCAGATCCGGCAGAACGTCACCTCCATGTCCGCCACGGTACCCGCCGAATTCTGGCAAGCCGCCAAGGAGCAGCAACTCATCCACCCGGACGCCCCGGTGCCGAAACAGGACTGATCCCCACGCGAATCGCCCGGCGCGGTCAGCCGTAACCGGGCAACCGACCTCCACCAGACGAAAGGCCACAGGCTGCGCAACCCCGTTGCACGATCAGCTGTAACCCGCGCAGCCTCTCGCTCGCAGCGGCCTTTCGGAGGGCAACAGGAAATGGCCGCGCAGCTCCTGAACAGGGGTAAATGCAGATGGCGGAAAATAATCCATTGACATATCGCTAATTCCAGATATTCTCACCCCCATGGAACTCATAGACATCTTCAAAGCGCTCTCAAACCCGACTCGTCTCAAGATCTTGAAAGGTTTGAAAGACCCCGCAAAGAACTTCCCTCCACAAGATGAAGGGGACGTTCACACAGTCGGCGTCTGCGTCAGCAGCATTCAGGAAGGCGTCGGTCTGTCACAGTCGACGGTGTCCGATTACCTGGCAACGCTGCAACGAGTGGGTCTGGTCGAAGTCCGTCGCATCGGGCAGTGGACCTACTACAAGCGCAACGAAGCAAACATCCGTGGTCTTGCCGAGCTCATAGGCAAGGAGCTGTAATTTTTTAACTTGCGGTATCGATAAATCCCGGTATCCCTTTTTACCGAAGCGAGGACTCACAATGAACCGAGCGCTGTAGAGAAAACCCGTCCATTTTTTTGCTTTTGAATATCGAAAATTCCCTATATTCCTTTTTACCGAAACGAGGATTTACCATGAAAGCTCAAATACTGAACTCCTTTGGCGGCCCGGAAGCATTCGAACTGCGTGATGTGCCCAAGCCCGTACCGCAAGCCGGACAAGTCCTGGTTCGCGTCCATGCCACTTCCATCAACCCGCTGGACTTCCAGGTTCGCCGTGGCGATTACGTCGACTACGTGCCCCTGCCGAGCATTACCGGCCATGACGTCTCCGGTGTCGTCGAAGCCGTCGGCCCAGGCGTGACGAGCTTCGTGCCAGGCGACGAAGTCTGGTACACCCCGCAAATTTTCGACGGCCCTGGCAGCTACGCCGAATACCACGTTGCTTCCGAAAGCATCATCGGTAAAAAGCCTGCCTCGCTGAGCCACCTCGAAGCGGCCACCCTGACCCTGGTTGGCGGCACGGCATGGGAAGCACTGGTTGTGCGTGCAGGGCTGCGAGTGGGCGAAAGCATCCTGATTCACGGCGGCGCGGGTGGCGTCGGCCACGTGGCGATCCAGCTGGCAAAAGCCATTGGCGCCAAAGTGTTCACCACCGTGCGTGAAGAGAACTTCGAGTTCGCCCGGAGCCTGGGTGCCGACGTGGTCATCGACTACGAGCAAGAGGATTACGTCGATGCCGTCCTGCGTGAAAG
>JBLZZJ010000019.1:0-53135 GCA_050282285.1 Pseudomonas sp.
TCCGCATCCGGAGCACTCTCGAATACGTTGATCCCCATGTCGTTGATCATGCGGATGATGTCTTCCACCTGTTCCGGGTCGGAAATATCCTCCGGCAGATGGTCATTGACCTCCGCGTAAGTCAGGTAACCCTGCTCACGACCACGGCTGATCAATTCTTTCAAACGAGATTGCTGTTGCGCTTTTCCGGACATAACACCCTATCCACTGAAGGTCTTGGCGGGCTAAAAACAAGCCGAGGATTATACCTTAGTTTGGCGCTCAGGCGCCAGTTGGGGTCTTGCTGCTCGGGGAAGAGGGGAGGCTGTAGTGCTCTCGGAGCAGGGTCTTTTCCTCGGGAGTAAGCTCGCTGGGGCTTTTCTGCATGATGCTGCGTAGGGCCTTTTCGCGCCGCCTGTGCGATTGGCTGTGTGCAAGTGTAGTTATGGTGTCGAAAAACTGCTGTTCAAGGTTGTCATGGCTGATCAGCCACTCTTTTTCGGCCAGCGCCCGCAACAGGCGGCCCTGTTCGGTGCCGTGCCAGCGGGCGATCAGTTGCAACGAGCGCAACTTGGGGTTCTTTTGCAGGGCGCCGAGCAGTGCAACCAGCAACTGAGCGTAGGTGTCGTCCTCGGCGGCGAAGTGGCTGACCTCTTCAACGTGTTGCGCCAGCTCCGGATGGTGCAGGAGTGTGCGCAGGGCGCTGAGGTGCGGCGATTCGACGCTAACGGCGACACGCGGTGCGCGCGGTCGATCGCCATCGCGTCCCTGCTTGCTCCACTTGCCGCCGTCCTTCTTCCAGTTTCCCTTGCCTTTGCCCTGGCCTTTGTTGCTGCGCTCGAAGCCCACATCCGGGTGCGGTTGTTCGTAGTGCTCGTAGCTGGGCGCGCTGTCGTAATAGGCGCTGTCGGGTATATCCGAATAATCCGGATAGTCACCACTTGGCGAGGGTTGTGCGGCGCTGCTCGGCTGGCTGCTGCGCGGCGGCGCCATCTGGCTCAGGGTTTCGCCGCTGAGGCCGGTGATTTCGGTCAGGCGCTGGCGCATGAGTGCGCGCAGGTTGTTGCCCGGGATCTTGTCGATCAATGGCGCGGCGAGTGTCACCAGGTGCGCCTTGCCTTCCAGGGATCGAGGATCGGCTTCCTCGCTGAGTTGCTGGAAGAAGTAGTCGGCCAGCGGTTGGGCGTGCTGGTTGATGCGGGCGCGGAAGGCATCGGTGCCTTCGCTGCGTACCAGGGTGTCCGGGTCTTCGCCGTCGGGCAAAAACAGGAAGCGCGCGCGGCGGCCGTCCTGCAGGCTCGGCAGGGTCGACTCCAGGGCGCGCCAGGCGGCGTTGCGGCCAGCCGCGTCGCCATCGAAGCAGAAGAGCACGCTGGGGACGATGCGAAACAGGCGCTTGAGGTGTTCTTCGCTGGTGGCGGTGCCCAGGGTCGCGACGGCGTTGCGCAGGCCAAGCTGGGCCAGGGCGATGACGTCCATGTAGCCTTCCACGACCATGATCTCGTCGAGGTCGCGGTTGTTCTTGCGGGCTTCGTACAGGCCATAGAGTTCCTGGCCTTTGTGGAACACCGGGGTTTCCGGGGAGTTCAGGTACTTGGGCTTGTCGTCACCCAGTACCCGTCCGCCGAAGGCGATTATGCGGCCGCGGCTGTCGCGAATCGGGAAGATCACCCGGTCGCGGAAGCGGTCGTAGCGCTTGCCGCTGTCGGCGTTTTCCACCAGCAGCCCGGCTTCGATCATCGCTTTTTGCTGCAGGGCATCGCTGGCCAGGTGCTTGAGCAGGTTGTCCCAGCCGGGTGGCGCAAAGCCGAGGCCGAAATCCCGGGCGATTTCGCCGGACAGGCCGCGGCCTTTCAGGTAGTCCACGGCAGCGCGGCGTTGCGGGTGGGTTTTCAGGGCCTGGCGGTAGAACTCGGCAGCAGCATCGAGCAGCGCATAGAGCGGTGAGTCGGTGGGTTGCCGTGGTTTGTTGTTGCGACCGCCTTCTTCACGCGGCACGTCCATGCCGGCGCGCTTGGCCAGGTCCTCGACCGCCTGGGGGAAATCCAGCTGGTCGTGGTCCATGACGAACCCCAGGGCGTTGCCGCCGGCACCGCAACCGAAGCAGTAGTAGAACTGCTTGTCGGGGCTGACGCTGAACGAGGGGGTCTTTTCTTTGTGGAAGGGGCAGCAGGCGGTGTAGTTCTTGCCGGCCTTTTTCAGCTGGATGCGCGAACTGACCACGTCGACGATGTCGGTGCGGTTGAGCAGGTCATCGATGAAGGATTGCGGGATCAGGCCGGCCATAGGCGCTCAGAATACTGCGGTGCGTGGTGGCTGGACAGGTGTGCGTCAAAACAAAAAAACTCCGGACATTCACCTTGCGGTGAAGCGGAGTATTTTGACGCTATGCCCGGCGTGAGCCGGGCACGGCATGCTGCGAAGCGGTCGTGCGTGGCGCGGTCAGTACGTATTAGTACAGACGAACGCTGCGGCGCTGTTCGCGCTGCACTTTCTTGGCGTGACGCTTAACAGCAGCAGCTGCTTTGCGCTTACGCTCGGCAGTCGGCTTTTCGTAGAATTCGCGGCTGCGAACTTCAGCCAGAACACCGGCTTTTTCACAGGAGCGCTTGAAACGACGCAGAGCTACGTCGAAGGGTTCGTTCTCTTTAACTTTGACGGCTGGCATCCAGGGCGTACCTTCTTTATTACCGGGGGTAACGTACTCCTGGCAAATGGCACTGGAGGACGTAGGTTTTTAAGGGTTGCGGATGTTACCGCCTCATCGCCCGGAATGCAAAGCCTCTGATCGAAAAGCGCTGGTCGGGGTGCGGCGGGGCCTATTATTATGCGCGCCTTCTTGATCATGCGCCCTCAAACAAGGCATTTTCCGATGTTGGTACTGGGTTTGGAAACCTCCTGCGACGAGACCGGTGTCGCGCTCTACGACAGCGAGCGCGGCCTGCTGGCCGATGCCCTGTTCAGCCAGATCGACCTGCACCGCGTCTATGGCGGTGTGGTGCCGGAGCTGGCCTCGCGCGACCACGTCAAACGCATGCTGCCGCTGATCCGCCAGGTGTTGGCCGAGGCCGACTGCGTGCCCGGTGACATCGATGCGATTGCCTACACCGCAGGCCCTGGCCTGGTCGGCGCCTTGCTGGTGGGTGCCTCCTGCGCCCAGGCGCTGGCGTTCGCCTGGGACATACCTGCCCTGGGCGTGCACCACATGGAAGGCCACCTGCTGGCGCCGATGCTGGAAGAGCAGCCGCCGCAGTTTCCGTTCGTCGCTTTGCTGGTTTCCGGTGGCCACACCCAGCTGGTTCGGGTGGATGGCATTGGCCAGTACCAGTTGCTGGGCGAGTCGCTGGATGACGCCGCAGGCGAAGCCTTCGACAAGACCGCCAAGCTGATGGGGCTGCCTTATCCGGGTGGGCCGGAGATCGCCCGTCTCGCCGAGAGCGGTACGCCGGGGCGCTTTACCTTCCCGCGGCCCATGACCGATCGTCCTGGTCTGGATTTCAGCTTCAGCGGCCTGAAGACCTTCACCCTCAACACCTGGCAGCACTGCCGCGACACCGGCGACGACGGTGAGCAGACCCGTTGCGACGTGGCGCTGGCCTTCCAGCAGGCGGTGGTCGAGACCCTGACCATCAAGTGCCGCCGCGCGCTCAAGCAGACAGGGCTGAACAACCTGGTGATCGCCGGGGGCGTCAGCGCCAACAAGGCCTTGCGCCAATCCCTGGAAACCATGCTGGGTCAATTGAACGGGCAGGTGTTCTATGCGCGTCCGGCGTTCTGCACCGACAACGGCGCGATGATCGCCTACGCCGGTTGCCAGCGCCTCAAGGCTGGGCAGCATGAAGGGCTGAGCATTGCCGTGCAGGCGCGCTGGCCGATGGAGCAACTGCCCGCGCTGTAAAGAGTGCGCGTATGAATGCTGCTCAGGTGTGGGATTCAGAAATGCCGCTCACGGCCGGCGAACAGATCGCGTAGATTGCCCCGGTGCCGCCAGACGATCAGGGCGGTCAGCACGCTCATCGGAAGCAGCGCTCCCGGTGCTTGCCAGGCCAGCAGTGGCAGGGTGAGCGGGGTGGCGATCAGCGAGGCGAGCGAGCTGGTGCGGGTGAGCACGAAGGTCAGCACCCAGGCGCAGACCGCGAGCAAGGCAGCGGGCGGATACAGCCCAAGCAGCATGCCGGCAGCAGTGGCGACGCCCTTGCCGCCATGAAAGCGGAAGTACAGGGGATACAGGTGGCCCACCACCGCAGCCAGGCCGATCCAGGCCTGCTGTTGCACGGTGAAGCCAAGCAGGTAGGCTGCCAGGACTGGCAGCAGGCCTTTGCAGAGATCGCCGATCAGCGTGAGAATCGCCAGGCGTTTACCGGCGACACGCAGCATGTTGGTGGCGCCGGGGTTGCCCGAACCGCTGGCACGTGGGTCCGGTCCGCCGGCCAGACGGCTGAGCAGAATGGCGAAGGACAACGAGCCGAGCAGGTAGGCGAGGATCGCCAGCAGCCAAAACATGGTATCCATTCCGGGGCGGAGGTCGCTCCGATTCTAACTAGGTGCGGCGCGGTTGTCGTGCCACGGAGAGCGGGCTTGGACACAGTCTTTATCGAGGGTCTGGAAGTCGATACGGTGATCGGGGCCTACGACTGGGAGCGCACCATTCGCCAGTGCCTGCGCCTGGACCTGTCGCTGGGCTGGGACAACCGTCCTGCCGCAGCCGGCGACGACCTGACCAAGGCGCTCGACTATGCCTCGGTCTCCACGCGTATCCAGGCATTCGCCAGCGAGGCGCAGTTCATTCTGGTGGAAACCTTTGCCGAACGCCTGGCCGAGTTACTGATGAACGAGTTCCAGATTCCCTGGGTGCGGATCCGGCTGACCAAGCCCGGCGCCGTACCTGCGGCCATTGGTGGGGTGGGTGTGGAGATCGAGCGCGGATGTCGCTGACGCCTGTCTACCTCGGGCTCGGCAGCAACATCGAGCGCGAAACCCATCTGCAGGCCGGCCTCGATGTGCTGGCGACGATACTGCGCGACATGCGCTGCTCGCCGGTGTTCGAAAGCCAGCCAGTCGGGATCAAGAGCGGCCCATTCTTCAATCTCGTGGTGGCGGGCATGACCGATATGTCGCTGCGCGAACTGGACCGCCGGCTGAAGTTCATCGAGGCGGACAATGGCCGTTACGCGCCTGATCGCAAAGGGCTGCCGCTGGATATCGACGTGCTGCTGTTCGGTGAGCAGGTCGGTAACTTCGATGGCCTAATCCTGCCCCGCGCAGAAATCCTCAAGAACGCCTTCGTGCTCTGGCCGTTGTCCCTGCTCGCGCCCGACAGGGTGCATCCCGAGACCGGCACCTCATTCGCCACCTTGTGGGGCGAGGCGCAGATCGAGCAGCAACTGCAGCCTGTGGCGTTCCAGTGGCGCGGTAGCGAGCTGACGCCGGCCGAGTTGCTGGCCTCCGCGTAGCCGGACCGCAGGCTCTAGGAGCCCCGCCTCGGGGCGCGGCTCCTACAAGAACGCTGTGCCTACTGGTCTTTGTAGGCCTTGAGCGCCTGCAGACGCTCTCGGTTGAGCGCTTCGCCCAGCTCCGCGCCCTTGAATCCCTTCTCCACGAGCGGTTTGACTGGGACTTGCCGTACAGCCGCGGCGGCGCCCCGCAGGTAATCGGCCTGGGGGTAGTCGCGTTGCTCCAGGCCTTCCCGGCCCCGTGCATCCATTTCGCACACCGCGATGAACTCCTCGAAGCGCTGCGGTCGCCGGAATACGTCGAAGCGCTGCAGTAGCTCCAGCAACGTGCTGGGCTTGAGCTCCAAGGCCCGGTGTCCGTGGGTGTGGAATTCGCAAGCCAGCAGTGCCAGCTCCTGGCAGTCGCGGGGCGCCTTGCAGCGGTCATTGATCGCCTGGATGAGGGGCAGCCCACGGTGTTCATGGGCGATATGCCGGGGCCACTCTTCAGGAGGCGTCAGGCCTTTGCCCACGTCGTGCAGCAGGCAGGCCCAGCGCACGCTGAGCGGCTGCTGATGGTCTGCGCACTGCTGCAACACGCTGAGGGTGTGCACGCCGGTGTCGATTTCCGGGTGATGGTGTGGCGGTTGCGGGACACCGAACAGGGCATCGACCTCTGGCAGGATCACCGGCAGCGCTTCGCAGTCGCGCAGCACCTGGATGAACACGTCCGGGCGGGGCTCCATGAGTGCCCGCGACAGTTCTTTCCAGCAGCGTTCCGTCGTCAGTGCACTCAACTCGCCGCTGGCGCTGAGCTGGCGCATCAGTTCAAGGGTTTCATCAGCGACGGTGAAGCCCAGCGGCGCATACCGCGCGGCAAAACGCGCCACACGCAGCACCCGCAGCGGGTCTTCGGCAAAGGCCGGCGACACATGGCGCAGGATGCGGTTCTCCAGGTCCTGCTGGCCGCCGTAGGGGTCGACCAGATTGCCCATGTCGTCTTCGGCGATGGCGTTCACCGTCAGGTCGCGGCGGATCAGGTCGTCTTCCAGGGTGACGTCGGGGCTGGCGTAAAACGTGAAGCCGCCGTAACCGCGCCCGCTTTTTCGCTCGGTGCGCGCCAGGGCATATTCCTCACCGGTTTTCGGGTGCAGGAAGACCGGGAAATCAGCGCCTACAGGCCGAAAACCCTGCTCCAGCATGGCCTCCGTGCTGGCCCCGACCACCACCCAATCGATGTCTGTCACGGGCCTGCCCAACAGGCGGTCGCGTACCGCGCCGCCCACTTTGTAAATCTTCATGCGTACCTCCGTTGCCGCAGAGGATAACGGTTGTATGCCGGCCAGGGAAAAGGCCTGTTTCACGAACGGCCATCGCCGGGAGGATTCTTCATGCACAACCGCGCCGGCGGCCGGGAAGCCGCCGGGAGGTCTGCTGGTGGATCGAAACGGGGATACCTGCCTCGGGAGAGAGGCAGGCGCTCAGATGGGCGGAATGATCAGGTCCAGGCGCGGGTATTCGCTGCCCTGTTCGTTGTCCCCTTTGGGTGGGACGTGTTGGGTACTGATCAGTTGTTCGCCCTGCAGGGTTTCCAGGTGGATGTCGAAGCCCCAGAGGCGATGCAGGTGTTTCAGCACTTCTTCGGTAGAGCCGCCCAGCGGTTTGCGGTCGTGCTGCTGGTGGCGAAGGGTCAGGGAGCGGTCGCCACGACGGTCGATGCTCCAGATCTGCACGTTGGGCTCGCGGTTGCCCAGGTTGTACTGCGCGGCCAGCAGTTCGCGGATGGTGCGATAGCCCGGCTCGTCGTGGATGGCCGGGACGACCAGTTCGTCCTTCTGGTCGTCGTCGAGGATGCTGAACAGCTTGAGGTCGCGAATCACCTGGGGCGACAGGTACTGCAGGATGAAGCTCTCATCCTTGAAGCTGTTCATGGCGAACTTGATGGTGGACAGCCAGTCGCTGCCGGCGATGTCGGGAAACCAGAGGCGGTCTTCATCGGTGGGGTTTTCGCAGATTCGCCGGATGTCGCGGTACATGGCGAACCCCAGGGTGTAGGGGTTGATGCCGCTGTAGTAGGGGCTGTCGAACGGCGGCTGGTAGACCACGGCGGTGTGCGACTGGAGAAACTCCATCATGAAGCCGTCGGTCACCAGGCCTTCGTCGTACAGGTCGTTCATCAGCGTGTAGTGCCAGAACGTGGCCCAGCCTTCGTTCATGACCTGGGTCTGGCGCTGTGGATAGAAGTACTGGGCGATCTTGCGCACGATGCGGATGATTTCGCGCTGCCAGGGCTCCAGCAGCGGCGCATGCTTTTCTAGGAAGTACAGGATGTTTTCCTGGGGCTCGGCGGGGAAGCGTTTGTTGTCGGCGTCCCCGGCCTTGCTGGCCCCTTTGGGAATGGTGCGCCAGAGGTCGTTGATCTGCCGCTGCAGGTGCTCCTCGCGCTCCTTCTGGCGCCGGCGCTCTTCTTCCGCCGAGATCGGGTAGGGGCGTTTGTAGCGGTCGACCCCGTAGTTCATCAGGGCGTGGCAGGAGTCGAGCAGGTCTTCCACCGCGTCGATGCCGTGGCGCTCCTCGCATTGCATGATGTACTGCTTGGCGAACACCAGGTAGTCGATGATCGAGCTGGCATCGGTCCAGGTGCGGAACAGGTAGTTGCCTTTGAAGAAGCTGTTGTGGCCGTAGCAGGCATGGGCGATCACCAGGGCCTGCATGCAGATGGTGTTCTCTTCCATCAGGTAGGCGATGCACGGATCGGAATTGATCACGATCTCGTAAGCCAGGCCCATCTGCCCGCGCTTGTAGTTCTTTTCCGTGCTGAGAAAGTGCTTGCCGTAGGACCAGTGGTGATAACCCAGCGGCATGCCGACGGACGCGTAGGCGTCCATCATTTGCTCGGCGGTGATCACCTCGATCTGGTTCGGGTAGGTATCCAGCGCATAGCGCTCGGCAAGGCGGCTGATTTCCTTGTCGTAAGCGCGGATCAGCTCGAAGGTCCACTCCGAGCCGGTGGATATCGGCTGGCGTTTGCGGTCGCGCGTCGTACTTTCAGGGGTCATGACACGAGCCTCCGCTGGAACAGTTCGCGGAACACCGGGTAGATATCGCCGGCCGACACCAGTTGCTGCTGGGCGAAGGTATCGGCGAACGCTTCGGCCACTTGCTCATACTCGAACCACAGCGCCTGGTGTTCGCGCGGGGTGATTTCGACGTAGGTGAAGTACTGCACGAACGGCATGATCTGGTTGATCAATATATCCCTGCAGACAGGGGAGTCGTCGTTCCAGTTGTCGCCATCCGAGGCCTGGGCGGCGTAGATATTCCACTCGTTGATCGGGTAACGCTCGACCATGATCTCCTGCATCATTTTCAGGGCGCTGGAGACGATGGTGCCGCCGGTTTCGCGGGAGTAGAAGAACTCCTCTTCGTCCACTTCGCGGGCGCTGGTGTGGTGGCGGATGAACACCACTTCGATCTTGTCGTAGTTCCGCTTGAGGAACAGGTACAGCAGGATGAAGAAGCGCTTGGCGATGTCCTTGGTGGCCTGGGTCATGGAGCCGGAGACGTCCATCAGGCAGAACATCACCGCCTTGGAGCTGGGGTTGGGCTGTTTGACCAGCAGGTTGTATTTGAGGTCGAAGGTGTCGAGGAACGGCACGCGGTTGATGCGCGTGTGCAGGCGGCTGATTTCTGCTTCCAGTTCCTGAATATCGCCGAAGTTGTCCGGCTCTTCGCGCTTCAATCGTTCCAGTTCGAGTTGTGCTGCCTTGAGCTTGGCGCGGCTGCTGCCGGACAGGGCGATGCGGCGGGCGTGGGCCGAGCGCAAGGTGCGGATGATGTTGATGCGCGACGGGTTGCCTTCGCTGCTGATGCCGGCGCGCACGGTCTTGAAGGTGTCGGCGCCGGTGAGGTGGCGCTTCACCAGATTGGGCAGTTCCAGCTCCTCGAACATGAAGTCGAGGAATTCCTCCTGGGTGATCTGGAACACGAACTCGTCCATGCCCTCGCCGGAGTTGCTCGCCTTGCCAGCGCCCTTGCCCGCACCACCGCCCTGGGGCCGAGGGATGCGCTCGCCGGCGGTGAATTCCTTGTTGCCCGGGTGGACGATGGTCTGCTTGCCGCCCCGGCCGTGGTGCAGCACCGGTTCGTCGATGTCGCGGCCGGGAATGCTGATCTGTTCGCCGTGCTCCATATCCGTGATGGAGCGGCGGCCGACCGCATCCTCGACAGCTTTCTTGATGTGGTCACGGTAACGCCGCAAGAAACGCTGGCGGTTGACCGTGCTCTTGTTCTTGCCGTTCAGACGCCGGTCGATCACATAGCTCATAGGCTCCTCCGGGGAACTGCAAGCTCAGGCCGCCCCAGCGCGGAGCGCAAGGGCGGCGTGGCGCTCAGCTGCCTGCGTTATTGAGACTTGCGGACCCGCAGGTACCACTCGGACAGCAGGCGCACCTGCTTCTCGGTGTAGCCGCGCTCGACCATGCGTTTGACGAAGTCGTTGTGCTTCTGCTGATCCTCCTTGCTGGCCTTGGCATTGAAGCTGATGACGGGCAGCAGGTCCTCGGTGTTGGAGAACATCTTCTTCTCGATGACCACGCGCAGTTTTTCGTAACTGAGCCAGGTCGGGTTCTTGCCATTGTTGTTGGCGCGGGCGCGCAGCACGAAGTTGACGATCTCGTTGCGGAAGTCCTTGGGATTGCTGATGCCGGCAGGCTTCTCGATCTTTTCCAGCTCTTCGTTCAGCGCCACGCGGTTGAGGATTTCCCCGGTTTCCGGGTCGCGGTATTCCTGGTCCTGGATCCAGAAATCGGCGTACAGCACGTAGCGGTCGAAGATGTTCTGCCCGTATTCGCTGTAGGACTCCAGGTAGGCGGTCTGGATTTCCTTGCCGATGAACTCGATATAGCGCGGCGCCAGGTACTCCTTGATGAAGCGCAGGTAGCGCTCGCGGATTTCGGCCGGGAACTGTTCCTGCTCGATCTGTTGCTCCAGCACGTACAACAGGTGCACCGGATTGGCGGCGATCTCGTGCGGGTCGAAGTTGAACACCTTGGACAGGATCTTGAAGGCGAAGCGGGTCGACAGACCGTTCATGCCTTCGTCGACGCCTGCAGTGTCGCGGTATTCCTGGATCGACTTGGCCTTGGGGTCGGTGTCCTTGAGGTTTTCACCGTCGTAGACGCGCATCTTCGAGTAGATGTTGGAGTTCTCCGGCTCCTTCAGGCGGCTGAGCGTGGAGAACTGCGCCAGCATCTTCAGGGTGTCCGGCGCGCAATGGGCCTTGGACAGGGAGCTGTTGAACAGCAGTTTGTCGTAGATCTTGATCTCGTCGGTCACGCGCAGGCAGTAGGGCACCTTGACGATGTAGATACGGTCGATGAACGCCTCGTTGTTCTTGTTGTTGCGGAAGCTGTGCCATTCCGATTCGTTGGAGTGGGCCAGCAGGATGCCGCTGTAGGGGATCGCGCCCAGGCCCTCGGTGCTGTTGTAGTTGCCCTCCTGGGTCGCGGTGAGCAAGGGGTGCAGGACCTTGATCGGTGCCTTGAACATCTCGACGAATTCCATCAGGCCCTGGTTGGCCCGGCACAGGGCACCCGAGTAGCTGTAGGCGTCGGCGTCGTTCTGCGGGAATTCTTCCAGCTTGCGGATATCCACCTTGCCGACCAGGGCAGAAATGTCCTGGTTGTTCTCGTCGCCCGGTTCGGTTTTGGCCACGGCGATCTGGTTGAGGATCGAGGGGTAGAGCTTGACCACCCGGAACTGGCTGATGTCACCGCCGAACTCGGCCAGGCGCTTGGTGGCCCAGGGCGACATGATGCTGTTCAGGTAGCGCTGCGGGATGCCGTACTCCTCTTCAAGGATGGCGCCGTCTTCCGCGACATTGAACAGCCCGAGTGGCGACTCGAATACCGGCGAGCCCTTGATGGCATAGAAGGGCACTTTTTCCATCAGGTGCTTGAGCTTTTCCGCCAGCGAAGACTTGCCGCCGCCCACGGGGCCGAGGAGGTAGAGGATCTGTTTCTTCTCTTCCAGGCCCTGGGCCGCGTGGCGGAAGTAGGAGACGATCTGGTCGATGCACTCTTCCATGCCATGGAAGTCGGCGAAGGCCGGATAGCGCCGGATGACCTTGTTGGAGAAGATCCGCGACAAGCGCGAGTTGGCCGAGGTATCGAGCAGTTCCGGTTCGCCGATGGCCATCAGCAGCCGTTCTGCCGCAGAGGCGTAGGCACTGCGGTCCTGTTTGCACAGTTCCAGGTACTCCTGCAGGGAGCACTCTTCCTGGCGAGTCGCCTCGAAACGTTGTTGGAAGTGACTGAAAATGCTCATGACTTCACCTCGCTCGATGCTAAGAGTCGGCTCGGGATCGGTCGGACGGGTGCTAGGCAGCCCCGGCGTGCAAGCCACCGGGATGAGTCCCCCGAACACCTAAAGGTCGTTACCGATGGCCCGAACGCCGGTTATCCGGCTCTACCGTGGTTTTGGATGGCCTGAGCTAAAGGATAGTTCGTTATCGGGAGGGTCAAGGCGGGATCAACGATAACTTGATGTTGCCGCCGAACGGTAGGGAGCGGCAGGCCAGAGCTGGTGCGGCCTGCCGGCGGGCGAAAATTTATTCCTCTGAACCCTGTGCGGTTTCCTGCGGGTAGGTCGCGCGCCACAGCTCGAAACCGCCGTCCAGGCTGTATACCTCGGTAAAGCCCTGGCCGACCAGGTAGGCCGCTGCGCTCTGGCTGGAGTTGCCGTGGTAGCAGGACACGATGAGCGGTGCGTCGAGGTCGGCCTTGGCGATGAAATTCACCAGGGAATGATTGTCCAGGTGATGAGAGTGGCTGATGTGACCGAGGGAAAAGCTCTGCGGGTCACGAATATCGACCACCACCGCGCCTTGTTCACGCAGGGCCTGGGCCTGTTCGGGGGAAATGCGTTTGAACTCGCTCATGCGGGATCCTCTTTGCATTCGCAGCGATGGCGTTCACCGCTGTCGACGTTCAGTAGTGTCATGGCGCCGCCCCACACGCAGCCCGTGTCGAGCGCGAACAGGCCGGGCTCTTCGCACTGGCCTTCCAGAGCGGCCCAGTGACCGAAGATGATTTTCTGACCGCGTGTCTTGCGCTGCTTGTGGCTGAACCACGGCGCATAGCCGGGTGGTGCGCTACCCAGGCCTTCTTTGCTTTTCAGGTCCAGGGTGCCGTCAGCCTTGCAGAAGCGCATGCGGGTGAAATAGTTGGTGATGACCCGCAGCCGCGTGACGCCGGTCAGGTCCTTGTCCCACTGGGCCGGGTCGTTGCCGTACATGCCGTCTAGGAATAACGGGAAGCGGGCATCGTCACGCAGCGCTTCTTCGACTTCGGCAGCACGGCGCAGGGCCTTGGCCAGCGACCATTGGGGCGCGATGCCGGCATGCACCAGGGCGATGTTGCGCTGCTCATCGTAGTGCATCAGCTTCTGGCGGCGCAGCCAGTCGAGCAGGTCGGTACGGTCCGGGGCATCGAGAATCGGCTGCAGCGTGTCGGCTTTCTTCAGGCGCTCGATGTTGTGCGCAGCGGCGAGCAGATGCAGGTCATGATTGCCCAGCACGCAGGTCACGGCGTCGCGCATGCCATAGAGAAAGCGCAGCGTGCCGAGGGAGTCGGGTCCACGGTTAACCAGGTCGCCGACCAGCCACAGGCGATCGTGGTCCGGGTTGAAGGCGACGCGCTCCAACAGGCACTGCAGTGGTTTCAGGCAACCCTGCAGGTCGCCAACGGCATAGGTTGCCATCAGTGCAGGGAGCCCGGTACGGCGAGGCGGAACGGGGCGATCTCGGCGTCGAAGCGTTTGCCGTCGTCGGCAAGCATCTGGTAGCTGCCCTGCATGGTACCGACGCGGCTGCTCAGCACCGTGCCACTGCTGTAGTTGTGGCTCTGTCCGGCGTCGATCAGCGGTTGCTGGCCGACGACGCCTGCGCCGCGAACCTCCTGCACATGCCCGTCACCGTCGGTGATCAGCCAGTGGCGCGACAGCAGCTTGGCCGGCAGCTCGCCGTTATTGGCGATGGTGACGGTGTAGGCGAAGGCAAAGCGGTTCTGCTCCGGCTGCGATTGTTCGGGGAGGTAGCGGGTGGTGACGGTGACGTCGACCTGGTAGCGAGGATCTGACATACGCAAGCACTCGGTTAGCATGGCGGCCAGTTTAGCTGGGCTCGGTCTCGGCAGGCATGTCCGCCAGTTTGTCCGCCAGGCGGACAAAGGCGGCCAGGTCCAGTTGTTCGGGGCGCAGGCTGCCATCCACACCGGCCTCTTCGATGGCGCTGGCTGGCATCAACGCCTTGAGGGTGTTGCGCAGGGTCTTGCGGCGCTGGTTGAACGCCTCGCGCACCACGCGTTCGAGCAGGCGATGGTCTTTGGCCGGGTGGGGCAGGACCTCGTGCGGCACCAGGCGAACGATGGCCGAGTCGACTTTCGGGGGCGGATTGAACGCGCCGGGGCCGACGTTGAACAAGTGCTCCACGCGGCAGTGGTACTGCACCATGATCGACAGACGACCCCAGTCGCCGCCGCCAGGGCCGGCCGCCAGGCGCTCGACCACTTCCTTTTGCAGCATGAAGTGCATGTCGCGGATCAGCGCAGCGTTGTCCAGCAGGTGGAAAATCAGCGGCGTGGAGATGTTGTAGGGCAGGTTGCCTACAACGCGCAGGCTGTGTGGGGCCGCGCCCAACTGATTGAAATCGAACTTGAGGGCATCACCCTGGTTCAGGCGAAAGCGCGGCTCGTGGCCGAACTTGCCTTTCAGGATGGGGATCAGGTCGAGGTCGAGCTCGATCACGTCGAGTTGCGCGCCGCTGCCGAGCAGCCCCTCGGTCAACGCGCCCTGGCCCGGGCCGATTTCCAGTATGTGCTCGCCCTCGCGGGCGTGGATCGCACGCAGGATGCGATGGATCACACCCGCGTCATGCAGGAAGTTCTGGCCGAAGCGCTTGCGCGCACGGTGCTGGTAGGGTTCGGACATAAGCGGCTCCACGCTTCAAGCCGCACGCTCAAAGCAAATAAAAGAGCGGCAGTTTAACAGTATTGTCACCCTAACCCGAATGCCGCACGCGCTCTGTGGCGAGGTACGAAGACGGCAAGTGTCAGCCGCGCGCCTGGCTGGTGGCCATTTCGTACGCCGTTTCCAGCGCGACCTGCAGGCTGCCGCAGTCGATCCGACCACTGCCGGCCAGGTCCAGCGCCGTGCCATGGTCTACCGAGGTGCGGATGATCGGCAGGCCCAGCGTCACGTTGACCGCAGCGCCAAAGCCTTTGTACTTGAGCACGGGCAGGCCCTGGTCGTGGTACATGGCCAGCACCGCGTCGCAGTGGTCGAGGTGTTTCGGGGTGAACAGGGTGTCGGCGGGCAGGGGGCCGATCAGGTCGATGCCTTCTTCACGCAGCAGGGCCAGGGTCGGCTCGATGACGTCGATCTCTTCATGCCCCAGGTGGCCACCTTCGCCGGCGTGGGGGTTGAGTCCGCAGACCAGGATGCGCGGGCGATCGATACCGAACTTGTTGCGCAGGTCGTCATTGAGGATGCGGGTGACGCGTGCCAGACGCTCCGCAGTGATGGCGGCGGCGACATCCTTGAGCGGCAGGTGGGTAGTCACCAGCGCCACGCGCAGCCCGCGGGTGGCGAGCATCATGACGACCTGCTCGGTGTGGGTCAGGTCGGCGAGGAATTCGGTGTGGCCGGAAAAGGCGATGCCGGCGTCATTGATCACGCCCTTGTGCACCGGTGCGGTGATCATGCCGGCAAAGTCACCGTCCACGCAGCCTTGCCCGGCACGGGTCAGGGTGTTCAGGACGTAGGCGGCGTTGTCCTCGTTCAGCTCGCCAGGTATCACCTGGCCCGCAACCGGCGTGTCCCAGACGTACAGCTGGCCTGGCTCGGCAGGTTTTTCCGGCCAGCTTTTGGGGTCGGTAGTGATCAGCTCGATAGCCACGCCCAACTGCTGCGCGCGCTCCGCCAGCAAGGCTCGGCTGGCAACGGCAATGATCGTGTGCGGGTGAGCCTTTCGGGCCAGCAGCAGGCTCAGATCGGGGCCGATACCGGCGGGCTCGCCGGGCGTCAGGGCGAAGCGGAGGGGGGCGGTCATGGCAGTGGTCTCGCGGTGTAGGCGCTATAGCTTAGGCGGTAACAAAAAGCCCGGCGCTGCAAGTGCAGGACGCCGGGCTTCGAGGAGCGGCCGATACGATCAGATCTTGGTTTCGACGTAGGCTTCGTCGCGGATCTGACGCAGCCAGGCCTGCAGCTCTTCTTCGTACTTGCGGTTGCGCAGCATGTTCATGGCTTGCTGCTCGCGGAACTGCTCGCTGCTATCGGTCGCGCGACGTCCCATGACTTCCAGGACGTGCCAGCCGAAGGGGCTCTGGAAGGGCTTGGACACTTCGCCGCTCGGGGTGTTGTTCATCACCTCGCGGAACTCGGGGACCAGCGCTTCCGGATCGATCCAGCTCAGCGTGCCGCCATTGAGGGCAGAACCCGGGTCTTCCGAGAAGCTTTTCGCCAGTTCGGCGAAGTCTTCGCCGGCCTGGATGCGCTGGTAGAGGCGCTCTGCCAGACGCTGGCTTTCGGCATCGCTGCGGATTTCGCTGGGCTTGATCAGGATGTGACGGACGTTGACCTCGTCACGGACCTGGGTACCGCCGCCGCGTTTTTCCAGCAGCTTCAGCATGATGAAACCGCCTGGCGTACGCAGGGGTTCGGTTACCTGACCAACGTCCAGCGCGCTGATCATGGCATCGAAGGGAGGCGGCAGCTGTGCAGCCTTGCGCCAGCCCATCTCACCGCCTTCCAGCGCCGTTTCACTGGCCGAACTGGTGATGGCCAGTTGGCCGAAGTCGGCGCCTTGTTGCAGTTGCTGGTAGATGTTCTGTGCCTGGCGATCGGCGGCCTGGATGGCTTCTGGCGAAGCACCTTCCTGAACCGGGATGAGGATGTTGGCCAGGCGGAACTCTTCGGAGAGCTGCATCTTGCCCAGATCGGAGGCGAGGAAGTTCTTCACTTCCTGGTCGGTGACCTGAATGCGCTCAGCCACACGGCGCTGGCGCACGCGGCTGATGACCATTTCGCGGCGAACCTGATCGCGGGCTTCGACATAGGACAAACCGTCCTGGGCCAGTGCCGCGCGGAACTGCTCGATGCTCATGCCATTGCGCTGGGCAATGGTGCCAATGGCCTGGTTGAGCTCTTCGTCGGTGATGCGAATGCCGGAGCGCTCGCCCATCTGCAGCTGAATGTTCTCGACGATCAGGCGTTCCAGTACCTGCTGGGTGAGTACGTCATCAGGTGGCAGGGTCGCGCCCCGCTTGCTGATGGTCTGCTGCACTTCGCGCAGACGTGCGTCCAGCTGGCTTTGCATGATCACGTCGCTGTCGACGATGGCCACGACACGGTTGAGCGGTCGTACCTCGGCCTGTGCCATGGTACCCAGGAACAGCGCGCCCAACAGCAGCGGGCGCACGCAGTCAGAAAGCTTTGTCTTCACGTTCACGATAACCTTGAATGCCTTGGTCGAGGAAAGTCTCGACGTTGCTGCCTGTCACGCCACCCAGGCCCTTGAGCACGATCTGCAGGAAAATACCGCGATCCGGCTCGTCGTTGCGCGATGGGTTGAGGCTGACCTCGTCGTAGTCGACCCAGTAGCGGTTGATCAGGCGCAGTTTCCAGCAGCAACTGTCGTACTCGAAACCACCGAAGGCTTCCAGGGTGCGGTTGCGTGCATAGTCGTACTGCCAGCGGGAGACCACGCTCCACTGCGGCACGATCGGCCAGATGACCGAGAAGTCGTGCTGGCTGATCTTGTAGTAGTCCTTGATGTAGTTCGGATTCGGCGAGCCGTCAGCCGATGTTGGATTGCCGTAATCCGGGTTGGACGTCCAGCGCCCGGTGTCCTGATCGTAACGGATGGTGTCGTTGCGGTAGCGATAACCGACGTTGACCACCTTGTTCGGGTTGTCTTCCGGCTGGTAGTGGAACATCGCACTACCCGAACGGGTGCGGTGGGTATCCGGGTCCCAGTTGAACTCGGAACTCAGGCGCCAGTCGCGGTTGAAACGATACATGTACTGCATTGCGTACGGCGACTGCGACGCCTGGGACTCTTCGCGAAGACGGTAATCGATACCCGGCATCTGCACCTTGCGGTCTTCGAAGTAGAAGGCCTGGCCGATGCTGAAACGCTGACGTTCGAAACCGTTGGCCTCGTACCAGCGGTTGGTGATGCCCAGCGACAGTCGGTTCTCGTCACCGATGCGGTCTTTGCCCGAGAAACGGTTCTCGCGGAACAGCGACGCGTAGTTGAACAGGCTCTCGCCGGTGTCGAAGACCGGGATATCTGTCTGGTCTTCCTCGGGCACATAGAGGTAGAACAGGCGAGGTTCCAGGGTCTGGCGGTAGTTGTTGCCGAACAGCTGGGTCTCACGGTCGAAGTACAGGCCGCTGTCCAGGCTGAACATGCCTACGCTGCGGCTTTGGCTGCTACTGTAGTCCTGTTCGTCCAGCAGGTTTTCTTTGCCCTGCTGGTCGAGATCGAGGTCGTAGTTGGTCTGCAGGTACTTGGCCTTCGGCGTGATGTAGCCCCAGCTCCAGTTGAGCGGCAGGCTGACGGCCGGCTCAAGGTGCAGGCGGTCACCGTTGGCGCGGTCCAGGCCCCGGACGCGGGTGTCGTACCAGGATTGCTCGACGACGCCGTCTTCATTGATGAAGCTGCCGTCGCGCAGGTCGCGGTCGAAACGCACCAGTTCGGTCTGGTAGCTGAAGTTCAAGCCGGCGGGCTGGAACGGCAGCGTGCCGTCGAGGGTGATCTGCGGCAGGCGGTTGTACGGCGTGATGTCGGTGATATTGGCCAGCTCGTAGGCATGCGCATTCAGGCGCGCCGTGTAGCTGTCGCCACGGTAGGTCAGGGTACCGCGCTGGTCGACGTAATCGGTGCCGCCAATACCCAGGTCGGTGCTCAGGTCCTGGAAGTAGTAGGGGTCGCTGATGTCGGTGTAGTCGACCTCGGTCATCAGGCGCGAGTCCAGACCACCTTTGTGCTGCCAGCTGTACATCCAGCGCTGGTCCTTGTACTCGGATTGCAGCTTGCGATCGTCGTTGCTGTCGTCGAGGTAGGCGGCGCCGAACTGGCCTTCGCTGCTCTTGGTCAGGTAGCGGAACTCGCCTTCCATCAACAGACCGCGATCTGTCATGTAGGTCGGGTACAGCGTGGCGTCGTAGTTGGGCGCCAGGTTGAAGTAGTACGGCGTCTGCAGCGTGAAGCCGTTGTCGCTCGAGGAGCCGATGCTTGGCGGCAGGAAGCCGGACTGGCGACGGTCGTCGATCGGGAAATAGATGTACGGCGTGTAGAACACCGGGAAGTCTTTGACCCGTAGGGTAACGTTGGTCGCGGTACCGAAACCGGTCGCCGGGTTCAGCGTGACGTTGTTGCCCTTCAGGTGCCAGGCGTTGCTGCCCGGTTCGCACGTGGTGTAGGTGCCGTCTTTCAAGCGAATGATCGCGCTCTCTTCACGCTTGGCGTAGAGCGCACTGCCACGCACACGGCTCGCGTGCAGAACGTATTCGGCGTTGTCGACGCGGGCTTCACCGTTGTCCAGCTGCAGCTCGGCCTTGTCGCCTACCACCAGCATGCCCTGGTCACGCAAACGGACGTTGCCGATCAGCTCGCCGCGGTTCTCGGCTTGCATCAGATTGGCTTCGTCGGCCTCGACCTGCATGCCGGCCTGACGCAGGATCACATCGCCGGCCAGTGTGGCGACCTGTTCTTCCTGCTGGTAACGCGAGGCTTTGGCCGATACGAACATCGGCGCTTCGCTCATCGGCGTCTTGTCGTTCATGCCCGGGCGCGTCGGTTCGACGTAGGCACCGGCGCAATAGGGGCCGGTTTCGGCCAACTGAGCCGCGGTCAATTGCTCGCGCGGAACCCAGTCCAGATGGCTATAGTCGGCACTGCGCGAAGCCAGCACCTTGCCACCGCTTTCGGTGACCAGGGTGGTTTTGGCAACCTTGCTCTCGCTGCTCGCAGCGGTGGTGCCCGGTGAGCTGATGCTGGAACCACTGTGCACCGGACGGGCAGGGATCGCTGCGCCGCTGGTCCTGGGCGAACATGCCCAGCCCCCGGTGTCCGATGCCCGGCAGTCGAACTGCTCGGCTGCTACAGCGAATTGGCTGGCGAAAGGCTGAAGGGCCAACAGGCCGCCAGTTACCAGAAGTGGGAATTTTTTACGAAACGCGGGGTATTTTACTGCCATCTTATTTTTCCGGGCTTCCTGCGCGCCATTGGCCCAGGGGCCGCACGCCACTCGATGGGCTGAAAAAGATGCTGGATAATAAAGCATGACCCGCGCAACGGCTAGCGCCGTCGGAGACCCTTGTAATGCCTGATGAAGATGTACGTCTGCAACACCTCGTTAATTGGCTGGATTCGCTGCTGCCAGCGCTGTTTGAAAAGCGGGGATGGGGGCCGGTACCCGCCGCCACGCTGACCTCCGCCAGCAGCGACGCCAGCTTTCGCCGGTATTTTCGCTGGCAGGGTGGTGAGCGCAGCCTCATCGTGATGGACGCGCCACCGCCCCAGGAAGACTGCCGCCCTTTCGTCAAGGTTGCGCATTTGCTGGACGAAGCGGCCATCAACGTGCCGCAGATTCTCGCTGCCGACCTGGAGAACGGTTACCTGTTGCTCAACGACCTGGGGCGCCAGACCTACCTGGATGTGATCGATGGGCAGAACGCCGATGCGCTGTTCGCCGATGCCGTGCAGGCATTGCTGGCTTTCCAGCTGCTGCCCATGACCACGTCCATGCCGAGTTATGACGATGCCTTGCTGCGTCGCGAGCTGCAGCTGTTTCCCGACTGGTATGTGCAGCGCCACCTGGGCGTGACCTTCGATGCCCGGCAGCAGGAACTCTGGCAGCGCGTCAGCCAGCTGCTGATCGACAGCGCCCTGGCCCAACCCAGGGTGCTGGTGCACCGCGACTTCATGCCACGCAACCTGATGGTCAGTACCGTCAATCCCGGCGTGCTGGATTTTCAGGATGCCGTGTATGGCCCGGTGACCTACGACATCACCAGCCTGTTCAAGGATGCGTTCCTCAGTTGGCCCGAGGCTCGGGTTCAGGACTGGCTGGAAAACTACTGGCAAGCCGCCCGTGCCGCCGGCATCCCGGTGCAGGCAGACCTCCAGGGCTTCCTGCGTGCCAGCGACCTGATGGGCGTTCAGCGCCACCTGAAAGTGATCGGCATCTTCGCGCGGATCTGCCACCGCGATGGCAAGCCCAAGTACCTGGGTGATGTGCCGCGCTTCTTCACTTATATAGAAGCGGTGCTGGCGCGTCGGCCGGAGTTGGCCGAACTGGCCGAGCTGTTCGCCAGCCTGCCCCGTGAAGCGGCGGTACCTGCATGAAGGCGATGATCCTCGCAGCGGGCAAGGGCGAGCGCTTGCGCCCCCTGACGCTGCACACGCCGAAACCACTGGTGCGCGCCGCTGGCGTGCCGCTGATCGAATACCACATCCGGGCGCTGGCCGCGGCAGGCTTCCGTGAGCTGGTCATCAACCATGCCTGGCTTGGTCAGCAGATCGAAGATTACCTGGGCGACGGCACGCAGTTTGGCGTGAGCATTCGTTATTCGGCCGAAGGTGAACCGCTGGAAACCGGTGGCGGGATTTTCCGTGCGTTGCCGCTGCTGGGCGATGAGCCGTTCCTGGTAGTCAACGGCGACGTCTATTGCGATTACCCCTTTGCACACCTGCAACAGCCCCTCGATGGGCTGGCCCATCTGGTGCTGGTGGATAACCCGGCGCACCACCCGGCCGGGGATTTCAGCCTGCAGCAGGGGCGTGTCAGTGACGGGGTCGGCGAGGGTGATTGCCTGACCTACAGTGGCATCGCGGTGTTGTCACCGGCCCTGTTCGCGGAGTGCCAGTCGGGTGCGTTCAAGCTGGCGCCTTTGTTGCGCGAGGCGATGGCCGACAACCGGGTCAGTGGCGAGCATTTCAGTGGGCACTGGATCGATGTCGGCACCCATGAGCGCCTGGCTGAAGTCGAGCAGTTGCTCGGGCAGGAGCGCTGAAATGATCTGGCCGGCTACCGTGCTGGGCGCCGTGGCGGGGTGGGCGGCGGCGAGCATTCCCGGCGCGCTGCTCGGCGGTCTGCTGGGGCAGGTGCTTGACCGACGGCTGCGTCTGCACAGTTGGTCGGCCCTGTGGCAGCGTCTCGGACTTCAGCAGCCGGACCGCTCCGACGACATGCTGCTGTTCGTCCTGCTGGGGCGCCTGGCCAAATGCGAAGGGCGTGTGCTGCCGGTGCACATCGAACAGGCGCGTTCGGAAATGCAGCGGCTGGGCTTGGGCGATGCGGATCGTCAGCGTGCGATCGAGGCCTTTTCCCGCGGCAAGACCGGGCGTGACAGCCTGCGCGCGCCGCTGCGACGCCAGCGTCTGCAGAGCGAGGCCTTGCTGCGAGCCTGCTGGCGGATGGCCTGGGTCGACGGTCGAGTCGGGCAGGTCGAGCAGGAACTGATTCTGCTCTGGGGGAAATGGCTGGGTGCATCGCCCGCCACCCAGGCGCACCTCAATGCCGCCTATGCGCCCAAGCAGGGGCCCATGGCATCGACCGGCGGCAGTTACGAGCAGGCACTGCGTTTGCTCGGGGTCGCGGCGGACAGTGAGCCGGCGCAGATCAAGCGGGCGTACCGCCGCCTGTTGAGTCGGCACCATCCGGACAAGCTGGCCGGGAGTGGTGCAGGGGCTGAGCGGGTGCGTGAAGCCACGGAGAAAACCCGCGAGTTGCACAACGCGTATGGAGTGATTCGCCAGCGCCGCGGTTTCCGCTGAGCCCTCAGCCAGCCGGAGCGCCTGCCGCCGGCGCTGCTGGGTTGGCCTTCTTCAACTGCGTGTCCAGCCAGCCGCGAATACGTCGATAGAGTTGCTCCTGCTCGACCTCGGCGTTATCGGACAGCGCGCTCATCCCGATCTGCGCATAGGCTGGATGTTTCTGGCGTTTCCCCGCCTGCATGCGCAGGAGCGCGGCGGTGCGATCACTGGCCTTGTCCTTGTAATAGAAGTCGCCGGTGGGCAGTTGCAGGCCTGGAATGAGTTCGTCCAGTTCCGGCGCAAACCCCATGGGGCGCTCGGCCGCCACCAATAGCAGGTGCTTTACGCCGTCCGGCTTGTGCTCGGCCAGGTAGCGCGCAGCCCAGTACGCGCCAGTACCGTGACCCAGCAGGACGATGGTCCTGGCTTGCCGTTGCTCGGCGAAGGCAATGCCCGCAGCGATTCGAGCCAGCACCCGGTGGGTATGGGCGGTGCGCTGTGCTTCGATCTTGGCCAGGGCCGCTTCCTCGGGTGCCGCCGGCATGGTTGCGGTAGCTTCCTCGGTGCTCGGCGTGGGTGCTTCCTGATCGCCCTGTGGAGCCGCTGGCTCACCGGGGGGCGTGGCTGTTTCGTCGCCTGGGGTGCGAATCGGCGGCAGATCGCCCTGCGGGTCGGGCAGCGTCAGGCTCAGGCTGTGCCAGCCGTTGTCCGGTAATTTGCGGCGCAGCGGACCGATGCTTTGCGGCCAGTCGGCGCTCTCGTCATCGCCGGGCAGCAGGATGACTGCGCCATTGGCGTCACCGACGTTCGCGGGTAGCCACAGCGCGAGAAACTGATCGCCACCGGCAGACAGCATCTGCTGCTCGCGTTGCGCCAGCTGCCTTTCCAGGGCCCGCGCATCTACCTGACTGCGTTCATCCAGCAGAGGGCGCACGGGTGTTTCGGGGGCGGGTGGCGTTTCTTCTGCCTGTATGGACAGAGAGCAGGCCAGCAGCAGGGCCAGAGAAAAACGGGACGGTGTCGAGCGGCAGGCCCTGGGCATCAATGCATTCCTGGCAGGGGGACGTGTCGTCAGCCTACTGGCTTGCCGCCGATTTGTCAGGCGGGCCCTTGGCAACGCTACGGGTGGCTGGAGTAAGGTAGAGCCACCCGTGGTTGAGCTGCCGAGTGCAGTGGTCCGTGAGCATGATGCGTTCGTTGAGTGTTCTCCTGTTGCTCGTGTGTCTCTCGCCCGCGTCGTGGGCTGGAACAGCCAGCCGGTCATCGCTGTTCAATGCAGAGCAGACGGCCTGGCTTGCCGCCCATTCGACCCTGCGGGTGGGCGTGGTCTTGCAGGCGCCTTTTGCACAATCCGATCGCCGTCAGCAGGGCCTTTCCGGCGCCAGTATCGAGCTGATGAATCATGTGGCGGATGTCCTCCAGGTTGAACTGGCCTGGACGCCATTCCAGAACCAGGCCTCGCTCGAAGAGGCACTCAAGGCCGGTACCATCGATTTGGCGCCTGGGCTGACCCAGACCCCGGCGGGACTTCGGGTTGCGCTCTTCTCCGACCCCTATCTGCGCATCCCTCATCTGCTGGTCGGTGTCCGTAGCGCCACCGGCAGTGTCGACCTGGAACAGGTGGATGGCAGCGTGCCGATTGCCGTTTCAGGTAATGAGGCGGTGATGGGTTACCTGCGCAGCAGCTTCCCGCAGTTGAACGTGCAGGCGGCGGAGTCGCCCCGCGAGGCCATGCGCCGGGTGCAGGATCAGAGTGCCGGTTACGCCGTGGTGGACCAGGCGCAGCTCAGTCGTTTGTCACGGGAAGCCGAGTTCGCCGGCATGGCGATCGTGGGCGACATCGGCCTGCCGCAACTGCTGCGTGTCGCCTCGCGGCGCGACTGGCCGGAGTTGGCGGGCGTGGTGGAGACCGCTTTGCAGGCAATCGCCCCGCGTGACCTGGAGCAGTTGCATGAGCGCTGGCTGCAACCGGGCTATGCCGCACCGCCAGTCTCCGTGGGGTTCTGGAAAAGCCTGTGCGTGCTGCTGGCGCTGCTGTTCCTTATCTGTCTGGTGCTGTTGCTGACGGTACGCCGGCAACGCGACACCCTGGAGTTTCGCCTGCTGGCCGCGCGACATGAAATCGAGCTGCGCGAAACCGCCCGGGACGCCCTGCGCCTGGCGCAGTTTTCCATCGATCACAGCACGGTGGGGATTCTCTGGGTCAACTGGGACAGTCACGTGCGCTACGCCAATCGCTCGGCGGAGCGCATGCTCGGCTACCTGCCGGGTACGGTAGTCGATCGCCCCCTGGTCGATTTCGAGCCGCGCCTGGACATGGACCGCTGGCTCAACCTGTGGCGCCATGCCCGTCAGGGCGATGACGGGCCGCTGAGCTTCGAGACCGAGTGCCGGCGGGCCGACGGCACGCTGTTGCCCGTCGATGTATCGCTGAGCTTCCTGCGTTACCGCGAAACGGAATACCTGGTGGTGTTCATCACTGACGTCACCGAGCGTCGCCGCGCCCTGGCAGCGCTGCGCGAGAGCGAGGCGCGGCTGCAGGGGATCGCCGCCAACGTGCCGGGGTTGGTGTTCCGCCTGGAGCGCGTGCAGCCGGATCAGCCGGTGGACTTCGCCTTCATCAGCGAGGGCAGCGAGAACCTGGTCGGGTATTCCGCCGCTACGCTGCTGGCGCCAGATCGCGGTTTGCGCAGCCTGGTCCACCCAGACGACAAGGCCAGCTATCACCGCACCCAGGACCAGGCGCTGCTCAGCGACAGCGACTGGCACTGGCAGGGGCGGATTTTCACGCGCTCGGGCGAGCAGCGCTGGGCCGATATCAAGGCCATTGCACGGCGGCTCGACGGTGGCCAGGTGGTCTGGGATGGCATTGTCTGGGACATCAGCCAGAACAAACGCATCGAGCTGGAACTGGCCGAATCTCGCTCCCAGCTGCGCGACCTGTCCGCGCACCTGGAAAGCGTGCGCGAGGAAGAAAAGGCACGCATCGCCCGTGAGGTGCACGACGAGCTGGGGCAGGTGCTGACGGTACTCAAGCTGGAAACGTCCATGTGCGAGCTGAGTTACGCCGCGCTGGATGAAGGATTGGGTGAGCGCCTGGACAACATGAAGCGTCTGATCGCCCAGCTGTTCCAGCTGGTGCGTGACGTTGCCAGTGCGTTGCGCCCGCCGATCCTGGACGCCGGGCTGGCGTCGGCCATCGAATGGCAGGCCCAGCGTTTTGAAGCGCGGACCCAGATTCCCTGCCTGGTGGAGGTGCCGGATGAGCTCCCGGTACTGCCGGACGGCCAGGCCATCGGACTGTTCCGGGTGTTGCAGGAAGCCCTGACCAATGTGCTGCGCCACGCCGGCGCACACACGGTCGAGCTGCGCCTGGAGCGCCGGGATGCCATGCTGTGCCTGAGCATCGTCGACGATGGGCGGGGTTTCCGCCCCGAGGCCGTCGGTGTGCACTCGTTCGGCCTGGTCGGCATGCGCGAGCGGGTGCTGATGCTGGGCGGCAGCCTGCTGATCGATAGCCGTCCAGGAGAAGGCACCACCCTGACGGTCACTGTGCCGCTGGACACTGCGCCGTTGGACAATTGAACCGCCCGGGCGCTGACCGCCGGCAAGGAGATTCTGATTGATTCGAGTACTGGTTGCCGAAGACCACACCATCGTTCGCGAAGGCATCAAGCAATTGATCGGCCTGGCCAAGGACCTGCAGGTTGTCGGTGAGGCGAGCAACGGTGAGCAGTTGCTCGAAACCCTGCGCCACACGCCCTGCGAAGTGGTGCTGCTGGATATTTCCATGCCTGGGGTGAACGGGTTGGAGGCGATCCCGCGCATTCGCGCGCTCACCCAGCCGCCGGCCATCCTGGTGCTGTCCATGCACGACGAGGCGCAGATGGCCGCCCGTGCGCTGAAGGTCGGTGCCGCCGGCTATGCGACCAAGGACAGCGACCCGGCCCTGCTGCTGACGGCGATTCGCAAGGTCGCCGCGGGTGGGCGTTACATCGACCCAGAGCTGGCGGACCGCATGGTGTTCGAGGTCGGCCTGACCGATTCGCGGCCGCCCCATGCCTTGCTCTCCGAGCGCGAATTCTCGGTGTTCGAGCGCCTGGTCCAGGGTTCCAACGTGAATGAAATCGCCCAGCAGCTGGCACTCAGCAGTAAAACCATCAGCACTCACAAGGCGCGCCTGATGCAGAAGCTCAACCTGCATTCGGTGGCCGATCTGGTGCGCTATGCCCTGGAGTACAAACTGCTCTGACCGTGTAGGGCGATCCCTACACGCGGTCTTCCATTGTGCTGATAACAATCTCTCATCCCGCCCGATTTGCGCCGCTTTCCGCATTGCCTAGCCTGTAATCACTGATTACAAGAATCGAGGGTGTGGGGCATGGGCGAGGTGAGTTCAACCGCCACGGCGGACAATGTGCTGGTCAGCTTCCGTGGCGTGCAGAAGAGCTATGACGGCGAGTCGCTGATCGTCAAGAACCTCAATCTGGATATCCGCAAGGGCGAATTCCTCACCCTGCTCGGGCCGTCCGGTTCCGGCAAGACCACCAGCCTGATGATGCTGGCCGGTTTCGAAACCCCCACCAGCGGCGAAATCCAGCTGGCCGGGCGCTCGATCAACAACGTGCCGCCGCACAAGCGCGACATCGGCATGGTGTTCCAGAACTACGCGCTGTTCCCGCACATGACCGTGGCCGAGAACCTGGCCTTCCCCCTGTCGGTACGTGGCATGAGCAAGACCGACGTCAGCGAGCGGGTGAAGCGCGCCCTGACCATGGTCCAGCTCGACGCGTTCGCCAGCCGTTATCCGGGGCAGCTCTCCGGCGGCCAGCAGCAGCGCGTGGCCCTGGCCCGGGCGCTGGTGTTCGAGCCGCAACTGGTGCTGATGGACGAACCCCTGGGCGCCCTGGACAAACAGCTGCGCGAACACATGCAGATGGAGATCAAGCACCTGCACAAGCGCCTGGGCGTGACAGTGGTGTACGTCACCCACGACCAGGGCGAGGCGCTGACCATGTCGGATCGCGTGGCGGTGTTCCACCAGGGCGAGATCCAGCAGATCGCCGACCCGCGCACGCTCTACGAAGCCCCGTGCAACACCTTCGTCGCCAACTTCATCGGCGAGAACAACCGCCTCAACGGGCAATTGCTCAGCCGCGACGGCGAACGCTGTGTGGTCGGCCTGCCCCGTGGCGAGAAAGTCGAGGCGCTGGCGGTGAACGTCGGGCAGCCCGGCGAGCCGGTGACCCTCTCCGTGCGCCCCGAGCGCGTGAGCCTGAATGGTTCCAGTGAAAGCTGCTGCAACCGCTTTTCCGGGCGGGTTGCCGAATTCATTTACCTCGGCGACCACGTGCGGGTGCGCCTGGAGGTGTGCGGCAAAACCGATTTCTTCGTCAAACAACCGATTGCCGAACTCGATCCTTCCCTGGCAGTGGGGGACGTGGTGCCGATTGGTTGGCAGGTCGAGCATGTGCGCGCACTCGACCCCTTGCTGGACAGTCATTGATCGCGCTTAACAACGAAGCCACAGTGGAGCAAACAACAATGAAAAAAACACTCGGATTCCCAGTGCTTACCCTGGCCATGGCCTGTGCCATGCCGGTACTGGCCGCTGACCTGACGGTGATTTCCTTCGGCGGCGCGAACAAGGCCGCCCAGGTCAAGGCGTTCTACGAGCCCTGGGAGGCCAACGGCAGCGGCAAGATCATCGCTGGCGAATACAACGGCGAGATGGCCCGCGTGAAGGCCATGGTCGACACCAACAGCGTGTCCTGGAACCTGGTGGAAGTGGAATCGCCGGAACTGGCGCGCGGCTGCGACGAAGGCATGTTCGAAGAGCTCGACCCGGCCCAGTTCGGCAACGCCGACGATTTCGTCGAAGGGGCGATCCAGCCGTGCGGCGTGGGCTTCTTCGTTTGGTCCACGGTGCTGGCCTACAACGCCGACAAACTCGCCAGCGCGCCGACGGGCTGGGCGGATTTCTGGGACACTCAGAAATTCCCCGGCAAGCGCGGCCTGCGCAAGGGCGCCAAGTACACCCTGGAATTCGCCCTGATGGCCGATGGCGTGGCGCCGAAGGACGTGTACAGCGTGCTGGCCACCAAGGAAGGCCAGGACCGCGCCTTTGCCAAGCTCGACCAGATCAAGCCGAGCATCCAGTGGTGGGAAGCGGGCGCCCAGCCGCCGCAGTTCCTGGCTTCCGGTGACGTGGTGATGAGTTCGGCCTACAACGGGCGGATCGCCGCGGTGCAGGGCGAAAGCAACCTGCAGGTGGTGTGGAACGGTGGCATCTACGACTTCGACGCCTGGGCGATCCCGAAGGGCGCCAAGGATCAGGATGCCGCGCAGAAATTCATCGCCTTCTCCGTGACCCCGGAGCAACAGAAGATCTACTCGCAGAACATCGCCTACGGCCCGGCCAACAAGAAGGCGGTCGAACTGCTCGACCCGAAACTGCTCAAGGACATGCCGACCACCCCGGAAAACATCGCCAACCAGGTGGCCATGGACGTGACCTTCTGGGCGGACTACGGCGAGCAGCTGGAACAACGCTTCAACGCCTGGGCCGCGCGTAACTGACCCCCTCGGCAAGGCCCCTCTCCCGTCGCGGGGGAGGGGATGTTTTCCTCGTTTTCGCGGAGTTCGCTATGGCCATCGCAGTGCCCCAGTCCGAGGTCACCGGCCCCACCCTGAAACAGCGTCTGGCCAGAGCCGAGCGGGTCAACCGCCTGAAAGCCCAGGCCCTGATCCTGCCGTTGCTGGTGTTTCTGGCGCTGGTGTTCCTGGTTCCGATCATCGCCCTGCTCAACAAGAGCGTGGACAACCCGGAAGTCGTGGGCAGCATGCCGCGCACGGTCGAGGCGATCGCCCTGTGGGATGGCAAGGGCCTGCCCGATGAGCCGGTCTACCACGCCCTGGCGCTGGACCTGGCCGATGCACGTCGCAACCAGACCATCGGCGACCTGTCCAAACGCATGAATATGGAGCTGGCCGGCTACCGCAGCCTGATGGCCAAGACCGGCCGCGCGCTGCCGTTCAAGAGCGAGCCCGAATCTTATAAAGGCGCGCTGGAAAGCCTGGATGAACGCTGGGGCGATCCCGCCTATTGGCAGGTGATCCGCCGTAACGCCAGCAGCATCACCCCCTATTACCTGCTGGCGGCCCTGGACCACCGGATTGACGACCAGGGCGAACTGGCCTCGGCCACGCCGGACCAGGCGATCTACCTGGACATCTTTGCCCGTACCTTCTGGATGGGCCTGGTGATCACCGCCATTTGCCTGGTGCTGGCGTACCCGCTGGCGTACCTGCTGGCCACCCTGCCGACCCGGCAGAGCAACCTGCTCATGATCCTGGTGCTGCTGCCGTTCTGGACCTCCATCCTGGTGCGGGTCGCGGCCTGGATCGTATTGCTGCAGTCGAGCGGCCTGATCAACAGCGCACTGCTCGGCCTGGGGATCATCGACAAGCCCCTGCAACTGGTGTTCAACCGCACCGGCGTCTACATCTCCATGGTGCACATCATGCTGCCGTTCATGATCCTGCCGATCTACAGCGTGATGAAGGGCATCTCGCCCACCTACATGCGGGCCGCCATCTCCCTGGGCTGCCACCCGTTCGCCAGCTTCTGGCGGGTGTACTTCCCGCAGACCCTGGCGGGCGTCAGCGCCGGCTGCCTGCTGGTGTTCATTCTGTCCATCGGATACTACATCACCCCCGCGCTGCTCGGCAGCCCGGGCGATCAGATGGTCAGCTACTTCGTGGCCTTCTACACCAACACCTCGATCAACTGGGGCATGGCCACGGCGCTCGGCGGGCTGCTGCTGTTCGCCACGCTGGTGCTGTACGTGGTCTACAGCTGGCTGGTCGGCGCAAGCCGCCTGCGTCTGGGATAACAGGAGATTCATCCGATGCTCAGTCCTTACATGTCCCCCATCGAGCGCGTCTGGCACTACACCCTGCGCACGATCTGCGTGCTGGTGCTGCTGTTCCTGATCCTGCCGGTGCTGGTGATCATTCCGCTGTCGTTCAACGCGGGGACCTTCCTGGTCTATCCGATCGAGTCGTTCTCCCTGCGCTGGTACGAAGACTTCTTCGGCTCGGCCAGCTGGATGCGCGCCCTGAAGAACAGCCTGATCGTCGCCCCGGCGGCGACGATACTGGCCATGGTGCTGGGGACCCTGGCCGCCATCGGCCTGACCCGCGGCGAGTTCCGCGGCAAGGCGCTGGTCATGAGCTTGCTGATTTCGCCGATGGTGGTGCCGGTGGTCATTGTCGGCGTGGCCAGCTACCTGTTCTTCGCGCCGTTGGGCATGGGCAACAGCTACCTGTCGCTGATCCTGGTGCATGCGGTGCTCGGCGTGCCGTTCGTCATCATCACCGTGTCGGCGACCCTGCAGGGCTTCAATTACAACCTGGTGCGCGCGGCGGCCAGCCTGGGCGCCTCGCCGCTCACGGCGTTCCGCCGGGTGACCCTGCCGCTGATCGCGCCGGGGGTGATCAGCGGCGCGCTGTTCGCCTTCGCCACCTCCTTCGATGAAGTGGTGGTGACCCTGTTCCTCGCCGGCCCCGAGCAGGTGACCCTGCCCCGGCAGATGTTCAGCGGCATTCGCGAGAACCTCAGCCCGACCATCGCGGCGGCGGCGACCCTGCTGATCGGCTTCTCGGTGGTGCTATTGCTGACCCTGGAGTGGCTGCGCGGGCGCAGCGAGAAGATGCGCACCGCCATGCCGGAGTGACGGGGCAGGGGCAAGACCGGTGGCGACAGTCAGGCTACAATGCGCGCCACCGTGACCACCGCCCTCAGAGGTTCGCCATGCAACCCTTCGCCATCGCCCCGTCGATCCTGTCCGCCGACTTCGCCCGCCTGGGCGAGGAAGTGGATAACGTGCTCGCCGCCGGCGCGGACATCGTTCACTTCGACGTGATGGACAACCACTACGTCCCCAACCTGACCATTGGCCCGATGGTGTGCTCCGCCCTGCGCAAGTACGGCATCACGGCACCCATCGACGCGCACCTGATGGTTTCTCCGGTGGACCGCATCATTGGTGACTTCATCGAAGCCGGCGCCACCTACGTCACCTTCCACCCGGAAGCGTCCCTCCACGTCGATCGCTCCTTGCAGCTGATCCGTGACGGCGGTGCCAAGGCCGGCCTAGTGTTCAACCCGGCCACGCCGCTGGACGTGCTCAAGTACGTGATGGACAAGGTCGACATGATCCTGCTGATGAGCGTGAACCCCGGCTTCGGCGGGCAGAAGTTCATCCCCGGCACCCTCGACAAGCTGCGCGAAGCGCGTGCCCTGATCGACGCCAGCGGTCGTGAGATCCGCCTGGAAATCGATGGCGGGGTCAACGTGCAGAACATCCGTGAGATCGCCGCGGCCGGTGCGGATACCTTCGTCGCCGGTTCGGCGATCTTCAACCAGCCAGACTACAAGGCGGTCATCGACGCCATGCGTGCCGAACTGGCCCAGGTGTGAGCATGACGCCTCTGCAGCGCCTGTTCGACGGGCAGCTGCCGCGCCTGGTGATGTTCGACCTGGATGGCACGCTGGTGGATTCGGTGCCTGACCTCGCCGCCGCGGTGGACAAGGCATTGCTGGCGCTGGGACGCCCCGCCGCCGGTGTCGAGCGGGTACGCGACTGGGTCGGCAACGGGGCGCGGGTGCTGGTGCGCCGCGCCCTGGCGGGCAGTCTGCAGCATGAGCAGGTGGACGATGCCCTGGCGCGCGAGGCGCTGGAGCTGTTCATGGCGGCCTATGCCGAGAGCCACACACTGACCACGGTGTACCCGGGCGTGCCCGAGGTGCTGGATGCCTTGCACCAGGGCGGCGCCGCCCTGGCGATCGTGACCAACAAACCGGAGCGTTTCGTCGCGCCCCTGCTCGATGAGAAGGGCCTGGGCGACTACTTCCGCTGGATCGTCGGCGGCGACACGCTGCCCCAGCAGAAACCGGACCCGGCGGCGCTGCTGCATGTGCTGGAGCTGGCGGGCATTCCCCGGTCGCAGGCGCTGTTCGTCGGCGACTCGCGCAACGACGTGCTGGCCGCCAGGGCCGCCGGCGTCACCTGCGTGGCGCTGAGCTATGGTTACAACCACGGGCGGCCGATTGCGGAAGAGGAGCCGGCGCTGGTGCTCGATGACCTGCGGGCGTTGCTCGAGCCGGTATGAACATTGCACCGGGCCGGGTTGATTCGGCCCGGCGCCTGCGCTAGTGTGCCCTGACATTCCTCACCTCCGCCGAAGAGATCCCCGTGGTGGTTACCTGCAGACTCTGGCTCGAACGAGCCGGCATGAAAATCATCAAGGCCCTGGCCCGTTGGCGCTGGCGCCTCTGACCTGATTCTGGCCGCTCGGGCGGCACGTTTGCACACGACCGTTTTATCCTCATGCCACGAGGCTGATCATGACCCGCGAAGAATTCCTGCGTTTAGCCGATGCCGGCTATAACCGCATTCCTGTTGCCTGCGAAACCATTGCCGACTTCGACACCCCGCTGTCGATCTACCTGAAACTGGCCGACCAGCCCAATACCTACCTGCTCGAATCCGTGCAGGGCGGCGAGAAGTGGGGGCGGTATTCGATCATCGGCCTGCCGGCACGCACTGTGCTGCGTGCCTATGGCTCGCGGGTCAGCATCAGCGTGGACGGCGTCGAAGTCGAACAGCACGACTGTGCCGATCCCCTGGCTTTCGTCGAAGAGTTCAAGGAGCGCTACAAGGTGCCGACCCTGCCGGGTCTGCCGCGCTTCAATGGCGGGCTGGTGGGCTACTTCGCCTACGACAGCGTGCGCTACGTCGAGCCCAAGCTGGCGGCCGGGGTCAACCCTGACCCGCTGGGTACGCCCGATATCCTGCTGATGGTGTCCGATTCGGTGGTGGTGTTCGACAACCTGGCCGGCAAGATGCACGCCATCGTGCTGGCCGATCCCGCCGACGCGCAGGCTTATGAACAGGGGCAGGCCCGTCTGCAGGAAATCCTGCAGACCCTGCGCCAGCCGATCACGCCGCGCCTGGGTGTGGACCTCAACCTCCCGGCCGGTGCCGAGCCGGCGTTCCGCTCCAGCTTCAGCCGCGACGACTACGAGCGCTCGGTCAACGCCATCAAGGAGTACATCCTGGCGGGCGATTGCATGCAGGTGGTGATTTCCCAGCGCATGTCGATCCCGTTCCAGGCGGCGCCGATCGACTTGTACCGCGCGCTGCGCTGCATCAACCCGACGCCGTACATGTACTTCTTCAATTTCGGTGATTTCCATGTGGTCGGCTCCTCCCCCGAGGTGCTGGTACGGGTCGAGGACAACCTGGTCACCGTACGGCCGATCGCCGGCACCCGCCCACGCGGCGCCAACGAAGAAGCCGACCTGGCCCTCGAAGAAGACCTGTTGTCGGACGCCAAGGAAGTCGCCGAACACCTGATGCTGATCGACCTGGGCCGTAACGACACCGGGCGCGTTTCGGAAATCGGTTCGGTGAAACTCACGGAAAAGATGGTGATCGAGCGGTACTCGAACGTGATGCACATCGTTTCCAACGTCACCGGCCAACTCAAGAGCGGCCTGACCGCCATGGACGCGCTGCGCGCCATCCTGCCGGCGGGCACCCTGTCCGGTGCGCCGAAGATCCGCGCCATGGAAATCATCGACGAGCTGGAACCGGTCAAGCGCGGTGTCTACGGCGGTGCGGTCGGTTACCTGGCGTGGAACGGCAACATGGACACCGCCATCGCCATCCGTACCGCCGTGATCAAGGACGGCGAGCTGCACGTGCAGGCCGGGGCCGGCATCGTTGCCGACTCGGTGCCGGCGCTGGAGTGGGAAGAAACGCTGAACAAGCGCCGCGCCATGTTCCGCGCGGTTTCCCTGGCCGAACAGACCGCGATCAAGCACTGAGGAGTCCCGCCATGCTTTTGATGATCGACAACTACGACTCCTTTACCTACAACGTGGTGCAGTACCTCGGCGAGTTGGGTGCGGACGTGCACGTGATTCGCAACGACGAACTGAGCATCGCCGAGATCGAAGCGCTGAATCCCGAGCGCATCGTCGTCTCTCCTGGCCCGTGCACGCCGACCGAGGCGGGCGTGTCGCTGGAGGTGATCAACCACTTTGCCGGCAAGCTGCCGATTCTCGGCGTGTGCCTGGGGCACCAGAGCATCGGCCAGGCTTTCGGTGGCGATGTGGTGCGAGCGCGCAAGGTGATGCACGGTAAGACCAGTCCGGTGTTCCATGAGGACCTGGGCGTGTTTGCCGGGCTGAACAAGCCGCTGACGGTTACGCGCTACCATTCCCTGGTGGTCAAGCTCGAGACGTTGCCGGACTGCCTGGAAGTCACCGCCTGGACTCAGCACGACGATGGTTCAGTGGACGAGATCATGGGCCTGCGTCACAAGACCCTGCACATCGAAGGGGTTCAGTTCCACCCGGAATCCATCCTCACCGAGCAGGGCCACGAGCTCTTTGCCAACTTCCTCAAACAACAAGGAGGCGTGCGTCCATGAACATCAAGGAAGCCCTCAACCGCGTCGTCGCCCAGCTCGACCTCAATACCGAGGAAATGCAGGATGTGATGCGCGAGATCATGACCGGGCAATGCACCGACGCGCAGATCGGCGCGTTCCTGATGGGCCTGCGCATGAAGAGCGAAACCATCGACGAGATCGTCGGGGCCGCGAAAATCATGCGTGAACTGGCCTCGCCGGTGCACATCGATGCCAACAACCTGGTGGATACCTGCGGCACCGGCGGCGATGGCATGAACATCTTCAACGTCTCCACTGCTGCTGCCTTCGTTGTCGCCGCGGCAGGTGGCCGGGTGGCCAAGCACGGCAACCGCGCAGTGTCCGGCAAGAGCGGCAGCGCCGACCTGCTGGAAGCTGCGGGTGTCTACCTCAACCTCAAGCCGGAGCAGGTGGCGCGCTGCGTGGAATCCGTGGGCGTGGGCTTCATGTTCGCGCCGTCACACCATGGCGCCATGAAGTACGCCATCGGCCCACGCCGTGAGCTGGGCCTGCGCACCATCTTCAACATGCTCGGCCCGATGACCAACCCGGCTGGGGTGAAGAATCAGGTGATCGGCGTGTTCAGCCAGGCGCTGTGCCGGCCGATGGCCGAAGTGCTGCAGCGCCTCGGCAGCGAGCATGTGCTGGTGGTGCATGCCCAGGATGGCCTGGATGAAATCAGTCTGGCGGCACCGACCTTCGTGGCGGAGCTGAAAGATGGCGTGGTCAGCGAATACCGCATTCAGCCGGAAGACTTTGGCATCAAGAGCCAGAGCCTGATCGGCCTGACCGTCGACAACGCCGAGCAATCGCTGGAGCTGATCCGCGATGCCCTGGGTCGTCGCAAGACCGAGGCCGGGCAGAAAGCGGTCGACATCATTGTGCTCAATGCCGGTGCCGCGCTGTATGCCGCGAACCACGCCAGCAGCCTCAAAGAAGGCATGCACCTGGCCCACGATGCCCTGCATACCGGCCTGGCGCGTGAAAAACTGGAGGAACTGGTGTCCTTTACCGCGGTGTTCAAACAGGAGAATGAAGGGTGAGTATCCCAACCGTTTTGGAGAAGATTCTCGCCCGCAAGGCCGAGGAAGTGGCTGCGCGGCTTCAGGTTGTCAGCCTCGCCGAAGTCGAGCGCGAAGCGCGTGCCGCCGATGCGCCCCGTGGTTTCGCCCAGGCCCTGCTGGAGCAGGCCCGCAGCAAGCAGCCAGCGGTGATCGCCGAGATCAAGAAGGCTTCACCGAGCAAAGGCGTGCTGCGCGAAGACTTCGTTCCCGCGGAGATCGCCAAGAGCTACCAGGCCGGTGGTGCCACCTGCCTCTCGGTGCTGACCGATATCGACTTCTTCCAGGGTGCCGACCGTTACCTGCAAGAGGCGCGCAGCGCGTGTTCGCTGCCGGTGATTCGCAAGGATTTCATGATCGATCCGTACCAGATCGTCGAAGCCCGTGCCCTGGGTGCCGACTGTGTGCTGCTGATCGTTTCTGCGTTGAGCGATGCACAGATGGCCGAACTGGCGGCGACCGCCAAGGCCTTCGATCTCGATGTGCTGGTCGAGGTGCACGACGGCGATGAGCTGGAGCGTGCGCTGAACACACTGGATACGCCGCTGATCGGGATCAACAATCGCAACCTGCACAGTTTCGAGGTAAGCCTGGAACCGACGCTGGACCTGCTGCCGCGTATTCCGCGTGATCGTCTGGTCGTGACCGAAAGTGGCATCCTCAACCGGGCAGATGTCGAGCTGATGGAGATCAGCCAGGTGTATGCGTTCCTGGTCGGCGAAGCGTTCATGCGGGCAGACAACCCGGGCGCCGAGCTCGAGCGGCTGTTCTTTCCCGAGCGCAAGCGTGGCATCAGTTCGCCTGACGTAGGCTGAGTTCACGCGCATAAAAAAGCCGGCGCATGCGCCGGCTTTTTTGTGGGTCGTAATCAGCGTGTGCCGAATACCACCATGGTCTTGCCTTTGACGTGTACCAGGCCCTGTTCTTCCAGGGACTTGAGCACGCGACCGACCATTTCCCGGGAACAGCCAACGATGCGGCCGATTTCCTGACGAGTGATCTTGATCTGCATGCCGTCTGGGTGGGTCATGGCGTCCGGCTGTTTGCACAGATCGAGCAACGTGCGTGCAACACGGCCAGTTACATCGAGGAATGCAAGATCGCCGACTTTACGGGTGGTATTACGCAAACGTTCAGCCATCTGGCTGCCAAGTGCATAAAGAATGTCGGGATCTTGTTGAGTCAGTTCGCGGAACTTGGCGTAACTCAGTTCAGCAACTTCGCATTCTGTTTTAGCGCGAACCCAGGCACTGCGTTCTTTTTCAGTACCGTCCTTTTCGAAAAGCCCCATCTCGCCAAAGAAATCGCCCGAGTTGAGATAGGCGATGATCATTTCCCGGCCGTCGTCATCTTCGATCAGGATCGTGACCGATCCCTTGACGATGAAGAACAAGGTCTCGCAGCGATCACCCGCATAGATGATGGTGCTTTTGGCCGTGTAGCGGCGTCGATGGCAATGCGCAAGTAGTTTGTCTAGGTTCTTGATCTTTGGTGTAAGGGTAATAGCTACCATGCCTGAGTCCCGAATATAAAAAAGGTGAGCCTTTGTCCAACAGGCCGATTTTTTTCTAGTTATGTTGTTATCCGGCCAAGTGTGCCAGTAATCCGCCGCCAGCTTAACAGAGGCTTCATAACGCAGGGCGGTTTTGAGACACGTGTTACATATCGAGTGGGAACTTTATCGTGTATTGAGGGACCGCGAGTTGCGAAAACCGCTGTGTTAAGCTGCGCCCCTTTTACAACGGAGACTTGGTAATGAAAGCGCGCATTCAGTGGGCGGGTGAAGCCATGTTCATCGGTGAATCCGGCAGTGGCCATGCGGTTGTGATGGATGGCCCACCGGAAAGCGGCGGACGCAATCTGGGTGTCCGTCCGATGGAAATGTTGCTGATCGGCCTGGGTGGTTGCAGCAACTTCGACGTGGTCAGCATCCTGAAAAAATCCCGACAGGCGGTCGAGAGTTGCGAGGCATTTCTCGAGGCTGAGCGCGCCAACGAAGACCCGAAGGTGTTCACCAAGATCCATTTGCATTTCGTGGTCAAGGGGCGTGGCCTCAAAGAGGCCCAGGTGAAAAGAGCAGTCGAACTCTCGGCAGAGAAGTACTGCTCGGCGTCGATCATGCTCGGCCGGGCCGGCGTCGAGATCACCCACGATTACGAAATCGTCGAGCTGGGCACCGCCTGAGGTCCGCTCACGTTGCGTGCACAAACAGAAAGGGCGCCTGATGGCGCCCTTTCTGCGTAGTGGATGCTCAGATTCGGTACGTGCTTTTGGTCATGACCTTGGACAGCAGGGTCATGCCGAACTTCACCGGGGCCGGGAAGCGCAGGCCGCCCGCTTCGAGCGCACTGGTCGAGTGCTGTTCTTCGTCGATGCGCATCTGTTCGAGGATCGCGCGGGACTTTTCGTCGTGCTCGGGGATCTGCTCGAGGTGTTCATCCAGGTGTTTGACGACCTGATCCTCGGTTGCCGCAACGAAGCCCAGGCTCACCTTGTCGCTGATCAGGCCGGCAACAGCGCCCACGCCGAAGGACAAGCCATAGAACAACGGATTGAGCACGCTGGGATGGCTGCCCAACTGGCGAATGCGCTGTTCGCACCAGGCCAGGTGGTCGATCTCTTCCTCGGCAGCATGTTCCATGGCCGCGCGGATGTGCGGCAGTTTTGCGGTCAGCGCCTGGCCCTGGTACAGCGCCTGAGCGCAGACTTCCCCGGTGTGGTTGATGCGCATCAGCCCGGCGACGTGTCGCGTCTGCTGCTCATCGAGCTCCGTTTCCGGCCTTACGAGAGCGGGTGACGGGCGCCCCGGCTGGCCGCTGAACGGCAGCAGCGTGCGCAGGGCGGTGTCGGCTTGCAGCAGCAGGCGGTCGACGGGGGAGTAGTGGCGGTCACTGGCCATGGGCGGGCTCCGGTGAAAATCAGTGAGGCCAGTGTACTCCAATCGGCCTGGAGCGGCTTATCCAGCGCTGGGGCGGCTTGTCGCAGGCGCGTTGCTCAAGGCAGCTCGCGAACGACCCGCAACCCCAGTGCATAGTCTTTGTGCTGCGGCTGCTTGAGGTCTCGCTGGCTGGTGCGCAGGTAACTCGGGCCGGCGTTCCAGGCGCCGCCACGAATCACCCTCGGGCTGTTGTCCATCAGGCCGGCCGCTTCCTGCTCGCTGCCATCGAAGGGGGCGGCAAAGCGCGAGGCAGTCCATTCCCATACATTGCCTGCGGTGTCGTACAGGCCGAAGGCGTTGGCAGGGAACTGGCCGACCAGCGCGGTCTTGTTCTGGATCAGGCGCTGGCTGCTGCAGCCGCGGCAGTGGGCGCGGGGGCGCTCCTCGGGACTGTCCAGCTGTTCGCCCCACCAGTAGTAGCCGGTGCTGCCACCGCGCGCCGCGTATTCCCATTCCGCCTCGGTCGGCAGGCGATAACGCTGGCCGGTGCTGTTCGACAGCCATTGGGCGTAAGCCTGCGCCTGGTGCCAGGACATGTGGATGACCGGGCGCCGGGAAGACATGCCCCAGCCCTCGTTGTCCGGCATCGGCGTTCCGGTTGCATCGGCGTAATGCTGCCAGTCGGCGAAGGTCACTTCGTGACGGCCGATGGCGAACGGCTGTTGGATGTCGATCTGCCGTTGCGGCTGCTCGTTGTGATTGCCTCGCCCGGTGTTGTCGCCCAGTGCGAATCGGCCGGCCGGAACGACCACGAGCTCAGGACCCTGGCCGCCACCTTGGAGGACGTCATGAAATACGCTGCCAGGCTGCTGGGCGTGGCTCGACAGTGTGACCAGCAGCAACGCGGTGATACCCGCCAGTTGACGTACCATCAGCCCGGCGGCCAGGTCATCTGGCGGTTGCCCAGCACGTGCATGTGAATGTGGTAGACGGTCTGTCCGCCCAGCTCATTGCAGTTCATGACCACGCGGAAGCCCTCGTCACAGCCTTGCTCGCGCGCCAGGCGCTGAGCGGTGAACAGGATGTGGCCTGCCAGCGCCTTGTCGTCTTCGGCAAGGTCGTTGAGGGTGGGGATGTGTTTCTTGGGGATGACCAGAAAGTGCACCGGCGCCTGCGGGCCGATGTCGTGGAAGGCGATGACCTGATCGTCTTCGTAAAGCTTGCGCGCGGGGATCTCCCCGGCGACGATCTTGCAGAATAGACAGTCCATGGACGGTCTCCCGGCAGGTTGGAAGTGGCCAGAGTTTAACGGCGGGTGGCGATGCTTGGCCACAGCAAGGAGCGTGTGTGAAAAACGATATTCATGACCTGGGGTTGGTGCTCGATTCCAAGGTCAAACTGATCCTGATCGAGTCCTGGGACGAGCCCCGGGTGCTGGAGACGCTGACCGGGCTGGCGGTAAAACGCGGCCTTGGCTTGCACACCTGGTCGGTGACCGAGGGCTTGCAGCGCCTCGGGTTCGGGGGTGATTCGATGGGTGAGGGGGCGACCCAGGAGCCCGAAGCGGCCCTGCGCCTGATCAAGGCGGATCTGCAGCCCAACCTTTATGTGCTGTGCGACCTGCATCCCTTCCTGGCGGACAACCCGAAACTGGTCCGCCTGCTCAAGGAGATCGCCATGCGCGACACCGTGCATGCACCGACGGTGGTGATGGTGTCCCATGCCTGCAAGCTGCCGGCGGAGGTGCAGCGTTTCTCTGCGCGGTTCAGCCTGGCCCTGCCGTCGGAAGACGAACTGCTGGCCATCGTGCGGGAAGAGGCCAGCCGCTGGAGCGAGCGCAACCGCAACACCCGCGTACGCACCGACAACCGCACGCTGCAGCAGGTGGTCAAGAACCTGCGCGGTCTCAGTCACGCGGAAGCGCGTGCGCTGGCGCGCAATGTCATCTGCGATGACGGTGCGATTACCCAGGAAGACCTGCCGGAGCTGAACAAGACCAAGTTCCAGCTGCTCGATCTTGAGGGCGTACTGAGCTTTGAATACGACACGGCGCGGTTCGCCGATGTCGGCGGGCTGGCTAACCTCAAGCGTTGGCTGGCCGAGCGCCAGGGTGCGTTCCTCGACGGCAAGGGCGCGGACCTGCCCAAGGGCGTACTGCTGGTTGGGGTGCAGGGGGGCGGCAAGAGCCTGGCGGCCAAGGCGGTGGCAGGGCTCTGGGGGCTGCCGCTGCTGCGGCTGGATTTTGCCTGCCTGTACAACAAGTTCTTCGGCGAAACCGAGCGCAATCTGCGCGATGCCCTGAAGCTGGCGGAGCAGATGGCGCCCTGTGTGCTGTGGATGGATGAGATCGAGAAGGGCATTGCCAGCGGCGACAATGACGGCGGGGTCAGCCAGCGCGTCCTGGGCACCTTGCTGACCTGGATGGCCGAGCGTCGCGCGCCGGTGTTCATGGTGGCCACGGCCAACGTGATCGAGCGGTTGCCGCCGGAGCTGGTACGCAAGGGGCGTTTCGACGAGCTGTTTTTCGTCGACCTGCCTGACGCTGCCGTAAGAGCCGACATCTTCCGTATTCATCTGGCGCGACGTGACCTGGAGCCCGAGGCATTCGACCTGCCAGCGCTGGCGGTGGCCAGCGAGGGTTTTTCGGGGGCAGAAATCGAGCAGGTGGTGGTGGGCGCGTTCTATGCGGCGCAAGCGCAGCAACAATCCGTCGATCAGGCGCTGGTGCTGCGGGGGTTGCAGAGCACGGCGCCGCTGTCTGTGGTCATGGCGGAGAAGCTCGACGCCCTGCGCGCCTGGGCCAACGGTCGTACGGTCAGCGCTGGCTGATTCAGAGAGGGCGCATGTAGCGCTGGTTGATCCGGGCCGTGAGGGTGCGCATCAGCCAGCGTGGCAGGAAACGATGCAGGTTGGCTGCCAGCGCGTTGCGCCAGCCGGGGATGATCACCGCACGGTTTTTCTCCAGAGCCCTGACGGCATGCAGCGCCACCTCTTCGGCGCTCATCAGCAGGTTGCCCTGCTCGAGTGGTTCGAGGTTCATCCGGGCCTTGCGGAAGAAGGCGCTGCGGGTCAGCCCCGGGCACAACACCGAAACCCCGACACCGTAGGCCTTGAGTTCTTCGCGCAAGCCTTCGGAGAAGTGCAGGACATAGGCTTTGCTGGCGTAGTAGTTGCTCATCCCGGGGCCGGGGTGAAAGCCGGCAACCGACGCGACATTCAGAATCTGCCCGCTGCCCTGGCCTGCCATGACGTTACCCACGGCGTGGCAGAGCCTGGCCAGGGCCAGCACGTTCACTTCGATCAGTTCCTGCTCACGACTCCAGTCTTGGGCCACGAATGCGCCGGCGCTGCCCAGGCCGGCATTGTTTACCAGCAGATCAATGGTGCGCTCGCCGTGTTCCAGCTCATGCAGCAACCCGGAGACCTGCAAGGGCTCGCTGAGGTCGCAAACGAGAAACAGCACCTCGACACCGAAGCGCTGGGTCAGCTCACAGGCGATGCTTTCCAGGGCATCGCGCTGGCGTGCCACCAGGATCAGGTTGCGCCCGCGACGGGCCAGGGCCTCGGCCAGTGCCAGGCCGATCCCGCTTGAGGCGCCAGTGACCAGGGCGTAGCGAGGCATGTGTTTTCTCCGTGACGGGTCTGCTTGGACTCCGTCTTTCAGCGAGGGTTGCTCGACGCGCGGAAAATGCCACGCGTCTCGAACGATCAACCGCCGGATGCGTCCAGAGTGCTCAGATCCAGGCCGCTGAGCATGACCATCAACAGGGCGAAGCCGCCGAGGAACAGGCTCACGATGCCGATGACAACGAATAGCAGGAAGAGGCCGGAAAGAATGTACACCCCTACGCCGTTGGCCGGCGGTGGCGGTCCATAACGATTGGCGCCTTTGGTTCCCGGGATGACCATCAGCAGGATCGAGAACACCAACTGAACCAGCGGTATCAGGATCAGCGGCCACAGCCAGCCAGTCCAGCCGATATCGTGCAGCCGATGGATGACGATCAGCACAGAGACCACTATCACGGCAAGGCTCAGGATGACGGTCAGTCCGCCGCCGATCTCCGGTGAGATACCGGCGATGATACCGGTAAGGCCCATCAGCCCTATGAACACGAGCAGGTTCGCCATGAACCAGGCCAGGTAACGCAGCCGACCGATACGGCCTGAAATACTGAAGACCTTGAGCTCGCCGAACGCTGGCAGCGTTTCGGCCACGTTGGCCTGAGGCGTGGCATAGGGCGAAGTGGCCGTTACTGCCGGGGTGTTATCGGCGACCGGGCTATCGACTGCCTTTTCCGGAGCGCTGCTCGCGAGCTGGGCCTGGCGGGCCAGGAATTTCTCGATGATCACGCCGCATGCCACGCATGCCGAGGACTTGGTCTGCTGGTGCCCGCATTTCGGGCAGGTCATGGGTTCGCTGCTGACGGGAACCGGTGTTTCTGCGATGTCGACCAGGCTCATGCTGGCCGCCAGGTCTGGCTCTTTGCGGGCCACTACGCCAGCACGCTGCAGGGCTGCGAGGTAGTGGTCGGCTTCGTTTTCCTGCAGGTCGCGCTTGATGGCGATGGGGCTGCCGCTGAACAGCGTGTTGATGCGTGCACGGTCACTTTTGAACAGGAGTGCCAGGCTGTCTTTGGCTGTTTCCAGCTCGACGTCGGGCATCAGTTCCCCATTGAAGACGACTTTGAAACGGGGTTGGGTCATGGAGAGCGTCCTTGTCAGCGCCTGCGAATGGTGGCGTGCACAGACTAGCGGGCCTGCGGGCCGCTGAACAAGCGGCCTGGAGCACAAAGTGGGGAAATCTTCAGGGGTGCTTGTGGGGCGCCCAGCTGCCCACGAAGCGCCCGTGACGAAGCAGTCGCAATTCGTTGAAGGCGGTGAGCACCCCTTCGGAGCGCTGGGGGCGCAGGAACACCCAGTCATCCACGCCCACAGCGGTGCGCTCGGAGCCGATCAGCCGCTCCTGGTTGGCGCTGCGCCCGTACAGCGTGTCGTAGCGCAGCCCCTCGGGAGACACCGGCTCGGCCGGCCATTGCCCACCGTAGATGTACAGGGCGCGTTGGCGATTGCGATCCCAGCGCTGCAGCAGCGGTTGGAGGCCATCGAGGAACGGCAGCTCGCCGCCCTGGGTTTTCAGCACGGGACTGGCGATGTACAGGGCGGGGCGGTGTGCGCTGAGCAGGCGACTGTCGAAGTCAGCGGGTTTGAGCAGGACCGATCCGACGGCCACCTCGTTGAGCGGCGTGTCTTCGAGGGTGTGCAGCGGATAGGTCAGGCTGCCTGCGCCATTGAGGATCGGGTCTTTGGGCCACAGGTCCGCAAAGGCGTGAGCAGCGTCGATGAAGGCCCGGTAGCGGGTCATGCTGTCGGTGAATGCCGAGGCCTGGCTCACCCACGGCGGCGTGTGGGCGATCTGGACTTCGTAGCCCATCAGCCCTCGCACTGTCAGCGAGGGCTTGTGCTGGCGCAACCAGGTCAGGGCTTCGGCGAGCTGTGCCGGCTGAGTAAAGCCGCCACGGGCCAGGCCGACGTCTATCTCCAGAGCGATCTGCAGCGGCTGCCCGAGAGCATTGGCCAGTTCCGCGTACTCGGCGAGCCGTTGCGGGGTGTCGATCAGCCAGGTGAGCTGGCGTGCCGGGTCAAAGGCGCTGCGGGTCCCCAGTTGCTGATAGAAGGACAGTGCGGCCCTGGCAGGCAAGGGTTTGCCCAGCAGCAGGTCGGCGCGCGGAAAGGCCTGGGCCAGCTCGTTCAGCTGGGGCTGATGGAAGACCATGAAGCGCTGGGTGCCGAGTTTTTCTGACAGGTAACCCAGCAAGCCGTTGGCGGCGAGTGATTTGGCGACCAGTCGCACGGGCAGTTTGCCGGCCAGGCGGCGCGCCAGCAGCTCGATGTTGTGGTCGAGGGCATCCATGTCGACCACCAGCAGCGGGATGCCATTGCCTTCACGGCGGAGCAGCTGGTTGAGGGCGTTGAAGTAGGGGGTATGGGCATGCCCCCTGTCCTCCGGACGCAGCGCCCAGCCGGCGAGCAGCCCGGCGGCGCCCAGCCCGAGCAGGCTGCGGCGTTTCATCGTGCCCAGCGTTTCTGTAGCTGCTGTGCCTGGGTGTGCGCCAACTGGTATTCACGGTCCAGGCGTGCCACCAGCTCTTCGACGCTGGGCAGGTCGCTGATGTCGCCCACGCCCTGGCCGGCTGACCAGACGGTTTTCCAGGCCTTTGCCTCGTCACTCATCGGCTTGAGTTTCTCGCCGTAATTGACGTCGCCTTTGTTCTGCAGCTGTTTCAGATCGTAGCCCGCCAGCTCGAGGCTTTGTCGCATGAAGCTGGCGGGGACGCCGGAGACCGCCGGTGTGTGGATGATGTCGGCCGCTTTGGCTTCAACGATCATCTGCCGGTAGGCCTCCGGTGCATCGTTCTGCTGGGTGGCGATGAAGCGAGTGCCCATATAGGCCAGGTCCGCGCCAAGCAACTGCGCAGCGAGGATTTCGTGGCCATGGTTGAGGCAGCCGGCCAGCAGCAGGGTCTTGTCGAAGAACTGACGAATTTCCGCAACCAGCGCGAAGGGGCTCCAGGTGCCTGCGTGGCCACCGGCGCCGGCCGCTACGGCGATCAAACCGTCGACCCCGGCCTCGGCGGCCTTTTCGGCATGCCGGCGAGTGGTCACGTCATGGAACACCAGGCCACCGTAGCTGTGCACGGCGTCGACCACCTCTTTCACTGCGCCCAGGCTGGTGATGACGATGGGGACGCGTTTCTCCACGCAGATCGCCAGATCAGCCTGCAGGCGTGGGTTGGTGCCGTGGACGATCAGGTTGACGGCATAGGGCGCCGACTGGTCGTCCAGGCCCGCTTCGATTTCGTCCAGCCAGGCCCTGAAGCCCTCGCTGTCACGCTGGTTGAGCGCCGGGAAGGTGCCGACGATACCGCTGCGACAGCAGGCCAGGACCAGTTGGGGGGTGGACACCAGGAACATGGGGGCGGCAACAAGGGGTAGACGCAAGCGTTGTTCAAGCAGGGCAGGCAAGGACATGGCGACACCTTCGAGCGAGTGGAGGAGGGTTCAGAACGGTCGAACGACGACCAGGATGACAATGGCGAGCAGCACCAGTACCGGCGCTTCGTTGAACCAGCGGTAGAACACGTGGCTTCGTTGATTTTCGCCTCGGGCGAAGCGTTTGAGCTGGGCACCGCAGACGTGGTGGTAGCCGATCAGCAGCAGGACCAGGGTGAGCTTGGCGTGCATCCAGCTCTGGCTGAAGTAGTAGCTCGGGTTCAGGCTCAGCAGCCAGGCGCCGAGGGCCACGGTAAGGATCATCGACGGGCCCATGATGCCGCGGTACAGCTTGCGCTCCATCACGCTGAAGCGTTCGCGGCTGATCTGGTCTTCGCTCATGGCGTGGTACACGAAAAGGCGCGGCAGGTAGAACAGGCCGGCGAACCAGCAGACCATGGCGATGATGTGAAAGGCCTTGAGCCACAGATAGAGCATGTGCGTTCCCGGGACGTGAAAGTGCACCGATAGTAGTGACTGGCGTCCCGTCCGTCATCACCGCGGTTGGCCGCTGGCCGATGCGGCTTTATCATCGGCAGCTTTCCAATGGCTTTTTCAAGGGGCAAGTGATGGTCAAGGTCGGAATCGTCGGTGGCACGGGTTACACCGGGGTCGAACTGCTGCGTCTGCTGGCGCAGCATCCCCAGGCGCAAGTCGCCGTCATCACCTCGCGTTCCGAGGCTGGCCTGCGCGTGGACGAGATGTACCCGAACCTGCGCGGTCACTACCCCGACCTGGCGTTCAGCGTGCCGGACGTCGCGACACTGGGTGCCTGCGACGTGGTGTTCTTCGCGACCCCGCACGGCGTTGCCCATGCCCTGGCTGGCGAGTTGCTGGCTGCCGGCACGAAGGTTATCGACCTGTCGGCCGACTTCCGTCTGCAGGACGCCGAGGAGTGGGGCAAATGGTACGGCCAGCCGCACGGTGCACCTGACCTACTGCCTGAGGCGGTCTACGGTCTGCCTGAAGTCAACCGCGAGGCCATCAAGCAGGCTCGCCTGATTGCCGTGCCGGGTTGCTACCCGACGGCGGCTCAACTGGGTTTCCTGCCGCTGCTCGAAGCCGGCCTGGCGGACACGTCGCGACTGATTGCCGACTGCAAGTCCGGTGTCAGCGGTGCGGGTCGTGGCGCCAGTGTCGGTTCGCTGTTCAGCGAAGCCGGCGAAAGCATGAAAGCCTATGGCGTCAAAGGCCACCGTCACCTGCCAGAGATTCGCCAGGGCCTGCGTCGCGCAGCCAATAGCGACGTCGGGCTGACCTTCGTACCGCACCTGACGCCGATGATTCGCGGCATCCATGCCACCCTGTACGCAACCGTGGCGGACCAGTCGGTTGACCTGCAGGCGCTGTTTGAAAAGCGCTACGCCAACGAGCCTTTCGTCGACGTCATGCCTGCCGGCAGCCATCCGGAAACCCGCAGCGTGCGTGGGGCCAACGTGTGCCGTATCGCGGTGCATCGTCCGCAGGGCGGTGATCTGGTGGTGGTGCTGTCGGTCATCGATAACCTGGTGAAGGGGGCGTCGGGCCAGGCTGTGCAGAACATGAATATTCTCTTCGGCCTGGATGAGCGCTTCGGCCTTTCCCACGCAGCCCTGCTGCCCTGATGGCGGGTTGGGAGGTCAGGCCGAGCGATCCACGGCGTGCCCGGCGGGTACGTCTGGTCATTGTGTTGCTGATCCTGGCGATCCCTGCCGCTTTTTATGCCGGTAGTTGGTGGCAGGCGCGGGGCGTTCAAGTGCAATCGGACCACGATCAGCCACTTGAAACGCGCCTGGATACCCAGCAGCAAGAGTTGGACATGCTCCACCAGCGTCTGGCGGTGGTCGGCAGCGGTGAGAAGGTCGCGCAGCAGGCCAACGAGCAGAGCCGCCAGACCATCAAGTTGCTGGAGGAGCAGGTCTTCAAGCTGCAACAGGATCTGGCGTTCTATAAAGGCGTGCTGGCACCTGCCAGTCGTCGCGAAGGTCTGCGCATCCGCACCTTTGAGGTGCAGGCCACGGATACGCCCCGGCTCTTTCGCTACAAGATTCTATTGAGTCGTGTGGGCAAGGACGACAAGCCTCTGGAGGGCCAGCTGCTGGTTTCGGTGGAGGGTCGACAGGGCAACAAGGCGGCCAGCCTCGAACTGGCGGGTTTGACCCAGGGCCTCGCCGAGCCGCTGCAAGCCAAGGACATTCCTTTCACGTTCAAGCATTTCCAGGCTATCCCCGAGGGCGGGCGCTTCGCTGAGCTACAGCTGCCGGAGGGCTTCGAGCCCCAGCAGATCAAGGTGCTGGCGCAGGTCAAGGGTGAAAAGTCGTTGGAACGTACCTTCAAATGGATCGACCAAGAGTGATAGTCCCTTATGTGGAGTAAAGACAAGAGCAAGACAGACCTGCAGCGATTCACTGGAAAGACCAGTCTGATAGCGGCCGGAGCCGAGTTGGCGGGCGATTTGCGCTTTCACGGCGCGGTGCAGGTCGATGGTCGGGTCAGTGGCAATCTGCTGACAACCGACGGCATGGTTCGCGTCAGTGTCGAAGGACAGGTTGAAGGCGAGATTCGCGCCCCCCATATAGTGATTGACGGCGAAGTCATCGGTGATGTGTATGCCGGTGAGCACCTCGAACTGGGCACCCGGGCGCGCGTACGCGGCAATCTCTACTATGGGTTGATGGAGATGGCCATGGGGGCGCAGATCGAAGGGCGCCTGCACCATATCAAGGAAGGCGCCCGTCCCCTTGAATTGCCCAACACGCTGGAAACCGCAGAATAGTTGACCCCTTTTCTCGGGTAAGCGGATAATGCAGGGCCCCACCGCAGTATGGCGCGTAGCGCCGGGAGATAGTCAGCATGAGCGTCGAAACCTTCACCCCCACCGCGTTGCTGTTTACGCAGGGTGCTGCAAGCAAGGTGAAGAGCCTGGTCGATGAAGAAGGCAACCCGCGCCTGAAGTTGCGCGTGTTTGTCACGGGAGGCGGCTGTTCCGGCTTCCAGTATGGGTTTACCTTCGATGAAGAAGTGGCCGAGGATGACACCATCGTCGAGCGCGAAGGTGTGAGCCTGGTCGTCGATCCGATGAGCTTCCAGTACCTTGCCGGTGCCGAAGTCGATTATCAGGAAGGGTTGGAAGGATCGCGCTTCGTGATCAAGAACCCCAACGCTACCACCACGTGCGGTTGCGGTTCGTCCTTCTCGATCTGACCGTTTTCACGCATCCAGAAAAACGCCGTGCCTGTCGCACGGCGTTTTCGTTTCTAGGCAGGGTAGATCGCGCCCAGAACCCGCAGCCCCCGGGCGGCCGTCACGCTCGGCCTGTTGGCGGGGATACCTTCCAGGCAACAGTGCGCCAGCCAGGCAAAGGCCATCGCTTCCATCCAGTCGGCGGGTACGCCGTGATCGTCCGTGCTGCTGACGCTGCAGCCTGGAAGGAGTTGTGCCAGGCGAGCCATAAGCGTCCGGTTCCTCGCGCCACCTCCGCAAACCATCAATTCCTGCGTGTCAGCCTGGCTGTCGAGCAGGGCGTTGGCACATGTTCGGGCAGTCAGCTCGAGCAGCGTGGCCTGCACATCTGCCGAGGAATAGGGCGGCAGAGAAGCCAAATGCCGCTCGAGCCACGGCAGGTTGAAGAGTTCGCGCCCTGTACTTTTAGGCCCTTGGGTCTGGAAGAAGTCATCGTCCAGCAGCGCACTCAACAGCGTCGGCTGCAGAGTGCCGCTGGCTGCCCAGGCGCCGTCACGGTCAAAGGTGACGTTCTGGCAGGCTTGAATCCAGGCATCCATCAGCACGTTGCCAGGACCGCAGTCGAAACCACGTACGTCCTGGCCAGGGCTTAGCAGGCTGAGGTTGCTGAAGCCGCCAACATTAAGAACCGCTCGGCTTTGCCCTGCAACACCGAACAGGGCTTCGTGGAAGGCGGGAACCAGCGGTGCTCCCTGGCCACCTGCAGCCACGTCCCGCCGACGGAAATCACCTACCACGGTTATCTGGGTCAGTTCTGCCAGCAAGGCTGGGTTACCGATCTGCAGGGTAAAGCCACGGGCCGGCTCGTGGCGGACGGTCTGGCCGTGGCTGCCAATGGCGCGAATGGCTGAGGGGGGGAGCTGTTGCCGTTTAAGCAGCTCGGCTATGCCTGACGCGGCCAATTGAACCCACTGTGCTTCCGCAAGAGCGGCTCTGGCCAGCTCATCCTGCCCGGGCGAGCACAACGCCAGCAGATCGTCCCGCAGGGTGGCGGGCATGGGAATGTAATGGGTCGCGAGGAGGGTCGTCGTATCTGCCTGCTCTACCAGTGCGATATCCAGCCCGTCGAGGCTGGTGCCGGACATCACACCGATATAGAGCGGCATAAGAATCAGCGCTTGTTGAGGGCGAGCAGGGTGGAGCGTTCCTGGTCCATACGTGCCATCAGCGGTTTGCTCTGCTGCATGAAGCGCGGCTTCTCGTTGCTTGCGATGGGATCAGCCATGGGCAGCTTCTGACTCAGCGGATCAACGTGAGTGCCGTTGACCTGGAACTCATAGTGCAGGTGCGGGCCGGTGGAGAGACCGGTCGTGCCGATGTAGCCGATGATCTGGCCCTGCTTGACGTTGCTGCCTGTGCGCACACCTTTGGCAAAGCCCTGCATATGTGCATAAAGGGTGCGGTAGCGGCTGCCGTGCTGAATGACGACGGTATTGCCGTAACCACCTTTGCGCCCCGCCAGGGCAACTTTGCCATCACCGGCGGCCTTGATCGGCGTGCCGCGCGGCGCTGCGTAGTCGACACCTTTGTGGGCGCGAATCTTGTTCAGGATCGGGTGACGGCGGCCGTTGGAAAAGCGCGAGCTGATGCGAGCGAAGTCCACCGGTGTACGGATGAACGCCTTGCGCATGCTGGTGCCGTCGGCACTGTAATAGCTGGTGTTGCCCTGCTTGTCGGTGTAGCGAACCGCGGTGTAGGTCTTGCCGCGGTTGGTGAAGCGGGCGGAGAGGATATTGCCGGTGCCGACGTGGCGATCCTCGACCACTTTCTTCTCGTAGATCACTTCGAATTCGTCGCCTTCGCGGATGTCCATGGCGAAGTCGATGTCGTAGCCAAAGATGTTGGCCAGATCCATGGTCAGGTTGTGCGAGAGTCCGGCACGCTTCGCGGCGACGAACAGAGAGCTGTTGATCACGCCATGGGCGTAGGAGTTCTGTACGTCCGGCGTTACCTGATCACGCTTGAAGGTATAACCCTTCTCGCTCTTGGTCAGGGTAACGCTTTCAAGGTCGCTTAGCTTGCTGTGCAGGCTTTCCAGCTGACCTTCAGGGGAAAGTTTGAACTCAAGCGCCTGGCCGATTTTCAAACGAGTCAGTTGCTTTGCTTCCTTGCTGCTGTTCAACACCTCATGAAGCGTGGTGGCGCTGAGACCGACCTTGGAGAACACCGTGGAAAGCGTATCGCCATTGGCGACATTGACGACTTTCTGGCTGGGGTCTTCGGGAGGGAGGTCGACGGCGCTGAGGGCGGTGTCTTGATCTTCAGGAGCGGTATCTTGCGAGGCGGTGTTCTGTTGGTCGTTCGGTGTTTCGATCTGGGCGAAAGGAGAGGCCTTGGCTTGCTCTTCGACTGGTCGCAGGTCGTCTTTCTCTTGCAGGCTCAGCTCGGCCGCGTTGTCCAGATCGAGGTTCAGGTAGGTTTTTTGTGCTTCGACTTCGCGGGATGGAAAGACCAGAAGGGCCAGGCTGAGCAGGGCAGCAACGCCGCTGGCAGCCAGAATATGGGTTTTGGGGTACAGCGGGGGCGCTTTAGTTGGAGAGGTCATAGGCGGCTTTTGACTTTGAAAAGATGAAAAGGAAAAGATGAAGAAAATGATGAATCTGCAGTAACTGTATAAAATATAACCAAAACGTGTGGGAGGCAACCCTTGGTCGAGGGTTGTGCGACGGTCTGTGCAGTCGCTGGGCAAAACTTGTTATTTGTCTGCGATCTTGTATGGTTGGTTCCCTTTTGGTTTTGAGTGGTCGTGAGTCCTGTCATGAAGTCGGTCGAAGAGCAGCTGGCGCTGATCAAGCGTGGTGCGGAAGAGGTATTGGTTGAGTCCGAGCTGGTTGAAAAGCTCAAGCGTGGTCAGCCTTTGCGTATCAAGGCCGGCTTCGATCCGACTGCGCCTGATCTGCACCTTGGGCACACCGTCCTTATTAATAAGCTGCGCCAGTTCCAGGAGCTGGGGCATCAGGTGATCTTCCTTATAGGTGACTTCACCGGGATGATCGGCGACCCGAGTGGCAAGAGCGCAACGCGCCCGCCGCTGACGCGCGAGCAGGTTCTGGATAACGCTGAGACGTACAAATCGCAGGTATTCAAGATCCTCGACCCGGCGAAGACCGAGGTGGCATTCAACTCCACCTGGATGGACCAGATGGGGCCGGCCGACTTCATTCGCCTCACCTCTCAGTACACCGTGGCGCGCATGCTTGAGCGGGACGACTTCAGCAAGCGTTACTCGACCAATCAGCCGATCGCCATTCATGAGTTCCTTTATCCGCTGGTACAGGGCTATGACTCGGTCGCACTGCGCGCGGATGTCGAGCTCGGCGGGACCGATCAGAAATTCAACCTGCTCATGGGGCGCGAGTTGCAGCGTTCCTATGGCCAGATTTCGCAGTGCATTGTCACGATGCCACTGCTCGAAGGCCTGGATGGCGTGAAGAAGATGTCCAAGTCCCTGGGCAATTACGTCGGTATCCAGGAAGCGCCTGGCGTGATGTACGGCAAGCTGGTCTCCATTCCGGATGCGCTGATGTGGCGTTACTTCGAGCTACTGAGCTTCCGCTCCATGGAAGAGATCGAGCAGTTCAAGGTCGATGTGCGGCAAGGTGCGAATCCGCGCGACATCAAGATCAAGCTGGCCGAAGAGATCGTCGCTCGCTTCCATGGTGAAGAGGCGGCGGCCAGTGCCCACCGTTCTGCGGGTAACCGTATGAAGGAGGGCGAGTTGCCAGAGGATCTGCCAGAGATCGAATTGTCCTCTGCCGAGGATATGCCGATTGCGGCGCTGTTGAACCGTGCGGGGCTGGTCAAGAATGCGGCTGTTGCGCGCGACTTGCTGGGTTCTGGTGGTGTTCGTGTGGATGGCGAGGTGGTGGATCGCTCCTTCCTATATAAGGTGGGCGCAACTCATGTGTGTCAGGCCGGTAAAAAGGCATTCGCTCGAATTACGCTGAAAGCTGAATAAATCGGTTGACGCGGATTTTGGTGTGCCTATAATGCGCACCTCTTCCGGCGCAGGCCTCTCGAATAACTCCTTGTAAATCAATGAGTTAGATTAGAAAGAGGGGTTGCAAAACAGCGAAAGCTGTGTAGAATGCGCCGGGCTGACAGGGTGGTGGTTTAGTCCTGTTGGTGGTTCGGTCGGAATGATCGGAAGCGGTAGAAAAGAGGCGGTTGACAGCGGTTTTGAA
>JBLZZJ010000020.1:0-53880 GCA_050282285.1 Pseudomonas sp.
GGAGCAGTCTGGTAGCTCGTCGGGCTCATAACCCGAAGGTCGTAGGTTCAAATCCTGCTCCCGCAACCACCTTCAGATAAAGGCCACTCAATCGAGTGGCCTTTTTCGTTTCTGCTCGAAAAGAAACGACCCCGCCGTGGCTGGCTGACGCCACCACTCAAATCTCCACCTGGGTGCCCAGTTCGATCACCCGGTTCAGTGGCAGCCTGAAATAGCGCAGGTTGCCGTTGGCGTTCTTCAACATGAAGGCGAACAGCGCCTCGCGCCACACCGCCATGCCGATCACCTTCGACGGAATCACCGTCTCGCGACTGAGAAAATAGGTACTGGTCGAGGGCGTGAACGCCAGTTCATTGAGGTGGCACAGCCTGAGCGCCTCGGGCACGTCCGGCTCCTCCATGAAACCGAAGTGCAGCACCACCCGGAAGAATCCGTCGCCATAGGCGTCGACCTCAAAACGCCGCTGCGGCTCAACCCGCGGCGTGTCTTCGCTGACCACCGTCAGAAGCACGACCTGCTCATGCAGCACCTGGTTGTGCAGCAGGTTGTGCAACAACGCGCGGGGCACGGCATCGCTGTGTGCTGTGAGGAACACCGCCGTGCCCTTGACCCGGTGCGGCGGCTGCACCCGCAGGCTGGCGATGAATGCCGGCAACGACAGACTGGTCTCGTCCAGCCGCTCCACCAGCAACTGGCGACCGCGCTTCCAGGTGGTCATCAGGACGAACAGGACGATCCCGGCCAACACCGGAAATGCACCGCCCTGCACCACCTTGGGCAGGTTGGCGGCGAAGAACAGCGCGTCCACCAGGATAAAGCAGGCCATCAACGGCACGGCCAGCAGCGGTGGCCACTTCCACAACAGCACCACAACCACACTCATCAGCACCGAGGTCGCCAGCATGGTGCCGGTCACCGCCACCCCATAGGCCGAGGCCAGCGCGCCGGAGGAGCCGAAGCCCAGCACCAGCGCCACCACCCCGACCATCAACCCCCAGTTGACCCCGGCGATATAGATCTGACCCTGCTCATGGCTGGAGGTGTGCTGGATGAACATCCGTGGCACATAGCCCAACTGGATCGCCTGCTGGGTCAGGGAAAACGCACCAGAAATGACCGCCTGCGAGGCGATCACCGTGGCCAGGGTCGCCAGCCCCACCAGCGGCAGTAGCGCCCAGGCAGGCGCCAGCAGGTAGAACGGGTTCCGCGCTGCCTCGGGATTGCCGAGAATCACCGCCCCCTGACCGAAGTAATTCAGCAACAGCGCCGGCAGCACCAGAATGAACCAGGCGCGCGCGATGGGCTTGCGCCCGAAGTGCCCCATGTCGGCATACAGCGCCTCGGCCCCGGTCAGCGCCAGCACCACCGCGCCGAGGATGACCATGCCGATACCGGGGTGGGCAATGAAGAAACCGACCGCCCACGCCGGGTTCATGGCCCGCAAGACTTCCGGCTGCTGCCAGATGCCATAGACGCCAAGACCAGCCAGCACGCCGAACCAGAGCACCATCACCGGCCCGAACAGGATGCCGATGCGTTCGGTGCCATGTTTCTGAATCACGAATAGAGCGACCAGCACCACCAGGGAGATCGGCACCACCCAGTGATCGATACCGTCGAAAGCGATCTGCAGCCCCTCCACCGCCGACAGCACGGAAATCGCCGGGGTTATCATGCTGTCGCCGTAGAACAGCGCTGCGCCGCACAGGCCCACGACCACCAGCACCGCCCGCAACCGTGGGAGGGGAATCGTCACGCGCAAGGCCAGGGTGGTCAGCGCCATCACCCCGCCCTCGCCCTGGTTATCGGCCCGCAGCACGAACAGCACGTACTTGAGCGACACCACCCACAACAGGGCCCAGAAAATCAGCGACAGCACACCCAGCACACCGTCGTGATTCACCGGCACGCCGTAACCACCGATGAACACTTCCTTGAGGGTGTAGAGCGGACTGGTGCCGATGTCGCCGTACACCACCCCCACCGCCGCCACCAGCAAGGCAACAGGCGAACGACCCTGGCGCTCGGTCTCCTGACCGGCACTCCCTTCGGCAGCCACTGACATCGACGGGAACCCTCTCGGCGGAATTCGTCGCATCCTGCGTGGCCGGGGAGCGTCGGCGGGCGACTCTTCCTTAATATAGAAGGAATTATTCCGGTCATCAGGCCGCACGAAGAAGCTGGTCAAGCCGGCAATCCGCCGCTAGAATTGCGCACTTTTTGATCAGAGGCGCACCAGCGCCCGGCATCCACCGTATACGCCCCGAGGTTCGCCGCATGTCCACCCCCGCCACGCCCAAAGTCGGTTTCGTCAGCCTGGGTTGCCCCAAGGCCCTGGTCGACTCCGAACGCATCCTGACGCAACTGCGCATGGAAGGTTACGAAGTCGTGCCGACCTACCAGGATGCCGATGTCGTGGTGGTCAACACCTGCGGTTTCATCGACAGCGCCAAGGCCGAGTCCCTGGAAGTGATCGGCGAAGCGATCAAGGAAAACGGCAAGGTCATCGTCACCGGCTGCATGGGTGTCGAAGAAGGCAGCATCCGTGACGTGCACCCCAGCGTGCTATCGGTCACCGGCCCGCAGCAGTACGAGCAGGTGGTCAACGCCGTCCACGAAGTCGTGCCGCCGCGCCAGGACCACAACCCGCTGATCGACCTGGTACCGCCGCAGGGCGTCAAGCTCACCCCGCGCCACTACGCCTACCTGAAGATTTCCGAAGGCTGCAACCACAGCTGCAGCTTCTGCATCATCCCGTCCATGCGCGGCAAACTGGTCAGCCGCCCGGTCGGCGAAGTCCTCAGCGAAGCCGAGCGCCTGGTCAAGGCCGGGGTCAAGGAGCTGCTGGTCATCTCCCAGGACACCAGCGCCTACGGCGTCGACGTGAAGTACAAGACCGACTTCTGGAACGGCCGTCCGGTGAAAACCCGCATGACCGAGATGTGCGAAGCGCTGTCCAGCATGGGCGTCTGGGTGCGCCTGCACTACGTCTACCCCTACCCGCACGTCGACGAGCTGATCCCGCTGATGGCTGCCGGCAAGATCCTGCCGTACCTGGACATCCCCTTCCAGCACGCCAGCCCACGCGTCCTCAAACTGATGAAACGCCCGGCGTTCGAAGACCGCACCCTGGCGCGCATCAAATCCTGGCGCGAGCAGTGCCCGGAACTGACCATCCGCTCCACCTTCATCGTCGGCTTCCCCGGCGAAACCGAAGAAGACTTCCAGTACCTACTCGACTGGCTGACCGAAGCCCAGCTCGACCGCGTCGGCTGCTTCCAGTACTCGCCGGTGGAAGGCGCCCCGGCCAATGACCTGAACGTGGACATCGTCCCGGACGACGTCAAGCAGGACCGCTGGGACCGCTTCATGGCCCACCAGCAAGCCATCAGCACCGCCCGCCTGCAACTGAAGGTCGGCAAGGAAATGGAAGTCCTGATCGACGAAGTCGACGACCAGGGCGCCGTGGCCCGCTGCTACGCCGATGCCCCGGAAATCGACGGCAGCGTCTTCATCCCCAGCACCGACCTCACCCCCGGCGACAAAGTGCGCGTACGCATCGTCGATGCCGATGAATACGACATGTGGGCCGAGTTGGTCTAAGCGACGCGACCTGATGAATAGGATTGAGGCTGCACCAGCCTCGATCCGAACAGGCCCAACATACTCAATCCGTCTCGATTCAGCGCATGGGCAAAGATCATGCTGGTCTTCATATCCGCATGGCCAAGCAACTCCTGACCAGGGCGGATACCCTGACTGCTCTCCACTAGGTACATGGCAAAGGAGTGCAGCAAGGTATGTGGCGTCGCCAGTTTCTCGATTCCAGCAGCCCGGACTGCCTGAAGTAGCGCTTGACACGTTTTATCATCGAAATAATGGCGACGTGCGTTGCCGCTACACGGATCAACCGACAGTGAACCCGCCGGAAACACATATTGCCAGAAACTCCCAAGGCTGGTTTTACTGCATGGCAACTATACCAGCACTATTTCAGCTTAATATGATGCCCAGCAAGGCGATCAAATCATTCGCCTCGCTCACGGAATGGGCTAAAGGCTGTGTCCTAACTTAAGGGAAAAATTCAGAGTGAATAAAATTTCGTCTTTTCTGGTTGTCTGTATATCACTATCGTGGTTGTACAGCGCTATACCAAGTGATTGGGAACTTCTAATACCAGCCATCATCTTCGCTACCTGTTCATTTTTCTTGTACAAAGGCAATAAAATAGCAAAATGGTGCGCCTTAACGCTCACCTCATTAAACATCATACTCAATAACTCTGTATTAAATTTCATTAACGAAAGACCTCACTCAGTATCTCCGATGGAGATACCAATTGAACTCCAAATATCTACACCACTATGTTTGATCACATTAATTTTTCTGCTGGTTTCTTTTTGGTTCCCTAAGACCAAAAGCGTATAAAAATTGGTTCAAATCATTCGCTGAGCGTGCGCTCAACGCACTGTCTTGCTCGGTGCGACAGGTGTTCGGCGGCATGGGCAGTTTCAATGACTACGCCCCGGTCATGAACACCCGGGAATCCTCGGCCTGGTACCGACAGCACGGCAGCCCTGCGGCAATCGCTCAGCTTGTCTACGACGGTGCGCTGTGTTTAATGGTGGTCGAACAGGACCGTTAACCCATCACCTGCCCCGAGGAGCCTCCATGCCGTTGAACCTCCCGCGACTCCTGCTCGTGACCAGCCTGGCCACGCTGGCCGCCTGCCAGGAATCCACCCCGCCGGAACCCGAAGGCACGCCTGACACCCCACCCCTCGCCAGCCAATGGCAGGGCCGCTGGACAGGACCGGAAGGCACGCTGCTGGACCTGAAGCCCAACGCGGGCGGCGTGGAGGTCACCGTTCACTCGCTGGACGGGCCAGCCACCTACCAGGGCACCGAGCAGGCGGACAGCATCCAGTTCGTGCGTGACGGCAAGACCGAGATGATTCGGGCCGGCGATGGCGAGGCCACCGGCATGAAGTGGCTGCTGGACAAGCAGAACTGCCTGGTGATCCAGCTGGGCGAAGGCTTCTGCCGCGACTGATTTCCCGTTTGCCCATCAAGGAAGACCCATGAAAAACGTCCTGCTGCCGCTGGCGATCCTGATCGCCTTCAGCGCGTATACCCTGCTGGTCATGACCCAGGCCGACCAGTCGTTGCTGCAATTCGGCCTGCAGCTCATGGCCAGCGCGGACACCGCCCAGGTGGTGATCGACCTGTACATCATGGCCAGCCTGGCCTGCGTATGGATGGTTCAGGACAACCGGGCCCGGGGCAAAACCACCCTGGCCGTCGTGCCCTACCTGCTGTTGACCCTGGTGTTCGTGTCGGTCGGCCCGCTGCTGTACCTGGTGCTGCGCAACTGGCCACGCTCCCGCGGGCCGGCTTGTGATCGCTTCCGGGGGCCGGTAACGTGGCCGCTCTTGTCAGGAGACCTCCCCCGATGCGCCTGTACCGCCCGTTGATCATCGCCCTGCTGCCCGTATTCGCGGGTTGCCAAGTTTTCAAGGACCAGCCGGACACCTCGGCAGCCAACCAGATTCGCCAGCAAGGCGAACTGCGGCTAGAGGCTGGGCAATTGCTGTTCCGCCCGTGCTCCGAGCAGCGCATTTTCCTGATCGCCAATGACAGCACCACCGGTATTGCGCGGGAAGCCGCCGGGCTGTTCGCTGACGGCGCCGACGTGCTGTTCGCCGATGTGCGCGGGCGCATGACCGCCAGCAAGGAGCCGAAGGTCGACGGCCAACTGGCCCTCACCGAGGTGTACCGCGTGCAGGCCGAAGGCCACGGCTGCGACGACCCGAACTTCAAGCGCACCACCCTGCAGGCCAGCGGCAACGAGCCGTTCTGGAGCGTGTCGGTCAGCGGCCGTGGCCTGGTGCTCAACCGCCCCGACCAGCCGCCACTTGCGCTGCCCTACCTGGAAGAACAACTGCCCGACAGCCGCTTCAACCTGACCAGCGAGGCCAATGGGCAGCGCCTGGAGCTGTGGGTGGCCCCGCAGCGCTGCGTCAACGACATGAGCGGCGCGGTGCAGCACCTGTCCGCCGAGCTGCGCCTCAATGGTGAAGTGATGCGCGGCTGTGCCTACTTCGGCGGCGCTCGCAACGAGTAATGCCCAGCGCCTCGAACGAGGCGCCTACACACCCCTACACAGTTTGCCGCCGCACCCGTTCCCCTGCCGTCCTACGCTTAAGCAAAAGACATGGGGGAATGACAAATGCTACGCGTTGCAATCAATGGCTATGGCCGTATCGGCCGTGCAGTGCTGCGGGCCCTGTTCGAGCGCCAGCTGGAACAGAAGATCCACCTGGTCGCGATCAACGACCTCGGCGATTACCCGACCCTTACCCACCTGACCCGCTTCGACTCGACCTTCGGCCGCTTCAACGGGCACATCAGCCTGCACGACGACCTGCTGCAGGTGAACGGCCAGTCGATCCACTTGCTGAACCAGCGCGAAGTGATCGACCTGCCCTGGAACCGGCTCGGCATCGACCTGGTGCTGGAATGTTCAGGCAAGCTCAAGAGCCGCGCCCAGGTCGAACAGCACCTGACCGCAGGCGCCCAGCGCGTGCTGCTCTCGCACCCCCTGGATAGCGCCGACCTGACGGTGGTCTACGGCGTGAACCATGAACAACTTGGCAGCCAGCAGATCGTTTCCAACGCCTCCTGCACCACCAACTGCCTGGCTCCCCTGGCCAAGGTGCTGCACGAGGCCGTCGGTATCCGCCAGGGCCTGGTCAACACCGTGCACGCCTACACCAATGACCAGAACCTGCTCGACAAGACCCACAGCGACCTATATCGGGCGCGGGCCGCCGCGGTGTCGATGATCCCGACCAGCACTGGCGCGGCAAAGACCATCGGCCTGGTGCTGCCGGAGCTGGCCGGGCGCCTGGATGGCCTGTCGGTGCGCGTGCCGACGCCCAACGTATCGCTGCTGGACCTGACCTTCACCGCCGAACGCCCCTGCAGCCGCGATGCCCTCAACGCCCTGGTGCAGGACGGCGCGAAAGCCCTGCCGGACGGCGTGATGGAGTGCAACGAGCTGCCGCTGGTGTCCTGCGACTTCAATGGCTACCCGCTGTCCTGCGTGGTCGATCTCAACCACACCCGGGTCCAGGGCGAGCTGGTGAAGATGCTGGCCTGGTACGACAACGAATGGGGCTTCGCCAACCGCATGCTGGATGTCACCCAGGCCTGGCTGCATCCCTGAGCCACTCGCCGCCAACCCGGCAATCGCGCGTATAATCGCGCCCCTGTACCCATTGCCGGGTTGCCACCGGCCCTCAGAGTGAACCGTCCCATGCTTCGCATCACCGAACTGAAACTGCCCCTCGACCACCCCGAGGAGGCCTTGCGCCCCGCCCTGCTCGAACGCCTGGGCATTGCCGACAGCGAACTGCTCGCCTTCACCCTGTTCAAGCGCAGCTACGACGCGCGCAAGAAGTCCAGCGAGCTGCAGTTCATCTACACCATCGACTTCGATGTGCGCGACGAAGCCGCATTGCTGGCGCGCCTCAGCGACGACCGCCACCTCGCCATCGCCCCCGACACATCCTACAAAGCAGCCGGCCAGGTGCCCGCCGACTTCGAAGAGGAACGCCCGCTGGTGGTCGGTTTCGGCCCCTGCGGCATCTTCGCCGCGCTGATCCTGGCCCAGGCCGGGCTCAAGCCCATCGTGCTGGAGCGCGGCAAGGAAGTACGCCAGCGCACCAAAGACACCTGGGGCCTGTGGCGCAAGAACGTGCTCAACCCGGAATCCAACGTGCAGTTCGGCGAGGGCGGCGCCGGAACCTTCTCCGACGGCAAGCTCTACAGCCAGATAAAGGATCCCAAGCACCTGGGGCGCAAGGTGCTGCACGAATTCGTCAAAGCCGGCGCGCCGGAGGAAATCCTCTACGTCAGCAAGCCGCACATCGGCACCTTCCGCCTGACCGGCGTGGTCGCCACCATGCGTGAAGAGATCAAGGCCCTGGGCGGCGAAGTGCGCTTCGAGCAGCGGGTCAGCGACGTGCTGATCGAAGACAGGCAACTGCGCGGCGTGGTGCTGGAGAACGGCGAACAGATCCTCAGCCGCCACGTGATCCTGGCCCTGGGCCACAGCTCCCGCGACACCTTCCGCATGCTGCATGCCCGTGGCGTGTTCATGGAGGCCAAGCCGTTCTCGGTGGGCTTCCGCATCGAGCACCCGCAGTCGCTGATCGACCGCGCGCGCCTGGGCAAGTATGCCGGCCACCCGAAACTGGGCGCGGCCGACTACAAGCTGGTGCACCACGCCAAGAACGGCCGCTCGGTCTACAGCTTCTGCATGTGCCCGGGCGGTACGGTGGTGGCGGCGACCTCCGAGCCGAACCGGGTGGTCACCAACGGCATGAGCCAGTACTCGCGCAACGAGCGCAACGCCAACGCCGGTATCGTGGTCGGCATCACCCCAGAGCAGGATTACCCGGGCAGCCCGCTGGCCGGTGTCGAGCTGCAGGAGCGCCTGGAATCCCACGCCTACATCCTCGGTGGCAGCACCTACGAGGCGCCGGGCCAACTGGTGGGCGACTTCATTGCCGGTCGGCCGTCGAGCGAATGGGGCAGCGTCGAACCGTCCTACAAGCCGGGTGTGAAGCTGGGTGACCTGGCGCCATCGCTGCCGGATTTCGCCATCGAGGCCATCCGCGAGGCGCTGCCGGCCTTCGGCAAGCAGATCAAGGGCTTCGACCTGCACGATGCGGTGCTGACCGGCATCGAGACCCGCACCTCGTCGCCGCTGCGCATCACCCGTGATGCGAGCCTGCAGAGCCTCAACGTCAAGGGCCTGTTCCCGGCGGGTGAAGGGGCGGGTTATGCCGGCGGCATTCTGTCTGCCGGTGTCGATGGCATCCGTGTGGCTGAAGCGGTGATCCGCGACCTGCTGGGTATCAGCGAAGACTGATTCACCCCGCGATACGAAGCCTGGACAACGCAGGTTGTCCAGGCCTGCTCAGAAGCGGTCGGCGTAACAGACCGGCGAACTGAGCTCTCCCCCTCGGTCCAGCTCATCCTCGAGAAATTCGGCCAGTACCTGGGCGTTGTTCAGTTGCACGTCGCGCGCGGCGTACAGCAGCGTCAGCGTGCCTTGCCGGGCACGGGCCAACAGGCTTTGCCAATACTCAGGATGGCCTGCCAGCTCGGCTCGGTACTGCGTGCGGAAGGCATCGAACGCGGCCGGCTCATGGTCAAACTGGCGACGCAGCGCTGTGGAAGGCGCCACTGCCGGCAGCCAGTCATCCAGGTGCAGCCTGTCTTTGCTGAGACCGCGCGGCCACAGGCGGTCGACCAGCACCCGCTGTCCGTCCTCAGCCGAAACCGCGTCGTACACCCGCTTGCACTGAATCATCGGTCGCTCCTCGCACCGCCTCTGAAACGCTATGCCGAACGAAAGCAGCACACCGTGGTGCGGCGTGAGCCGTTGGGCCGGCGTTGCAGGTCAGTATAGGTTTCGATCTCGACGAAACCGGCCTTGCGCATCATCCCCGCCGAGGCCGCGTTCTCTTCATGACGGTCGATGTAGATGTCTGTGATGCCCTGCTCCACCAGGCGCTCCACGGCTTGGGACAGTAGGCGGGAGCCCAGCCCCTGGCCGGTAGCGGCACGGTGCGTTACCGCTTCACAAATGTAGGCATGCAACTGATCGCGGCGCTCCGGCGGCTGGTAGCGATCGAAATACCGGGACAGCTGGTAGCTGACGAAACCGAGCAGCGCCCCGTCCCGATCCGCCACCACCGCCTGCACGGCGCCGTCGGCAATGCCGTTGAGATGCGCCGTTACCTCGTCGGGCGGCAGGTGATTCCAGGGGTTTGGCCCGTGCTCGAGGATCAGGCTGCACAGGGTCTCGATATCGCCTGGCACCGCCATCCGGATGGTCACGTCACTCATGGGGCGCTCTCCAATCCCGCCGTGGCCAACTCGACCGGCAAAGGCACACCGTGCTCGGCGCAGGCCGCCACCGCAGCGATCATCGGCGCCAGGTCGTAGCCCTGGGCGTGCAGCCAGTGGTCGTCGTAATAGGTGGTGGCGTAGCGCTCACCGCTGTCGCAGAGGATCGCCACCACCGAGCCCGATTCACCCACCGTCGCCATGTGCCGAGCCACCTGCAAGGCACCGATCAGGTTGGTGCCACTGGAACCGCCCACGCGGCGGCCGAGGCGCTGCGCCAGGTAATGCATGGCCGCCAGGGACCAGGCATCCGGGACCTTACCCATGGCATCGATCACCGCCGGCAGGAACGACGCTTCGACCCGTGGCCGGCCAATGCCTTCGATGCGCGAGCCGCAGGCCAGGGTCAGGCTGGCGTCGCCGCTCTGGTAATAGTCGAAGAACACCGAACGCTCAGCGTCGGCGCAGAACACCCGGGTACCGTGCTGGCGATAACGCACGTAACGCCCCAGCGTCGCCAGGGTGCCGCCCGTGCCCGGGCTGGACACCAGCCAGGCCGGCTCGGGATAACGTTCGCAGCGCAGTTGCTGGAAGATCGACTCGGCGATGTTGTTGTTTGCCCGCCAGTCGGTGGCCCGCTCGGCGTAGGTGAACTGGTCCATGAAGTGCCCGCCGGTCTCCCGGGCCAGGCGCTCGGACTCGGCGTAGATCTGCGTCGGGTCTTGCACCAGATGGCTCTGGCCGCCGTAGAAGGCGATCTGCGCGATTTTCTCCTGGGAAGTGCTGGCCGGCATCACGGCAATGAACGGCAGCCCCAGCAAACGGGCGAAATACGCTTCGGAAATCGCCGTAGAGCCGCTGGACGCCTCGATCACCGGCGCACCGGGCTTGAGCCAGCCGTTGCACAGCGCGTACAGAAACAGCGAACGTGCCAGGCGATGCTTCAGGCTGCCGGTGGGGTGGCTCGATTCATCCTTGAAGTACAGCTCGACGCCCGGAAAGCCGGGCAAGTCCAGGGGAATCAAGTGGGTATCGGCGCTGCGCTGGAAATCCGCCTCGATGATACGCACCGCTTCACGGGCCCAGGTACGCGAACAGGTCATGGTCTTGCCCTCTCTCAATCCAGAATGCCGGCCGGCACCCGGGGTGCGCTGCGCCATTGGCTCAGGGCAACCCCGGCGAACACCAGGGCGGCTGCCAGTAGTTGCACACCATTCAGCCGCTCGCCGAGCAGAAGCATGGCAAACAGTAACGTGAACACAGGAATCAGATTGACGAAGCCCGATGCCTGGCTGGCCGGCATCCGGCTCACGCCGTAGTTGTACAGGCCGTAGGCGCCCACGGTGACGATCACGCCCAGGTACACCACCGCGCCCAGCGCCAGCGGGCTGATCTGCTCGGGAAAGGGCGCGGTCCAGGCCGCCAGCGGCAGGAAGAACACGCTGCCGACGAAGGCCACCATCGCCGTGAGGAAGAACGCCGAGTAACGCGCAGAGAGATGCTTGAGCAGCAGGGTGTACCCCATGGCACAGAGCATTGCGAGGAATTCGTAGAAGTTGCCGAGCAACGGGTTGCGCGCGTGCTCGTCGGCATCGCCCGCCAGGCTCAGCCAGACGGCGCCCACCACGGCAATCAGGAAACCCGCCAGGGTGGTGCGGGTGATTCGTTCACCCAGGCCAACGAAGGCACCGACCGCCACCAGCAGCGGCAACAGCGCGGTGATCATGCCGGCCTGGGAGGCGCTGGTGTTCTGCAGCGCGAGGGCTTCGAAAATGAAATACAGGCAGGGCTCGCAGGCGGCCAGGGCCAGCAGGTAATTCCAGTCGCCCGGGCGGTATTCGATGACGCCGCGCCAGCGCCAGGCCATGAGGAACACCAGGCTGCCGAGCAGCATGCGGCCGAAGATCACCCACAGCGGCGGCAGCTCGGCGAATGCCAGTTTGAGGGCGATGAACGAGCTGCCCCACAGGGCCATGGCCACGATCAGGCAGACGACTGCCTGTGCTCTTCCCTGCCCGTCCATGACCACCACTCGCCGTTAAAGCCGTCAGTCTAGGACGAGACGCTCAACGCAGACAGGCACAGTGACGGAGCAAAACTGACAGGTCAGTCCACAGACGTACTGCTCAGGAATCCCAGGGCTGCCCGCGCGTACGCTTGTCCAGGCGCACCTTCTGCTGGATCGCCGCCTTGGCCAGCATGTGCGCGCTGACTGGCGCGGTGATGAACAGGAACAGGGTGATCAGCAGCTCGTGCAGGCTGAGGCTTCCGTCCTGGCCGGCGAAGAAGATCATCGACGCCACCAGGATGCCGCCGACGCCCATGGTGGTGGCCTTGGTCGGTCCGTGCAGACGGGTGAAGAAATCCGGCAGGCGGTACAGGCCGATCGCACCGATCAGCGCGAAGGCGCTGCCGATGATGAGAAACAGTGAAACCAGCAGTTCGATCCACAATGGCATGGGTCGCTCCTCAATCGATGATGTCGCCGTGCAGCATGTGCTTGCACACCGCCACGGTACTGACGAAGCCCATGACCGCGATCAGCAGGGCGATTTCAAAGAACAGGTCGGATTTCAGCCAGATGCCGTACAGCACGATCAGCGCCAGGCCGTTGATGTACAGGGTGTCCAGGGCCAGTACGCGATCCGGCAGGCTGGGCCCGCGAATCAGCCGCAGGACATTCAGCGCCGCGGCGATGCCGAGCAGACACAGGGCAAAGGGGATCACGTAGGCGAGCATTGGAATATCTCCATCAGCGGGGCTTCGTAACGGCTCTTCAGCTCGGCGATCAGGGCGTCGCCATCCGGGATGTCGAGACCATGCAGCAGGAGCATCTTGTGGTCCGCGCTGAGCCCTGCCGACACGGTACCCGGCGTCAGCGAGAGGATGCTGGTGAGCACTGCCAGGACAAAATTGTTCTCGATCGCCATGGGCACTTCGACGAACGCCGGTCGCAGCCGATGCGGGGGGCCAAGCACCAGCTTGGCGACATGCACGTTGGCCACCACGATGTCGTAGAACACCCGGCCCATGAACAGGCACAGGGCCAGGGGTTTGCGCACCGGCGGCACGTCGAGCAGGAAGTTGCGCGTGACCAGCGGGATCAGCCAGCCGAGAAAGGCGCCCATCAGCAGTTGCCCGGGGTTGATGGTATTGACCAGCAACAGCCAGAGCAGGATCAGCAGGACGGTCAGGGTCGGATGCGGCAACCAGCGTTTCATTCACCACCTCCACGAACAATCGACAGATAGGGTTGCAGCGTCAGCAACTGCTCGGCAGTGGCTTGCAGGTAATCCACCACCGGCTGCGCGGCCACCACCAGCAACACACTGGCCAGCAGCAGGCCTCCCGCCGCCAGCAGGCGCCCGCGGTCACAACGCACCGCGCCCTCGTCCAGCGGCACGTCGCCGCGCCAGAACAGGGTGCTGCCGGCGCGGCTGAGGGCGAGCAAGGTTCCCAGCCCGCCAATCAGAATGATCGGCCACAGCAGCAGGGCCTGGGTGCCTGGCGTGATGGCGGTGAGCAGCATCAGCTTGCCGAGAAAGCCGGAAAATGGCGGCAGACCGGCCACGGAAATCGCCCCGGCGAAGAACAGCCCGCCCAGCAGCAGGCGCTGGCTCACCCCGCCTGCATGCATCAGGTCGCCGCCCCACTCGCCGCGCTGACGCGCAACCAGGTCGGCAAGCAGGAACAGTGCACCGGTGATCAGCGTGCTGTGCAGCAGGTAATACAGCGCAGCGGCCAGCCCCTCGACGGTGCCCAGGGCGATGCCCGCCAGCAGGGTGCCCACCGAGACCACGACCAGATAGCCAAGCAATTGCTGAAGCTGTCGCGCCGCCAGAGCACCGATCACCCCGGCGACGATGGTCAGGGCCGCCATCCACCAGAGCAGTCCGTGGGCCATGTTGGCCAGGACACCGGCCTCGCTGCCGAAAATCAGGGTGAAGATCCGCAGGATCGCGTACAGCCCGACCTTGGTCATGATCGCGAACAAGGCCGCCACCGGCGCACTGGCGGCGGCGTAGGCCCGTGGCAGCCAGAAGTACAGTGGCAGGATCGCCGCCTTGAGGCCGAACACCATCAGCAGCAGGTACGCGGCAGCAGCCAGCAAAGGCGCCTGTTCGGGGTCGGCGGCTGCCACCCGCTGCGCCAGGTCGGCCATGTTCAGGGTGCCGGTGAGACCGTAGAGCATGCCCACGCCGATCAGGAAGAACGACGAACCCAGCAGATTGAGGACCACGTAATGCAGCCCAGCCTTGATCTGCACCGCCCGGTTGCCGTGCACCAGCAAGGCGTACGAGGCGATCAGCAGGATCTCGAAGAACACGAACAGGTTGAACAGGTCGCCAGTCAGGAATGAGCCGTTGATCCCCAGCACCTGGAACTGCAACAGGGCATGGAAGTTGGGGCCGCGCTCGTCGTCGCCTCGGGTCGCGTACAGCGCCGAGAACCCGGCCAGCACCGACGTGACCAGCAACAGCACCGCGCTCAGACGGTCGAGCACCAGGATGATGCCGAATGGCGGCTGCCAGTTGCCGAGGGCATACACCCGCAACTCGCCATCACCGGCCAGCAGCGCCAGGTAGGCGGTGATCGGCACCAGTGCCCAGGTTGCCGCCAGCGACAGCCAGCGCTTGGCCGGCAGGCCCAGACGGTGGGCGACCAGCAACAGCGCGCCCATGAACATCGGCAGAAGGATGGGCAGGATCAGCACATGATTCATCCGCGAGGCTCCTCGCCGTCGACGTGATCCGTCTTCAACTCACCCTGCCCGCGCAACGCCAGCACCACCACGAAAGCGGTCATGGCGAAACCGATGACGATCGCCGTCAGCACCAGGGCCTGGGGCAAGGGATCGGCGTACTCGCGGCTCACGCCGATCACCGCCGCGCCGCCGCTACCGAGGCGGCCCATGGCGAACAGGAACAGGTTCACCGCGTAGGAAATCAGGGTCAGCCCCATGACCACGGGGAACACCCTTGCGCGCAGCAGCAGGTAGACGCCGCTCGCGCTCAATACACCCAGGGTGATGGCAAATAACGCTTCCATATCACTCCACCTCCTTGAAGGACTCGTCCTGACCCACATGGCCGATGTTGGACAGGATCATCAATGTCGCCCCGACCACCGCCAGGTACACCCCCAGGTCGAACAGCAGCGCCGTGGCCAGTTCGATCTCACCGACAAAGGGAATATGGAAATGATCGAAGGCCGAGGTCAGGAACGGGTAACCGAACACCCAGCTGCCCAGGCCGGTAAGCCCGGCGATGAGAATCCCGCTGCCGGCGATGCCGTGGTAGCTGAACGGCTGGCGGGTTTCGGTCCAGGTCACGCCGTGGGAGATGTACTGCAAGATCAGCGCGATGGCGGTGATCAGCCCCGCGATGAAGCCGCCACCGGGCAAGTTGTGCCCCCGCAGGAAGATGAACGCGGAGACCATCAGTGCCAGGGGCAGGATGATGCGCGACAGCTTGTCGAGGATCATCGGGTGGGCGTCCGGCGACCAGAGTCGGCCATTCAGATCGCGGTCGGGGTGCGGCAAGTGCAGGCCGCGCAGCAAGGCATAGATGCCGACCGCGGCGATCGCCAGGACGCTGATTTCGCCAAGGGTATCGAAGCCCCGGAAGTCCACCAGGATGACGTTGACCACGTTGGTCCCGCCGCCACCCGACACACTGTTGTCGATGAAGAACGACGAGATGCTCTCGTAGGGCCGGGTGATAACCGCGTACACCAGCAGCGCGACCAGGGTGCCGGCGGCCCCTGCCAGCAGGAAGTCACGCAGCGCGCGCAGGCTGCTGGACTCCACCGGGGTCCGGTCCGGCGTGAAGTACAGCGCCAGCATCAGCAGGATGATGGTCACCACTTCGACGGACACCTGGGTCAGGGCCAGGTCCGGGGCGGAAAAGCGCGCGAACATCAGCGCCACCATCAACCCGGCACCGCTGAAGATCAGCAAGGCCACCAGGCGCTGGCGGTGGAAAATCACCGTGCACACCGCGGTCACCATCAGGAACATCAGGCCGAGCGCGGTGATCCCGTCAAGGGGCGACAGGCCGGCGCTGCCGGTCAGCGGGCGCAACGGACCCAGCGCGACGATCACCAGCACCACGGCGCTACCCAGCATCCACGCCAGGTAGCTCTGCAGGGAGCCGCTTTCCAGGTGGCGGGTAATGGCTCGGGAGCCGTTGCCCAGCAGGATCATCACCCGTTCGAACACCTGGGTGGCGTCGATGTCTGGCAACCCCTCGTACCAGCGGAACAGTGGCGTACGGAAGATATACAGCATCACGCCGCCGACCAACGCCACGAAACTCATCATCAGCGGGAGATTGAAGCCGTGCCAGATCGCCAGGCTGTATTCCGGCAGCTCTCCTCCCAGGCTGGCCGTGGCCGCAGATGCCAGCAGCGGTGCGATGGTGTAGGCCGGAACGACACCCACCAGCAGACAGAGAAACACCAGAATCTCCACCGGGATCTTCATGTAGCGCGGCGGCTCATGGGGCGGGTAGACCGGCAGGTCGCTGGTCTTGCCGTTGAAGAACACGTCGTGGATGAAGCGCAGCGAGTAGGCCACCGAGAACACGCCCGCCAGGGTCGCGGCTGCCGGGATCACCCAGTTGAAGCCGCCGAGCAGGTCCTGGTTGAGGGTCTCGTTGAAGAACATTTCCTTACTCAGGAAGCCATTGAGCAACGGCACCCCGGCCATCGCCGAGGCCGCCACCATCGCCAGCAGCGCGGTGTGCGGCATGTAGGTCCACAAGCCCCTGATGACCCGCATGTCGCGGCTGCCTGTCTCGTGGTCGATGATGCCGGCGGCCATGAACAGCGAGGCCTTGAAGGTGGCGTGATTGATGATGTGGAACACCGCAGCCACCGCCGCCAGGCGCGTGTCGAGGCCGAACAGCAGCGTGATCAGCCCCAGGTGGCTGATGGTCGAGTACGCCAGCAATCCCTTGAGGTCGTGCTGGAACAGCGCCATGAAGGCGCCCACCACCAAGGTGACCATGCCGGTGATACTGACCAGGTAGAACCACCATTCGGAGTCCGCCAGCGCCGGGTACAGCCGGGCGAGCAGGAATACCCCAGCCTTGACCATGGTCGCCGAATGCAGATACGCCGACACCGGGGTCGGCGCCGACATGGCGTAGGGCAGCCAGAAGTGGAACGGAAACTGTGCGGACTTGGTGAATACGCCGAGCAGGATCAACACCAGCGCCACGGGGTACAGGCTATGGGCGCGGATCAGGTCACCGGAGGCGAGCACCTCGCTCAACTCGAAACTGCCGACGATGTTCCCCACCAGCAGAATGCCCGCCAGCAACGCCAGGCCGCCACCACCGGTTACCGCCAACGCCATGCGGGCGCCGCGCCGCGCATCCGAACTGGAATTCCAGAAGCCGATCAGGAGAAAGGACGAGAGGCTGGTCAGCTCCCAGAACACCATCATCAACAGCAGGTTTTCCGACAGCACCACCCCGAGCATCGAGCCCATGAACAGCAGCAGGAACGAGAAGAAGCGCCCCATGGGCTCTTTCTGGGAGAGGTAGTAGCGGGCGTAGAGAATCACCAGCAGGCCGATGCCGAGGATCAGCAGGGCGAACAGGAAACCCAGGCCATCCAGGCGCAAGCTGAGGTTCAGCCCCAGCGACGGCAGCCAACTGACCTGGGCCAGCAACACCTCACCGTCGAACACGCTCGATTGGTGCATCAGGAGCAGAATCAAGGCTGCCGCTGGTGCGATCGCTGCCGCCGCGCCACAGGCCAGGCGTCCGAAGCGCTCGACCAGCAGCGGTAGCAACATGCCCAGGAATGGCAAGGCGACGATCAGCGCAAGCGTCATACACGTAACTCCTTCTGTATGCCCACCGGTCTGTCACGGCGGTCTTTTAGCTCGTACACCTTCTCTTGGCGCACCCTCGGTTGTCGCAGCACAGTTGACTGCCATGGTTCCGATGCCGTTCCTGACATCGAATCAACCGACGATTATCCATACCTATCAATATAAGGTCATGGATAGAACTATTACGAAAAACTCCCGGCCTTGGTTCCGCGCGTAATCGAACAGAACACGGGAGCAAAAAAACACGGGCAATAAAAAGCCGGATCAGCTTGCGCTGATCCGGCTCGTTCAACCGTCAGTGTGAAACGCGGCTGGTGCCGTTGACGGTCAGGATGCGAACCCGCTCGCCCACACGGAACACCTGGTTTTCCTCGACCGCCTGCACGTAGGCACGCATGGTGCCATCGTCTTCACGCACGGTGATTTCCACACCTTGGGTGCGCGTGATGCCTTCTTCTGTCGCGGCACCCAGCAGACCACCGGCCACGGCACCGATCACCGCCGCCACGGCACTGCCGCGCCCGCCGCCGATACCGCTACCGGCGACACCACCGACCACCGCACCGGCACCGGCGCCGATCGGGGTCTTGGTGCCTTCGATCTTCACGGGGCGCAGCGACTCGATGGTCCCCATGCGCACGGTCTGAACGGTACGGGCTTCATCACGGGAGTAGGTATCGCCCGTCAGGCTGGACGCACAACCGCCCAGCATCAAGGCCATCGCCGCGAAGGAGACGAGAAGCAGAGAGGGTTTACGCATAGTGATTCCTCCAGTGGATATGATCCCATTAGACCGGCCGCAGCCCGAGATGTCACGACTGTAGAAAACAATAGACCATCCAGGTTCCAGCTCTCCTACCCGCGAAGCTGTTGCGCCATGTTCCAGACCCGGGCGATATCGGTGGCCCGCGCCTGCAACTCCTCGGCGGCAGTCGCGCAGGCCTGCTCAAGGGTCATGGGCCCGGGCGCCAGGCTGAACGCCGCTTCGATGCCTACCTCGTACATGCGCTGATAACCTTCGCCCAGACTGCCCGCCAGGGCAACCACCGGTACGCCCGCAGCTTTCGCTACGCGCGCGACACCGACTGGCGTCTTGCCATGCAGGCTTTGCGCATCGAGCCGACCTTCCCCGGTAATCACCAGATCTGCCCCAGCCATGCTTTCCGCCAGGCCGGACAACTCGGCAACCAGTTCGATACCAGGACGGAAACGCGCCCCGAAAAACGCCTTGGCGGCAAAGCCCAGCCCGCCGGCGGCGCCCGCTCCGGGCTGTTCACTGAAATCTTCGCCCAGGGCTGCGGCGACCACGCGGGCCATATGACCCAGGGCTGCGTCCAGTTCCTGAACCTGACGCTCGTCTGCACCCTTCTGCGGCCCGAATACCGCCGACGCCCCCCGAGGTCCGCACAACGGATTGTCGACATCCGCCGCCACATCCACCTGCACGCCCTTCAGGCGCGAATCGAGTTGCGACAGGTCGACCGTCGTCAGCCCGGCCAGGGCCGCGCCTCCCGGAGCCAATGGTTGCCCCTGGTCATCCAGGAAACGCGCGCCAAGGGCTTGCAGCAGCCCCGCACCGCCATCGTTGGTGGCGCTGCCGCCCAGGCCGAGAATGATGCGCTGTGCGCCTTCATCCAGCGCGGCGCGGATCAGCTCACCGGTGCCGAAACTGCTGGTGATCGTGGCATCGCGTTGCTCCCGCGGCACCCAGTGCAGGCCACTGGCGGCGGCCATTTCGATCACCGCCGTCTGGCCATCCAGCCAGCCCCAGTGGGCCTGGACCGGCGTACCCAGCGGACCGCTCACTTCCAGCTCGCGCCGCGCGCCGCCGGTGGCGGCCAGCAAGGCATCCACGGTGCCCTCGCCGCCGTCGGCCATGGGCCGAAGGCACAGCTCGGCGTCGGGAAACACCTGTGCCCAGCCACGGGCGATGGCGGCTGCCACATCTGGCGCACTCAGGCTTTCCTTGAACGAATCAGGGGCAATAACGATTTTCATAGATCGACCTCGGAGACAGCGAGGCGCCCACAGGCGCCCCGCGATAGAGCGGATTACAGCAGCACCAGGCTCAGCAGCCAGACGGTGGTGATACCGACCACGCCCTGAATCAGCGTAGCAACGGTTTGCGCGCGGTAGGCGACAGCCACCGGCATGCGGCTGAACTGGGTCACGACCCAGAAGAAGCTGTCGTTGGCGTGGGAAACGGTCATCGCGCCGGCGCCAATCGCCATGACGGTCAGCACGCGCCCCATCTCGCTATCCAATCCCAACTGGCCCAGCAGCGGGGCAACCATCGCCGACGTTGTCACCAGCGCCACGGTGGTGGAGCCTTGAGCCGTCTTGAGGGCAGCCGCTACCACGAACGGCATGAACAGACCGATACCCAGGGCCGACAGAGTAGTGCCCAGGTAGTCACCCAGCGGGGTGATTTTCAGCATCGCGCCAAATGCACCACCGGCACCGGTTATCAGCAGGATCGGCGCCGCCGAGAGGATGCCGTCGGCTACGCGGTCGTGCAGTTGCTGACGCTTGCCCTTGCCTTTAAGCAGCGTGCAGGCCAACGCCAGGCCTACCAACAGAGCCACAACCGGCTGGCCAAGGAAGTTCAGGCTGGAGAACAGGAATCCTTCGCCAAGCGGCTTGCTGGGAAAGACCGCCACAGAACCCAGGCAGATCAGGACGATAGGCACGAAGATCGGCGCAAATGCCTGGAACGCCGTCGGCAGTGTGCCGTAACGGGCTTTCAGCTCAGCGAAATCTTCCTCGGCCGGCATCGGCTGGCCATTGTCTTCCAGCGCGATGTCCTTGCCGATGAAGCGGTTCGCCCACCACATCCCGGCCATCGCGGTGACGAACGCCACCACCAGGCCGACGGCAATCACCAGGCCCAGACTGGAATCCAGTCCCAGGTTGCCGGCCGCGGCAATCGGGCCCGGCGTGGGCGGTACAAACGTGTGGGTGGCATACAGGCCGGTCGCCAGGGCGACGCTCATCGCCACCACGGAAATTTTCATCCGGGCAGCCAGGGCGTTTTTCAGCGAGTTGAGGATGACGTAGCCAGAGTCACAGAACACCGGAATCGACACCAGGTAGCCGATGATCGACATGGTCAGTGTCGGAAAACGCTCGCCGAGCAGTTTGATCACGGTCTCTGCCATCGTGATAGCCGCACCACTGCGCTCGAGAATCACCCCGATGATGGTGCCGAGTACGATGACGATGCCGATGTAGCCCAGAATGCCGCCGAAGCCGGCGGTGATGGTTTTGACGATTTCGCCGTGGGGAACCTGATAAGCGAAACCGGCGATGAAGGCCGCAGCCAGCAGCGCGAGAAACGGGTGCAATTTGAGACGGGTTGTGGACAGCACGATGAACGCAATCAGCGCCACCAGAATCAGGACCAGAAGCATGCCGGTCTCCTCGTTGTTGTTATGAGTATGAAGTGCCAGTAGGCAGAGCATTGTCACTCAGCCCCAACAGACAACGCTCTGTGCTTGCGCACCATACACCGTCGGCAAAACGCCCGATTTACTGTGCGCACGCATAAAAATCCGCACTCAGCGCTCCAGCAATCCCACCCCCAGGGACAGCTGCAGACGCTGATCCAGACGCGTCAGGTCGACGCCGCTTAGCTCGGCGATGCGCTCCAGCCGGTAGCGCAGGGTATTGCGGTGAATGCCCAGGGCCTGGGCGCAAGCCTGCACCTGGCCGTCATGCACGCACCAGGCTTCCAGGGTTTCCCGCAGGCTGCCGGTGCTGTCCTGAGCGAGCATTTGTTTCAGCGGAGCCAGCCAGCCCTGCAGCAGCCAGCTGTGGCGCTGGGCGTACAACAGCGTGGGCAGGCGCTGTTCCTCCAGGCGCAGCAGGCGCTCGGCGGGATGCCGGGCACGGCCGTAGGCCTGCAGATCACGCAGTGCCAGGCAGGCCTCGCGCAGGTCACTCAGGCTGTGCAATGGGTCGCTAATCAGGAGTCGCCGCACGCCCCAATCGCGCTCGTCCGCCAGTGCCAGCCAGCTGCTGTCATCGCGCCCGGCGTGCAGCGGCCGACACCAGAGCAATTCCCGCGCACCCAGGGGCGCACAGAGGTGCTCGGCCTTGCCCGCCAGCGCCGACAGCAGACGGGCCTGGCGGGGCAGCGGGTCGCCCTCCTCGCTCAGCTCAAGCAGACAGACCTGGCGCGGCCAGGCCAGCGGCACACCCAGGCGCTCGGCTTCGGCGCCCAGCGTGGCCAGCGGCACGGAGGCATCGAACAACTGGCGCAACCAGGCTTCCAGCTGATGCCGCTGCCAATGTCGCTCGGCCTGCAGCTGGCGCTGCTCGACCAGCATTTCGGCAGCCATGCGCACCAGCTCGGCGTATGGCCGTACGGTTTCGGGGGCACCGGTAATGCCGAGCACGCCGATCAGTTGTTCGGCATGCAGCAACGGCAGGTTGACCCCAGGCTTTACCCCACGCAGGCAGGCGGCGGCCTGCTCGTCGATTTCCACCACGCGGCGATTGGCCAGAACCAGCTGGGCACCCTCGTGGCGCGTGTGCAGCCGCGCAGGGTCACCGCTGCCGATGATCATGCCCTGGGCGTCCATCACGTTGATGTTGTGGGGCAGGATGGCCATGGCGCGGTCAACGATGTGCTGCGCCAGGGTGGAATCGAGCTCAAGCATGCAGGCGACCTCCAAAACGAGGCCGCCATTGTAGGCACTTCAGGCGCGGGCTTGGGATTTCCCGCGGCCGACGCTCAGGGCGCCAGGCGCTCCCGGCGCCAGCTATCGCCCTGCAGGCGGTAGTTGAGGCGGTCATGCAGGCGGCTCGGACGCCCCTGCCAGAACTCGATGCGATCCGGCAGCAGGCGATAGCCGCCCCAGTGCGGCGGGCAATGCGGGGTCTGATCGAGGAAGCGTCGTTCGGTCTGCGCCAGCAGTTCTTCGAGCTCTTCGCGCCCGGAAATCACCTGGCTCTGGGGTGATGCCCAGGCACCCAGGCGACTGCCCAGCGGACGAACTTGGAAATAGGCATCGGACTCGGCTGGCGTGACGAGTTCGACGCGCCCTTCGATGCGCACCTGGCGCTCCAGGCTTGGCCAGAAGAAGGTCATGGCAGCGAACGGACGGGCCGCCAGTTGCTGGCCCTTGGCGCCGTCGTAGTTGCTGAAGAAGGTGAACCCCTTGGCGTCCTGGCCCTTGAGCAGCAGCACCCGACAGTGCGGGCGCCCGTCGGCATCGACGGTGGCCAGGGTCATGGCATTGGGCTCTATCGGCAGCTGCTCGGTTTTCACCGCATCAGCGAACCAGCGCTGGAACAAGGCAAACGGCTCGAGCGGAGCATCGGCTTCGCTCAAGCCGTCACGGGTGTAATCACGGCGCATATCGGCCAGGGTTTGGGTCATGGCTGAACTCTCGACTTCAGACTGCCCCCAAGCTTACCCCGCCGCTGATTACTTGGGTTGATCTGCGGCAACCACTTGCTTGCCGGCGATCGCCTTGCCTTTCTCGGCCTTGGCATCAGCGGCCTTGGCATCAGCGGCCTTGGCATCAGACTTGGCGACAACCGGGGTCTCGGCCGGAGCCGGCTGGCTGTACTTGGCGACCAGGGCTTTCATGGTGTCCTGGGCAGTCATGATGATCTCGACCCGACGGTTGAGTTCACGGCCTTCGAGGCTGTCGTTGGCAGCGCGTGGCATGTCGGAACCCATGCCCTGCACCATCAGACGGTCCTGCTTCAGACCACTCAGACGGAAGATTGCGGTAAAGGCCCGGGCGCGCTCGTGGCTCAGCTCACGGTTCAGGGCAGCCGCACCGCTGGTGTCGGCATGGCCGATGACCAGAACGGCGATCTTCTTGTCATGCTCCAGCAGCTTGGCCACGCGGCTGATCGGCCCCAGGGTCACCGGCATCAGCATGCTCGGCCGGTCCGGGTTGAAGGTGCCTTTGACCGGGGCGGTAACCACCAGCACATTTTCCCGACGCTCCAGCTCGAAGTGGCTGTCCTTGATGGCGTCGCGCACTTGCGGCTCGTAATCGTCCAGCCACGCCTGGGTAACGGCAGGAGGCGGCATCGGAACGGCTTTGGGTTGGGGTTTTTCGGAACCGGCGCAACCAGCGACCAGCAAACAAAGGGCAAGGGCGATCGTTTTGTTAGCGAGCATCGGTCATCCACATGTAGACAATCTTGAAAAAAGCCAGCAAATGGCCAGCGTGCAGGCAGAACCTGCAACAGTGGCCGGAGTTTAGCCGAGCTTTCTACAAACAATCAGCCACCAGGCGCGCAAGTTTCTGCGCGCGGGGGTCCATTAAGACGAACGGTCCTAGATTATTGATAACAAAACCAAAAGCGACATCGCGCTGCGGATCGGCAAAACCGATGGAGCCACCAGCCCCCGGATGGCCGAATGCGCGCGGGCCCATGCCATAGGTGGCATTGGCTACATCCGGCTGGTCGAGCATGCAGCCCAGGCCAAAACGGGTGCGGGTCAGCAGGGTCTTGTCGTCACCCACGCTGTGCTCGCGGGTCAGCTCATCCAGCAGCTCGCTTTCCAGCAGGTTGCCGTCGAGCAGGCCGGCGTAGAAACCCGCCAGGCTGCGGGCATTGCCGTGACCATTGGCGGCAGGCTGCTGCATGCGTCGCCATTCCGGCTTGTTGGTGCTGGTCATGATCGACGGTGGATTGGTGAAGGCACGGGTACTCAACGCGGTTGCATCACTCATGGTGACCTTGAGCAGGCGCTGGGCAGCGGCGTCGCCGAGGTTGCCCTTGCCCCGTGAGATCACCGCCACCCGCGGAAACTCCTCATCCGCCAGGCCCACATGGAAATCCAGGCCCAGGGGCTTGGCGGTACGCGCCACGATCGACTCGCCCGGGCCGCGCCCTTCGACCCGACGCAGCACCTCGCCCACCAGCCAGCCGTAGGTGATCGGCGCATAACCATGGCCCTCGCCCAGTTGCCACCAGGGTGTTTCTGCTGCCAGCGCGTCGGTCATCGTCGACCAGTCGTACAGCGCCTCGGCGGGTAGCAGGTCATGCAGCGCCGGCAGCCCGGCCTGGTGGCTCAGCAGGTGACGCAGGGTAATCCGCTCCTTGCCGGCAGCGGCGAACTCCGGCCAGTAGCGGGCCACCGGGGCATCGAGTTCCAGCTTGCCCTCCCCCACCAACTGCAGGGCGGTGACGGCGGTAAAGGTCTTGGTGCAGGAGAACAGGTTGAGAATGGTGTCGCTGTGCCACGCCTGCTGGCCGTCCTTGTCGGCCGTACCGGCCCAGATATCCAGGACCGTTTCCCCGCCAACCTGCACGCACAATGCCGCGCCGCGCTCCTGCGGGTCTTCGAACAAGGCGGCAAATGCCTCTTTGACCGCCTCGAACCTGAGGTCGAAATAGCCCTGAATCTGCATGCATCAATCCTTCTGTTCGTTGCCTTTGGCCTGCGCCGGCTCTGCGGCGCCGGCAGCAGCGGCGTCGAGCAGCTGCTGGCCCAGTTCGGTATTGGTCTTGCGCACGGCGCCGACAAACTCATTGAACGGGCGATCGGTGATACCGACCAGGCCAAGATGGCCGTTCTCGCCGTCGAGGAGGCGCCCGGTCACCGGTTGATCCAGGTACTGGAACCAGTGCGCGCCGACAATCGAGGGCTCGGCCAGCGCCTGCTTGAGGAAGTGCGCGTAGGCCGGAGCACGCTGCGATTCGTCATACACCTCACTGACGCCGCCCCAGAACGGCCCGCGGTCGCGGGAGCCGAAATGGAATTCGCCAATCAGCAGCGGCTTATCCAAGGCCCGCAGCACGGCGAAATCGTAACCATGCTGAGGTTCGCGGGTGTAGAAGTTGAAACTCATGACATCGCAGTACTGCGCGCAGGCAGCCACGGCTTCCGGGGTGCTGATGGCAAACCGGCCGCCCAGCAGCAGGTGGTTGGGCGCGTGCCACTTGAGCGAATCGGCGATGGTCTTGAAATAGGTGTCGGCGAACAGACGCTGGAAGCGCTGGAAGTCCTGTTCGATGGCCGGGTACTGCTCGCTGGGCATCGGCGCTTCAAAACCCGGGTCTTCCATCAATTCCCAGGCGGCCAGCTCGATACCCCAGGCCTTGGACAGGCCTTGGTGATTGCGGTACTTGTCGCGCAGCTGCTTGAGGAAAGCGCGCTTGGCCGGTACGTCCGTGGTCAGGCGCAGCGTGCCGTAAGCCAGGGCGTAACGCCCGCGCGGACCGGGTTCCGGGTGCGCCCAGGCCAGTTCATTGTCGGCGAAATAGCCCATCAGCCAAGGGTCGTCACGGTGATCGCGGGCCGTGATGGCCACGGCGCGTTCGGTGGCCATGGCAAAGCGCGGGTCGAACGGATCGGGCATGCCGCCCCACCAGTCCAGGCCGGTGCTGATGGTCTGGTAGTCGCCGCTGATCGACAGCGGCAGGGTGTACGGCACGCGCTCGGCCTGGCCCAGTGGCAGGTCGCTCCAGTTGCCGATGGTATTGAAACCCCAGGACTGCAGGCGGTCGAGCGTCTGCCTGACCCAGCGTGGCTCGTCGAATGCCGCCGGTTCACAGGCCTTTTCTGACGCCGCTGCCGGTGCGGCTGCAGGCGTTGCGCTGGCAGGCGCTACGCTGGCGGGCGCGGCAGGCGCCGGCTCGACGGCCTTCGCGTCCTTGCAGGCGCTGGCGTAGGTGCGGTGCAGGTTGGCCTGATAGAAGTCGAACCAGCGGCCATGGCCGAATCCACGGCCCTTGGCGGCGCCCGTGTCGCGGCGACTGTCTGCGTTGCCGTAGTAGGCGGCCAGCGGCTCACCGTCCTTGGGCAGTTCGCTGAACATGTGCTCGCGGCCCTCGATGTAGGTCTGGCTCTGGCCGGCGCTGACGGCATTCACACCCAGGGAGAAGAACGGATGCCCTTCCGGGGTGACCAGGAACCAGCGGCCGTTGAGCTTTTCCGTGCGGAAGAAGCCGGAGGCCTCGAAGGTCGGGCCGCCCAGCAACCCGCCGAAACGGTCCAGTTGCGGGCGCTCGGCCAGCCACTTGTCCAGCTGCGCCTGCTCCTTGCCTGCGGCTGCCTTGAGCTCTTCGGTGCTGCGCACTTTCTCAGGCCACTGGCCACGGGTGAACTGGCCAAAGCCATCGACGATACCGGCGTAGGCCGCTTGCTCAGCCGCGTTGCCAGCGCGTATGCCGAAACGGCCGACCAGGAGGTTCTGCGCCACGTCCGGCTGGGTCAGGGACAGGCTGACACGCACCACTTGGCTGGCATCCAGCTCGCCCTCGACCTGGGTCGCCAGCAACACCGACTGCCCGTCGTAAGACCACGGCATGGGCGGTGCAGCGCGCATGCCCTGTGCCCGGGGCGATACGGCATGCAGCGGGACCATCAGCACCTGAACCGGGCCAGCCGGCAGGGCGATGCGACTGTTCAGGCGCTTGCCGTCACGGCTCTCGATCTCGACGTCCAGGGTCAGGGCCCAGTCCATCGCACTCTGCAGGTGCAGGGTCATGGCACCGGCTGCGGACCAGTCCCACACCCCTTCCTGGGGGGTCATGCTCAAGGTCGGCCGCGCCGCCGGGTTGAAGGTCACCCGGCGCAGGACGGCCCCCTCAGGGGTGGTCTCGCCGGTGACTTCGGGGAAATAGGCATCCTGGGTCTGGACCTGCACCACATCGGTGGGGCTGACGAAGTTGAACAGCGTGTGCTGTCCCGCAGGCGCAGCGAACAGGGGTGCGGCGAAGAACCAGACCAGTACAGCAGGCAACGCGCGAAACATCATCTACAAGCACTCCTAGATCCCACGCTGGCCGGATGCGGCCAACGGGCAAAAAACCGGTTCATTATCCGTACAGGGAAGCCTGTCCGTCAGCTGACCTCACGGCGGAACGGCGGCAGCGCATTGAGAATGGCCTTGCCGTAGCGCTGGGTCACTACCCGTCGATCGAGCAGCGTGATAATGCCGCGATCTTCTTCGGTTCGCAGCAATCGGCCACAGGCCTGCACCAGCCGCAACGAGGCGTCCGGCACGGCGATTTCCATGAATGGATTACCACCACGCGCCTCGATCCACTCGGCCAGTGCCGCCTCGACCGGGTCGTCCGGCACGGCGAAGGGAATCTTGGCGATCACCACGTGCTCGCAATACGCACCCGGCAGGTCGACCCCTTCGGCAAAACTGGCCAGGCCGAACAATACGCTCTCTTCGCCGCTGTCGACCCGGGCCTTGTGCTTGTTCAGGGTTTCCTGCTTGGACAGGTTGCCCTGGATAAACACCCGCTTGCGCCAGTCACGCTCCAGGCCGTCGAACACATCCTGCATCTGTTTGCGCGAGGAAAACAGCACCAGCGTGCCCCGGGAGCCCTCAACCAGGCCGGGCAACTCACGAATGATCGCGGCCGTGTGCACGGCGGCGTCCCGCGGGTCGGCCTTGAGGTCGGGCACCCGCAATACACCGGCATCCGCGTGATGGAACGGGCTCGGCACCACGGCGGTCACCGCTACCCTGGGCAGGCCGGCACGCATCCGATAGCGATCGAAGGTGCCCAGCGCGGTCAGCGTAGCCGAGGTGACCAGAGCGCCATAGGCGACATTCCACAGGTTGCGACGCAAGGTCTCCGCCGCCAGGATCGGGCTGGCATTGACCTCGATGTCGAACAGCGCGCCGCTTTCCGCCAGCGTCAGCCAGCGAGCCATCGGCGGGCTCTCGTCCGGGTCTTCGGTGGTGAAGGCCAACCACAACTCCCAGTTGCCTTTGGCCCGCGCCAGCAGGCTGCCGAACAGCGGGTACCACTCTTCCGCCTGGTGGCTGGCGATGCCGATGGTGGCCTCGCCGTCCATCGCTTCCTTGAGTTGCTCGGTAATCCCGGTGAACAGGTCGTTGAGCTTGGAAAAGCCTTTTTTCAGTTCCAGGCCCAATTCGACCATGTGTTCAGGCACCAGCCCGCCGACGAATCGATGGCGCGGCCGCTCGCGGCCCTCCATGTCTTCGCCCGGCTTGAACTCGGCGATCTGCTCGCAGGCGCTGAACATGAACTGCTGCTGGGTGCGGATTTCCCGCGCCAACTCCGGCACCTGTTCGATCAGGCGCCCGAGGTCACCGGGCAGTGGGTGCTGGGCCAGCAGTTTGGTGAGGTTCTTCGCCGTCTGCTCCAGCCATTCGGCGGTGGAGCGCAAGCGCGTGAAATGGGCGAAGTGGCCGATGGCCTTGTCCGGCAGGTGGTGCCCTTCGTCGAACACATACAGGGTTTCACGGGGATCGGGCAGCACTGCGCCGCCCCCCAGGGCCAGGTCAGCCAGCACCATGTCGTGGTTGGTGACGATCACATCGACCTTGCCCATGCCTTCGCGGGCCTTGTAGAAGGCGCACTGCTGGAAGTTGGGGCAATGACGACTGGTGCACTGGCTGTGGTCGGTGGTCAGTTGCGACCAGCGGCTATCTTCCAGTTCCTCGGGCCAACTGTCGCGGTCACCGTCCCACTTGTTGCCGGCGAGTTTCTCGATCATCGCGGTGAAGAGCTTCTGGCTCTGCTCATCGACGTCGATCTTGAAGCCTTCTTCTTCGAACAGCTGGGCGGTAGCGCTCTGCGCCTGGCCTTCCTGCAACAGCACGTCCAGCTTGGACAGGCATAGATAACGGCCACGCCCCTTGGCCAGGGCAAAGCTGAAGTTCAGGCCACTGTTGCGCATCAGGTCCGGCAGGTCCTTGTGCACGATCTGCTCTTGCAGGGCCACGGTCGCCGTGGCGATCACCAGGCGCTTGCCAGCGGCCTTCGCAGTCGGAATCGCGGCCAGACTGTAGGCCACGGTCTTGCCCGTACCGGTGCCGGCTTCCACCGCCACGATAGCCGGCTCGCCATCGCGCTGACCTTCGTCGTTGACCTTGATTGCCCCCAGCACCTTGGCGATTTCCGCGATCATCAGGCGCTGGCCGTAACGCGGCTTGAGCGACTTGGACTCGAGAAAACGGGAATAGGCGCCCTGGATCTGGGACTTGAGTTCGGTACTGAGCATGGGGATCTGGGGTGCGGAAAAGGCTGGATAAATTTTCAGTGTTTGCAATCGGCCGCTATCATAGCGCGCTAATCGCGGTTGCGCAGGGAAGCCTGCTCAGCCAGGGCAAAACCGTGTGCCCGCGCTATCCAATAAGCACCATCCAATAAAAAGCCTGGAGGATCTGAATGACCCCGTATGCGTTGATCTACACCCTGCACCTGCTGGCGGCCCTGATCTGGGTCGGCGGCATGTTCTTCGCCTGGATGATCCTGCGACCCGCTGCGGTCGGTACGCTGGAGGCCCCGGCACGCCTGACCCTGTGGGTGGACGTATTCCGCCGTTTCTTCCTGTGGGTATGGATCGCGGTAGTGGTCCTGCCGATCACTGGCGTCGGCATGCTGCACATGGGCTTCTCCGGTTTCGACACCGCGCCGCGCTACGTGCACATCATGATTGGTCTGTACATCGCCATGCTCGCGCTGTTCATTCGCGTACAGGCGCTGCAACTGCCGGAACTGCGCCGCGCCGTCGAAGCCAAGGACTGGCCGACTGCCGGTGCCGCGCTGGGGCGGATTCGCCGCCTGGTAGGCATCAACCTGATCATTGGCTTGACCCTGATCAGCATCGCTGCCGCCCGCCCCGTCTTCTGAGACTATCCGATGGGGCGGGCCGTCGAGCCCGCCCCGCCGGCATCAGAAACGGATGATATCCACAGCGCCATGGGCGCCTTGCCCACCGACCAGCCCCGGCTGGCCTGGGCGCCCGTCACGGGCACCGTCGGTGCTGTAGAGCCAGCAGCCAGTGCTCGCCCCGCCCGCGCCCGGGTTGCCGCCCTTGCCTGCCGGGCCACCCTCGCCACCGTCTACACGTACCTGCATAAGCTCGACGGGGAAGTCCGACGGCACTTCCAGGCGCACCTGGCCACCGGCCGCCCCGACCTGACCATCGGCACCATCCAGGCCATCATGCCCGCGACTGGCCTGGCCCCAGGCGCAACCGCCCGGCTTGCCATTGGCACCGTCCAGCCCATGGAAACCGGGAACACCCGTACCGCCCCGGGCATCGATCAGCAGGGTCTGCGTCACGACCTTTTCCAGACGAATATTCAGGGTGCGCCCCGGCAGGGCCGCTTTCTCATGGGAACCTGGCGCGCCACGGGCGGTGATCTGTGCCCCTTCGGCGATGTCGCCTTGCGCCACGTTCAGGTGCAGGGACTGCTCGCTCGGGGCGACGGCGATGCGCGCCTCGCGCCCAAGGCGCAGCTCGGTAATACGAATTTCGGTCAGGCCGGCCGGCACCAGCAACGTGCCGTGATCGGCAATCTGCAGACGCTCCAGCACCAGCACGCTGGCAGTAGTCGGCAGACGCAGTACGGTATGGGAATCCACGTCCACTGTCTGGGCCATGGCAAACGGACTCAACAGGGCTGCCAGGAAGATCGCCTTACGCATGGCCAACCTCCAGCGTCCCGGCCGCGAGCGGCTCCGCAGCCGGCGCTTCGGCCGTCACCGCGTCCTCGCGGGCCCGCAGGCTCGTCAGGTGAAAGATACCGAACAGCAGGATTTGCACAGCGTGCGTTGCCGGCAGCGCTTGCGCCGTCCAGCGGGCCTTGAACAGCATCAGCTCCAGCCCGTGCAGCACTAACAGTCCCCCGCCCGCCAGATTCAGCAGCAGATCGAATGGCTGCGCGAACGGTGCGGCCAGATTGGCCAGCACCACGCCCCAGAACAGCACCCCTGCTGCCTTGCCGATATTCAAAAGTAATTTCATGCCCCGCCCCTGACTGCTTTTGTTTTGCCGCACCTTAACCGCTTTGCCGGAAATGGGGAATGCGCCAAGGACGGCAAAAAGTCGGGGGCCCGAGGCCCCCGCTCAAGGTAACGGACGGTTATCGATCGACATGCAACTCGACGCGACGGTTCTGGGCACGCCCTGAATCGCTGGCGTTATCCGCCACGGGCTGCTGCTCGCCAAAGCCCTGGCTGCTCAACTTGTTCGCAGCGACTCCCTGAGCGATCAGGAAATCCACCACGCTTTGTGCGCGGCGCTCCGACAGGCCCTGGTTGTAAGCGTCTGAACCGACGCTATCGGTATGCCCGGCCACTTTCACGCCCACCACGCGGGCGTCCGTAAGCCGGCTGCTGATCTGCGCAAGCTGCGCCTGTGCTTCACCGGTCAAAACCGCCGAGTCGAAGGCGAACAGGACACTGCCCAGGTCGCTGAGCACGATGACTTCATCCTCCTCCACCGGCATGGGCGCAGGCGCAGGTGACACCTCACGGTCCGGATAAAGCTTCGGCGGGCAGCCATCGTGATGAACCTGAAGACCAGACGGGGTATTGGGACAACGGTCACGCCGGTCATGGACACCATCACCATCGGCGTCGCCATCCTGGGCGTAACAGATCAGGCCACCGATCAGGGCGCCTGCAACGGCACCGCCTGCGGCCCAGGCCGAACTCTCGATTGCGCCAAGGCCGCCACCGGCCAAGCCACCAATCGCACTGCACAGGGGCCAGTTCCCCTGGTTGAGCGGCGCGTCTCCCGTACTGGAAGTCGTGGCACAACCGGAAAGAACACTGCTGACCAAGAGAAAGGGCACCAGGGCCCTCGGGAAAGGAACTCTCATGGCAGGTATCTCCTGTGTCACCGGTGAAGACCACCGGTAACACAGGAGTAAAGACCTACCCTCGAAGCGCTACAAGCTGCCTGCCGTTCGGGCCAGGCAGCCCGGGCAACCAGCCGTCAAGGCTGGGCTTCGACTTCTGCCTCTACGCGACGGTTGATGGCACGGCCTGCATCGGTGGCGTTATCGGCAACCGGCTGAGCTTCACCATAGCCAACCGCGTTCACGCGGCCACCTTCAACGCCGTACTGATTGACCAGTACATCGCGGACGGCATTGGCACGGCGCTCGGACAGCCCCTGGTTGTAGGCATCGCTGCCGACGGAGTCGGTGTGCCCTTCAACAACGGTGGTGGTTTGCGGGAATTGCTTCATGAAATCGGCCAGGCTCTTGATATCGCCATAGCTTTCTTCTTTGACTTGAGCCTTGTCGAAATCGAATTTGACATCCAGCTCTACACGCACCGCCTCAGCCACGGGTTCAGCAACAGGCTGCTCGACGATCACTTCCTCGACCACCACCACTTCTTCTGCCTGAGCGCCATGCACCCAGCAATAAGCGGCCGCCATACCGGCACCCACCGCCGCGCCGCCAGCTGCCCAGCTGGAGCTTTCAATAGCACCCAACGCGGCACCACCGACACCGCCAACGGCGGCACAGGTAGGCCAATCGCTTTTCTGCAAGCCGGCGCAACCGGTCAGGAAGCTGGTCGCCAAAATCAGGGGTACTGCTTTCCTTGTGATGCTCATATACAAGTTCTCCTGTAGGAATCGGCGCAAAACCGACACTTATGGATTAAAGACGGCAGTTTTAGAATCCGCCAGATTGGATTGATCTTCCACGAAAATCGTTCCGTGCTAGGCCATCACGCAATGGCACGTTAGTCTTTTGCGTCCTGATCGAGGGCTTTCGATGACTGAACGCATTTCTTCGCGTACGCCGCAACAAGCCGTGGCCGCCCTGCTCGCCCGTTACCTGCCCAATCGCCTGCTGCTGGTCGGGGCCAGTGAACTGCCCGCGCTGACGGCGTTCAAGGCCGCCCACGCAGACTGCGTGATCGCCCACGCGCCGGCAGGCGTATTGCCGCCCGAACTGGCCGCGCAGCGCTTCGACCTGGCCCTGGTAGTGGATTGCCTGGAACACCTGCCCCGGCGCACGGGGCTGGAACTGCTGGGTGGTATTCGCAATCTGAATGCCAATCGCCTGGCCGTACTGGTCGACCTGCAGGCGAGCAACTGGCAGGACACCGATTTCTTTTCCCTGGCCCTGCAGGCCAGCGAACGCTTCCAGCGCGACGAACAAGTGCTCAGCCTGTTTACCTACGACCTGCTTGACTACAAGCAGGTGCCGGATTGGCTCAACGCGAAATTCTGGGCCAACCCGGAAAACTTCGGGAAATACTGGTGGTAATGGACATGGACACGAACGCCTCGCCCGGCCCCATCTGCCCATGCGGCAGTGGCAGCCCGCTGAGCACCTGCTGCGGGAACTATCATGCCGGCACACCGGCCCCGAGCGCGGAAACCCTGATGCGCTCGCGGTACAGCGCCTATGTGCTGGGCCAGATCGATTATCTGCTGGGTACCACGCTGCCCATTCAGCAAGCCGGGCTGAATCGCGACTCCATCACCGCCTGGAGCCAGCAGAGCACCTGGCTCGGCCTGGAAGTGGAAAGCGCCGAAGTGCTGGGCGGCCAGCCAGAACATGCCTTCGTCACCTTTACCGCCCGCTGGCATGACGAGCAGGGCGAACACAGCCACCGCGAACGCTCGGCGTTCGTGCAGCGCGACGGCCACTGGTACTTCATCGACCCGACCGTGGAACTGAAAGCCGGGCGCAACGACCCCTGCCCGTGCGGCGGCGGTCAGAAATTCAAGAAATGCTGCGCGGGCTTTCTCTGACACCGCGCAGGTGATCTCAGTCCTGCATTTTCAGGTGCGAGATATCTGGAGGCGGCGCGGCCGGACCAGCCTTGGCCTGCCCCATATCGCTGCCGACCGGCGCCAGGCTGAAACTCGACAGATCCAGCTGAGGTGCCTGGGGCTCGGCCTTGCGGTCCTGCAAGTCATTGCCCAGTGGCGCGATTCCGAAATCCGGGGCGTCGACATCGACGAACGCCGCCATGTATTCATCCCGAGGCGCCACCTTCAGGCGGCGCTGCCCTCCCTCGGCAACTGCCGGGGACGACGGTACGGCAGCAGCGGCTGCAGGTGCAGGTGCAGGTGCAGGTGCAGGTGGCGCAGCCTGAGGCGGCGGCGCCAGCTCGATCTCTTCGATCAGCTCGGCCATGTCCGCCACCTCGACCAGGGCGCCAGCGCGCTCCAGGGTCGAGCGGTATTTTTCCGCACCTGCCGCGTCCAGATTATTCTTGATGACGATACGGCGGCCGGAGAACAGCAAGGCAATGCGCTGGGCATCGGCCTGGAACAGCTTGGCCAAGTTGGCCTTGACCAGCTCTAACTGGGCTCCGGGCACCAATTGGCCGGCAAAGGCGATCTCGTAACTAGCCATGTTCACACTCCTGTCCTAATCGATGTTCAGTATGGCGCAGGTTTTTTTGCGTCTACAACAGATTGCAGCCAAGCAGTTGCTTGTTACACTGACGCGTCCTTTGGAGTATCAAATGTTTTCTCAGGCGCAAACGATAAGAATTCTCAGCCTACTGATGTTTTTTGGCCTGTTTTCAGGCCTCGGCGGATGTTCTACCTGGTGGACCGGTGGTTTCAAGGACCCGGATGTCCGCTTGCTCAAAGTCGACGTGGTAAGGGCCAAGCTGCTGGAGCAGCGCTTCGTCCTGCGCTTCCGTATCGACAACCCCAACGGCATGAGCCTGCCGGTACGCGGCCTCGACTATAAGGTGCATCTCAACGAGGTGCTGCTGGCCGAAGGCGAATCCGATACCTGGTTCACCGTTCCTGCACATGGTCACCATGTCTTCGAGGTCCCCGTGCGCACCAACCTGTGGCGCCACGTACGGCAGATCGTGAAACTCCTCGAGCACCCTGACGAACCGATCCGTTATCGCCTCGAAGGCGAGGTGAAAACCGGTTTAATGTTCGGTCGCAACGTGCACATGTCGCGCAATGGCGAGATAATTCCCGGAGAATTCATCCCGGAGTAACCTCGCATGACCCAGCAACCCCACGTCCACGGCCCTGACTGCAACCATGATCACGACCACGCGCATGATCATGACCACGATCACGGCCATGTGCACGGTCCCCACTGCAACCACGCCCACCAGGAGCCGGTGCGCAACGCCCTGAAGGACGTTGGCCGCAATGACCCCTGCCCGTGCGGCAGCGAAAAGAAATTCAAGAAGTGCCACGGCGCCTGAGCCTCGCATGAGCGCATTGATCCTGGCCGTGCTCGGGACTGGCCTGATCGCAGGCCTGGCGGTGTACGCGCTGTACCTGTGGCGGCGCGTCTGGGCGCAACAGCGCGCCCGGCGACAAACCGAACGGGAACAGCACGAGCGACTCGGCAGCGACCTTCAGATACTTGCCGGCAGCCTGCTCGATGGCCAGCTTCCGCTGATCGAGGGGGCCATCCGCATCAAGGTGCTGCTCGACAACTACGACAGCGCATTGAGCCGAAGCGAACGCTGCCAGGTGTTTCACCATCTGTTCGATGCCACCGCCCACGTACCGACCCATGCCCAATGGAAGGCGCTTGACAAGACAGAGCGGCGTCACCACGAGAAGCGCTTCAACGAGCTCGAACTGCAACACAAGGCCGCCGCACGGGCCGCCGCACGCTGGTTGCTCGACGAAGGCCTGAACCACCCCGCCCAACGCGCCTGAGCCTCTTGCCAGGCGCCTTGCCGCTCTCTACCTTACGCCTCGCCTGACGCACCGACGTGCACGCTGGCGTTGCCAGGCTGTCGAGCGGCACTATTCTTTCCCCAATCCTTTTGCCCTGCGTTCTGCAAGGAGTCAGTTGCATGCTATCGCGCGCGCTTCGCCCCACGGCTCTCCTGAGCCTCGCCGCCGCCCTCACAGGTGCGCTGACCCTGAGTGGCTGCCAGTCGTTTCTCAACAGCCGCTATAACAGCAGCGTGCTGCCGGACCAGGGCATCGTGCGCGTTCAGGGCCTGGCACAGAGCGTGGTAGTAAGGCGCAACCCGCTCGGCATGCCGCTCATCGAAACCACCACCTTCCATGACGCCCTGTTCACCCTCGGGTATGTGCATGCAGGAGATCGCCTGAGCCAGATGGTCGGCATGCGTCTCATGGCCGAAGGCCGCCTGGCTGAGATGGCCGGCCCGGGCGTGCTGGAGATGGACCGTTTCATGCGCGCGGTCAACCTGAAGAAAAGCGCCGAAGCGCTGTACAAGGAAGCCTCGCCCCGCCTGAAGCGCTTCTTCGAAGTGTACGCCCGCGGCGTCAACGCCTACCTGTACCAGTACCGCGACAAGCTGCCGATGGACATCGCCGAGTCCGGCTACCGCCCGGCCTACTGGAAGCCAGAGGACTCGGTACTGGTGTTCTGCCTGCTGAACTTCGGCCTCGCGGTCAACCTGCAGGAAGAAATCGCCGCGCTGGTCATGGCGCAGAAAGTCGGCAGCGACAAACTTGCCTGGTTGCTCCCGACCTACCCGGACGAACCTCTCCCCTTCGACGAAGTGGACAAGCTCAAGGGCCTAGCCCTCGGCGGCCAGATCGCCGGTCTGAATGCCGTCAGCCAGGCGGCTGCACAGTTCGGCGAAGCCCATATGCTGGGTGTGGCTGCGTCCAACAACTGGGCCATCGCACCACAGCGCAGCCGCAGTGGCAAGAGCCTGATGGCCAACGACACGCACCTGCCGCTGTCGATGCCTTCGGCCTGGAACTTCGTGCATATCCGCTCGCCGAAATTCCAGGCGGCCGGGGTGTCCATCGCCGGCGTTCCTGCGGTAGTGGCCGGCTTCAACGGCAAGCTGGGCTGGGGCATGACCATGGTCATGGGCGACAACCAGGACCTGTTCTTGGAGAAGGTCAAACGCGAAAACGGCCGCCTCTACTACCTCGCCGACGGCAAGTGGCTGGCTGCGCAGGAGCGCCAGGAAACCTTCTTCATCAAGGGCCAGCGCCCGATTCGCGAAACGGTCTATGAAACCCGCCATGGGCCGCTGCTCAATTCCGTACTGGGTGAGCGCAAGCACATGCTGCAACCCCTGCAACTGAACAGCGGCTATGGGCTGGCGCTGAAGACCACGCAGTTCGAAACGGACAAGACGCTGGACGCGTTCTTCGACCTGTCCCGTGCGCAATCGGTCGAGCAGGCGTTCGAGGCCACCCGTGAGGTCCGCGCCATGCCGCTGAACATCGTCTTTGCCGATGCCCAGCACATCGGCTGGCAAGTGACGGGGCGCTACCCCAATCGCCGGGAAGGCCTCGGTCTCGTGCCCTCGCCAGGCTGGGACAGCCGCTTCGACTGGGACGGCTTCGCCGATCCGATGCTGCACCCCTATGACCAGGACCCGCAGCAAGGCTGGCTGGGCACGGCCAACCACCGCACGGTACCGCGCGGTTACGGCATGCAGTTGTCCAACTCCTGGTACTACCCGGAACGCTACGAGCGCCTGGCGCAACTGGCCGGCAGCGGCAAGCACGACACCAAAAGCATGATCGCCATGCAATACGACCAGACTTCGCCCTTCGTCGCCAAGCTGCAAGCCATGTTCGAAGCACCCGGTATGGCCGAGCCGCTGAAGAAGGCCATCGACGCCCTGCCTGAACTGGACCGGGCCAAGGCCCGCGAAGCCCTCAGCCGCCTGATGGCCTTCGATGGCAACCTGGCGCCAACCTCGGCCACCGCCGCGCTGTACGGCGCCTTCCTGCATGAAAGCGCCCGGGCGATTTTCCTCGACGAACTCGGCCCGGAAACCAGCCCTGCCTGGAAGGCCCTGGTGGAAACCGCCAACAGTTCGTATTCGGCGCAGGCCGATCACCTGCTGGGCCGCGAAGACAGTCCGTTCTGGAACGACGTGAGCACGCCAGGCACCGACGACAAGCCGGCCATCCTGGCACGCAGCCTGGCTGCCGCCGTGACCCACGTCGAAAGCCGCCTTGGCAGCGACCGCAACGCCTGGCAGTGGGGCAAGCTGCACACCTACAACTGGCGTACCGAGACCACTCAACTGGCCCCGCACATGAGTGCCAGCCAGCGCGCCAGCATCAACTCGTTCAGTGGCTATCTGGACCGCGGCCCCTACCCGGCGGGAGGCGATCACAGCACGCTGAACGTGTCGGCCTACAACTGGGGACAGGATTTCGATACCTGGCTGATTCCGGCCATGCGCATCGTGGTCGACTTCGGTCGCGCCGAACCGCTGATCGGCCTCAACAGCTCCGGTCAATCGGGCAACCCAGCCAGCAAGCACTACGCCGACGGCATCGACGCCTGGCTGAAGGGGCAGTACATGAGCTTCCCTTTCCAATCGCAGAATATGGAGAAGGTGTACGGCACCAAACGCCTGTTGCTCACTCCGGGGAAATAACGACCGTTCGTCGGCCTCGAATGAACCAAACCCGTGAGGTGAGGCTCAGAGAAAGTGGACTTACTCCATAGATCATCGATTTAAGGGCGCCTTTGGTGCCCTTTCTTTTGCCTGCGATTTGGCTTCCTGCGCAAGCAGGCCCACATGAAGCCGAACCGATTCGACCATCGAATGCTGGCGAGAAACCATCACTTCGATGAACTTATTCAGCCGGGTGCACTCAGAGAAGGTGCATCGATTGATTCTCCAGGCGCCTCAGGCGCCTATTTTTTTGCCTGCACAAAACCTGTGGGCAGAAAAAAACCGGGCCATGGCCCGGTTTCTTCAATCGACGAATCGCATCACGCCTTGGGCAGGGTCACACCCAACTGGCCCTGGTACTTGCCACCGCGGTCCGCATAGGACACTTCACAGGCCTCATCGGACTGCAGGAACAGCATCTGCGCGACGCCCTCGTTGGCGTAAATCTTCGCCGGCAACGTGGTGGTGTTGGAGAATTCCAGGGTCACATGCCCTTCCCACTCGGGTTCCAGCGGGGTCACGTTGACGATGATGCCGCAGCGCGCGTACGTGCTTTTGCCCAGGCAAATAGTCAGTACATCCCGCGGAATGCGGAAATACTCGACGGTACGCGCCAGGGCGAACGAGTTCGGCGGAATGATGCAGACGTCGCTCTTGACGTCGACGAAGCTTTTCTCATCGAAGTTCTTCGGGTCCACCGTGGCCGAGTTGATGTTGGTGAACACCTTGAATTCATCGGCACAGCGCACGTCGTAGCCGTAGCTGGAGACCCCGTAGGAGATCAGGCGCTCGTTACCTTCGGTGCGCACCTGGCGCTCCACGAACGGTTCGATCATGCCGTGCTCCTGGGCCATGCGGCGAATCCATTTATCCGATTTGATGCTCATGGCGGGCGTCCTGATTGGGCTGAAGGTGAAAAAGTGAGCGCATCTTACCGGGGCCGGCGACAGGGTTCAAAGCCTGTTGTCCGGGGCGGCGGCGCAAGCCGCTTGTGCAGAGATAAACGATAAATAACAGAAAGGTGCACAGAGCATTCGCGCTTAGCGTTAAAAGCGAGTATGGTGTTTCCACTGTGCTGCATGTGTCACCGCGAATCGCTACTTGATGCCTAGATTTCGATCCAAACATCGTCCGACTCCTAGTACTCGTTGCACTCAGTCCCGGCCTGGGTTTTTCCAGGGCTGCTATTACTTTTGTTAGGAGACATAACATGTCTAATCGTCAGACTGGCACCGTTAAGTGGTTCAACGATGAAAAAGGCTACGGCTTCATCACTCCGCAATCCGGTGACGACCTGTTCGTACACTTCAAAGCTATCCAGAGCGATGGCTTCAAGAGCCTGAAAGAAGGCCAGCAAGTGACTTTCGTGGCCACTCGTGGTCAGAAAGGCATGCAAGCAGAAGAAGTTCAGGTTGTATAACCTGATCTAATCTGCTGAAAAAGAGCCCCGCTTCTGCGGGGCTTTTTTATGCCTGCAATAAAGTGGCGAGCGGTGCAGGCCGGGCGGCCAGCACCGCCCCAACCAGCGTCAGTCGTCGCTGACCATGATCGTCGGCATCCCCTGTTGCGCGCCGCTCTGGGCGATACGCGCACCTACGCTGCGTGCCGTCGCCTGGTAGATCATGGCGATCTGGCTTTCCGGATCGGCAACGGTGGTCGGCTTGCCACCATCCGATTGCTGCCGAATAGCCATGGACAGCGGCAGCGATGCGAGCAGGTCGACACCGAACTGTGCAGCGAGCTTCTCGCCACCGCCTTCGCCGAACAGGTGCTCGGCATGGCCGCAGCTCGAGCAGATGTGCACCGCCATGTTCTCCACCACACCCAGCACCGGGATGTTGACCTTGCGGAACATCTCCACGCCCTTCTTGGCATCCAGCAAGGCCAGATCCTGCGGTGTGGTGACGATCACCGCACCCGCCACCGGTACTTTCTGCGCCAGGGTGAGCTGGATATCGCCAGTGCCTGGCGGCATGTCCACGACCAGGTAATCCAGATCGTTCCAGGCGGTTTGGGTGATCAGCTGAATCAGTGCCCCCGAAACCATCGGCCCACGCCAGACCACGGGCGTGTTCTCGTCCGTGAGAAATGCCATGGACATGACTTCCACGCCATGCGCCTGCAGCGGCACGAACCATTTCTGATCCTTGACCTGAGGGCGCGTGCCCTCCGGGATGCCGAACATGATGCCTTGGCTGGGGCCATAGATATCTGCATCGAGAATGCCGACCCGGGCACCTTCGCGCGCCAGGGCCAGAGCCAGGTTGGCTGCGGTGGTCGACTTGCCGACACCGCCCTTGCCCGACGCCACGGCGATCACGTTCTTCACGTTGGCCAACGCTGGCACCTGGTCCTGCGCCTTGTGCGCCTCGATCACGCAATCGACCTGCACCTGGGCGCGCTCGACGCCGGCGATACCCTCCAGGGCCATCTGCAGCATCTGCGCCCAACCGTTCTTGAACAGGCCGGCGGCGTAGCCCAGCTCCAGGCGTACACGTACGGTGCCGCCCTGAATATCCACTTCGCGCAGGCAGCCGGCGCTGACCGGGTCCTGATTGAGATGAGGGTCAGTGTATTGCGACAGAACAGCTTCGATCGCTGCGCGGGTAACCACAGTCATGAATAGCTCCGAAAGGCCGAACAAGGCAGGCGCCCATGTTACCCCAGCCCTGTCCCGGAAAGCGCAGCGTTGCAGGTGAGGCATGAAACCGCACGCACCAAGCAGCGCCATCCATTCGTCGCACACGGGTTTGCCGGCGAGGGTGAAAAAAATGCCTCACGCCTATATAGTTATCGGCTTCCCGAGTCACCAGTGCAGCCGATCCCCATGTCCGAAGTCCGCAAGATTCTCGTTACCAGCGCCCTCCCCTACGCCAATGGTTCGATTCACATCGGCCATATGCTCGAGTACGTGCAGACCGATATGTGGGTGCGCTTCCAGAAACTGCGTGGCCACCAGGCCATCTATGTCTGCGGCGACGACGCTCATGGCTCGGCGATCATGCTGCGTGCAGAGAAGGAAGGCATCACGCCGGAGCAACTGATCGCCGGCCTTAAGGCCGAGCACAGTGCCGACTTCGCAGACTTCCTGGTCGACTTCGACAACTATCACTCCACGCACTCCGAGGAGAACCGCGAGCTGTCCGCCGCGATCTACCTCAAGCTGCGCGATGCCGGCCATATCACCACGCGCTCCGTCACCCAGTACTTCGACCCCGAGAAGGGCATGTTCCTGGCCGACCGCTTCATCAAGGGCACCTGCCCGAAATGCGCGTCCGAAGACCAGTACGGTGACAACTGCGAAAAATGCGGTGCCACCTACGAGCCGACCGACCTGAAGAACCCGCGTTCGACCATTTCCGGTGCCGTGCCGGAGCTGCGCGACTCCAAGCATTTCTTCTTCAAGCTCCCCGACTTCGAAGCGATGCTCAAGGAGTGGACGCGTAGCGGCACCCTGCAGGAAGCGGTGACCAACAAGCTTGCCGAGTGGCTGGACAGCGGCCTGCACGAGTGGGACATCTCCCGCGACGCACCCTATTTCGGCTTCGAGATTCCCGACGAACCGGGCAAGTACTTCTACGTCTGGCTGGATGCCCCCATCGGCTACATGGCCAGCTTCAAGAACCTGTGCGCGCGCCGCCCGGAGCTGGACTTCGACACGTTCTGGAAGAAAGACTCCACCGCCGAGCTGTACCACTTCATCGGCAAGGACATCGTCAACTTCCATGCCCTGTTCTGGCCAGCCATGCTCGAAGGCGCGGGCTTCCGCAAGCCGACCGCGGTCAACGTACACGGCTACCTGACCGTCAATGGCCAGAAGATGTCGAAATCCCGTGGCACCTTCATCAAGGCGCGCACCTACCTCGACCACCTGAACCCCGAATACCTGCGCTACTACTACGCAGCCAAACTGGGCCGTGGCGTGGACGACCTCGACCTGAACCTCGACGACTTCGTGCAGAAGGTCAACTCTGACCTGGTCGGCAAGGTGGTGAACATCGCCAGCCGCTGCGCCGGCTTCATCCACAAGGGCAACGCTGGCGTCCTGGTGGCAGGCAACGCCGCGCCTGAGCTGACCGACGCGTTCCTGGCAGCAGCGCCGAGCATCGCCGAAGCCTACGAGGCACGAGACTTCGCCCGCGCCATGCGTGAAATCATGGGCCTGGCCGACCGTGCCAACGCCTGGATCGCCGACAAGGCGCCCTGGGCTCTGGCCAAGCAGGAAGGCAAGCAGGACGAAGTGCAGGCCGTCTGCGCCCTGGGCATCAACCTGTTCCGCCAACTGGTGATTTTCCTCAAACCGGTCCTGCCCAATCTGGCAGCCGACGCCGAGGCGTTCCTCAACGTCGCCCCGCTGACCTGGAACGACCACCAGACCCTGCTGGCCGACCATCAACTGAACCCGTTCACTGCACTGCTGACGCGCATCGAGCCGGCGAAAATCGAGGCAATGGTCGAAGCGTCCAAGGAAGACCTGGCCGCCGAGGCCACCGCGCCCCAAGGCAATGGCGAACTGACCAAGGACCCGCTGGCCGCCGAGATCGCCTTCGATGCCTTCGCGGCCGTCGACCTGCGGATCGCCCTGATCGAGAAGTGCGAGTTCGTGGAAGGTGCCGACAAGCTGCTGCGCCTGACCCTGGACATTGGCGATGCCAAACGCAACGTGTTCTCCGGCATCAAGTCCGCTTATCCGGACCCGAGCAAACTGGAAGGTCGCCTGACCCTGTACGTGGCCAACCTGGCAGCGCGCAAAATGAAGTTCGGCGTGTCGGAAGGCATGGTGCTGGCAGCCGGCCCAGGCGGCGAGGAAATCTACCTGCTCAGCCCTGACAGCGGCGCCAAGCCGGGCCAGCGCGTCAAGTAGCCCGCTCGGCCGCTCGGGAGATGCACGCGCCGGGGCCTCACAGCCCTGGCGCGCGCCATTGAGCCGCCATCCGTAGACGATCCATCAGCAGCGACGCCCTAACGCGCATGAGCGAGTTTTTCTTCGTCCTGATCGGCGCCGCGCTGGTCAATCACCTGATTCTCAGCCTGCCCGCCGACGCCGGTGTGCAGCGCAGCGCGCGGCTGCGATTCGTCGGCCCCGCCAGTGCGCTGCTGATTCTGCTGGCCACGCCCTTGAGCTGGCTGCTGCACCGCCTGTTGCTGAGCCTCGACCTGGATTACCTGCACCTTCTGCTGATGCTGCCGCTGCTGGCAGCCCTGGCCTGGGCCTGCCTGGCCGCGATCGCACGCTGGCAGCGCCCCGACGAACCGGTAAACGGCCTGCTGCCGCTGTTACTGGGCAATGGCGCCGGCCTGGGCATCATGCTGACGGGCACACCGCTGGAGTCTTTCATTCTGGCACTGGCTCTCGGTGCTGCAGGTGGCCTGGGCTTCTGGCTGGTAATGCAGCTGCTGGCGGACCTGCTGGAACGTGCCGCGCAGGGTGATGTGCCCGCGCCATTCAGGGGTACACCGCTGCTATTGGTGTGCGCCGGATTGATGGGCCTGGCCTTTCTCGGCCTAAACGGGCTGGGGGCGGCATGAGCAACGCAATCAGTGTTCAGGCCATCGATGCCCTGCTGCCGCAAACCCAGTGTGGCAAATGCGGTCACCCCGGCTGTCTGCCCTACGCGCAAGGCATCACCCAGGGCGAGGCGATCAACAAGTGCCCGCCAGGCGGCGATACGACGGTGCGCGCCCTCGCACGCCTGCTGCAGGTGCCGGAGATTCCCCTCGAACTGCCCGCAGTGCCTGCGCAGATTGCGCTGATTCGAGAGGCCGAATGCATCGGCTGCACCAAGTGCATCCAGGCCTGCCCGGTGGATGCCATTCTCGGTGCCGCCAAACTGATGCACACGGTGATTACCGCCGAATGCACCGGCTGCGAGTTGTGCGTGGCACCCTGCCCGGTCGACTGCATCGACATCCTGCCCCTGACCGGCAGTGAAGCAGAGGCCCAACGCCAGCGCGCTGACCAGTTCCGCAGCCGGCATGAGGCCCATCAGGCGCGCCTGAGCACCGAAGCCGCACGCCGTCAGGCAGAACGCGCCGCCCGCGCGTTGCCAACCGCCAGCAACACGGGCAATACGCTTGCTCAGGTGCAGGCAACCCAGCCGCCTGCTACCACTCAATCGGCAGCGGATACGGAAGCCAGAGAACGCCACAAGCGCCTGAAGATCGAAGCCGCCATGGCCAAGGTGGCGCTGGCCAAGGCCGAGAAGCAGCTGGCCAGCCACGGAACCACCGAGCTGCAGCGCCAGGTCGACAGCCTGCGCCAGTCCGCCGAGCAGGCGCAGCGCGCCCTGGATGCCGTCCAGATTCCCGCAACCACCGGAGAGGCAGCACTCAAGCAGGCCAAGATCGCCCTGGCCATGCGCCGTACCGAGCTGGGTAAGGCCGAGCGCCTCGGGCTCTCCGAAGCCGAACTGCTCCCTCTGCGCCAGGCCCTGGCCGACGCCGAACGCAACCTGCACCACGCCGAAGATGCCAGCGGTAAAGCGCCGCCCGATCTGGTGCGCACCGACAAGAAGCCGGTGGACACCCAATTGCGCGAGATGAAAACCGAACTGGCTTACGCCCGCGCTGCACTTCAGCGCCTGGAACGTCGCCAGCCCGTGGATGCTGCGCTCCTGCAGCAAGCTCGGCAGCGCCTGGCCGACATCGAGCAACGCCTGCATGACTACCAGCCCGGCTGAGCTCGCCTTCGACCCGCGCCCCGGCATGCAGCGCGTGCTGCTCGCCTGCCTGCCTGGCGCATTGGCGCTGCTGTGGTTCAACGGCTGGGGCCTGCTCCTGCAGCTGCTGTTGGCGAGCGCCAGTTGCTGCGCCTGCGAATACCTGACCCGTTCCCTGCGCCGGCAACCTTCGCCCCTGGCGCAGCACAGCCTGTTCAACCTGCCGCCCCTGGCAGAAGGCAGCAGCCTGGTGACCGCCGTGCTGCTAGCCCTGGCGCTCCCCACCTATGCGCCGTGGTGGCTGACGGTCAGCAGCGCCGCCTTCGCCACCCTGTTCGGCAAATCGCTGTTCGGTGGCTTCGGCCGAAATCCGTTCAACCCGGCCATGCTCGGTTACGCCTTCGCCCTGGTTGCCTTTCCCCTGCACATGGCGCATTGGCCAGCCCCACAGGGCAGTGCCTCGCTGCTCGCTGCTGTGCAGCAGATCCTGGTCGTCGGCAACGGCCTGGTCGATGGCTGGAGCCAGGCCACAGTGCTGGACAGCCTCAAGCACAACGACCGCCTGACCATCGACGAGCTGTTCGCCAGCCACCCGGCCTTCGGCGGTATCGGTGGCGCTGGTGTGGAATGGGTCAACCTGGGGTTCCTGGCCGGCGGCCTGTTCCTCCTGCAACAACGGGTGATCCGCTGGCACGCGCCCGTGGGCATGCTCGGCGCCCTGTTCGTGATCAGCCTGTTGTGTTGGAACGGCACCGGCTCGGATTCCAACGGCTCGCCGTTGCTGCACCTGTTCAGCGGCGCCAGCATGCTGTGCGCCTTCTTCATCATCACCGAGCCGGTCAGCGGCCCAGGCAGCGACCGCAGCCGCCTCTACTTCGGCGTCGGAGTCGGCGCACTGGTGTATGTCATCCGCACCTGGGGCGGCTATGCGGACGGAGTCGCCTTCGCCGTGCTGCTGATGAACCTCTGCGTGCCGCTGCTGGATCGCCTCACCAGCCGCCAGGGGCTACGCCATGAATAGCCGCATGCGCCAGGCGCTGACCCTGTCGGTGCTCATTCTGCTCGGCGCAGGCGTGCTGGTGGCTCTGCAGCATTGGGCAACGCCGCGCATCGAGCAACAACGCCTGGAAACGGCTGAACGCGCACTGCTCGACTTGCTTGCGCCCGGCAGCTACGACAATCACCCGCTGCGGCAACCCATCGCGCTGCCTGCTGGCAGTCTGCTGGGCAATACACAGCCTGCCCAGGCCTACCAGGCACGGCTGGGTGACCGACTGACCGCCGTGCTGCTACCGGTGCATGCCAAGGGCTACGAGGGGCCGATTCTGTTGCTGGTGGCCGTTGCCCCCGACGGTCGACTGATCGCCAGCAAAGTGCTGGAGCAGCGCGAAACCCCAGGCCTGGGCAATCTCATCGAGCGCCATCGAAGCCCGTGGTTGCAGGGCTTCGATGGCAAATCCCTGGAGGACGCCCCTGCTACCTGGACACTGCGCGCCGAAGGCGGCCAGTTCGACCAGATCGCCGGCGCCACAGTGACGTCTCGCAGCGTAACGGAAGCTCTGCAACGCGCCCTGCGCTTCTTCGAAGAACAGCGTCCGCGCCTGCTTGAGGCACCCAGCCATGACTGACACGCGCACCGCGATCACCTTGATGGGCGTGCTGCCCCTGCTCGGCGGGACGGGCTTGCTGGTCACCGCCATCAGCATCGGCCTGGCTGGGTTTGCCGTGCTGGGCCTTTGCGGTCTGCTCCTGATGCCCCTGCGGCGGGTGCTGCAGGGGCATGCCCTATCGTTCGCCGCCCTGCTGCTGGGTAGCATCCTGGTGAGCGTGGCGGCGCTTGTGCTCCAGATGCACAGCAGCGAGCTGTTCAACCACCTCATGCCATACCTCCCGTTACTGGTCCTGCCGTGCCTGGGATTGGCGCTGGACACCCATGCCACGGCTCGCTCGGGGCTCATGACGGGACTGCTGTTCGCCGCCTTGGCACTGCCGCTCGGCCTGCTGCGCGAAGGGCTCGGCAATGCCACGCTGCTACTGCATAGCGACTGGCTGCTGGGGCCGGCCGCCGCTGGCTGGCACCTGTCGCTGGGCACCCTGAATGGCGTGCACCTGCTGACGCTGGCGCCCGGGGCCTTTATCCTGCTCGGCCTGCTGCTGGCAGGCTTTCGCTACTTTCGCCACCTTCATCACGACGATCGCCCATGAACGCCGCCAAACGTTATGAAATCTTCCGCCGTCTGCACGAAGACAACCCCGAGCCGAAAACCGAGCTGGCCTACAGCACGCCGTTCGAGCTGCTGATTGCCGTGATTCTGTCGGCCCAGGCCACCGACGTCGGCGTCAACAAGGCCACCGCGCGGCTGTACCCGGTCGCCAACACCCCGGAGGCGATCTACGCACTGGGGTACGACGGCCTGTGTGAATACATCAAGACCATTGGCCTGTACCCGAGCAAGGCGAAGAACGTCATCGAGACCTGCCGCATGCTGGTCGAACTGCATGGCAGTGAGGTACCGCAGACCCGCGAAGCGCTGGAGGCCCTGCCCGGCGTGGGCCGCAAGACCGCGAATGTGGTGCTGAACACGGCGTTTCGCCAGCTGACCATGGCCGTGGACACCCATATCTTCCGCGTGAGCAATCGCACCGGCATCGCGCCGGGCAAGAACGTGGTGGAGGTGGAGAAGAAACTCCTGAAGTTCGTGCCCCGGGAATTCCTGCTCGATTCGCACCATTGGCTGATTCTGCACGGGCGCTACGTGTGCCAGGCGCGCAAACCACGCTGCGGCAGCTGCCGCATCGAAGACCTGTGCGAATACAAGCACAAGACCTCCGACGATTGAGCGATCATTGATTCGACTGATGAGTCGATTGAAAAAATCTTTTTTACCCGCCCAGGTTTTGCCGCTATAAGGTCCGCAAATGGCCCACCGTAGCCTGGAGTGAACTGTATGAGCACCGGTAAAGAAGACCTAGAGCTCGATGAAGACTTCGTCGCAGAAGAAGCGGACGATGCAGAAGCGCCTGCCGAGGTTGCAAAAACCAACCTGACCAAGCGCCGTATCATCGACAATTTTCTCGAAGAGCGTCGCTTGCACAAGCAACTGGCCGAGTACGACTTCGACCTGTAACGCCAAAGCCCCGCCCTTGCAGCGGGGCTTTTAGTTTCTGGCCCGAGCACCTGCAAGGTACCCGGGGCGAGACACGTAGCGCTTACTTGAGGCCGTACTGCGGCGAGCGCGGCCCATGCAGGATGCCGTTGGTGCGACCAGCCGAAAGCAACTGACCGCTGGCCATGCCGGCGACCGGGTAAGTGGCATCGGTCAGGGTATTCATGACTTGCTTCACGGCTGCCGTGATCAACATGCCCACCAGCCCGCCACCACTGTTGTTGTTCTGGTCGGTTGCCAACGCGGAACCGCTCCACAGCAACTTGCCGGTACGCAGATCGACCAGATTGGCCTTGGCTTCGACCCTCACCGAGCTGTCGATCAGCGTATACGTCGAGCCGTACTGCACCACCGTGACGTACAGCGCCGAGTCGGCACCGAAGATTTCACGCAGCTTGGCCGGCGCCACCTGATGGATCTCGGCGGCGTTGGACAGGCCGTTCTGGCGGAATGTTTCGTCGACCAGAGCAACTGGCAGCACGTAGTAGCCGGCTTCGGCCAACGGAGCGGTCATCTGCGACAGCATGCCGTACGTGGCCTTGACCTCGGGAGTTTCGTTGAGCGGCGGCAGGATCAGGATCGACGCCGGGCGCGCCTCGCGGTAGGCGGTGTAGTCATAGGCAGGTGGCGGCGTAACACAACCGGTCACCAGCGATGCCAGTGCCAGCAGCGCACCTGCACGAATCAGTGTTTTCATCGAAAGATCCTTCTTACTTGCTCTGCTTCTTCAGCAGAAAGTCCATGTAGGCCTGGGACTCTGGGAACAGCGCCTTCTCGGTGTTGAACTGCTGGACGACCTGATCGTCCTTGCCAAGCTGCGCGTAGAGCATGCCCAGGTGAGCGTGGTAGCCCGGCGGCGGGGTCTTGCCGGTGGCGCGAATCTTCTGCAAGCCCTTCTCCAGCTCGGCGACCTGCTCTTCGGCACTGCCTTCGCCACTGAAGTACTCGTACACCTGCGGCTGATAGCCTTCCCACTGGTACAGCGAGGTATGGGTTGGCGCACAGCCCTGCAAAAGGGCGAAACCTGCCAGTGCGAACGGCAATAGCGATTGCCTCGCGAACACATGCGTCATCGATAACTTCCTTATGAATTGACTACGGACGTCGGCGGCTCAGCAAGGCTGCCGAGCGCCGAAATCCCAAACGATCAGGGCTTCCAGGCCCCTTGGTCGATGGCTGTCACCAGGCGCTGGACCGCCTCGCGCATGGCAAGGTCGAGCACCTTGCCGTTGAGCGTCGAGTCATAGCTGGCGGTGCCGCCGAAGCCGATGATTTCGCGATTGGACAGGGTGTATTCGCCGGCGCCCTGGGAGGAGTACACCACTTCGGAGGTGGAAATATTGACGACGTTCAGCGCGACCTTGGCATAGGCCACCTGCTGCTTGCCACGGCCGAGGATGCCGAACAGTTGATGGTCGCCCACTTCCTTGCGGCCAAACTCGGTGACATCACCGGTCACCACGTAATCGGCACCGCGAATGGCCTGCGCCTTGCCCTTGAAGCCAGCTTCCTGGCTCAGCTCGGCGAGATTTTCACGCTCCAGAACGCTGAAACGGTTGGACTGCTGCAGGTGGGTGACCAGCGTGGTCTTGGCCTGACCGCCCAAGCGGTCGACGCCATCGGAGAAGATCCCGCGCATGTAGCTGGAGCGGTTGTCGAACTTGCCGACTGCAATCGGGGTGCGCACGCCGGAATAGGCAATGTTGGCGGTCTGGACCTGGGCCACTTCAACGGAGCGGGAGGTCTCGGTGGCGCAACCTGCAACGAGGGTCAGCAACGCGGCGCAGGCCGCGATCGGTAAGGCTTGAAATCCTTTCACAGGAACTCCTGAACGAAGGGTAAAAATTTCGCGGCGCGATGATATCGCATAGCCATCTTTCGGGCAGCAGACACTGACGTTGAAACGGGACTTTTTACCGAAACGATACAGCTCAAGCGCGCACGCGGACGGAAGGCGAGGATGGCGATTGCGGTGGCAGCCCGCTGTAGGAACGCTCTGAAAAAACAGCGTTCAACACCTGCCCGGCAAACAGAAGGCTCGACCTTGCAGAAATGCAGCGCCCGAAAACACCACAGCCCTCACGAGGAGGGCTGTGGAGACGAACGGCGGAACGCTGTTACAGGAGCTTGCGGCCTTTGCCGGCGGCAATGCGCATGCGCAGGGCATTGAGCTTGATGAAGCCCGCTGCGTCCTGCTGGTTGTAAGCACCGCCGTCTTCTTCGAAGGTCGCGATGTTGGCATCGAACAGCGAATCATCGGACTGACGGCCGGTGACGATGACGTTGCCCTTGTACAGTTTCAGGCGAACCACACCGTTCACGTTGGCCTGGGAAGCGTCGATCATCTGTTGCAGCATCAGACGCTCCGGGCTCCACCAGAAACCGTTGTAGATCAGGCTGGCGTACTTCGGCATCAGCTCGTCTTTCAGGTGAGCGACTTCGCGGTCGAGGGTGATCGACTCGATGGCGCGGTGAGCGCGCAGCATGATGGTGCCGCCGGGGGTCTCGTAGCAGCCACGGGACTTCATGCCGACGTAACGGTTTTCGACGATGTCCAGACGACCAATGCCGTTCTCGCCGCCGATGCGGTTCAGTTCAGCCAGCACGGTGGCCGGGCTCATGGCCTTGCCGTCGATGGCGACGATGTCACCGGCCTTGTAGGTCAGCTCGATGTAGGTCGGGGCATCCGGAGCCGCTTCTGGCGACTTGGTCCAACGCCACATGTCTTCTTCATGCTCGGTCCAGGTGTCTTCCAGCACGCCGCCTTCATAGGAGATGTGCAGCAGGTTGGCGTCCATGGAGTACGGCGACTTCTTCTTGCCGTGGCGCTCGATCGGGATGGCATGCTTCTCGGCATAGTCCATCAGCTTCTCGCGGGACAGCAGGTCCCACTCGCGCCACGGAGCGATCACTTTCACGCCTGGCTTCAGGGCATAGGCGCCCAGTTCGAAACGAACTTGGTCGTTGCCCTTGCCGGTGGCGCCATGGGAAATGGCGTCAGCGCCGGTTTCGTTGGCGATTTCGATCAGGCGCTTGGCGATCAGCGGACGGGCGATGGACGTACCCAACAGGTACTCGCCTTCGTAGACGGTGTTGGCGCGGAACATCGGGTACACGAAGTCGCGAACGAACTCTTCGCGCAGGTCATCGATGTAGATCTCCTTGACGCCCATGGCCTGGGCCTTGGCGCGTGCCGGCTCGACCTCTTCACCCTGGCCCAGGTCTGCGGTGAATGTCACCACTTCGCAGTTATAGGTGTCTTGCAGCCACTTGAGGATTACCGAGGTGTCCAGGCCACCGGAATATGCCAGGACTACCTTGTTTACGTCGGCCATGCCTTCAACTCCACGGGTTGTACGGAAAACCCGTGATTGTACTGACCCTCTCGGGCAATTTACAGAGGCGCGACAGCTTCTGACGATGAAGCGACAGCTTCTTTTTACAGGCGGTCCCTGTTCAGGACGCTGCGGTCGGTCCGGTCGGCGTTTCAGCCGGCTCGGCCGGTGCAGCCTGCTCCACCGGCGCTTGCGGCACGCGGTCCAGACTGAGCGTCACCCGGCGGTTCTTCGCCCGGTTCGCCTCGCTGTTGTTCGGCGCAACCGGATAACGCTCGCCGTGGAAGCGCATGGTGATCTGTTCTGCCGGCACACCCTTGGCCTTCAGGAACTCCATCACCGCCAGGGCTCGGCGCCGGGACAGGTCACGGTTGGTCAGACGATTGCCACTGTTGTCCGAGTGGCCGTCGAGCTGGATACGGTTGACGCTGGGGTCGGCCTTGAGAAAGGCCAGGATGATTTCCAGCTTGGCCTGGGCCATCGGGTCGAGATCGACACCGCCCCCCGGGAACACCACCTGGCTTTGCCGCACCTGGTCGAAATTCACCGGCAGCAACCCGGCGGTGCAGGTCAGGTAATCGTTGTAGGCCTTCTGGAACTTCACCGGCAGCAGCCGCACCTCGAGGCTGTCATTGCCCTGCATGGTGCGATGCCGAACCAGCGGGCTACGCCCTTCGAGCAGCCCGGTCAGCAAGCGCCCGGCCTGCTCCTGGGAACTGTTGAACAGCACCTCGCCATTGCCGACGCTGACCGCCCCGAGGTTGATATCACCCCGCCCGGGCTGCCAAGGCGCAGCCGCCGCGAGCAAAGTGGCAGAGCCGCTCCCGAGCCAGCGCTCACGGGCCTGCAGACGGAATGTCGCCTGCTCCCCGGCCCGGCGCACGAACTCGCCGGAGCCAAAGTCGGTGATCGGTTGCGACAAGCGGCACTCGAACTGGTCCCCGGCGACCTGCCATTCGACTTTTTCCAGGCGCGTCTGGAAGCTGATGCCCCAGGCCGGCAGGCAAACCGGCAAGCTGGCGATCAGGCTTAGAATGACAAAACAAGGCTGGCGCACGGCAAGCTCCACGGGAATAACGGCGTTCCAATGGGCTATCGGTGGCAAACGGAAAAACTTAAGCCCATCCGTCCATATCGACCCGCCCCTGGCAGATGTCCGGCGTGCCCTGCCAGGGCTTTTCCGGTAGCATTCCCGCCACGTTTCGCCCGCCTGGATACCTCCATGACCAACCGTCTTACCCTGCTGCGTCCCGACGACTGGCACATTCACCTGCGCGACGGCGCGGTGCTGCCACATACCGTTGCCGACGTGGCGCGCACCTTCGCCCGCGCCATCATCATGCCGAACCTGGTGCCGCCGGTGCGCAACGCCGCCGAAGCCGGCGCCTACCGCGAGCGCATCCTCGCTGCGCGCCCGGCGGGCAGCCGCTTCGAGCCGCTGATGGTGCTGTACCTCACCGACCGCACCAGCGCCGAGGACATCCGCGCGGCCAAGGCCAGCGGTTTCGTGCATGCAGCCAAGATGTACCCCGCCGGCGCGACCACCAACTCCGATTCGGGCGTCACCAGCCTGGACAACATCACCGAAGCACTGGAAGCCCTGGCCGACGTCGGCATGCCGCTGCTGGTCCACGGTGAAGTCACCCGCGGCGACGTGGACGTATTCGACCGCGAGAAGATCTTCATCGACGAGCACATGCGTCGTCTGGTCGAGCGCTTCCCGACCCTGAAAGTGGTGTTCGAACACATCACCACCGGTGATGCCGCCCAGTTCGTCATGGAGGCGCCAAGCAACGTCGCCGCCACCATCACCGCCCAGCACCTGCTGTACAACCGCAACCACATGCTGGTCGGCGGTATTCGCCCGCACTTCTATTGCCT
>JBLZZJ010000021.1:0-9655 GCA_050282285.1 Pseudomonas sp.
TCCAGCGGTATTGCCGTGGGCATGGCGACCAACATTCCGCCGCACACCCTCGGTGAAGTCATCGACGGTTGCCTGGCGCTGATCGACAACCCGGAGCTGACGGTCGACGACCTGATGCAGTACATCCCGGGGCCGGACTTCCCCACTGCTGCGATCATCAACGGTCGTGCCGGCATCATCGAGGCCTACCGCACCGGTCGTGGCCGCATCTATATCCGTGCCCGTGCCGAGGTCGAAGACATCGACAAGGTTGGCGGCCGCCAGCAGATCGTCGTTACCGAGCTGCCTTATCAGCTGAACAAGGCGCGCCTGATCGAGAAGATCGCCGAGCTGGTCAAAGAGAAGAAGCTCGAAGGCATCACCGAACTGCGTGACGAGTCCGACAAGGACGGTATGCGCGTGGTCATCGAGCTGCGCCGCGGCGAAGTGCCTGAGGTGATCCTCAACAACCTCTACGCCCAGACCCAGATGCAGAGTGTATTCGGCATCAACGTGGTGGCGCTGATCGACGGCCAGCCGAAGATCCTCAACCTCAAGGACATGCTCGAAGCGTTCGTCCTGCACCGTCGCGAAGTGGTCACCCGCCGCACCGTGTTCGAGCTGCGCAAGGCCCGCGAGCGCGGTCATATCCTTGAAGGCCAGGCGGTTGCGCTGTCCAACATCGATCCGGTCATCGCCCTGATCAAGGCATCGCCGACGCCGTCCGAGGCCAAGGAAGCCCTGATTTCCACCGCCTGGGAATCCAGCGCGGTAGAGGCCATGGTCGAGCGCGCAGGGGCTGACTCCTGCCGTCCGGAAGACCTGCCGCCGCAATACGGCCTGCGTGAAGGCAAGTACTACCTGTCCCCGGAGCAGGCCCAGGCCATCCTGGACCTGCGCCTGCACCGCCTGACCGGTCTGGAGCACGAGAAGCTGCTGGCCGAGTACCAGGAGATCCTCACCCAGATCGGCGAGCTGATCCACATCCTCACCAGCGCCGTGCGCCTGATGGAAGTGATCCGCGAAGAGCTGGAAAGCGTCAAGGCCGAGTTCGGCGACAAGCGCCGCACCGAGATTCTCGATACCCGTCTGGATCTGACCCTGGGCGACCTGATCACCGAAGAAGAGCGTGTCGTCACCATCTCCCACGGTGGTTATGCCAAGACTCAGCCGCTGTCGGCGTACCAGGCCCAGCGCCGTGGTGGCAAAGGCAAGTCGGCGACCGGTGTCAAGGACGAGGACTACATCGAGCACCTGCTGGTCGCCAACAGCCACGCCACGCTGCTGCTGTTCTCCAGCAAGGGCAAGGTGTACTGGCTGAAGACCTATGAAATTCCGGAAGCCTCCCGTGCTGCCCGTGGTCGTCCGCTGGTCAACCTGCTGCCGCTGGATGAGGGTGAATACATCACCACCATGCTGCAGATCGACCTGGAAGCCCTGCAGCAGAGCGCCGGCGCCGACGAGGACCTGGATGACGCCGAAGACGTGATCGAAGGCGAAGTGGTCGAAGCCGAAGAGGCCGTGGAAGTCGAAGAAGCCGAAGGCGAAACCGCCGAGTTGGTCGCCGAGCCTACCGGCGCCTACATCTTCATGGCCACCGCGTTCGGTACCGTGAAGAAGACGCCGCTGTCGCAGTTCGCTCGTCCGCGTAGCAGTGGCCTGATCGCCCTCAAGCTGAAAGAAGGCGACACCCTGATCGCGGCGGCCATCACCGACGGCGCCAAGGAAGTCATGCTGTTCTCCGATGCGGGCAAGGTGATCCGTTTCGCCGAGAGCGTGGTGCGTGTCATGGGCCGTGGCGCCCGTGGTATTCGCGGTATGCGTCTGGGCAAGAGCCAGACCCTGATTTCCATGCTGATCCCCGAATCGGGCGCGCAAATCCTCACGGCTTCCGAGCGTGGTTTCGGCAAGCGCACCGCGCTGAGCAAGTTCCCGCGCCGCGGCCGTGGTGGTCAGGGCGTGATCGGCATGGTCACCAAAGAGCGTAACGGCAAGCTGATCGGCGCTATCCAGGTGCAGGACGGCGAGGAAATCATGCTGATTTCCGACCAGGGCACTCTGGTGCGTACCCGCGTGGACGAAGTGTCCAGTTCGGGCCGTAACACCCAGGGCGTCACCCTGATCAAGCTGGCCAGCGATGAAACACTGGTGGGCCTGGAGCGCGTACAAGAGCCTTCGGAAGTGGAAGGTGATGACGTGCTGGACGGCGAGGTGCTGGAAGGCGCCGAGTCGGGCGATGAGGCTGAAGGCGTGGCAGACACTGCCGAGCCGGAAGCTGACGCTCAAGCGCCAGGCGAAGAGTAAGCGGGCAGGGCGTGCCGCCAATGCGGTGCGCCCGACGTCTGCACGAATGACGGCATGCACTGTCGCCGGTCGGCGGTGTGGGTGAATTGAGAGAGTACGACGTGAGCAAGCGAGCCTTTAACTTCTGCGCCGGCCCTGCCGCGCTTCCCGAAGCTGTACTGCAACGTGCCCAGGCCGAGCTGCTGGACTGGAATGGCAAAGGCCTTTCGGTCATGGAGATGAGCCATCGCAGCGATGACTACGTGGCCATCGCCGAAAAGGCCGAGCAGGACCTGCGTGACCTGCTCGCTATCCCGTCGAACTACAAGGTGCTGTTCCTGCAGGGGGGCGCCAGTCAGCAATTCGCCGAGATCGCCCTCAACCTGCTGCCCGAAGACGGCACGGCTGATTACATCGACACCGGCATCTGGTCGAAGAAGAGCATTGAAGAGGCGCGTCGCTACGGCAACGTCAACGTGGCCGCCAGCGCCAAGCCTTACGATTACTTTGCGATTCCCGGTCAGAACGAGTGGCAGCTGAGCAAAGATGCGGCCTACGTGCACTACGCCAGCAACGAGACCATCGGTGGCCTGCAGTTCGACTGGATTCCGGAAACCGGTGATGTGCCGCTGGTGGTGGACATGTCCTCCGACATTCTGTCGCGCAGCCTCGATGTATCGAAGTTTGGCCTGATCTACGCCGGTGCGCAGAAGAACATCGGCCCGTCGGGCCTGGTGGTGGTGATCGTCCGTGAAGACCTGCTGGGCCGTGCGCGTTCCAGCTGCCCGACCATGCTCAACTACAAGGTCGCGGCCGACAACGGCTCTATGTACAACACCCCGGCAACCTTCTCCTGGTACCTCTCCGGCCTGGTGTTCGAGTGGCTGAAGGAGCAGGGCGGTGTCGCGGCCATGGAGCAGCGCAACCGTGCCAAGCAGGAGTTGCTGTACAACGCTATCGATGCCAGCGGCCTCTACAGCAACCCGATCGCAATCAACGCCCGCTCTTGGATGAACGTACCGTTCCGCCTGGCGGATGAGCGTCTGGACAAGCCGTTCCTGGTGGGCGCCGATGCTCGCGGTCTGCTGAACCTCAAAGGTCACCGATCGGTCGGCGGCATGCGTGCTTCTATCTATAACGCGGTGGGCCTGGATGCCGTCGAGGCGCTGGTGGCCTACATGGCGGAATTCGAGAAGGAGCATGGCTGACATGTCCGAGCAGGAGTTGCAGGCCCTGCGCCTGCGCATCGATAACCTCGATGAGCGCATTCTCGAGCTGATCAGCGACCGTGCACGCTGCGCCGAAGAAGTGGCTCGGGTGAAAATGAAGGAACTGAAGGAAGGCGAATCGCCTGTCTTCTACCGTCCCGAGCGTGAAGCTCAGGTGCTCAAACGCGTCATGGAGCGTAACCAGGGGCCGCTGGGCAACGAAGAGATGGCGCGGCTGTTCCGCGAGATCATGTCGTCCTGCCTGGCGCTGGAAAACCCGCTCAAGGTTGCGTACCTGGGGCCGGAAGGTACCTTCTCCCAAGCCGCCGCGATGAAGCATTTCGGCCATGCCGTGATCAGCGTGCCGATGGCCGCAATCGACGAAGTGTTCCGCGAAGTGGCGGCCGGTGCGGTCAATTTCGGCGTGGTGCCGGTGGAGAACTCCACCGAAGGCGCGATCAACCACACCCTGGACAGCTTCCTCGAGCATGACATGGTGATCTGCGGCGAAGTCGAGCTGCGCATTCACCACCACCTGCTGGTTGGTGAAGCTACCAAGACCGACAAGATCACCCGCATCTACTCCCATGCCCAGTCCCTGGCCCAGTGCCGCAAGTGGCTGGACGCGCACTACCCGAACGTCGAGCGTATTGCCGTTTCAAGCAACGCCGATGCAGCCAAGCGCGTGAAAAGCGAATGGAATTCGGCAGCGATCGCCGGCGACATGGCAGCCAGCCTGTACGGGCTGACCAAACTGGCGGAAAAGATCGAGGATCGCCCGGACAACTCCACGCGTTTCCTGATCATCGGCAGCCAGGAAGTACCGCCGACTGGCGATGACAAGACCTCGGTCATCATCTCCATGCGCAACAAGCCGGGTGCGTTGCACGAGTTGCTGGTGCCGTTCCACAACAACGGTATCGACCTGACCCGTATCGAGACCCGCCCGTCGCGCAGCGGCAAGTGGACCTACGTGTTCTTCATCGACTTCGTCGGCCATCACCGTGATCCGCTGATCAAGGACGTGCTGGAGAAGATCAATCACGAGGCCGTGGCGCTGAAGGTGCTGGGGTCCTATCCGAAGGCTGTGCTGTAAGTCCGCGTCGCTTAGCAGGTGGCCTCGCGAGGGCGACAGTTGAGGGGCGCAATAACCAAGAGGGGCAAGGATGCCATCTCGACACAAACCGTTACCCGAATGGCACAAGCAGCGGGCGCGTGAACTGCGTAGCTCGGCCACGGACGCCGAAGCTCGTCTGTGGTATTACCTGCGGGCCGGACGTCTGGCAGGTTTGAAGTTTCGCCGGCAACACCCCATGCCGCCTTACATTGCTGACTTCTATTGTGATGCGGCGAAATTGATTGTTGAGCTGGATGGTTCACAGCATGGTGGCGAAGAGGATGTGCGACGAACATTGAACCTCGAGGCGCAAGGGGTTACGGTGCTGCGCTTTTGGAATGACCAGCTTCTGAAGGAAACCGAGGCGGTTCTGCGGGAAATCCATCGGGTGGCGAGTGAGCGGATTGCCCTGCTAACGCGATGAGCTCTCCCTCACCCCCAGCCCCTCTCCCGGAGGGAGAGGGGAGTTAAAGCAGATTGTGGTTTATTTCGGGAAGGTGGCGTTCAGCACTCAAATCATGCTGACGAAACGCAACCCTTCAGCCCGCCACAAAACGGTTCCCCTCTCCCTTGGGAGAGGGGCTAGGGGTGAGGGAAGGCGCGCAACGTGAATTGGATTGAAGAGGTTTGCAATGAGCTGTGATTTCCTGACCCTGGCCCAGCCAGGTGTGCAAAAACTGTCTCCCTATGTACCGGGTAAGCCGGTGGATGAGCTGGCGCGCGAGCTGGGCCTCGATCCGGCCGCCATCGTCAAACTGGCCAGTAACGAAAACCCGCTCGGCCCCAGCCCCCGTGCGCTGGATGCCATTCGCGCCGAGTTGGTGGAGCTGACCCGTTATCCGGATGGCAATGGTTTCGACCTGAAAAGCCGCCTGGCCAAGCGTTATTCCGTAGAAGCCAGCCAGATCACCCTGGGTAACGGTTCCAACGATATTCTCGAGCTGGTGGCCCGTGCCTATCTGGCTCCTGGCCTGAATGCTGTATTCAGTGAGCACGCCTTTGCCGTTTACCCGATCGCTACCCAGGCTGTGGGTGCCGCGAGCAAGGTTGTACCAGCGAAAGACCATGGTCATGACCTGGACGCTATGCTCAAGGCGGTCGATGACAAGACCCGGGTGGTCTTTATCGCCAATCCGAACAACCCTACGGGCACCTGGTTCGGTCCGCAGGCGCTGAGTGATTTCCTCGCGCAGGTTCCGGAAAACGTGCTGGTGGTGCTCGACGAGGCCTACATCGAGTTCGCCGAAGGCGGCGAGTTGCCGGACGGCCTCGAATATCTGGCGCGCCATGCCAATCTGCTGGTGTCGCGCACCTTCTCCAAGGCTTATGGCCTGGCGGCGTTGCGCGTGGGCTATGCGATCAGCTCGGCGCAGATCGCTGACGTGCTCAACCGCGTGCGTCAGCCTTTCAACGTCAACAGCCTGGCCCAGGCGGCTGCCTGTGCGGCGCTCGAGGACACCGAGTACTTGGCGCGCAGTCGCCAGGTCAACGAGCAAGGCATGGCTCAGCTGGAGGCAGGGTGCAAGGCGCTCGGGCTGAGCTGGATTCCGTCCAAGGGCAATTTCATCTGTATCGATTTTTCCCGTGATACTGCAGCGATCAACCAGGCGCTGTTGCGCGAAGGCGTGATCGTGCGCCCGGTGGCGAGCTACGGGATGCCGAACTATCTGCGTGTCTCCATCGGTCTACCGGAAGAAAACGCTCGCTTCCTCGACGTGCTGGGCAAGGTGCTGAGCGCGTGACCGAGTCGAAACTGGCTGTCACCAAGGCGCAATCCGCTACCCCTATGATCGGCCGCCTTGTGGTGGTCGGGCTGGGGCTGATCGGTGGCTCGTTTGCCAAGGGGCTGCGTGAGCGTGGCCTGTGTCGCGAAGTGGTCGGCGTCGACCTCGACTCCGAATCCAGGCGCATGGCGGTCGAGCTTGGCGTCGTGGATCGCTGCGAAGAGAGCCTGGCTGTTGCCTGTCAGGGAGCGGAGGTCATTCAGCTGGCCGTGCCGATTCTCGCGATGGAAAAGCTGTTGGGCGAACTTGCCAGGCTGGACCTCGGCGACGCAGTGCTGACGGATGTCGGCAGCGCCAAGGGCAACGTGGTGCGGGCTGCGCGTCTGGTGTTCGGCGGCATGCCGGCGCGTTTCGTGCCTGGGCACCCGATTGCCGGTTCCGAGCAGAGTGGTGTCGAGGCGGCCAATGGCGATCTGTTCCGTCGGCATAAAGTGATTCTGACGCCGCTCGAGCAATCCGACCCGCAGGCCGTTTCCCTGGTGGATCGCCTGTGGTGCGAGCTGGGGGCTGATGTCGAGCATATGCAGGTCGAGCACCATGATGAGGTGCTCGCCGCGACCAGTCATCTGCCACATCTATTGGCGTTTGGTCTGGTCGATTCGCTGGCAAAACGCAGCGAGAATCTGGAAATCTTCCGTTATGCCGCCGGCGGTTTTCGCGATTTCACGCGAATTGCCGGCAGCGATCCGGTGATGTGGCACGACATATTCCTCGCCAATCGCGAGGCCGTGCTGCGTACCCTGGACGTGTTTCGCGACGACCTCGACGCCTTGCGCGACGCGGTCGACGCAGGGGATGGGCACCAGTTGCTGGGCGTTTTTACACGCGCCCGTGTGGCCCGCGAGCATTTCAGCAAAATTCTGGCCCGCAGGGCCTATGTGGACGCTATGCACTCGAACGATCTGATTTTCCTGGCCACTCCGGGTGGCAAACTTTCCGGGCGGATTCGTGTTCCGGGCGATAAATCCATTTCTCACCGCTCGATCATGCTGGGCTCGCTGGCTGAGGGCACCACGGAAGTCGAAGGCTTCCTGGAAGGCGAGGATGCATTGGCCACCCTGCAGGCGTTCCGTGACATGGGCGTGGTCATCGAAGGTCCGCACCATGGTCGTGTGACCATACACGGCGTTGGCATGCGCGGGTTGAAGGCGCCTCCAGGCCCGATCTACCTGGGTAACTCCGGTACCTCGATGCGGTTGCTGTCCGGCCTGCTGGCTGCCCAGCCTTTCGATACCACCCTGACCGGTGACGCTTCGCTGTCCAAGCGCCCGATGAACCGTGTGGCCAAGCCGCTGCGGGAAATGGGAGCGGTCATCGAAACCGGCCCGGAAGGGCGGCCGCCGCTGACCATTCGTGGCGGTCAGAGCCTGACCGGAATGAGCTACGACATGCCAATGGCCAGTGCGCAGGTCAAATCCTGCTTGCTGCTCGCCGGGCTCTATGCGGCGGGCGAGACCTCGGTCACCGAGCCGGCGCCAACCCGCGACCATACCGAGCGTATGCTGCGCGGCTTCGGTTACCCGGTGGCGGTCGATGGCAGCACGGCCAGTGTCGAGTCCGGCCACAAGCTGACCGCTACCCATATCGAAGTGCCTGCGGATATTTCCTCGGCGGCGTTCTTCCTAGTCGCGGGCAGCATCGCCCGCGATTCCGAGCTGGTGCTGGAGCATGTGGGCATCAACCCGACCCGTACCGGCGTGATCGATATCCTCAAGCTGATGGGCGGCGACATCACCCTGGAAAACCAGCGTGAAGTCGGCGGCGAGCCGGTTGCTGACATCCGTGTGCGTTCGGCTGAACTCAAGGGTATCGACATCCCGGAAGACCTGGTGCCGCTGGCCATCGACGAATTCCCTGTACTGTTCGTGGCAGCGTCCTGCGCCCAGGGCCGTACCGTGCTGCGCGGCGCTGAAGAGCTGCGGGTCAAGGAATCCGACCGCATCCAGGTCATGGCCGATGGCCTGATCGCCCTGGGTGTGAAGGCTGAGCCGACGCCGGATGGCATCGTTATTGAGGGCGGCGCAATCGGCGGCGGCGAAGTGCATAGCCACGGCGACCATCGTATTGCGATGTCCTTCAGCGTCGCGTCGCTGCGAGCAACCGCGCCCATCCGTATCCACGATTGCGCCAACGTCGCGACCTCGTTCCCGAACTTCCTCGCGCTGGCCGCTCAGGTCGGTATTCGTGTGGCCGAGGAGGGCAAGTCATGACTGCTCAGGCACCGGTTATCGCAATCGACGGGCCAAGCGGTTCGGGCAAGGGCACGGTAGCCGGCTTGCTGGCCAAACAGCTCGGCTGGAGTCTGCTGGACTCGGGCGCGCTCTATCGCCTGCTGGCATTTGCCGCGCGCAATCATGGCGTGGACCTCACCAATGAAGAGTCCCTGAAGGTCCTGGCCGCTCATCTGGACGTACAGTTCATTGCCGGGGCCGATGGCCATGGGCAGCGCATCATCCTCGAAGGCGAAGAGGTGACCGACGCCATTCGCAACGAGCAGATTGGCGCGGGTGCGTCGCAGGTAGCATCCCTGCCGGCCGTGCGTGAAGCACTGCTGCAGCGTCAGCGTGCATTTCAGGAGCTGCCGGGGTTGGTGGCCGACGGTCGAGACATGGGGACAGTGGTCTTTCCAGACGCTCCGCTGAAGATATTCCTGACCGCTAGTGCCGAGGAACGTGCCCGCCGCCGTTACTTGCAGTTGAAGGCCAAGGGCGATGATGTTAATCTCGCGAGTCTTCTTGATGAGATCCGGGCGCGCGACGAGCGCGACATGCAGCGATCCGTGGCGCCGCTCAAGCCGGCAGCCGATGCGATTCAGCTGGATTCGACCGAGTTGTCCATCGAGCAGGTGCTTGAACGAATTCTGAGCGAAGTCGCCCGTCGCGACCTCGCTGGATAACCTGAGCAACAGCTGCTTAAGCTGATCCGCTCGCAAGGAGGCATACGGGAAACCAGTCCTAGGCCCGTAGGTCTCTTTTTACGTGAACGAACCCACATTGTCTGGAGTGTGGTTTGGGCAAATCCCTGCCCTTGATCAACAGGAATCAACATGAGCGAAAGCTTTGCAGAACTTTTTGAAGAAAGCCTTAAAACCCTCGACATGCAGCCGGGCGCCATCATCACCGGCATCGTGGTCGACATCGACGGTGACTGGGTTACCGTACATGCCGGTCTGAAGTCCGAGGGCGTCATCCCGCTCGAGCAGTTCTACAACGAACAAGGCGAGCTGACCATCAAGGTCGGTGACGAAGTCCACGTTGCGCTGGACGCGGTTGAAGATGGCTTCG
>JBLZZJ010000022.1:0-24853 GCA_050282285.1 Pseudomonas sp.
GGGGAGCGCCTTCGGCCACTCGGCCACCTCTCCGCAACACGGGGCGCATGATAAACATGTTTTCCCCGTTTGCAAACCAAAATTTCGAGAAAAATTAGTGGCTTGGTTCTTCGCCTTTCTCTTTCTGGATGCGCTGGTAGATCTCCTCACGGTGCACGGCAACTTCCTTCGGCGCGTTAACGCCAATGCGCACCTGATTACCTTTCACGCCCAACACGGTGACAGTGACTTCGTCACCCACCATCAGGGTCTCTCCGACCCGGCGAGTCAGAATCAGCATTCCTTTCTCCTTACGGATTTCAGTTCAGGACAACAGCAGTCTGCAAAGATGAAATGGTGGCGGCTCCCTGCAATATCAAGCGGAGCTTACACCCAAGTATTGACCAGAGTGGACAGAAAGAAAGTTCCTTCCCTACCAGCCAAAAATGACAAAAGGCGCGGGATGAACCGCGCCTTTCGGGTAAACGTCGATCAATCGCCCTGTCGAGCAGGTGCGTCGAGCTCAAAAGCCGTGTGCAACGCGCGCACTGCCAGCTCCAGGTATTTCTCCTCGATCACCACGGACACCTTGATTTCCGAGGTGGAGATCATCTGGATGTTGATGTTCTCCTTGGCCAGCGCTTCGAACATGCGGCTGGCAACACCTGCGTGGGAACGCATGCCCACGCCGACGATGGAGACCTTGGCAATCTTGGTATCGCCGATCACTTCGCGAGCACCCAGCTCGCGCGCGGTGCTTTCCAGCACTTGCTGAGCGGCGGTGTAGTCGTTGCGGTGCACGGTGAAGGTGAAATCGGTGGTGTTATCGTGCGCCACGTTCTGCACGATCATGTCCACTTCGATATTGGCCGCACTGATCGGGCCGAGAATCTTGAAGGCCACGCCCGGGATGTCCGGTACGCCACGGATAGTCAGCTTGGCTTCGTCGCGGTTGAAAGCGATGCCGGAGATGATCGGCTGTTCCATGGATTCCTCTTCATCAAGGGTAATGAGGGTGCCCGGGCCCTCTTGGAAGCTGTGCAACACGCGCAGCGGGACATTGTACTTGCCGGCGAACTCCACCGAGCGAATCTGCAGCACCTTGGAGCCCAGGCTGGCCATTTCCAGCATTTCTTCGAAGGTGATCTTTTCCAGGCGCTGGGCCTGGGGCACCACACGCGGGTCGGTGGTGTAGACACCGTCCACGTCGGTATAAATCTGGCACTCGTCAGCCTTCAGCGCGGCCGCCAGGGCCACGCCAGTGGTGTCGGAACCGCCACGGCCGAGGGTGGTGATGTTGCCGTGCTCGTCGACACCCTGGAAACCCGCCACTACCACTACGCGGCCGGCCTTGAGGTCAGCGCGCAGCTTCTGATCGTCAATCTGCAGGATACGCGCCTTGTTGTGCGCGCTGTCGGTGAGGATGCGCACCTGGTTGCCGGTGTAGGAAATCGCCGGCACGCCGCGCTTGATCAGCGCCATGGCCAGCAGGGCAATGGTCACCTGCTCGCCGGTGGATACCATCACGTCCAACTCACGCGGTACCGGCTGATCGTCGCTGACCTGTTTGGCCAGATCGATCAGGCGGTTGGTCTCGCCACTCATGGCCGACACCACAACGACGATGTCGTCGCCGTTCTCGCGGAACTTCTTCACCTTCTCGGCTACCTGCTGAATACGCTCAACGGTGCCGACGGAGGTGCCCCCGAATTTTTGTACGATCAAAGCCATTTCAAAGCCGCCTCAGCCCGTGAAGGGCGCCCATTAAACATTCAACTCAAGAGACTGCCAAGGCCCACCGGGCGTGTACCGGGCCTTGGCCACTGTGCGTCCGGGTAGCGGACGTTACAGACCTTGTTCGGCGAACGCCTGGGCCAGGCCCAATGCTTCATCCAGCTTGCCGGCTTCGGTGCCGCCGCCCTGGGCCATATCCGGGCGACCACCGCCCTTCCCGCCCACGGCTGCTGCCGCCTGTTTCATCAGGTCGCCGGCCTTGAGCTTGCCGGTCAGGTCCTGAGTTACACCTGCAACCAGCACCACCTTGTCGTCCTGCACACCACCGAGCAAGATCACGGCGCTGCCGAGCTTGTTCTTCAACTGGTCGACCATCGCCAGCAGTGCCTTGCCATCCAGGCCATCGAGACGCGACGCCAACACCTTGATGCCTTTGACGTCGACCGCCGAGCCGGCCAGGTCGTTGCCAGCCGCGCTGGCGGCCTTGGCCTTGAGCTGCTCCAGCTCTTTTTCCAGCTGACGATTGCGTTCCAGCACGCCGGCCAGCTTGTCCAGCAGGTTGTCGCGGCTGCCCTTGACCAGCACAGCGGCTTCCTTGAGCTGCTCTTCCGCACCGTTCAGGTAAGCCAGTGCCGCAGCACCGGTGACCGCTTCGATACGACGCACGCCGGCGGCCACACCGCCTTCGCTGGTGATCTTGAACAGACCGATGTCACCGGTACGGGACACGTGGGTGCCGCCGCACAGTTCCACGGAGAAGGCGCCACCCATGCTCAGCACGCGCACCTGGTCGCCATACTTCTCGCCGAACAGCGCCATGGCGCCCTTGGTCTTGGCCGTCTCGATGTCGGTTTCCTCGGTCTCGACCGCGGAGTTCTTGCGAATCTCGGTGTTGACGATGTCTTCCAGCGCCTTCAGTTGCTCCGGCTTGATCGACTCGAAGTGGCTGAAGTCGAAACGCAGGCGCTGGCTGTCGACCAGCGAGCCTTTCTGCTGCACGTGATCACCCAGTACCTGACGCAGCGCGGCATGCAGCAGGTGAGTGGCGGAGTGGTTGAGCGCAGTGGCCTGGCGCACAGTGGCATCGGCCTCAGCCTTGATGCTGGTGCCGACGTTCAGGCCACCCTTGGCCACGATGCCGTGGTGCAGGAAGGCGCCGCCGGCCTTGGTGGTGTCACGCACGTCGAAACGCACGCCTGCACCCTCGAGGTAGCCACAGTCGCCGATCTGGCCGCCGGACTCGGCGTAGAACGGGGTCTGGTCCAGCACCACCACGCCCTCTTCGCCTTCGGCGAGGCTGTCCACAGCTGCACCGGCCTTGAACAGGGCGATGATCGTGCCGCTGCCGCTGGTGCCTTCGTAGCCGAGGAAGCGCGTGTCGCTGTCGACCTTGACCAGGTTGTTGTAATCCATGCCGAACGCACTGGCCGAACGCGCACGCTCGCGCTGGGCCTCCATCTCGCGCTCGAAGCCGGCTTCGTCCAGGGTCAGCTCACGCTCACGGGCGATGTCGCCGGTGAGGTCCATCGGGAAACCGTAGGTGTCGTACAGTTTGAAGATGACTTCGCCCGGAATGACGGAGCCCTTGAGCTCGGCCAGGTCCTGCTCGAGGATCTTCAGACCCTGTTCCAGGGTCTTGGCGAACTGCTCTTCTTCGGTTTTCAGCACGCGCTCGATGTGCGCCTGCTGCTGTTTCAGTTCCGGGAAGGCTTCGCCCATCTCGGCGACCAGGGCCGCGACGATCTGGTAGAAGAAGCTGCCCTTGGCGCCCAGCTTGTTGCCATGGCGGCAAGCGCGGCGAACGATACGGCGCAGCACGTAGCCGCGGCCTTCGTTGGACGGCGTCACGCCATCGGCGATCAGGAAGCCGCAGGAGCGGATATGGTCAGCCACCACTTTCAGCGAGGCCTGGCCTTCGTTGGCGCAGCCGATTGCCTTGGCCGCCGCGTTCAGCAGGCTCTGGAACAGGTCGATCTCGTAGTTCGAGTTGACGTGCTGCAGCACGGCGCTGACGCGCTCCAGGCCCATGCCAGTGTCCACGCTCGGCGCCGGCAGCGGGTGTAGCACGCCGTCTGCGGTGCGGTTGAACTGCATGAACACGTTGTTCCAGATCTCGATGTAGCGGTCACCGTCCTCTTCCGGCGAGCCGGGTGGGCCGCCCCAGATGTGGTCGCCGTGGTCGAAGAAAATCTCGGTGCACGGACCGCACGGGCCGGTATCACCCATGGTCCAGAAGTTGTCGGAGGCGTACGGCGCGCCCTTGTTGTCGCCGATACGGATCATCCGCTCGGCCGGCACACCGATTTCCTTGTTCCAGATGTCGTAGGCTTCGTCGTCAGTGGCGTAGACCGTGACCCAGAGCTTGTCCTTGGGCAGGTTCAGCCAGCGATCGCCGGTGAGGAATTCCCAGGCGAAGTGGATCGCATCGCGCTTGAAGTAGTCGCCGAAGCTGAAGTTGCCCAGCATTTCGAAGAAGGTGTGGTGGCGCGCGGTGTAGCCGACGTTTTCAAGGTCGTTGTGCTTGCCGCCGGCACGCACGCATTTCTGGCTGGTGGCCGCACGGGTGTAGCTGCGCTTTTCCAGGCCGAGGAAGCAGTCCTTGAACTGGTTCATCCCTGCGTTGGTGAACAGCAGCGTCGGGTCATTGCCCGGAATCAGGGAGCTGGAAGCGACACGGGTGTGCCCTTTCTCTTCGAAGAAGCTCAAGAAGGCTTCACGGATTTCTGCGCTTTTCATAGGGTCTTCCACGGAATCAGGCGGCCACGGCAAAAGCCGGCAAAGGGCCGCATTATATCGGGCCTGCCGCCTGCGGCTAGTGCCTTTATCGATAGATGGTGGCTATGGCCTGGGCTGGCGGAACGGCGCCTCACACAGGGCCGACTCATTCAAGCGGCAGATACATCCGCCGATGACGAATCTCAGCGGCGCTGGAACGCGGCAAACGCCTCGATAACGCGACCGATATCGTCCTCGCTGACATCCAGGTGCGTCACCATGCGCAGGCGCGGTGCAGCGCTCAGGGTGATGCCGCGCTCGGCGCAGAATGCCTTCAGCGCGCCGGCCTGTTCGCCCACCTGGGCGTACACCATATTGGTCTGTACCGGCTCCACGGCGAAGCCCAGCTCACTCAGCCCGGCCGCCAGTTGCTCGGCATGGCGATGGTCATCTGCCAGGCGTTCGACCTGATGTTGCAAGGCATACAGGCCGGCCGCAGCCAGGCCACCCGCCTGGCGCATGCCGCCGCCAACCATCTTGCGCAGGCGGCGCGCCCGGCCGATCACCTCAATGCTGCCGCACAGCACCGAGCCCACCGGCGCACCAAGCCCTTTGGACAGGCAGACCGACACCGAATCGAAATGCTGGGTAATCTCGCGGGCGTCCACGCCCAGCTTGACCACTGCGTTGTACAAACGAGCGCCGTCCAGGTGCAGGCCCAGACCACGACGGGTGGTCAGCTCGCGGGCAGCCGCCAGATAACTCAGGGGCAGCACCTTGCCCTGCATGGTGTTTTCCAGGGCCAGCAGGCGGGTCCGGGCAAAATGGAAATCGTCCATCTTGATCGCCGCCTCGACCTTGGCCAGGTCGAGGGAACCGTCGGCTTCGCCCTCGATCGGTTGTGGCTGGATCGAACCGAGCACGGCGGCACCGCCGCCTTCATATTTATAGGTGTGGGCCTGCTGGCCGACGATGTACTCATCGCCACGCTCACAGTGAGCCATCAGCCCAAGCAGGTTGCTCATGGTGCCGCTTGGCACGAACAGAGCCGCCGCAAAGCCCAGACGCTCGGCCAGGTAAGCCTCCAGCTGATTGACCGTCGGGTCTTCGCCATACACGTCATCCCCCAGCTGGGCCACACGCATGGCCTCGCGCATACCGGCGGTGGGCTGGGTAACGGTGTCGCTGCGCAGATCGATGACAGACATGAAGGGGTTCCCTGAACCGGTCGAAAACCCCGATGCTAAGGCCCCGGCGGGCGACCTACAAGGTACAGATCGCGGCGATACGGACCGAACAGATGCCGATGCCCGGCGCGCACCTGGAAGCCAGGGGTCAGGCCAGGTAATCCCCGTCGGCCGGCACGATCAGAATGCCGGCGCGCAGCCCGTTCTTCACCTTGGGGTTGGGGAAGATGATGCGCGCGCCCTCTTCTTCCACGATCCAGCGCGAACTGGCCACATCTTCGGCCAGCAGGTAGCCGACCGGCAGCTCGCTGAAATTCTCGATGTCGGCCGGCAGGTGCAGTTGGAAAGCGTCGCTGTGCTTGATGATTTCCCGCGACACGGAAAACAGCTGCAGGCCGTTGAGGTCGTGGTCGTCCGCTTCCGGCTCCCGCCCTTCGATGATGGCGTGCAGGCGCGCCTCCAGCAGGTCGAGGTTGACCACCTCGTTCTGGCCGAAGGCCCTGGCCTTGCCCAGCTCCAGCGTGAACGCCTCGGCACCGAGTTGCGAATAGGTGTAGGCGCTGAAGGTGATCGAACTCTTGTTCTGCAACAGCACCGCGTCGATGCCAGCCGCATTCAAACGCGCCAGCTCACGCCGCGAATGCACCCGCCCTTCGTGCCAGGGGTACAGCGCGAACTGCTCGATTTTCGAGGCACGGATGGCCGTATGCAGGTCGTAGTGCAGACGAGTGCGCTCGGGCTTGCTGAAAAAACTCGCGGCCAGGTGCTCGAGCTCACAGGCACGGATCGCTTCAAAACCGCTGGTCTGCTCGTGCCGACCATTGAACAGACGGTTGATGTCCTGCTCGATGTAGCGCTCGCCCTTGCGAATCGCTGGCGGATTGCCCAGCAGGAACAACATGCGCACCCGGGGCTTCAGCTCGTTGCGTGCGATGCTGCGCAATAACCGGTCCAGCAGCTCGATGGGCGCGGTTTCATTGCCATGTATCCCGGCGGACAGCAGCAGGTCCATGCCGTTGTCGGTGGCCACCGGCGGCGTCACTTCCAGTGCGCCTTCGGCCAGCCAGCGCAAGCGCGTGCCCTCGGGGGTCAGCTGAATCTTCGCTGCCGGCTCGTAGCCAGCCAGGGTCAGTTCGAGCAGTTTGCCGAGGGCAAGCATAGGAATCACTCCGAGCGTGTTTATGCTCTCGCGAGCTAGAGCCATGCAAGGCAAAAACAGGCGAGAAGCGGAGTTTACGACCTGTAAATGAGCATTACGACCGGGCTGGCGTTCCAGCCTGTTTTTAACGCAGCAGGGCCGACGCGCAGCAGATCATAAACAGGTTCTTAGTGGTTGCAGTCGGGACCATGCACGTGACCGTGCTCCTCATCGCCGTCGTCGGCCGGCTCCATCTCCAGCTCCAGGCTGACCAGGTTCGTCGCCAGCGGGCGCAGCAGCAGGTTGGCGTATTCGGTATCGCCCTCCGCCACATCGACCCCGATCATCAGTTGGCCGTTGCCGACCTGTTGAATCCACACTTCCTTACCCTGCCAGATCACGGCAAACCGCGTGCAGGAGGTTTCCAGCTGGGTGCCGTCTTCGTCTTCGAGGATCAGTTGCAGGGCGTCGGACATGGTTGCGAATCTCTTTGAGCCAATTGAAAGGGTGGGACGCAGTCGCAGGGTGGCTGTCGCTTCATATCCACCGCACCATCGTCACGGTGGATCGATAAAGCCTGAACCCACCCTACTCCGCTAATTGAAAAGGATAGACGGCGCCCAGTTTAAGGATCTGCGTCAATTCATCCAATGCCGTACGGCACTCGATCAGCAATTGCGGGTCCGCCAGATCGCTTTCGCTGAGGCGGTCGCGGTAATGCTTGTCGACCCAGGCATTGAGCGTGTCATACAGGCTCGGGGTCATGATCACCCCGGGGTTGACCGCCGCCAGTTCGGTGTCCTTCAGCGCTACCCGCAAACGCAGGCAGGCCGGGCCTCCGCCGTTCTGCATGCTCTGCTTGAGGTCGAATACCTGCACCTCACGAATCGGACCGTTGCTGCTGGTCAGTTGTTGCAGGTAGGCCCACACATTGGCGTTGTTGCGGCACTCCTCGGGCACGATCAGCAGCATGCTGCCGTCGTCACGGCTGAGCAGCTGGCTGTTGAACAGGTACGAACGCACCGCATCTTCTACCGCCACCGCGCTGCGCGGCACACACACGGCGGTAAAGCCGGCGCCACGGCGAGCCAGCTTGTCGGCCAGTTCGGCCAGCACCCTGTCGGTGTCGAGGAAGGCGTCCTGGTGATAGAACAGCACCTCGCCATTGCCAACTGCGATCACGTCGTTGTGAAACACCCCCTGGTCGATGACCCAGGGGTTCTGCTGGGCGTAGACCACACCGTCATCGCTCAAGCCGTGCAGGCGCGCGACCGCCTGGGATGCTTCCAGGGTCTGGCGCGCGGGAAAGCGCTCGGGCTGTGGCACGCGGCTGTCGAATGCGCTGCGGCCGAACACGAAGAACTCCACACCAGCGTCGCCATAGCCTTTGCAGAAGCGCGTGTGGTTGGCCGCGCCCTCGTCGCCGAACTGCCCAACCGCCGGCAAAGCCGCGTGGTGGGCGAAATGCTGCTCGCTGGCGAACATCGCGCCAAGCACACGGCTGGTGGTCGGGTGTTCGATGGAGCGGTGAAATTTGCAGTTGAGGTTGGCGGCGGTGAAATGCACGCGGCCATCCGCCGTATCGGCACTCGGGCTGACCGTGCAGGCATTGGCCGTCCACATGCTCGAGGCCGAGCAACTGGCGACCAGCAGCGGCATCGCCGCCTTGGCCGCCTTCTCGATCACTTGGGCGTCGCTGCCGCTGAACCCGAGGCTGCGCAACGCAGCCACGTCCGGGCGCTCCTGCGGGGCCAGCACGCCCTGCTTGAAGCCCATGTCCATCAGGGCCTTCATCTTGGCCAGGCCCTGGCGCGCCGCTTCCCGCGGGTTGGAGGACGCCTGGCTGTTGTTCTGCGACGCCACATTGCCGTAGGACAGGCCACCGTAGTTGTGCGTCGGCCCGACCAGGCCGTCGAAATTCATTTCATAGGCGGCCATTACAAGCTCACTCCCGGGGTCAGAGTGGCAGGCAGGCTCAGGCTGTCGCTTTCCAGCGAGGCCACCGGGTAGGCGCAGTAATCCGCCGCGTAGTAGGCGCTGGCGCGGTGGTTGCCGGACGCGCCGACACCGCCGAACGGCGCGCTGCTGGCGGCGCCGGTGAGCTGTTTGTTCCAGTTGACGATGCCCGCTCGGCTTTGCAGCCAGAACTGCTCGTAGCGCGCCCTGGAATCGGACAGCAGGCCTGCGGCCAGGCCAAATGCCGTGTTGTTGGCTTCGGCGATGGCGGCGTCGAAATCGGCGTAGCGAATCACCTGCAGCAGTGGGCCGAAGAACTCGTCATCCGGGCGCCCTTCCACTTCGGTCACGTCAATGATGCCCGGGGTCAGCAGCGCAGCGCCGACCAGCGGCTGGGTCATTTCCAGCAGTGGCTTGGCGCCCTTGGCGATCAGGTGTTCCTGGGCCTTGATCAGGTGCTCGGCAGCGGCGAGGGAAATCACCGCCCCCATGAAGGGGGCTGGCTGGGCGTCGAAAGCGCCGACCTTGATGCTCGCTGCCACACTCACCAGGCGCGCCAGCAGCGCGTCACCCCAGGCCCCCTCGGGCACCAGCAGGCGGCGCGCACAGGTGCAGCGCTGTCCGGCCGAAATGAAGGCCGACTGAATGATGGTGTAGACCGCGGCATCGATGTCCGCGACTTCATCGACCAGCAACGGGTTGTTGCCGCCCATCTCCAGGGCCAGGATCTTGTCCGGGCGCCCGGCGAACTGCTGGTGCAACAGATTGCCGGTGCGGCTGGAGCCGGTGAAGAACAGCCCGTCGATGCCAGCGTGGGCCGCCAGCGCCGCGCCGGTAGCGCGGGCGCCCTGCAGCAGGTTGAGCACGCCCGCCGGCAGGCCGGCCTCTTCCCAGCAGCGCACGGTGAATTCGGCGACTTTTGGCGTCAGCTCGCTGGGCTTGAAGACCACGGCGTTACCGGCCAGCAGCGCCGGCACGATATGCCCATTGGGCAGGTGGCCCGGGAAGTTGTAAGGACCGAACACCGCCACCACGCCATGGGGCTTGTGCCGCAGCACGGCGGTGGCGTCGGCCAGTGGCCCGCTCTTCTCGCCGGTGCGCTCGCGGTAGCTCTGCACCGAGATCGCCACTTTGTTGATCATGCTGGTCACTTCAGTGGCCGACTCCCAGAGCGGCTTGCCGGTTTCTTCGCCAATGCAGCGCGCCAGTTCATCGCTTCTGGCCTTGAGCAGCGCGGCAAAGCGCTCCAGCACCACGACGCGGTCTTCCAGCGTGCGCGAGGCCCAGGCCGGGAACGCGGTACGAGCGGCGTTTACCGCGGCATCCACCTGGTCGGTACTGGCGGCACGCCCTTCCCACAGCGCCTGCTGGCTGACCGGGTTGAGCGATTCCAGGGACTCACCCTGGCCCACCAGCCAGGTACCGGCAATGAAATGAGTGCTCATGTCGTTTTTATCACTCCCAGCGTGTTCAGCACCCGGCAGGCCAGCCGGGCGGGCAAAATTCGTACGCGGCGCCAGGCAATGCGCCGTTGCAGGCTCAGCCGGCGGCGGACAGCGGTACAGCGCGGATCTGGTCACCGGCCGACAGGCGCAGACGCTTGGCAGTGAGCGGGTCGACCACCAGGGTGCCCGCCGCCAGCCGCGCGGGGGCCGCGGTGATGCGGCAATCTTCGCGCTTGCGGTTGTGCATCAGGTAGGCCGGCGCGTCATCACCCGGGGTGCCGATGGCCAGCACCAAAGCCTGGCTGTCGCGCACGGCGCGGATTTTCGCGGTTTCCGCCTCGATCGCCGGCCCGGCGTCGAAGATGTCGACATAGCCCTGATAGCTGAAGCCTTCTGCCTTGAGCATGGCCAGGGCCGGCTCGGTATCGTGGTGCACCCGACCGATGACGCTGCGCGCATCCTCCGACAGGAAGCAGGTGTACAGCGGGAACTTGGGCATCAACTCGGCGATGAACGCCTTGTTGCCCACGCCCGTCAGGTAATCGGCCTGGCTGAACTCCATCTTGAAGAAGTGCCGGCCCAGGCTCTCCCAGAATGGCGAGCGGCCGTTTTCGTCGGACATGCCGCGCATCTCGGCGATGATCTTCTCGCCGAACAGCTGGCGGAACTCGGCGATGAACAGAAAACGCGCCTTGGACAGCAAGCGGCCGTTGAGGCCCGTGCGGTGATCGGCGTGCAGGAACAGCGAGCACAGTTCGGAGTTGCCGGTCTGATCGTTGGCCAGGAACAGCGTCGGGATCTGCCGGTGGATGTTCAGCTCCTGGGACGCGCTGACCGTCAGGCCCACCCGGTAGTTGTACCAAGGCTCGCGCAGGCCGACGGCACCGGCCACGGCGGAAATGCCGACGACCTTGCCATCATCATCTTCAAGGACGAACAGGTAGTCGGCGTCAGCCCGTTCGGCCTGGCCATGGAAGGCTTTTTCGGCCCACTGCACGCGATGCGCCAGGCGCTCCTCGTTGGCAGGCAGGGTGGTCAGGCCGGCACCGGTGCTGCGCGCCAGGTCGATCAGGGCCGGAAGGTCGGCACTGCGTACGGGACGAACAATCATACCGGCTCCTTAAACCGCGACCAGGCGCACGCTGGCGCCTTCGCCGACGCCGAGGGCATCGGCGGTTGCAAGACTGAGGGTGACGGGCTTGCCGGGCACCCAGTCGAGGTCAGTGACAATCGCCCGGAAATCCTGCAGTTGGCCGTTGCTCACCAGGTACGGACGACCACCGCTGCCCGGCTCGCCGATACGCACCGGCACTACGCGGCTCTGGGCGATGGAGCGAATGCCCGAGGTGCGCGCATGCAGCGTCGGGCCGCCATCGAAGATGTCGATGTAATGGTCGGTCTCGAAACCCTCACGCATGAGGATGTCGAAGGTGATCTGCGCGCGCGGATGCACCTGCCCCATGGATTCCTGGGCCTCGTCCGGCAGCAGCGGCACGTAGATCGGGTAGTGCGGCATCAGTTCGGCGAGGAAGGTCCGGCTTTTCAGCCCACACAGGCGCTCGGCCTCGGCGTAGTTCATGTCGAAGAAGTTGCGGCCCACTGCGTCCCAGAACGGCGACTCGCCATCGTCATCGCTGTGGCCGACGATCTCCACCACCACCGCATCGGCAAAACGCTCCGGATGGTTGGCCATGAACATCAGGCGCGCCCGGGAATTCAGCTCAGACGCCGCGCTGCCCACCAGCGGGCGCTCGACATAGAAGCTGGTCAGCAGGCTGTTACCGGTCAGGTCGTGGCACAGCGAGAGCACGTGGATCTTGTTGTGGATCTTCAGCTCGCGGGAGTTGTGCACGAAGGTTTCGTTACGGAAGCTGTAGAACGGCTCGGAATAGCCGGCCGAGGCGACGATGCCGGCGCAGCCGACCAGGCGGCCGCTTTCGACATCCTCCAGCACGAAGAAATAGGTTTCCTCGCCGTTGAAGCTCACCTCGGCGGAGAACGAGGCCTCCGAGGCGGCAATCTTGTCGCGCAGGCGGCCGGCGTCATCCGGCAGCGAAGTCACACCAACCGGGCTGTCCGCGGCGAGACGCTGCACTTCCGCAAGGTCGGCCATTTGCGCGGGGCGCATCACCAGCATGGTGTCACTCCTTTATTGATCTCGAAAAACACCCGGTCACTCGGACCGGGCAGGCCCCGGCAGACGCCGAGGCCGACAGAACCGTCATCCCTGGGTAGAACACGGCGCGTCCCTGCGCCGGCGTGTGAATCAGGCCTTCTGGATCAGGCCCGCGATGGCCTTCTCCAGGCGTGCAAGGCCTTCGTCGATATCGGCATCCTCGACCACCAGGCTCGGAGCGAAACGCACCACGTCCGGGCCGGCCTGCAGGACCATCAGTCCCTCGACCGCGGCGGCATCGAGAATGACCTTGGCCTTGCCTTTCCAGTCATCGGACAGCACCGCACCGATCAGCAAGCCCATACCACGGATGCCGGTGAACACACCGTACTTCTCGCCGATCTGCTCCAGCTTCTGCTTGAAGCGCTCATGCTTGGCGTTGACGCCATCGAGCACTTCGGGGGTGTTGACGATGTCGATGACCGCCTCGCCCACCGCACAGGCCAGCGGGTTGCCGCCGTAGGTGGTGCCATGGGTGCCGACCGTCAGGTGCTTGGCGAGGTCGGTGGTGGTGAGCATGGCCGCGATCGGGAAACCACCGCCCAGGCTCTTGGCACTGGTCAGAACATCCGGGATCACGCCGTAATGCTGATAGGCGAACAGCACGCCACAACGGCCCATGCCGCTCTGCACTTCATCGAAGACCAGCAGCGCGTCGTGCTTGTCACACAGCTCGCGCGCGCCCTGCAGGTAGGCCAGGTCCGCCGGCAGCACACCGCCCTCGCCCTGCACCGGCTCCAGCACCACCGCGCAGGTCTTGTCGGAAATGGCGGATTTCAGCGCATCCAGGTCGTTGTACGGGATGTGCTTGATGCCCTCGATCTTCGGGCCGAACCCGTCGGAGTACTTCGGCTGGCCGCCCACGCTGACCGTGAACAGGGTCCGGCCGTGGAAGCTGTTGAGCGCGGCAATGATTTCGTATTTTTCCGGACCGAAACGGTCATGGGCCACCCGACGGGCCAGCTTGAACGCGGCCTCGTTGGCCTCGGCGCCCGAGTTGCAGAAGAACACGCGCTCGGCAAAGGTGGCGTCGATCAGCTTCTTGGCCAGGCGCAAGGTCGGCTCGTTGGTGAACACGTTGGAAATGTGCCACAGCTTGTTGGCCTGGTCCGTGAGGGCCTTGACCAGCGCCGGATGGGCATGGCCCAGCACGTTGACGGCGATGCCACCAGAGAAATCGATGCGTTCACGACCCTGCTGATCCCAGACTCGCGAGCCCTCGCCACGCACCGGAATGAACGCGGCAGGCGAATAGTTGGGCACCATGAACTGGTCGAAATCGGCGCGTTGCACCGGGTCGTGCTGAACGGACATCTGAACACTCCTCACGGGAAACACCTGCATTGGACGGCAGGTGATGAAGGGATTGTAGGGACTGAACCTGGGCCGGCATTGCCGCCATGCGACAACTTCTTACAGCGCCAACCCCAGGAAAACCGGAGCTTTCGCAAATGCGACAGAAAGCATCGGGAAGGCGCAATTTAAACACTGTTCACCCGGTTGGCGTACAGGTCTGCGTAATTAATCCACCGGCTGAATGCAGGCGTTTTCGTCGCGCCCCGTGCCTGGAGCGAGCCGGTATCACGCCGTGACTGGCTGCTCCGGGGACAACGCCGCACTGGGCAGGCCGAGGAAGCTGCTCAGGGCCGCTTTCTGTGCCATTGCATCCTGGTAGCCAAGCTCGATCAGCTCGTTGCAGTAACCCGGCTCGAACAGCAGGTAACTGAGCACACCAGCGCCGCTGGCCTTGGTGGCGCCAGGGCCGCGCAGGAACATGCGCAGTGCCGCGGGCAGCTCATGTCGGTGGCGGGCGGCGATGATATCCAGCGGCTGGCTCGGCGACACCACCAGCACCTCCACCGGGTTCAGCCCTAAACCGCGCGGGCGCTGTTCGGGTGGCACCAGGCGGCTCATGTGATTGAGGCGCTCGAGCAGTTCGATATCGCCTTCCAGGCTGTCGATAAAGGTGCTGTTGAGCATGTGCCCGCTGATCTGCGCCAGGCTCGGCGGTTTGTTGCTCAGCACCCGCGGCACCGGCGAGGAGGCATTCCGGCCGTGCGGATTACCGCTGACGCCGACCACCAGCACCTTGCTCGCCCCCAGGTGCAGCGCCGGGCTGATCGGCGCGGACTGCCGTACCGCGCCATCGCCGAAATACTCGCGACCGATCTTCACTGGCGGGAAGATCAGCGGAATCGAGGCGCTGGCCAGCAGGTGTTCGAGGGCCAGGCGAGTCGGCACGCCTACGCGCCGATGACGGAACCAGGGGTCGATGGCGGCGCGTCCCTGGTAAAAGGTCACGGCCTGCCCAGATTCATAGGCGAACGCGGTGACCGCCACGGCGCGCAACTGGCGCTGGCGTACGGCTGCAGCGATACCGGAGAAGTCCAGCTCGCGGGCCAGCATCTCGCCCAACGGAGTGCTGTCGAGCAGCGCCACCGGCATCTGCCCACCCAGCCCAAGCAGACTGTGCCCGACAAAGCGGCTGGCCTGACGCAACACCCCCGGCCAGTCGCTGCGGTACACCTGATGGGTATGAAAATTCTGCCACACCGATGTCAGGCGGCGGATCGCCTCGCCGAAGTGCAACGCCCCGCAAGCCAGGCTGACCGCATTGATCGCCCCGGCCGAGGTGCCGACGATGACCGGGAACGGGTTATGGGTCGCATCGGGCAGCAGGTCGGCAATCGCCGACAGCACGCCGACCTGATAGGCCGCCCGCGCGCCGCCGCCTGAAAGGATCAACCCGGTCACGGGCTGGGTTGCAGGGGCGATCAACGTCATGGGCAGGTTTTCCGTCCTTTTTAACCAGTATAGAGAGCAGCGCCCCTGTCCATGCAACGCCGGCGCATATCCGCCCTGGCGAAGAGGTGGATCAGGGCCGGCGCTTGCCGTAGAGCTTGGGCTCGCCTTCGGGGCGGGTCTTGAAGCGACGGTGGGCCCACAGGTACTGCTCGGGGCACGCTGAAACCGCCTTTTCCACCCACTGATTGATCAACAGGCAATCGGCCTCTTCGCTCTCCGCCGGGAAGCCCGCCAATGGCGGATGGATGGTCAGACGATAACCCCGAGCGTCCGGCAGACGCTCCTGGGTAAACGGCAGAACCCGCGCACGCCCCAGCCGGGCGAACTTGGTAGTAGCCGTCACAGTGGCAGCCTGGACACCGAACAGCGGCACGAACAGGCTCTGCTTGCGGCCGTAGTCCTGGTCCGGCGCGTACCAGATCGCCCGGCCCGCACGCAGCACCTTGAGCATCGCACGCACGTCCTCGCGCTCGATGGCCGAGGCATCCAGGTTGTGGCGCTCGCGCCCGGTGCGCTGGATGTAGTCGAACACCGGGTTCTTGTGCTCGCGGTACATGCCGTCGATGGTGTGAACCTGACCGAGCAGAGCCGCACCGATTTCCAAGGTGGTGAAGTGCAGCGCCATGAGGATCACGCCCTGCCCTTCAGCCTGCGCCTGCTGCAAATGCTCCAGACCTTCTATATGGGCGAGCCGTGCCAGCTTCGCCTTGGGCCACCACCAGCTCATGGCCATCTCGAAGAAAGCGATGCCGGTGGAGGCGAAGTTCTCGCGCAGCAGGCGTTCACGGGCCTCTGCGGACAACTGCGGGAAGCACAGCTCCAGGTTGCGCCGGGCGATGCGCCGCCGCGAGCCGGCCACGCGGAACATCACCGCGCCCAGCACGCGCCCCAGTTTGAGCAGCAGCGGATACGGCAACTGCACGATCAGCCACAGCACACCCAGCCCCAGCCACAACGGCCAGAAGCGCGGGTGCAGAAAATAGCCACGAAAAGCTGGACGATTCATCAACGGTCCCGGACAAAGCGTAAAGCGCGGCATTCTATCAGGACTTGCCGGGCACCGACCCGCCCCATCCGGAACCTTGTCACCTGCGCGAATCGCCGCTCGGTGCGACGCCCGAAAAAGCCGGCCCCCACCTGCACACTCCAGGTACTGCTCCTTGTAGGAGCGGGCTTGCCCGCGAGCTTTTCGCCCTCGTACCCCGATCGCCCAGGGGCAAGCCTTCCAGGATCAAGCGAAGGTGCCACTACTGCGCACACGTGGATGAGCGGCGCGGAATCGCCCGCCGGCCCGACCGCCGCTTGCGGCCCACCGGCGTTCTCGCTATAAGTCCGGGCTATCTTAGTTACCAGCCGCATCAGGCAGACCATGAGCCAAGCTGATCTCCTCGACAAAGACCCCATGTTCCAGCTCAAAGGCAGCATGCTGGCCATCACCGTGATGGAACTGGCGCACAACGACCTCGACCGCCTCGACCAGCAACTGGCCGAGAAAGTCGCCCAGGCCCCCGCCTTTTTCAGCAACACCCCGCTGGTACTGGCTCTGGACAAACTGCCCGAAGGCGAAGGCGTGCTCGACCTCGGCGCACTGATGGCCGTGTGCCGCCGCCACGGCCTGCGCACCCTGGCCGTACGCGCCAACCGCGAGGACGATATCGCTGCCGCCAACGCCCTGGACCTGCCCGTACTGCCGCCCTCCGGCGCCCGCGAGCGCGTGCTCGAAGTCGGTCCCCCCCCGGCACCAAAGAAGCCGGAAAAGCCCGCCGAGCCGGAAGTGAAGCCGAGCAAGGTAATCACCTCGCCGGTTCGCGGCGGCCAGCAGGTCTACGCCCAGGGTGGCGACCTGATCGTCCTGGCCCCCGTCAGTGCCGGGGCGGAACTTCTCGCCGATGGCAACATCCATGTTTACGCACCGATGCGCGGCCGTGCGCTGGCCGGCATCAAAGGCAACACCAAGGCCCGCATTTTTTGTCAGCAAATGGGCGCGGAACTGCTCTCCATCGCCGGCCAGTACAAGGTCGCCGAAGACCTGCGCCGCGACCCGCTCTGGGGCGATGCAGTGCACGTCAGCCTGTCGGGTGATGTGTTGAACATCACCCGCCTTTAACGGATACTGCCGCCAATTTTCAGGGACACAAAAAGGGCATCTGGAAGCCTCTTTCGGCTACGGATTACCGCTTTTATCTTCACATTTTGGGGTGAATCACCTTGGCCAAGATCCTCGTAGTCACTTCCGGCAAAGGTGGCGTCGGCAAAACCACCACCAGCGCCGCCATCGGTACCGGTCTCGCCCTGCGCGGCCACAAGACAGTCATCGTCGACTTCGACGTCGGTCTGCGTAACCTCGACCTGATCATGGGCTGCGAACGCCGCGTGGTGTACGACTTCGTCAACGTCGTCAACGGCGAAGCCACCCTCTCCCAGGCCCTGATCAAAGACAAGCGCCTGGAAAACCTCTACGTACTCGCGGCCAGCCAGACCCGCGACAAGGACGCCCTCACTCAGGAAGGCGTCGAGAAAGTCATCACCGAACTGGGTGAGAACTTCGAATACGTGGTCTGCGACTCGCCGGCCGGTATCGAGAAAGGCGCTCACCTGGCCATGTACTTCGCTGACGAAGCGATCGTCGTGACCAACCCGGAAGTCTCCTCGGTGCGCGACTCCGACCGCATGCTCGGCCTGCTGGCCAGCAAATCGCGCCGCGCCGAGAAAGGCGAAGAGCCGATCAAGGAACACCTGCTCCTTACCCGCTACAACCCGGAGCGCGTGACCAAGGGCGAAATGCTCGGCGTGGAAGACGTCGAGGAAATCCTCGCCATCCGCCTGCTGGGTGTGATTCCCGAGTCGCAAGCGGTGCTCAAGGCGTCCAACCAGGGCGTACCGGTCATCCTCGATGAACAGAGCGATGCCGGCCAGGCCTACAGCGACGCCGTCGACCGCCTGCTCGGCAAGGACGTGGCTCACCGCTTCCTCGACGTGAAGAAGCAGGGCTTCCTGCAACGCCTATTTGGAGGTCGCGAATGAATATTTTCGACTTCTTGCGTTCGCGCAAGAAGGAATCCACAGCATCGATCGCCAAAGAACGCCTGCAAATCATCGTCGCCCACGAGCGCGGCCAGCGCAGCCAGCCGGACTACCTGCCGGCCCTGCAGCAAGAACTGGTCGAGGTGATCCGCAAGTACGTCAACATCGACTCGGACCAGGTCCAGGTCGCCCTGGAGAACCAGGGCAGCTGTTCGATCCTGGAGTTGAACATCACCCTGCCCGATCGCTGATCGGCACACCGTAGGAGCCAGCTTGCTGGCGATCTGCCCCGATCGCCAGCAAGCTGGCTCCTACAGAGAAGACTCTTTGTACGGAATCGGCGACCTCGGTCGCCGATTGCATTTTCCGGAAGCCCCATGCCGCTGTCGAACGTCGAAATTCTCCACCAGGACGCCGCCCTGCTGGTGATCAACAAGCCTACCCTGCTGCTCTCGGTGCCAGGTCGTGCCGAAGACAACCGGGATTGCCTGGTCACCCGCCTGCAGGAAAACGGCTACCCCGAAGCCCGCATCGTGCATCGGCTGGACTGGGAAACCTCGGGCATCATCGTCCTGGCCCGTGATGCCGACAGCCACCGCGAGCTGTCCCGGCAATTCCACGACCGTGAGACGGAAAAGGCCTACACCGCCCTGTGCTGGGGCCACCCGGAGCAGGACAGCGGCAGCATCGACCTGCCCCTGCGCTACGATCCGCCCACCAAACCCCGGCACGTGGTCGACCATGAGCAGGGCAAGCACGCCCTCACCTACTGGCGCGTGCTGGAACGCCATGCCGAGCATTGCCGGGTAGAGCTGACGCCAATCACCGGCCGCTCGCACCAGCTGCGCGTACACATGCTGTCGATCGGTCATCCGCTGCTCGGCGACGGGCTGTATGCCCACGAACGCGCCCTGGCTGCCTATCCGCGCCTGTGCCTGCACGCCAGCATGCTGAGCCTCACCCATCCACAAACGGGCGAGCGCCTGCGCTTCGAGTGCCCGGCACCGTTCTAGACGCGACAGCCCCTTTCGCTCGTGAGAGGGGCTCAGCCGCGACAACCTCGATATCGGTGGTGCCGCCGCTGCCTCGGAAGCTCGGGGCTGAAGCCCCTCCTACGGGATCGTGGACCAGGCACCGACTGCAGCGGATACGAACCGACGGCCAATTAACTGGCCTCCGCTCACATCCGTGGGAGGGGCTTTAGCCGCGACGGTCTCGCTATCGGTGACGCCGCCCGTGTCTTGGAAGTTCGGGGCTCAAGCCCCTCCTACGGTCCAATCAAATGCGACTGCGCCCCTTACGCCTGCCGGCGCGGCCAGACCAGGCTGAAATGCGCGCCACCCAGGGCTTCGCTGCGGCCGAGCTGGGCGCGGCCGCCGTGCCAATAGATGATGCGACGCACGATGGAGAGGCCGAGTCCGTGCCCGCCAGAGGCACGGGTGCGGCTGTCATCCAGGCGCAGGAATGGCGTGAAGATGTGTTCCCAGGCCTGCTCGGGCACGCCAGGGCCATCGTCTTCAACGTCCAGCCGGCAACGCTGCCAGCCCACCTGGTAGCTGATCCGCACCCGTGACTCGGCGTGGCGCATGGCGTTGGTCACCAGGTTCTGCAAGGCACGGTGCAGGTAACGCAGCTCCGCCTCGACCACCGCACCTCCACCATCCAGCGCCTGCAGCGACGGCCCGCGCTCGACCCTAACGCTGGCGCGCAAAGGCGCGAGCTCGGTAATCACCTGGTCGATCAGGGCGTCGAGATCGACCTGTTGGAAGTTCAGCGCCGGCGCGCCCTGCTCCAGGCGCGCGTAGGTCAGCATCTCGTCGACCAGCTTGTCGAGGTCCTGGATATCGTTATCCATGCCTTCCATGTACTTGCGCCGGGCGGTTTCGGTTTCGGCGTCGCCGATCATCTCCAGGCCGAAGCGCAGGCGCGCCACCGGTGTGCGCAGCTCATGGGAGACCGCGCGCACCATTTCGCGCTGGATGCTCAATGAACGCTGCAAGTGCTCGGCCATGGCGTTGAACGCCGCCGCCAGCCGCCCCACCGAGTCGGAACCCCGCGTCGGCACCCGCGCATCCAGGCGACCACTGGCAATATGCGTCGCGGCCCCCTCCAGTTCGCGCAGGCGCCGCTCCAGCGGGCGCACCAGCAGGTAGACCATCAGACCGATCAGGCTCAGCCCCAGCGCGCCGATCAACACCAGCAGTTGCGGCGGATAGGGGTTCATCTGGTACAGCGGGCCGATCTCCAGCACCCAGGGCGTATCGACGATGCCGGAGAACACATGAATAGTGTCGCCGCCCTTGCCCAGGGCCATCACCGTGTCGCCTTCGTCGATACGGCGCCGCTGGTCGACATCCAGATTGGCGTCTTCCAGGCGCACCAGGCGCAGATCAAACCCGAACTGCTTGGCCTCCTTCAGCTCTGCCAGGCGCCGGGGCTGCTCATCGATCGGGTAGCGGATCAGCTCATCCATCAGCAGATAAACCGTCGCCCGCGCCAGCTGCTCGCTGATCTGCTGCACCTCGCCCGTCAGCAACAACTGCTCATTCTCGCTGATCAGCCCGTACACCTCGGCCGCATGGGGGCCGGTCTGCTGCACCAGCACCTGGCCACGCAGCAGCTGCCCCCGTGCACCGCCATCGACATGGGCCTCATCCAGCGGCTGAATGGTCAGCGGAATCCCCAGCAGGCGCTCCCACACCACCACGGCACGACGCCGCTCGACCTCGGTCATGGGCTTGAGGTTGTCGGCCATCAGCCGGAAGGTGCCCCGCGCCAGCCGCTCACGGTACTGGTCCGAGCGCACCTCGTTGACTAGGTGCAGGGTGCCCACGCCCAGCAGCGCCACCAGCACCAGCACGCTGAGCATGCCGCCATAGATACGCAGGAAGATCGAGTTCATCGCGGCGCACCTTCGCTATTGAGCAGGCTGAAGCAATCCAGGCTGAGGTAGCGCCCATCCTGGTACTCGCATTCGCGGCGTATGCCTTCATGCACGAAACCCAGGCGGCGCAACAGGCCGCTGCTGGCACCATTATCGGTGTCCACCACCGCCTCGATGCGATGCAGGCCCATCACCTCGAAACCATGAGTAATCGCCGCCGCCAGGCTTTCGCGCATCACCCCGCCACCCCAGTGTTCGGGCATCAGCCAGTAGCCCAGCTCGGCGCGCCGGTGCTCATGCGCCCAGGCGTTGAAGCCGCAGGCGCCGAGAAGTTGGCCGGGGGCTTCTGGCAGGCAAATGCCCCACCAGATGCCGGTACGCTCGCGCTGCAGGTCGCGATACCAGTCCATCTGCACGCGGGTGGCGTCCAGTGTGGCGTAGGAAACGCCGTAGTAGCGGATCACCTGCGGATGAGAGAGGCCGTAAAAAATGGCCTGGATATCGTCCGCCACGATCTCGCGCAGGCGAAAGCGCCTGGTCGCCAGCGTGGGGAATGCAGCGCTCTCGGCTGGGCAGCTGGCGTCTGTCACGACACTTACAACAGCCCTTCGGCCGCCTCCCTGACGAACAGATAGCCCTTGCTGCGCACCGTTTTGATCATGCGCGGGTGCATGGGGTCATCGCCAATTTTGGGTCGGATACGCGAAATGCGCACGTCGATGGAGCGGTCCTGGCCGTCGTATTCGATGCCGCGCAGGGCGTTGAAGATTTCTTCGCGGGACAGGATGCGCCCGGCATTGGACGTCAGCAGCCACAGCAGGTCGAACTCGGCGCTGGTCAGTTCGATGCTCTGTTCGCCCAGCCAGGCCTCGCGCATGGCGCTGTCGATCACCAAAGGGCCGAACTCCAGGCGCCGCTGCTCGGCCGCCACCGCTGGCTCGCTGCCTTCGCGGCGGCGCAGCAACGCGCGAATACGCGCCAGCAGCACCCGTGGGCGCACCGGTTTGCACACGTAGTCGTCGGCGCCCATCTCCAGGCCCAGCACCTGGTCCATGTCATCGGTGCGCGCAGTCAGCATCAGGATGGGCCCGTCATAACGGTCACGGACCTTGCGGCAGATCGACAGGCCGTCCTCGCCCGGCAGCATCAGGTCGAGAATCACCAGGTCCGGGCGCAGCGACAGAATGCGCGCAGCTGCTTGCCCGCCATCGGCCTCGATGCTCACCGTCAGCCCATTGCTTTGCAGATAATCACGGGTCAACTCGGCCAGGCGCTGATCGTCTTCAACGATCAGGATGTGCCACGACTCTTGCTCCACTACTACCTCCGGGCGACAGCAAACGAAAAACGCCGGGCATTGTAGCAATGCAATCCTGCCTGTGGCGGTCGATCTGCCGCCGTCTCCAGCGCCCACGGCACGGAGGTACAAAGCCATTGCATAAAACAGGCCCATTGCTCCGAAAAAACCCTACATGTTGTGTTCCTGTGAACGACTCAAAACTTGCGCGATGAAATGTAAAAAAGCGCCGGTAGACTCGAATCACCACCTTGGCGGGCGCATCCCAGCAGCCATGCGGCCTTGGGCGCGTTACCCCCAGCGTAACCCACAGATTTATCCACAGGCAGCAGCGTTTTGCCGGACTTGCCATCCCCTGCCGACCGCACTATCTTGTATCCCCATCGCGCCAAACACCTACATGTTGGGTTTTGACGACGAAACAGACACAAGCACATCTGCACCGTAAAGGTCCAGACAAAGAACTAAAACAGTGCAGGTGGAACGCTTCAATGGTCGCATCTTGCGTGACAGCGTCGACACAGGGCCCCAAGGGTGAGCATCACCGCCGCGGGCGTCGGCCAGGGTACGAAACCCTTGCAGGAGCACCACTACATATAGTAGCGCCGGCAACTCCGGCGACCGACCCGAAAAGCCAGGAAGGCGCTTCAGCTCTGCCCCTCCTGACCAGTTTGCAAGTCCCAGGCGTCCGGCCATTGCCGGACGTTTGGCGTTGTTGAGATGAATGAACGGCCAGTGCGTCTCGGCACTCAAACGGCTTAGCGCCCAACTAAACGTATAAAGAACACGGAGACATCCATGCATACCGACACAACACGCGAGAACCCGCAGGCCACTGCGCCGCAGGCCGCCGATGCCAGTCAGGAGCTCAGCGCCACCGCGCCGGGCCAACTGCGTGTGATCAAGCGTAACGGCACCGTGGTGCCGTATACCGATGACAAGATCACCGTTGCCATCACCAAGGCGTTTCTCGCTGTTGAGGGCGGCACTGCCGCTGCGTCGTCGCGTATCCACGAGACCGTCGCCCGCCTGACCGAGCAGGTCAGCGCCACCTTCAAGCGCCGCATGCCGTCCGGCGGCACCATCCACATCGAAGAGATCCAGGACCAGGTCGAACTGGCCCTGATGCGCGCCGGCGAGCAGAAAGTCGCCCGTGACTACGTGATCTACCGCGAAGCCCGCAGCCAGGAGCGCAAGACCGCTGGCGCCGCTGCCGGTATCGCCGAGCCGCACCCGAGCATCCGCGTGACCCTGGCCGACGGCAGCCTGGCGCCGCTGGACATGGGCCGCCTGAACACCATCGTTCGCGAAGCCTGCGAAGGCCTGGCCGAAGTGGACGGCTCGCTGATCGAACGCGAAACCCTGAAGAACCTGTACGACGGCGTGGCCCAGAGCGACGTCAACACCGCCCTGGTGATGACTGCCCGTACCCTGGTCGAGCGCGAGCCGAACTACTCCTACGTGACTGCCCGCCTGCTGATGGACAACATCCGCGCCGAAGGCCTGGGCTTCCTAGGTGTCGCCGCCAGCGCCACCCACCACGAGATGGCCGACCTGTACGCCAAGGCCCTGCCGGCCTATGTCGAGAAAGGCATCGAGTTCGAACTGCTCGATCCGAAGCTGAAAGACTTCGACCTGGAGAAACTGGGCAAGGCGATCAACCACGAGCGCGACCAGCAGTTCACCTACCTGGGCCTGCAGACCCTGTACGACCGTTACTTCATCCACAAGGACGGTATCCGCTTCGAACTGCCGCAAGTCTTCTTCATGCGCGTGGCCATGGGCCTGGCCATCGAAGAGAAGCAGAAAGAAGACCGTGCCATCGAGTTCTACAACCTGCTCTCCTCGTTCGACTACATGTCGTCCACGCCGACCCTGTTCAACGCCGGTACCCTGCGTCCGCAGCTGTCCTCGTGCTACCTGACCACCGTGCCGGATGACCTGTCGGGCATCTACAACGCCATCCACGACAACGCCATGCTGAGCAAATTCGCCGGCGGTCTGGGCAACGACTGGACCCCGGTGCGCGCTCTGGGCTCCTACATCAAGGGCACCAACGGCAAATCCCAGGGCGTTGTACCGTTCCTGAAAGTGGTCAACGACACCGCCGTTGCGGTCAACCAGGGCGGCAAGCGCAAGGGCGCTGTCTGTGCTTACCTGGAAACCTGGCACATGGACATCGAAGAGTTCATCGAGCTGCGCAAGAACACCGGTGACGACCGCCGCCGCACCCACGACATGAACACCGCGAACTGGATTCCGGACCTGTTCATGAAGCGCGTGTTCGACGACGGCCCATGGACCCTGTTCAGCCCGAGCGAAGTGCCGGACCTGCACGACCTGACCGGCAAGGCCTTCGAAGAGCGCTACGAGTACTACGAAGCCCTGACCCAGTACGGCGGCAAGATCAAGCTGTTCAAGACCATCCAGGCCAAAGACCTGTGGCGCAAGATGCTCTCGATGCTGTTCGAGACCGGCCACCCGTGGCTGACCTTCAAGGACCCGTGCAACCT
>JBLZZJ010000023.1:0-19444 GCA_050282285.1 Pseudomonas sp.
AGTGACATTAGGTGCCAGTTTAGTATCCTTCGCTGCCAGCCCGCGGGTTGCGGGTTTCCTCCGTCGAACAAGAATAACGCCATGAGCGAACGTACCACGTCGTCGAATTGGGCCTTGGGTATCGTCCAGGCACTGGAAATGGGCGGCGTCGATTGCCGCGCGATCTTTGCCGAGCTGGGCCTGGATTACGAGGCGCTGAACGACCCGGATGCGCGTTTCCCGCAGGATGCCATGACCCGCCTGTGGCACCGCGCCGTAGAGCTCTCCGGCAACCCGGCGATCGGCCTGAACATGGCCCGGGTGGTGCGGCCTGCCTCGTTCCATGTGGTGGGTTATGCGTTGATGTCCAGCCGCACGCTCAAGGAGGGTTTTGCCCGTCTGGTGCGTTACCAGCGAATCATCGGTGAAGGCGCTGACCTGAGTTTTCGGCCGACGGCCAAGGGCTATGAACTGATTCTGGCTATCCATGGTGATCGCCTGCCACCTGCCCGGCAGAGCGCGGAGGCATCCCTGGCTTATGCCCTGGCATTCTGCCGCTGGATGACGGGGCGGCAGATTCGCCCGCAGGCCGTCCTGTTTCAGGGCGATCCGCCCGCCGACCTCGGCCCTTTCCAGCAGGTGTTCCAGGCACCGCTGACGTTCAATGCCAGCCACTATGGGGTGCTGTTCGATCGGGCCGATCTGGAGATGCCGTTGCCGACCGCCAACGCCTCGCTGGCGCAGCTGCATGACGCATTCGCCGGCGATTACCTGGCGCGGTTTTCCGGCAGCCGCGTCACCCATCAGGCCAGGCAGGTGCTGTGCCGCCTGTTGCCCCAGGGGGAGCCGAAGCGGGAAGTGGTGGCGCAGTCGCTGCACCTGTCGCAGCGCACCTTGCAGCGCCGCTTGCAGGACGAAGGCACCAGCTTTCAATTGCTGCTGGATGAAACCCGCCGTGAGCTGGCCGAGCAGTACCTCGCGCAGCCAAGCCTGACCCTGCTGGAAATCGCCTACCTGCTGGGGTTCGCCGACCCCAGCAATTTCTTTCGCGCGTTCCGCCGCTGGTTCGACTGCACCCCGGGCGAGTACCGCGCGCGCCTGTAGTCGATCAGTGCCGCCAGAAGGCCGGCATCAGCAGGACCAGCACGGTCAGAATCTCCAGACGACCCAGCAGCATGCCCAGGGTCAGCAGCCACTTGGCCATGTCCGGCAGGCTGGCGAAGGTGCCGGCCGGGCCGATCACCGGGCCCATGCCGGGGCCAACGCCGGACACAGTGCTGGCTGCGCCGCTGAGCGCGGTGATCCAGTCCAGGCCGCAGAGGGTCAGGGCCAGCGCCAGGGCGGCGATGGTGATGGTGAAGAAGAAGGAAAACGTCAGGATCGAACGCACGATGTCTTCGTCGAGGCGATGGCGGTTGTACTGTTGCTTGATCACCGCGCGCGGGTGCACCAGCTGCTGCAGGTTGGCCTTGAGCAGGATGTAGGCGACCTGGAAGCGGAAGATCTTCAGCCCGCCAGCCGTCGAACCCGAGCAGCCGCCGATGAAACCCAGATAGAAGAACAGCATGCCGGCGAAGCCGCCCCACAGGGTGTAGTCACCCAGGGCGAAGCCGGTGGTGGTGAGGATCGAGGTGGTGTTGACCGCCACGTGGCGAATGGCGTCGAGCCAGTGCAGGTCGGTGGTCAGGTAGTACCAGGTGCCCAGCGTCACCCAGGTGGCCATCAGGATGCCGAGGAAGCCGCGGACCTGCTGGTCTTTGATCAGCGCGCGGTAGTTGCCGCGCAGGGTCGACACATAGAGCACGAACGGCAGGCTGCCGAGGATCATCACCACCACCGCAACCCAGTGCACCGCCGGTGCGCTCCACTTGGCCAGCGACTGGTCCGAGGTGGAGAACCCGCCTGTGGCGATGGCCGACATGGTGTGGTTGATGGCGTCGAACAGGTTCATGCCCGCGGCCCAGAATGCCAGGCAGCCCAGCAAGCTGATGCCGAGGTACGCGGCGACCATGTACTTGGCCACCATGTGCGAGCGCGGCATGACCTTTTCGGAACGGTCCGAGGATTCGGTCTGGAACAGGCGCATGCCCCCGATGCGCAGCATGGGCAGGATCGCCACCGCCATGGCGATGAAGCCGATGCCGCCGAGCCAGTGCAGCAGCGAGCGCCAGATGAGGATGCCCGGCGACATGCTGTCCAGGCCGGTGAGTACCGTGGCGCCGGTGGCGGTGATGCCGGACATGCTTTCGAAGAAGGCGTCGGTGTAGCTCATGTGCTGCGCCAGCATGAACGGGATGGCAGCGAACATACCCACCAGCACCCAGCTGGAGACGGTCAGCATGTACATGTCGCGGGGGCGCAAGTGGGTACCTTCCTGGCGACCCTGAGCGATCATGGCGAGACCGGCAACGAGGGTGATCAGGCTGGACCAGAGAAACGCATTCAGCTCCTGGGGCCGTTCGAAAATGACCAGGGTGAGCATGGGAACCACCATGCTGATGGCCAGGGTCACGAGAAAGATACCGTTGATGAACGCGATGACGCGCAACGTCGGCAAGGCCATGGAATGAGGTTCGCTCTGGTGGGGCAAAGGGCGCCATTCTACGCCAGCGATACGGCCTGTAAACCCGTCGATATTTGCCGCTTTACAAGCATTCGGCGCTGCATAGAATAGCCGCGAGGTGCCGGCCCTTGCCGGTTTCTGAGCCTTCTGATCATGTCGAATAGCAATCCCTGTCTTACGTGCGGCGCATGCTGCGCGCATTTTCGTGTGTCTTTCTTTTGGGGTGAGTGCCAGTCTGCCGGCGGTCTGGTGCCGGATGACCAGGTGGTGTTGATCACGCCGCACCGGGTGGCCATGCGTGGCACGGAAAGCAAACCGGTCCGCTGCGTCGCATTGATGGGGGCTGTGGGCGAGGGGGTACGTTGCACGCTGTATGAGCAGCGTTCGAGTACCTGCCGAGAATTCGAGGCGTCCTGGACCAATGGCGAGCACAACCCGCACTGCGACGACGCCCGGCGCGCCTATGGCTTGCCGCCGTTGACGCCGCCTCTGCAGCCGGAGATTTCGCCCGAGCGCGTGGCCTGAGGCAGTTTTTCTCCTTCTGCTGTCTGGCAGGCTCTAGAATTCCCTTCTTTTATTCTGTGAGGTGGCAGATGGATGCTCTCGAGGCCTTGATCAATCGCGTGTCGGCACCACGCCTGCGTGAGCCGGCCCCTACTGCCGAACAGCGCGAACAGCTGTTCCGTGCCGCGTTGCGTGCGCCGGATCATGGCCAGCTGCGGCCTTGGCGGTTTCTCACCATCGAGGGCGAGGGCCGTCAGCAACTGGGCGAGCTGTTCGCGCAAGCTGTAGCCGAGAATTCGCCTGGCGAAGAGGCATTGGCCAAGGCCCGGGCCATGCCGTTGCGGGCTCCCTTGCTGGTGGTGGCGATTGCACGGGTGCAGTCGCACTTCAAGGTGCCGAAAGAAGAGCAGGTGATTGCCGCTGGCTGCGCCGCCCACGCCATCATTCTCGCGGCCTATGCCCAGGGTATCGGCGCGGTCTGGCGCACCGGCGACATGGCCTACAACCCGCTGGTGGCGGCAGGGCTCGGCCTGAACGAGGGCGAGCAGATCGTCGGCTACCTGTACCTGGGCACGCCGGAGCGCGAGCTGCGCGCGGTACCGCAGGTGAACGTGGCGGACTTCGTCAGCCGCTGGCCGAACTAGGCCGCACCTTGCTGCTCCAGGGGCAGAATCACCCTGGCGCAGAACCCGCCTTGCGGGCGGTTGCTCAGTTCGATGCGACCGCCGTGCCGTTCGATGGCCCGGCGGGCGATTGCCAACCCCAGGCCGTGGCCTGCCGCACTTTGTCCCGGCGCGCGGTAGAACGGCTCGCCCAGACGCGGCAGGTGCTCGTCAGCCACGCCGGGGCCCTGGTCGCAGACACTGATGCACAGCTCGTCCGCCTGGGTCGTCACCTCGACCTCGATTGGCTGGTCTGCCGGGTTGAAGCGCAGGGCATTGCGCAGCAGGTTGTCCAGCGCGCGCTCCAGCATGTCCGGCCAGCCCTGGACCTTGGCCACGCCACTCTTGGTGATGGCGATGGTCTGTTCCGGTGCGGCGAGCTGGGCGTCTTCCCGAATCTTTTGCAGCAGGGCTGCAATGTCCACGGGTTGTGCGGCGCCGGGGTCGGCATCCAGACGCGCCAGGGCCAGAATTTCACTGATCAGCGCTTCCAGTCGGTCGCACTCCTGAACCAGGCGTGGCCACAGGCGTTCGCGTTCCTCGGGATCGGCGCGCTCGGCCAGGGCCAGTGCGATACGCAGGCGTGCCAGGGGCGAGCGGAGCTCGTGGGACACGTCACGCAGCAACTGGCGCTGGCTGCCGATCAGCCCTTGCAGGCGGGCGCCCATGCGGTTGAAGTCGCTGGCCAGCACGCCGAGTTCGTCACGCCGAGTGGACAGGCGGGCGAGGCTGGTCTGCTGGTAGGCGGTCTGCCCCAGGTCATGCACCGCGCCGCGCAGGCGGGTAAGCGGGCGGGTGATGGACAGGGTCAGGAACAGGCTGATCAGCGTCAGAACCACCAGGGCGATACCCAGGGCACTGAGCGGCCAGAACAGGCTGCCACGGTGCCAGGCAGCCAGCTCCGGATGCGGAATGCGGTAAATGAACAGGTAGCTGTCGTCGCTGGTCGGGCTGGTGTAATCGGTGCTCAGACGGCGCCAGGGCAGGCGGCGTTCGTTCTCGTGGCGGGCTTCGAGGGCGGCGGCGCGGGGCGGGAAGGTGCCCCTGACCAAGGGCTGACCATTCTCTCCCAGAACCTGCACGTCGATCCTGAAGCGTTTTTTGCGCCGTTCGAGAAACGCCTGGGCGGCGTCCGGCCCCTGGGTTTCGTAGCGTTGGGTCCAGGTTTCGGCCAGCCCGTCGAGCCCCGGGTGATGGGCGAGAATCCAGGCGTCCTGGTTCAACGCGCGGCCCAGCAGCATGGACAGACCTGCTACCAGGGCGATTGCCAGCCAGAAACTGGCCAGGATGCGCCAGAACAATGAACGCACGAGAACTCCTAGGTCAGGCAGCAGGGGCCTGATGCGAATGTGACGGGGAGACCGAACAAACGGCAATGCCCACCCCGCCAATGGCTGGGTGGGCATGTGTGGCGTGCCGGCGTTACTGGGCTTTCTTGGCCTGGTCGGCTTTCCACGCTTCGAATGCCTTGCGGTCAGCGCGGTGGGCTTCCCTTTTCTTCTGGTGCTCGTCGAAGGCTTTCTGCTGCTCGGGCTTGAGCAGGGCACGGATCGCGCTCTGCTGTTTGTCGCGGGCGGCTTTCAGTTCGTCCTGCATGGCCTTTTGCTCGGCGGCCGGCAGCTTGTCCAGGTAACGTTTGGTGATGTCGTGGCGGCTTTTCATCTGCTCGCCCATCAGTTTACGGATGTCGCGGTGCTGTTCCTTGCTCAGGTCCAGTTCCTTGAGGAAGCGAGGACCATGGTCGCCACCGTGGCGCGGGCCACCTTCGGGCATGGCCATGGCCAGGGTCGGCAGGGTCAGGGCGAGCAGTACGGCGGTCAGAGTCTTGCGCATGGTGTCTCTCCTTGTCTCGAAACCGGTCATTTACCGGATGAGCCCAGTCTATGGCGGTCAAGGTCAAGGGCGGTCAGGCAAGGGTAAAGCTTGCGTAAAGGCCGTCGGCGCTCGCCTTTACACAGCACTCAGGCGCTGTAGTAGTAGCCACGGCTGCGCAGGGCGAGAATCCGCGGGCGGCCATCGGGGTGCGGGCCCAGTTTCTTGCGCAGGTTGCTGATGTGCATGTCGAGGCTGCGGTCATACAGGGTCAGCTTGCGGCCCAGGGCCAGTTGCGCCAGCTCCTGCTTGTCCACCGGCTCGCCGGGCTGGCGCAGCAGGGTTTCCAGCAGGCGGCTTTCCGACAGGGTCAGGATGATTTCGTGATCGTCGATCATCACCACGCCACGCGCCAGGCTGAAACACAGGTCGTTCAGCTCCAGCTGGTTCGGCGCGCTGGGCGGCAGGCTGCGGCGCAGCACCGCCCGCAGGCGGGCGGTCAGCTCCCTGGGGTCGCAGGGCTTGGCCAGGTAGTCGTCGGCCCCCAGCTCCAGCCCGAGGATGCGATCCAGGGGTTCGCCACGGGCGGAGAGCATCAGTACCGGCAGTTCCGCATGGTCGCTGCGCAGTTGCTTGAGCAGCTCCAGGCCGCTGCCGTCCGGGAGCATCACGTCCAGCACCACGGCATCGGGCGTGTGGCTGGCCAGGCTGCGCCTGGCGCTGCCGCCGTCATGGCAAGCGCTGACCTGGAAGCCTTCCTGGGTCAGCCAGTTGACCAATAGCTCGCACAGCTCGACGTCGTCGTCGATGAGTAACAGGGTGCTCATAAGGCTGTCAGTTGATCCATTCCCGCCGCGAGCGACGATTGCCACGCAGCAGGGCGCCCAGGATCACACCCAGCAGGCCTGCGCCGGCGCCCACGGCAAACCACAGCTGCTCGACGCTGAGCAGCCCTTTGGGCTGGCTGGACTGGGCTTCCTTCAGCTGTAGCTTGAGACGCTGGTTTTCCTGGCGCAGGCGTTGCAGTTGCGCGGTTTCACGCTCGCCGTTGTTGCTCTGCAATTCGGCGCGCAGTGCTTCGCGTTCCTGCTCGCTGGCACTCAGGCGTTGTTCAAGCGCCTGGGTCCGCTGCTCGACTGTTTCGGTCACGGCCGCCGGTTGTGGCGGGCTTTGTTCTGCATGCAGGCCGGCAGGCAGCATGAATACGGCAAACAGCAAAGACAGCGAGGCTGGGCGCATCGGAACTCCTATTTCCTACGGGTGGTCATCGACTGAGAGCAGGTTGATGCGTTCAGGGCAGAACCAGCTTGAACGGCTTGACCACCACGGAGGCGTAGACGCCAGCGGTACGGAACGGGTCGGCATCAGCCCAGCTCTGGGCAGCGTTCAGCGACTCGAACTCGGCGACGATCAGGCTGCCGGTGAAGCCTGCGCTGCCCGGGTCATTGCTGTCGACGGCAGGGTGGGGGCCGGCGAGAATCAGGCGACCTTCGTCTTTCAGTTGCTGAATGCGGGCGAGGTGCGCCGGGCGAACGGAGAGGCGGCTTTCCAGGGAGTTGGCGACGTCGGTGGCGATGATGGCGTAGAGCATTTCGATCCTTAGTGTGAGGCTGGCGCGACAGGGTGTGCCGCTGCCTGTGCAAGGCAGAAAAGCAGTGCAGGCACGCAAAGTCGAGGAATTATTGTGTAAGGGCAGCGAGAATCGTTATCTGGGGCATAATAACAAACATAAATGAACGGGAAAGTGCCTCTATGGAAGTCGATTTGCATTGCCACAGCACCGCCTCGGACGGCGCCCTGGCGCCTGCGGTCGTTGTCGCTCGCGCCCATGAGCGCGGGGTGCGTCTGCTCGCATTGACGGACCACGACACCCTGGAAGGGCTGGACGAGGCGCGCGCCGCCGCCGAGGCACTGGACATGCAACTGGTCAACGGTATCGAGCTGTCCTGCACCTGGGGCGGCGCGACCATTCATGTGCTCGGCTATGCCTTCGCCAGCGAAGCGCCCGCCTTGCGTCAGGCGATTGCCGACCTGCATGAAGGGCGCTGGCTGCGCGCTCAGGAAATCAGTCGACGGCTGGAACTCAAGGGCATGCCCGGTGCGCTGGAAGGTGCGCGCGCTATCCAGCAGGAACTGGGCGACAGCGCCAACGCGCCGGCCCGTCCGCATTTTGCGGATTTTCTGGTGCGCGCTGGCCACGTGAAAGACCGCGCCGAAGCCTTCCGCAAGTGGCTGGGGTCGGGCAAGCTGGGCGATGTGAAGCAGCATTGGCCGACTCTGGAAGAGGTGGTCGGTACGTTGCGCGAGGCCGGTGCGTGGATCAGCCTGGCGCACCCGTGGCAGTACGACTTTACTCGTAGTAAGCGACGCCGGTTGATCGCCGATTTTGTCGAGGCAGGTGGTCATGCCCTTGAAGTGGTCAATGGCATGCAGCCAGCCGAACAGGTCGGTGGTCTGGCGATTCTGGCGCGCGAGTTCGGTATGCTGGCCAGTGCCGGCAGTGACTTTCACGCACCGGGCGACTGGTCCGAACTGGGGATGTACCGCCCGGTTCCCGATGACCTTCCCCCTCTTTGGGCGCGTTTCCAACATGTCCAGCAGCCACGCGCAATCTGAACAGGGAGTCAGTGTGAGTCAGTTCTTCCAGATCCATCCGGAGAATCCCCAGCCTCGGCTGATCAAGCAGGCCGTGGAGATCATCCGTTCGGGTGGTGTGGTGATCTATCCCACTGATTCGTCCTATGCCCTGGGGTGCCAACTGGGCGACAAGGGTGCGGTCGACCGTATTCGTCGGCTCCGCCAGCTGGATGACAAGCACAACTTCACCCTGGTCTGTCGCGACCTTTCGCAACTCAGCCTGTTTGCCAAGGTGGATACCGGTGCGTTCCGCCTGCTCAAGACCCACACCCCCGGGCCGTACACATTCATTCTCAACGCCACGCGGGAAGTGCCGCGCATGGTGCTGCACCCCAAGCGCCGCACCATCGGCCTGCGGGTGCCCAGTCACCCGATCGCCCAAGCGCTGCTGGAGGAGCTGGGCGAGCCGCTGATGAGCGTGAGCATGATCCTGCCGGGGGAGCAGCTGCCCATGAGCGATCCCTATGAAATGCGCCAGACCCTCGAACACCAGGTGGACCTGATCATCGACGGAGGCTTCGGCGGGCTGGAGGCGTCGACCGTGGTCAGCCTGGTCGATGACGATCCGGAAGTGATCCGCGTCGGCTGTGGCGACCCTTCACCGTTCGACAACGCCTGAATGCTGATGTCGAAACGCTACAAACCTCTCTCCCGGCCACAGGTCGCATTGTTATAGTGGCGCCTTGAGCAGCGATGGGCATCAGGACGTCCATCTGGGCCTGAACGGCCCCTGAACGGCCCCTGGATGTGCCATCGATAGCGCGATTACGAGATTGAGCATGCAAGCGACTTCCCCTCCAGAAACTGTCGACAGCCAGGCCGGCGCCCAGCAGGAGCTGCCGTTCGCGCTGGTCTACGGCCAGGCCGTGACCGAGTTGCCGGTCGACCTGTACATCCCGCCGGATGCGCTGGAGGTGTTTCTCGAGGCATTCGAGGGACCGCTGGACCTGCTGCTGTACCTGATCCGTAAGCAGAACATCGACGTGCTGGATATCCCGGTGGCGGAGATCACGCGCCAGTACATGGGCTATGTCGAACTCATGCAGTCGGTGCGCCTAGAGCTGGCGGCCGAGTACCTGGTGATGGCGGCAATGCTCGCCGAGATCAAATCGCGCATGCTCCTGCCGCGTTCCAGCGAAGCCGAAGACGAAGAAGACGACCCGCGGGCCGAGCTGATCCGGCGCCTGCAGGAGTACGAGCGCTACAAGGCGGCGGCTGAAGGCATCGACCTGCTGACGCGTGTTGGCCGCGACCTGACGGTGCCGCGCCTCGATGCGCCCGAGGCGCGGGCGCGCAAGCTGCTGCCGGATGTCAGTCTGGAAGAGCTTCTGGTGTCCATGGCGGAAGTGTTGCGCCGCGCCGACATGTTCGAAAGCCACCAGGTGACCCGCGAGGCGTTGTCTACCCGCGAGCGCATGAGCGAAGTGCTGGAACGCCTGAAAGGCGGCGCCTTCGTGCCCTTCGTCGAGCTGTTCGCGCTGGATGAAGGACGCCTGGGGGTGGTGGTGACCTTTATGGCGGTGCTCGAATTGATCAAGGAATCCCTGGTCGAGCTGGTGCAGAATGAGCCCTTTGGACCGATCCACGTGCGTGCGCGAGCCGAGTAACGATGAACCTGAACGATCCCCGCGAACTGGCGAGCCTGCTCGAAGCCTTTCTACTGGCGTCCGGCAAGCCGCAATCCCTGGAGCGCCTGTACGAGCTGTTCGAAGAGGCCGAGCGCCCGGAGCCGAGCGTGTTCAAGGCGGCGCTGGAGGCATTGCAGGCGTCCTGCGAGGGGCGGGCCTTCGAGCTGAAGGAAGTGGCATCCGGGTATCGCTTGCAGGTGCGCGAGCGTTTCGCCCCCTGGGTCGGGCGCTTGTGGGAAGAGCGCCCGCAGCGTTACTCGCGGGCCATGCTCGAGACCCTGGCACTGATTGCCTACCGGCAGCCCATCACCCGCGGTGAAATCGAAGATATCCGTGGTGTGGCGGTCAACAGCAACATCGTCAAGACCCTGCTGGAGCGCGAGTGGATTCGGGTCGTGGGCTACCGTGATGTACCGGGGCGGCCATCCATGTTCGCCACCACCAAGGGTTTTCTCGACCATTTCAATCTGAAGAGCCTCGACGAGCTGCCTCCGCTGGCTGCCCTGCGTGAGCTGGAGCCCGAGCCTGCCCTGGCCTTCGACGACGATGTGGCGGCGCCCGAGGGCTTGCAGGCGCGTGCCGACCTGGCGCTGGCCGATGAGCAGCAGGCTGCCGAGCCGCGGGAAGAAACCAGCTTCAGCAGTCTGCTGGCCGAGCTGGATTCGATGGAACACGGCCTCAAGACCGATTTCGATGATCTGCCCGAGCAGGCGGACGAGATCGATGCGGCAGACGAGCAGGGCGAGCCCCTGGACGAAGAGCCACTGCCGGGTCACTGACCGGGCATCCAGCTGGAGGTGCCGAGGCGATGAAAGATCCCTGTATCAATGTCTGCAAGTTCGATGACTCCATCTGTGTCGGCTGTGGGCGCAGCAAAGCGGAAATCAAAGGCTGGAAGAAACTCGGCAAGGCGGAGCGCCGTGCGGTGCTGGCTGAAGCTGACCTGCGTCTGCTGGCGCTGCAGGCGACGGGGCGACGCAAGCGCTGAGGGCCTTTGGGGCGCTGGCGCTCTTGAAAACGCTAGAGCTCGCGGGCAAGCCCGCTCCTACAGGGTGGGGTCGCTGTAGGTGAGCAGTATGCAATTTCGCAGGTGGACGCAGTCTGTAGGAGCGGCCTTGGCCGCGAGCCCGGCGGTCTGTGGTTGGCGCTGGTCTGAAGGTCCGAAGAAAAGCTCGCGGGCAAGCCCGCTCCTACAGGGGCTCAGGATTGTACAGGTACGCTATCAGGTCCTAGTCTGAAGCCGTGCGTACGGCGCGTGATCCGCGTATGATGCGCGCCCCTTCGACGACATATCGTCATCCATCACTAGAGAAACACCGGGAGGTGCCCAGATGAGTGAATCCGAAGAATACAGCCCCGCAGGCGAAAAACTGCAGAAGGTCCTGGCACGCATGGGCCTGGCTTCGCGCCGCGAAATCGAAACCTGGATCGGCCAGGGCCGCGTCAAGGTCAACGGCAACCCCGCCAGCCTGGGCCAGCGTGTCGACCTGCACGACGCCATCGCCATCGATGGCCGCGTGATCAAGCGTGAAGAAGCGGCGGAAACCGTCCGTCGCGTGCTGATCTACAACAAGCCGGACGGCGAAATCTGCACCCGTGACGACCCGGAAGGCCGTCCGACCGTATTCGATCGCCTGCCACGGCCGAAAGAAGGTCGCTGGATCAACATCGGCCGCCTCGACATCAACACCACTGGCCTGCTGATGTTCACCACCGACGGTGAGCTGGCCAACCGCCTGATGCACCCGTCCTACCAGATGGACCGTGAGTACGCGGTGCGCGTACGCGGTGAAGTCGACGAAGAGATGATCGAGCGCCTGAAGGCCGGCGTCATGCTCGAAGACGGCCCGGCCAAGTTCACCGATATCAAGGAAGCGCCCGGTGGCGAAGGCTTCAACCACTGGTACCACTGCGTGGTGATGGAAGGCCGCAACCGCGAAGTTCGTCGCCTGTGGGAGTCCCAGGGGCTGGTGGTCAGCCGCCTGAAGCGCGTGCGTTTCGGTCCGGTGTTCATCACCTCGGACCTGACCATGGGCCGCTGGCGTGAAATGAGCCAGCGTGAAGTCGACATCCTCAGCGAGGAAGTCGGCCTCAAGCCGGTCGCGTTGCCTGATATGAAAGAAAAGACCCGCGACAAGCTCGATCGCCTGCAGCGCAAGTCGGCCAAGCCGGTCGGCCGTGGCGAGCGCCCTGCACGCACGCTGCGTCCGGCCCATGGCGGTCCGGCAGATGCCGATCAGGGTCGTTCCCGCGCGCCGCGTGGTGAAGGGGCTGAGCGTCCGTCGCGCGCACCTCGTGACTCGAGCAAAGGCACGCCGGTCGCCGAGCGCCCGCGTGATGTCAACAAGAAGCGCCCAGCCAAGCCTGGCAGCGCGCGTCCTGGCGTCGAGCTGGCGGATCGTCCGGCACGCAAGCCAGCCGGTGCGCCGGTCAAGCGTCGCGGTCAGCCGTCCGGTGACGGGCAGCGTCCCGGTTTTGGCCGGGGTAGCCGCAAGCCGGAGTAATGGCTGAGCGGCGACATGAAAAAAGGGGCCATTGGCCCCTTTTTTCATGTGCGTGATTTGATGGTCAGCCGGCCATTGTCAGCCGATTGCGGCCATCGCGCTTGGCGACATAGAGCGCGTTGTCGGCACGGCGCAGCAGGCTTTCTGCCGACTCGCCGGGCAGCAGCGTGGAGCAGCCGAGGCTGATCGACAGTTCGATGGGGCGGCCCTGGTCCATGCACTGCAACTCCATCACGGCATAGCGCAGGCGTTCGCCGACCATGGCCGCGGCCTCCCGGCAGGTGCCCGAAAGCAGTACCAGGAACTCCTCGCCACCGTAGCGGAACACCATATCGACGTTGCGCAGCTGACTTTTTAAGGTTGCCGCCACGGCGCGAAGCACTTCATCGCCAGTGCTGTGGCCGTACTGGTCGTTGACCTGCTTGAAGTGATCCAGGTCCAGCATCAGCAATGACAGCGGCAGCAGGTTGCGGCGAGCCAGGTCGACTTCGCGCTGCAGCACTTGGTCCATGGCGATCCGGTTGCCGGTGTCGGTCAGCGGGTCGCGCAGTGCGCTCTGCAGTGCCGAGCGGTAGAGCAGGGCGTTGCGCAGTGGGAACAGCAGGCTCGCCAGCAAGGATTCCAGTTGCGCCAGCTCATCGTCTTCGAAGCGCAGCTTGCGGCGGAAAATCAACTCGCCCAGGTACTCGCCGTCATGGCTCAGGCGGTAGGCGGCCGAGTGATTGGCGCGCTCGCCGAGCTCCAGGCGCAGGTCGCTGATCTGGTAGTGATAACCCAGGGCGTCGAGGCTGACCAGGCGCTGCACTTCGCTGAAGAACAGGCGCAGGATGCGTTCGACATCCAGGCTGGTCTGCAGCAGGAGGCTGAGTTGCTGTCGCAGCTGAAGCAGGGTGACCGGCTGCAGGGACGGCGGGCGCGTGCCGGTAAAGCCCAGGCGTTGCAGCTTGGCGGCGTCGAAATCAATGGTGTTGGTCTGGCTGGGAGGGACCATGAGCGCTGAACCTCTGGCGCGTTGTACGGCGATGGAGGGGTTAGAGCGAATTCCGTGCCAAAGGGTTCAGAGCGGGAAAAAATAACGAGAAGTCAGTCACTTGCGCGACCGTTGTGAAAGCAAATGGCCATAGGTGGCCATTTATATGACATCACAGCGGCAAATCATTGCCGCTGTGGGCGCTGGACGCCAATTTCTTGCCGGGGAGGGGAGCCTTACTGGGCGTCGAACGCCTGACCGTTGACGCCGGTGCTGTCCGGGCCCATCAGGTACAGGTAGACCGGCATGATGGCAGCCGGAAGCGGGTTGTTCGCCGGGTTCTCGCCCGGGTAGGCCTGAGCACGCATGTCTGTGCGGGTGGCGCCCGGGTTGATGCTGTTGGAGCGAACGCTGGCAATGCCGTCGACTTCGTCCGCCAGGGTCTGCATCAAGCCTTCGGTGGCGAACTTGGACACCGAGTAGGCGCCCCAGTAAGCACGGCCCTTGCGCCCGACGCTGCTGGAGGTGAACACCACGGACGCATCTGCCGACAGCTTGAGCAGCGGCAGCAGGGTGCTGGTGAGCATGAACATGGCGTTGACGTTGACGTGCATCACTCGCATGAAGTTGTCGCCGGAGAGCTGTTCCAGCGGGGTGCGCGGGCCGATGATCGAGGCGTTGTGCAGCAGCCCGTCGAGCTTGCCGAACTCGTTTTCGATCATGGCCGCCAGTTCGTCGTACTGGTGGGGCTGGGCGGTTTCCAGGTTGAACGGAATCACGGCGGGCTGCGGGTGCCCGGCAGCTTCGATGGCATCGTAGACGCGGGTCAGGTTTTCCTCGGTCTTGCCCAGCAGCAGCACGGTGGCGCCATGGGCGGCGAAAGTCTGTGCGGCGGCGGCGCCGATGCCGCGACCGGCACCCGTTACCAGGATCACGCGGCCTTTGAGCAGGTCGGGGCGGGCGCTGTAGTCAAACATGATGGTTTCTCTCTTGAAAGGGGACGCAAGGCTGTCTTCGGCCTTGCGTCAGCTTGCAGATAATCGGGTAGACGGTGCGCCAATCAGCAACTGCACAGGGCCTGATCGAGTACGGCGCGCAATTCGTGCGGGTGATCGACGACAACGTCGGCTCCCCAGTGGCGGGGGTTGTCGTCCGGATGGATGTAGCCATAGGTCACCGCAGCGGTGCGGCACCCGGCCGCCCGACCCGCTTCTATGTCGCGAGCGTCGTCACCGATGAACAGGGTTTCGCCGGGGTGCAGGCCCAATTGTTCGCAGGCCAGTAGGAGCATTTCCGGATCGGGCTTGCTGCGGCTGACGTGATCAGGGCAGACCAGCACCGCCGAGCGCTGGGCCAGGCCGAGTTGCTGCATGATCGGTTCGGCGTAGCGCACCGGTTTGTTGGTCGCGACACCCCAGCGCAGCTTGGCGTGTTCGATGTCGGCCAGCAGTTGTTCGATGCCGTCGAAGGGGCGGGTGAGGGTGGCGCAGTGTTCCTGGTAACGGTCCAGAAATTCCTGGCGCAGGGCCTCGAATCCCTCGGCCTCGGGGTCCATGTCGAATGTCGCAGCCACCATGGCGCGTGCACCGCCTGACACCTGGTCACGCACCCGCTTCTCGGGAACCGGTGGCAGCTGGCGATCCGCACGCATGGCCTGGCTGATGGCGATGAAGTCCGGCGCACTGTCGAGCAGGGTACCGTCCATATCGAAGAGAACTGCACGTAGGCGCATGGGGCGTGTCATCCGTTATTTTCCTCGCTGCATCGTGGCTCCTGGGGTAGCCAGCATGATGCCGGGTTGTTGCAGGTGAATAGTGTGAAGCATCGCCCAAGGCCTGCCGGGTCGCGGTTCCGGGCGAGTGGAACGGCCGCGAGCCGGGCGGGGGCGTGTCAGTCCTCTTTCAGGGTCTGAATCATGTAGTTGACGTCAACGTCGTTAGCCAGTTTGTAGTGCTTGGTCAGCGGGTTGTAGGTCAGGCCGATGATGTCCTTGACCTGCAGGCCGGCCGAGCGGCTCCAGGCACCAAGCTCCGACGGGCGGATGAATTTCTTGAAGTCATGGGTGCCGCGGGGTAGCAGGCGCAGCAGGTATTCGGCGCCGATCACCGCGAACATGTAGGCCTTGGGGTTGCGGTTGATGGTCGAGAAGAACACCTGGCCGCCCGGCTTGACCAGGGCATGGCAGGCGCGGATCACCGAGGCCGGGTCCGGGACGTGCTCGAGCATTTCCAGGCAGGTCACCACGTCGAACTGCTCGGGCATCTCGGCGGCGATGGCCTCGGCGGTGATCTGCCGGTACTCCACCGATACGCCGGATTCCAGCTGGTGCAGCTGAGCCACGGCCAGTGGGGCTTCACCCATGTCGATGCCGGTCACCGTGGCGCCGCGCTGGGCCATCGCCTCGCTGAGAATGCCACCACCGCAACCGACATCGAGGACTTTCTTGCCGGCCAGGCCGACGCGCTCGTCGATCCAGTTGACCCGCAGCGGGTTGATGTCATGCAGAGGCTTGAACTCGCTCTCGCGGTCCCACCAGCGGTGGGCGAGGGCTTCGAATTTGGCGATTTCTGCGTGGTCGACGTTGCTCATAGTAGTCCCTGGGTCAAGCTGGAGACGGGAAGCCTGGGCTTTGATTGCCCATGTTGCCAGTTTCATGGTGTGGAGTGGGCGCCATGTGGCGGGCCAGTGTATGTCAGTTTGTCGCAGCATCCGGCGCAGTCAGCGCGGCCTGATCCTGTTCCCCCAGGCCTGGGTGGTGGCGATGATGCGCTGTTCATCCAGGCGGGTCAGTTGGCGGTCATCGAGCAGCGCCTTGCCGCCTACCCAGACGTGTTCGACGCAGGAGCGGCCGCTGGCATAGATCAGTTGCGAGACCGGGTCGTACACCGGTTGCTGGGCCAGGCCCGTGAGGTCGAAGGCGACCATGTCCGCCGCCTTGCCGAGCTCCAGTGAGCCGATCTCGTCATCCAGGCCGAGTGCGCGGGCGCCGTTCAGCGTCGCCATGCGCAGGGCGCGGTGGGCGTCCAGGGCGGTGGCGGAGCCGGCGACGGCCTTGGCCAGCAAGGCAGCCGTGCGTATTTCGCCCAGCAGGTTCAGGTCATTGTTGCTGGCCGCGCCGTCGGTGCCGATCGCCACGTTGACGCCGGCTTGCCAGAGGCGTTCCACCGGGCAGAAGCCGCTGGCCAGCTTGAGGTTGGATTCCGGGCAATGAATCACGCTGGTGTTGCTGGCGACCAGTAGGGCCAGGTCTTCGTCGTCGATCTGGGTCATGTGCACGGCCTGGAAGCGCGGGCCGAGCAGGCCCAGGCGCGACAGGCGGGCCAGGGGACGCTCGCCATGCAGCTCCAGACTCTGCTGCACCTCGAAGGCGGTTTCCTGGACATGCATATGAATGCCGGCGTCCAGCTCCTCGGCCAGCATGCGGATGTTTTCCAGTTTGTCGTCGCTGACGGTGTAGGGCGCGTGGGGGCCGAAAGCAATTCTCACACGGGGGTGGTGCTTGAGGTCGTCGAACAGGGCAAGGCCCTTGCGCAGGGCTTCGTCGGCATCCCGGGCTCCCGGAATGGCGAAATCCAGTACTGGAACGCTGATCTGCGCCCGAATGCCGCTGCGGTGGACCAGCTCGCTGGCCACTTCTGGGAAGAAGTACATGTCCGCGAAACAGGTGATGCCACCTTTTATCTGCTCGGCGATCGCCAGTTCGGTGCCGTCCTGTACGAATTGCTCATCCACCCATTTGGCTTCGGCGGGCCAGATGTGCTGTTCCAGCCAGGTCATCAGTGGCAGGTCGTCCGCCAGGCCGCGGAACAGGGTCATGGCCGCATGCCCGTGGGCATTGATCAAACCTGGGGTGAGCAGGCGGCCCGGCAGCTCCCGCACTTCCAGGGCGGCGTGCTTGAGCGCTTCGGCGCGGGGCGCGATAAGGGCGATGCGCCCGTCGCGGATGCCGATCCCGTGCTCGTGCAGCACCACGCCGGCGGGCTCTACGGGCACCAGCCAGGTGGGGAGCAGCAGGAGGTCGAGCGGGGCTTCAGGCATGGTGCGGCGTCCGGTGTCCAGGTGAGGCGCAGAGTTTATAGAGGAACGCCGTGCGCTTGAAGCCGAAACGCCACCTGCGTGCCGGTGGGTTTCATCGAGGCTAAGCTTTTGCTGGGCTTGAAATGAGGCGCTTGTGCGTATAATCCGCGGCTTTTGTTTCATGGGGTGAGGTTAGAGATGCGCGAGCAACTGCTGGCAGCAGAGAAGGTCAAGGCTATCGATTGGCACGATGGCGCGCTGCACCTGCTCGATCAGCGTGTATTGCCGTTCGAGGAAACCTGGCATGCCTGTCATTCGGCCGCTGGCGTGGCCCAGGCCATTCGCGGGCGGGTCGTGCGCGGTGCGTCGGCCATCGGCATTGCGGCAGCGTTTGGCGTGGTGCTGGGCGCGCGGGCGCGCATCGATCAGGGTGGCGATTGGCGCGCCGAGCTGGAGTCTGACTTTCAATTGCTGGCCGATTCGCGGCCAACGGCGATCAACCTGTTCTGGGCGCTGAATCGCATGCGCGAGCGCCTGGCTCGCCTGAAGCAGGGTGAGAACCCGCTGAAGGCCCTCGAGGCCGAGGCCCTGCAGATCCATCAAAGCGACCGCGAAGCCAACCTGACCATGGCGCAACTGGGCGTGGACCTGATTCGCAAGCACCAGGGCAGCCAGCAGAACCTGTTTACCCACTGCAATACCGGCGCGCTGGCGACCGGCGGGTTCGGCACGGCCCTGGGCGTGATTCGTGCAGCGTACCTGGAGGGGCTGGTTGAGCGGGTTTATGCCGGTGAGACCCGTCCCTGGCTGCACGGCTCGCGCCTGACCGCCTGGGAACTGGCCCGCGAGGGCATCCCGGCCAGCCTGAGTGCCGACTCCGCGGCGGCGCACCTGATGAAGACCCGCGGGATCACCTGGGTCATTGTCGGGGCGGACCGCATTACGGCCAATGGCGATGTGGCGAACAAGATCGGCACCTATCAGCTGGCGGTCAACGCCATGCACCATGGCGTGCGGTTCATGGTGGTTGCGCCGAGTTCGAGCATCGACATGGCTCTGGAAAGCGGTGATGACATCCCTATCGAAGAGCGTGACAGCGGCGAATTGCTGGATATCAACGGCAAGCGTGTCGGTGCGGGCCTTGAAGCGGTCAATCCGGTCTTCGACGTGACCCCGGCCGACCTTATCGACTTTATCGTGACGGAGAAGGGTGTGGTCGAGCGTCCGGACGCCGCCAAGATGGCCCAGTTGATGTGCCGCAAGCGTTTGCACTGACCCCGTTCGCGCCGGTTGCGCGGCCGCCGGCTAGGGATAGGTGCGAGGCGGTGTTTGTGATAAGCTCCGACGGTTTTCAGGGGTGCTCCTTGCGGGCGCCTCAACTGCGCAGATACGTGGCATAACTCATTGATTTGTCGTGAGTCACTGCTGGCCTGTGGCCTGTATGGCGAGTTGATTGATACCGGTTCGACAGCCTGAGCTCCGAAAGCGGCAATGCCGTTGAGGATCGCAGCTGGCGAATCGCCTAATTGAACCCGCTTTGCAGACTGTTCGGGCCGCAGCGGCACGCTTCGCCGCATTCAGGATGAATGGGGCGGAGTTTCACCAGAAAAAGGAACCAGGCTACTCATGGGCGAACTGGCCAAAGAAATCCTCCCGGTCAATATCGAAGACGAACTGAAGCAGTCCTACCTCGACTACGCGATGAGCGTAATCGTCGGGCGTGCTTTGCCGGATGCACGCGATGGCTTGAAGCCCGTGCACCGTCGGGTCCTCTATGCGATGAGCGAGCTGGGCAACGACTGGAACAAGGCCTACAAGAAGTCCGCCCGTGTGGTCGGGGACGTAATCGGTAAGTACCACCCGCACGGTGATACCGCGGTCTACGACACCATCGTTCGTATGGCCCAGCCATTCTCCCTGCGTTACCTGCTGGTCGACGGTCAGGGCAACTTCGGTTCGGTGGACGGCGACAACGCCGCAGCCATGCGATACACCGAAGTGCGCATGACCAAGCTGGCCCATGAGCTGCTGGCCGACCTGCACAAGGAAACCGTGGATTGGGTGCCGAACTATGACGGCACCGAAATCATCCCGGCGGTCATGCCGACCAAGATCCCGAACCTGCTGGTCAACGGCTCCAGCGGTATTGCCGTGGGCATGGCGACCAA
>JBLZZJ010000024.1:0-18809 GCA_050282285.1 Pseudomonas sp.
ATGAAGCTCTGGGTCCAGCCTTCGGCCTGGCCCTGGAGGTCGCCCTGGATGCGCGGGTCGCTGTTGTTCAGGTAGTTGCGGTTGAAGTAGTAGTTGCGCAGGCCGAGGGTGACCTTGGCATCTTCGACGAAACCGGCGGCGTGGGTGGTCATCGGCAAGGCGCTTGCCGCGATGGCCAGGGCGAGAAGACTCGGTGGCAGTGCTACGGTGATTTTCATTGTTGTTTTCCTTTGTTGTTGTGATGGAGAAGCAACCCACCGCTCCCGCGGTGGGGGTGAAACATGTGCGTCAGCTCAACCAGCGAACCAGGCACAGGGTGATCGAAGGGAACAGCACCAGAATGATGACGCGCACGATGTCCGAGATCAGGAACGGCACGATGCCCATGAAGGCGTCGCGCATCGGGATGTCGCGGGCCATGCTGGCGATCACGTAGACGTTCATGCCCACCGGCGGGGTGATCATGCCGATCTCCACCACCATCAGCGCCAGGATGCCGAACCAGATGGCCTTTTCCGTATCGCCCAGGCCGTAGAAATCCAGGCCCATGATGATCGGGAAGAAGATCGGGATGGTCAGCAGGATCATCGACATGGTGTCCATCACGCAGCCGAGGATCAGGTACAGGATCAGGATTCCGGCCAGCACCAGGAACGGTGGCAGGCCCGCGCCGGTGATGACCTCGGCGATGAAGTTGGGCAGTTGCGAGATGGCCAGGAAGGCGTTCATCACGTCGGCGCCCAGCAGGATCATGAAGATCATGGCAGTGGTGATTGCCGTACCCAGCAGCACTTCCTTGAACTCGGCGAAGCGCATCTTGCCCAGCACCACGGCGAAGAAGCCGGTGCCGACGGTGCCGATGGCCGCTGCTTCGGTGGGGGTGAACCAGCCACCGTAGATACCACCGAGCACCACCAGGAAGATGACCATGACCGGCCATACGCCTTTCTGCGCGATCAGCCGTTCCTTCCAGGTCGCACGCTCTTGCGCCGGGCCCGATTCGGGGAACAGGCGCACGTAGATGGCGATGGTGATCATGTAGCCGATCACCGCCAGGATGCCCGGCACGAAGGCCGCCATGAACAGCGTGGAGATGTTCTGCTGGGCGAGGATCGCGTAGATCACCAGCACCACCGAGGGCGGGATGAGAATGCCCAGGGTGCCGCCGGCGGCCAGACAGCCCACGGCCAGCGAGTTGGAGTACTTGTAGCGGCGCAGCTCCGGCAGCGCCACCTGACCCATGGTCGCCGCCGTGGCGATGGACGAGCCGCATACCGCGCCGAAGGCTGCGCAGGAGCCGATGGCGGAAATCGCCAGGCCGCCACGCCAGTGCCCGACCATGGTCGCTGCCGCACGGAATAGGCCCGTGGCCAGACCGCCTCGGGAGGCGAATTGCCCCATCAGCAGGAACAGCGGAATCACCGACAGGTCGTAGACGGTGTAGCGGGCGTAGGCCACGGTCTTGAGGTAGTTGAGCAACGGGTCCCAGCCGCTGATCGAGACGTAGCCGGCGATGCCGGTGAGCATCATGGCGATAGCGATCGGTATGCGGATGGCCAGCAGGATCAGCAGGAAGACGAGGAACAACCCTCCGAGGGCAACACTGCTCATGGCTGACCCCCTTCACCGTGGAAGTCCAGCCAGGCGGTGTACAGCGACACCACGGCCAGCAGGGCGAAAGCCGGGGCGAACGGCGTCATCGACCACCACATGGGGATGCCCATGATGATCGACTCTTCACCGTTGCTGTAGGTGTCGAAGGTGCCGATCACCGAGCGCCAGGCCAGGAGCAGGGCGCAGGCGGCCATCAGCAGGCAGCCGAGGGTGTCCAGGTTGCGGCGGATGCCGGCGGACACCTTGAGGGTGAAGGCGTCGACAATGACATTGCCGCGGCGCAGCTGGCACAGCGGCAGGAAGCTGACCACGGCGATGCCGCAGCCCATTTGCACCAGTTCCACGTCACCGAGCAGCGGGGCGTCGAAGAAACTGCGCATGGTGATGCTGTAGGCGGACAACAGGGTAATGCCCACCAGGACCAGGCCGCCGGCCATGGCCAGCCAGCGTGCCAGCACATCGAGCAGGCGGCCGAGTGGCCGCGTGCGATGTACCTGCCCCGGGTAAACAGGGTTTTCGATCATGAGGAAACTCCGCAAGGGCCGGTGCTGATGCACCGGCCATGGCAACGACGGTCAGGTATCAGTTGGCGAGCTTGGCGTTGTACGCCTCGACCCGGTCACGGACGTCCTGCAGCAGTGCTGCGCCGTTTTCGTTGCCCTTGCCTTCGACTTCCTTGATCCAGTCCTTGTCCAGCTTGCTGCCGATGGCGACCCACTTGGCCTGCTCTTCGGCGGGCAGCACGTAGATCTCGTTGCCGCGCGATTCGGCCAGCTTGTGGCCGGTGGCGATCACGTTGGTGTCCCAGATGTGGCCGGCCTGGCGCGACAGTTCGCGGCCGCTGTTGTTGTCGATGATCTGGCGCAGGTCATCGGGCAGGCTGGCGTACTTGGCGGGGTTCATTGCCAGGACCAGGGCGGTGTGCATCAGTGCCGGCTGACCGGGGGCCATTTCGGTGTGGTACTTGACCAGCTCGTGCAGTTTCAGCGCGGGCACGACGTCCCACGGCAGGACGGCACCGTCGACCACGCCCTTGGACAGCGACTCGGGCACCTGCGGCACCGGCATTGCCACCGGGGTGGCGCCGAGCATGGAGATCAGCTTGGTCGACACACGGTTGGCCGAGCGCAGTTTCAGGCCACGGAAGTCGGCCAGGGTGCGAATCGGCTTCTTGGCGGTGTGCAGCAGCGCGCCGTCAGTGAGATGGGTGGCCAGCAGGTGCACGCCGGCGAATTCTTTCTGCCCGTGGGCTTCGAGGAAGTCCCACATGGCCTGGCTGCTGGCTTCGGAGGAGCGGCTCATGAACGGCAGCTCGAAGGCCGAGGCCAGGGGGAAGCGGCCGCTGGTGTAGCCCGGTAGGGTCCAGACGATGTCGGCGACGCCATCGCGGGCCTGGTCGATCAGTTGCGGCGGGGTGCCGCCCAGTTGCATGGACGGATAGAACTGGAACTGGATCCGGCCGTTGGATTCGGCAGTGACTTTCTCGGCCCAGGGCTTGAGGAAGTCAGCCTGGGTCACGGAGTGGGCGGGCAGGAAGTGGTGAATCTTCAGCGTCACTTCGGCTTCGTCGGCATGTGCCTGGAGGGAGAAGACGCCAGCGGTCAAGAGGGTCACGAAGGCTTTGGAAAGCTTGTGCATCGCAGTGTTCCTTTCTTATTAATTGTTAGTTGGGCGATCAGTTGCAGCCCGGGGGCTGCAGGTCGTGGCAGGCAAACTGGCCCGCACCCTGGTGACTCGCTGCCTGCATGGTGCGAGGTCACACGTCGTGGTTCAATTCGATCAAAGACTTAGTGGGCGATAATCGAACGAATTGCGAGTGACGGTGCGGGGCGTGTTCAGGTGGCCGTTCAGCGGCTACCTGGCGTTACTCGATGGCCTCGTACGGCAGGCCCACGTAGTTCTCGGCAATGGTCTTGCGGCCGGCTTCGGAGCTGACGAAGTAGTCCAGCTCGGTTTCCTGCATGCGCCGGCTGAAGTCGTCGGTGTCGGGGAAGCGGTGCAGCATCGAGGTCATCCACCAGGAGAAGCGCTCGGCCTTCCAGATGCGCCGCAGGCAGATGGCGGAGTAGCGTTCGGTCAGCTCATGACGGCCTTCGCGGTAGACCTTGAGCAGGATGCGGAACAGCGTGTTGACGTCGCTGGCGGCCAGGTTCAGTCCCTTGGCGCCGGTGGGCGGCACGATGTGCGCAGCGTCCCCGACCAGGAACAGGCGCCCGTACTGCATGGGCTCGACCACGAAGCTGCGCAGCGGGGCGATGCTCTTTTCGATGGAAGGGCCGGTGACCAGTTTGTCGGCGATGTGCTGCGGGAGACGGCTTTTCAGCTCGGTCCAGAAGCGCTCGTCGGACCAGTCTTCGACACGCTCATCAGCGGCGACCTGTACGTAGTAACGGGTGCGGGTGGGCGAGCGCATGCTGCACAGGGCGAAGCCGCGCTCGTGGTTGGCGTAGATCAGTTCGTCGTTCACCGGCGGGGTGTCGGCGAGAATGCCGAGCCAGCCGAAGGGATAGACGCGCTCGAACTCGCGCAGGTTTTCTGCAGGAATGGATTGCCGGGAAATGCCATGGAAGCCATCGCAGCCGGCGATGTAATCGCACTCCAGATGCAGGGTCTGGCCCTGGTGGACGAAGGTGACCGACGGCCGCTCGCCCTGCAGGTCGTGGGGCTGGACGTCGCTTGCTTCGTAGTAGGTGGGAGCGCCGCAGGCCTGGCGGGCGTCCATCAGGTCGCGGGTGACTTCGGTCTGGCCGTAGACCATGACGCTCTTGCCACCGGTCAGACCCTTGAGGTCGATGTGTTCGCAGCGGCCGTTGAAGGCCAGTTCGAATCCTTCATGCACCAGGCCTTCACGGTCCATGCGCGCGGCCACACCGGCCTCGCGCAGCAGGTCGACCATGCCCTGTTCGAGGACCCCGGCGCGGATGCGCCCGAGGACGTAGTCGGGGCTTTGCCGTTCGATGATCACGTTCTCGATGCCGGCGTTGTGCAGCAGTTGGCCAAGCAGCAGCCCAGAGGGGCCGGCGCCGATGATGGCGACTTGTGTCTTCATTATTGTTCTCCTGTCGACCGGTGCCGACGCACGTGGTGTCTGATGCACCGTGCCTGTATTTTTTGTGGATTGGAGGATGCTTTGAAGGCACTATCGAACGCATTTCATGGACTTTTCGTGGTTTCTGGAGGCGTGTGTGCTGAAACACCCGGACGCAGCCGTACCGGTCTTCAAGCTTTACGGTGAAACGGCGGCCTGGCCGACGCCGGATCTGATTCATTGCGAGTCGATCCCCGAGCGCAGCCGCTTGCACGAGTGGGAGATCAAGCCCCATCGCCATGGCGACCTGGTGCAGGTGCTGTACGTGCAGGCCGGTCGTGCCGAGCTGGAAGTGGAGGGGCGCACCCACTGCGTGAACACCTCGTCGCTGCAGGTGGTGCCGGCGCTCAGCGTGCATGGCTTTCGCTTTTCGCGGGATATCCAGGGCTATGTCCTGAGCCTGGCCCAGCCGCTGGTGGAGCAGCTCAGCGTTACCCTGGACAGCCAGTTGATGAAGGTCCCGGTGTGCTATGCGGTAGGGGATGAGGCGCGACACCTGGATTCGCTGTTCGAGTCCATCGTCCAGGAATACGGTCGCCAGGCTCCAGGGCGGGACTTGATGTTGCAGGCATTGATCAGTGTGTTGCTGGTGTCGATCAGCCGGCGCTGGCGGGTGCTGTCGAGCCAGGAAGGCCCGGAGCGTGACCGGGGTCGCGAGCATGTCGAGGCGTTCACCAAACTTCTCGAAACCCACTTTCGCGAGCACTGGTCCATCGAGCGTTATGCGTTGGCGGTCGGTATCAGTGCTGCGCACCTGAATGCGCTGTGTCGGCGCCTGGCCGGGCAGTCGGCGTTGCAGATGATCAACCAGCGGCTGGTGCTCGAAGCCAAGCGGTGCCTGGTGTACACGGTGATGACAGTGAATCAGGTGTCGGACAGCCTGGGGTTTTCCGAACCGGCGTATTTCTCGCGGTTCTTCAAGCGCGAAACGGGCGTGGCGCCCAAGGCGTTTCGGGTTCAGCGCTGAGTACGGGCGTCGTCAATGTCGCGGCTGAAGCCCCTCCCACAGAGCATGCTCCTGTAGGAGCGGGCTTGCCCGCGAGCTTTTGGGTCAGGCAGGCGCAGGGGATCACGCTTCATCGATCCACCAGATGGTGGATGTAAAAAGCGACATCCACCCTACGGTGCCGATCGAACCTGGGTATCGCTGCGCTCGACCCAGGCTACGGGTGGTGTGGGTTGCCGCGGCTGAAGCTTTCCCACGGAACGTGCTTCTGTAGGAGCGGGCTTGCCCGCGAGCTTTTGGGTTCGGCAGGCGCAGGGTGGATCACGCTTCATCGATCCACCAGATGGTGGATGTGAAAAGCGACATCCACCCTACGAGCCGATCGAACCCGGGTATCGCTGCGCTCGACCCAGGCTACGGAGGGAGGCGGTTTTCTCGGGCCGGAAACTGAAACGCCTCCCAAGGGCGGTGACCCTGTGGGAGGCGCTTCAGCGGCGACTGCGATGGCGTCGGCCAGCGCTACGCCAGAGGCTTACGGCTGCGGAATACCGACGGAGTCCGGCGAGACTTCGATGGCCTTGGCCTTGTACATCGACCAGGCGGTAACCGACTGCCAGCGCTTGAGGAACTCTTCGGCTTCGGCGCCGTTGTAGTTCAGGCTCTGGGCGCCGTAGTTCTTCAGGAAGCCCTGGAACTCTTCGTTGGCAACGGCTTTGCCGTAGGCATCGACCAGTTTCTTCTTGATGTCATCCGGGGTGTCCTTGTGCACGAATGCGCCCCAGAACGGGCCCCACGGCAGGTACTCGGCGATGTCCGGCAGGGCCTTGGTGATCGGCTCGACGCCTGGCAGTTCCGGTACTTCTTCGGCGGCCAGCACGGCCAGGGCTTTCAGCTTGCCGGAGCGCACCAGTTCTTGCGCGGCAGCCAGGCTCAGCGGCATGAAGTCGATGTGCTTGCCCATCAGTGCGGTGATGCCCGGGCCGTCGCCGCCGAAGGTCACTTCGCGGACTTTCATCTCGCCCACGGCGTTGACCATGGCGTGCACGGTGCTGGGCAGGCCGCCCGCGCCGGTGGAACCCATGCGCAGGGTGTCCGGCTTGGCCTTGGCTTCGGCCAGCAGATCGGCCATGGAGTTGAACGGGCTGTCGGCGTTGGCAGCGATCACCACCACGTTCTGGCCAATGATGTTGACCGGATAGAAGTCCGCGTAGTCGAACTCGGCCAGTTTCAGCACCTTGTACAGCTGCGGGTTCTCGGCACCCAGCAGCAGGGTGTAGCCGGTGGGTTTCTGCTGCAGCACGTAGCTGCTGCCGATCACGGCGGTGCCGCCCGGACGGTTGTTGAGGATCAGCTTGGTGCCCAGTTCCTTCTCGACGTAGGGGGCCAGGCTGCGCATCACGTTGTCGGTGGCGCCACCGGCACCCCAGGGAATAACGGCCTGAATGCTGCGCTCCGGGTACTCGGCATGGGCGGGCAGGGCGAGCGTCAGTGCACTAAGGGAAAATGCGACGCCGGTGAATAGTTGTTTGAGCATGTGGAGATTCTCCATTGGTTGTTTTTATTTATCCGTTTCCGGAGCATGCGTGACGCGGTGGATCAAGGTTGAATCGGTGCAGCTTTTCTTTTGCGTTTCAGCCAGCCGAACAGCGGCGTGTTGCTCAGCAGGACCAGCACCAGGGCGCTGGTGAGGATCAACGACAGCGGGCTGCTGACCAGTTCACCGAGCAGTTCGACCGGGTTGTTGCCGACCGAAGCCATGGCCTGGCGGTAGGAACTGTCCATCAGTGGGCCGAGGATGACGCCGAGAATGATCGGCCCCATCTGGAAGCCGAAGGCCTTGAGGAAGTAGCCGAGCAGACCGAACCCGAGCATCCAGTACACCTCGGTCATGCTGCTGTTGATCGAGTAGGTGCCCACGGTGCAGAGCACCAGGATCAGCGGGATCAGTACGGCCTTGGGCATTTCCACGACCTTGGCGAAGAGCTTGATGCCCATCAGGCCGAAGATCAGCAGGAAGACGTTGGCCAGGGCCAGGTTGCCCACGGTGAACCAGAAAATGTGCGGGTTTTCCACCATCAGCATCGGGCCGGGGTTGAGGCCGTGGATGACCAGGGCGCCGATGATCACGGCGGTCACTGCGTCACCGGGCATGCCCAGGGTCAGCATTGGCACGTAGGCACTGCCGACCGCGGCGCTGTTGGCGGTTTCCGGGGCGACCAGGCCTTCATAGGCGCCTTCGCCGAACGGGCGGGTCGGGTTCTTCACGGTGCGCTTGGCGTGGTCGTAGGCCAGCAGGGCGGCGATTTCACCGCCGACACCCGGCAGCACGCCGACCAGCACGCCGATCACCGAGGTGCGCATCGACAGTGGCAGGAACTTGATGATCATCGCCAGCGACGGAATGATCTTGTCGACCTTCTGCTTGACCACCTGGGTATTGAGGTTGTGCAGCTGGAAGAGGGCCTCGGCCACGCCGAACAAACCAATCATCACCACCACGTAGTGGATGCCGCCCATCAGCTCCATCTGGTCCATGGTGAAGCGGCCCTGAGCGGTGACCGGGTCCATGCCAACCATACCGATGACCGCACCCAGAGCCACGGCGAAGATGCCCTTGGCCAGGCTGCCATCGGCCAGGCTACCGACCAGCATCAGGCCGATGGCCGCGACCAGGAAGTAGTCTCGCGGGGCGAATTTGAGGGCAAGGTCACCGAGAATCGGTGCCGCGCAGGCCAGCACCACGGTGCCGGCGAGGCCGCCGATCACCGACATCACGGTGCTCAGGCCGATGGCGCGCCCGGCTTCCCCGAGCTTGGCCAAGGGGTAGCCGTCGAACGAGGTGGCCACCGACGACGGACCGCCGGGAATGTTCAGCAGGATGGCGCTGCGCGCACCGCCGTAGACCCCACCGATGAAGATGCCGACGATCAGGGCCAGGGCCTGGTTGACGTCCCAGGAGAAGGTGAAGGACACCAGGATCGACACCGCCATGGTGACCGACAGCCCGGGAATCGCACCGATGTAGATGCCGGCGAAGGTGCCCAGCGCTGTCAGCAACAACAGGTTGGGGTCCATCCAGGCCAGCAGCAGGTAAGAGAGAGTTTCGCTCATGGAAATATCGACTCAGGGCAGGTAGACGCTGAACGCAAGGGTGAACAGGGCATAGATCGCCAACACGGACACGGTGCTGGCGAACAGGGCCGACAGGAACTTGCGACGCAGGTAGACGATGGACGCCATCAGGAATACGAAGGTGCTGGCGTAGAAGCTGACCCACTGGATCGCTGCCAGGTAGGCAATCGAGAGCAGGGTGAAAACCACGATATGACGGGGAAAGTGTTCGTGGCTGAAGCGTTTGGCGGCTTCGCTCCAACTGCTCGTCTGGCGTTCCTTGCCGCGCAGCTCGTAGAGCACACGGGCGGCGGAGATCAGCATGACCACGCTGATACCGAGGGGGAACGCGCCCGGCGAGCTGACGGAGGAGAAGCCGGAGATCAGGTAGGCCTGGTAAAACACGGCGATGCTGAAGATCAGCAGCAGTACGCAAAAGGTACGCTCGCCTACCGGCACTTTTTTCTGGGTGTTCATGCAGGGCTCCAATGAAAAGGGCTGAAGCGTCCATTGCTGGGGCGGACAGCTGTCCGGCAATCGGTATTCGTGGGCAAGCGCGGGGCTTGCGCCAGCATCAGGTGCCGTCGTGTCGTCGTACGAACAGGGGGCGAATCTGCGGAGACCGGGTGTGGTCGTGCGCCAGTGCCGGCATGATGGCCGTGATGGCGGCAGGAGAGAGGGACGACCAGCCTTCGCAAGAAGATCCGGCAGTCACGCGAATGGCGTCGGTGACCATTCGTTGTGCAGAGGCAAACACAGACAGGAGCTGTGACATGGGGCATGACCTTTTTATATTTATAGGTTCAGTGATGCTGAAGCGAAGCAGCCGTTCAGCGGCATCAGAGGCCACGAGCGACAGCGGACATGGATCGAATAGTGTGATGGGATCCGCCTCATTACAATTCGCTAATCCTGTTTGTGTTCGATAACCGAACAAGAACGGACTGGTTAGTACATAGTGTTGCGCCTCGATTATGGCAGCGTCTGGCGCGGATCAGCCAGTAGCCAAAGGGCGAAAGTCTCGATGCTGCTGCGGGTTGCGAATGAGCAGCGCGTTGCGCAAGCGGATTCCGCCGAGCCCGTGTTGTCTTTAGAATCGCCCCATTTCATTCAGGAATCGAGTCATGGCCGGTAGTCAGATAGAACGGGCGTTGAGCCTACTCGAGAGCCTTGCGGACGATGCCGCCGGCGTTCCCATGCAGACCCTGGCTGACCAGCGGGACATCCCGAAAAGCGCCACGCACCGCATGCTGGCGGAGCTGATTCGCCTCGGCTACGTGCGCCAGGACCCGCAGACCAGCCGCTATCGGTTGTCGACCAAGCTGGTCGCCCTGGGCTTTCGCTACCTGGCCAGCAGCGGTGCGGATGTGGTGCAGCCTGTGCTGGATCGCCTGGCCGCAGAGAGCGGCGAGCTGGTGCGCCTGGGAGTGATCGAAGGCGAGCGCCAGACCTGGATCGCCAAATCCCAGGGCGCGCGTTCCGGCCTGCGCTACGACCCCGACATGGGGCGTGATGCGCCGCTGTTCTACACCGCCTCGGGGCATGCCTGGCTGGCCAGCCTGAATGACGGAGATGCGCTCGCCCTGGTGGCACGTCAGGGGATTGCCGACCCGGCGCAGTTTGGCCCCAACGCACCGCGCGACGAAAAGGATCTGCTGGAGCGGCTCGCCCTGGCGCGTCAGCAGGGTTATGCGTGGGTCATGGAAAGCTCGTCTCTGGGCACCGCTGCGCTGGCTGCGGTAGTGCGCCACCCGCTCGATGGGCGGGTGATCGGGGTAGTCAGTATCGCTGGCCCCAGCGCGCGGCTGCCGCTGGCTCGTATTCACGAGCTGGCACCGGAGCTGCTCGCCGCCGCCGAAGAACTCTCCGCCGCCAGCCCCGCCTCCGAGTTGTTCGCCTAGTCCTCTGCGATTTACCGTTCTGGTGGATGTAGAAGGCGACATCCGCCCTACGGACTTTTCGTCGCGGCTAAAGCCTCTCCCACGAATGATGGGATGCCCCGAAGTCCCGTAGGCTGGATCACGCTTCACCGATCCACCATCGGTAGTGATTCACCGATCCGGCGGATGTGAAGAGCGACATCCGCCCTACGGAGGAGCGATGAGATGTGGGAGGGCTTCAGCCGCGACACTCTTGGCTCTCCGTCCCCGCTAAAAACTCTTCCCGTGTGCGACAAGCGCCCAGCGAACGCATCCGTCCCCCGTTGTATTTTCGTCTTGCGTAAATTTTGGAACTGAGTTCTAAATTAAAAAAGAAGCGCATCGAGGCAACCTCGGTAGCGCGAGCGCAAGAACGACAAGACGAGGACAGCCACGTGACTTCCCCCCTGCGTATCGCCCTGATCGGTGCTGGTGTCATGGGTCGCCAGCATTACCAGCACATACAGGCGCTCGATGAGGTGCAGCTATGCGCCATTGCCGACCCCGGCCCGCAGGCGGCAGCGTTTGCGGCCGAGTGCGGCGTACCGTACTTCGCCGATCACCGGCAGATGTTGGAACAGGTACTCCCCGAGGCGGCCATCGTCGCCAATCCCAATGCCTTGCATGTGAGCACAGCCCTGGATTGCATTGCGGCTGGCGTGCCGGTGCTGCTGGAAAAACCGGTTGGCGTGCACCTCGATGAAGTGCGCGAGTTGGTTGCCGTCAGTGAACAACGGGGTTTGCCGGTGCTGGTCGGCCACCATCGCCGCCACAACCCGTTGATCGCCCGTGCCCGAGAACTGATTGATCAGGGTGCTCTGGGCCGGCTGACGACGGTGACCGCGCTCTGGCAGTTGCAGAAACCCGCCAGCTACTACGACATCCCCTGGCGTCGTGAGCCGGGCGCCGGGATGCTGCTGACCAACCTTATCCACGACCTTGATCTGCTGCGCCATCTGTGTGGCGAGGTCCGTCAGGTCCAGGCCATCACCAGCAACGGTGTACGCGGCTTTGCCAACGAAGACAGTGCTGCCGTGCTGCTGCAATTCGAGAATGGCGCGCTCGGCACCCTCACAGGCTCCGATGCGGTGGCCGCGCCCTGGAGCTGGGAGCTGGATTCCGGCGAGAACCCGGTGTACCCGAGGCAGGCTGATCAACCCTGTTACCTGCTGGCCGGGACCGAGGGTGCTTTGAGCATTCCTCAGCTCAAGCGCTGGCATTACGCCGAGCCGGGCGCGGGTTGGCATCAGCCGCTGCTGCAGGTGCAGGTGCAGGAGGCGTACACGGGAGAGGAGGCACTGAGCCGGCAGTTGCGGCATTTCGTGCAGGTGGCGCGTGGCCTGGCGTTGCCTTTGGTCAGTGCCGCCGACGCCGGGCGGACCCTGGCGCTGATCGAAGCCATTCGTGACGCTGCCGAGAGCCGTCAGGCCTGCACGCCGCAGTCCATTTGAGCCATCCGCAGAAGTCTTTTTTGAAGAGTGATTTCCATGAGTGAACGCGTATTTTCCCTGGCGGCGTTGACCGTCCTCGAGCTGTCGCCCCCGGATATGGTCGAGGTGGCGGCGCGGGCAGGTTACAGCCATGTCGGGCTGCGCCTGGTGCCAGCCACTGCCGAAGAGCACCATTTCCCGTTGATGACGGATGCCGGTCTGCGTCGCCAGACCCATCAGCGCCTGCGTGACAGCGGTATTGCCGTGCTGGATATCGAAATCCTGCGGCTCAAGCCGGAAACCATCGTGGCGGATTTCGATGCCATCCTCGCCATCGGCGCCGAATTTGGTGCCAGCGAGGTGTTGGTGGCCGGCAACGACGCAGACGAAGCACGACAGACCGACAACTTCGCGGCGCTGTGCGACCTGGCCAGGCCCTACGGGCTGCACCCGCACCTGGAATTCATGCCCTGGACCGATGCCCGTGACCTGGAGCAGGCAGCGCGCATTGTTGCCACCGCGAACCGGGAGAACGGAGGGGTACTGGTGGACGCTTTCCACTTTGACCGCTCGGCATCCAGTCTTGAAGCGCTGCGTGCCATTCCGTCTTCGCGTCTGCGATACGCCCAGCTCTGCGACGTGGCCGGGCCGAGACCGGATGACATGGCGGAAATCCTGCGGCAGGCGCGTAATGAGCGACGTTTTCCGGGAGATGGAGATTGCGACCTGCTGGGGTTGCTGGCGGCGCTGCCAACGGATATCCCGCTCAGCCTGGAAATTCCTACGCGCCAGTTGCTGGAGCAGGGTGTGAGTGCGTTGCAGCGGGCGCAGATGGCATTGAACAAGGCCCGGGCGGTTCTGGCCCGGCTCCAGGCGACGTAGTGCAACGGCCTTGGGTTGTTCGGGGCAGGGCAGTTCTATAAGGTTTGCAATGCCCCGCCGAAGACATGAGCGGTTCGTTCTTATAGTTAGCTGGCTATAAATTAGCTTGATTGCTGTCTTGCCATGAGTGCCCCATGAGTACGCCCAGTTCGCCGCTGTCCGGTGTCAATCACCCGCTGAAGGGGATTCTTCTGCTGGTGCTGGCGACCTTTCTGTTCGCCAGTCACGATGCCTTGTCCAAGTACCTGTCCGGGTTCTATCCGGTGGTGATGGTGGTGTGGGCGCGTTATGTGGTGCACACGTTGCTGATGGCCGGGATCTTTCTACCGCAGTCGGGGTTGCGGGTGCTGCGCAGCAAGCGCCCTGGTCTGCAGGTGTTGCGCGCCATGTGCCTGCTGGGAACCAGCCTGCTGTTCACCAGCGGCCTGTTGTTCATCCCGCTGGCCGAAGCGACTGCCGTCAACTTCCTCGCGCCGCTGCTGGTGACTGCGCTGTCTGTGCCGCTGCTGGGCGAGCGGGTGTCCGCTGGGCATTGGGGCGCGGTGCTGCTGGGTTTTGTCGGGGTGCTGGTGATCGTCCATCCGGGTGGTGACCTGTTCACGCCGGCAGTGCTGCTGCCCCTGGGCTCGGCGTTGTGCTTCAGTTTCTACCAGATCCTCACGCGCAAGCTCAGCCAGTACGACAGCCCGACCACCAGCAATTTTTTCGCCGGCCTGGTCAATACGGTCGCGATCAGCCTGCTGGTGCCGTTCTTCTGGCAAGTGCCCAGCCTTGAACATGCGTTTTTCATGCTGGCGCTGGGCGCTTGTGGGATGACCGCGCACCTGTTCCTGACTCAGGCCTTTCGCCAGGCAGCGCCGGCGCTGCTGGCGCCGTTCGGTTATTGCCAGATCGTCTTCGCCGGGCTGCTCGGGTTCCTGGTGTTCGGGCATACGCCAGAGCTGATTACCTTGCTGGGTATCGTGTTGATCTGCTGCAGCGGGCTTGGCGCAGTGTGGCTGCAACAGCGCGCTAGCAGGAAGTAAGGCGCCGCCTCGCATCCTGGCCACGTGCAGGCGCCGGTTTGTGATCGACGCCGGTCAGGATGACTCCCTTATGGCCTTCCTATATAGCCCTCGACGCTGGTCCTTTGACGGCCGTCGGGCGGTGTCAATTCGCGCTGGAAAGCTTGTGTTCGATAATCGAACGAAAAACTAACCAGTTCGTACACTTTGAATTGCTGTGCCGAAACGCTGCGCCAATAATCGTTGAACCCTGAAGCGCGTCCGTGCGCGAAACAACAGGCCATGGGCCATAAGCCGAGGCCAATAACCAGGAGTTGAACATGCAGCGTTCCATTGCCACCGTCTCATTGAGCGGTACCCTGCCAGAGAAGCTCGAAGCCATTGCTGCCGCAGGATTCGATGGGGTCGAGATCTTCGAGAACGATCTGCTCTATTACGATGGCAGCCCCCGTGACGTGCGGCGCATGTGCGCCGACCTGGGCATTGCGATCACGCTGTTTCAACCTTTCCGCGATTTCGAAGGCTGCCGGCGTGATCGCCTGGCGCGCAATCTGGACCGTGCAGAGCGCAAATTCGATCTGATGCAGGAGCTGGGCACCGACCTGGTGCTGGTGTGCAGCAACGTCGCGGCCGACTCGCTGGGTGAGGAGGCGATTCTGGTCGATGACCTGCGTCTGCTCGGCGAACACGCCGGTGCGCGCGGTCTGCGCATCGGTTATGAAGCGCTGGCCTGGGGGCGTCACGTCAATACCTACCAGCAGGTCTGGAACCTGGTACGCCAGGCCGATCATCCGGCCGTTGGGGTGATTCTCGACAGCTTCCACACTCTGTCGCTCAAAGGCGACCCGGCGGCGATCCGGGAGATTCCCGGCGACAAGATCTTCTTCGTGCAGATGGCCGATGCGCCGATCCTGGCCATGGATGTGCTGGAGTGGAGCCGGCATTTCCGCTGCTTTCCGGGGCAGGGCGAATTCGATCTGCCGGGCTTCCTGGCACCGATCATCCAGACCGGATACACCGGGCCACTGTCCCTGGAGATTTTCAACGACGGCTTCCGCGCTGCGCCACCACGGGCCAATGCCGCTGATGGCTTGCGTTCGCTGCTGTACCTGGAGGAGAAGACCCGGGCACTGCTGCAGAAAGAGGCTGCGTCCACGAACCTCGACATCTTGTTCGCGCCGCCGACAGCCAGCCGCTATGACGGGATCGAGTTTCTCGAATTCGCCGTGGACGAAGCGGCCGGAGCCAAGCTCGGCCACTGGCTGGAGCGCCTGGGCTTCGCCCGTGCGGGACAGCACCGCTCGAAGGATGTCAGCCTGCTGCGCCAGGGGGATATCAACATCGTGCTGAACGCCGAGCCCTATTCGTTCGCACACAATTTTTTCGAGTCCCACGGCCCGTCGTTGTGTGCCACGGCGTTGCGGGTCAAGGACGGCGCGTCGGCCCTGGAGCGCGCGTGCGACTTTCGCGGCCAGCCGTACCGCGGGCTGATCGGCCCCAACGAGCGGGAGATTCCGGCGGTACGCGCTCCGGACGGCAGTTTGATTTACCTGGTGGGGCAGGCCGCCGAAGGGCAGACCATCTACGACAGCGATTTCCGTCTCGATCCGGCGGCTGCCGAAACCGGGAGCCTGCAGCGCATCGACCACATGGCACTGGCGCTACCGGCAGACAGCCTCGATAGCTGGGTGCTGTTCTACAAGAGCCTGCTGGATTTCGAGGCCGATGACGAAGTCGTACTGCCGGACCCCTATGGCCTGGTGAAAAGCCGGGCTCTGCGCAGTCGCTGCAGCTCGGTGCGTCTGCCGCTGAATATTTCGGAGAACCGCAACACGGCAATTGCCCATGCCTTGTCCAGCTACCGGGGCTCCGGTGTGCATCACATTGCGTTCTCGTGCGAGGACATTTTCAAGGAAGTCGCCCGGGCCAAGGATGCCGGCGTGCCGCTGCTGGACATTCCGCTCAATTATTACGACGATCTCGCCGCGCGATTCGATTTCGATGACGAGTTCCTCAGCGAGCTGGCGTACTACAACGTGCTGTACGACCGCGATGCCCAGGGTGGCGAGCTGTTTCACGTCTACACCGAGGCTTTTGAAGAACGCTTCTTCTTTGAAATCATTCAGCGCAAGAATGGGTATGTCGGCTATGGCGCCGCCAACGTGGCCGTACGTCTGGCGGCCATGGCCAAGTCGCGCAGTGGCTCGACCAGGCGTGTGCAGTTGTAATCCAGCAATGGGCGCTTTCTGAATAAATAAGTCGAGCATGCGGCGCCCGTCCGCATGCTCCAATAAACAGTGAGTCCGTATGAGTAATCCCGCCGTAGCCGTGGCTGACGCACGTGAGGAGCCCGCTCGAAAAGGGCGCAAGAACAACCCGGAGAAAACCCGCGAAAGCATCCTGCAGGCGGCGATCACCGAGTTTGTTCAATATGGGTTGTCAGGCGCGCGGGTCGATGCGATCGCCGAGCGCACGCAAACCTCCAAGCGCATGATCTATTACTACTTCGCCAGCAAGGAGCTGCTGTACCTGGCCGTGCTGGAAAAGCTCTACGGGGATATTCGGCGAACCGAGAACACTCTGCATCTGGCGGAGCTGGAGCCGGTCGAAGCGATTTGTCGCCTGGTCGAGTTCACCTTCGATCACCACGATCACAACGTCGACTTCGTGCGCATCGTCAGCATCGAGAACATTCATCACGGTGAGCACATCACTCAGTCCGAAGTGATCCCAACCCTGAACAACTCCGTGCTGCAGGCGATTGCCGACATCCTGCGCCGCGGTGAGGAGGAGGGGACGTTCCGCAGCGGGCTCGATCCTCTGGATGTGCACATGCTGATCAGCTCGTTCTGCTTTTACAGGGTGTCTAACCGCCATACCTTCGGCACGATTTTCCAGATTGATCTCTCCGATGACACGGTGAGGCAACGGCATAAGCATGTGATCTGCGAATCCGTGTTGCGCTACATGCGGCGCTGATTGCGCTGCTATATAGAAGAAAGGGCCCTGTGGGGCCCTTTTTCGTTTCACGCGGTACTCAATTGAAGCTGGCGAAGTGGTCCATCATGCGTTGTGCATCAGGGGCGACGCCGCTGAATAGCTCGAATGCCTTGACCGCCTGGAATACCGCCATGGTGCCGCCATTCAGCGTCTGGCAGCCCAAGGCGCGTGCATCACGCAGCAGCTCGGTTTCCAGCGGGAAGTAGACGATTTCCGCAACCCACAATTCTCGGCGCAGCAGCGACTTGTCCACTGGGGTACCGGGGAGTTTGGTCATGCCCATTGGGGTGGTGTTCACCAGGCCATCGGCGGCCGCCATGGCTGCCGCGAGATCATGACCCGCGCGTGCTTTGGTCGACCCGAAGTGCCGATTCAGATTGTCCGCCAGTGCCTGGGCTCGCTCGGGCTCCACGTCGAAGACCGTGAGCTGTTCGACGCCTTCGCTCAGTAGCGCATGCGCCACTGCTGCCCCTGCACCGCCAGCACCCATCTGCACCACATGGCGACGGGCAACGCCTGGCAGGCCGCGGCGGAAACCTTCGGCGAATCCCAGGCAATCGGTATTATGCCCGACGCGCTTGCCGTCCTTCAGCACTACGGTGTTTACCGCGCCGATGCCCTTGGCTTCGTCCGAGAGTTCATCGAGTAGCGGGATGATGAGCTGCTTGCACGGGAAGGTGATGTTGAGACCGGTAAAGCCCATTTGCTGCGCGGCGGTGAGAAGGGTGGGGAGGGCATCGCTGTCGAGCTTGAGCTGGTCCAGGTCGATAAGGCGATAGAGGTAGCGCATGCCCTGGGCATCGCCCTCGCGTTCATGCATGGCCGGTGTGCGGGAACCCTGGATACCGGCGCCGATCAGGCCGGCAAGAATGCTGGGAGTCAGAGAAGGCATGGGGGCGTTCATCCTTTGAGCAGATGGCTGAAGTGCTGCAGCGCCAGGCGATAGCCCTGGCTGCCCAGTCCGCAGATCACGCCGACGGCAATAGAGGACACGAATGAGATATGCCGGAAGGCCTCGCGCTTGTGCACGTTGGACAGGTGCACTTCGATGACGGGCAGTTCGCTGGCCACCAGGGCATCACGGATAGCGACCGAGGTGTGGGTCCAGGCGGCGGGGTTGATCAGAATACCGGCGCAGCGCCCGCGGGCCTGGTGGATCCAGTCCAGCAGTTCGCCCTCATGGTTGGTCTGGCGGAATTCGATAGCCAGACCGCACTCGGCAGCGGTGTCTGCACAAAGCTTGGAGATGTCGGCAAGAGTCTCGTAGCCATAGGTAGCAGGCTCACGGGTGCCAAGCAGGTTCAGGTTGGGGCCGTTAAGCACCAGGACAGTCGGAGTCATAGGACAAGCCTCTATTATTGTTCTGCCGAGCCGCGTGCGTAGCAGTTCGGACGATGCGAGGCGAAAATGTACTAACTGGTTAATTCGGTCAATGGTTCTGCGGGTACGCGTAACGGGGGTTTCCAGGGTTTCAGGTGGTTATACGGTGCTCTTATTGGATCTATCTCATTGTTTTATATGGGTTTGTTAGGTTTTTCCATGGAGGCTGGCTTATGCTGCCTGGCGGTGACAAAGCGTTCGATTATCGGCTGCGGCCTATGAGACAGCGGTGGTAGCTATATATCGGCAGCCACATTTCCAGGCCTCCAGTCGGTAGATGACTGAAATACTTCAATAATTGGTTGACGCGGATTTTGGTGTGCCTATAATGCGCACCTCTTCCGGCGCAGGCCTCTCTAATAACTCTTTGTAAATCAACGAGTTAGATTAAAAAGAGGGGTTGCAAAGCAGCGAAAGCTGTGTAGAATGCGCCGG
>JBLZZJ010000025.1:0-9771 GCA_050282285.1 Pseudomonas sp.
GGCGCGCTCGGCTTCGCGGAACTCGGTGATGTCGGTGAAGCTCATGACGAAGCCGCCGCCCGGCATGGGGTTGCCGATCAGCTCGATCACCCGGCCATTGGGGAACACCCGCTCATAGGTGTGGGCGGTGCCCTGGCGCATCCAGTGCAGGCGCTTGGCGACGTGTTCCTCGACATTGCCGGCACCGAGCATGCCGCGTTCGGCATTGAAACGGATGATCTCGGCAATCGGCCGGCCCACGTAGATCAGCCCCTCGGGGTACTCGAACAGCTCCAGGTAGCGGTGGTTCCAGGCCACCAGGCGCAGCGACTGGTCGACCACGCTGATGCCCTGGGTGATGTTCTCGATGGCGCCCTGCAGCAGGGCGCGGTTGAACTGCAGCACCTCGCTGGCTTCGTCGACGATGCGCACCACGTCCTCGACGTGCATGTCGCGGCCTTCGATGGCGGCCTTGACCACCGCCCGCGTCGACGAGGCGCCCAGCACACCTGCGAGCAGGCGTTCGGTATGGGCGATCCACTCGCTGTTGGCCGGCTGGTTGGGGTTGAAGCCCTTGCCCTGGCGATAGGCGAAACGAATGAAGCTCTGTCGCGCGCGTTCCTCGCCGACGAAGCGACTGGCGAGCAGCAACAGGTCTTCCACCTGCACCGCCAGCAGGCTGCGCCCGGCGGGCTTGTTGCCGAAGTCGTGGCTGATGAAACGACCGGCCTGCCAGTGCTCGGAAACCCGGGTGCGGGAGAAGTAGGAGACCCAGGCGAACAGTACGAAGTTGCCGGTCAGCGACAGCACCACGCCGCGTGTCAGGGCATCGACCTCGAAGCCGATGGGGGCATACAGCAGGCTGGCCAGGCCCGGCAGGCTCTCCAGTGGCCAGCCGAGGCTGCGCGCCACCAGCGGCATGATCAAGGTATAGAACCAGATCAGCGCGCCGACGATCATCCCGGCGAACACGCCACGGCGGTTGGCCTGCTTCCACAGCAGGGCGCCGAACATGGCCGGAGCCAGCTGGCCGATGGCGGCGAACGACACCTGGCCGATGGTCGCCAGGCTGGCGTTGGAGCCGAGCAGGCGGTAGCACACGTAGGCCAGCAGCAGGATCAGCACGATGCTGACCCGGCGCGCTGTGAGCATCCAGTGGCGGAAGGCCTCGAACGGGCGCTCGGTGTTCTGCCGGCGCAGCAGCCAGGGCAACAGCATGTCGTTGGAAATCATGGTCGACAGCGCCACCGAGGCGACGATCACCATGCCGGTGGCGGCGGAGGCGCCGCCGATGAAGGCGAGCATGGCCAGGGCCGGGTGCGCTTCGGCGAGCGGCAGGCTGATGACGAAGGAGTCCGGGCTGACGCCGGACGGCAGCAGCATCTGCCCGGCCAGGGCGATCGGCACCACGAACAGGGCGGCCAGTATCAGGTAGGCAGGAAACACCCAGCGCGCCAGGCGCAGGTCTTTCGGCTCGATGTTTTCGACCACGGTGACATGGAACTGCCGGGGCAGGCAGACGATGGCAATCATCGCCAGGCCGGTCTGCACCATCATCGCCGGCCAGTTCACCGACTGGCCCCAGAAGTTGTCGAGCGCCGGGCTGACCCGGGCTTTGTCCACTAGGTCGCCAAAGCCGTTGAACAGGCCATAGGTGACGAAGGCTCCGACCGCCAGGAACGCCAGCAGCTTGACCAGCGATTCGAAGGCGATGGCCAGCACCATGCCGCGGTGGTGCTCGGTGACATCCAGGTTGCGGGTGCCGAACAGGATGGTGAACAGCGCCAGGGCCAGCGACACGATGAGTGCTGTGTCCTGGGCGCGGGTGCCGGTGGAGTCCGGGCCGGCGCCGATCAGCAGGTTCACGCCGAGGACGATGCCCTTGAGCTGCAGGGCGATGTAAGGCAGCACGCCGACCAGGCAGATCAGCGCCACCACCACCGCCAGGGACTGGGATTTGCCGTAGCGTGCGGCGATGAAGTCAGCGATGGAGGTGATGTTCTCCTGTTTGCTGATCATCACCATCTTGTGCAGGACCCAGGGGGCGAACAGCAGCAGGATGATCGGTCCCAGGTAGATCGGCAGGAACGACCAGAGCTGTTCGGCGGCCTGGCCGACTGCGCCGAAGAAGGTCCAACTGGTGCAGTAGACGGCCAGCGACAGGCTGTAGACCCAGGCGCGCACGCGCGGCGGCATGGGCGCGCGACGACGGTCGCCATAGAAGGCGATGGCGAAGAGGATGGCCATGTAAATCAGGGCGACCGCGGCGATCAGCCCGCTGGACAACGACATGCACACTCCGAGAGCAAACTAAGTAGGGCTTTGCCGGTCGAAACCTGGCGGTGGGGGAGGATTTACCCTGCCCGGGCAATACGTCAAACCGAATGCCCACAGTGTCGCAGCAAAGTCGTGTGGCGTCAGGCGCTACCAAGGTCGCACCCTGATGAAGCACCGCCTTTGCCTTACCCAGGATTACCGGTATAGCGCACCCCGAACCGGGTGTTACGCCGGGTGTGTGCCCATGTCCCAGGAGGGACCTCATGTTCAAGCCGCAACTCATCACCTTGCAGCGAGGCGCGCTGCGTATCGAACCGATGGTCGATGGGGACATCCCCGCACTGGTCGAGCTAGCCGAGGCCAACCGCGAGGAGCTGATCCACATGAGCGGTGCCCAGCGTCTGGACTGGTACCGCCAGGCGCTGCAGGAGCAGCGCGACGGCAAGGCGTTGCCGTTTGTGATTCGCCTGAACGATCAGGTGGTGGGTACCACCCGTTTCGCCGAGTTCATCCCGACGCTGCCGGCAACAGAAATCGGCTGGACCTGGCTCGACCGCAGCCAGCACGGCACCGGCCTGAACGACACGGTCAAATACCTGATGCTGCGCCACGCCTTCGAAAACTGGCGCATGGTGCGGGTGCAGTTGAAAACCGCAAGCAGCAACCTGCGGGCGCAGCGTGCCATCGAAAAGCTCGGCGCCCAGCGCGAGGGCGTACTGCGCAACCACCGGCGCCTGGCGGACGGGCGCCTGGCCGATACCGTGCTCTACAGCATTACCGACCACGAGTGGCCGGCCATCAAGCAGCAGCTGGAAGCGCGCTTCAGCGCCTGAGCCAGGTAGGGGGCTGCGCCTGCTTACCCGAGGCGGATGGAATCCAGGGCCAGTACATAACCGGCATCGGTTCGCAGCACCTCGAAGCGGGCGCCACAGTCGGTTGGCTCGGCCAGGTAGTGCACGGTGACGGTGATGCTGTCGCCATCGGACATGCGCTGCGGATCGTCGCTGAATACCGTCCAGCCGACGGCATCGCGCGGAAGGGCGCGCAGCGGGGTGAGCCGGCTCTGCCAGTCGCCGGCGAATGACGGGTCCTCCAGATCATCCAGCCAGTCTTCCAGGTCTTCCCACAGCGAGCGCAGGTGAAAATCCAACGTGGCTGCTGGTGCGCTGCCGGCGTGCGGTTTGACGTGCACCGTGGCCAGGGCCTGCACGGTGCTCACTGGCAGATGATCGAAGAAGGTCAGGATCGCGTCTTCAACGGCCGTCAGGCTTGGGGGCTGTGTCCATTGCATGGGTGTCTTCCTTGTTCAGACCGCGTGGGGCTGACACGAGGTGCGGGCAAGCCTAGTGGCATCGGCAGGCGTCGCCAACGGACCTCGGTCAGGCATGTGATCGAAGTCCGCAGGCTGCTCGACTTTCCGGCGTTCCGGCGCTCCGGCGTTCTGCACGCAGGAGATCGCGCGCAAGATCGTACAAGACGCTCCGATCACACCCCGCTAGCCTTGTCGATCAGAAGGAGAGCTCCCATGACCCGCTCGCATGAATTCACCCAGGGTGCCCGTGACATGGTGCCCATGCTGCTCGGTGCGATCCCGTTCGGCATCATCTTCGGCAGCCTGGCCGGCGCCGCCGGGCTGACCCCCTGGCAGACCATCGGCATGTCACTGCTGGTGTTCGCCGGCTCGGCCCAGTTCATTGCCATCAGCCTGCTCGGTGCGGGCGTCGGCCTGGCGGTTCTGCTGCTCACCACCTTTGTCGTCAACCTGCGCCATGCGCTGTATAGCGCCAGCCTGCAGCCCTATGTCCGGCACCTGCCCAAGCGCTGGCGAATGCCGCTGGCCTTCTGGCTGACCGACGAAGCCTATGCCGTGGTGGTGCACCGCTACGCGGAGCACGATGCCTCGCCGAACAAGCACTGGTACTTCCTCGGTGCGGCGCTGGCCATGTACGTGAACTGGCAGCTGTGCACGCTGGTGGGGGTGGTGTTCGGCCAGAGCGTGCCCAACCTTGGCGCCTGGGGCCTGGATTTCGCCATGCTGGCGACCTTCATCGGCATCGTCGTGCCGATGCTGCGCAACCGTCCGCAGGTGGCTGCGGCTCTGGTGGCAGCAGCGGTGGCCCTGGTCTGCCACGCATTGCCTTACAAGCTGGGGCTGCTGGCGGCGGCGTTCAGCGGGATTGTGGTGGGGGTGCTGCTTGAGCGGCGCAGCGGTCTGGTGGTCGAGGAGGTGGTGTGATGGAAAACTGGGTGTTGATTTTCGGCATGCTGGTGATCACCTATTCGATCCGCTACAGCCTGTTCGCCTTTCCCGACCTGCGCTTCCCTCCGCTGATTCGCCAGGCGCTGCATTACGTGCCGACGGCGGTGCTCACCGCCATCGTGGTGCCGGTCATGTTCATGCCGGACGGCCAGCAGTGGCAGGTGAGCCTGGACAACGCGTACCTGCTGGCCGGCCTGGCGACGATCGCGATTGCCGCACTGACCCGGCACCTGCTGGCGACCATCGGTGGCGGTCTGCTGGTGTTCTTCCTGCTGCGCTGGGCGATGGGGCAATTGCCGATCTGAGGTGCATTTTTTGCCAGGATAATCAGCAAAATTCGTCGTTACCTGTGGCTTTGCCGGGGCATCTTGCAGTCCAATGCTGGATGCCCCAGTTGGCTTTCAGCAGACAGGTACACGGACGATGACCCAACATTCGCAATTCGCCCTGCTTGGCAAGAAGCGCTTTCTCCCGTTCTTCATCACCCAGTTGCTCGGCGCCTTCAACGACAACATCTACAAGCAGTCGCTGATTCTCGCCATCCTCTTCAAGCTGACCGTCAGCGCCGACCGCGATCTGCTGGTCAACCTCTGCGCCTTGCTGTTCATTCTGCCGTTCTTCCTGTTTTCCGCCCTGGGCGGACAACTGGGCGAGAAGTTCGACAAGGACAACCTGATCCGCAAGGTCAAGTTCGCCGAGATCTTCATCATGCTCACCGGTGCGGCGGGCGTGCTGCTGGGCAACCTGCCGCTGATGCTGTTCTCGCTGTTCGCGATGGGCACCCAGTCGGCGCTGTTCGGCCCGGTGAAGTACTCGATCCTGCCGCAACACCTGCAGCCCGAAGAGCTGGTGGGCGGTAACGCATTGGTGGAAATGGGCACCTTCCTCGCCATCCTGGCCGGTACCCTGGTGGCCGGTATCATGATGGCCAGCAGCGCCTACGCCGGCATCGTCGCCTCGAGCGTGGTCTGCGTGTCGGTGGTCGGTTACCTGGCCAGCTGCAAGATTCCCCACGCGCCGGCGGCCTTGCCGAGCCTGCAACTGGACTGGAACATCTTCCGCCAGACCTGGCTGACCCTGAAGCTCGGCCTCGGCCAGCGCCCGTCGGTGTCACGCTCGCTGGTCGGCAACTCCTGGTTCTGGTTCCTCGGGGCGGTGTACCTGACGCAGATCCCGGCCTACTCCAAGGAATGGCTGTACGGCGACGAAAGCGTCGTCACCCTGATTCTCACGGTGTTCTCGGTGGGCATCGCTTTGGGTTCGATGCTCTGCGAGCGCATGAGCGGGCACAAGGTCGAGATCGGCCTGGTGCCTTTCGGTTCGATCGGCCTGACGCTGTTCGGCATCCTGCTCTGGTGGCATTCCGGCGGCTTTCCCCAGGGCACCCAGCCCCAGGACTGGCTGGCGGTGCTCGGTCACGGGCAGGCCTGGTGGATTCTCGGCTCGATCCTCGGGATCGGGGTATTCGGTGGCTTCTACATCGTGCCGCTGTATGCGCTGATCCAGTCGCGTACCGCAGAAAACGAACGGGCGCGGGTGATCGCGGCCAACAACATCCTGAACGCGCTGTTCATGGTGACGTCGGCGATCATCACCATTCTGTTCCTGAGCGTGGCCGGGCTGTCGATTCCGCAGCTGTTCCTGGTGATCTCGCTGATGAACATCGCGGTCAACAGCTACATCTTCAAGATCGTCCCCGAGTTCACCATGCGCTTCCTCATCTGGCTGCTGGGGCACTCGATGTACCGCGTCGAGCACAAGGGACTGGACGCGATCCCGGAGGAGGGGCCGGCGGTGCTGGTGTGCAACCACGTGTCGTTCGTCGATGCGCTGCTGATCGGTGGAGCGGTGCGGCGGCCGGTGCGGTTTGTCATGTACTACAAGATCTACAACCTGCCGTTGCTCAACTTCATCTTCCGCACCGCCGGCACCGTGCCGATCGCCGGGCGCAACGAAGACCTGCTGATCTACGACGCCGCGTTCAAGAAGATCGCCGAGTACCTGCGCAATGGCGAGGTGGTGTGCATCTTCCCCGAGGGCAAGCTGACCGCCGATGGCGAGATCGATGAATTCCGCAACGGTGTCGAGCGCATCCTGCAGGAGAACCCGGTGCCGGTGGTGCCGATGGCGTTGCAGGGATTGTGGGGCAGCTTCTTCAGCCGCGACCCGAACAAGGGCTTCCTCCGGCGCTTGTGGTCACGCATCCAGCTGGTAGCTGGGGCGCCGCTTGATCCGGAACTGGCCAACCGTCAGTTCCTGCAGGAGCAGGTGACCCGATTGCGCGGTGATATCCGCTGAATGAAAAAGCCCCGGCAGATGCCGGGGCTTTTCTTTTCAGGCTGGGTTATCCGTGGCTGAGCTTGAGGCCGATCAGGCCGCAGATGATCAGGGCCACGCTGGCGAGGCGAATCAGCGCCATGGATTCGCCGAACAGGATGATTCCGGCGATGACCGTGCCGACGGCGCCGACACCGGTCCAGATCGCGTAGGCGGTGCCCAGGGGCAGCTCCTTCATCGCCAGGCCAAGCAGGCCCAGGCTGACGACCATGGCGGCCACGGTCAGGGCGGTGGGGAGGGGGCGGGTGAAGCCGTCGGTGTATTTCAGGCCGACGGCCCAGCCGACCTCGAACAGGCCGGCGAAGAACAGGATGATCCAGGACATGGTGACCTCCAGACAGGATTGGGGTCGTCCCCGGCAGTCATGCACGTGAGGTCCGGGGTCGTCCCCGGCATGCCCCAATAGTGTGCACGAATCGCCTGCCGTGGAAAACCGGGATCAGTCCTGCTTGTCGTCCTTCATGCGCCGCAGAATGGTCGCCAGCAATGCGCCGGACAGGTTGTGCCAGACGCTGAACAGCGCGCTGGGTACCGCCGCCAGGGGCGAGAAATGCGCGCTGGCCAATGCCGCGCCAAGCCCGGAGTTCTGCATGCCGACCTCGATGGACAGGGTCTTGCGCTGGGCCAGTGGCATACCGGTGAGTACGCCGGCCAGGTAGCCGAGGCCCAGGCCAAGGCTGTTGTGCAGGATCACCACGGCCATGATCAGCAAGCCGGACTCGGCGATCTTCGCCTGGCTGGCGGCCACCACCGCGGCAACGATGGCGACGATGGACAGCACCGAGACCAGCGGCAGGATGTCCACCGCCAGCTTGACCCGTTCGCCCAGCACGCGCTGCACCACCAGGCCGAGAATGATCGGCAGCAGCACCACCTGCAGGATCGACACGAACATCCCCCAGAACGAAACCGGCAGCCACTCCGAGGCCAGCAGCCAGATCAGCGCCGGCGTCACCACCGGTGCCATCAGTGTAGTGACCGAGGTGATCGACACGGACAGGGCGACGTCGCCCCGGGCGAACCAGGTGATGACGTTGGAGGCGGTGCCGCCTGGGCAGCAGCCGACCAGGATCACGCCCACGGCGATTTCCGCCGGCAGGTTGAACAGCTTGCACAGCAGCCAGGCCAGGCTGGGCATGATGATGAACTGGGCCAGCACGCCGACCAGCACGCGTACCGGGCGCCGGGCCACCTCGCGAAAGTCCTCGGCCTTGAGGGTCAGGCCCATGCCGAACATGATCAGGCCGAGCAGCGGCACGATCCACGAAGTGAGGGGCAGAAAGGCCGCGGGCAGCAAGAACGCCAGCACGGCGAACAGCAGGACCCACAGGGCAAAGGTGTTGCCGACGAAGCGGCTCAGGGCGATCAGGGCGGACATGGCACGGTTCCGGTCTGGCTGGCGGGATGCCGAACAGGGCCTGCTCGGCACGGATCAGGGGGACGGCAGGGCGAGTGCCTTATCGTCAGTCGGGCGAGGAAACGTCAGCGCGTTTCACTCGCCCCATCGGGCATTGGCGGCCTTTAGATACCCTGTGGGATGTCTTCGCCACCCAAGGCTTCGAACAACGCCGGCAGGAACTCGACGAAGGTCATCATCATCAGGGTGAAGCTGGCGTCCAGCTGACCGAGGTTGTCGTCACCGCCATCCTGTTCGGCCTGGTCTTGCAGCAGGTCTTCGAAGCGCAGGCGTTTGACGACCATCTTGTCGTCGAGCACGAAGGACAGCTTGTCCTGCCAGGCCAGGGACAGCTGGGTCACCTGCTTGCCGGAGGTCATGTGCAGCTGGATCTCGTCGCCGGTCAGGTCCTGGCGTTTGCAACGCACCACTCCGCCGTCTTCGTGGGTGTCACGCAGCTCGCATTCGTCGAGCACGTGGAAGTCGGCAGCGGCTTTCTGGGTTTTCACCCAGTCGGTCATGGTCGCGCTCGGCGCGATCTTCACGGTGAGCGGACGCACCGGCAGTGAGCCGATGGCTTCGCGCAGGGTGGACAGCAGGTCTTCGGCGCGCTTCGGGCTGGAGGCGTCGACCAGGATCAGGCCCTGGGCCGGTGCGATGGCGGCGAAGGTCGCCGACTTGCGGATAAAGGCGCGGGGCAGGAAGGTCTGCACGATCTCGTCTTTAAGCTGGTCGCGCTCCTTCTTGTAGACCTTGCGCATCTGTTCGGCTTCGATCTCGTCGACCTTCTCTTTCAGTGCATCGCGCACCACGCTGCCGGGCAGGATGCGTTCTTCCTTGCGCGCGGCCACCAGCAGGAAGCCCTGGCTGCTGTGCACCAGCGGCGCATCGGCACCCTTGCCGAAGGGGGCGATGAAACCGTAGGTGGTCAGTTCCTGGCTGGCGCACGGGCGGGCCGGTTTGGCGGCCAGTGCGGCTTCGAGTGCGTCGGCATCGAAGGGAACGTTCTGGGTGAGGCGATAGACCAGCAGGTTACGGAACCACATGAGGGGGTGACTCTCCATTCGATGTATAGGTCGCGAGACAACGCCATCCTTAGTCTGTCCTCCGCCGGGGCGAAGGTGGCGCGCAGCGACGGATGAGGGAAGCGGTCAGACCGTGAACGCCGGCTGGCGTTCGCATGACTCGCACGGCATGCCGTTAACGCAAAGCGCGCATTATTGTCCCCCCTGGCGCTTCAGGCCAAGCCCGAGCGTCGTTTGCGCTAAGCCTTTGGCGTGCCGATAAAAAATATTTAAATCAGTGCTTGCCAAGGTCTGAATGGCTCTCTAGAATGCGCCCCACTTCGAGAGTGAAGGGTGATTAGCTCAGCCGGGAGAGCATCTGCCTTACAAGCAGAGGGTCGGCGGTTCGATCCCGTCATCACCCACCAACTCGCCTTCGAGGTTACGCGCAGCGGTAGTTCAGTCGGTTAGAATACCGGCCTGTCACGCCGGGGGTCGCGGGTTCGAGTCCCGTCCGC
>JBLZZJ010000026.1:0-12547 GCA_050282285.1 Pseudomonas sp.
GAGGGTTGGGGTGAGGGAAAGCAGTGTTGGGTTGAGGCGAAGACTGCGTGTCTCACACAGCCCTCACCCCCGGCCCCTCTCCCGAGGGAGAGGGGAGCAGGGCGAATCAATCCAGCAGCGAAATGGCCGTCGGGGCATCGGTGCCGCGTTCGGCGAGTTCTTCGAACTCGTTGATCGCGTTGATTTCGGTGCCCATGGAGATGTTGGTGACACGCTCCAGGATCACCTCGACCACCACCGGCACGCGGTGCTCGGCCATCAGCTTGCTGGCCTCGGCGAAGGCGGCCTGCAGGTCGTTGGCGTCGAACACGCGAATCGCCTTGCAGCCCAGGCCTTCCACCACGGCCACGTGGTCGACGCCGTAGCCGTTGATCTCCGGCGCGTTGATGTTCTCGAAGGCCAACTGCACGCAGTAGTCGATCTCGAAACCGCGCTGCGCCTGGCGGATCAGGCCCAGGTAGGAGTTGTTCACCAGCACGTGGATGTAGGGCAGGTTGAACTGCGCACCCACCGCCAGCTCTTCGATCATGAACTGGAAGTCATAGTCGCCCGACAGCGCCACGACCTTGCGGCTCGGGTCGGCCTTGACCACGCCCAGGGCCGCCGGAATGGTCCAGCCCAGCGGGCCGGCCTGGCCGCAGTTGATCCAGTGGCGCGGCTTGTAGACGTGCAGGAACTGCGCGCCGGCAATCTGCGACAGGCCGATGGTGCTGACGTAGCAGGTGTCCTTGCCGAAGAACTCGTTCATTTCCTCGTACACGCGCTGCGGCTTGACCGGCACGTTGTCGAAGTGGGTCTTGCGCTGCAGAGTGCGCTTGCGCTCGCGGCACGACTCGACCCAGGCACTGCGGTCCTTCAGCTTGCCGGCGGATTTCCACTCGCGGGCCACTTGCAGGAAGGCGTCCAGGGCTGCGCCGGCGTCGGAGACGATGCCCAGATCCGGGTTGAACACGCGGCCGATCTGGGTCGGTTCGATGTCGACGTGGATGAACTTGCGGCCTTCGGTGTAGACATCCACCGAACCGGTGTGGCGGTTGGCCCAGCGGTTGCCGATGCCGAACACCAGGTCGGATTCGAGCAGGGTGGCGTTGCCGTAGCGGTGCGAGGTCTGTAGGCCGACCATGCCGACCATCAGTTTGTGGTCGTCCGGAATCACGCCCCAGCCCATCAGGGTCGGGACCACCGGCACGCCGGTCAGCTCGGCGAATTCCACCAGCTTGTCCGCCGCATCGGCATTGAAGATACCGCCACCGGCAACCAGCAGCGGGCGTTCGGCGTCATTCAGCAGGGCGATGGCTTTCTCCGCCTGCACGCGGTTGGCGGTTGGCTTGGCCAGGGGCAGGGGCTCGTAGGCGTCGATGTCGAATTCGATCTCGGCCATCTGCACGTCGAACGGCAGGTCGATCAGCACCGGGCCGGGGCGGCCGCTGCGCATCTCGAAGAAGGCTTTCTGGAAGGCGCGCGGCACCTGGCCAGGCTCCATCACGGTGGTGGCCCACTTGGTGACCGGCTTGACGATGCTGGTGATGTCGACAGCCTGGAAGTCTTCCTTGTGCATGCGGGCACGGGGGGCTTGCCCTGTGATGCACAGGATCGGGATGGAGTCGGCGGAGGCCGAGTACAGGCCGGTGACCATGTCGGTGCCGGCCGGGCCGGAGGTGCCGATGCACACGCCGATGTTGCCGGCGTTGGTGCGGGTGTAGCCTTCGGCCATGTGCGAGGCGCCTTCGACGTGGCGGGCCAGGACGTGATCGATACCGCCGATTTTCTTCAGCGCGGCGTACAGGGGGTTGATGGCGGCACCGGGGATACCGAACGCGGTGTCGACACCTTCGCGACGCATCACCAGGACGGCGGCCTCGATTGCTCTCATTCTGGCCATGATCTTTCCTCTTGGCGTTATTCGAAAAATTCCAGGTGAGCCAAGGATGCCGACTGGGCCAACGAGACGGAATTGATGGATACTTCAGTTCTGTCGATATCTGGAGTATTGAATGGACCGCCATACCCTCGTTCGCAGTTTCGTCCTGGTCGCCGATAACGGCAGCTTCGCCTCGGCCGCTCTCAGTGAAGGCGTGACCCCTGTGGTCATGGGCCGGCGCCTGGATGCCCTGGAGCAGCACCTGGGGATCAAACTGATGCACCGCTCGACCCGCGGCCTGCAGCTCACAGACCTCGGCGAGCAGTACCTGGAGCGTGCCCGGGTGCTGCTCAAGGACTTCGACGAAGCCGATGCCAGCGTCGCCCGGGGCGGCAGTTCGGTGCGCGGGCACCTGGTAGTGTCGGCCCCGGCGGCATTCGGTCGGCGGCATATCGCGCCCCATGCGCCGGCCTTCCTGGCGCGTTATCCGGACCTGAAGCTGTCGTTCAATTTCACCGACAGCCTGGTCGACCTGGTGCGCCAGGGGTACGACGTGGGCATCCGCATCGGGGAGGTCACCGACCCCAACTACGTGGCGGTCAAGCTGTTCCCCAACCGTCGCGTGGTCTGTGGGGCGCCGTCGTACTTCGAGGTGCACGGCGTGCCGCGCACCCTGGAAGACCTGTCACGGCACAACTGCCTGGCGTTCAACCTGCAGGGTGGGCAGAAGCGCGGCTGGACCTTCCTGCGCGACGGCAAGCAGGTGGCGGTGCGGGTCTCCGGCAGCCTCGACTGCAACGACGGCGAGCTGCTCTATGACTGGGTCAAGCAGGGGCTGGGCATCGGCTGGCGCTCGACCTGGGAGATCCAGGCCGAGCTCAAGGCAGGGGAGCTGGTGACGGTACTCGATGACTACGAAATCCCGGCCTACGACATCCAGGCGGTGTACCCGCAGCAGCGTTATCTGCCGGTCAAGGTGCGGTTTTTCATCGATTACCTGAAGGCGATCTACAACACCCTGGGGTACTGGGACGGGCGGGGCGCCTGACGGGTTTGTCGATACTTGAATTGTGTGTTTTATGCGTTTTTATTTGTGTACATAAAATACGTAAATTGTATTAAGTGGTTGCTTCGGTGGCGCCGTTGAGTTATTGCATAGGGGCTTTTTGCTGCCGCGCTTTTTTAGAGGAAAGCTCCAAAGAAAACGCGGCGAACGTCTTACTGACCTTGAGAGGAATCCCCTATGAGTGGAATCAGCCTGAGTACGGCCCTGGATATCACCCGCAATGCCCTGGCCGTCGGTCGTCAGCTACCCAGCGCGCCGCTGACGGTGGCGGTGCTGGACGCGGGCGGTCACCTGATCAGTCTGCAACGTGAGGATGGCGCCAGCCTGCTGCGCCCGCAGATCGCGGTGGGCAAGGCCTGGGGCGCACTGGCGCTGGGCAAGGGCTCGCGCCTGATCGCCGCCGACGCGCAACAGCGCCCGGCCTTTATCGGTGCGGTGAACGCCCTGGCCGCCGGCAACCTGGTGCCAGCCCCGGGTGGGGTGTTGATTCGGGGCGCCAACGGCGACGTGCTCGGTGCCATCGGCATCACCGGCGACACCTCGGATATCGACGAGCAGTGTGCGATCAGCGCCGTGGAATCGGTGGGGTTGCAGGCGGATGCGGGCGTCGCGGCGTAACGTCCGGACGCGTGAATCCGACGCGGACGTTGGCGGATTGGCCTGCTGTGGCGTTACATCTGACGCCATGGTGGGTTACGCGGCGCGCGTGGTGCGGCGGTGTTTTTTGTATCGCGGATTGGCGCCGCTAACCCACCCTACGGGAGTGCGGTGCGCTCTGTAGGGTGGTATCGGACGCGCCGTAACCCACCAGGCGTTATCAGCTATTGCCAACCTGTTCGGACGGGCTGATCACGCTTTCGTCTACCTCGCAGCCCTTGATCACCAGGCGGATGATGGTCTGGGTCGCGGCTTCGTAGTCGTCGTCGCTCAGGCTGGCCTTGCCGGTGACGGTGGAGATCTGCCAGTCGAAATCAGCGTAGGTCTGGGTCGCGGCCCAGATGCTGAACAGCAGGTGATTCGGATCGACCTTGGCCATCAGGCCCTGGTCCACCCAGCGCTGGATGCAGGAAATGTTGTGGCGTGCCTGGGCGTTGAGCTGCTCCGCCTGCTCGGACGACAGGTGCGGCGCTCCGTGCATGATTTCGCTGGCGAACACCTTGGAGGCGGAGGGCAGGTCGCGGGAGATGCGGATCTTCGAGCGGATATAGGCCTTGAGCACGTCGGCCGGGCGGCCCGGCTGGTTGAACGGCGCAGAGGCGGCGAGCAGGGGCTCGATGATGCTCTCGAGAACCTCGCGGTAGAGGTTCTCCTTGGACTTGAAGTAGTAGTACACGTTGGGCTTGGGCAGCCCGGCCTTGGCGGCGATGTCGCTGGTCTTGGTCGCGGCGAAGCCCTTGTCGGCGAATTCTTCACTGGCTGCGCGCAGGATCAGTTCTTTGTTGCGCTCGCGGATGCTGCTCATAAGCCCTATCGATTTCCTGGTGTCGCCTGGTCTGGAGGCGGCGGTCGGGCATGGTAGCACCGGCCTTGCGCACCGCTCAAGCAAGCGCCCGGCGGGCCTGTGGTCACTTAGCTGACCTGTGGGTCAAATTTATGTATACAAAAAATGGCATTTCTGTTTCCATCTTTTCTCGCGGCAATCCATGACAAAAAGCCTCGACTCGTCGAGCTCGGGGGAGGGTCCGTGCACGATACCCAATTGATCGATCCGTTCGGACGACGCATCACTTACCTGCGGCTGTCGGTGACCGACCGTTGTGATTTTCGCTGCACCTATTGCATGGCCGAAGACATGGTTTTCGCCCCCCGCCAGCAGATCCTCAGCCTGGAAGAACTCTATGCCGTGGCCGATGCCTTTATCGGCCTGGGGGTACGGCGTATCCGTATCACCGGTGGCGAGCCGCTGGTGCGCAAGAACCTGATCAGTCTGCTGCAACGCCTCGGCGTGCGCAGCGAACTGGAAGACCTGGCGATCACCACCAACGGCTCGCAGCTGGCCGAGCTGGCGCCGCAGTTGCGCGCCGCCGGGGTGAAACGCCTGAATATCAGCCTCGACTCGCTGCGCCGCGAGCGTTTCGCCGCCTTTACCCGGCGTGATCGCCTTGATCAGGTCTTGGCCGGGATCGAGGCGGCACGCGCGGCCGGCTTCTCGCGGATCAAGCTCAACACTGTGGTGCAGAAAGGGCGCAATGACGACGAGGTGCTGGAGCTGTTCGAGTTCGCCCTGGCGCGCGGCCTGGACATCAGCTTTATCGAAGAAATGCCGCTGGGCGACGTTTCCAGCCATCAGCGGCAGCAGACCTTCTGTTCCAGCGACGAGGTGCGCGCGCGCCTCGAAACGCGCCATACCCTGGTGCGCAGCAGCGCGGTCAGCGGCGGGCCGTCGCGCTACTGGCAGGTGCCGGGCAGCGACACCCGGGTCGGCTTTATCTCACCGCACAGCCACAACTTCTGCGGCGACTGCAACCGTGTGCGGGTCACCGCCGAAGGCAAGTTGGTGTTGTGCCTGGGGCACGACAACGCGTTGGATCTCAAGCGCCTGGTACGTGCCCACCCTGGCGATACCGCACGGCTGCGTCAGGCGCTGGTCGAGGCCCTGCGTCTCAAGCCCGAGCGTCATCACTTTGCTGCCGACGCGCAGGTGCAAGTGGTGCGTTTCATGAGCATGACCGGGGGCTGAGCCCTCGCCGATTCCAACCCATAAAAACAACAAGGAGGCGCCATGCCGCCCGTTCGTCTGTGCCTGTTAACCACCGTTCTGCTGGCGCCCGTTGTAGCCGCCCAGACCTATGTCGTGGGCGTCGAGGACACGCCGTTCGCCCCGCATTACAGCCTCGATGGCCAGGGCGAATACCGGGGGTTCGCCCGTGAGGTGCTGGATGCCTTCGCCGCCGACAGCGGCTTGACGCTGAGCTACCGGGCAATGCCGGTGGAGCAGTTGCTGCCGGCGCTCCAGCGCGGCGAGATCGACTTCAAGTACCCGGACAGCCCGCTTTGGGCAAGTGCTCAGAAGGCCGGCATGACGCTGCATTACAGCCAGGCGCTGGTCGACTACGTGGATGGCGTGCTGGTGGTGCCGGATCGCCAGGGCCTGGCGGTAGATGGCCTGCGTCGGCTGGCCATGGTTCGCGGCTGGACACCCCGTGGCTACGAGCCGCGCATCGACAGCGGGCAGATCCAGGTGAGCTACAGCGACGACCTGCGGCAGATGATCCGCCAGGCGCTGAAGAAGGACACCGATGGTGCGTATTTCAATGTGGTGGTGGCTACCCATTACCTCGACAACATTCGCGCGCGGCCGGGTGCCCTGGTGTTCGACGCCACGCTGCCCTACACCCGTGGCAGCTTCCACCTGTCCACCAGCAGGCATCCGGTGCTGGCCGCACGCTTCGATCGATTTCTCGCCGAACACGCGACACGGGTCGCCGAGCTGAAGCAGGTTCACGGCGTGGAAGCCAACCTCGACAGCGAGTTCATCGGCGTGGAGCAATGGAAGATCGATTCCCTCAAGCGGCGCCAGAACAAGGCGACCGTTTCGCCTCCCTGATGCGAACCCGACGACCGGCTGCGTGCCAGTCGCTGCGCTGGGTGCGCGTCGGGCTCGGCTCTGTGCCGGATAACCGGTCGGGCATTTTCTCTGAACCTTCCGCGCAAGCGTCCAGTCCACTTCACTGAGGCAGCCGGACAGGTCCCGGCTGCGCAAATGGGTTCGAGAGAAGAGGAAACATGTAATGGAAAACAAAGAAGTCGTTTCGGTACTCAACGATCTGATCGAAACCAGCAAAGACGGCGAAAAAGGTTTTCGCGAGTGCGCCGAAGACGTGAAAGAAGCACGTCTCAAAGCCTTTTTCACCCAGCGCAGCCAGGAATGTGCCGCAGCCGCCACCGAGTTGCAGGCCCTGGTGCGCAGCCTGGGCGGTGATCCGGAAACCCGCTCCAGCGTGGCCGGCACCCTGCACCGTGGCTGGGTCGATCTGAAAAGCCTGATCACCGGTAAAGACGACGCGGCGATTCTCAACGAGTGCGAGCGTGGCGAAGACGTGGCGCTGAAGAACTACCGCCAGGCCCTGCAGAAGGATCTGCCGCCAAGCGTGCGTGAAGTTGTGGAACGCCAGGCTCAAGGCGTGCAGCGCAATCACGACGAAGTGAAGTCCCTGCGCAACATCGCCCGCGCCAGCTAAGCCGGGCGTCCGGTCCGCACCGGGCGTAGTGGAACGAAAAGGGGACCGACGCCAGGCGTCGGTCCCCTTTTTTGTGGGCGCCTTTCGTGGCCGATCAGAAGTGGTATTTGACCAGCGCCTGCACGGCGGTCTGATCGAAGCCATCGGTGGAGCCGTCGATGGGTTTGATGCCGTACTTGTTGTGCCACATGTTCACTTCGGTGCCCACATACAGGGTGCGTTCTTCGCCGAACAGCGCCTTGCCCGCGTCCCACTTGATCTGGATCGAGGAGCCGACCGAGGTCTGGGTGTTGGCCTCTTTGGACGGTGCACGCCAGTCGATGAAGCCGTCGATCAGGAAGCTCTGGTCACCGATGGCGAAGGGGTAGGCGCCGGCGATCGTCAGCTGGGTGGTGTAGCCGTTGCTGTCCTGGTCGGCGAAGAACACGTGGTTGTTGACCTTGACCCTGTACAGGTTGGTGTTGAGGAAGGCGAATCCCGGCACGTCCCAGTCCAGCCCGATCCCGTACAGGTAGTTCTCGGTGCCCGGACCGCCTTCGCCTTTCTCGTAGGTGAAGGCGGCCTTGACGTCCTTCAGGGGGCCAACCGAGAGGTTCTGGCCGGTGAGCCAGTTCAGGCTGACGCGGGGCGAGAATTCCATGTAGTAGAAGGTGTTCTTGTCCTTCTGTTCGAACGTGCCGTTGCTGAAGCTGCCCCGTGACTGGGTGTTGTCCGCGCGAATGTAGTCGAGGAAGTAGAACACGTCCCCCCAGGCCCAACCGCTGGCGTGCTCGAAGGTGAACGTGGTCTGCGAGCGCTGCTCTTCCTCATTGAAGTTCAGGCGCTGGAAGTTGTCGCCGTAGAGGTAGGTCAGGCTGTTGTCCTGCCACTGCAGCATGCCTTCTGCCTGGGCAGCAGAGGCGCCGAGCAGGGCGGCGGAGAGCGCGAGGCAGCGGGGCAGATGGTTGTGCTTCATCGGGTATTCCTTGTTTTTAGGGTTGCAGGGTGGCTGCCCCGGTGGCGAGCCACCAGGAAGGCAGGTAAGGCGCGTGCGTGGAAATTCAGGCCGTGGGGTGACCGCAGACGCGGTGTGGGGGCGCACAGGCAGGAATGCGCGCGGCGACAGGTGCGCCGGTATCGAAGGCATCGGGAGAGGGCGGTAGAACGCGGCTGGCGGTACCAGCGGACGAAGCAAGGGCGTGAGAAATGCGGTTCGTGGTCATGTCAGAGCCTGCCAGTTGTTTTTATATGGTCATGGGCTTGCACGAGGCTTCACGGCGCCTCTGTTCTGCCGGCTGGAAAAGTTGTCCAGTGAGTCAGAATGTACCGACTATATAGCCGGCGAAATTTATTGAAAACAATTTATTTGAAGATTGTGTACAAAAATAAAAGGCGGTTTTTGCAGGCAGTCAATGCGGTATGAACGCGGCGTGAATGCGCTGGGAAAGCGGGGCGGGAGGCGGCAGAAAAGGGTGCCGCACCCGGGCGGGTGCGGCGGGGGGGTCAGTTGATCTGGGCGCCCTGGGTGATCCAGGCACCGATCAGGTCGCGTTCTTCCTGGGTCATGTTGGTGATGTTGCCCAGCGGCATGATCTGCGAGGCCACGCTCTGGGCCTGGATCTTGGCCGCCTGGGCCTGGATCTGCTGCGGCGTGTCGAGCACGAAGCCGGCCGGGGCAGTGCTGAACATCGGGCTGCTCGGCTGGGCGGAGTGACAGACGCTGCAGCGTTCCTGGATCACGCTGTTGATCTTGGCGAAATCACCCGAATCGGCGGCCGGGGCCGCTGCAGGCGCGCTGTCAGCCGGTTTGGCCTCGGCTTTGGCGGGCACCGGGCTGGTCGGCGGCTTGCCCGGCAGGCCGGTGGCTGGCACCGGTGCGTAGGTGATGGTCTTGGCGGTTTCCGGTGCTGACGACTTCATGCCCGGGCCGGTGACGAACGCCAGGCAGATCATGCCCAGGGCGGCAGCCGGCAGGGTCCAGGCGAACTTGTTGCTGTCATGGCGGGTGTTGAAGTAGTGGCGCACCAGTACCGCCAGCATCGCGATGCCCGCCAGGATCAGCCAGTTGTACTGGCTGCCGTAGGTGCTCGGGAAGTGGTTGCTGATCATGATGAACAGCACCGGCAGGGTGAAGTAGTTGTTGTGGCGCGAACGCAGCAGGCCCTTGGCCGGCAGGGTCGGGTCCGGCGTAGTGTTCTCTTCGATGGCCTTAACCAGTGCCCGCTGCGCCGGCATGATGGTGAAGAACACGTTGCCGACCATGATGGTGCCGATGATCGCGCCGACATGGATGTAGGCGGCACGGCCGCTGAAGATCTGATTGAAGCCATACGCAGCGGCGATCAACAGCACGAACAGCACGGCACCGAGCAGGGCCGGGCGCTTGCCCAGGGGCGAGTCGCAGAGGAAGTGGTAGGCGATGTAGCCCGCGATCATCGAGCCGAAGCCGATGACGATGGCCAGTTCCGGTGCCAGGTCGGTGCCCGGCTTGACCAGGTACAGGCTCGGGTTGAGGTAGTAGACCACCAGCATCAGGGCCACGCCCGACAGCCAGGTGGCGTAGGCCTCCCATTTGAACCAGTGCAGGTTCTCCGGCATTTTCGGCGGGGCCAGCTTGTACTTTTCCAGGTGGTAGATGCCGCCGCCGTGAATCGCCCAGAGGTCGCCGGACAGGCCGTCCCGGGGATTGGCGCGGTTGAGGTTGTTCTCCAGCCAGACGAAATAGAAGGATGCGCCGATCCAGGCGATGCCGGTGATCATATGGACCCAGCGAATGCCCAGGTTCAGCCATTCAGTCAGATGTGCTTCCACAGTGTGTACCTCTTTCCCAGTGCCGGCCGGCCGGTCCCCTGGGCTTCTCTTATTGGTGGGGGTCGAGGTGCAGTTGGTCTGCCTCGTCGAAGAAATGCTCATCGCAGTTGTTACCTGAACCGCTGCGATCAACCACCAGGAAGTCATCCCGCTTTTCGATCGTCAGCACCGGGTGGTGCCAGACGCCGCGATGGTAATTAATGCCCTGCCTGCCGTTGCTGCGGAAGGCGCGGACCAACTCTGATTCAGGTGCATCGCCAAGTGGCGCGACCACGATCAGAAAGGGGTTGCCGAGCAGGGGTATGAAGGCCTGACTGCCCAGCGGATGGCGCTCCAGCATGCGAATGGTCAACGGCATGTCCAGCGCTTCGGCACTGAAGATGCTGATGATCGCGTTATCGTCCGGCTGGGCGGTCTCGACCGTGGCCAGCTTGTGATAACGACGTGTCGACCCGTTGTTGATCATGAAGAAGTCGCTGCCCTCGGTTTCGATGACATCGCCAAAGGGGGCGAAGGCTTCCTTGCTGAGGGGCTCGATGATCAATGTGCGCATGATGGTCTTCTTGTTCGTTGTGTTAGACCCCGCCGGCGAAAGCGAGGGCTGATAGTCGGGCATGTGGGAGGGGCTTCGATCGGCAGCGCCCCTCCTGTCGCCCCGGTTTACTTGGCGACTTTGCCGAACAGGCGCAGGCGGCTGATACCGCCGTCCGGGAATACGTTGATGCGCACGTGGGTGATCGGCCCCAGTGCCTTGATCTGCTCGCTGAACTCATGCTCGGCGTGCATCTGCAGCTTCTGGCTCGGCAGCAGTTCGCGCCAGAACAGGCTCTGGGTCTCGATCTGGCTGTCGGTGCCGCCTTTGACGAAGGCCGCCTGGATCGAGCAGCTGTCCGGGTAGTTGCCCTTGAAGTGCAGGGTATCGACGACGATGCGCTCGATTTCGCCCGGGTGACCCAGGGCGACAATCACCCAGTCGTTGCCCGGCGTGCGGCGGCGTGCGGTTTCCCAGCCATCGCCCATGTTGATGCCGCGGCCCGGGTTGAGGATGTTGCTCATGCGCCCGAAATGCTCGTCGGAGCAGGCCAGGGCACGGCCACCGTTGAGGGCCGCAGCCAGGTCGATCTGCTCGTTGTCGCCAACGGCCGACCAGTCGCGGTGCGGCACGCCGTAGACACGCAGGCGCGCCACGCCGCCGTCCGGGTAGATGTTGAAGCGCAGGTGGGTGAACGCCTGGTTGTTGGCGATCTCGTGGTAGTGGTGGCTGTTGCCCTGCAGCTCCACGGCGCCCAGCACTTCGGTCCACTCGGTGGCATCGCTCGGGTCGCCGTCGGCGACGAAGCAGCCTTCCAGGGAGGCAGACGGCGGGAAGTTGCCGGTGAAGAAACTGGTGTCAATGTCCACGCCCTTGATCGAGCCCGGCACGCCAAGGCGGATCACGGCGCTGTCGTAGCCTTCGAAGCGCTTGCGGCGCGACTCCCAGCCATCCATCCACTTGCCGTTGTCATCGAACACGCCCTCCTTCCAGACCGCCGGGGTCGGCTGGAACAGCCGGTTGACGTCGGCGAACCAGTCGTCGGTGACGGAGATGGCCTTGGTGCCGAGGCGAGCGTCGGCGAGGTTGACGTATTTCTCGAAGGGTACGGCGTAAGCTTTCATGAATGTCTGCCTTAGTTGGACGGCGTTGGGGAGGGGCGTGCGCTTGAAGTGTTCAACGTCTGCTGCGCGTCGGCCCTGCTGCGTTAAAAACGATCTCGGAATGCTCATTTACACCAGTAAACTCCGCTTCCTCGCCTGTTTTTGCCTTGCATTGCTCTAGCTCGCGAGACGTTGAGCTCTCTTTTAAAGCTGTTGCAGGCGGAACAGCGCGATCTTGTTGATCTCGGCCAAGGCGCAGGCGAATTCCTGCTCCGGGGAGTTATGGATGCGCTCCTCGAAAGCCGCCAGGATCTGGTGCCGGTTGCTGCCTTTTACCGCCATGATGAAGGGAAAGCCGAACTTGGCCTTGTAGGCGTCGTTCAGTTCGGTGAAGCGGGTGAACTCTTCAGCGGTGCATTCGTGAATGCCCGCACCGGCCTGCTCCGACGTGGAGGAGGCGGTCAACTCACCACGGACGGCTGCCTTGCCGGCCAGATCCGGGTGAGCATTGATCAGCGCCAGCTGTGCGGCATGGCTGGCACTGAGTAACAGGTCGGCCATGCGCTGATGCAGGCCATCGATGGTGTCGACGCTGGCGTCCTGGCCCAGGTCGTAGGCCTGTTCCGCCACCCAGGGCGAATGCTCGTAGATGTCGGCGAACACCTTCACGAAATCTTCGCGGCTCAGGCGGGACGGGGTCAGGGTCTGGAAACGGCTCATTAGCAGGTCTCTTTCGCGGTGAACGGGTGGGTGGCATGCCAGTGGCGGGCGATGTCCACGCGGCGGGCGCACCAGACGTTGTCGTGGCCCTTCACGTAGTCGAGGAAGCGCGCCAGCGCTGCCAGGCGTGCCGGGCGACCGAGCAGGCGGCAGTGCATGCCGATCGACAGCATCTTCGGCGCGCCGGCCTGGCCTTCGGCGTACAGCACATCGAAGGCGTCCTTGAGGTATTCGAAGAAGTCATCACCCTTGTTGAAACCCTGCGCCTGGGTGAAGCGCATGTCGTTGGTGTCC
>JBLZZJ010000027.1:0-157324 GCA_050282285.1 Pseudomonas sp.
TTTTGGTTTCAGAAGCCCCCCGCTCAGTGCCACCAACTACAGGCCCGCCCAGCTTTTCACCCATAAAAAAGGGGAGCCCGAAGGCTCCCCTTTGTCGATACCCGCCCGGATCAGTGAATGATCTGGCTGAGGAACAGCTTGGTGCGTTCGTTCTGCGGGTTGGTGAAGAAGGTATTGGGTTCCGCCTGTTCGACGATTTCGCCCTTGTCCATGAAGATCACGCGGTTGGCCACGGTACGGGCAAAGCCCATTTCGTGGGTCACGCAGAGCATGGTCATGCCGTCTTCCGCCAGGCCGATCATGGTGTCGAGTACTTCCTTCACCATTTCCGGATCGAGTGCCGAGGTCGGCTCGTCGAACAGCATGATCTTCGGCTTCATGCACAGCGCACGGGCAATCGCCACGCGCTGTTGCTGACCGCCGGAGAGCTGGCCCGGGAATTTGTTGGCCTGTTCTGGAATGCGTACGCGCTCCAGGAAGTGCATGGCGATTTCCTCGGCCTGACGCTTGGGCATCTTGCGCACCCACATCGGTGCCAGGGTGCAGTTCTGCAGCACGGTGAGGTGCGGGAACAGGTTGAAGTGCTGGAACACCATACCGACTTCACGGCGCACGGTTTCGATGTGCTTGAGGTCGTGGGTCAGTTCGGTGCCGTCGACCACGATGCGCCCCTGCTGGTGTTCTTCCAGACGGTTGAGGCAGCGGATGGTGGTGGACTTGCCGGAACCCGACGGGCCGCAGAGCACGATACGCTCGCCCTGCTGCACGTTCAGGTTGATGTCCTTCAGCACGTGGAACTGGCCGTACCACTTGTGCACGCCTTGCATCTGGATCATGCCGTCAGCCGGCGCAGGTTGCTTGTTGACTTCACTCATGGGTTAGCTCCTAACGCTTGTGGCCAGTGTCCAGCTTGCGCTCCAGATGCAAGGAGTAGCGGGACATACCGAAACAGAAAATCCAGAACACCAGGGCGGCGAAGACATAGCCTTCGGTGGCCATACCCAGCCAGGCGGGGTCGGTGGTGGCTTGCTTGATGCTGTTGAGCAGGTCGAACAGGCCGATGATGATCACCAGGCTGGTGTCCTTGAACAGCGCGATAAAGGTGTTGACGATGCCGGGGATGACCATCTTCAGGGCTTGCGGCAGGATCACCAGGCCCATCATCCGCCAGTAGCCCAGGCCCATGGCCGCGGCAGCTTCGTACTGACCTTTGGGGATCGCCTGCAGGCCGCCCCGCACGACTTCGGCGATGTACGCCGACTGGAACAGGATGACCCCGATCAGGGCGCGCATCAGCTTGTCGAAGCTCATGCCTTCGGGCAGGAACAGCGGCAGCATCACCGAGGACATGAACAGCACGGTGATCAACGGCACACCGCGCCAGAACTCGATGAAGGTCACGCAGATCACGCGGATCGCCGGCATATCGGAACGACGTCCGAGCGCCAGCAGGATGCCCAGCGGCAGTGCACCGGCAATACCGACGGAGGCGATCACCAGGGTCAGCATCAGACCGCCCCACTGGCTGGTCGACACGGTCGACAGGCCGAGGAAGCCACCGTGCAGCAGCCAGAAGGCCACGACCGGATAGATCACCAGGAAGCCCAGGCCGTAAAGCGCCTTGCGCGGCATCGCCGAGATAAACAGCGGTGCAGCACCGATGATCGCGATCCACAGGGTCAGGTCGACACGCCAGCGCAGTTCGCTCGGGTAGAACCCGTACATGAACTGGCCGAAGCGCTGCTGAACGAAGACCCAGCAGGCTCCACCGGAGGTGCAGTCGGCGCGGGTGGTACCCGTCCAGTCGGCGTTGATGAATGCCCACTGGATCAGCGGCGGAACGATCAGCCACACCAGGTACAGGGCAACCAGGGTCAGCAGGGTGTTGAACCAGTTGGAGAACAGATTGGCACGCAGCCAACCCAGCACGCCGACGCTCAGGCGTGGCGGCGGAAGATCAGGTTTGAACGTATGGGTCTGCATGGCTGCTCCTTACCGCTCGATCAGCGCAATGCGCTTGTTGTACCAGTTCATCAGCATGGAAATGCTGATACTGATTGCCAGGTACACACTCATGGTGATCGCGATCACCTCGATGGCCTGGCCGGTCTGATTGAGCACCGTACCGGCGAACAGCGACACCATGTCCGGATAACCGATACCGGCAGCCAGGGACGAGTTCTTCGCCAGGTTGAGGTATTGGCTGGTCAGCGGCGGGATGATCACGCGCAGGGCCTGCGGGATGATCACCAGGCGCAGCGTCTTGCCGGCCGGCAAGCCCAGGGAGCGCGCAGCTTCGGTCTGGCCATGGCTGACCGCCATGATCCCCGAACGCACGTTCTCGGCGATGAAGGCCGCGGTGTAGATGGTCAGTGCCAGTGTCAGCGCCAGCAGTTCCGGGATCAGGACCCAGCCACCGCGGAAGTTGAAACCGGTCAGTTCCGGCACAACCCAGTGCACGGGCGAACCACTGAACAGCATCGCCAGGCCCGGCAGCACCACCAACAGCGGAATCGCGCCGAGGGTGACAGGGACTTTCTTGCCGGTCTTCTCGAAGTTGGCCTTCGACCAGCGGGCGAACAGGATGCTGCCGATGATCGCGATGACCACCGCACCGAAGAACAGGCCGAAGCTATCGGTCGGATCCGGAGACGGCAGGTACAGGCCACGGCTGTTGAGGAAGAACGTCTCACCGAGATCCAGACTCTGCCGTGGACCTGGCAGCGACAGCATCACCGCGAAGTACCAGAAGAATATCTGCAGCAGCGGCGGGATGTTACGGAAGATCTCGATGTACACGGTGGCCAGCTTGCTGATCAGCCAGTTGGGCGACAGCCGGGCGACACCGAGCAGGAACCCCAGCAGCGTCGCAAGGACGATACCGATCACCGACACCAGCAGGGTGTTGAGCAAGCCGATCACGAACACGCGTCCGTAGGAGTTGCTCTCGCTGTAATCGATCAGGTGCTGGGCAATGCCGAAACCGGCACTGTTGTTGAGGAACGCGAAGCCAGAAATGATGCCGCGCTTCTCGAGGTTGGTCTGGGTGTTGTCGAACAGATACCAGCCGAGCGCTATGACAGCGATAACGGCGATGATCTGGAATAGCCATGCTCGCACCTTGGGGTCGGTCCACACCGAACCACGGGGGCGAGAGGCCTTTGCGGTAGTTTGCATAAGAGCCCTCTTGGAACACCCATGCCCGCTTGCGCGGGCATGGGGTTCACATCATCAGAACAGTGCCGGTGATCCAGGACGGAACACCGGCAAGACAGTCAGCGCACCGGCGGTGCGTATTGCAGACCACCTTTGTTCCACAGGGCGTTCAAGCCGCGTTCGATTTTCAGCTCGCTACCGGCGCCAACGTTGCGCTCGAAGCTTTCGCCGTAGTTACCGACTTGCTTGACGATCTTCACAGCCCAGTCTTTCGGCAGTTTCAGGTCTTTGCCGAACTCACCTTCGGTACCCAGCAGACGTGCGACGTCCGGGTTCTTGGTGGACTTGGCCTGTTCTTCGACGTTGGCCGAAGTGATGCCCAGCTCTTCAGCGTTGACCATGGCGAACAGCGACCAGCGCACGATGTCGAACCACTCTTCGTCACCCTGGCGTACGACTGGGCCCAGTGGCTCCTTGGAGATCACTTCCGGCAGTACGACGTACTCGTCCGGGTTGGCCAGCTTGATACGCTGTGCGTAGAGCTGCGACTGGTCAGAGGTCAGCACGTCGCAACGGCCGGCTTCGACCGACTTGGCGCTCTCGTCGGAGGTATCGTAAGTGATGGGGGTGTACTTCAGGCCGTTGGCGCGGAAGTAGTCGGACAGGTTCAGCTCAGTGGTGGTACCGGCCTGGATACATACGGTTGCACCGTCGAGTTCCTTGGCGCTGGAGACACCCAGCTTCTTGTTAACCAGGAAGCCCTGACCGTCGTAGTAGTTGGTGCCGGTGAAGTTCAGGCCCAGAGCCGCGTCACGCGAGCTGGTCCAGGTGGTGTTGCGCGACAGGATGTCGACTTCGCCGGATTGCAGCGCAGTGAAGCGCTCCTTGGCGGTCAGCGGGCTGTACTTGACCTTGGTTGCGTCGCCGAACACGGCTGCTGCCACGGCGCGGCACACATCGACGTCCAGACCCAGGTAGTTGCCCTTTTCATCGGCGTAGGAGAAGCCAGGCAGACCATCGCTGATACCGCACTGTACGAAACCTTTCTTCTGTACCGCGTCCAGGGTTGCGCCTGCTTGGGCGAAGCCGCTGACACCGAGAACGGTGGCGGTGGTCAGAATAGCCAGAGTGGATTTCACCATCTTCATTAAAAACCTCCAGTTGCTTTTGTTGTGTTGGAGTCTCGGTCCTACCACCGTACCTTTGTGGGGCACGCCGAACGCGTTGGCAGCAACGCGGTCAACCGGGGTGCGGACCTCGGCGAGAGTCTAGTTGCCGATCCCCTGATCGGCCATTCACTCTTGCCCGCCCATTGGTCGAATGGACTAGAGACGGATAGCAATTTGCCACTCGCCCGATGTTTCACCTCGGACGAACCTCTTGGAAACCCCCATCAAATTGGCTTCCCGTCTGTTCCGTGCCCTATGTGGTCGCAGTGTTACCCCGACCGGGCGACGTCATCAGTCCCGGTTGGTTATAGCAAAGCCCATACCAGCAGCTCGCCTGGAGCACCATACGGACAGGTCAAGAGTAAAACTTGTAGTCTTGCGACAACTTATTCACAGATTAGGCCCTCTTTGAAAATCCAGACGCACCAAATGTGCGCGGACGCACCACACTGGAGCCACACATGCACGAACCACTGATTCTTGAGCCCACACTTGACGCAGATGCCTGCGTCATCTGGCTGCACGGCCTGGGCGCCGACCGCTATGACTTCCTGCCGGTCGCCGAAACGCTGCAGCAGCGCCTGAAGAGCACCCGCTTTGTGTTACCGCAAGCACCTACCCAGGCGGTAACGATCAACGGCGGCTGGGCCATGCCCAGCTGGTACGACATTCTGGCCATGAGCCCGGCCCGCGCGATCAACCGCGAGCAGCTGGAAGCCTCCGCCCAGCAGGTGATCGGGCTGATCGAGGCCCAGCGCGACAGCGGCATCGACCCTGCGCGCATTGTCCTGGCCGGCTTTTCCCAGGGCGGCGCCGTGGTGCTGCACACCGCCTTCCTGCGCTGGGACCACGCCCTCGGCGGCGTGCTGGCGCTGTCCACCTACGCCCCGACCTTCAGCGACGAACTCCAGTGGGCTGATACAAAAAAACAACTGTCGGTGCTTTGTTTGCATGGCACATTCGATGACGTTGTTACCCCGGCCATGGGCCGTGCCGCCCATGACTTCCTGTCGAACCGCGGTATCGCGGTGCAATGGCGCGACTACCCCATGGCCCACGAAGTCAGGCCGGAAGAAATTCGCGACATCGCCGACTGGCTGGAGGAACGACTCGCCCGTTGATCCCGCGCATGAGACTTCCAGATGAACGACTTACCCGTTATCCGTACCCGGCGTGACATCGAGCAGATCGAACAGACCCCACTGGCCGCGCGTGACTTGCCGGCCAGCACCTACGAACTGATCCAGCGCACCGCCGAGCGCCATCCCCAGGCGCCGGCGCTGTCGTTCATCCTCCAGGGCCAGCCGGGTGAGCCGGTCTACCGCCTGACCTACCAGCAGCTGCTGGGCAAGGTCACCCAGACCGCCAACGCCTTCCACCGCCTGGGCCTGCGCCCTGGCAAGGCGGTTTCCTTTCTCCTGCCGAACCTGCCCCAGACCCATTTCACCATCTGGGGCGGCGAAGCAGCGGGCATCGTCAACGCCATCAACCCGCTGCTGGACCCGGAGCACATCGCCGAGCTGATCCACGCCTCCGATTCCGAGCTGCTGGTGACCCTGGCGCCCTTCCCCGGCACCGACCTGTGGGCCAAGGTCGACGCCTTGCGCGACCAGTTGCCAGAACTCAAGGCCATTATCTGCGTGGACCTGGCCAACCTGCTGCCCGATGCCCAGCGCGACGCGATCAAGGCGCAGCGCGGACCATTGCCGGACGGCGTGCTGGATTTCGACGAACTGATAGCGGCCTGCCCGGACGATCACCTGGAAAGCGGACGCAGCATCCAGACGGACGACATCGCCAGCTATTTCCACACCGGAGGCACCACCGGTACGCCGAAGCTGGCACCGCACAGCCACGGCAACGAAGTGGCCATGGCCTACAGCATGAACCTGGTGACCCGCTTCGGACCGGGCGATGTCACCCTCTGCGGCCTGCCGCTGTTCCACGTCAACGGGGTCATCGTCACCGGGCTGACCGCCTTCATCGGCGGGGCCGAGGTGCTCCTGGCCACGCCCCAGGGTTACCGCAACACCACCCTGATCAGTAACTTCTGGTCGCTTATCGAGCGGCACAAGGTCAGCTTCTTCAGCGGCGTGCCGACTATCTATGCCGGCCTGCTGCAACTGCCGAGCGAAGGCCATGATCTGTCGTCGCTGAAGTACGCCCTGTGCGGCGCGGCCCCCATGCCGGTCGAGCTGATTCGCCAGTTCGAGGCCAAGACCGGCCTCACCCTGCTCGAAGGCTACGGCCTGACCGAAGGCACATGCGGCAGCTGCGCCAACCCACCGGCAGGCGAGCGACGGGCGGGCTCCATCGGCCTGCCCATGCCGTACTGCGCGGTGAGCATCAAGGTGCTCGACGACCAGGGCAACTACCTGCGCGAGGCGCAGCCCAACGAAATCGGCAACCTGTGCATCCGTGGCGCGACGGTGTTCAAGGGCTACCTGCAAGCCAGCAAGAACCAGGGCATCTGGGTCGATGGCGACTGGTTCAACACCGGCGACCTGGGCCGGGTCGATGCCGACGGTTATATATGGCTGACCGGACGCAGCAAGGACCTGATCATTCGCGGCGGGCACAACATCGACCCACAGATGATCGAAGAAGCCCTGCACAAGCACCCCGCCGTGGCCATGGCGGCTGCCGTCGGCAAGCCGGACGAGAAAGCCGGCGAGCTGCCGGTGGTCTACGTCCAGCTCAAGCCTGGTAGCCAGGTCAGCGAGGCGGAGCTGCTGAGTCATGCCGCCGAGCACATCCCCGAACGTGCCGCAGTACCCAAGGATGTCTGGCTGATCGACGCCATCCCGCTCACTGCGGTCGGCAAGACCTTCAAGCCGGCCCTGCGCTTCGATGCCATTCGCCGCGTCTACCAGGCAACACTGAATGAACTGAACGACAACATCCGGGTGGAGGTGCTGAACGACGATCAGCGCGGCCAGCTCGCCCACATTCACCTGCCGCCCGGCAGCGCCCACCTGGAAAAAACCGTGCTGGAACGCCTGGGCGGCTTCGCCGTCGGCTGCGTCGTGCACAGCGCCACCTGATGCGTCACCGGGCGCAGGGAGGCGCCCATCTGTGACGCAACCGTCAGATTCGACAGCGACTTGTCTACCAGGTCACTGTCCAGGATTGTCAGCCTCCGTGCAGGGTAATACTGTCATACAAGGTGTTCGCCCAATGACACGGAGTGTTCGCGATGCCCTCTGCCCACGGCAGCTGCGGCGACCCACCCTTCATCATGAAAAAAGCACCCTGGCAGGCCAACCTGCAGCAAATCCGCACACTGCGACTGTTCAACAATGTCGCCGCCAACAGCATCGACCAACTGCTGCGGGAATTCCGTGCCTGTGACGTCGAGGCCGGCGAAATCCTCCTCTCCCCCTTCAGCCGCAACCAGTACCTCTACCTGCTGCTCGAAGGCGAGTTCAAGGTTCACCTGGGTTCACTGGAAAGCCCACCGGTAAGCACCCTCAGCCCTGGCGACTGCGCAGGCGAAATCAGCTTTATCGATAACGAACACCCGTCTGCCTACGTAGTCGCCAGCGAAACCTGCTCGGTGCTGCGGCTGCACCGGGAGTCCCTGGTCAAGCTGTTCCAGCACTCTCCACAACTGATGCAGAACCTGCTGGAGCTGTTGTGCGATCGCGTGCGCCAGGGCAATCAGTTGATCCTGCACAGTGAAAAGAACGCCAATATCGACACACTCACCGGTGCCTTCAACCGGCGCTGGCTGGAGCCGGTGTTCGAGCGTGAAAGCACCCGTTGCGCCTTCGACGAACAACCGCTGAGCCTGCTGATGCTGGATGTCGACCACTTCAAGGCCTACAACGACCAGCACGGCCACCTGGCGGGTGACTATGCCTTGTGCCTGGTGGCGCAGACCCTGCGCAGCCAGTTGCGTCCCAAGGACAGCCTGACCCGCTTCGGCGGCGAGGAATTCGTCATCCTGCTGCCCGAACTCGGGCCGGAAGATGCGCGCAATATCGGTGAACGGCTGCGGCAAAGCCTCGACCGTACCCGATCCTTCTACTCGCCGATGGGTGTACTGCCTGGCGTCACCGTGTCCATCGGCATGGCGCAGATGCAGCCCAGGGACGACCTGCAAAGCCTCATCGACCGCGCCGACCGCGCGCTCTACCAGGCCAAGCAACAGGGTCGGAACTGCCTCTGCGGCTGAGCACAGCTACCGAACGACGCTGATCCCCCGTCATCACGCCGCCAGATTGGCAGAACAGCCCGCGCCTCATGCAACCGCGCTTTGCTAAAGTCGGGGCACAACAATAACGCCCGGATGGCACCTAACCATGCGTAAACGCTTGCTCGTTCTGCCGATTCTCGCTGTCGCCGGCGCAGGAGTCTTCTTCACCCTGCCCTCCCTGCTCGACCGTTACATGAACAGTGTCGAGACTGCCGCGCCCTATCCTGCCAGCGAACAGGCGAAAGCCCTGCACGACACCCTGTTCATCGCCGACCTGCACGACGATGCCCTGCTCTGGGAACGCGACCTGCTCAAGCGCTACAGCTACGGCCATTCCGACCTGCCGCGCCTGCTCGACGCCCAGGTCGGCCTGCAGGTTTTTTCCACCGTGACCAAGACCCCGCGCGGTCTCAACTACGAGCGCAACGGCTCCGACAGCGACAACATCACCCTGCTGGCGATGGCCCAGCGCTGGCCACGGGAAACCTGGAACAGCCTGCTGCACCGTGCGCTCTACCAGGCCGACAAGCTGCAACAGGCCGCAGCCGGCAGCGACGGTCGCCTGGTCCTGATCCGCACCCGTGACGACCTGGCCACCTTCATCGCCGCCTGGAACAAGGACCCGCAGCGCGTAGCCGCTCTGCTGGCCACCGAGGGCCTGCAGCCGCTGGAGGGCAAGCTGGAGAACGTCGACCGTCTGTATGACGCCGGCTTCCGCATCACCGGCCTGACGCACTTCTTCGACAACGAAGTCGGTGGCTCGGCCCACGGCATGGACAAGGGCGGCCTGACCCCATTCGGCCGTCGCGTGGTCAAACGCCTGGAAGACAAGGCGATGCTGATCGACCTGGCCCACGCTTCACGTCCCCTGATCGACGACGTTTTGGCCTTTGCCTCACGGCCGGTACTGGTATCCCACACCGGCGTGGAAGGCACCTGCCCCGGCACGCGCAACCTCAGCGACAAGCACCTCAAGGCCATCGCGGCCACCGGCGGCGTCATCGGCATCGGCTACTGGGACGCCGCGGTCTGCGCCACCTCGGTCGAGGCCATCGTCAAGGCGATCCGCTACAGCGCGGACCTGGTGGGCGTGCAGCACATCGCCCTGGGTTCGGACTTCAACGGCACCATCCATGCGCCGTTCGACGTCACCGGCCTGACGCAGTTGACCGAAGGCCTGTTGAAGGCCGGCTTCAGCCAGGCGGACATCACCGCAATCATGGGCGGCAACGTGCAGCGCCTGCTGCTCGCCAACCTGCCGTCATCCTGACGACAAGACCTGCGAGAGCCCCGGATCACGCCGGCCGGCCGCGGCACTTCGCCGCGCCGGCTTCTTGCTTTACACTGGCAACCGTTCACTCCTTAACCAATTGATGAGATGACCGTGCTCAAAGCACTCAAAAAGATGTTCGGCAAGGCCGAAGACGAGCAAACGACTCCAGTCAGCCAGCCGGCCACGCCAGCAACGCCTCGCAACAGCGACGCTCCCAGCGAAAAACGCAGCCGCACGCACAAGCCCCGTGCCACGGACAACGACGCGTCCCCTGCTCCTGCCGCAGCCGTCACCGACGCCGCCGCTGAAAAACCCGCCCGCAAAGCCGAAAAGCCCCGCCGCGAGCGAGCCGCCAAACCGATCGATACCTGGAAGCTCGAAGATTTCGCGGTCGAGCCCGCCGAAGGCAAGACCCGCTTCCATGACTTCAAGCTCGCCCCCGAGCTGATGCACGCGATTCACGACCTGGGCTTCCCCTACTGCACACCGATCCAGGCGGGCGTACTGGGTTACACCCTCAACGGCCAGGATGCCATCGGCCGCGCCCAGACCGGCACCGGCAAGACCGCCGCGTTCCTGATCTCGATCATCACCCAGCTGCTGCAGACGCCTCCGCCCAAGGAGCGCTACATGGGTGAACCGCGCGCGCTGATCATCGCGCCGACCCGCGAGCTGGTGGTGCAGATCGCCAAGGACGCGATGGACCTGACCAAGCACACCGGACTGAACGTCATGAGCTTCGTCGGCGGCATGGACTTCGACAAACAGCTCAAGCAGCTGGAGTCGCGCTTCTGCGACATCCTGGTGGCCACCCCGGGCCGCCTGCTGGACTTCAACCAGCGCGGCGAAGTGCACCTGGACATGGTCGAGGTGATGGTCCTCGACGAAGCCGACCGCATGCTCGACATGGGCTTCATCCCGCAGGTCCGCCAGATCATTCGCCAGACCCCGATGAAGGGCGAACGCCAGACCCTGCTGTTCTCCGCCACCTTCACCGAAGACGTGATGAACCTGGCCAAGCAGTGGACCGTCAACCCGGCCATCGTCGAGATCGAACCGGAAAACGTCGCCAGCGATACCGTCGAACAGCACGTCTACATGGTCGCCTCCAGCGACAAGTACAAGCTGCTGTACAACCTGATCACCCAGAACGACTGGACCCGGGTGATGGTTTTCGCCAACCGCAAGGATGAAGTGCGGCGCATCGAAGAACGCCTGACCCGCGATGGCGTCAGCGCCGCGCAGATGTCCGGCGACGTGCCGCAACACAAGCGCATCAAGGTTCTGGAAGGTTTCCGCGAAGGCAAGATCCGCGTCCTGGTGGCCACCGACGTCGCCGGCCGTGGCATCCACGTCGACGGCATCAGCCACGTGATCAACTTCACCCTGCCGGAAGACCCGGACGACTACGTGCATCGCATCGGTCGGACCGGTCGCGCAGGCTCCAGCGGCACCTCGATCAGCTTCGCCGGTGAGGACGACGCCTTCGCCCTGCCGCCGATCGAAGCCTTGCTGGGTCGCAAGATCAACTGCGAAATGCCCCCGGAAACGCTGCTCACGCCAGTGCCTCGCAAGCACTGACGTCTTTCGCGGTCACCCGCTTCACGCAAACGCCCGATGCCCTGCATCGGGCGTTTTGTTTCTGCCGCTCCCCCCCTGTAGGAGCGGCTGGGCGGCAATCCGATTGCCCGCGAGCTTTTAACCCCAGGATCACCACCGTGGCGAACAAGAAGAGCTCGCGGGCAAGCCCGCTCCTACACAAAACCGCCTACGGTTCCCCAGACCTCACCGTTTTGTGCACCACCACTCGACAGACGATTTGTGGCTTGGTCACACTGCGCGGCCGTCCAACCAGGGAAACGGAGCGCCCTTCATGACCTTCAAGATCGACAGCAGCGACCTCAGCCGCGCGGTGCAAGCCGGCGTTCTGCAACCGGGTCAGGACCAGGCCCTGCTGGCCTTCCTCAGCCAGCAGTCACCGGCCCGCGCCTCCTTCCAGCTGGCCCACGTGGCCTATTACTTCGGCGCCATGCTGATCATCGGCGCCATGGGCTGGCTGCTCACCGAAGCCTGGATGCGCGTCGGCGATATCGCCCTGCTGCTGGTCAGCGCGGCCTACATGCTGTTTTTCGTACTCTGCGGGCGCAGCCTCTGGCAGCGTGGCTCCCCCATCCCGGGCGGCCTGCTCGGCGCGGTAGCCGTGAGCATGACGCCGCTGGTGGTGTACGCCGCACAGCGCGTGCTCGGCCTCTGGCCCATGGACGACGCCCAGCACAACTACCATGACTACTACGCCTATGTGCACGGGGGCTGGCTGGCCATGGAGGTCGCCACGGTGCTGGTGGGTATTCTGATACTGCGCCTGCTGCCCTTCCCGTTCATCGTCATGCCGATGGCCCTGGCCCTGTGGTTCCTGTCCATGGACCTGGCCGAACTGGTCTATGGCACAGCGCTCAGCTCGGACCAACTTCGCTGGGTATCGCTCTGGACCGGCCTGGTGATTCTGCTGGGAAGCCTGTGGGTCGATGGCCGCAGCCGCCAGGATTTCGCCTTCTGGGGCTACCTGGCAGGCCTGCTGGCCTTCTGGTGCAGCCTGACCCTGATGGGCAGCGACGACCACTTGCGCAAAGCCCTGTACTGCCTGATCAACCTCGTTCTGATCGGCGTCGCCGTACTGTTGCGCCGGCCGGTATTCATGGTGTTCGGCGCCCTTGGCGTGGCCGCCTACCTGGGCGACCTGGCGTACCGGGTGTTCGAAGACTCGCTGCTATTCCCGATCATCGTCAGCCTGCTGGGCCTGGGCGTGATCGCCCTCGGCGTGGCCTACCAGAAGCGCCGTGACCGCCTGACCCACAGCCTGCGCCAGCGGCTGCCGGCGGCCTGGCTGGAGTTCCTGCCGGCGCTGCGGCGCTGAACGCCTGGCGCACCGGCCTGCAGAGCCTGGTCATCCCACTGGTGGCCGGGCTGTTCATCTGCCTGCTGACCGGCGATCTCCAGCACCAGCGTCTGATGCTGGCCTGGCCCCTGCTCATCGAACCGGACAGCGTGCCCTGGCAGGAGAGCCTGCTGGGCTCGCTGCCCGCGGTACTGCTGTTTCTCCTGCTGAGCCGCTGGGTGCGCAGCGACCTGGGGCGCGGCATCAGCCTGTTCCTGCTCACCGTGCTGGCCGCGTACTTCAACTGCACCTTGTTCGCCCAATCCTTCGGTTCGACGTGGACGAACGGCGAAATCATCCGCGAGCTGCTGCTCGCCCATCTGCACCTGCTAGGCCTGGCGCTGCTGCCAGGCGCCCTGATCCTGCTGGCCTTGCGGGCCATCCCGAGGCGCAGCGCCCCGTCCCTGCAAGGTTGACCGTGTGCTCGCCGAACGGAACGGCTAGCATGACGCCATTCCCGAAACTGGAACGATCAAGGCGAGCCCAATGCTCAATCGCATGGAAATGGTGCGCATCTTCTGCGTGGCGGCCGAGTCCACCACCTTCCGCGAGGCTGCTGCACGCCTGGGGGTTTCGCCGCAGAGCGTGACGCGGGCGATCAAGGAACTGGAAACCCAGCTGGGAGAGATGCTCTTTCACCGCAACACCCGGCAGATCCACATCACCGCCTTCGGCGAGCAATTGGCCCGCCAATCGCGGCGCACGCTTGAAAGCTTCGACAAGCTGTTCATCCACAGCGCATCGCCCCAGGGCGGCGAGCTGAGCGGACGGGTCGGCATCACTGCACCGCTGGTCATCGGCCGCCTGTTCCTGCTGCCCTTCCTGCAACCACTGCTGCGCCAGCACCCGGGCCTGCGGGTGGAACTGCGCCTGGAGGACCAGCTCACCGACTCGGTGGAAGCGAAAATCGATGTCGGGGTGCGTGTCGGTTTCATGCGCGACCGCCGCTACATCGCACGTTCCGTGGCGCAGGTGCCGTTCCATGTGGTCGGCAGCCCGGCGCTGGTGGCAAACACCGGGGAGCCAAAACGCATCGAAGACCTCAATCGCCTGCCCCTGTCGCTGCTGATCGACCGGAACACGGGCCGACCCTGGCCTTGGCTGTTCGCCGACAACCAGGTGTTCCAGCCGGACAGCGCACAGTTCAGCACCGATGACCCGGAGGTCGAGCGTGAAGCCGTGCTGGGCGGGCTGGCCTATGGACAGTTGCCGAGTTTCCTGGCGCTGGAACATATCCAGAGCGGGCGCTTGCAGGAGGTTCTGCCACAGCATGCGCCTGCGCCCTGGGAGCTGTTCATCTACCGCCCGCAGCGCGGGCCGGTGCCGGCACGGGTCAGACTGGTCTATGACCACCTGATCGCCTGCTTCTCCGACCCGCTGCGGTTTCCCCGCTAGGCCTCTGTCACGCAGTCATGGCCAGGTAGGCAAAGAAAGCGGCGAACATCGGCAGGGGATGGCGAATCCAGCCCCAGAACCACACTGCGACCAGGATGAGGTGGCAGTAGGCGTGGACGAGAATCGGGTCGAACATGGGAGGCACTCCGCAAGGCAAGACGAGTTTGTCTTACCTTGATAGTGCACAGTGAAAGTCCCCGTTTTCGGCCCCTGCCCTGGCACGTACGAACAATTATTTCCGCCACAGCGCAGCAGACCTAGTTCGCCCCCGACAGCGCCTGAGGTGTATCGACATCACGCACCAGCCCGGGATCGTCCAGCACCACGGTGCAGCGCGCCGCGGGGTGAGCCATGAGCACCTGCCGCGCGCCGCTGTCGCCGGTCAGTTGCATCAGCTCCGGCCAAAACTGCCGGCCGAAGATCACCGGGTGGCCGCGCAGGCCCTCGAACATCGGCAGCACGACATTTTGCACGGTGGCGTGCGCCAGCAACGCTTTCAGGCTGTGCTCGTTCAGCCAGGGCATGTCACCGAGAAACACCGCCACGGCATCGGCCTGCGACGCCTCATTCAACTGCCGGACACCCGCCGCCAGGCTATGGCCCATGCCCAGCGCCGACTGCTCACATTTCAACCAGCTGGCCGCCGCTGGCAGCGCCAGTGCTGTCGGATCGTCATCGTGACGCAGCACCACCAGCACCTCGCTCAGCACCGCGCAGGGCAAGGCCAGGCTCGCGGCCAGCAGGGTCCGTCCATCCTCCAGCGGCGCCTGACGCTTGTCGGCACCAAAGCGCCGGCTCACACCGGCCGCCAGGACCAGGCCCGCCACCGCACAGAGACGCTCGTTGCTCGCTATCGACATGGGTCAGCCACCAATGATCTTCATGACCATGACATCGCCGGCGAAGGCCACGTCCTGCTTGTCCGCCAAGGCGCCCTGCAGGCGTTCCTGCAAATCCGGCAGAGCCTGCGCGAAGGGCATATCGAGCAGGTCGCCGATGAAGTGCCGCTGGCTCGACGACAGGCAACCATACAGCCAACCGTTGGAGGTCAGGCGCAAGCGCGAGCAGGTCCGGCAGAACGGCGCGCTTTCGTTGGCGATGATGCCGAAATGACCCTGCCCGGGAATTTCGAAACGCTGTGCCGTAGCATCCAGCGCACTGTCTGCCTGGCGGTAGGAGTAACGCTCGGCGATGCGCTCGAGAATCTCCGGCATGCCATAGAACTGTTGTCGAAACGCCGTGGTATCGCGGGCCAGGTGGCCCATGCGCATCAGCTCGATGAAGCGCAGCTCGATGCCACGGGCCAGGCAGTACTCCAGCAGCGCCAGCACCTGCTCGTGGTTATGCCCGCGCAGCGGCACCATGTTGATCTTGACCTGCAAACCCGCGTCCAGCGCTGCGTCGATGCCACGCAGCACCTCGGCCAGGTCGCCGCCCCGGGCGATGCGCCGGAACGCAGCAGCATCCAGGCTATCGAGCGAAACGTTGATGCGCCGCACGCCGCCCTCGAGCAGCACCGGCAGTTTGCGTTCGAGCAACTGGCCGTTGGTGGTCAGCGACACATCCCGCAGCCCCAACTGGCTGATCGCCCGCAGAAAACCGTCGAACAGCGGGCTGATCAGCGGCTCGCCACCGGTAATGCGCAGCTTTTCCAGGTCGGTGGCCTGCTTCAGGTAGGTCACCGCTGTCACCAGCTTGTCCAGTGGCAACGCGTCACGCTGCGCCACCAGCCGTTTACCGTCCGGCACGCAGTAGGTGCAGGCGTAATTGCAGGCCGAGGTGAGGCTGACCCGCAGGTTGCGAAAGCGCCGGCCCTGCCGGTCGACAATCACGCCTGTTCCCCGACGACCTTGGTCTTGGCCGTCAGCGGAGGCTTTTTCGCCACCGCCACGCCGTTCTTGATGGCGACGATTTCCGCCATCAGCGACAAGGCGATCTCGGCTGGCGTATGGCTGCCGATGTACAGGCCGATAGGCCCGTGCAGGCGACCGATCGCCGCCTCGCTCAACCCCAGCTCGGCCAGATAACCCCGGCGCTTGTCGGTGGTTTGCCGCGAGCCCAGGGAACCGACATAGAACGCCCGCGACTGCAGCGCCGTGAGCAGTGCCATGTCATCCAGGCGCGGGTCGTGGGTCAGGGTGACGATGGCGGTGCGCTCGTCCGGCTCGATGCTCAACACCGCGTCGTCCGGCATGCCCGGCACCTCGATCACACCGGGGTTGTCCCACTCCGCGGAAAACTCGCTGCGCGGGTCGCACACCAACACCTCGAAGCCCAGCATCAGTGCCATTTCCACCACATAACGCGACAGCTGCCCGGCCCCGATCATCATCAAGCGCCAGCGCGGACCATAAATGACCCGCAGGCAGTGCTCGTCGAAGGCAAAGGCTTCATCGGCGCCGGCATCGCGCAAACGAACCGCGCCAGTGGCCAGGTCCAGTTCACGGACGCTGACCCGGTGCTGCGCACAGCGCTCGATGGCCTCGGCCACCCAGGCCGGGTCCCCTATCACTTCCTCGGTCAGGCGCAGGGTGCCGCCGCAGGGCAGGCCGAACCGCGCGGCCTCCTCACGGGTCATGCCATAGGTAATCAGGTTGACCACCCGGCCCTGGGATTCATGCCGCCCCTCGCGGTGCCGCTGGATCAGGTCATCCTCGATGCAGCCACCGGAGACCGAACCGATCACCACGCCATCGTCGCGCAGAGCCAGCATCGACCCCGGCGGACGCGGCGCGCTGCCCCAGGTCTGCACCACGGTATACAGGCGTACCCCGTGCCCGGCCTGTCGCCAGGCGAGCACACGGGTCAGTACGTCGAGGTCGACGTTGTCCATCAGGCCGTGCCCTTCCAGCCGTTCAGCTGGCTGCGGATCGGCAGGTCGCGGATGCGTTTGCCGGTGGCGTTGAAGATCGCGTTGCACAGCGCCGGCGCGATGGGCGGCAGGCCCGGTTCACCCACACCACCCAGCGGCAGGTCGCCCTCCGGTTTGATCAGGTGCACCGCGACCGTCTTCGGCGCCAGTGGCATGCGCGCCAGCTCGTAGGTGTGGAAGTTGTCCTGCTGCACACGGCCGTCCTTGAAGCTGATCTCGCCGGTGGTGGCCAGGCCGATACCCATCACGCACGCGCCTTCCAACTGCGAACGGATACGCTCGGGGTTGATCTGCGGGCCGCAGTCGGCCGCGATCACCGCGTCGTGGACGATCAGGCTGCCATCGTCCTTGACCTCGACCTCGATCACCACCGCCACGTAGGTAACGAAGCTGTAGTGCGCGGCGATGCCCTGGGCTCGGCCCTTGGGCAGGGTCTTGCCCCACTTGGCCTTGCCCGCGGCTTCCTCGACCACCGCACGCAGGCGGCCGATGTCCACCGGATAGCGCTCCGGCGACTCGCCATGGTTCCAGCCGTCGTTCAGGGTGGCAGGGTCGATCTGGCGTGCCGGGCCCAACAGGCGCAGCAGGTATTCCTTCTGGTCGACGCCAGCGGCAGCCGCCAGCTCGGCAACGAAGCACTGCTCGGCGAAGGCGTGGGGAATGTTGTTCACCGAACGGAACCAGCCGACCCGGGTGTGGGCGAAGGCTTCCGGGTTTTCCAGGCGCACGTTGGGCACGTTGAATGGCGTGGAAACGAAGCCCAGGCCCAGTTCGAACGGCGCCTTGTGCCCGGAGTCCGGCCCGAACAACGCGGTGATGCTCGGCGACACCGAACGGTGCAACCAGGCGGTGGGCAAGCCATCGTCGCCCAGGGACGCTTCCAGGTGCTGCACCGACACGGTGTGGAAGTAGGAGAAATGCAGGTCGTCGTCACGGGTCCACTGCACACGCAGGTGACGCCCCGGGAATTCCTTGGCCAGGATCGCCGATTCGATGACGAAGTCCGGCTTGGACTTGCGGCCGAAACCGCCACCCAGCAGGGTGACGTTGACCGTAACGTTCTCGAACGGCAGCCCCAGACGCCCGGCAACCCGCTCGCGGGTGACCTGCGGCGCCTGCACCGGGCCCCAGACCTCGCAACGGCCGTCCTTGAACAGCGCGGTGGACACCGGCGGCTCCATCGGCGCCTGGGCCAGGTGCGGCAGGTAGTAATCGACCTTGACCTGCTTGCCGCCCTTGTCGAATACCGCCTGTACGTTGCCGCTGTCGCGCACCACCTTGCCCGGCGCCTGCGCGGCCTTCAGCAGGGCCTGCTTGTAGGTTTCGGAGTCGTAGCTGCCGTTGGGCCCGGCATTCCATTCCAGCACCAGCGCCTCGCGGCCCTTCATGGCCGCCCAGGTGTTGCTGGCCACCACGGCCACGCCACCCAGGGGCTGGAATTCCGATGGAATCGGCGTGCTTTCGATCTCGATGACCTTGAGCACACCCGGCACCTTGAGCGCCGCCGTGCTGTCGACGCTTTTCAGCGTGCCGCCGTAGACCGGTGGGCGCGCCACCACGGCGTAGAGCATGTTGTCGAAACGGGCATCGAAACCGAACTGCGCCTTGCCGGTCACGATGTCCTGACCGTCGATGGCACGGTGCGACTCCTTGCCGATGTAACGGAATTGATCCGGGGTTTTCAGCACCAGCGTTTCGCGGGGTGGCACCGGCAGCAGGGCGGCCGCCTCGGCCACTTCGCCGTAGCTCATGCTGCGGCCCGAGGCCTCGTGCAGCACACGGCCCTGTTCGGCCCGACAGTCGCTGGCGTTGACGCCCCACTCCTGGGCTGCCGCCTGCACCAGCATCAGTTTGGCCGCAGCGCCGCAGCGGCGCATCGGCTCGAACCAGTGGCGCATGCTGCGCGAACCATCGGTGTCCTGGTTGCCGTAGCGGCCCTGGTCACCCTGGGCCTGGGCGACCTTGACCTGGGCCCAGTCGACGTCCATCTCGTCGGCCACCACCATGGCCAGGCTGGTGCGAATGCCCTGGCCCATTTCAGAGCGGTTGCAGACGACGGTCAGCACGCCATCCTTGTCCAGGCTGATGAACACCTTGGGGTTGTCGACCCAGCCATCGGGCATGGCGTCGGCGCCGTAGGCCGGGGCGCCCTCGGCGAACGCATCGCGCAGGCCCCAGTTGGCGGCGATGACCAGGGCACCGGTCAGGCCCATGCCCTTGAGCAGGGTGCGGCGGCTGAAGTTGACGGCAATGAAGCCTTCGAGATCCCGGCTCATGTGCGTTCTCCCTTCAGGCTGACCGCGGCATCCTTGATCGCATCCTTGATGCGGTTGTAGGTACCGCAACGGCAGATGTTGCCGGCCATGGCCGCTTCGATCTGAGCATCGTCCGGGGTCGGGTTGCTTTTCAGCAGCGCCGTGGCCGCCATGATCTGCCCGCCCTGGCAGTAGCCACACTGCGCCACGGCCTTGTTCAGCCAGGCCTGCTGTACCACCTGCCCCACCGGGTCAGTGTGCAGGTTGTCGAGGGTCGTCACGTCCTTGCCCACGGCGTAGCTGATCGGGGTGATGCAGGCGCGGGTGGGCTGGCCATCGACGTGGATGGTGCACGCGCCGCACAGGCCCATGCCGCAGCCGAATTTGGTACCGGTGTAACCCGCCAGGTCGCGGATCGCCCACAGCAGGGGCATGTCTTCGGGGGCATCGAATTGATGCTCCTGCTCATTCAGACGGAGTGTAATCATGGTTAGGGCCTCTGATTCTCGTCGGTTGTTCGTTCGCAGCACGGTCAGCGCGAACCCGACTTTTATGGGTACGGCGGGCATCGGCGACACCCGCACACCGGTTGGTTAGCCGCCCGGTAACACGAAAGAGCAGGGCCTGTACCCTGCTCCGGATTTTCCCTGCTGCGAGGCTGGCATTCATTGCCAGAAACTCGCGGCTTCTTGCCTATTCCTCCGAAACCACGTGGCACGCAAGGCACACGCGGGGAAATCAGTCGCTCCCACGTCGCAACCGTCAGTCATCGGTACACGACGGAACGCGGAACAGAATGAGTGTGGCCACAAACGAAGTGCTTCGAAATGACAGCAACTGGATTACAGAATTCCACTTAATGGAATTGCCAGCGCAGCGCCCGCCCGCTCTGGCACAGGCAATCCAGGGCCGCACAAGGCGGTGTTTTGTTGTTACAGATCAAACCCGAATGCCACACAGCAACTAGACTTCCAATAAGCCCGCCGCTCAGAGGGAGAGACACCATGGACCCCTACCACCTGATGCTGACGCTGTTGATCTGCGGCTTTCTGTTGCTGGGGATCGGCTTCAACTACCGCGAGCACGAATGGGGAATACGGGTGCTCAGCGTGGGCACGCTGCTGATGCTGGTACCGATCGTCCTGCGGGTGCAAATGGCCCTGTAGGCCCATCGACGGGAAACAGCCCTAGGACTGTTCCCAACGCTCCGCCGCCTGCTGGTCGCTGCAGCGGCCCTCGACCCAGCGCGGGCCGTCCTGGGTGTCTTCTTTCTTCCAGAACGGGGCTCGGGTCTTCAGGTAATCCATGATGAACGCGCAGGCATCGAACGCCGCCTGGCGGTGGGCACTGGCAGTGCCGACGAAGACAATGGGGTCGCCCGGCTCCAGGCGACCGATGCGGTGGATGATCTCGATGGACAGCAACGGCCAGCGCTGCTGGGCCTCCACGGCGATCTTGGCCAGGGCCTTTTCGGTCATGCCGGGGAAGTGTTCGAGAAACATCCCACCCACTTCGCGCCCGTCATTGAAGTCACGCACGTAGCCGATGAAGCTGACCACCGCACCCACGCCGACGTTCTGCGCGTGAACGGCGTTGACTTCCACGCCCGGGTCGAAGGCGTCAACCTGCACACGAATGGCCATGTTCAGCCCCCGGTGACCGTGGGGAAGAACGCCACTTCGTCGCCTGCCGCCAGCGGCTCATCCAGGCTGCACAGTTCCTGGTTGCGTGCGCACATCAGGTTCTGTTCGGCCAGCACTTCCCACACCCCACCGCGGGCCAGCAGGTGCTGGCGCAGGGCATCGAGGGTAGCGAAGGCCTGGCTGTCGCTGATCTGTTCACCATCCAGACCCAGGGCCTCGCGGTAACGGGCGAAATACTGCACGCGAATCATGCCTGCTCCTCCGCCACGAAATGGCCGCTCTTGCCGCCGAGCTTCTCCAGCAGACGCACGCCTTCGATGGTCATGCCACGGTCCACGGCCTTGCACATGTCATAGATGGTCAGGGCGGCGACACTGGCCGCGGTCAGCGCTTCCATTTCCACGCCGGTCTGCCCGGTCAGCTTGCAGCGCGCCTGGATGCGCACGGTGTCCGTGCCTTCTGCGGTGAGCTCGACCTTGACGCTGGTGAGCATCAGCGGATGGCACAGCGGGATCAGATCGGAGGTTTTCTTGGCCGCCTGGATGCCGGCAATGCGTGCCACGGCGAAGACATCACCCTTGGGGTGTTCACCCTCGACGATCATGCTCAGGGTTTGCGGGCGCATGCGTACGCGCGCTTCGGCAGTCGCCTCACGGACGGTCAGCGCTTTGTCGCTGACATCGACCATATTGGCGCGGCCTTGGGAATCGAGATGGGTCAACACGGGGGTCTGCTCCGGACGAATATCGGGTCGATTGTAAACCCGAGAGTCAGATTCCGGCACCTGCAATCGGCCACGCCCCTCCCGCAGGCGGCGCACGCCTGCGGGAAAGGACGGCCAGAAGGCACTTACATATGGGTTTCCGCGTACTCCGCCAGGATCGAACGCGGCACCCCTTGCAGGGTGATGTGCACGCCGTGCGGAAAGTCCTTGAAGCGCTCGGTCAGGTAGGTCAGGCCCGAGCTGGGGGCCGACAGGTAGGGGGTATCGATCTGCGCCAGGTTGCCCAGGCACACCACTTTGGAGCCGGTGCCGGCACGGGTGATGATGGTTTTCATCTGGTGCGGCGTCAGGTTCTGGCATTCATCGATGAGGATCAGGCTCTGCTGGAAGCTGCGCCCACGGATGTAGTTGAGTGATTTGAACTGCAACGGCACCTTCTGCAGGATGTAGTCGACGCTGCCGTGGGTGTTTTCATCCTCCATGTGCAGCGCTTCCAGGTTGTCGGTGATCGCGCCGAGCCAGGGCTCCATCTTCTCCGCCTCGGTGCCGGGCAGGAAGCCGATTTCCTGGTCCAGGCCCTGCACGCTGCGGGTGGCGATGATGCGCCGGTAGCGCTTGCTGACCATGGTCTGCTCGATGGCCGCAGCCAGCGCCAGGATGGTCTTGCCCGAGCCTGCCGCCCCCGACAGGTTGACCAGGTGGATGTCCGGGTCGAGCAGTGCGTACAGCGCCAGCGCCTGGTGGATGTCCCTAGGCCGCAGGCCCCAGGCTTCCTGGTGCAGCAGCGGCTCCTGGTGCAGGTCGAGGATCAGCATTTCGCCGTCCTTGATGCCCTTGATCCAGCCAACGAAGCCCTGCTCGTCGATGATGAACTCGTTGATATGCACCGATGGCAGGTTGTCGGTCAGCTGCACGCGGTGCCAGGTACGGCCGTGATCCTGGCGGGTCTCGACCTTGCTCACGCGGTCCCAGAACGAGCCGTCCATGTTGTGATAACCCTTGGACAGCAGGGACACGTCGTCGACCAGTTGGTCGGTGTGGTAGTCCTCGGATTCGATGCCACAGGCGCGCGCTTTCAGGCGCATGTTGATGTCTTTGGTCACCAACACCACGTCCAGCCCCGGCCTGCGTGATTTCAGCTCCACCAACTGGTTGATGATCTTGTTGTCGTTGAGGTCTTCCGGCAGCCAGGTGATGGGGGCTGCGCTCTTGCTCATGAGAATCGAGAGAAACCCACAAGGCCCGCTTTTCTCCCGCTGAATCGGTACGCCGTGCTCCACGTCTTCCGGTGATGCGCTCCCTAGAATCTTGTCGATCAGACGGATGGCCTGACGGCATTCAGCCGCCACGCCTTGCTTGCCGGTCTTGAGCTTGTCCAGTTCCTCCAGCACCGTCATGGGGATGGCGACGTGGTGCTCCTCGAAGTTCAACAGCGCATTGGGATCGTGGATCAGGACATTGGTATCGAGGGCATACAGGGTTGGAGCGGTGGGCTTGGAGCGTCCGTGGTCATCCATACTCGGTCACCTTCTTTCTTTTAGGAGCCAGGCGACGGAATGCCGGATCGGCGCTCCGCCGCGGTGGGCCGCCGTCCTCTCAGGCGGGGCTGAGGAGGTGCAAGCAAGGTGAAGGCCAATGGTCGCCACCTGTCTGCAGGGTTCGGCGGTCTCAAGGTCTTAGATACTCCAAAAAAGATGACAGTCGAATGTTTTTTTTACTTCACTGCGGTTTATTTATCGCCTCGACGAATAGCGCTTGGCGACCCGCACAGACCCCGTTACAGTCAGAAGTCCTACCGGCGTGTCGTACGCCAGAAATCTGCGCCCCACCCCGTCATTCCTGCACCAGAGCCGTGCGCTTCTTCCCTTTTATAGGGCGAATGCTTCCGCCCAGCATCCCCCCTGCAAGGCCGTACCAGGCGCGTGTCGAACCACCACAAGAGAATCCATTGCCTCGATAGCTGGAGCCGACCCCGCCGCTCGGCCTAGAATCGCGCCCAGACTTTCAGGAGCAGCCGTTATGCTGATGGTGATTTCCCCGGCCAAGACCCTCGATTACGAGACGCCGCCGGCGACCACGCGCTACACCCAACCCGAACACCTCGACCACGCCCAGGACCTGATCGCCCAATTGCGCGATTTCAGCCCGGCGCAGATTGCCGAACTGATGCACCTGTCCGACAAGCTGGCGGGGCTCAATGCGGCGCGCTTCGGCAGCTGGAGCCCGACCTTCACGCCGGAAAACGCCAAACAGGCGTTGCTGGCATTCAAAGGGGATGTGTACACCGGGCTCAATGCCGAAGATTTCAGCGAGGCGGATTTCGACTTCGCCCAGGCGCACCTGCGCATGCTCTCCGGTCTTTATGGGGTGCTGCGCCCGCTGGACCTGATGCAGCCCTATCGCTTGGAAATGGGCACCAAGCTGAGCAACCCGCGAGGCAAGGACCTGTATGCGTTCTGGGGCGAGCGCATCAGCGGCTGGCTCAACCAGGCCCTGGCCGCCCAGGGTGATGACGTGCTGCTCAACCTCGCCTCCAACGAATACTTCGGAGCGGTAAAGCGCAAAGCACTGAATGCCCGGGTCATCGATACCGAGTTCCGGGACCTGAAGAATGATCACTACAAGATCATCAGCTTCTACGCCAAGAAAGCGCGCGGCCTGATGGCCCGTTACGTGATCAGGGAACGCCTGACCGACCCGCAAGGCCTGAAGGACTTCAATTACCAAGGCTATCGCTACTCATCCGAGCATTCCAAGCCGGACAATCTGGTGTTTCTGCGCGACACCCCGCAAGACTGATCTCCCTCCGTATTTCGGGCTGCCGTCCAGGCGGCCCGCCATCCCCGTCTCTGTGGTTATACCCCCCCTGCAGTACTTTTCCTACCTTACTTAAGTTCAGTGGTTCACACCGACACGTATTCGATGGAACTTTTAGTCCTATTTATATATCGCCTTTCTTGTCGTGAACGCGCCATCACTTTGCAACTACACGCAAACAACGGCGCATTACATACTTTGAAAAAATTAGGACGAACGGTAGGAACTATCAGAATTTTCACACACTCTTACCCCCCGTAACACATTTCTTCACGCCTTGTTCTGCGTGATATCAAACTGCCCAAGTTATCGGACTTCGGTCTGTAGGCGAAGTGTTACCTGAAGAAAAGTCATTGTGATAGTACGGGAGAACTTGCAACAACAGACCATGGACTAGACCACACGAGATAGAGCCATTTCGGCTAACAAGCTCGCAGACTTCTCAGGGCATGCAGCACATAAAAGCCCGCATAAGGCACCCACAGGGATGCCGAATAATTCTCATGCCTTGATTAACCAATTCGCTATCCGCGAACTGAGTTAAACGAACAACTGTGGCCATAACGCCACTACTTATTGCGCAATTATACGGACGAGGTGAATGCGATGCGAATCAGCATCTTTGGTTTGGGTTACGTGGGCGCAGTCTGTGCCGGATGTTTATCGGCACGTGGCCATGAAGTGGTTGGCGTTGATATCTCCGCAACCAAGATCGACCTGATCAATAAAGGCAAATCGCCCATTGTCGAACCAGGTCTGGAAGAGTTGCTGCAACTCGGTCTGAGCACTGGCCGCCTGCGTGGCACCACCGATGTGGCAGCAGCCGTACGCGACACCGACGTGTCCTTCATCTGCGTCGGTACGCCGAGCAAGAAGAATGGCGATCTGGAGCTGGACTACATCGAAGGCGTCTGCCGCGAGATCGGCATGGTCCTGCGCGACAAAGCCGAACGCCACACTGTCGTCGTGCGCAGCACCGTGCTGCCAGGCACCGCGAAAAACGTCGTGATCCCCATCCTGGAAGACTGCTCCGGCAAGAAGGCCGGTGCTGATTTCGGCGTCGCAGTGAACCCGGAGTTCCTGCGCGAAAGCACCGCGATCAAGGACTACGATTTCCCACCGATGACTGTCATCGGCGAGCTGGACAAGGCTTCCGGCGACCTGCTGGAAAGCATCTACAGCGAACTGGACGCACCGATCATCCGCAAGAACATCGATGTCGCCGAGATGATCAAGTACACCTGCAACGTCTGGCACGCCGCCAAGGTCACCTTCGCCAACGAGATCGGCAACATCGCCAAGGCGGTGGGTGTCGATGGCCGCGAAGTGATGGACGTGATCTGCCAGGACCACAAGCTCAACCTTTCCAAGTACTACATGAAGCCCGGCTTCGCCTTCGGCGGCTCCTGCCTGCCCAAGGACGTACGCGCCCTCTCCTACCGCGCCAGCTCGCTGGACGTGGAAGCCCCGCTGATCGGCTCGCTGATGCGCAGCAACACCGTTCAGGTGCAGAAGGCTTTCGACATCATCTCCCGCCATGACACCCGCAAGGTTGCCCTGCTGGGCCTGAGCTTCAAGGCCGGCACCGATGACCTGCGCGAAAGCCCGCTGGTGGAACTGGCCGAAATGCTGATCGGCAAGGGCTACGACCTGAGCATCTACGACCGCAACGTCGAGTACGCCCGCGTCCACGGCGCCAACAAGGACTACATCGAATCGAAGATTCCCCATGTGTCCTCCCTGCTCAACAGCGACTTCGATGCGGTGATCGACAACGCCGACATCATCGTGCTCGGCAACAACGACGAGCACTTCGCACCACTGGCCCAGCGTGCCCCGGAAGGCAAGCAGGTGGTGGATCTGGTCGGCTTCATGCCAACGGCCTCCCGCACGGGCGCCGAAGGCATCTGCTGGTAACTCGCCAATACGCGATTGGCTAGCCAGTTGGACCACACCCCGGGCAGGCAGCACCCCGCTGTCTGCCCAGGCTGTGCCACCGGAAAAAGATGGATATGCATATGGACAAGCTGAAGACCGGTCTCAACGAGGCCGCAGGCTGGCTGTTATACCTGTCACTGCTGATGCTGCTTGCACTGGCATTGCCCAGGAGCGTCTTCGATCCGGAATCGAAGCACTTCCTCCTGCTCATCGGCATCGTCGGCATCTGGCGTTATTCCATGGGTGCCCTGCACTTCGTGCGCGGCACTATCTTCTTGTACCTGGTGTACCCGTACTACCGGCGCAAGATCAGAAAACTCGGCAAGGACGCCGACCCCTCTCACGTGTTCCTGCTGGTCACCAGCTTTCGCATCGATGCCCTGACCACCGCGATGGTCTACCGCTCGGTGATCCGGGAAGCGATCGAGTGCGGCTACCCCGCCACCATGGTCTGCTCCATCGTCGAGCTGTCCGATGAGCTGCTGATCAAAAACCTCTGGGCCCAGGCCAACCCGCCGGAGCACATCAAGCTCGACTTCGTGCGCATTCCCGGCACCGGCAAACGCGACGGCCTGGCCTACGGCTTCCGTGCGATCTCCCGGCAGATGCCCGACAACGACGCAGTGGTCGCGGTGATCGACGGCGACACCGTGCTCGGCGAGGGCGTGGTTCGCAAGACCGTGCCGTGGTTCAAGCTGTTCCCCAATGTCGGCGGCCTGACCACCAACGAGTACTGCGAAGTGCGCGGCGGCTACATCATGAGCGAGTGGCACAAACTGCGGTTCGCCCAGCGCCACCTCAACATGTGCTCCATGGCCCTGAGCAAGCGCGTGCTGACCATGACTGGCCGCATGTCGGTGTTCCGTGCCCAGGTGGTGACCGACCCCGGCTTCATCACCGACGTGGAGAGCGACCACCTGGAACACTGGCGCCTGGGGCGCTTCCAGTTCCTTACCGGCGACGACAAGTCCAGCTGGTACAGCCTGATGCGCCTGGGCTACGACACTTTCTACGTGCCGGACGCGGCGATCAACACGGTCGAGCACCCACCGGAGAAGAGCTTCATCAAGGCCAGCCGCAAGCTGATGTTCCGCTGGTACGGCAACAACCTGCGGCAGAACTCCCGGGCCCTGGGCCTGGGGATGCAGCGCCTGGGTCTGTTCACCAGCGTGGTGCTGTTCGACCAGCGCGTGTCGATGTGGACCAGCCTGCTGGGCCTGACCGTGGCGATCATCGCCAGCATCAAGTACAGCATGGCGTTCATCCTGATCTACCTGCTGTGGATCGGCATCACCCGCCTGATCCTGACCCTGCTGCTCAGCGTCAGTGGCCACCGGATCGGTCCGGCTTACCCGGCGATTCTCTATTACAACCAGATCGTCGGCGCGATGGTGAAGATCTACGTGTTCTTCCGCCTCGACCAGCAGTCCTGGACGCGCCAGAACACCAAACTCGACCGGGGCCTGCACAGCTTCCAGCGCTGGTTCAACACCTGGTCTTCCCGCTCCATGACTTTTACTGCCGCCAGCGTCTTCATCGCCACGCTCATGGCGGTGGTGTAACCGGACCTCGACCGGAACCTCACTCGAACAGGAATTTGCAGATATGAACACAGCCGTGAACGTTAACGTGGTCCATGAATCCGAAGCCCAACGCCAGCACGCCCGCGTGAAGCTTCCCTCGCTGCTGCGCTACATGGGCAAGAACCGCGAGCGCGTCGAAGTGCGCATCCTCGACCTCTCCGCCGGCGGCTTCAGCTACAGCGGTGAAGGCCACCCGGCGCAGATTGGCGACTACCACAAGGGCCGCCTGCAGTTTCAGCTCGACAGCCTCGACCTGGGCATCGATATCGAATTCCAGGTGCGCTCCATCGACCCCCAGAGCAAGCGCATCGGCTGCCAGTTCCACAACCTCAAGCCGCGCGAGCAGGCCACCCTGCGTTACCTGATCAGCGCCCATCTGGGCGGTGAGCTGGTCAGCGTCGGCGACCTGCTCAACACCCTGCAGCGCGAAAACTTCACCAAGCCACGCAAGAACAGCAACGGCGGTTCCGGCATGGGCACCCTGGGCCGCCTGCGCGCCGTGAGCTTCAGCTTGGCGCTGTTCCTGGTCGGCCTGGCGGCGTTCGGCTACATCTTCAAATCGCTGTACGGCCTGTACTTCGTGACCCACGCCGAGTCCGGCCTGGTCAACGTGCCGAGCATGCAGGTGACCATGCCCCGTGAAGGCACGGTGCAGAGCCTGGCCGGCCCGGAAGGCAACGTCGAGAAAGGCGCACCGATTGCCGCCTTCTCCGCCACCATGCTGGAGATGCTCAAGGGCCACCTGAGCGACGAGCAGCTGACCCCGGCCAACATCGAGGAACTGTTCGGCAAGCAGATGAAAGGCACCCTGACCAGCCCATGCAACTGCAAGATCGCCCGCCAGCTGGTCGCTGACGGCCAGTTCGCCAGCAAGGGCGACGTGATCTTCGAGCTGGTCCCGCAGGACACCCAGGCAACCGTCACCGCCAGCTTCCCGTACCGCAACTTCGCCCAGGCCCGTCCGGGTACCCGCGTGAGCTTCTGGGTCGCCGGTGAAGACACCCCACGCTACGGCAAGATCGTCAGCACGGCCCTGCACCAGGGCGGCCTGTCCTCGGACATCCGCGCCGAAATCCAGCCGGACGCCACCCTGCCCAGCGTGCTCGCCGGCCAGCCCGTGGAAGTCATCATCGACCGTGGCCCGTCGTTCAACTGGATGATCGACAAGGCCATGGCGGCCGGTTTCTAAGGAGTACGCCGCGTGGTGAATCGACAACCCCATCTGTTGTTGCTGGCGGCGGCCGTACTGACCGGTTGCGCCGGCCTGCCCGACCAGCGCCTGGCCAACGAAGCGCTGCAGCGCGGTGATACCCAGACCGCCGAACAGCACTTCCGCCAGTTGGCCGACCTGGGCTACGTCAATGCCCAGATCGGCCTGGCCGACCTGCACCTGGCCAACGGCACCCCGGAAGACCTGGAAAAGGCCGAGAAGACCTACCGCGCGGCACTCGACGAGTCGCCGCGGGCCCAGGCCAGGCTCGGCAAGCTGCTGGCGCGCAAGCCCACCAGCAGCGTGGCCGAACGCCAGGAAGCCGCCCAGTTGCTAAACGATGCATTCACCGCCGGTGAGCCCAGCAGTCTGCTGCCCCTGGTGATGCTCTACCTGCAATACCCACAGGACTTTCCCGGTATGAACGTACAGCAACGTATTTCAACCTGGCGCGAGCAGGGCCATACCCAGGCCGAGCTGGCACAAATCCTCTTCTACCGCACCCAGGGCACCTACGATCAGCACCTGGGCGAAATCGAGCGCATCTGCCAGGACCTGATCACCGAAGCCGACGTCTGCTACGTCGAGCTGGCGACCGTGTACCAGAAGCAGGGCCAGGCGGACAAACAGCAAGCCCTGGTCGAGCGCCTGATGGCCAGCTACCGCAGCGGCGCCGTACCGCCCCAGCGCGTCGACGCCGTGGCCCTGGTGCTGGCCGATGCCGAACTGGGCAAGCCTGACGAAAGCAAGGCCCAGGAAATGCTCGAAACCATCGCCCCGACCTACCCCGCTGCCTGGGTCAGCCTCGCCCGCCTGCTCTACGACTACCCGGGCCTGGGTGACCGCGAGACCATGATGACCTACCTGGACAACGGTCGCGCCGCCGCCCTGCCCCGCGCCGAATTGCTGCTCGGCCGCCTGTACTACGAAGGCAAACTGATCCCCCAGGACCCGCAGAAAGCCGAAGAACACCTGCGCAAAGCCGCGCCGAGCGAGCCCAGCGCCAATTACTTCCTGGGGCAGATCTACCTGCGCGGCTACCTCGGCGACATCTACCCGCAACAGGCCCTGGACCACCTGCTCAGCGCCGCCCGTGGCGGCATGATCAACGCCGACATGGCCCTCGCGCAGATGTTCTCCCAAGGCAAGGGCATCCAGCCCGACCTGGCCAGCGCCTACGTGTTCAGCCAGCTCGCACTGCCCAAGGACACCCCGCAGACCTACGAGCTGGCGCAGGAAATCAGTGACCGTCTTCCCCCGACTGACCGCCTGAAGGCCGAACGCATGTTGCGCGAAGAGCGCCAGCTGCGCGGCAACGCCTGGCAGGACCAGGTTCCGATGCAGGCGCAGTTGCCATGAACAAAGGACAATCGATGACCCTCAACCGGATCACCGCAGGCCTCGGCCTGAGCATGTCGCTGCTGTCGGCGTCCTCGGTCTGGGCCGTACAGATGAGCGACGACAACTTCGGCGTCGACATCAAGATCACCGCCCAGTCGGAAGACGACCGCGACCTCGGCACCCAGGGCGGTGGCGACGTCAGCGGTATCGGTCTCGACGTGCGCCCCTGGGTCTACGGCGAGCGCGGCAACTGGAGCGCCTTCGCCATGGGCCAGGCGGTCACCGCCACCGACATCGTGGAAACCGACACCCTGCAGGACAGCGATGATTCCGAAGGCACCGGCACCAGCCGCAACGACGCCCGCGAGCCCGACAAGAGCTACCTGGCCCTGCGCGAATTCTGGGTCGACTACCGTGGCCTGACCGCCTACCCCGGCGAGCACCTGCGTCTCGGTCGCCAGCGCGTGCGCAGCGACGAAGGCACCTGGTGGGACACCAACATCGAAGCCCTGCGCTGGAGCTTCGACACCACCCTGCTGCGCGCCCATGCGGGTATTGCCGAACGCTATTCCGACTACCGCACCGACCTCGACGAGTTGGCACCGGAAGACGAAGACCGCCAGCACTTCTTCGGCGATATCTCGACCCAGTGGACCCCGGGTCACTGGGTGGGCATCAAGGCGCACCACAGCCGCGACAACGGCGACCTGGCCAATCCGGGTGAAGCCATCGACGAAATGGACAAGCGCTTCACCGGCGACCTGACCTGGCTCGGCATCAACGCCGACGGCGACTTCTTCAACCACCGCTCCACCCAGCCGCTGAATTACTGGGCGCAGGCCACCTGGCTGAACGCTGACATCGATGAACTGCAACAGACCGTGGTCGGTGACCAGCGCCTGGCCAGCGGCTCGCGCAATGTCGACGTCAACGCCTGGGCCGTGGACCTCGGTCTGCGCTGGAACATCGACGAGAACTGGCGTGTCGGCGGTGCCTACGCCCGTGGCAGCGGCGGCGGCGATGAAGACAGCTCCGAACAGTTCCGCCAGACCGGCCTGGAAAGCAACCGCTCCAGCTTCACCGGCACCAACGCCCGCATGCACCGCTTCGGCGAGGCCTTCCGTGGCGAACTCTCGAACCTGCAGGTGGCGACCGCGTTCACCTCCTGGAAGCTCGATGACGATTACGACGCCAGTGTGGTCTACCACCGTTTCTGGCGGGTCGACGACAACCAGGACGTGGGCAACAGCGGCATCGTCGCGCCCATGCAGGACGGCGAGAAAGACGTCGGCCAGGAGCTCGACCTGGTCGTCACCAAGTACTTCAAGCAGGGCCTGTTGCCCGCCTCGATGGCAGAGAACCTGGACGAGCGTTCGGCCCTGGTGCGCTTCCGTGGCGGCGTGTTCAAGCCCGGCGATGCCTACGGCAGCGGCACCGACTCGCTGATGCACCGTGCCTTCGTCGACTTCATCTGGAGATTCTGAGGAAAACGCCATGAAGGAACAGCCAGATACATTCAAGCGAAGCATCGGATTGCTGTGCAGCGGCGTGCTCCTCGGCTCGCTGCAGCTGAACGCAGCCCATGCGGCCGAAAACGAGCCGACCCAGACCCTGAAGGAAGCCAAGACCTACACCGTGACCAGCGCGCCGACCGAGCCGCTGCACCTGAAGGCCCCTGCCCTACCCGACCTCTCCGGCTATACCGCCGAAGCGGTGGAGGCCAAGGTCGACCGCAGCCAGAAGGGCCAGGTCGTGGTGCGGCGCATGCTGCAACAGGATGCCCTGAAGGACTTCATCGGGGGCAACGAACGCCTGCGCGAATGGGTCACGCGCCAGAACGGCATGCCCAACGCGATTTTCGTCGAAGGCGGCTACGTCACGCCCAAGGAACTCGCCGCGCAGTTGCCGGACAGCCAGTTCAGCGAAGTGGAACCGGGGGTCTACCTGTCGCGCCTGCCAATCGTCGTCGCCCAGGGCGCGACCCTGCAGGTCGGCAAGGAAACCAAGGAACTGCGCCTGTCCCAGGAACGCGGTTCGTTCATGGTCAACGACGGCATGCTGTTCATCACCGACACCCAACTGACCGCCTGGCGCGAGGCCGACAAGGGCCCTGCCACCTTCCGCGACGCCAACGAGTTCCGCCCGTTCCTGGTGTCCTGGGGCGGCAGCGAGCTGTACATCTCCAACAGCGTGGTCACCAGCCTGGGCTACAACACCAGTAAGTCCTACGGCGTGAGCATCACCCAGTACACCCCGGGCATGCACGAACGCCTGCAGCGCGAAGAGCCCACCGGCTGGCTGATCGACTCGGAGTTCATCGACCACTTCTACGGGTTCTACTGCTACGAAGCGGCGAACGTGGTGATCAAGGGCAACACCTACCGCGACAACATCGTCTACGGCATCGACCCCCACGACCGTTCCCACGGCCTGATCATCGCCGAGAACATCGTCCACGGGACCAAGCAGAAGCACGGCATCATCATCTCCCGCGAGGTGGACGACAGCTGGATCATCAACAACAAGAGCTACGACAACAAGCTCTCCGGCATCGTCATCGACCGTAACAGCATCAACAACCTGATCGCCTACAACGAGGTCACGCAGAACGAGGCGGATGGCATCACCCTGTACGAAAGCTCGAACAACCTGCTGTGGGGCAACAAGGTGCTGAACAACTCCCGCCACGGCATCCGGGTGCGCAACAGCGTGAACATCCGCCTGTACGAGAACATCTCGGCGGCCAACAACCTGACCGGGATCTACGGCCACATCAAGGACCTCTCGGACACCGACCGCAACATCGAGCTGGACCCCTTCGACACCAAGATCTCGATGATCGTGGTCGGCGGCACGCTGGCCGCCAACGGCTCCAGCCCGCTGTCGATCGACTCGCCGCTGTCCGTCGAACTGTACCGCGTCAACCTGATCGCACCGACCAAGAGCACCGGCATCAGCTTCGCCGGCATCCTCGGCGAAAAGCAGGAAGAAATCCTCGACCTGATGGTGCGCCGCGACCTGGCGGTGCTCATCGACCCCGTCGAAAAACAGGCCGAACTCCAGGATTGAGGGAACCCACGTGAGCAAACGCAACTTTCATTTCCGCAAGCTGGCCCTGGCCACCGCCCTGCTCGGCGCCGGTGCCAGCGGCAGTGCCCTGGCCGAACCGACCTACCAGGTGCAGCGCGTTGGTCCGCTGTGCCCGATCGCCCAGGACCCGGCCCAGTACAACACCAAGTACCTGAGCTTCTTCACCGCCCTGGTGCAGGGCCAGGGTGACTGGCTGTTCCGTACCGAATACGACCTGCGTACCGATTTCGGCACCACCCAGGCCGGCTACCAGCAGTTCAAACGCCTGCGTGAAGCGCTCAAGGCCAAGGGCGTGGAGCTGGTCGTGGTCTACCAGCCCACCCGTGGCCTGGTGAACCGGGAAAAACTCACCCCGCAAGAGAAGGCCAACTTCAACTTTGAACTGGCCAAGCAGAACTACCAGAAAGCCATCGAAGGTTTCCGCCAGGCCGGGATCTGGACCACCGACCTGTCGCCACTGTTCGACGAGCAGGGCGTGGACACCGATTACTACTTCCAGGCCGACCACCACTGGACGCCCAAGGGCGCCGACCGCACCGCGGAGCTGGTGGCCGAGACCCTGAAGGAAATCCCCGGTTTCGACGACATCCCGAAGAAGGAATTCGAGAGCAAGGTGGTCGGCCTGCTGCCCAAGGCCGGCACCCTGCACAAGACCGCCGCGCAGTTCTGCGGCACCAGCTACGCCACCCAGTACGTCGAGCGCTACGAGACCGAAGCGGTGGGCGAGGCCAGTTCCGACAGCCTGTTCGGTGATGAGTCCAACCCGCAGATCGCCCTGGTCGGCACCAGTAACAGCGGCCCGGCCTACAACTTCGCCGGCTTCCTGCAACAGCACACCGGTGCCGACGTGCTCAACCTGGCCGTTCCTGGCGGCGGCTTCGACAGCGCCCTTCTGCAGTACATGAGCAGCCAGGATTTCCACGACAACCCGCCGAAGATCATGGTCTGGGAATTCGCCACCCACTACGACCTCGCCCAGGCCAGCTTCTACCGCCAGGCCGTGCCGTTGGCGAGCAATGGCTGCGAAGGCAGCCAGGCCGTGATGAAGAACAAAGTGAAGCTCAAGCCCGGTGCCAACGAGGTACTGGTGAACGGAGAAAACAGTCCGCTGCGTGACCTGCGCGGCGGCGACTACCAGGTCGACCTGACCTTCAGCGACCCCACCGTGCACGAATCCAAGGCCACGCTCTGGTACCTCAACGGGCGCCGCGAGAACTTCAAGCTCGAACAGAGCGATCGCGTCGACACCGGTGGCCGCTTCGTCTTCGAACTGCGCGGTGAAGCTGACTGGCGTGACCTCAACCTGCTCGCCCTGGAAGTCCACAGTCCGGAACAGATGCCGGCCAACCTCAGCGTCGAAGCGACCCTCTGCAAGCGTCCCGTCGCCGCTGGCAAAGCCCTCACGGCGCAAGCCGATTGAGCGCGAAAGGAGAACTTATGAAACGCCAAGCCTGGATCCTCGCCCCCTGCCTGCTGGGGAGCGCCTTGTTCGCCCAGCCCCTGCTGGCTGGAAGCCTGGTGCCACCGGCTGGCTATTACGCCGCAGTCGATATGAAGGACAAGAAGCCGCGCAGCTGCTCGGCGCCGCCCAAGCCCTATACCGCCAAGCTGGAATTTCGCAGCAAGTACGAAGGTTCGGACAAGGCCCGAGCCACCCTCAACAAGACCGCGGAAAAGGCCTTCCGCGATGCCACCGCCGACATCACCGAGCTGGAGCGCGGGGTGAACCGCCAGGTCATGCGCTACATGCGTGACGGCGACCAGCAACAGCTCGACTGCGCGCTGAACTGGATGAGCACCTGGGCCCAGGCCGACGCCCTGCTCAGCGAGGAGTACAACCACACCGGCAAATCAATCCGCAAATGGGCACTGGGCAGCCTGTCCTCCGCCTACCTGCGCCTGAAATTTTCCGAGACGCGGCCCCTTGCCCCGTACCAGCAGCAGGCCGAACTGATCGAATCCTGGTTCGTGAAAATGGCCGAGAGCACCGTGCATGACTGGAGCGACCTGCCGCTGAGGAAGATCAACAACCACAGCTACTGGGCCGCCTGGTCGGTCATGGCCACCGCCGTGGCCACCGACCGCCGCGACCTGTTCGACTGGGCCGTGGAGCAGTTCCGCGTAGCCGCCAACCAGGTGGATGACGAGGGCTATCTGCCCAACGAACTGCGTCGCCGCCACCGCGCCCTGGCCTACCACAACTATGCCCTGCCGCCGCTGGCGATGGTTGCCGCATTCGCCCAGGCCAACGGTGTCGACCTGCGCGAGGAAAACCACGGCGCCCTCAAGCGGCTGGCCGAGCGGGTCATCGACGGCGTGGAAGATCAGGACGCCTTCGTCGACCGAACCGGCGAGAAACAGGACATGGAAGACCTGAAGAAACACACCAAATACGCCTGGCTCGAACCCTACTGCACGCTCTACGACTGCTCGAACGTCGCCAGGGAATACAAGCAGGAAATGGGACCGTTCCAGACCTTCCGCCTCGGCGGTGATGTGAGCCAGGTGTTCAGCCCGAAACGAGACGGCGACAGCTGACGGAACACCCGGTGGGCGGAGCGCGCTCCGTCCATCGAACCCACCTGGTGGGAATGCATTAACACCCTCCCCGCTCGCGGGGGGGAAAGGGGGGGCCTGCGAGCCCCGAACGAGTGACACTCATCGGAGTAATACGGATGGTCTTCTCATCCAATGTGTTCCTGTTTCTGTTTCTGCCGACCTTTCTCGGCCTGTACTACCTGTGCCCGAACCGCTTCCGCAATCTGCTGATCCTGGTCGGCAGCTACCTGTTCTACGCCTGGTGGCGGGTGGACTTCCTGCTGCTGTTCGCTGCCATCACCCTGTGGAACTACTGGTTCGGCCTGCGCATCCACCGCGCCGAAGACCGCACGGTTGCACAGCGCTGGGTGCTCTGGGGCGTGGTCGGTAACCTGGCCACGCTGGGCTACTTCAAGTACGCCAACTTCGGCATGGAAAACGTCAACAAGGTCATGGAAGCCGCCGGCCTGGAGCCGTTCCTGCTGACCCACGTGATCCTGCCGATCGGTATCTCCTTCTACATCTTCCAGTCGATCAGCTACCTGATCGACGTGTACCGCGGTGACACCAAGCCCACGGAAAACCTGATCAACTTCGCGGCCTTCATCGCCCTGTTCCCGCAACTGATCGCCGGCCCCGTGTTGCGCTACAAGGACCTGGCCGACCAGTTCACCGACCGCACCCACAGCGTCGACAAGTTTTCCGAAGGCGCCACTCGCTTCATGCAGGGCTTCGTCAAGAAAGTATTCATCGCCGACAGCCTGGCGCCCCTGGCCGATTACTGCTTCGCCCTGGAAAACCCCAGCACCGGTGACGCGTGGCTGGGCATGCTGGCCTACACCGCGCAGCTGTACTTCGACTTCTCCGGCTACAGCGACATGGCCATCGGCCTGGGCCTGATGATGGGCTTCCGCTTCATGGAGAACTTCAACCAGCCCTATATCAGCCAGTCGATCACCGAGTTCTGGCGACGCTGGCACATCAGCCTGTCGACCTGGCTGCGCGACTACCTCTACGTCCCCCTGGGCGGTAACCGCCACGGCACCTTCAACACCTACCGCAACCTGTTCCTGACCATGCTGCTCGGCGGCTTCTGGCACGGCGCCAACTGGACCTTCCTGATCTGGGGCGCCTGGCACGGCATGTGGCTGGCCATCGAGCGCGCCCTGGGCGTGAACGCAGCTCCCCGCGTGATCAACCCGCTGAAATGGGTCTTCACCTTCTTCCTGGTGATGCTGGGCTGGGTAATTTTCCGCGCCGAGAACCTCGACGTGGCCTGGCGCATGTACAGCGCAATGTTCAGCTTCAACGGCTGGCAGCTGAGCGAGCTGAACGCGGCGGCCATCACCGACCTGCAGATCGCCACCCTGGTGATCGCCTACGCGACCATTGCCTTTTGCGGCCTGCGTCAGTTCTACCGCAACCCGCTGACCACCAAGGCACCGGGCACCGCGGCGATGAACGACAGCGCCCTGGTCGCCAGCACCGGTCACGGCAGCGTGGCAGTGGTGCGCCCGATCGAGCACACCCGCTACCTGGTGCGTGCCGCCCTGCTGGTGCTGTTCTGCGCGTCGATCCTCAAGCTGTCGGCGCAGAGCTTCTCGCCGTTCCTGTACTTCCAGTTCTAAGTGAGGCCGACCATGACGCAATCACTTCGCAAACTCTACGTCGCCCTGTTCATCGGCCTGCTGGTGGTGATCTTCCTGTGGTCCCTGCGGGGCGTGGCGAGCTACCGCATGCCGAACGAATTCACCGTGCTCAACGGCGGCCTGGCGAAAACCTTCGAGCAGCACTACGACAAGGCCCTGCCGGTGAAGGAAATCGGCACCAACGTCTGGGCCGCCATCGATTACCTGCTGTTCAACGAAGGTCGCCCGGGCGTGCTGATCGGCGAGAACGACTGGCTGTTCTCCGATGAGGAATTCAACCCGATCGTCAACGCCCAGCAGCAGCTGAACGACAACCTGGCGATGATTCGCGGCGTTCGCGACGAGCTGGCCCGCTACGACGTCGAGCTGGTCCTGGCGATCATCCCGTCCAAGTCGCGGCTGTACCCGGAGTACATCGGTGAACACCGCCCCAGCAGCCTGCACCAGGACCTGTACCAGCGCTTCCATGCCGCCGTGAGCGGCGCCGGGATCACCGCGCCGGACCTGCTCACCCCACTGCAGGCCGCCAAGGACGACGCCCAGCTGTTCCTGCGCACCGACACCCACTGGACCCCGGAAGGCGCGGAAGTCGCCGCCCAGCAGCTGAGCAAGGCCATCAAGGTCGAAGGCGAGCCCCGCGAGTTCGTCACCGAAGCCGGCAAGCAGGAGCCCTACAAGGGCGACCTGACCACCTTCGTGCCGGTCGACCCGCTGTTCGCCGACCTGCTGCCGGAGTTCGACCCCCTGGAAAAACGCACCACCCGCGAAGCCAGCGAACCGGAAGAAAGCACCGACGCCCTGTTCGCCGATGCCGACATGCCAGTGACCCTGGTCGGCACCAGCTACAGCGCCAACCCCAACTGGAACTTCGACGGCGCCCTGCGCCAGCACCTGCACCGCGACCTGAGCAACCACGCCGAAGAAGGCAAGGGACCGATGCTGCCGATGCTCACCTACCTGCAGAGCGACGAACTGAAAAACGCCGCCCCGCAAGTGGTGATCTGGGAATTCCCCGAGCGCTACCTGCCGGTCGCGGCCGACCTCAGCGGTTTCGACCCGGAATGGATCGCCGACCTGAAAGACAACCAGAACCCCCAACAGCTGGCGACCACCGCCAGCCGTTGAATCATGCGCCCTGTGGCGTAAAGAACCCGAGCGGATACGCCGCTCGCGATACCACGGCCCAATGGCCTGCACATGCAAGAGATGGAGGAACACCCATGAACAGACAGACCAAACGCAGCTGGACGTCGTATGCCCTCGCCCTCGCCCTGGGTCTCGGCACCCTGCACGCCCACGCTGGCGAAGGTGGCCTGTACGGGCCAACCGCGCCAAAGGGTTCGACCTTCGTACGGGCCTACAACGCCGGCAATACCGAACTGAGCGTCAGCGTCGGCAACACCGATCTCAGTGACATCGCGCCGCTGGGTTCCAGCGACTTCAAGTTCCTGCCAGCCGGCAGCTACAGCGCACAGGTCGGCAGCAACACCCTGCCGGTCAAGCTGGACGCCGACCGTTACTACACCCTGGTCAGCCAGCCGGGCGCCGAACCGGCGCTGGTGGAAGAACCGCCCTTCGTCAACAAGCAGAAAGCCCTGCTGCGCGTACAGAACCTGAGCGACAGCAACCTGACCCTGAAAACCGCCGACGGCAAGACCCCGGTGGTCGATGCGGTCGCCCCGAATGCCCGTGGCGAGCGTGAAATCAACCCGGTGAAAGTCGGCCTGGCGCTGTTCGACGGCGACAAGAAGGTCAGCGACCTCAAGCCGGTCAGCCTGGCTCGCGGCGAAGTGGTCTGCCTGTACATCACCGGCAGCGCCGGCAAGCTCTCGCCGGTATGGGTCAAGCGCCCTGCCCAGACCGAATAAGCACCACCGGTACCCATGAACAAAAACTCAGGCCGGCTACAGATCGGTTCAAGACAAGACGGCGCCGTACGAGGCGCCTGGAGAGGTTCCCCTCTGTGTCTCGGCACAGGGCAATAAGCGTTTCCCGCTGCGGCGGGGAACACCAAACCGAATGCACTCAATGCTTCAGGAGAACGACATGATTCCAGTAATTCTTTCCGGCGGTAGCGGCTCCCGACTCTGGCCCCTTTCGCGCAAGCAGTTTCCCAAGCAGTTCCTGGCCCTCACCGGCACCGACACGCTGTTCCAGCAGACCATCAAGCGCCTGGCGTTCGAGGGCATGCAGGCCCCCGTGCTGGTGTGCAACAAGGAACACCGCTTCATCATTCAGGAACAACTGAGTGCGCAGAACCTCACCTCGCAGGCTCTGCTGCTCGAACCCTTCTGCCGCAACACCGCCCCGGCCGTGGCCATCGCCGCGATGAAACTGGTTGCCGAAGGCCGCGACGAATTGCTGCTGGTGCTCCCGGCCGACCACGTGATCGAAAACCAGCGCGCCTTCCAGCAAGCCCTGGCACTGGCCACCACCGCCGCTGAAAAAGGCGAGATGGTGCTGTTCGGCATCCCGGCTACCCGCCCGGAAACCGGCTATGGCTACATCAAGTCGACCACCGATGCGAACCTGCCCACCGGCGTGATCCGCGTCGAGCGCTTCGTCGAGAAGCCTGACGAAGCCCGCGCCCGCGAGTTCGTGGCCTCCGGCGACTACTTCTGGAACAGCGGCATGTTCCTGTTCCGCGCCAGCCGCTACCTGGAAGAACTCAAGCGCCACGACGCCGACATCTACGACACCTGCCTGCTGGCCCTCGAGCGCAGCGAGCAGGACGGCGATGTGGTCAACATCGACGAACCGACCTTCGCCTGCTGCCCGGACAACTCCATCGACTACACCGTGATGGAAAAAACCACCCGCGCCTGCGTGGTGCCGCTCGATGCGGGCTGGAACGACGTCGGCAGCTGGTCGTCGATCTGGGACGTGCACGAGAAAGACGCCAACGGCAACGTCACCAAGGGCGACGTCACCGTGCATGACAGCCACAACTGCCTGGTGCACGGCAACGGCAAGCTGGTCTCGGTGATCGGCCTGGAAGACATCGTGGTGGTGGAAACCAAGGACGCCATGATGATCGCCCACCGCGACCACGTGCAGGACGTCAAGAAAGTGGTCAACGAGCTCGACGCCCAGGGCCGCAGCGAAACCCAGAACCACTGCGAGGTCTATCGTCCGTGGGGCTCCTACGACTCGGTGGACATGGGCGGCCGCTTCCAGGTCAAGCACATCACCGTCAAGCCTGGTGCTCAGTTGTCCCTGCAGATGCACCACCACCGCGCCGAACACTGGATCGTCGTATCCGGTACGGCCCAGGTGACGTGCGGCGAGAAGACCTTCCTGCTCACCGAAAACCAGTCCACCTACATCCCGATCGCGTCGATCCACCGCCTGGCCAACCCGGGCAAGATCCCGCTGGAAATCATCGAAGTGCAATCGGGCAGCTACCTCGGCGAAGACGACATCGAACGCTTCGAAGACGTCTACGGCCGCAGCGACAAGATCGCCCCGCTCAGCGTCGTCGCACGCTGACTCTGACACCGGCCGCGCATGCGCGGCCGGTGCCATTCTCTTTCAGGATATGCCCGCCTCACGACACGGATCGCGTGCTCTTGTTAGGATGAGGCCCTGGCTCATCACCTAGGCCCCTGACATGCTATTCGGCGCAATCCTGGTTCTGACCTGGCTGGTCCTACTGATCCGCTACCCGAGCAAAGCCCTGCCCATCTCCCTGGCCGCCCTGGTCGGCCTCGGCCTGGTGGCCAGCTGGGTGCTGTGGCAGGAAGCCCGCGAGAACCGCCACCTGGCCCACCTCGAACTGCGCCTGAGCCATGACCCGCAACGCTGCCCGGCCGACCGCCCGCTGGCCGTCGACCTCACCAACGGCAGCCAGGCCGCCCTGCTCGAACTGCGCTGGCAGGTCGCTGCCTACCGCCCCGGCGACAGCGCCAACCTGGCCGAACGTCTCTACGAATCCCCTCGCTACAGCGGCCCCGGCGAACTGCTGCCCGGCGCCACGTGGCAAGATTGCCTGCCCTTGCCTACCCTGCGTAGCGGCTACCGGGCCAGTACCCTGGAATTCCGTGCCGAACGTCTGCAAGGCAGCTTCAGCCGCTAACCCCCTTCATGACAGCCCATAACAAGACAAAGGAAGCGCGCATGACCCAACCCAACGCCCTGATCACCGGATGTTCCAGCGGCATTGGCCGCGCGCTGGCGGAGACCTTCAAGGCGGCGGGTTACCGCGTCTGGGCCACCGCCCGCAAAGCCGAGGACCTGGCCGCCCTGGATGCCGCCGGCTTCACGGCGATCGAGCTGGACGTCAACGACAGCGCCGCTGCCGAACGCCTGGCCCTGCGCCTGGGCGAAGAGGCAGGCGGCCTCGACGTGCTGATCAACAACGCCGGCTACGGCGCCATGGGGCCACTGCTCGACGGTGGCGTGGAAGGCATCCGCCGGCAGTTCGAGACCAACGTGTTCTCGATCGTCGGCGTAACCCGCGCGCTGTTCCCGCTGCTGCGCCGCAACAAGGGGCTGGTGGTCAATATCGGCAGCGTCTCCGGCGTGCTGGTCACCCCCTTCGCTGGCGCCTATTGCGCCTCCAAGGCAGCGGTCCACGCGCTCAGCGACGCCCTGCGCATGGAACTGTCGCCGTTCGGCATCGAGGTGATGGAAGTGCAGCCCGGGGCCATTGCCTCCAGCTTCGGCGCCAACGCCAGCCGCGAAGCCGAAGACCTGCTGGCCGAATCATCGCCCTGGTGGCCGCTGCGCGACGGTATCCGCGCCCGCGCCAATGCCTCCCAGGACAACCCGACGCCGGCCACCCATTTCGCCCGCAACCTGCTGGCCGCCGTGCAAAGCAGCCAGCGCCCGCGCCTGCTGCGCCTGGGCAACGGCAGCCGCGCGCTGCCCCTGCTGGCCGCGCTGCTGCCGCAAGGGCTGCTGGAAAAAATCCTGTGCAAGCGCTTCGGCCTGAACCGCAGCCTATGAGCCCAAGCCCCGTCGCCATGTCCCGCTACGCGCTGGGCGGTGTTGTCGCCGTCGTGGCGCTCAACCTGCTGCTGCGCACCTGGATCAAGATCGGCGGTCTGTTCGCCACCTTGCTGGTGGCAACCCTGGTGGCGGCGGCCATGGCCCTGTGCTTCGCCTGGCGCAACCGCCGCGGGCCGCTGCAGGGCGAGCGGCGGCGCCTGGTGTTTCTCTACGGCGGTCTGCTCGGCCTGCTCTACCTGGGCCTGCTGGGCATGATGGCCCTGCAGGACCAACCGAGCCCCATGGGGATGTTCATCTTCGCCCTGCACTACCTCTGTTACCCGGTACTGGCGCAGGTGTTCTTCTCCGACGGGTTCTTCCGCCGCATCGGCTGATCGGTGACATTCCGCCAACGCCTGCTACGCTGGGCCTAGAGCATCTTCAAGTCATTCGCCACGCGGGCCGCCGGAACAAGGACCGTCCATGCCAGGGACGCGCGTCACTCCATGAGCAAACACAGTCGCCGGCATTTGCGCGCCTACGAGCGGCGCATTGTCTACAGCCTGCTCGGCGCCCTGCTGGTGATTCAGCTGGCGGCCTACGTGATCAGCAGCCAGGCCAACCGGCGTATCGCCGAAAACACCGTGAGGGATCACCTGGTGACCGGTGGGCAGGTGTTCTATCAGTTGCTGGAGCTGCGCCAGCACCAGCTGGAGCAGACCGCTGGCGTGCTGGCCGCTGACTACGGCCTCAAGGATGCGGTGGCGATTGGCGAGCGACCGACCCTCGAATCCATGCTCGCCAACCACGCCAAACGCATCCGAGCCGACCTTGCGATCCTGCGTGACCTCGACAAGCGGGTCATCGCCAGCATCCCCGACAGCCTGCCGACCGAGGGGCTGAGTGAACGCCTGAGCACCGCCAATCATTTCGCCCCCAGCGCCGGCCCCGGCCACATCGCCACCCTCACCGACAACCACCGCCAGCTCTACCAGTTGATTTCCACTCCGGTGAACATGCCGCGCCCACTGGCCGAACTGACCCTGGGCTTCGCCATCGACACGGCCTTCGCCCGCAGCCTGCGGCAGGTGACCGGCAGCGAGTTCACCTTTGTCTTCCGTGACGCAGACGGCAGCTGGCAGCTGCATGGCAGCAGCCTGGTCGAGAGCATCGAGCCCTTGCTCGCGACACGCCCTGCGCTTGAAGAGGCCGGTGTATGGACGCTGGATGGCACCGACGACACGCACCTGATGCTGGGCCTGCCGCTGCAGCCGGGGCGCAGTGCCACCCAACCGGTGATGGTGATCATGGGGGAATCGTTGAATGAGGCCATGGCGCCTTACCAATCGATCGAGCGCATCCAGCGCTACCTGATTCTCGCCAGCCTGCTGCTGTCGGCCGTGGTGGTGCTGTTCACCGCGCGCCGCCTGGTCGCCCCGCTCAACACCCTGGCGCATCAGGATGCACTGACGGGCCTGGCCAACCGCCGCCTGTTCGACCAGTGCCTGAGCCAGGCCGAGGACGACCTGCAGCGCAAGGGCACGCCGTTCTGCGTGATGATCATCGACCTCAACCGCTTCAAGCAGGTCAACGACCAGTACGGTCATGCTGCTGGCGACGAAGCTCTCAAGGTGTCGGCCCAGCGCCTGCGCGACCAGCTGCGCAAACGCGATACCCCGGCACGCATTGGGGGCGACGAATTCGCCGCGCTATTGAGCGGTGTCGAGCGCGAAGCGGTGCAGCACATCGTCGGCAAACTCGAACAGGCCCTGGCCGAACCCATCCCGTACAAGCAGCAGGTCCTGCACATCAGCGTCAGCATCGGCTTCGCCATCGCCCCGCAAGACGGCAGCGAGGCGGAAGACCTGTTCCAGGCCGCCGACGCTGCCATGTACGCCGACAAACCCGTCGCGCGCTGACTCAACGGGCCTGTGCAGGGGCCGCGACCACGGCCTTCGGCTTGCGGAACACCAGCACGTTGCCGAGCATCACCAGCAGCAGGCCGAACAGCGCGGTGGGCGTCCACTGGTAGCCTTCGACGAACACCGAGATGTTCAGCGCCACCACCGGGAACAGCACCGTGCAGTAGGCCGCACGCTCCGGCCCCATGCGTCCGACCAGGGTCAGGTAGGCGGTAAAGCCGATTACCGAGCCAGGGATCGCCAGGTACAGCAGCGAGCCGATGTAGCGGGTGTTCCATTCGAAGGCGAACGGCGTGCCGCTGACCAGGCAGATCATCACCAGCATCAGGGCGCCGTAGAGCATGCCCCAGGCGTTGGTCGTCAGCGGCTTGAGGCCGGCCTTCTGCTGCAGGCTGGAGAGCATGTTGCCCGCCGAGAAGCACAACGTGCCGAGCAGGGACAGGCCAATGCCCATAAGGGTTTCCCGGCTGGCCTCGTGCCCGGCCAGTTCCGGCCAGAACAGCATGCCCAGCCCCAGCAAGCCCAGCGCACCACCGGCCAAGACGTTGGCGGCGATCCGCTGCTTGAAGAAAATCCGTGCATTCAGCGCGTTCCACAGCGTCGCGGTGGAGAAGATCACCGCCACCAGGCCACTGGGTATCCACTGGCTGGCGGTGTAGAAACACATGAAGTTGACGCAGAACAGGCACAGCCCCTGGACCAGGCAGATCGCCTGGCCACGGCCATCGAGTTTCTGCAGGCGCCCGCTGAGCAGCAGCACGGCGAACAGCACGGCCGCAGCCAGGGCGAAGCGGTAGGCAATGGAGGCGGCAATGGCCACCTCACCCAGTTGCAGTTTGAGGGCGATCCAGGTGGTGCCCCAGATAAGGACGGTCAACAGGTACAACGACAGGTTCATCGAATCACTCCCGGCAGGTACCGAAAGTCTGCGCCAGGCGAACGACTGGCGCTTGCGTAAAATTGCGCTTTTTACGTGAGGCCAACCGGTTGCGAACTACGGCCTGGGTGGCGTCAGCGGCAGTTGCAGGGCCTTGGCCACTTTCAGCTGGATCGCGTAGGCCGGCGCCTCCACGGCGTTGAAATCGCGGGTGTAGCGCGCCGCGAACTCGGCCACGCCCCACTGCTGGTACTGCTCCACGTGCTTGAGCTCGTGGGCCCAGAGCGCAACATTGCCCAGCGCGTCGGCCTCATGGCGAAAGACGATGACATCCACCAGGGTCACCGCCTGCACGTCCGGGTTCTGCAACACCGCATTGGCCGCGTTCAGCTCCTCCTCGCCCCCCACGCGGTAGCGCACGGCATTGAGTACCTGAAAGTCGTAATAGGGCTCGAGGTAGGCGCGCATGTGCAAGGGTATTTCCTGGACACCACTGGCCACCGCCACTTCACGGGAGCGTACCAACCAGCTCTGCAAGCCACCTGCCGCCATCTGCCCGACCCGATCGAAGATCGGCCCGGTATCCGCCTGCGACCCCGGCGCACAGAAACACACCAGCACGCAGACCTGATGCTGCCCTACCGGGCACGCCGATGCAGGCGCGGCAGACCCGGCGCTTCCGACGCCCATCAGAACAGCCATCAACAACCACTGACGCAAACATGCCACGCGCACTACCGCCCTCCTCTTCAGCCCCGTGTCCCGCCATCTGACCGCCGCACGAGCCAAGCGTTATCACGCCGGTGCAATAAACATCGCCAGGCCTGCAGAGCCGCAATGGCGCCGCAGTATAGAGCGCTGATCGCGGCTTACGGGCATGCCGCGCGCCGCTATTCATCCCCTGAAATCGGCAGATTCGCACAACCGGACGGCCGCTGAACCCAGGAGAAACCGCCTGAACGCGCACCGCACTTTAGTCCCGGTCTGATGTTCCCGCCCCAACCGATTCCGGAACCTGTCCCGGTAGCCAGCAGGCTGCCCCGGGGACGCCGTCCTCGTGAGCAGGCTGTTCGACCCAGGACAGACATCAGGTATCACGGAATGAGCGGTTACGTCCCCAACACACCGCCGGCCGAGCGGGAAGCCGAGCTCAAACAGGTCACCCCCGTCGATCGCCATGCCCAGCACTGGGCGCAGTACGAACAACATGGCAAACCACCCCCGGCTCCACCGGACAAGATCAGGATCGCCCTGCGCATCGGCGTGTTCTTCGACGGCACCGGCAACAACGCCAGCAACAGCACCGCGGGCCGGCTCTGCGGCGCCCACCACCCGGTTCGCCCTGAAGACCTGGCCGCCAGCTGCAAACCCTACATGGGCGACCCGGACAGCAGTTACGGCAACGACATCACCAACATCCGAAAGCTGAGCGCGCTGTATCTGGATACCCCCACGGCCCAGGGAGATGGCCAGCAGAAGCAGGTATTTCGCAGGTTGTACGTCGACGGCATCGGCACCCGAACCGGTGAAAAGGATAACCTGCTGGGCGCGGGGACAGGACGGGGAAGTAGCGGTGTAGAGGGGCGGGTGCAGCAGGCTTTCGCGCGCATCAAAGGCCTGTTCAATGACCTGCTCGCGGAAAATCCTGACAGCGAGGTCACTTCTCTGACTTTCGATACCTTTGGTTTCAGTCGAGGTGCCGCGGCAGCACGCCACTTCGCCAACGAGGTCGTCCGGGGTAAACGGGGGCCATTGGGCAGTCTCCTGCGCGAAGGCGCTGACGCGTTCAGCCCTACGTTCAATGATCAGTACCAACGCGATATCACCATGGGCTTTATCGGCCTGTTCGACACCGTTGCCTCAGTCGCCGGCCTGGCCAACCTGGGCAATGTCCGTAGCGCCATCGCACCTGGGGTCAATCTGCACCTGGCGCCCCAGCACTTCGATCACGTCGTACACCTCGTGGCCCGTGACGAAGCGCGCGCCAATTTTGCCTTGAGCACAGTCCAGCCCGACCACACTGAAATCACCCTGCCGGGAGCTCATTCCAATATTGGTGGCGGCTATCGGGCTGACATGGAGGAGCGCGTGTTGCTCAGTCCGATGCAGGCCCTGACGGTACAGCGCGGTGCCGATGTAAAGACCACCTCGATCTACCGGGATGCCTTACAGGCAAAGGCTCGCCTGGAATCGGAGGGCTGGCCTGCAACCGTTCTGGAAGTCGTCACCCCACCACCAACGTTGCTGCCCGCCGACCGACAGGACCGTCTCGCCCCTCGGCAACAGCGCGTGTACGCAGGGCTGCAACTCAGGCGTCGCGTGCGGGGCGAGCTGTCACGGGTCTATCTGCGAGTGATGTATGAATTGGCGAAACAGCGCGGTGTGCAGTTCGAGGACATTCCAAACACTCCAGAACATGCCATCCCGGCAGAACTCCAACCGTTATGTGATCGTTTCATTGCCGGCGACTACAGCACCACACTTGCCGAAGAGGCCCTGTTAAAAAGTCGCTATATCCACCGCTCCGCACACTGGAACAACCCGCTGGGCAAAGCGACGCACAACGGTTTCAAGATGGTTTACATAAACGCACCCACTGCGGATGGCGTACGTATTCATCACCCCCATGTACCCGACTGGACACTGCTGTGATCAAATCTTTGATGACCCTCGTGGGCGCGCTTCTCCTGTCCGGATGTCAGACAATAGATCCGGTCGCAGTGAAGAGCGATCCCAGAACCCCGTGGTGGAGCCTTGAGTTCGTTGGCCCTATTTACATGACAGGCTGGGTGGAAGACAGCGTGGTAGAGGACATTACAGGCCGATTTTTCGATCACGGCGGCAGCGGTGTCATCGGCACTGGCATGGCTGACTACGGTTATGCCAGTGAGCTGGCGCGGGGCTGGCCACGAGCATTGGGGGGACTGGTCCGTGGCGTTACCGGCTCGGACATGCCTGCGCGTATCTATGTACGCTGGCAGTCAATTGTCGAGCCGCAAACGTATCGCGCCTGGGTCGAAATTCCGGAGGAGGCCAGACAGATAATGCGTGCCTCTACCGCACGTCGATGCCCCGAATCACCCGAGCAGCCTGCGAACTACAGCGCGACTGTCTACCTGGGTCTGGCCCCCGGCGGAGCCGTACAAGTATGGGTGCGGGACGAATGCCGCAAGGCGGTAAAGGTAGCCCGTGTGCAGGCTGAAATAGAACCCTTTGGGCCTTCGCAAGGAGAAACTGGCGGCCGCTATGCCTACAAGATCAGCGAACGCTCCCAGCGCTACATCGAAAAATACGGCATCCCCTACGGAAGCTGGTAACCCGTAAACCATCCGCGCCTGAAACGATGCCTGGGGCATGGTCCATTAACCGTGCCCCAGGCATCACACCTCACTCAGCCTCAGGTAGCTTCGCCACCACCTTGATCTCGAACTGGAAACCGTACAGCCAGGTCACTCCCACGGCCGTCACGTTTGGATACGGGGCCTCTCCCCAGTAATCCGCAACCACGCCCCAGATAGCTTCGAACTTGGACTCGGGGTCGACGATGAACACCGTCACATCCACCACGTCATCGAAAGTGCAGCCGGCGGCCTTGAGGACTGCGTTCAGGTTACCGAATGCCAGCCGCACCTGGGCCTCGAGCTCCGGCTCAGGGGAGCCGTCTTCTCGGCTGCCGACCTGCCCCGAGACGAACAGAAAGCCATTGGAACGAACAGCCGCCGAATAGCGGTTGCGCTCATAGAGCGCCTGGCGCCCTGCCGGAAAAACCACATCACGCGTTGCCATGGGAAACCTCCATCAGCGGGTCTGAATGCCCGTCAGTTAACGTTGAGGAAACTGTAGAGCGCGCGGAGGGATGGATAAACTCGCCAGGCTGTCCTTCACTATTTGTAGAATCCAAACAATCCACCCCACTGACAGGAGAGGAAATGGATCGTTTCGACGCGATGAAGGCCTTCACCCGGGTGGTGGAGGCCGGCAGTTTCACCAAGGCGGCGGAAACCCTGCACCTGAGCAAGACCACCGTCACGCAACTGGTGCAACAGCTAGAGGCCCGGCTGCGCGTCAAGCTGCTCAACCGCACCACGCGCAGGGTCAACGTCACGGCCGATGGTGCCGCCTACTACGAGCGGGCAGTGAGGTTGCTGGCGGATATGGACGACGCCGAGACCAGCCTGTCCAGCGCGGCGGCGGTGCCCCGGGGGCGGCTGCGGGTGGATGTGCCCAGCCCCCTCGCGCGCCTGATCCTGGTACCGGCGCTGCCGGACTTTCATGCTCGCTACCCGGACATCCAGCTCGATATGGGCGTGAGCGACCGCCGGGTGGACATGATCGGCGAGAACGTGGACTGCGTGGTTCGCGGGGGCGAACTCACCGACCAGTCGCTGATGGCGCGCCGCGTAGGCGACCTGCAACTGCGGGTGTTTGCGGCACCGAGCTACCTGGCGCGTGCCGGCTACCCGTCACACCCTCGGGATCTGGAAGACACCCACCACCGTGTGGTCGGCTATCTCTGGGCACGGACCGGCAAGGCCTACCCCTACGCCATGCGTCGCAAGGACGAAAGCATCAATGTCCTCGGCCGCTACGTGCTCGCGGTCGACGACGGCAACGCCTACCTGGCAGCCGGCCTGGCGGGCCTGGGCATCCTCTGGCTGCCGGACTACATGTCCAAGGCGCCCCAGCAGAGCGGCGAGCTGATGCCGTTGTTCGAAGACTGGCGTATCGACCCGATGCCGCTTTACATCGCCTTCCCGCCCAACCGCCACGTCAGCGCCAAGCTGCGCGTGTTCATCGAGTGGGTGGCCGAGCTGATGGCCCAGCATGCACCAGTGCCTGGGCGGCAGGATGCGTGACAGGTAACCCCGGCCAGCAGCCTGCCGCGCGCAGCATGGTGTAACCGGCGGCCCTCGCAGGCCGCTGCGGGTGCTCGACCTCCGGCCTTACACCAGGCTCAGCACCTGCTCCAGCGGCCGGCGTGGTTTCTGCGGCCAGTTCTCCGGCGCGGCGTAACCGACCGCCACCAGCATCACCGGAATCTCGTCCGCAGCCAGGCCAAAGTCCTGGGCCACGGCTTCGGCATCGAAGCCGATCATCGGCGACGATCCCAGCCCCAACGCCTGCGCCGCCTGGATCAACGTACCGGCACCAAAGGTCGCCGTGCGCACCGCCTCGTCGCGCTGGCGCTGCGGCTGCTCGAAGTACAGACCTTTGGCGGCCCCCTCCCATCCCGGCACCATGGCCGGCGGCATGAAACCAGCCTCGACCGACGGTGCCAGGCGCTCGGCCATGTTCCGGTGATCGGCCAACTGACCGCAGACGATGAAGGTCACCGCCGCCTCGGTAACCTTGGCCTGGTCCCACGCCACGGCGCGCAGACGGGCCTTGGCATCGGGCGTGCGCACTGCGATGAAACGCCAGTTCTGCAGGTTGAAGGCAGTCGGCGCCAGGGTCGCCAGGCGCACAAGTTCCTGGATCTGCTTGTCATCGACACCGCGCGCGGCGTCGAACAGGTTGATGGTGCGGCGCGCCTCGATGGCGCTGATGATCGGGTTGCTCATGGTTTTCCTCACAAAAGGCGAGCGAAGCCAGCCCGGCGGGTAAACGCCACGGGCTGTCTCGCTCGAAGGGGGATAAGTCGAAAAGTCGTTACTGCAAAAGCGTCAGACGATGGTGTCCACTACGCCGCCGTCGACCCGTAGCGCCGCGCCGGTGGTGGCCGATGCCTGCTCCGAGCTGACGTAGATGATCATGTTGGCCACTTCCTCGACCCGCGCGGCGCGCTGGATGATCGAGGAGCTGCGGTGCGTCTTGACGAAGTCCGCGGCTACTTTCTCCAGCGACTCACCAGAACGCTCGACCTCGGGCTGCAGCATATCGGCCACGCCCTCCGACAGTGTCGGCCCCGGCAGCACCGCGTTGACCGTGACCCCGGTGCCCGCCAGGCGCTTGGCCAGGCCGCGCGACACCGCCAGCTGAGCGGTCTTGGAGAAGCCGTAGTGGATCATGTCGGACGGAATGTTGACCGCGGACTCGGACGAGACGAACACGATCCGTCCCCAGCCGCGCGACACCATGCCGGGTGCGTAGGCCCTGGACAGGCGTACGCCCGACATGACGTTGACGTCGAAGAAGCGCTGCCACTCGCTGTCCGGCGTGTCGAAGAAATCCTGCGGATTGAAGATGCCCAGGTTGTTCACCAGCACATCGACGTCGGGGTGCTTGGCGAGCAATTGCGCACAGGCGGCCTCATCGCTGAGGTCACCGGCAAACCCGATGGCGCGGCTGGCCAGCGCACCCAGCCGCTGCTTGGCGCTGTCGATGCTCTTTTCACTGCGGCCGTTGATCACCACAGTCGCCCCGGCTTCCAGAAAGCCTTTGGCGACGGCGAAGCCGATGCCACTGGTGGAGCCCGTCACGAGAACCTGACGGCCGGTAAAGTCGATTTTCACGATGTAAAACCTCCTGATTCAGTTGATGGGTCCACTCTGCAATGTTTTCGATTAGCCGATAATCCTTGGAATCTGAAGATGACTTTTCGAGATTCTCGAATTAACGTCAGCACAGCCCATCACTGAGTCTAGGCCGCCATCACATGGACACCCTCGATGCCCTGCGCCTGTACGTCAGCATTGCCGACGCCGGCAACCTGAGCGCGGCCGCACGCCAGCAATCCGTAGCGACCTCCACCGTGACCCTGGCCCTGCAACAGCTGGAAGAACAGGCGGCGACCCGCCTGATCACGCGATCGACGCGCAAACTGACCTTCACCCACGAAGGCGAGCAGTTCCTCGCCGACGCCCGGCGCCTGCTGGCCGACTGGGACGGATCCATCGAAGGCATGCGCCAGAGCAACCAGTTGAAAGGCCCGATCCGCCTGACCGCGACCAGTGACTTCGGGCGCCTCAAGCTGGTGCCTCTGCTCGACCGTTTCATGGACCTGCACCCGGAGATCCAGGTCACCCTGCACCTGAGCGACGGGGTGATCGACATGATCGAGCACAACCTCGACATCGCCCTGCGTAACGGCCCGCTGGCCGACTCCACCCTGCGCTCGCGCCTGCTGGTGCGCAGCCAGCGGATCATCTGCGCCACTCCCGGCTACTGGCGGCAGCATGGCAAGCCGAGCCACCCTGAACAGTTGGCCGGGCATAACTGCCTGATCCTGCACCGGCCGGGCGTGCCCTTCTCGACCTGGCCGTTCGAGATTGATGGTAAGCCGGTAGCCATTCGGGTATCCGGCAATCGGGTGGCCAATGACGGCGGTGTGCTGCGGCATTGGGCGATGCAGGGCCATGGCGTGATGATCAAGAACCGCTGGGAAATCCGCCGCGAACTGGACGACGGCCTGCTGGAAACTGCGCTGGATGACTACGTGCCCCGGCACGTGGACCTGTATGCCGTCACCACCGGTCGCGCGCCCGGCCGGCGGGTGGCGGCCCTGATCGACTTTCTCGCCGAGCAGCTGCAGTACGAGTCACCACCGCACACCGTGGGCTAACGCCAACCGAGCCTGCGCGGAGCGATTGAGAACAGCGTTGTGTGCCAATCATTCGGCATGAAAAAGGGGGCAGACGTCCCTTCAACACCTCGGCAGACCTGCCAGGTCACACCCGGAAGCGCGAAACCATGCCATTCAACTCGATGGCCAGGCGCGACAGTTCCTGGCTGGAGGCGCTGGTCTGGTTGGCGCCAGCGGAAGTCTGCATCGACAGGTCGCGGATGTTCACCAGGTTGCGGTCCACTTCGCGGGCGACCTGGGCCTGCTCTTCCGAAGCGCTGGCGATGATCAGGTTGCGCTCGTTGATCTGCGAGATCGACGCGGTGATCCGCTCCAGGGCACTGCCGGTGCTGCCGGCAGCCTGCAGGGTCTGCTCGGCCTGGGTGGCGCTGGTCAGCAGGGCGTCCACGGTGTCACGGGTGCCGCTCTGGATATTGGCGATCATCACCTCGATTTCCTCGGTGGAGTTCTGCGTACGCTGGGCCAGCGAGCGCACTTCGTCGGCCACCACGGCGAACCCGCGACCGGCCTCGCCGGCCCGTGCTGCCTCGATGGCGGCGTTGAGCGCCAGCAGGTTGGTCTGTGCAGCGATGCCCCGGATCACGTCCAGCACAGTGCTGATTTCCTGGGTCTGGGTGGCCAGGCCGGCGGCCTGGGTCGAGGCCTGGGTCACCTGATCGGCCAAGGTGCGGATCGAGGCGATGGTCTCGGTGACCTGTTGATACCCCCGGCGCCCTTCCTCGTCGCTGGCCTTGGACGCCGACGCGGTGTCCACGGCATTACGCGCCACCTCTTCCACCGCGGCGGTCATCTCGTTGACTGCCGTGGCGGCCTGCTCGATCTCGGCGCTCTGCTGGTGCAGGCCACGGTTGGCGTCTTCGGTCACGGCGTGCAGCTCTTCCGAGGCCGAGGCCAATTGATCGGAGGAACTGGCGATCTGCCGGATGGTGGTGCGCAGGCTGTCCTGCATCTTGCTCAGCGAGGCCAGCAGCAGCGCCGGTTCATCGTTGCCAATGACGTGGATGTCCTGGGTCAGGTCGCCATTGGCCACGCGCTCGGCCACTACCACCGCCTCGCCCAGTGGAGCAACGATGCTGCGGGTAAGCAGGATCGCCGCACCGATGGTCACCGCCAGGATGGTACCCAGGGCGATGAAGGCGACGGTGTAGGCTTCGGTCGAGGCCTCGCTGCTGCGCTCGGCAGCGGCGGTGGCGCCGTCGGCGTTGAACTGAATCAGTGCATTGAGCGCCGTCATCATGGCGCTGGCGTACTCGGCGAGCGGTCCGTTGACCAGGCGCCGGCCCTCCTCGACATTCCCGGCGGCCAAGGCGGTCAGCACCTGGGCCTGCAAACCCTGGTAGGTGCCATAGGTACTGGTGAAACGCTCGAAGAGCTCACGGTCCTGCTGGGACTCGATCGTGTCTTCGTAAGCCTTCATTTGCCTGGGCAACTCCTCCAGGACGGAGCGGATGACCCCGACCGTGCGCTGCTGGCCGGCGGCATCATCCAGCAACAGGGCACGCAGCGTCAGCGCCCGGGCATCGCCGATGCGGGCACCAATCTCGCTCAGGGCCACCACGGCGGGCAACCAGGTTTCCTGCACCTCGGTGGTGGCCGAGTCCATCTTGTCCGTTTCGAACAGGTTGATCAGGCCCATGGCCAGGACGAGGCCGGCAAGCACCGAAAAGATGATCGCGGCGCGTTTTCCAATCTTGAAATTCCTCAACTGCATGACTCCTTCATAAAACAGTTTCTGGCTTGCTGATGCGCCAGCGCTCCCGGCCTCGTGCGAGGTGCAGGGCATTGCCGGCTGTTTGAGATGAATCCTGGGATCGCCTCCATGGCGATAAGAACGGCAGTTGCCGAGAAAGCGGGGATGAGCACGGAGCAGGTCATGGCTCCAAGCATGATGTCACTATGATGTTACTTTTTTGATGCACGTCACGAAAACACCGCGCTAGAGATGTCGGCGGTCAACAGGCAGGTTAAAAAAACAGGGCTGGAGGTCCGGAAACAGCGGGACATGACCTCTCGTCAGATAGTGGCAAAAGGCCTGATACTTCAGCCTGGCGGGCGGCGTCTCATCCTTCGCCCATGCCAGGGAGACCGGGGAAAACCCGTTCCACAGGCTTGCATTCAGGCAATTAGCTTCAAGAATGAACAGGTCACTCAGGGACTTTCAATGACCGCCATATCCGCCTTTTACTCCCGTGTCCGCAAACACTGGCTTTCCCCCGACCTGGCCGTGATCGGCCAGCGCCGTGCACGGCGCATGCGCCTGCTGACCAGCCTGGTGATGCTGGTGCTCGGCGTTATCTGGGGCGGCTTCTTCGCGTTCCAGGGATTGTGGAGCATCGTCCTGATGGACCTGGTGCTGGTGCTCTGTGGGCTCGGGGTACTGGCCCTGACCCTGCGCAACCACCCGCGCAGCGCCAACCTGCTGCTGTTCGGCGTGCTGATGGTGGTCATCGTCGGTACGGCGCTGGTGCTCGACCCACCCACCGCAGCGGCGCCGCGGGCTACCCACCTGTATCTGCTACCCCTGGCGGTGGGTGCGCTGATGGCGTTTCGCGAGGAGGACCTGTGGCTGCGCTATGGCGTGGCGCTGCTGAGCCTGGTGCTGTTCGTCTGCCTGGCGTCGTCGACCTGGAGCCCGCTGAGCGGCTACGGCCTGCCGGATGACGTCCGTGTCACCGGTTCCTGGATGCAGGCCGTGGCGGCGATGGGCATGTTGTTCATGCTGCTGTACATCCTGCAGACCGACACCGCCGAGCGCTCCGAGCTGTACCGCGATCTGCAGACGGCGCTGCGGGAAAACCAGTTCGAACTCTATTACCAGCCGCAGCTGGACAGCGCCGGCAAGGTGATCGGCGCCGAGGTGCTGATCCGCTGGCAGCACCCGCAGCGCGGGCTGGTGCCGCCGGGAGAATTCATCGACCACGCCGAAAAAACCGGCCTGATCATCCCCATCGGCCACTGGGTGCTGGAGCAGACCTGCGCCCAGTTGCAGGCCTGGAAGGACGATCCGCTGTTCGGCGACATCGGCCTGGCGGTGAACATCAGCCAGAACCAGTTCCGCCAGGCCACCTTCGTGCGCGATGTGCTGGCGCTGATCGAGACCCATGGCATCGCCCCCCACCACCTCGAACTGGAGCTGACGGAAACCCTGATCGTGCAGGATATCGAAGACCTGACGCGCAAGATGACCGCGCTGGTGGAGCAGGACGTGCGCTTTTCCCTGGACGATTTCGGCACCGGCTTTTCCTCGCTGAGTCACCTCAAGCAGCTGCCCCTGAGCACGCTGAAGATCGACCGTTCGTTCATCTTCGACGTGCTGACCGACACCAACAGCAAGGCCATCGTGCGCACCGTCCTCGCCCTCGGCCAGAGCATGGGCATGACGGTGATCGCCGAGGGCGTGGAAACCGAGGCGCAGCGGCAGTTCCTGTCCGACAACGGCTGCACGCGTTTCCAGGGCTACCTGTTCAGCAAGCCCCTGCCCCTGCAGGCCTTCAGCGCCTTCGTCGAGCGGCAGAACGGCTGAGGGTTCAGCTCCAGCCCTGCTTCTTTTCCAACAGGAAATCGATGAATGCGCGTAGGCGGAACGGCACGTGGCGCCCATGGGGATACAGCAGCGTGAAGGGTCGTGAACGACCGGCGAACGGCTGCAGCACCTCCACCAGCGTGCCGTCGGCCAGGTCCTTCTCGAAGATGAAGCGGTAGGTCTGGAACAGGCCGGCCCCATGCCGGACCAGGGTCGCGCCGCCCAGCAGGTCGTCCGAGCAGACGTAATGGCCGGCGGTAAGAATCTCCCGCTCCTGCCCGTTCTCGTTGAACAACCAACTGATGCGCCGCCCGCTGCTGGGCAGCTCGAACTGGATGCACTCGTGCTGCGCCAGGTCGTCCAGGGTCTGTGGCGTACCGGCCCGCCGCAGGTAATCCGGGGTCGCCACGACCACCAGAGCGGCGTCCTCCAGCGGCCGGGCGATCATGGTGGAGTCCGGCTGCGCGCGCACGCGGATCGCCGCGTCGTAGCCCTCGTCGACGAAATCGATGTTGCGGTTACTCAGGTGAATGTCGATCTGCAACTTGGGATGGCGCTGACGGAACTCGGGCAGCAGCGGCAGCACCCGGTAATGGCCGTAGGTGGTGGGAATACTGATACGCAGCGTGCCGGTGGCTTCCTGCTGTTTTTCCCGGACCTCGCGCTCGGCCTCCACCAGTTGCGTGAGCGCCTGTCGGCACTGCTGGTAATAGCTGCGCCCGCCTTCGGTCAGGCGAATGCTGCGGGTGGTGCGGGCGAACAGCCGCGTGCCCAGCCGTTCTTCCAGGCGCGAGATGGAACGGCTCACCGCGGCCGGCGTGACCCCGGCCGCCAGGGCCGCAGCGGTGAAGCTGCCCTCCTCGGCCGCCAGGCAGAACAACTCGATACTGCCAAGCACCACATCATCGAACTGACGCCGCATGATTGATTACACCGTGTATCAACTGAAGTTTTCGAAGCCATATTTATCAACACAGACGACAAAAATATAGTCCTCTCCACCCAGCGCACTGACGTGAATGCCGCGCTGATCACGCACTTCACTCATTGCAGGAGATCGACCATGAACAGCAACAGAACCGTCGTCATCACCGGATCCTCCAGCGGCATCGGCCTGACCCTGGCCAAAGCCTTTCTGAACCGGGGCTTCAACGTGGTGGGCAACGCCCGTTCGGAAAAAAGCCTGGCCGCCGCCCGTGAGGCGCTGGGTAATCCGCAGCAATACATCGGCGTCGCCGGTGACGTAGCCAGCCCCGACACCGCCAAACGCCTGTTCGCCGAGGCCATCGCACGCTTCGGCAAGGTCGATGTGCTGGTCAACAACGCCGGCTTTTTCCTGCCCAAGCCCTTCATCGAATACAGCCCGGACGACATCGAAAACCAGCTGGCCACCAACCTGCGCGGCGTGGTCTATACCTCCCAGGTTGCCGCGGCACACATGATCGAGCGCCAGCAGGGGAACATCATCAACATCACCGCCGCCATTGCCCTGCAGCCTAACCTCGCGGTGTCGGCCGCCATCCCAGTGCTGATCAAGGGCGGTCTGAACCAGATGACCCGCGCCCTGGCTCTGGAGCTGTCGCCGCACAACATCAAGGTCAACGCCGTGGCGCCGGGCATCATCGATACGCCGATGCACGACCCGGCCGCCCGCGACTTCCTCAACGGCCTGCAGCCGGCGGGTCGTGTCGGCCACGCCAGCGAAATCGCCGATGCGGTGCTGTACTTGGCCAATGCCGATTTCACCACCGGCGCCGTGCTGCCGGTCGACGGCGGCATGAGCACCGGTAAATGGTGAGGCGCGCCCCACGCGCCCCGACCCCGCCCACTGATTTATCCACAGCAGGAGAAGCGCCATGCCATTCGTCAGCGTCCGCATCACCCGTGACGGGGTGACCCGCGAACAGAAAGCCCAGGTCATCAAGGAAATCACCGAGACCCTGGAACGGGTACTGAACAAACGCCCCGACCTGACCCATATCGTCATCGAAGAAGTGGACACCGACAACTGGGGGTACGCCGGCATGACCACCACCGAGTACCGCAGCAAACTGCCGGCTGGCTGACCCTGGAAGATCGGCGGACACGCAAAAAAACAGGAGGCCTTGCGGCCTCCTGTTTTCGTCATGCGTGGGAGATTACTTGCCGGCAGTCAGGGTGCTGTAGGCGGTAATCAGGTTGCGGTAGTCCGGGATATGGTCCGAGCAGATCTTGGCCAGGCCTTCCACGTCGTTGCGCCAGTCGCGGTGCAGCTCGCAGGCCACGCCGAACCAGGTCATCAGTTGTGCACCGGCGGCTTCCATCCGGCGCCAGGCGGCGTCGCGGGTCATCTCGTTGAAGGTGCCGGAGGCATCGGCCACCACGAACACATCGAAGCCTTCCGCCAGGGCCGACAGCGCCGGAAACGCCACGCACACTTCGGTCACCACGCCAGCAATGATCAGCTGCTTTTTGCCGGTGGCCTTGATCGCCTTGACGAAGTCTTCGTTGTCCCAGGCGTTGATCTGGCCAGGGCGAGCGATGTACGGCGCGTCCGGGAACATCTCTTTCAGCTCGGGGACCAGCGGGCCGTTGGGGCCGGTTTCGAAGCTGGTGGTGAGGATGGTCGGCAGCTTGAAGAACTTGGCCAGATCGCCCAGCGCCAGCACGTTGTTCTTGAACTTGTCCGGGTCGATGTCGCGAACCAGGGACAGCAGGCCAGCCTGGTGGTCGACCAGCAGAACGACGGCGTTGTCTTTGTCGAGGCGGTTGTAGGAGGTAGTGGTCATGGCAAGGCTCTCTCTTTTCTTAGGTTGGGTGCCGATTGATTCGGCTTGATTTGGTCTTTCCCGTGCAGTTGTCGCTGCATGGGGTAAAGATTAAATTCGACACCCTTCCCGCACCAGACGGCAAAAATCGCCTCTAGCGTTCTATTTAAGGAACGCTCTTTGGCATGCGCTTTTCGCCCACTCCTGTCGTCACCCGGCGGGCCAGTGCCTTGCGACGCAGGCGGCTGTCACGGCGCAGGCGGCGCCAGCCGAGCACGGTGCCGCTGAGGCAGATGAACAGGCCACCGGCGCTGAAGGCGATGATCAACGCTTCGCGCAGGCGCGGGCGTTCCAGCAGCGGTTGCCAGTCCCAGCTGTGCAGCAGGTTGAACAGCCAGCGCCCGGCACGCCGGTGCTGGTCGGTACGGTCGACGATCGCGCCGCTGTGCGGGTCGATGTGCAACCAGCTGGCCTGGGCATCGTCGAAACGCACCCGCAGCACCGGCAGGCGGCGGTGCTGGAAGCCATACATGCTCTGCTCCGCCCGGGCGAAGTAGTGGAAGTCGAAACGTTCCAGCCACTCGCTGTGCATCGCCGTGTCCGGCGCCACGGCCTGGGCCGCCGCGAGCAGCGCTTCGCCCGGCAAGGTGCGCAGCGTCTCAGTGGGCCGGCTGGCAGCGAGAACCCGGCTGTCACCCTCCGCCGTGCGCGCGACCAGGTACACCTCGCCGCCAACCCGACGCCATTCCAGCTCCACCGGCAGGAAACCCGGCTCACGCCGCAGCACGGCCAGGGCATCGCTGACGTCGAGGGGGAAATCCCCGACCTGCAACGCTCCGCCCGGGTAGGCCGAGAGGTTCAGGGTCGAGCGGCCATCGAACAAGCCCCAGGGGCGCATCGACATCAACCCGCTGAACACCCACAGCACCAGCAGCACGCCGAACAGCAGACCACCGACGTGGTGCCAACGCATCCAGCCGGCGCCGTAGGGACTGTGCGAGCCACTGCGGTAGCGCCCCTGGAAGCGCCAGCGCAGCACGCCGACCCAGATGCCCAGCACCGCCATCAGCGTGCCCGCCAGGGACAGGCCGATGACCAGCACCCGCCAGCCGTTGTCCACGCCGAAGCCGCCGCGCAGCGGGTACAACCAGTGCAGCCAGGCGCCCAGCAGGTTCCAGTGGCGCTCCTGCTGGCTGGCATCGAGCACCACTTCGCCGCTGCGGCTGGACAGGTAGAGCCAGGTGCCCGCTTCGTCCTGCAGTTCGACGCGGTGCAACGGACGCTCACCGTCCAGGCCACGGGAATGGGCCCAGATGTCTTCGTCCACTTCACCCAGGTAACGCACCGGCACGCCACCACCGAACTGCCGGGCGCCGGCCAGCGCCCGCTCGGCATCGACCGGCTGTGCAGCCTTGCCGCTGGCGGCATTCAGTACCCGACGCTCGCCCGTGGCGAAGGTCAGCACGTAATGCGCCTGGCCGGCGATGCTGGTCAACCGCAGGCTGCTCAGCGCCCCCGCCTGCTGCGCCGCGTCCAGCGCCGTGCAGCAGTCCGCCGGCAGCAGCGGCAAGTGGCGCAGCCGTTCGCTCGGGGTCAGCTTGGGATAGCCGACGTAGAGCATCACCACGCCGGACACGAACCACAGCGCCATGACCAGGCACAGGGCGATGCCCAGCCAGCGGTGCCAGAGGTATAGATAACGTTTCATCGCGCTCAGAACCGCAGGTGCACAGCCAGTTCCAGGCTACGCGGCTCACCCAGGTAGTACTGGGTGTTGCTCTGGTGGATGAAGCGCGCGTAGACCTCGTCGGTGACGTTGCGCAGGCGCGCCGTCAGTGCCGTGTTGGCGTCCAGGTCGTGGCTCACGAACAGGCCGTACAACGTGTAGGACGGCACCCACATGGTGTTGGCGTTGTTGGCGTAGACCGAGGACACGTAACGCGCGTCCGCCCCGACCTGCCAGTCCGAGGCGATGTCATAGGTCAGCCACAGGTTGGCCACGCGCTTGGGAATGTTCACCGGGGTCTGGCCCTTGCGCGAGATCACCGTGCCGCCGCTGGTTTCGTTGAAGTCGTCGAACTCGGCCTTGAGCCAGCTGATGTTGCCGGACGCCAGCAACTGCGGCGTGAGCTTGAACGAGGCCGCCAGCTCGATGCCTTCGGAGGTCTGCTGGCCGGCCTGGATGGTGCTGTTGGCGTTGTTCGGGTCGGTGACCGGGAAATCCTTGCGCACGATCCGGTAGGCCGCCAGCGTGGCGCTGCCGCGCCCATCGAGGAAATCGAACTTGCTGCCGACCTCGACCTGGCGCCCGGTGCCCAGCTTGTAGTCGCTGACCTGGCCGATGCTGGCACTGGTCAGGGTGCCGCCCGGCGGCTCGGCCGAGGTGCTGTACTGGGTGTAGACGCTGAGGTCGTCGGTCACATCGAAGACCAGCCCGGCGCGGCCGGTGAAGGCGTCCCAGCGCCGGTCGAGGCTGGCGCCGCTGGCGTGTTCGGTGACCTCGAAGTCGATGTGGTCGTAGCGCAGCGCCGTGATCAGGGCCAAGCGCTCGCTGAGCTTCTGCCGGTTCTCGACGAACAGCGCCGTGGTGTCGACCTGGGTACTGCGGCCCTTGGTGCGCGCCGCGCCGGTGCCGGGGATGTCGAGGAAGTGGCCGGGGGTGAAGCTGCCGGGCGTCACCCGGTCGAACAGCGCCGGCAGCGACAACGGGTAGTTGGTCTGCTGGTTGCGATTGAAGTCCAGGCCGAACGCCCAGTCGCTGGCCAGGCCGAACAGCTCGCTGGCGTGGGTCAGCTCGACGCGGTTGCCGTTGACCTCCTGGTCGTGGCGCTGGCGGTAAGCGGCCAGGCGCTCGACCTGGGCGTTGTTGGCGGTGTAGCGATAGCGTTCGAGGTTGCGGTAATCGCGTTGTCCCTCGTAGTGGTAGAAGGTGTTGCGCAGTGCGGTGCGCTCATCGAAGCGGTAATCGGTGATCGAGCGCAGCCAGCGGGTGCGTTGCTCGTAGCGACCGTCCTCGACGTTGTAGTTGGCGAAGCGGTTGTGCCGGTCGATGCGCAGCTTGCCCTGCAGCGGGTTGAGCACCGGCGAGCCCCAGTACGGGCTGTCTTCCTGCTCTTCCAGGTATTCGATGGCCAGGGTGTGGGACAGGTTGTTGGTGAAATCGCTCAGCAGCGAGAACGCCAGGTTGTTGGCCCCGCGCTCCTGGCGGTCGATGTAGCCGCTGCTGTCGTTGCGGCTGAAATCCAGCCGCGCGTAATGCCGCGGGCCGGGGCCGTCGTTGAGCGCGTGGTTGTAGCCGATGGCGGTTTCCCGGGTGTCGTAGCGGCCATAGCTGATGCGCGCTTCGCCGCCCTCGGTATCACGGTCGGCCAGGCGGGTGATGAAGTTCAGGCTGCCGCCCACCGCCCCGCTGCCGTTGAGGAACGACGACGGGCCGCCGAGCAACTCCACGCGGTCGTAGATCCAGGCGTCCACCGGGCGCGCGGCGCCGCCGTATTGCAGGTTGATGCCATTGAACAGCTGGCTGATCTGCGCGCCATTGAAGCCGCGGTACGACACGTAGCCGCCCCAGCCGGGCGGCGCCGAGGCGTTCACGCCGGGCAAGGCGTTGGCGGCGTCCTGGAAGTTGCGCGCGCCAACGCGCTCCATGGTGGCGCGGTCGGCCACGCTGACGGACGCGGGATTTTCCCGGGCGGTGAGGCCCAGGCGTGAGCCGCTTTCGATCGGTACGTCCAGCGCCACGGCGGTCGGTGCGGCGCCCAGGGCAGTGGCGGAAATGGTGCTGTCAGGCAACTGCAGGGCGCGGTCTTGCGCCCAGGCAAACGGGGTGGCGCTGGCAAGCAGTGCCAGCGCGGTCATGCGAATGGACATGAGTAGGTTCCGGATCAGGTTCGACCAGGCCCGTCACGGCCAGGCGAATGCACCGGGCCGAACAGGCGGTTTCAGCGGAAGACCAGCAGGAACGGGGAAGCGCGGGGGTTGGCGGGGGGCCAACGATAGCGGACAGGCAGTGCCCGCAGCAGCCCCGGCAAAGGCCGCACGGCCTCGGCGGCGAGCAGCCCGAGCAGGCCGAAGAACGCGGCGAGAATCATCGCGCTGAACAGACTGCCCAGGGCACAGCCGGTGCCGGTGGCCGGGCTCGGCGCGACAATGCCGGAACCGTCGAGGTTGGCGCCAGCGCCAAAGTTGCCTTCGAACGAGCAGTACTCGCCACTCAGGCCGCTGAGCTGCAGACCGGCCATCTGGCCGTGGCTGATGGCGCAGACGAAAGCGCTGAACAGGACGCTGAAATACAGCATCCAGGCGATCAGCGAGCGGTGTCGGCGGGCCAGCTTCATGCAATAGCTCAGGACAAGGACAGTCGGGTTTCACGCGCAACGCCCTAACCATAGCCCATCGGCCAGGAGGCGACGCATAAACGGCGCGGATGATAGCACCGGCCCTGTGCCCGAGGGTGCGGCATGCCGGCGCAGGCACAGCCGCGCGACCAGCGCGTGGCAGGCGCTGCGCCGGGGTGATCCAGATCAGCGCGAGAAACGCTTGCGGTAGCCCCGGGGCGAGATGGCCAGGTGACGCTGGAAGGTGGTGCGCATGCGTTCTTCGTCGCCAAAGCCGCACTGCTGGGCGATCTGGTCGATGTGCTGGTCGGAATCCTCCAGCAGGCGCCGCGCCGCTTCCAGGCGGAAGATTTCCACTGCCTTGGCCGGGGAACGGCCGGTCTTCTGTTTGTACAGGCGGGAAAAATTGCGCGGGCTCATGTGGCAGCGCTCGGCCAGCGCCTCCACCCCCAGGTTCGCCGCGCCAAGGTTATCGACCAGCCAGTGGTGAAGCTCGTCGAACACCGGGCAGTCGTGGCTCTGGGCCTGCAACAGCTCGCTGAATTGCGCCTGGCCGCCGGGCCGCTTGAGAAACACCACCAGCTCCCGGGCCACCTGCATCGCCACCTCGCGGCCGCAGTCGGCCTCCACCAATGCCAGCGCCAGGTCGATGCCGGCGCTGACACCGGCGGAGGTCCAGATGTGATCTTGCTGCACGAAGATCGCATCGCGGTCCACGTCGATATCGGGGAACCGCACGCCCAGCCGGTCGCACATGGCCCAGTGGGTAGCCGCGCGCTTGCCCTCCAGCAGGCCGGCCTCGGCCAGCAGGAAGGTGCCGCTGCACACCGAGGCCGTGCGCCGGGCCAGCCGACTGTTGTCGGCGATCCAGCGGATCAGTTCGGCGGACTCGACCACCACCTGCTCGATCTCCGGCGAGCCGGGCACGATCAGGGTGTCGACGCGTTTCATGGGGAAGTCGAGCAGCGAGCGGGTCTCCACCACCATGCCTTCGGCGGTCTGCACGCGCCCCCCGGCCAGGCTCACGGTGAGGTGCTCGTAGCCCGGCAGGTTGCGCTGGTGCATGGCCTTGGTGGCAGCCCAGAACACCGTTTGCGCACCGGTCAGGTCCAGCAGCCCGACATGGGGATAGGCGATGAACAGCACGGTGCGCGGCGGGGCTGGCATGATTTCAGGGTTCTCTGTCATTTGTGGGTCTGCGGTTCGCTTCTACCATGGCTGTTTCACAGAAACGAGCGCTTGCGCGGGAGTCGTCATGGGTAACCAAATTTTGATTGTAGGAGGCGGATTTGCGGGGCTGTGGAGTGCATTGGGCGCCATGCGTCTGCTCGACCAGCAGGGCCGAACGGACGTACAGGTTACGCTGCTTGCGCCCCAAGCCGAGCTGCGCATCCGGCCACGCTTCTACGAGCCCGACGCGCACAGCCTGTATGCCCCGCTGGACGCGCTGTTCGACGCCACCGGTGTGCGCTTCGTCCAGGGCCTGGCACTGCAGATCGACACGGGGAACCGCCAGGTGACCTACCGCACCGCCGAGGGCAATGAGGACGTGCTGGGTTACGACCGCCTGATCCTGGCGGCCGGCAGCCAGCTGTTCCGACCACCGGTACCGGGCCTGGCGGAACACGCCTTCGACGTCGACCGCATCGAACAGGCAGTACGCCTCGAACAGCACCTGATGAGCCTGGCCAACCAGCCGGACTCCCCCGCCCGCAACACCGTGGTGGTGGTCGGCGGTGGCTTCACCGGGATCGAAACCGCCACCGAAATGCCCACGCGCCTGCGCGCCATTCTCGGCGACAAAGCGGATATCCAGGTGGTGGTCATCGACCGCGGCGCACAGATCGGCGCCGCCCTGGGCGACGGTATCCGCCCGGCCATCGTTGACGCCTCCCGCGAGCTGGGCCTCGACTGGCAGCTGGGCACCTCAGTCGCCTCGATAGACGCAGGCGGCGTGGTGCTCGACAACGGCCAGCGCATCAATGCCAGCACGGTGATCTGGACCGTAGGCTTCCGCGCCAGCCCGCTCACCGAGCAGATACCGGCGCCGCGCGACCCCACGGGCCGTCTGCAGGTCGATGGCTACTTGCGGGTCGAGGGCCTGAGCGATGTCTACGCGGCCGGTGACACCGCCCGCGCCGCCACCGACGAGTTGGGCAACATCTGTGCGATGTCCTGCCAACACGCCATCCCGCTGGGCCGCTACGCCGGGCACAACGCGGCGGCCGACCTGATCGGGGTCAAGCCGCGGGTCTACAGCCAACCCAAGTACGTGACCTGCCTCGACCTGGGCGCCTGGGGCGCGGTTTACACCGAAGGGTGGGACCGCCAGCAGAAGCTGGTCGGCGCCGAGGCCAAGGAATTGAAGCAGCAGATCAACACGCTGTGGATCTACCCACCGGCCGCCACGGACCGCGCTGCAGCCCTGGCCGCGGCCGATCCGTCGATCCCGGTGGCCTGAGGCGGCGAACGGGCGGGCTGAGGGTGGCTAAACGTGCCGCCCTGCCTTACCAGGCAGGGCGGCGTGACAGGTTTCAGGCCCCGCGCGTAGCCTTGGACGCCGGCGCCGTAATCGACTCGCGCTCACGGAACGACACCAGGAACGCCAGCAGCACGATGCCGGACAGCACCGCCGGGAACAGCCAGATGCCCTGCCAGTCATGCAGGCCATCGGCGCTGAAATGATCCGACACCGCACCCGCCACCCAGAAACCGATCAGCATGCCCACCCCGTAGGTGGCCAGGGTGATCAGCCCCTGGGCCGAACTCTTGATGCTTTCGCCGGCCTTGCCGTCGGTGTAGATCTGCCCGGAAACGAAGAAGAAGTCGTAGCACAGGCCGTGCAGCACGATGCCCATGATCAGGAAACTCATCAGCTCGCCGCTGTTGCCGTAGGCGAAGAACACGTAGCGCAGCGCCCAGGCCGCCATGCCCACCAGCAGGGTCTTCTTGATCCCGAAGCGGCGGATGAACACCGGCACCAGCAGCATGAACAGCACCTCGGACACCTGGCCCAGGGTCATCATGCCGGTGGGGTTGGCCACGCCGATCTCCGCCAGGAACAGGTTGGCGTTCTGGTAGTAGAAAGCCAGCGGGATGCAGATCAGGATCGACGCCACGAAGAAGGTGGCGAAGCCGCGGTCCTTCAGCAGTTGCAGGGCATCGAAGCCCAGCAGCCGGCCGATGCCGACGGCCTGCGTGGCCACCGGCGGGGTCGCCGGCAGGCTGAAGCTGTACAGCCCCAGCACCAGGGACGCCACCGCACACAGCAGGAAGGTGTTGCGCAGCGCGCCGCTGGCAATGGCCTGCTGGGCATCCCAGGCGAACACGAAGCTGATCACCAGCCCGGCCACCACCCAGCCGATGGTGCCCCACACCCGGACCTTGGAGAACTGCTGCGCCGGGTCGCGCAACTGGCGGAACGCCACAGCGTTCACCAGGCCCAGGGTCGGCATGTACACCACCATGTAGGCCAGCACCAGCGGGTAGAAGGCGGTGAAGTCAGCGGCCTGGTAGAGCAGGTACAACAACACCGCGCCGCCCAGGTGGAGGATCGCCAGCAGGCGTTCGGCATTGACGAAGCGGTCGGCGATCAGCCCGACCACGAATGGCGCGAGGATCGCCCCCCAGGATTGGGTGGCGTAGGCCATGCCGATCTGCCCGCCGGTAGCGTTGAGGGTGTTGCCGAGAAAGGTGCCAAGTGTGACGAACCAGCCTCCCCAGATGAAAAACTGGAGAAACATCATCACGCCCAATCGGGTAGTCAAAGTGCTCATGTTCTTGTCCTTGTTGTTTTCACGAGACAGCAGTTATCGAGAGGCGCTTACTCCAGTCCGAGCAGGCGCCGGTTGCGTGCAGCACTGGCGGTGACGCCAGCAAAATCGTCGAAGGCCTGGGTCGCCCGGGTGATCAGGTGCTGGCGAATGAACGGCGCACCCTCGGCCGCGCCCTGAGCGGAATCCTTGAGGCAGCACTCCCACTCGAGTACCGCCCAGCCCTGATAGCCGTACTGGGTCAGCTTGCTGAAGATCGAACGGAAATCGATCTGGCCATCGCCCAGGGAACGGAAGCGGCCGGGGCGCTCGACCCAGGACTGGTAGCCGCCGTACACACCTGAGCGGGCATCGGGGCGGAACTCGGCGTCCTTGACATGGAACATGCGAATTCGCTCGTGGTAGCGGTCGATGAAGCCCAGGTAATCCATCTGTTGCAGCAGCAGATGACTGGGGTCGTAGAGGATGTGTGCCCGCGGATGCTGGCCGACGGCATCCAGGAAGCGCTCGAAAGTCACGCCGTCGTGCAGGTCCTCGCCCGGGTGCAGCTCGAAGCACAGGTCGACGCCCTCCTCTTCGAAGGCGTCGAGGATCGGCAGCCAGCGCCGGCCCAGTTCGGCGAAACCCTCTTCCACCAGCCCAGCCGGGCGCTGCGGCCAGGGGTAGACATAGGGCCAGAGCAGCGCCCCGGAGAAGGTCGCGTGGGCGTTCAACCCCAGACGCCGGCTGGCCCGCGCCGCCAGCTTCAACTGGTCGATGGCCCACTCGGTGCGTTCCTTCGGACGGCCCCTGAGCGCAGCCGGGGCGAAGTCGTCGAATAGCCCATCGAACGCCGGGTGCACGGCCACCAGTTGGCCCTGCAGGTGGGTGGACAGCTCGCTGATCTCGACCCCGGCGGCCGCGCAGACGCCCTTGAGCTCGTCGCAGTAATCCTGACTCTCGGCGGCGCGCTGCAGGTCCAGGCACTGGGTGCCGAGGGTCGGCACCTGGATGCCCCGGTAACCGAGCGAACCGGCCCAGGCGGCGAGGTTGGCCAGGCTGTCGAACGGCGCCTCGGCGCCGAGGAACTGGGCGAGGAAAATACCGGGGCCGCGCATGCCCGGCGTTGTGGCAGATGACGTGTTTTCTGGCTGCATGGGGTTCTCCTTCACGCGGTGGTCAGCGGGGTCCATTTGGTGTCGCTGGCATGGCTGGCCAGGACCGTCTCGATAAAGGCCATGCCACGGATCGCGGTATCGATGCCCGGCACCGTCGAGGCGTGGCGGCCGGCGATGGCACCCGCCAGATCGGCGTACAGGTTGGCCATGGCTTCCAGGTAGCCTTCGGGATGCCCGGCCGGCAGGCGCAGTCGCGCCCGTGCTGCGTCGCACAGCCAGGCGTGATTGACCCCGGCACGCAGGACGCGCAGCGGCTGGTCGAGGGAACGGTGGATCAGGCTGTTGGGTTCTTCCTGGCGCCACTCCAGACCGCCCTTGTCGCCGTACAGGCGAATGCTCAGGGCGTTCTCTTCACCCGCGCAGACCTGGCTGGCCAGCAGCACGCCGCTGGCGCCCTGCTCGGTCTGGAACAGCATGGCGCAGTCGTCGTCCAGTACACGCTCCGGCACATGGCTGCCCAGGTGCGCGCAGAGGCGGTCGATGCGCTGGCCGCTGACGAACTCCGCGAGGCTGAAAGCGTGGGTGCCGATGTCGCCGATGCAGCCGCCCAGTCCGGCTTGCGCGGGGTCGCCGCGCCAGGCCGCCTGCTTGTTGCCCTGGCCGGCCAGGTCGTCGCTGAGCCAGCCTTGCGGGTACTCGACATGGATCTTGCGCAGCCGGCCGATCTCGCCGCCCTGCACCATGTGCCGGGCCTGCCAGACCATGGGGTAGCCCTGGTAGGTGTGCGCCAGGCCGTACAACGCGTCGCTGCTTGCCAGCACCTCGGCCAGCTCGCGCACTTCGGCGCTGCTCAGGGCCGCCGGCTTTTCACAGAACACATGGATGCCCGCCCGCAGCGCGGCGGCGGCGATGGGGGCGTGAAGGTGATTGGGGGTGACGATGGCCAGCATGTTGATGCGCTGCGCGGCATCGAGGCGGGACTCGCCTTCCAGCAGGGCTTCCCAGCTGGCGTAGACGCGCTGCGGGTCCAGGCCGATTTCGTCGGCGGTGCGGGCGTTGTTCGCCGGGTCGCGGCTGAAAGCCCCGGCTACCAGTTGGATGCCGCCCGCCAGGCCAGCGGCGTGACGGTGCACCTTGCCGATGAACGCGCCACCACCGCCGCCGATCATCCCCAGTCGAATACCGGAACCAGGCATCTGCGCCCTCCTGCTTGAGGTGTTGTTATTGGACTTCGAGTCAATGTAACCGGTTACATTTTACCTGTACAGCCCTCGAAAACGTCTCCCGGACGAGCGTGATTGCGTTAACCTAGCGGCGATTTCGGCGGCGTGGCCGGCCACACAGCAGAGGGTTCATGACCAATATCCGCAAGGTAGCCGCGTTGGCTGGCGTCTCCGTCGCCACTGTTTCGCGCACCCTGAAAAGCCCCGCAGTGGTCTCGCCGGAAACCCGTGAGAAGGTGCTCGGCGCAGTCGAGCAGGCCGGCTACAAGCCGAACCTCATGGCCATCCAGTTCCGTTCGCAGCGTAGCCGCAACCTGGTGGTGCTGGTGCCGGACATCGCCAACACGTTCTTCGCCCGGGTCATTCGCGGCATCCAGCAGGCGGCCAGTTCCCACGACTACCGCGTGCTGCTGTGCAACACCCAGGGCCAGGACGAGGTCGAGCGGCAGTTCGCCGAACTGGTGTTCGCCAAGCAGGCCGATGGCGTCATCCAGCTGCGCGCCTTCGACCCCTTCGAACGGCAACGCGCCCAGGCCAGCGAACAGCCGCCCCTGGTCAATGCCTGTGAAGTGCTCGACGCCGCCACCTGGCCCACCGTCAGCCTGGACAACCGCGCCGCCGCCCACGCCATGACCCAGCACCTGCTGGAGCTGGGCCACCGCCGCATCGGCCTGATCAAAGGGCCGCTGGGCAGCCCGCTGACCCGCGAGCGCTTCGCCGGCTACCAGCAGGCACTTGAAGACGCAGGGCTTACGGTCGACCCACAACTGCTGTGCCGAGGCGACTACACGCCGGCCTCCGGACACACCGCAACACAGCTTCTGTTGGACTTGGCCGAGCGCCCCACGGCGATCTTCTGCGAGAACGACGAAATGGCCATGGGTGCCCTGCAATGCATCCGCCAGGCCGGCCTGCGCATCCCCCAGGACATCTCGGTTGCCGGCTTTGACGACATCTCCTTCGCCGCCTACTGCGACCCGCCCCTGACCACCATCGCCCAGCCCGCCGAGCGCTTCGGCGAGCAGGCCGTGGAAATGCTGCTGGGCCTGCTCGACCAATCTACCCAGGCAGCACAGCATCTGGTGCTGCCGTTCGAGCTGGTAGTGCGCGCCAGCACCGCGTCGCCACCGAGCTGACACGCAACACGCGTCAGGTCTTGCCGCTGGCTTGCGGTAGATGCCCCAGAGGCAGCGCGGTCTGATCCTTGACCGTCGCGATGGCGAAGTTACTGCGAATGTCGCTGACGCCTGGCAGCTTCAAAAGGGACTCCAGCAGGAAGCGCTCATAAGCCCTGAGATCCGGCACCACCACCTGCAGCAGAAAGTCCGACTCCCCCGAGACCAGGTGACACGACACCACCTCGTGCAAAGCGCTGACAGCCTGGCGAAATGCCGTGGACGTCTCGTCATGGTGGCGTTCGACCTTTATCCCCACAAAGACGGTCAAGCCCAAGCCAATGCCATCACGCTCAAGATCCGCGTGATAGCCGCGAATGATGCCGGCCTCCTCAAGCAGGCGTACCCGCCGAAGACAGGGCGAGGGGGACAGCCCCACTTCTTCGGCGAGTTGCACATTGGTCAGCCGGCCGTCACGCTGCAGAGCAGTGAGTATTCGTCGATCAAGATTGTCGAGTTTCATTATTGGCATCTTCTGAATTTTATTGGCAATTCATTGGCATGATATGCCAGTCATTAAAGCCTTAGAGGCTGATTTCGCAATTCACCAAAATTACCCCGGCCGTATGCTTTTACCCAGATAATCGCAGGGTTGGGAGTGAAGATGACGAGTCTCGAGCTGTTCATTGGCGCATTGGTCGTGGTGTACGTGGTGCCTGGACCTGACATGGTGCTGGTGTTGCAAACGTCCAGCATGCAAGGCCGCTGGCACGCAGTGGCGACTGCTTTCGGTCTCGCGTTGGCGCGGGCTGCACATGTCGTGCTGGCGGCGGTCGGTCTTGCCGTGCTGCTGAAAACCGTTTCCTGGGCATTCGATGCAGTAAGGCTGATCGGCGCGCTCTACCTGATCTGGCTGGGTGTGAAGATCGCCCGTGCCCCGTCATTGATCCCTGAGGGCTTTGCACCGCTACCTGCGTCCTCACGCAAGGCCTATGGCGCTTCGGCCTGTCGTGGGCTGCTGACCAATATCAGCAATCCCAAGGCGCTGCTGTTTTGCTCTGTGCTTCTGCCGCAATTCGTGGATGCCAATACGGCTGTAGCAAACCAGTTCTTCATCCTGGGTAGCGTGCTGGTGTTGATCGGCCTGCTTTTCGACCTGCTATACGCCATGCTCGGCACGGCGCTCGGGCACTGGATGCGCCGCTATCCGCTATTGCAGACGGTGCAGCGCTGGACGTTCGCCACGTTGCTGGTGGGATTCGGCCTGCGCCTGGCGGTAACAGCGCGGCCTTGACGAGGGCTCAGCGTCGGAAGAAAGAGACAGGTGTATTCGCAACCCTGAACGGTCCGGCTCTGGCCGAAAGCGGCGGTCTGCCCATGACCGCCCACCGTATGAAGCCCCCTTCATCCTCAGGAGCCGGCCGCAAAAAATAAGTGGACGGCTGGCCACTTAGCGAATGCTATCCATTATCAATAGCATTACAATTGGTTACATTTTTATATCCCGCCTGGAATCTGTAGTCGATGCGTCGCTCGCTTATCTCGCTTTGTGTCCTTAATGCCATTACATCCGCCACATGGGCCGCCCAGCCCGCCCCCGACTCCCCTTCTGCGCTCGAACTCGATGCCGTCAGCATCAATGCCGATCTTATCGACAGCGCCGATGGCCCTGTGAAGGGCTACCGCGCGACTCGCTCGAAGAGCGCCACCCGCACCGACACCTCACTGCATGAAACGCCCCAGTCGGTGACGGTCGTCACCCGTGACGTGGCGGAAGACAGCGCAGCCACCCGGCTGCAGGACGTGCTCGACTATGCCGGGGGTGTCGGCCGCGCCAACAACTTCGGCGGCCAGGGCCTGACCACCTTCACCGTGCGCGGCTTCACCACCGGCGAGTTCTACCGCAATGGGTTCCCGATCAACCGCGGCTACCCCAACGCACCAGACGCCAACACCATCGAGCGCCTAGAAGTGCTGCGCGGCCCGGCCTCCAGCCTCTATGGCCGGGGCGATCCCGGCGGCACCTTCAACGTGGTCAGCAAGCAGCCGCTGAGTGAAAGCCAGACCACCGTCGGCGCCCAGATCACCGATCAGGGCATGTACCGCAGCACGCTGGACACCACCGGAGCGCTGGATGACGAAGGCCGCCTGGCGTACCGGCTCAACCTCCTGGGAGAAGGCGGCGAGAGCTTCCGCGATGACGTGGATAGCGAGCGTTATGACGTGGCGCCGGTGCTCAGCTGGCAGGTGAGCGACGCCACGCGCATCGTTCTCGAAGCCGACCTGATGCGGAACAACCACCCGCTCGACCGCGGCCTGACGCGCTATCCCAACCAGATCGGCAACCCGTCCCGCGACACCAACATCTGGGAAAAAGGCAGCGACAACACCCTGCACAACGACAACGACATGGTCCAGGTGCGCTTCGACCATGCGCTCAACGACAACTGGACCCTGGCCGGTGGCGTCCAGGACCTGAACGGCACCCTGGAGGGCAACGCCGTTGAGGCCAACGGCCTGCAGAACGATGGCCGCACCCTGGGCCGCAACTTCAACTACCGCAAACTCGACTGGACCGACCGCGACTACCAGCTGAACCTCACCGGTTACTTCGATGCCTTCGGTGTCTCCCACACCCTGCTGACCGGCGTCGAGTACGAGGATTACCACTACCAGTCGATCATTCGCCGCTCCTCCGGCGCGCTGACCGCCTACCCCATCGACATCTTCAACCCGGTCCTCGGCCAGCCCCGCCCGGCCCTGACGCGCACCACCACCCACGACAAGGAAAACCTGACCACCTGGGCCGCCTTCGTGCAGGACCAGGTGACGCTCACCGAGCGCCTCAAGGTCCTGGCCGGTGTGCGCTTCGAGCGCTTCGAGCATGACTACGACAACCTGCTGCCAGGCAGTCGCAGCTGGCAAGCCGCGGACAACGCCGCCACGCCGCGCGTGGGCGTGATCTACGACCTGACCGACAGCGTGGCGGTGTACGCCAACGCCGCGCGCTCGTTCAAACCCAACAGCGGCGCCAGCCGGCAAGGCGACGGGTTCGACCCGGAAGAAGGCAAATCCTACGAGGTGGGCGTGAAGTGGGAGGCACCCGACCAGCAGCTCAGCGTCGACGCCGCCGTGTACCACATCGTCAAACAGAACGTGCTCACCCTCGACCCCGTGGACTCCACCTTCAGCGTCGCCGCAGGCGAGGTGCGCAGCCAGGGCTTCGACCTGAACATCGCCGGCAACGTCACCCCCGAGTGGCGCGTCACGGGCGGCTACGCCTACGTCGATGCCCAGGTGCGCAAGGACAGCACTCTCAAGACCGGCACCCGCCTGGCCAACATCCCGCGCAACAGTTTCAGCCTGCTCAACGTTTACGAATTCCAGGACGGTGCAGCCAAAGGTCTGGGCCTTGGGATGGGCGTGAAATACGTCGACGACCGCGCCGGCCAGACCTCCAACACCGCTTACGGCATGAACGGCTATGCGGTGGTCGATCTGCTGAGCTTCTACCAGCTGACCGACAAGGTGCGTATCAACCTGGACCTGAAGAACCTGTTCAACGAGGAGTACGAAGAAGGCGCCTTCAACCTCTACGCCTACCCCGGCGCCCCGCGCACCGTGCAGACCGGTATCTCTTACACCTTCTGACCGCGCAACCCGCTGGAATGAAAAGGCCGCCCCGATCGGGGCGGCCTTTTTTGTCTGCACCAGTCCGATGGGCATCTGGCGTGCGGGTTCACGGGCATTGGCTCAAGCCGTGCGCACCGCCGCAATCGCCTCGATCTCGATCATCGCCGCTGGGTCATACAACGCCTTGATTTCGGCGATGGTGTCGGCCGGGTATGGCGCCGAGAAAAACGTCCGGCGCAGCTCGACCACCTCGCTGAAATGGCTCATGTCGGTGACGAAAATCGTGACCTTGATAACGTCCTGCAGGCTCGAACCGCCAGCCTTCAGTGCCCGTTTCAGGTTGGCGAAGGCCTGCTCGCCCTGGCGACGAAAACCGCCTTCGACAATCACGCCGTCATCCCCGGCGCCGGCCTGGCCGGAGATGAACAGCAGGTTGCCGAACTTGATGCCCTGGGACAGCAGGAAGGGTTCGTAGTTGTCGGGTTGGGTGACGATGCGTTCGCGCATGGGTATCTCCAGAGTGAGTGAATGAACCAACCGGCCTCATCTGAACGATGAGCCTGTCTGGTGCCGATATTCTGGAAAGCGTGACGCTTCGACAAACGATCCTTTGTCAGTTATAAGCTGAGTTCGTCTCATCCATAGAGCTGATGTCATGCGCCGCCTCCCTCCCCTCTCGGCCCTGCGCGCCTTCGAGGCAGCCGCCCGTCATGGCAGCTTCAAGCGGGCTGCCGAAGAACTGGCCGTCACCCCAACAGCCATCAGCCACCAGATCCGTTCACTGGAAGAACACACCGGCCTCGCCCTGTTCGAACGCCAGTTGCGCAAGGTGGTGCTGACCGAGGCGGGGGTTCGCCTTTACCCGGTACTACGCGACGGCTTCGACGCCTTCGAGATGACCCTGGCTCAGCTGACTGGCACCCGCAAACGCGCCAAGGTTACCGTCTCGGCCACCCACGCCTTTACCGCCAAATGGCTGGTGACGCGGGTGGCGGGTTTTCATCGCCTGCACCCGCACATCGACCTGCAACTGCACGCCTCGGACGCGGCGGTCGACCTGGCCGCCAGCGATGTGGACATCGCCATCCGCTACGGACGCGGCAGCTACCCCGGCCTGCAGGCCGAAGCCATGTTCACCGACTGCTTCGCCCCAGTGGCCAACCCGGTGCTGGGCGTCGAGTCGCTGGACGATCTGCAACGGGTGCCACTGATCCACTTCGCCTGGCAGAACCCTTCGCCCCTGAACCCCACTTGGGAGGCCTGGTTCGCACAGGCAGGATTGCCGGACGCCGCGCGTCATGGCCACCTGCGCTTCTCCGACGAAGGCCACGCCATCCAGGCCGCCGTGGCCGGCCAAGGCATCGCCCTGCTGAGCCTGGCCCTGGTCGCCGACGAACTCGCCGCCGGCCACCTCGTGCAACCCTTCGGCCCGACAATGTCGGGCCACACCTATCACCTGCTGATGACACCCGACGCCAGCGCCGAAGCCCAGGCAGCGGCGGACTGGCTGCGCGGCTGCATCGTCGAAGACTGACAAGCGCGTCACCGACAGCGATAACTGCTCCTGCAGGGACACGAGACCGCCCGGCTCACCCCGGGCGCGATACCTGCTCCAGCCCCTCGATGCAGGACCGCACCGTGGCCTTGGCCATCTCCACCAGATAGCTGCAGGCATGACCAACCTGCTCGCGATCCGGAGCACCCGGCTCGCTCAGCCGCAGCGTCAGCCCCTCGGCCACATCCAGCAGGCAATACACACTGTCCAACGCATCCGCCAACGGCACATCGGGCTGCACGGCGAACAGGGGCTGACGGACTGTGTTGATCGGGTGAAAGGGAGTGTGGGTGGTACGGGTATCGAGTGGCGGGGTTTGATGATCCGTCATCGGTGTAGCTCCTAGAGTGAGGAGTTGCCACCGTCTGCGGCCAAGCAAATTAGGGTGGCAACTGTACGCGGGTTGGCCGACCGGGACTCTAGGCCCGGCACACCCGAAGGTGTCCCGCGCACAGCCGCCATAACACGAACGTGCAGGCACAAAAAAAGCGCCTGCTATCGAATGATGGGGCGCCTGTGCGCCTAGAGATTGTCGACCGGCCAAAGTCGGTCGCTGAATTGGCAGCGACGAGAGGGACTATAGGGCCGTGCGGATTGATTGCGCAAGCTGGGCGCAGAGGCGTGAGTGCTCGCCGCTGATAGCCGCCCTCCCCGACCGCTTGTATCCACAGCTATTAGCTATCCGCCCACCTCCGTTCATTTAAGATTTTTAAAATGGTGCTTGACCGAGGAGAACGATCGTTCTACCTTAGATTCACGCACAACGACTACTGGCCCCAACATGAACAACGCGTCTGCTGATACCCGAGAAAAGATTCTGGCAACCGCCGAGCAACTGATTTATCAGAATGGTATCCATGCCACAGGCATGGATCTTCTGGTGAAGACCTCAGGTGTATCCCGGAAAAGTATTTATCGCTATTTCATAACCAAAGATGAGATGGCAGAAGCAGCGTTGAAAGCACGCGATATACGCTGGATGTATTGGTTCAGCACTGAGTGCGACAAAGCGGATAGCCCGCAAGATCGCATCCTGAATATGTTCACTGTGCTCAAAGGCTGGTTCGAATCAGATGGGTTCCGTGGCTGTGCGTTTATCAATACAGCCGGAGAAGTTGGTGACCCCGACGACCCTATTCGCCAACTCGCGAAACTGCACAAGCAGAAGTTGTTGAATTACATACTCGAATTGACCGAGCAATTGAATATCGAGCAACCGTCCGCGCTGGCTAAACAGTTGCTGGTACTGGTAGAAGGCGCCATCACTACGGCACGCGTGATGGGTGATTACAGCGCCGCCGACAGCGCGAAGGACGTTGCGCAGTTACTGCTAAAACAGGTATCCCGTTAAGGGCCTGAGTTCCAGATACGCCAATTAAACCAATCGATCCAACTTTACTTGGAGGTACTACCATGTCCAATGCCCAAACTCGCCCGCCACTTCCTCCTTTCACTCGTGAAACTGCGATTGAAAAAGTACGACTCGCCGAGGATGGCTGGAACAGTCGCGATGCTGAAAAGGTATCGCTCGCCTATACCCAGGACACCAAATGGCGTAACCGCGCCGAGTTCGCTACCAACCGCGAAGAGGCCAAAGGCTTCCTCACTCGCAAATGGAAAAAAGAGCTGGACTATCGCCTGATCAAAGAACTCTGGGCCTTTACCGACAACCGTATTGCCGTGCGTTATGCCTACGAATGGCACGACGACTCAGGTAACTGGTTCCGCTCCTACGGCAACGAAAACTGGGAATTTGAAGCCGATGGTTTGATGCACCGCCGGTTCGCCTGTGTCAACGACATGCCTATCAAGGAAAGCGAGCGCAAGTTCCACTGGCCACTTGGGCGTCGTCCTGACGATCACCCAGGCCTGACAGAACTGGGTCTGTAAATACACCTACTACCCCGGATCTTTAGGAATAAGGATCTGGGGTAGTGGCTTTTTTGATTTCCCAACTGGTCCGCGTCTGGCCAACTGCTGCCAGTGATGATCGGCAGCTATCGGCCAAAAGCAGACCATGGACACGTTCGTGCGTGATGGCCAAGAATGAGCTCTAATCGCCCGCTCCTTCGCTGGGATCTTTAGAGACTACCCTGTTAAGGGTAGTGTTTTCGTTAATTGTCTGGCATTCACAAATAATCGGAAAATATCGTGCGACTTAAGGTTTTCGGTTAAGCCTAAGATGCTGACTCGATTTCTCTCTGAATTGCAAGCAATAACCTATCCAGAATTCGCTGCTGCAACAGAAAGTACGGTTCTGATATTTGTGAAAATTGTTTTCCTTCAAAGTCTGAAGCCAAGAATTCAAAATAGTTCTTTGTGGTACCCGGATTTAAGTGGAGATGATCGACGTCATTTCGATATACTTTGATTCTATGCAGAACCGGCCACAGGCTTTCGTATGAGGCTTTAACGTCTGTCCAGAAGTACTGTTTATTACCCAAGTCAATCCCATATTTTTCGATTGACTCGACAAAGCAGCGGTTCAGGGTATTTATAAATACCGAGAAGCCGTCTTTATCCTCTACAACTTTTGACTCATGTAACCTACCACCTTCAGGAAATGAGTTTGCTCCGAAAAGCTTACACGACTTTGCACCTTGGCTTACAAGTCGCTCAAGGACTGCAAAGTCCGTAGAAATCTCCTCAATCCTGCGTCTTAGCCAGCTCTTTCTATTGGGCGCATCAATCAGCGGGTAGAGAAGTTCACGTCCATCTTTTTTCATAGAATCAAGAGCTACCCTCTGAGCGATCACCGGAATATTTATCTCGTAACCATGAATGCTTTCCCGGATGAGTTGATAGCTACAGAGGTGAGAGATATAAGAATTCTCCTTGGAAAGCTCTTTGAATTCTAACTCACGGCCAGTTGCCAGCAGCTCAAATAAATAGTATTCGTCTGGATAGAAGTCACGTATTTCTGAGATGGCATGATTGCTATAAAAAGTTAGCTCTTGATCAATTCTTGGCTTCAGTTTATTAAAGGCTTGGATGTCAATTTTAAATGGGTGGCTCAGCGTTTCGGCCATAAATGAATTTAGGGTGCTACATGCTTGGCGAATAAGAAGTGGATGTCCACCATACCAATCGCGAATGTAATTACATGCTTCATGCTCAAAGGCCATTCCCATCCGTTTGCCAAGTTTACGCAGCATCATTCGAGCTTCTTCTTGACTGAAGCCTGTTAGGTATTTATGAGGCACGATACCAAATAGAGGGTTTTGAACACCCTCGACCAAATCTGATTCCACTACGCTGGGGTTTACCCCGGCGATGACAAAACTCAAGCATTTGAACTGACTCTGGGATGACCAGAGAGTTTGCCAGAGTTCTATATAATCATCCGTCCAATGGATATCGCGCGGTGAAATAAACGAGATGTATTCAATTTCGTCGAACATTATGCAGATACGGTGGCCGGCGTCTTTGCAGTCTTTAATTAGCTCCACGAAATTTCTGGATGCCTGTCGTTCTGTATAATTTCTTGCCGTTGGCACATTAAGTTTATTGGATATCTCTGCAGCCAGATCCTCCAGTAACTCAAACCAACGAGCCTTTCGAACGTGAGGCTGCTTACAGTCAATATAAAAAACAGACGCCACGCCTTCAGACTCACAGAGGCGTTTTATCTTGAATAAAAGTGATGTTTTTCCTGTCTTTCGCAACCCAAATATTGCTTTGTTTTCACTCCGCCTAATTGAATCATAGTACTCCATTACTGAGCTTTGACGACCAAAGAAATAGGTGTCTTCTACCAGTGGCAACGAATAATTAAATAGGTCCCTCCCAAAGAAGTGCTGGTTGAGACGATTTCTTACAAACCAATTGTCGCCCTTAGCGGCGCCTAGCTCGGAAATTGAAAATGGCACAATTATTCGTGCTTCTTGTCGCGACGATAGGTAGGAATCAAGCCATTCGGCAACGTTTTCATCGTCTGATACCAGGAAGTAGTTGAGTGTTTCAACTCTTCCTTTGGCCGGCGAAGCTGAAAAGATCTGTTCCACAGCTTGAAGTGTTCTTGGCTCCATGTGTGGAAATGGCGAGTAAATCAGAAGAATTTCGTTCTCAAAGCCATAAGATTCTTTGTAGTGCTCTTTGGGAGAGAGAAAAAAAATCGAAACTTCTGTATTGAACGCTCTAGTTCTTTTCCCCCACGTCACATCAAAACCATCTAGAAAAGGCAAAAGAATTTCTTTTTCCTTTGGATGGCTTTTCAAATGCTGGTCTGTAACTTCAGTCCGTATTATCCCCACAGTACCTCCTTGTAAATGCTTCTTATATAAGCCCATGCGAGCTTCAGAATTATTTATTTTAACGTCATGCGTCGGGGCTGGAGCCTTAGCCTCCCAACCTTCAGGACGTAAATATACAACGAATTTCCGATTAGGGGCGACGGCACGGACAGCTACCGTTTCAGCCCCTACAGCCTGATAAACCGGATCCTCACCCACGGCATCCAAAGTCCATCGAATGTCGCTGGCATCCTAGTTATGTGGCAAAGGAGGCAGATTTATTAATCGGGCGTACTGCCCGCTTCTGGCCGATATCAGCCCCTCACCAAAAGCCGCTTTCGCTCAGAACAAAAGCCCAGCACAAAGAAAAAATCCTCCTCCTTTGCCCCTCTTTTCTTCGCTCAGCGCTCCAGCAAGCCGGCCATCAGCGATGAGAACCGGCTTGAGCATCAATCAATTTGCTCCAGAAGACCGGGTCTTTTTCGCCCTTGCTGGTCAGCTGTTGCCGCCAGTAATCCTGGGCGTTGACGGGGGTTGGCGGGATGTAGTCGGTACCGCGAGTAAGGGCCTTGGATGCGCGCCTGTAGGACAGGTCGGCGCCAAGGTCGATGGTATTGGCGTAGTTCTCGCGGTTGAGGATGATGCCTTTGTTCCACCATTCGGCGTCCGTCAGGGCGATATGCGCATTGGCGACATCGTTCGCTTGCTGGACCAGGGCGTTCGAACCGTTGAGAGCCTTATCCAGGTAATCGATCTGTTCGGCGTTCAGGCTATCGGTGTTCTGCAGGACGATCCTGCCCTCGGCGCTGACGCTGAAGCCGAAGGGCTTGTTGGCGATGTTCGGGTGGTGGTGGCTGATTCGCGCCATCAGGCTGTCGTAGGTCTGCTCCAGCTTTTCTGAGGCGGTACGCAATTCGACGGTCGCTTTGTCTATGGTCTGAAACCGCTCGCTTATTTCCCGGTACATCCTGGTTGTCGGGTCTTCATGGAGGCTATCCAGCAATGCCTTGCTTTCTTCCTCTCCCAGCGCATTGGGATCATGGATCGGGACCCCGGCAGAAATTGCCAGCTTGCTGTTGTTGGCGCCTGCCGCCTGCAGTGACTCGGTGTAGTCCTGGTACTTGGCGAATGCTTCCTGGCTGATATGCACATGGTTACCCACCTGTATCAGCTCACCGTCCTCGTTCAGCTCCGTTACATAGCTGGGATTGGCTTCAGTCGGCTTGGTTACTCGCCACACCTCCCCCGATCTGTGATCAGCGAGGGTGTACGAGCTGAAGACTGGCAGGTTATTCATGCGAAAAATCCCTATTCACGCCTATCCCTGAATCCTGGCACCACGTGTTGGCAACTGCCCGCCTGATGTTGGGAAGGGCGAGCACTTACCCGCTGTAGCGGCAGGCATGATCGATCCTTTAGCCAAATGCCCTGCGTCAAATCGCCTATGCCCGGCTCCTTCGGCCGATTGCAGGCAGTAACGACAGGGCAGCTACCGGTTGAGTCCACAGCCGATATCGGCGAGTAGCGAGCAGCCAGAGCCAAGGAATACAGCTGCCCTCTCCTTCATCCACACGCTGGCCGCGACCACGCTGGCACGGCAATACGCATGAACCCCGAGCCCTATTCCGCAGCACTGGCGTAAACTGCTGACCGTCAAACACTCGGGCAGAACACCATGAATCGCCGCAAAAAGATCAAACAACTGTTGGAAGCCCACGCGAAAAAAGCGAACGCCAAGCTGGCGCCGAAGAACAAGCCCAAATACATCTGCAAGGCTGACCGGCTGAAACTGGCAGAAGAAGCCGCTCAGGCCGCGACCATCCCCGTCGAAAGTTGACGCCCCTGCCCTGCCGGCCCGCTGGCACGGCCAGATTAACCATGGTAATCAGTAGTTACGGCTCGTGATGCAGCAAGTCACCGTCGTCCTGACACACGCAGGGCGGATGTTGGTGAAGCACGTGACAGGCGCCAGAACATCCGGCGAGGTAGTAGAAACATGTACGGCCCTGAAGAAAGCTTCGAGCAGAAGTCCTTTGCGCAGTTGCGCCCTCTGGTGCTCCAAAGCGGCATCCTGGCAGCGGTCGGTGGCTTCCTGGCGCTGCTGGTGGTCGACGTAACCCAGAGCATCTCGCCCTTTCTCTACGGTTTTTCGCTTCTCGCTGCCGTCGCCTGTTACCTCACCTCCCGGGTCACCACCACGCAGCAGCTCTGGCTGACCGATCTGCTGCTGGTGTGCACCACCACCGCCTGCCTGGGTTCGCTCGTCAACGCCGTGAGTGACCCGGCCATCTGGTTCCTGCCCATCGGCCTGCTGATGAGCCTGCCGGTTTCGGCCATGCACGTTCGCCCCCTGCACGTCTTCGGCACGGGTGCTGCGGTCTGGGCAACGCTGTTCTATGTGGTGCAGCCCAGCTTCGACCGCCAGCTGGACCTGACGCTGAGCCTGATGCTCATCCTGGCAAGCCTGCTGGTGGCCATGCTGGTGTGCCAGACGTTCTGCCGCATACGCAGGAACGTCTTCGACCTGCAGCGCCAGCTGCATGAAATGGCCTACAAGGACACCTTGACCGGGTTGCCCAACCGCCGCGCGTTCATGGAAACGCTGACCGCGACGCTGTCCGATGAGGCGGCCCACACGCCGCTGTTCTTCCTGATGCTCGACATCGACGACTTCAAGAAAATAAACGACAGCTTCGGCCACGATGTCGGCGACCGGGTACTGGCCGATGTGGCCAAGGTGCTGAAAGAACAGAGCACCGGCCACAGCTTCGCCCGCCTGGGCGGTGAAGAGTTCGCGGTTGCCGCCCACCTGAACGACGTCGCCACAGCGCAGGCCCTGGCCCAGCGCATCGTCGATGCCGTCAACTCGAACCAGCTGTATGGGATCAGCCTGTCCATCAGCGTGGGGCTGGCCGGCCGTGAGCCCGGCGAACCCCTGTTCAGCCTCATGCGCCGCGCCGACCTGGCGCTGTATGACGCCAAGCGCGGCGGCAAGAACCGTTACACCACCGCCGCCCGGTTGGTGCCAGCGGCCTGAGTCAGGCCCTCGTCAAACACTCCGCCCTCAATCCAGCGACGCACTCTGCCCCGCGTTTGCCGGCGTGAGCAGCAGATACAGCGCGGGTACCACGATCAGCGCCAGAAACGAGACGGATATCAGGCCGAAGATGATGACCAGGGTCAGCGGCCGGTAGAACGCGCTGCTGATCGCCAGCGGCACCAGGCCGGCGATGGTGGTGATGGCCGTCGTCAGCAACGGGCGTAGCCGGCGTGCGGAACCTGCCGCCGCGGCCTCGGTGATGCTCATGCCCTCTTTGAGGTAGCTGTTCATGGTGTCGACCATGATGATGCCGTTGTTGATGGCGATACCGATCAACGACACCAGGCCGATCATCGCGAAGAACGAGAAGGTGATGTCGAAGGCCCAGAAGCCCAGTGCCGAGCCGATGATCGCCAGCGGCATGGTGGCGAAGATGATGAAGGCCTGGCGGAAGCTGCTGAACACGATGACCAGCACCCCGACGATCAGCACGACGGCGATGAGCAAGGCGATCAGGGCCGAGTTGAAGGTCTCGGCCGTATCGGCGGACTCGCCACCGATCACCGCGCGATAGCCGTCCGGCCAGCTCGCCTGCAACTCGTTCAGCTGCGGCCCCAGCTCGGCCATGACCTCGCCGACCGTCCGGCCTTCGTTCTTGGCCATGACGGTCAGCGCACGCTCGCCGTTGCTGTGGGAGATCGCGATGGCCGCCTCCGACTGTATCGGCGTCAGCAACTGGTTCAGCGCGATGGAGTTGCCGTCATCCGTGAACGCCCGGACCCGTGACAGCTCTTCCGTGTTGTGCGGCCCGCCGGCCTCGCCCGGACGGCTGGGCCATTCGGTACCCAGGCGAATATCGATGTCGTCGGTATCACTGGCGGTGACGAAGGTGCCGACGATATCCGAGCTGAAGGCGATACGAACCTGCGAGGCCAGGTCGTCGTGCCCGATGCCGAAGAAGTTGGCAGCCTCGCGGTCTGGCCGCAGGGCCATCTGCGGCTTGAGCATGCCGATGTTGTCACGTACATCGACCACCCCGGCGACGCCTGACAGCAGGGCTTGTACCTGGCGAGAAAATTCGAGCAGCTCGTCCATGTCGGCACCGATCAGCTGGATCTCGATCGGGTCGCCGGACGTGGGACCGCTGGCCTCCGGCACCACCAGCAACTGCGCGGCGGCCACGTTGTCCTGCAGGTAGGTGGTCAGCTCCCGGCGCAGGTCGTCGGCCAGTGCGTAGGAATCGGCATCACGCTCGCCTCGCGGCAGGAAGATCGCCGAGAAGCCGATGTAGTTCTCCGCCTCGCTGGGCTGCAAGGCAGCAGCCATCGAACCGCCCGCGAACGGGCTCTTCAGCCCCACCAGTTTGACCACGCTCTGGAAGTAATCCTTGCCCCGCAGAATCTCGCCCACCTCGTCGGCCACCTGCTGGGAGGTCGCGAGCTGCGCGGTGGGCGGCAGCTCGATGTTGATCCCCAGGCGCTCGCCATCGGAGGGTGGGAACAGCTCGATACGCGCCTGGGTGAAGGCCACCATCGAGACCATGAACAAGGCAATGGCTGCCAGCAGCCACAGCCACGACTGTTTGCGTGTACGCACCACCCAGCGCGCATTCCAGCGCTCCAGGCCGTTCACCGCCCGGCTGGTTACCCGGTCGGAAAACCCTTGCTGCTGCGGGTTGTCGGGCTTGCGCTGGTTGCCCAGCAACGCGCGGGACAGCGGCAGCGAGCAGAGCATGGCGACGATGAACGAAATGACCAGGCAGATAACCGCCGTGGCGGGCAACACGCGGATGAACTCACCCACCGTGCCACTGATGGACATCAGCGGCGCCAGCGCCAGGATGGTCGTCAACTGCGCGGCGAATGCCGGCATCGCGTAGCGCTTCACCGTGGCCAGCACGCCCTGGCCGAAGGTTTTGCCCTGGACGTAGATTTCGTCGTGCAGGCCCTCCATCAGGATGATGAACACGTCGATGATCATCACCAGCGCAATCACCATGCCGATGACCACCAGCTCGTTGAGCGAATAGCCCATGACCAGGATCGCCAGCAGCACGCCGGCGAAGGTGATCGGCACCGACAGGCCGGCCACCACCGCTTCACGCCAGGCGATGGTCAGCAACAGGATGGCGAACACGATGGCCATGGTCTGCAGCGCACTGACGAAGACTTCGGACAGCGACTCCCAGATCTGCCCCGCCTCGTCCTGGGTAACGGTGTACTCCAGGCCGGACGGCCAGCCGCCCCGCTGCTCCATGCGCGTCAGGGTGCTGCGCAGCGTGTCGACCAGGTTGACCGTGTCGGCACCGGGCGACTTGCGCACCGATATTTCCAGGGACGGTTCGAAGTCGCCGCCCCGCTCAGCGAAGAAGGCTCGGGTCGTCTCGGTTTCCTGCATGCGGCTGACCGAGGCGATCTCATCCAGGCGCACGGCCCGACCGGCACCGCTGCCGCCCAGGCGGGCAACTGGCAGCGCACGCAGGTCGGCCACATCACGGAAACGCCCTTCAAGGCGCACCACAGCGCCGATGCTGTCGCTGCGTATCTCGCCAAAAGGCTGTTCGATATTCGCCTGCTGCACGGCGTTGCGTACCGTTGCCGGTGACAGCCCCAGCGCCAGCAGGCGTTCGGGCCGCAGCAGGATCTGCACGATCTCTTCGCGCTCGCCGCCGATATCCACTTCGTTGACGCCGGGCACGCGTTCGAGGGTGTCTCGGATACGCCGCGCCTGATCGTTCATGGTGGCCGAGCCGGCCGCGCCATGCAGGGTAAAGGTGAAGATCGGCCGATCATCCACCGAGGCCTGCGCGATCGTGGGCCGCTCGACGTCTTCCGGGAGTTCGGCTTCGGCATCGGCGACGGCGGCGCGCAGGCGCGTCATCGCATCCAGTGGTTCGGCCGAGGCTTCGAACTCCACGGAGATGATCGAAAACGAGTCGAACGAGGCGCTGTCCACACGGCGAACGCCCTGCAGCGTGGTCACTTCATCTTCGATGATGTCGGTGACCTGCTCTTCCATGGTCCGCGGGTCGGCACCCGGCCAGGTGGTGGTGATGGTCGCCTGGGGGATATTCAGGTCCGGCAGGGACTCTTTCACCAGCTGGGAATACGCCATCAACCCGCCCAGCAGCAGGGTCACGACCAGGAGAATGCCGAAGATCGGCTGCAGGAAGAAGAACCGCGCCAACGGATGGGCGTTGCGCACCTCTTCGCTTTCAACCGCCTGGTTCACCGTCGGGGTGCGCGGTTCGTCCGCTGTGCTCCCGGTGCTCATGAGGCATTCCCGCCGGTGCCGATAATGCGCACCTGTTGGCCGTCGTTGAGCGCCGCGCGCCCGTCGGTCACCACCAGTTCACCTTCTTCCAGCCCGGCGGTCACGGCGCGGTGCTCGCCGGACTGCTGGCCCAGCTCCACACGCCGTTCGCTGACCTTGCCGCTGTTCTGGTCGGCCACGAACACGAAGGCCTGGTCATTGCGAAAGCGCAGGGCTTCCAGCGGCACGACCAGGGCCTCGTCGGCGCTCGGCTCGGCAATCCACACCGCAACGAACTCACCGTCCTGCAGGCCGGTTTCCGTGCCCTGCGTGTGCACGATCACCTCGAAGGTGCGCGTTTCGGGATCGAGTGACGGGCTGATGGCGTGCACCTGCCCTTCGACCCGCCCCTTGGCGGCCATGGGGTCGATATCCTGCCCCGCGACGGAGGCGTTCTCGCCGATCACCGTCTTGGCCCCGGTCTGGATCTGTCGGTAGTTGTAAGAAGGCAGGTCCACCCGCACCTCGAAACGCTGCGGGTCGATGACCATGGCCGGCACGGTGCGCAAGGCGTTCTGTTCGGTGTCGGTCTGTATCGTGTTGGGCATGAAGTACCGGCCCTTCTCGATGTTGAGGCGTGCCAGCACACCGTCGATGGGCGATACCAGGCGCGACTCGTCGACACTGAGCTGCGCCTGGGCCAGTTCGGCACGCGCGTTGTCACGTACGGCTTTGGCCTGCTGCACTTGTACCCGGGCCTCATCCAGCTCCTGCCGGGATGCAGAGCGTTGTTCGATCAGCTTTTCGTAGCGTTTCTGCGTCACTTCCGCGAGCGCCAGGCTCGCCTGTGCTTCGGCCAGCGATGCCTTGGCCGCTTGCAGGTCAGCCGTTACCCGTTCGGGGGCCTGGTGGGCGATCAACTGGCCGGCCTTGACCGGCATGCCGACCCGAAGCGTTTCATCGACATGCGACACCACGCCCTGCTGGGTAAACGTCAGAAACTCCCGCTGCCGCGAACGCGCCGTACCCTGGCTGTACACCCAGGCCTGCAACTGGCGGCGCTCGGCGGCAACCACGTTGACGCTGGTGCGCTTACCGTCGGCCTCCTGTTGCGGCCGCTCGCTCTGCTGTTCGGTGGGTTCGGTCTTATCGCCACAGGCTGCAAGGCTGAGCAGGACAAGGGTGGCGAGGGTGCAGCGGCGGAATGGGGTCATGGCTTGTGTTTTCGTCATGGGGCGACAGGCCCGGTGGGCGAATTGGCGGTGGGCAGTGCATCCTCGAAACCGCCGCCCAGCGCCAGGTGCAAGGCGATGCGGTTTTCCAGGCGCGCGTGCCGCGCGGTGATCTGGGCACTGCGTCCGTCAAGGGCGCGCTGCTGGCTTTCCAGCACATTCAGGAAGGGATCGATGCCTTGCAGGTAGCGGTTCAGCGACACCGTCACCGCCTCCTCGGCGGAGCTGGCCGATGCATCCAGAGCGGTCTCGCGCCGCTCCAGCAGCGCGTCCACCGCCAACGCACTCTCGACCTCTGAGAGCGCCACCAGCGCGGTTTCGGCATAGGCACCCAGCGCTTCATCGCGCTGCCCTTCGGAGATATCCACCTGGGCCACCAGGCGTCCACCCTGGAACACCGGCTGCAAGGCGCGACCGGCAATCGACCAGATCAGGTTGCCACCGCTGAACAACTCGGCGAACTCACTGCCGGAATAACCCGCCGACCCGGTCAGCGACAGCGACGGCAAAAAGGAACGCTGCGCCGCCCCCAGCTGGTAACCGGCGCTCAGCAGGCTCAGCTCAGCCGCCCGGACATCGGGGCGCCGGGCGAGCAGCTCGGCCGGCACACCACTGGCGGGCGCGGCAGGCACCGGCGGCAACGCCAGCGCGGTATCGACGTCACCTGACGGGTAATCGCCCATCAGTATCTGCAATTGCCGCAGGCTGCGCGCCAGGGCCTCCCGGCGCTGCTCAAGCCCGGCGCGGGCCGACTCCAGGTTGGCGTTCGCCAGCATGCCGTCGGCGGGCGAGGTGATGCCCACATCGACCCGGTTATTGATCTGCCGAGCCATCTCACCCAGCGCGTCGGTGGTCCGCTCGGACAGCTCGACCTGCGCATGGGCGTGCACGATCTCGAAATACAGCTGCACCGCCTGGGCCGCCACGGACTGGCGCATGCCACGCAGTTGCTCGGCGCTGGCCAGGTAATCCGCACGGGCGGAGGCCGTCAGCGCCGCCAGGCGCCCCCACATGTCGATTTCCCAGCTGATATCCAGCCCGACGTCGTAGTTGTTGCCGATAACGGCGGCGTTCTCCCCCGTCAGATCGGGCATGTTCTGGCGCTGCCTCGCCGCCCCCGCGCCGATACCGACTTGCGGGAGCTGGTCGGCTCGGTTCAGCCGCGCCTGCGCCTCGGCCATGCGCGAACGGGCCAGGGCCTGGGCCAGCCCGGGATTCCTGTCGAGGGCCGTGCTGACGAATGCATCCAGCCGGGCATCACCGAAATCACGCCACCAGAACTCGGGCGCCGAATAACCGGCCAGGCCTGCGGCCACGAAGTCCGGCGGCAGATTGAAGGGCAGGTTCGCCGGCTCCGGCTTGACGCTGGCACAGGCGCCCAACAAGGCCACCGAGGCCAGCAAAAACGGACGAGAAAGCCGCATCAGCTGTCCCTCCGGGCGAACAGAATCAGCAGCATCTCTCTGTGGGCGCGGCGAATCCCGGCGACCTCATGTTCGGCCAGTGCGTCGCCCACCAACAGGTGCGCGAGCAAGGCAATCAGCACCGGGGCGGTGGTCAGGGAAAAGTTTCTCGACACCGCGTTATCCGGTATCACGCCGTTGGCGACGCACTCGTCGAGCTCAGCCTGACGCCGCAGCGAGTGGGGGCGGAGTATGTGTTCGTGCCAGTTGCGCAGTCGCTCCGGGGAGCGCCCACTCTCGGTGATCAGCAGCCGAAAGATGGCCCGCGTCTGTGGGTCGCCAACCCCGGCATACACCTTGTCGAGAAAGCGGTCGATGGTCTCTTCGAGCGAAGCGCCCTCGACCCATTGCCATTGGTTGTCGGTCGACGGCGAGAAAATCGTCTCCCGTAACAGCGCCTCCAGGATCGCATCCTTGCTCTCGAAGTGGGCGTAGAGCCCTGCCTTGGTCAGGCCCACGCGCTGTGCGATGCGCTCCACGGTGGCGCCCTCGAAACCCCGGGCGCTGAACTCGACCAGAGCCGCATCGAGGATCTGCTGACGCCGCGCCTCGGCGCTGAGACGCACGCGTTTGCGCGTACTGGCAGGCGATTTTTCTGTTTCTGGTGCAGAGGGGGCGTGTGTCATGCCGCAGAGCGCTCGTGTCGAAAACAGACGAAAAGCGACGCTAACATACAAACGGTAGTTAAAAACCGAGTCCTTCTGTTACCAGTTTTTTCCTGATCGAGGGCCGGCGCGGCTCAGCCTGCACCGTTATGCGGTCACCCCTGCCGCGTCCCGGAAAAGCCCCGGACCACGAGGTACAGCAGCGGCCCGATCGACACGAAGAGCAGCGTGAGCACCAGATAAGGCAACACACCCGGCAACGAGCCGCCGCGTGAGCGGGTGTCCTGCACCATCCAGATACAGGCCAGCGCAGCCATCAGGTAGAGGTCGATCACCACCTGCGCGGTGTCGGGGCTCGACATCAATTCCAGGCCGAACGCGAGCAGCGACTGCTCGGCAATCAGCATCGTCCAGCCGGTGTACAACGAGAACGCGATCAACGGGACGAGTGCGACATAGGGCCTTCTCAATTTATTCTCCTCGGGTGAGTGTTGCCGCCACGGTAGTGACCGCCCGCCTCGCCCCTCAATGACCTCACAGGTCATGGCCGTCTCTCCTGCGCACAGTCAGAGTTCTCCCTATGAACAAGCGCCATGAATAACCGCCACTTCCACCGCTCGCCCCTTGCCACCGGCACGCCGGCAGGCGCCCATCTGCGCCGGTTGCGGCAGCAGGCGGGGTTGAGTCAGCTCGACCTGTCGCTGATCACCGGCATTTCCCAGCGCCACCTCAGTTGTGTGGAAACAGGCCGCGCCAATGCGAGCCCCGGCACTTTGCATGCGGTTCTGTCGGCGCTGGAGGTGCCGCTGGAGCACAGCAATGAGGTGTTTCTGGCGGCGGGCTATGCGCCTCGTTACCGGGCGTCCCCGCTGGATGCGCCGGGAATGGAGATGGTCGACAGCGCGATCAGCCATATCCTGCAGGCCAACAACCCCGCACCGGCCATCGTGATTGCCAGCAACTGGGATATCACCGCCGCCAATGCCAGCGCCGGGCTGTTGTTCGCCATGGTCGGCGTTCCGCCTGGCGCAGAGACCAGCCTCAACCTGCTGACGACCCTCCTCTGCCCGGGCGGCCTGGGTGATCGCCTGATCAACATCGACGAAATCAGGGCAGTCGCCTGGCAACGCGCCTCCCGCGAGGCCGCGAGCAACCCCGAGCTGGCCGAGTTGCTGCACGACATACCGAGCCCCGCCGGCCTGCCCGTCGAGGCAACCCTGTCGCCGGTGGTGCTGACGCGCCTGAATTCCGAGCACGGTGAGCTGAGCTTCCTGTCGACCTTCACTACCTTCGGCATGCCGCTCGACATCACCGTGTCGTCGTTGCGCATCGAGCACCTGATTCCCGCCGATCCGCACACCTGGCAGGCGATGACAGCGGCCTACGAGCAGTGGCTGGCAACGCAAGCCTGATTGCCAGCCCGACACCTGAACGAAGGGTGTTTCAGCTCACGCCGTGAGGCCATGTGCCGCGAGGATGAGATCGGCGGCACGCTCACCGATCACCACGCAGGGCGCCATGGTGTTGCCAACGGTGATGCGCGGCATGATCGAAGCGTCCGCGACCCGCAGTCGTTCGATGCCATAGACCTTGAGCTGGTGATCGACCACTGACAGGGCATCCCGACCCATCTTCGCGGTGCCGCACTGGTGCCAGTAGGTCACGGCCGAGTTGCGGATGAACTGCTCCATCGCCCGGCGATTGCCAGGCCCGGGCACGACCTCACGCTTCACCAGCGCATCGAAGGCTGCGTGATTGCCCAGTTCCCGGCACAACTCCAGGGAGGCGAACGCGGCGGCCATGTCTTCGGGGGCGCTCAACGAGTTCGGCTCGATCAGCATGGCGTCCAGCGGCCCGGCGCCGGACAGGCGCAAGCGCCCTCGGCTCTGCGGCCTGGCCAGCCCGGCGAACATCGTCCAGCCATGCTCGGGCGGCTGAATGCCGACCTCAGGCGGCGATGGCACCGGAAACTCCAACTGGCAGTGCAGCAGGTCCGGGGCGTCCAGGCGCGCATCGCTCTTCCAGTACAGCGTCGCTTCGCAGCCGCCACCGCCCACGGCCTGTGGCTGACGGTATTCCCAGGTGCAGCCGAAGGTCAGGTGGTCCTGGTGATTCTGGCCCACGCCGGGCAGGTGCTGGATCAGCTCGATGCCATGGGCACGCAGCTCCTGCTCCGGGCCGATGCCGGATTGCATGAGCACCTTGGGCGTGTTCACCGCGCCGAGGGACAGCACCACTTCGCTGGCCGCATGGAAGCACTGCCGCTGGCCGTCGATCAGCACCTCGACGCCTGTCGCCCGATTGCCCTCGAACAGCACGCGGGCCACCAGCGCACCGGTGAGTACCGTCAGGTTCGGGTGGTGCAGGCGTGGCGCGATGTAGGAGTCGTACACCGACTCGCGCTTGCCCTGGTTGATGCGCAGGTCGGTGATCGCGACGCCGCCGGGGCCTTCCATCATCTCGCCGTTGGGGCTGTCGAAGCGGGGGATACCCAACTGACCGGCGGCCTCCAGGGTGGCCCAGGCCAGGGGCTGGGGTTGTTCAGGTTGCGCGATGTGTACCGGACCGCTCGAACCCCGACGCCGCGCATCGGCGCTGCCCTGCCAATTTTCGATGCGCCGGTAGTAACCCAGCACCGACTCGTAACCCCAGGCGGGGTCGCCGGACTCGGCGGCGAAATGGTCCCAGTCCGTGCGGTGCCCGCGGGCCCAGACCATCACGTTGATGCTCGATCCACCGCCAAGGCCCTTGCCCATGTTCAACGACAGGCGCCGGCCATTCAGCTGGGCGGTAGGTTGTGCTTCGAAGGCCCAGTCCCGCGCCGAGCCCAGGTTCAGGGGCCATTGCGCCGGCTCGGCGACTTCGGGGCCGGTGTAGCCGGTACCTGCTTCAATCAGCAGGACCCGGGCGCCAGGCTGGTCGGCAAGGCGGGCTGCGACCACGCAGCCCGCCGTACCGGCGCCACACACGATGAAGTCGTAGTGGCGATCACTCTGATGGTTCATGCGTCCCTTCCGTATCGATGCAGCGAGTGAATTTCAAGGTGTCGGTTGGCCGCGATCACTGCGGGTCAACGCTGCGTACCGCCTTGAGAATCACCTTGGCCACTTCGGCCGGCTGCGACTGCTGGGGCACATGGCTGGCGCGCACTTCGGTCAGGGTCGCGCCGATACGCTTGGCGGCGGAGCGCTGAACGTCGGGGTGGATCATTCGGTCTTCGGTCGCGAGCAGGTACCAGGACGGCTTGGTCTTCCAGGCGGCAACGGTGGTGCGGTCATCGAAGGCGGATGCCTTGATCGGGCCCTGGGTCGCGGTCATCACGGCGGTCTGCTCGGCCGGGAGGTCCTGGGCGAAATCCTTGGCCATGCCCTCCGGCGTCATGTAGAGGAAGCCGTTGCTGTCTGCCTTGATCTGGCTGATGCCCGGCGGCGTCGGTGCGCCCTTGCCCTGTTCGCCGCTGAACTGCCCGGCATCGGGGGCGAACGCCGCGACGTACACCAGGGCGCTGACTTTGTCGTGGGCACCGGCCTCACTGATCACGGTGCCGCCCCAGGAGTGCCCGACCAGCACCACGTCGCCCGGCTGGTTGTTCAACACGCGCTGGGTGGCGGCGACGTCGTCGGCCAGGGAAGTGAGCGGATTTTGTACGACCGTCACCGAAACCCCTTCGGCTTGCAGGTACGGTACGACCTTGGCCCAGTCGGAACCGTCGGCGAAGGCGCCGTGTACGATGACCACCGAAGGCGGTGTATCGTCGGCCTGGCTGACACCAGCCACGAAGGTACTGGTCAGGGCAAAAGCGGCGGTGATGAGTTGCTTGCTGAACGTTTTCATGGGGGTGAACTCCTGTGTTTGAAGTTCAAATTCTGCTGATGAGCCCGCATGACGGGTATCGGTCATTTATCCGACCCAGGGATTTTTTTCATGGATAGCGCAGTGCGATTCGACATCTCGTTGAGCGGAGCCCTGGGGGCGATTTCCCAGGTCGGCGACCTCAGCATGGGGCAGCCCCTCGGCCACTCCCAGCGCGTGGCTCGGCTGGCGCGGCTGCTGGCGCAGGCGGCGCACGGCACGGGCGAACACCTGCAGGTGGCGCAGCAGGTCGCCTTGCTGCGCTGGTCCGGCTGCACCGCCAATGCCGATGGCTTCGCCCACCTGCTGGGTGACGATGTCGATGGCCGCCGCGCCATGCTCGACCTGACCCTGGGCGCCGACGCGATGAGCGCGGTGCACAAGGCGACGCCGCTCGCGGTGGTGCACTGCGAAGTGTCCGGCGAAATCGCCAAGACCCTGGAGCTGGGCGCCGATGTGGAGTCCGGCCTGTGCCGGGTGTTCGAAACCTTCGACGGCACCGGCCGCCCGCTGGGCCTGACCCACGAGCACATCCCGGAAGTGGCCTACCAGGTGGTGCTGGCCGGGGACCTGGACATTCTCAGCCGGGCGCACGGTGTGGACGCCGCGCTGAACTGGATCAGCGAGCAATCCGACCGACGCTACCCCGCCGCCCTCGCCGCGCTGCTAGTGCGCAACGCCAAGGACTGGCTGGCGAACGTGCAGGCCACGCCCGATGCGCTGGACGGCAGCACGGTCGAGCGCCCGGTGTCATTGACCCTGGTGGGCGACGTGATCGACCTCAAGCTGCCGTGGCTGGCGGGCTATTCGCGGCAGGTGGCGCAGATTGCCGTGGAGGCCGCCCGCCTGTGGGGGCTGCCGGAAGCGACCCAGAGCAACCTCGGCAAGGCAGCGCTGATCCACGGCCTGGGCCGCGCAGCCGTGTCCAACCAGTTGTGGAACACTGCCGGGCCACTGCCCTATGGCGCCAACGAACGCATTCACCTGGTCCCCTACTGGACGCAGAAGGCCTCGCGGCAGATCAGTGAGCTGACGGCGCCAGGCGAGATCGCCGCCCACGCCTACGAACGGCTCGACGGCAGCGGCTACTTTCGCGGCGCGCTGGGCGACGCCCAATGCGCCGAGTGCCGCTTGCTCGCGGCCTCGGTCGCCTGGGTGGCGCTGAGGAGCGACCGCCCCTGGCGACCGGCCCACAGCGAATCGGAAGCGGCGCAGCTGCTGAAGCAGGAGGCCGGCCGCGGTCTGTTCGATGGTGAAATCTGTGAAGCGGTGATCGCCGCCGCACGGGGCGAACGCCGGCTGCCTCATCCGAAAAGCACGCTGCTGACTGCCCGCGAGTGCTCGATCCTGCTGGAGATCAGCCGCGGCGCCAGCAACAAGGAAGTGGCGCGGCGGCTGGATATCAGCCCCAGTACCGTCCGCACCCACATGGAAAGCATCTTCCGCAAACTGGGCTGCTCCACTCGAGCGGCGGCCACCCTGAAGGGCCTGACCCTGGGCCTGATCGCCTGACGCTGGCTCAGACCAGGTTGCCCCGCGCCAGTGCCGTGAACGCCTTGAGCGCCGCAGACGGATTGCGGCGGTTCGGGTAGTACAGGCACAGCTTGTCGCGGGGCGGCGTCCAGTCTTCCAGCACCCGCTCGAACTGCCCGGTCTCGATTTCAGCCTGCACGTCCTGCTCCAGGAAGAAGCCGAGCCCCACGCCTGCCTGCACCACCGCCTTGACCACGCCAGGTTCATCGAGGGTAAGCGGGCCGCTGACATCGAGCCGGGTCACCTCCCCCGCGCGCTCGAAATACCAGGGGTAGATCGCGCCGTTCGGCAGCCGGACACGGATGCACGCATGCCGTAGCAGATCGCCTGGCGTGCCGGGCCGCCCGTACTGCGCAAAGTACGCTGGTGTGCCGACCACCGCGTAGCGTTGCGGCGGGCCAACGGGGATCACGATCATGTCGCTGGGCACCAGGTTCGCCGAGCGCACCCCGAGGTCGAAACCGTCCGCAACGATGTCCACCAGGCGACCCTCGGTCACCAGGTCGATGTGCACCTTGGGGTACAACCGCAGAAACTCCAGCACCAGCGGCAACAGCGTCGCCCGGGCTGCGCTGGCGAACGCGTTGATACGCAGCACACCCGCAGGGCCGGCGTTGTGCGAGCGCACCGCTTCGAGCGCCGCGCGCACATCCTGCAGCGCCGGCCCCACCTGCTCCAGGTACATGGCCCCCGCTTCGGTCAACGACACGCTGCGCGTGGTGCGATTGAACAGGCGCGTTTCGAGGCTCGCCTCCAGCTTGGCGATGGTGTTGCTCAAGGCGGTGGTTGAAACATCCAGGTCGATGGCCGCCTGCCGGAACGACGCGCGGCGCGCCACAGCCAATACCGCTTCCAACTCACTGAGGCCGAGGCGCGGGTCTGACATGCAATTGTCCTGAAAATCGGGATAGGTCGTTAACTCTATCCCTATTGAGAGAACTATCAACTGAGCGGCAAGATCACAGTCGTGGACCCCAACCAACCTGTGAGAGGAGATCAGGCCATGAATCTGCCTGACGCCGTAAAGACCTACTTCGAGATCAGCAATGGCGGCGACGCGTCGCGCCTTGCAACCTGCTTTTGCACGGACGCCACGGTGACCGACGAAAAACGCACGCACCAGGGCATCAAGGCCATCGAAACCTGGCACCAGCAAGCGCGGCAGGCATTCAGCTACAGCGTCGAGCCCGTGAACGCCTCGCTGCAGAACGACACGCTGACCGTCACCGCCCGCGTGGTCGGTGACTTCCCCGGCAGCCCGGTGCAGCTCAAGCATGTGTTTGTGCTGCAGGACGATCAGATCCGCTCACTGGAGATTGCGCCATGAACCTCGACCTGACAGGCAAGCGCGTTCTGATCACCGGCGGCACCAAAGGCGTCGGCCGCGCCACAGTCGATCGGTTTCTCGCGGAAGGCGCGACGGTGCTGACCTCGGCGCGACAGGCGAACAGCGAGCTGCCGGATGACCTGTTCGTCCAGGCCGACCTCTCGACCCGCGAGGGGTGTGAAGCACTGGTGGCCGCGACCAGACAGCGCCTGGGCAGCGTGGACATCATTGTCCACGTCCTGGGTGGCTCGTCGGCACCCGGCGGCGGCTTCGCCGCACTGGACGACGAACAGTGGCAACGCGAACTCGACCTGAACCTGCTGCCGGCGGTGCGCCTGGACCGCGCCCTGCTCCCGCAGATGCTGGAGCGCAAGGCGGGCGTCATCATCCACGTGACCTCCATCCAGAACCAACTGCCGCTGCCCGAGGCCACCACCGCCTACGCCGCAGCCAAGGCAGCGCTCTCGACCTACAGCAAAAGCCTGTCGAAAGAGGTGTCGCCACAGGGCGTGCGGGTGGTGCGGGTGTCGCCGGGCTGGGTCGAAACCGAAGCGTCGGTGGTGTTTGCCGAGCGGCTGGCCCGCGAAGCCGGCACCGATTACGAAGGTGGCAAGCAGATCATCATGCAGGCACTGGGCGGTATTCCCCTCGGCCGCCCGTCCAAACCCTCAGAGGTGGCTGACCTCATCGCCTTTCTGGCGTCGCCCCGCGCGGCCTCCATCACCGGTAGCGAATTCGTTATCGACGGCGGCACGGTGCCGACCGCCTGACGAACCTTTCAGCCAATGGATGCGGATGGCCAGGCCGATCACGCCTGGCCCGTTCGCTCCCGGGTCGCCTGCCAGCAAATGAGCGAGCCGATGGTGACCAGCACGGCGCCTTGCCAGAACTGCAGCGTCAGGTGGGCGCCGAGCCAGGCGGCGGCGAAGGCCGATGACAGCACGGGGGCGAAATAGGAGACGGTTGCCAGCAGGGTCAGGTTGCCCCGCAGAATGCCGATGTTCCACAGCGCATAGCCGCCGGCCATGGCGATGCCGGTGGCCAGCAGTTCCAGCGAACTGCGTGTGTCGAACGCGGGAATGGACTCGCTGCTGAAGGCGTATTTCACCCACAGCACCACCGCCGTCAGGATGAAGAACAGCGCGACGTGGTTCGCCCCGCCGGCATAGCGCCGGGTGATATTGCAGTACAGCGCGAAGGTGATCGCGCACCCCGCCGCCAGGCTGTAGCTCAGGGGGTTGGACTGCACGTTGGCGACGATGCTCTCCAGCGAAAGACCATCGGTGCTCACCACCCAGAGAATGCCGAACAGCGCGAGCGCGGTGCCGGGCACGATGAACCAGCGCGCCGGCTGGCGGTTCATGACGATGGCGAGCAGCACGGTCAGGCTGGGCCACAGGTAATTCACCACGCCGAGCTGGATCGCCTGGTTGCTGCTGATGGCGTAGCCGAGGGCCAGCGACAGGCACAGCTCATAGGCGATGAACAGCGCCGAGCCGGTCACCAGGTAAAAGCGCGATGTGTGGCGCAGGCGTGGCCGGCCCAGCAGGGCCACCAGCAGGATGGCACCCAGGGTGTAGATCATCGCCGCGCCGCCAATCGGCCCGAAGGCTTCACTCACACTGCGGATCAGCCCGGAGCAAGTGCTCCACAGGAGAATCGCAACGAGCCCACACGCAGTCGCGCTTCGTCCACTGGCGTTCAACATGTTCTTGCCTGCCCCAAAAAGGGGCGCGATTCTACAGCTCTAACATGCAAAATCCAGAGATTCGGGCGCCGACTGCATGTCGGAGGAAAGCGCTCCGCGTTGCGCCAGGTACAGGACGTACACTGCCAGAGCCTTGGAGAAACAGGGCTTTTCGCAGCGCCTGAGCCACGTCAAACAATGCCTTGCAGCAGGAGTGCCCAGCGATGAATGACCCGGCAAAGAACTGGTTCGACCAAGGTGGCCAGGCTTACGCGCGTTTTCGCCCCGAGTACCCGCCGGCGCTCGCGGCCTACCTGGCGTCGATCGCCCCCGATGCGGAGCTGGCAGTGGATGCCGGCTGCGGCAACGGCCAGTTCACCACGCTACTGGCCACGCACTTCGATTCAGTGCTCGGCTTCGACCCCAGCGCCGACCAGATCGCCCATGCCACGCCCCACGCCAAGGTTCGCTACGACTGCGCGCCGGCAGAAGCGCTGCCCCTTGCGGAGCGCAGCGTCAGCCTGATTACCGCCGCCCAGGCGGCGCACTGGTTCGACCTGCCGAGGTTCTACGCCGAGGTGCACCGGGTAGCCAAGCCCGGCGCGATCCTGGCGTTGATCAGCTACGGCGTGCTTCGCCTGAGCGGCGAACTCGGCACGCGTTTCGAGCAGTTCTACTGGCAGGAAATCGGCCCCTACTGGCCCGCCGAGCGCAAGCTGGTGGACAGCGGCTACGCGACTCTCGATTTTCCCTTCGCGGAAATCCAGGGCCCCGAGATCGCCATTCAGCTGGAATGGAACCTCGATGAATTCCTCGGCTATATCTCGACCTGGTCCGCCGTGCGCAGCGCCCGGGAAGCCGGGCGCGACGACCTGCTGCACCGTTTCGCGGCCGACATTACCGAGCGCTGGGGCGACCCCGCCACCCGCCACGCCATGACCTGGCCGATCAACATGCGGATCGGCCGGCTGTAGGCCAGCACTCGTCAGGCCGCTCCGCGCAAGCGGTGCGGCTGAAGAAACGGCGTCACCAGCAGCATTACCGCACCAACCGCCACCAGCATCCACAGGGCCGACTGGAAGTTGCCCGAGCTGTCGCGCAAGTAGCCCATGAGCAAGGGGCCAGCAGCGCCAACCATGTAGCTCTGCAGCATCACGAAGGCGGTCCAGGCGCCGGCTTCTTCCGGGGTGGAGGCGTTGTCCAGCGGCAGGGTCATGGCCAGGGTGAAGGCGCCACCTGTTCCGAATGCGGCGATGGGCGCCACCACCAGGGGCATGGCGTCAGGGGCAACCGCCAGCGCCAGCGTGCCCAGTAGCGCGATGCTGGAACTGGCCGCCAGCAACAGGCGCCGGTCATCGCTACGGCTGAGGAAACCGAACACCGGATTGGCCACCATGAAGCCCAGGGTGAAGCTGGCCAGGATCAACCCGGCCGAGCCGGACGTTTCGCCGAGTTCGACGTACATCGGCGCCAGCCAGGCGATCAGCGCATAGAACACCAGGTTGTTGCAGGCGAAGAACAACGCGATCAGCCAGGCCGTGGGGTTGCGAAACGGCATCTTCGGCGCGTGGAGCGAGGCGTCCGCTGAATAACCGCCCAGGCTCCGTCGTTCGATGAGCGTCCAGGCAACGGCCGCCACCACCACGGGCAGCACCCAAAAGCCACCTGCCCAGCGCCAGTCGTCGATAACCTGCTCGATCAACCCGGTGGTCGCGGCCGCGAAGGTGCTGCCCAGGCCTATGGCCGTGGCGTAGATCCCCATGAACAGCGCAATCCGGTTCGGAGAACGGGCCTTTACGTAACTGGAGAACAACGTACCGGCCACGGCGATACCTGCGCCCACGCCGGCGGTGGCAGCGAACAGTTGCCCGACGGACCCGGCCAGTGTGCGCAGGACGATGGCAACGCCCAGCACCAGCAGCGCCGCCAGGATCACCCGGTCGCGCCCGAACCGATGCGCCAGCCAGGGCGCGGGGAACGCGAGCAACCCCATCAGCACCGTCGGAATGGCGGTCAACAGCGAGGCCTGGGTATGGCTCAACCCCAGCTCGTGAATGATGGAGGGCAGCAGCGGCCCGACGGAAACGATGCCTGGGCGCAACGTGATCGCGACCAGCACGATGCACAGCACCAGCACCGCGACCGACGGGGCATCGGAACCGCTGATTGCCGAGGATGGACCCGGTGAACGGGGTGAGGCTTCGGGGTTTGCAGGCGCGAGTTCGGCTGACATGGTGGGGACTTCCGGTGCAGTGAGGGAGCACAGCCGTGCCCTGCCGCGTGGCGGGGCACGATGCCGCGTCGCGAGTGGGGTCAGCCCGGGTACACCGGGTAGTCCGTGAGGCCCTTCTCCGCACCGCCGTATACGGTCACGGGGTCCAGCACATTGAGTGGCCAGCCGTTGGCGATGCGCGCCGGCAGATCGGGGTTGGCGATGAACGGACGACCGAAGGCCACGAGGTCGGCCAGGCACGAATCGATCAGGCGCGCACCGCGCTCGGCGGTGTAGCGACCGGCGTAGAGGATGCTGCCGCTGAAGCTCCGGCGTACGTCACGGCGAAAGTCCTCGGGCAGATCGGGGGCGTTGTCCCAATCGGCTTCGGCGATCGACACGTAGGCGACGCCTGCGGCCTCCAGCACCTTGATGGCTTCGATGTAGGTGGTGTGCGGGTCATCCTCGACCAGGCCGATGTACACCCGGTCCTGGTCGGTGCCGGTGAACAGCGGGGTGAAGCGCACGCCCAGGCGGTCCGCGCCTACGGCTGCCGACACGGCCTCGACAATCTCGCGCAGGAAACGCAGGCGGTTTTCCAGCGAGCCGCCGTATATGTCATCGCGCTGGTTGGCATGGGCAGAGATGAACTGATTGACCAGGTAGCCGTTGGCCGCGTGGATTTCCACCCCGTCGAAACCGGCCTCGATCGCGTTGCGCGCGGCCTGGGCGTACTGCTCGACCAGCTCACGGATTTCCGCCAGTTCCAGGGCGCGCGGGACTGGCGGCTGAATCAGTTCGCCAACACCCGGACCGGTCTGAATGAACGCCTTGACCTTCTGTGCCTGGATCGCCGATGGCGCCACGGGCGCAGCACCGTCAGGCTGCAGGTCGTTGTGCGAGACGCGGCCGACGTGCCAGAGCTGGGCGAAGATCACCCCTCCTTCGGCATGCACGGCATCGGTCACGACGCGCCAGCCGTCGATCTGAGCCTGGCTGTAAATGCCCGGGGTCCAGGCATAGCCCTGCCCACGGGGTTCGATCTGGGTGCCTTCGCTGACCATGAAGCCGGCACTGGCGCGCTGACGGTAATAGGTAGCCATCAGTTCGGTGGCGGTGTCGCCGGGCTGGGCACTGCGCTGGCGGGTCAAGGGCGGTAGCACAATGCGATTTTTCAGGGTAAAGCGGCCCAGCTTGAGGGGTGTGAACAGAGCGGCGTGTTTCATGGTTCATGTCCTGTGGTTCGGGTGCCCTCGGCTGATCGCCGGGCGCACAAGCCCGCGCAGACGCGCAAGCGCCCACGGGCTCAAAGCCAAAAAAATCGAGTGAAGGGCGGCCTCTTGGAGAGAGGCCGCGTACCGGTCACTTCTTGATCAACACCGCTTTCGGGTTGGTGAACAGCAGCCGACCTTCGTGGCCGTGTTCGGTGCCGAGACCGGACTGCTTGTGACCGCCGAAGGGAATGTCGACGCCCTGGGTGTGGATCTCGTTGACCCAGACCATCCCGGTTTCCAGGCGGTTGGCCACATCCACGGCGGCGCGGGTGTCGCGCCCCCAGACCGAGCCGCCGAGGCCGAACGGGCTGTCGTTGGCGCGGGCGATCGCGTCCTCGACATCGTCGTAGGCGATGATCGGCACGATCGGGCCGAACTGCTCTTCCTGGACGATCATCGAGTCTTCCGGCGGATTGTCGACCACGGTCACCGGGATGAAGTAGCCAGGACGGCTCTCGTCCACCTCGCCGCCGAGCACCACGTTGTAGCCGCGTGCCTTGATGTCATCAAGGAAGGTGCGGACCTTGTCGAACTGCATTTTGTTCTGCACCGGGCCGACCGTGACGGCCGGGTCGAGGCCATCGCCCATCACCTGTTGCCGCGCATAGTCGACGAACGCGGCGACAAATTCGGCGCGGTAGCTGCTGTGCACGTACAGGCGCTTGATGCCCACGCACCACTGGCCCGAGTTACCGATGGCACCCCAATACAGCTGCGGGATGATCGACTGCCAGTCTGCGTCGGGCAGCACGATGGCTGCGTCGTTGCCGCCCATTTCCATGGTCAGCCGCTTGACCGTGCTCGCCGCCGAGCGGATCACGTGCTTGCCGGTCTCGGTGGAGCCGGTGAAGCTGATCTTGGCGATGTCCGGGTGGGCGGTCATCTGCGGGCCCAGCTCGTTGCCACCGGAGACCACCGACAGCACGCCGGCCGGCAGCACCGACTGGGCGATCTGGCCAAAGCGCAGGGTGGTCAGCGGCGTGAACGGCGACGGTTTGATGACCATGGTGTTGCCGGTGATCAGCGCCGGCGCCACCTTCCACAGCGCCAGCAGCACCGGGAAGTTCCACGGGGTGATCGCGCCGACCACGCCCAGGGGCGTGTGGTGCAGCTCCACAACATGGCTGGCGGTGTCCTCGACGATTTCCACCGGGATGCGCCGCGCGGCGATCTGGCGAATCCACGAAATCGACTGATCGATCTCCGGCTCGGCCATGGTTTTCAGCGGCTTGCCCTGCTCCAGGGTCAGCAGGCGGGCCAGTTCATCGCGGTGCTCCTGCAGCGCATCAGCGTAGGCGTCCAGGTACGCCTGGCGCTGGTCGTAGCTCAGTGCCGACCAGGTCTTGAACGCGCGCTTGGCACCGGCGATGGCCGCCTCCAGTTGCTGCGGCGAGCCGGACGGCGCCCGGGCGAGCACCTGGCCGGTGGCCGGGTTGAACACGTCGAAATGGTCATCAGCACTGGCCAGTTGTCCACCGATGGACAGGTAGTAGGGGCCGTCGAAAAGACGGTCTGCAGGGAGGGCTTTCTGAATAGCGTTCATGGCGTTATCTCCAAGGTTGAAAATGAAGCGTTCGATTGGGTGATTCAGCTTTCTTCGGGCAGCAGAAGGCCCGTCACCGGGCTGGCGACTGCTGCGGCCGTAAGGGGTTTGGCTTCGCGCGACTGGGCGCTCAGGTCACCGGGAGGCGGTGTCCCTGGTCACTGCCCGCAGCGGTTCCCGAAGGCGCCGTGCAGGCAGGGCGTCGATCACGCGATCAAGGTCAGCAGGGCCTTGGCGGCGGCCTCCGAGCTGGCGGGGTTCTGGCCGGTGACCAGTTTCCCGTCCACCACGGCGAACGGCTGCCAGTCACCGACTTTCTCGTACTGCGCGCCGAGGGCCTTGAACTCGTCCTCGATGAGGAACGGCACCACGTCGGTCAGCTCGACAGCGGCTTCTTCACTGTTGGTGAAGCCGGTGACCCGGCGGCCTTTGACCAATGGCTCGCCGTTGGCCGCCTTGACGTGACGCAGCACACCCGGGGCATGGCAGACGAAGGCGATGGGCTTGCCGGCGCGTTCGAAGGCTTCGATCAGGGCGATGGAGGTAGGCGATTCGGCCAGGTCCCAGAGCGGACCATGACCACCGGGGTAGAACACCGTGTCGAAATCCTCAGCCTTGATCTGATCCAGTTTCAGCGTGGTGGCCAGGGCCTGTTGTGCTGCCGGGTCGGCGGCGAAACGATGGGTCGCCTCGGTCTGGAAGCCCGGTTCATCGCTCTTCGGGTCCAGGGGCGGTTGGCCACCGGCTGGCGAGGCCAGTACCACTTCGGCGCCCGCGTCGGTGAAGGTGTAATAAGGCGCGGCGAACTCTTCGAGCCAGAAGCCGGTTTTCTTGCCGGTGTTGCCGAGTTGGTCGTGGGATGTCAGTACCATCAGAACTTTCATGGGGTATTCCTCGTATGTGTGTGTGTGTGTGTGATTGGGCCGGCGCATGCCGACCGGTCGGTTTACGGGGTGAGGAGACTGCGGGTCTGCAGCCATGCCTCGTCGAACGTCAGGGTGGTGCGGGTGATCTTGGCCATCACGCTGGCGCCCAGCCACAGGGCATACAGCCGCACGGCCATCTGGCCGGGTGTCACTGAACTGCGCACCGAGCCTTGCGCCACGCCCTTGCTGATCGCCGCTTCCAGGCGCTCGATGATCTGCGAGGTGCCGCGTTGCAGCGCCAGGCGCATGGGTTCGGACAGGTCCGCCACTTCGGCGCCTAGCTTCACCGCCAGGCATTTGCCGCAGTCGGGCTGGCCGGTCTGGTTGGAAATCCACAGCTGCCAGTAGCGCATGAGCGCCTCATGGGCCGTGATCTGCGAGTCCTGGAAGATCAGGTCCATGTCGTCGAAGTAGGCCGCGAAGTAGTTCTCCAGCAAGGCAGTGCCGAAGGCGTCCTTGGAGGCGAAGTAGTGATAGAAGGAGCCCTTCGGCACACTCGCCGCATGCAGCACTTCGTTCAGCCCCACGGCAGAAAAACCTTTGCGGGCGATGATCGATTGCGCCACATCGAAGATGCGTTGGCGTGTCTGGTTGCTGTCGGTCGTGTTCATTGCGTTTCGTCTCAGTAGACCAGTCGTCTAGTTCATGGGGCCCATGGTAGGAATCGCACCGGATAGCGGCAATGTCATATCCGCAAGGATTTCGGACATGGCAGCAGCCTGTGGTTGCGCCCTCCCCGTGCGGCCCCGACAATCAGCCGACACACGTCCCAGGAGGCGCTCGATGCATACCGTCGCGTTGGTGGTTTACCCGCAGTTCCAGCCGTTGAGCCTGTCGGTGGGCTCCGTGTTCGAGTGCGCCAACCTGCTGCATGGCGAGCAGGTCTACGCGTTCAGCCTGGTGTCTGAGGGCGGTGGCGCGGTGACGTCATCCCAGGGCTTTTCGGTGAATACCGAGCCGCTCGGTGCGGCGGGCTACGACACGGTGATCGTCAGCGGCTACCTGGAACTGGGGCAACCCAGCCCGGAGCTGTTGAGCTGCCTGTCGGCCGCCAGCGCGCAGTCACGACGCGTCGCATCGCTGTGCACGGGCGTCTTCGTACTCGCCGAGGCCGGCCTGCTGACCGGCAAGCGCGCGGCGACCCATTGGCTGCACGTACCAGAGTTCAAGAGACGCCACCCCGAGGTGCGGGTGGACGAAGATCGATTGTTCGTGGTCGACGGCCAGGTCTGGACCGGAGCCGGCATGAGTGCCGGGGTGGACCTGGCGCTGGCCATGGTCGAGAACGACCTCGGCCCTGACCTGGCGCGCCGCATCGCACGCAAGCTGGTCATAGCCCAGCGCCGGGGCGCCGAACAATCCCAGCTGTCGGCGCTGCTCGAACTCGATCCCAAGTCCGACCGTGTGCAGTTGGCCATGGCTTACGCGAGGGAGAATCTGCGCAGCGATCTGTCGGTCGAGGCGCTGGCGGAGGTCGCACGGCTCAGCCCGCGGCAGTTCAGCCGGGTGTTCCGCGAAGAGACGGGACAGACCCCGGCGAAAGCCATCGAGAGCCTGCGGGTGGAAGCCGCGCGGGTGATGATGGAAACCAGCCGCCACCCGGTGGAGGTGGTCGCCCGGGAGACTGGCTTCGGCGACCGCGAGCGCATGCGGCAAGCCTTTCTGCGCGCCTACGGCAAACCGCCGCAGGAGATGCGCAATGCTCTGTATGAAGCGGCCCACGGCGGAGCGTGATCAAGGCATCTCAGCAGGCAAATCGATGCAGTGCACTCAGGCCTCCGGCAGCTTGGCGATAACCTTGATCTCGAACTGGAACCCGTTGAGCCACGTCACGCCCACGCAGGTCAGCGTCGGATGCGGCGCCGCGCCCCAGAACTCGGGCACGATATTCCAGACGGTCTCGAACGTCTTTTCGGGATTCAGCAAAAACACCGTGGTCTCGACAACGTCGTCGAACGTACAGCCTGCGGCGGCCAGCACCGCATTGAGATTCTCGAATGCCAACCGGACATGCGTCTCCAGGTCCGGCTCGGGCGATCCGTCTTCCAGGCTCCCGACCTGCCCCGACACGAAAAGAAAGCCATTCGAACGAATGGCTGCCGAGTAACGGTCTCGCTCATAGATCGCTTGCCGTCCTGCCGGAAAAACTACATCACGCGTGGCCATGGCCATCTCCTCATCTGACATCTGTCTGGAAGAGAAACTGTAGGGGCACAACCACGCCGGATAAACGCGCGAGCCTGTTCTTCTCTGTTCTCGATTTCCAAACAATCAGATGGAGCGTGGCTGTGGGCAGACTCAACGCCCGCGCCTGGCGGCCAGTCGCACGACTCCTTCCGCCAGTACCACGAGCGAAACGCCTAGCAGGGCCACGTCCTTGACCAGGAAACTGCCAAGCGCGTTCAGCAAGGGAAAGCCGCCGGATGCCGTTTCCCATATGGGGAGGGCCAGCATGGTGGAAACGGTGGTCAGGAACGTCAGGGAGCCCAGAAGCCCGCCGGCAATGGCGGCGCGCGCTGACCATGGCGACGCGATGAGAAGAGCAGCGGTGATCAGCTCGACAACACCCAGCAGGTAAGACGTGCCGGCTTCCCCGAAGACCAGGTAGAGCCATGCCAGCCAGGGTGTGCCGCTTATCAATGGCTTGAGCGCCTCGACCTCGATCTGCGTGAACTTCAGCAGCCCGATCGACAGCAGTGGCAGAACCACGCCTGCTAGGGCGACGGCTCGGGTGGCGGCGATGAATGTGTTGATTGTCTCGTTGTGATCCGGATGGGTGACCTGATTGAGGTTACGCATGATGTTCTCTCTGTGAGCACGCTCTCCCCAGCGCCACAGGCCCGAAGGCGCTGTGGATAAATCGGCTGGGGCGAGCGGTGGCTCTGGCTGGATTGCCGAGTGGGTTTACTGCTGGATGTTCTTGTCCAGGAACTCACGGATCACGGGGATGATTTCCTTGGCGTGGGTTTCCAGCGCGAAGTGGCCGGTGTCGTAGAAGCGGATGTCAGCCTTGGGGATGTCGCGCTTCCAGGCCTCTGCCCCAGCCGGCAGGAAGAACGGATCGTTCTTGCCCCAGACCGCCAGCAGCGGCGGCTGATATTTGCGGAAGAACTCCTGGAAGGTTGGGTACATGGCTACGTTGGAGGCGTAGTCCAGCACCAGGTCGAGCTGGATGTCCGCATTGCCAGGCCGCAAGATCTGCAGCCCTTCCAGCGTGTAGCCATCGGGCGAAACCAAGCTTTCGTCGGCCACCCCTTCCAGGTACTGCCACTTGATCGAAGCCGGCGTCGGGAAGTCATTCAGGGCGTCCCGGTTCTGCTGGGTAGGCTCGCGCCAGTAGGTCTGAATCGGCGCCCAGCCATCACCCAGGCCTTCCTCGTAGGCGTTGCCGTTCTGCGAAATGATCGCGGTAACCCGCTCGGGATGGGCGACAGCCAGGCGCCAACCCACCGGGGCACCGTAGTCGTGAACCATGAGCGCGTATTTGTCGAGCTTGAGCTGCTCGGTGAACTGGCCAATGGTCTTCGTCAGTTGGCTGAAGGTGTACGGGTAATCGCTCTTTTCTGCGACCTCGGTGAAACCGAACGCCGGCAGGTCCGGTGCGATCACGTGGTAGCGGTCAGCCAGCGCCGGAATGACGTCGCGGTACATGAATGACGAGGCTGCGAAGCCGTGCAGAAGCAGCACGGTCGGGGCGCTGGGGCTGCCCGCCTCGCGGTAGAACACCTTCACATCACCCACCTGCTCATAGCGGTGATGAACCTGGGTGGTCGCATCGGCAGCCTGCGCACCGCCGGCAAGCAGAGAGGCAGCCAATCCGGCAGCGGCAATCGATTTGGAAGTACTCATGGGGAATCTCCTTGTAACCGTTAAATAATGAATTTGAAGGTTACGAATCAATTTGGTAACCTGTCAAGCGTCTTTTATCGGTTACAGATCACTATGAACGCGACCAGTACTTCCTCAGACGTCCTCTTCCTGGCTGACAACCTCGCCCTCGACTTCATCAACACGGAGTACGGTGTGGGTGATCAGCACCATGACTACCTCGTCGACGACGAGAGCGTATTGAACTGGCTGAAGATGGCCGGGCTGTTGCCTGAAAACGCTGACCAGCAGATCCCGCGTGGGCTGCTGGCTCATGCGCGCCGGCTGCGCGAGTGCTCAAGGGCCGTGGTGAGCGCGGCGATGAACGGCGTTCCGGCGGACCTCACCGTGGTCAACCAGGTGCTGGAAGCGGGACGTCCGGTGAAGAGCCTGGAATGGGATGAGGATGCGCGGGCGTTCCGCGTCGCAACGCGTCAGCGGGACAGCAGTCCGGCAAGCCTGCTGGGCCCTGTGGCCGAATCCCTGGTGAGCCTGGTCACCAACGAGAAGTTCGAATACGTGCGCCAATGCGAGGCCCACGATTGCGTGCTGCTCTTCCAGGACCTGACCAAATCACACCGCCGCCGCTGGTGCAGCATGGCGACCTGCGGCAACCGCATGAAAGTGGCTGCGTTTCGCTCCAGGAAAAAACTCTGATCAGGAAGAAGCGGACAGTCGAAGCGTCCTGACCAGCAGGTTGTGCAGGCTGTCCACGGCTTTCGAATCCCGCGAGGCGCGGCTGCGCAACACGGCGACTTCCATGGGCTCCAGCGGCCCCAGGTGGTGTTCGCTGCCGAGTATCTCCAGGTGCGCCGGCGCGCTGCATTGGGTCAGCACCGCCACCGCCAGGCCGCTTTCGACGGCAGCAATCTGCCCGGCAAGGCTCGAGCTGTTGTACACCACCTTGTAGCGACGCCCCTGCAGCGCCAGCGAACGCAAGGCGCCGCGCTTGGCGAGGCTGGCGTCCTCGTAGACGGCGATGGGCAGCGGATCGCGCCGCCAGACCTGGAACTGCGCATCGCCAACCCACACCATGGGCTCATGGAACAACAGGGTTCCCTGCCGCGGGTTGTCACGGGAGACCAGGGCCAGGTCAAGATCGCCGTTTTTCACCCGTGGGATCAACGCGCTCGACTGCTCGCAGTAGAGTTCGATTTCCACCGCGCCGAAGTTCGGTGCGAATCGCTTGAGCACCGGCGTCAGGTAGCGCGCGGCATAGTCATCGGGAACACCGAGGCGAATCCGGCCTTGCAGCTCTTCGCCATGAAACGCCGCCTGGGTTTCGGCATGCAGATCGAGCATGCGCCGCGCATAGCCCAGCAGTTGCTGCCCCTGCGGCGTCAGCTGATGCTGGCGCGGGCCACGCAGCAGAAGCTGGCAACCCAGGGCTGACTCGAGCTTTTTTATCTGCATGCTGACCGCCGACTGCGACCGGTGCACCTCCGGTGCGGCACCAGACAGAGAGCCTGCGTCCACCACGGCGACGAAGCATTTCAGCCAATCGATCTGCAGGTCCTGAAACGTCATGTCTGCGCCCTGTGTATTCGATTAACAGATAGCTTATCGCTGTTTTATCCGTTTTCCACAAACCTGCTGACCGGGCATAGTGCTCGCAGGATCGGGCCTTGTTATCGCCTTTCGCATCCACACACCTCGTTTCACGCATAACAGGAAGAGACCACGGCATGGCAGACGCCGAGAACAGATTGCATGACTTCGATCGCCACGCGGTGTGGGCCGGCTTCACCAAGCTGGCGCCCATTTCGCTGTTCGTGGTGATCTTCGGCGCCGCCTTCGGGCTGGCCGCCCACCAGGCCGGGCTGAGCGATTCAGTGATCGTGGCAATGAGTGCCCTGGTGTTCGCCGGCGCCGCCCAGTTCGCCGCGCTGGAACTGTGGGGCTCCCATGTGTCGCTGGTGACGCTGATCATCACCGTGTTCGCGATCAACGCCCGCCACCTGCTCATGGGCGCCACGCTCTATCCCTGGCTGCAGCACCTGCCGCCGGGCAAGCGCTACGGCATCATGCTGGTCGCCTCGGACGCCAACTGGGCGCTGTCCATGCAGGCGTTCGGCAATCGCCAGCCCGGCATGGGGCTGCTGCTGGGCGGTGGCCTCGCGCTCTGGGTGACCTGGGTGATCGGCACCTGGCTTGGGCTGCTGTTTGGCGGGGCCATTGAAGACCCCAAGGCGCTGGGGCTGGACATGGTGATGGGGTGCTTCCTGCTGGCAATGGTGGTCGGCGGGGACAAGAACCTGCGCATGCTGATGATCTGGATCGTCGCCGCCTGCGCATCACTGCTGGCCTATCGGTATCTGCCGGAGAACAGCCATGTGGTGGTCGGTGCGGTGGCCGGCGGAATAGCCGGAACGATCTGGATGGAGAACCGCCATGAGCATTGAAACGACGGGGGCCGGTGCCCTGATTCTGGTGGTCATCATGGCGCTGGTGACACTGGCGACCCGCTGGGGCGGCGTCTATGTCATGTCGTTCGTACCGATCGGCTACCGGGTGAAGCAGTTCATCGGCGCCATGTCAGGCTCGGTGCTGGTGGCGCTGCTCGCCCCGATGGCACTGGAAGGCGACAACGCGGCGCGCTTGGCGCTGCTGACCACTGCCGTCACCATGCTGCTGTTGAAAAAGCCCCTGCCCGCCATCGCGGCCGGGGTGTTGGCAGCCGCAGTGCTGAGGGCGCTTTAGCCTGAAAGACCAGCCGCACGCATGACGACCGATGAATGCGCGCGGCTTCTGGCCGGAAGCCTGCGACGGTTATCAAACGCCTGAAATCAACAGCAGCCGGTGCGCTCGCCCTGCCCTCTTTCAGCCGCGGGCGCTGCTGCGAGCATTCTTCTTCTGCAGGATCACTGACGCCTCGTTGTAGGCATTCTGGAAGGCGTCGCTGCCGATCCAGTTCACGGCCGCCTCTTCGTCTTCCGCGTGGAAGAGCCCGCGATAGACGATCAGCAGGCCCATCATGAAATCGGTGGCCGCGTCTTCCGCCTCCTCGGCGACCACCAGTTCCAGCACCGGGTACTGCAGGAACACCAGGCACATCGCGAGCAGGCTGATGCCTTCGCCGACTTTCATCGCCTGGAACAGATCGTCGAAATGCGCCGGGTCAAACCCGTTCTCTTCGATGTCCTTGAAGTCGAAGGTGCTCAGGTCGATCTCTACATCATCGAACGGCTCGTCAATCAGCGGATTGGCCAGCACCGGGTGCACGACGTTGGCTTTGGGCTTGCCCATGCGGTTCTGCTTGGCCTTGGCTTTGGCCCGCTGGGCGCGTTTTTGCTGTTTATCAGGGGAGGCCATGGCGGCACGTTCCTCGTTCGATGCAGCCATCTGCATGGCATGGGTAGTCAGGCGCACATTGTATTCAGTCTTGGCTGACTACAAAAACACCTGGGTGGCCACACATCCGAATCTGCCCGGGCTCGTTCGATGAACGCCAGCCTTGGAAGAATGCGGCACAGTGCCAACAGCGCGCGCAGTCCTTCGGTAAGCTGACGTTTTACTCACAAGGAAGCCGGTGATGAACACAGCAATGGAACGCCTGGACAAATGGCTGGACACCAACCTTCAGGAGGTCGCTGACGACCTGGCGCCGGGGTGTTCGGAAGCCGAGATCGCCGAATTCGAGCGGCTGGTGGGACGGGCGTTTCCCGAGAGTCTGAAGGCCCTTTACCGGTGGCATGACGGGCAGCGCGGGGACGCAAACACCGGTCCGTTCTTCGGCCTGGACTTCCTGCCCCTGGCAAACGCCAGGGCGCACTGGGAATCCTGGAAGAAGGTCGTCGATGACGCGTCTCCGGACGACATAAAGGACTTGAGCGAATTCTGCACCTCCGCCACGCCCGGCGCGGTCAAGGCCGACTATGCAAACCCCTACTGGATTCCGTTCGCCTACGACCACGGCGGCAACCACCTCGGCGTCGACCTGGACCCGGGCGAGAACGGCACGGTGGGCCAGGTCATCAACTTTGGTCGGGACGAAGAGAACAAGTTCGTGCTGGCCAGTTCGATGACCGCGTTCGTGGAATGGCTGGTCGAACAGCTGGAGTCCGGCAACGCGCTGATCGCAGAGGAAGACGACGGCGGGCGCAGCCTGAATATCCGGGAGCCCGAGTCGTCGCACTTCCTGGATGCACTGGAGCCACTGTTCGCCTGACCGCGCGGCGCCCTCTCACCTTGTAGCCCACGCCCTCCTGAAACGCTTGCCTGCGGCCCGCAGGCAAGCGCGTGTTTGCCTCACCCCAGGATGAACGCAGCGGCCCGCTCACCAATCATGATGCAGGGCGCATTGGTGTTGCCCAAACCAATCACGGACGCGCAAGCCGCAGGCATCACCTGCCGATTCGGCAGAAGCAGCTGCAACGCGGCTTTTGCGGCTCCTCCCTGTCCCCACACATGGACGGTGAAGCTCGGCTGAACATTACAGCGACTTACATGGACTTCAGCAGTCAAACGTGGGGCGCCCACTGACGTGGGCGCGAGCTGTCCAGGTCGGCCCGAACGGATTCCGTGACAGATGCCCATGGCATTGCTAGCCGGTTTTGTAAAAAATACGCCTCCCATGGCGGCAGCCCTGTCGCCCCACACACGAGCCACCACCATGCGTGACATGACCATCGAGCTGGTTCCGACTGGCCCAGAGCAGGCCGATCTGATTCGCAACCTGTACCAGTTCTACGCCTACGAGTCCTCGGACTGGGAACAGGAAGACGTCGAGACGGATGGCCGCTACTACATCCACGAGCCGCACTTCGCGCGTTACTGGACGGACCCGCACTGGAGCGCCAACCTGCTGCTGGCCGACGGCGTCATCGCCGGTTTCCTGCTGATCGAGCAGAGTGAGCTGGCGGGTCTGGATGCCCTGGAACTGGCCGACCTGTTCATCCTCAAGAAGTACCGCCGCCAGGGCATTGGCCGAGCCCTCGCCACCCAGGTGCTGATGGACGGCACGAACCCCTGGCTGGTGCGGTTCTATGACCAGGATGAGGCTGCCCAGGCCTTCTGGGCGTCGGTGCTGGACGACCTGCCGCGTCCGGTGCACGCCATCGAACTGGACGATGACCCACACCTGCTGAATTTCCTGGTGACGCCAGCGGTCCATTGAGCCGGAAAGAGCCGAGAAGTCCCATGCAGAACCGCCAGCACGCCGCTATCCAGACCCTGATCGCCGCCGACCCGGCTCGCCTGCGCATTCTGCAGCACGTGCGGGCGCTCGATCTTCCGGATTGCTGGGTCGCTGCCGGTTTCGTGCGCAGCGCGGTCTGGGATCACCTGCACCAGCACTCGCCGTCGCCACTGCCGGAGGATATCGACGTCATCTGGTTCGATCGCACACGTACTGCCGCCGAGCTGGACGCTGACCTCGAAGCCACCCTGAGAGGCAGCGATGCAACCCTGAAGTGGTCAGTGAAGAATCAGGCGCGCATGCACCAGCGCAACGACGACGCGCCCTACGCCAGCGCAACCGAGGCGATGAATTACTGGCCTGAAACCGCTACGGCCGTTGCGGTCAGGCTGACGGCCACGGATGCCATCGAAGTAGCAGCCCCGCTGGGCCTGGACGACCTGTTCGCGCTGACCGTACGGCCCACTGCGCGTTTTCAGATCGACAAACACGCCCTCTACCAGGAGCGGCTGCGGTCGAAGGCCTGGCACGTTCGCTGGCCGCAGTTGCGTTTCGTCTGAGCCAGCGGCGCTCTCAGTCCTGCGGCAAGGCCTCGGGGTTCCAGGCGACTTCCCAGAGGTGCAGGTCCGGGTCCTGGAAGTACGCCGCGTAGCCGCCCCAGAAGGTGTCATGGGCCGCCTTGACCACGGTGCCGCCCGCAGCCGTGGCTTGCGCCATGACCGCATCCACCTCCGCTTTCGATGACACGTTGTGAGCCAGGCTAAAGCCCGGCGCGCTGGCCGTGGAAACCGGCAGGCCGGAATCGGCGGCCAGGCTCTTGCGGGGCCAGAGGGCCAGGCGCAAACCGCCTTGCAGTTCGAAGAACGCGACCGCGCCGTTCTCGAATTCCGCACCCATGATGCCGTCGGTGGGCAACCCCAGGCCATCGCGGTAAAAAGCCACGGCCCGGTCGAGGTCATCCACCGCCAGGGTGATAAGGGAAATTCTCGGTTTCATCGTGCCTCCGCCATACGTGAGCCAGGGGGAAAACCTAGCGCAGGGCGCGAGTCACCACAACCGACCCAGCCACCGGACGGGGCTGGGCCTACACGAGAGGGGTCAGGCCTTGCTCGCCCGGGACGCGACCAGTCGCCGGCGCACGATTTCAAGGACGCCCGGCAGGATCGACAGGACGATGATCGCCATGATCAGGTAGTGCAGGTTGTCCTTGACCACCGGCAGGTTGCCGAAGAAGTAGCCGGCGTAGGTGAACGAGGTCACCCAGAGAATGGCCCCCGCCACGTTGTAGGTGGCGAAGCGCGGGTAGGCCATGCGCCCCATGCCGGCAACGAACGGAGCGAAGGTGCGCACGATGGGCACGAAGCGCGCGAAGATGATGGTCTTGCCGCCGTGCCGGGCGTAGAAGGCCTGGGTCATGTCCAGGTGACTCTGGCGGAAGACCTTGGAGTCCGGATTGCTGAACGCGCGCTGGCCGAACGTGCGGCCGATGGCGTAGTTGACCGCGTCGCCGAGGATCGCCGCGACGATCAGCAGCCCCACCAGCAGGTGCACGTCCATCGCGCCGTGGGTGGCGATGGCGCCGGCCACGAACAACAGCGAATCACCCGGCAGGAAGGGCGTCACCACCAGGCCGGTCTCGCAGAAGATGATCAGGAACAGGATGCCGTAGATCCAGGCCCCGTGCTCGGCGGTGAGCGCCGCGAGGTGAACGTCGACATGGAGAATGAAATCGATGACGAGGGTGATGAATTCCATCGGTAGTCCGCACAGGTGACGGCGGCGCTGCCGCGTCACGAAAACCTGAAACCAGGCTCACCGGTCAGTGACCGGCCGAGCCCAACGCGGCGCAACGATACGCCATATCCCGCCGGCGTGCCGCACTTCTTCATCGCTGACAGCCCGGCGGCAAGCCGCCAGCCGGCCAGCGCAGTGGCGCCCTCACCGATCAGGTTCAGGCCGCTGGCGGGTCTTCTTTCGCGGTGCGCTTGCGCCCCGACCAACTGATCAGCGCAATGCCACCGACGATCGCCGACACACCGATGATCAGGTCCGCCGTCAGCGCCTCACCGAGGAACGCGGCCGACATCAGCAGCCCGACCACCGGCACGCCAAGCATCGCAGTGGACATGCTGGTGCTCGACAGCCACATGCTCGCGGCATTCACCGCGCAGAAACAGAACGCCGTGGCCAGCGGGCCGACGAACAGGGCGATCAGCCACAGGCTGCGCGAGCCGTCGCCGTTGAACGGTCCCTCGAAGACCCAGGCCAGCGCCAGCAACGGGACGGTGGCCAGGAGCATCTGCCAGGGTGCCAGCTGGTAGGCGGTGGAATCGCCCTTGCTGTGGCGCAGGTGGAGGATGCACAGCGCCCAGGCCAGGGACGCGAGCAACAGCATGAGGTTGGCCTTGAGCAGGGTTTCGTCGCCCCAATCCAGGCTGAGCGGATTGATCAGGGCAATCACCCCGCACAGGCCGAACAATACCCCCACCACCTGCAAGCGGGACACCCGCTCGCCAAAAAATATCAGTGCCGCCGGCACCACCCACAGCGGCGTGGTGTACGCGAGCACCGCCGAACGCCCGGCATCGACCTGCAGCATCGCGTAGGTGCCGAGCACGGTGAAGGTGAGCATCTGCAACAGGCCGACACTGACCACCAGCGGCAGGTCGCGGCGGCTCGGCAGGCACAGGGTGCCGGTGCCCAGTTGCACCACGAACAGGCACAGCCCGCCGAGAGCGAAGCGGCTGGCGGCGAACCAGAGTGGGCCGATGTGATCCAGGCCGCTCTTCATTACCGGCCAGTTGGCACCCCAGACCAGGATCGCCAGTACCAGTAGCAGGCCACCTTTGGTGCCCTGCGACAGGCCACGGGAGGGCGACCGGGCGGCGGCGATATCGGCGGTACAGGTGGCGTGATTCATGGCGGTTTTCTCGCACGGCAGGTGACGAGAAAATGCTAGGGGGTCGCCGCCGGAAATTTTCTCCCTTGTTGGCTGCCCCACACGCGATTCATAGGTTTATATTCTCCAGAATCGACAAAAAAGAGATAAACCTTCTCATGCGTTCTCTGGACCGTACCGACATCGGCATTCTCAACCGCCTGCAGGAAGATGCCCGCATCACCAACGCCGAGCTGGCCCGCTCGGTGAATCTCTCGCCCACTCCCTGCTTCAACCGGGTCAAGGCCATGGAAGAACTGGGCCTGATCCGCCAGCAGGTCACGCTGCTGGTGCCCGAGATGCTCGGGCTGCACGTCAACGTGTTCATTCACGTCAGCCTGGAAAAACAGGTGAAAGATGCCCTGCATCAGTTCGAGGCCGCCATTGGCGAACGCCCCGAAGTGATGGAGTGCTACCTGATGAGCGGGGATGCGGATTACCTGCTGCGGGTGCTGGTGCCAGATATCCAGGCCCTGGAGCGCTTCATCGTCGACCACCTGACCAAGGTGCCCGGGGTGGCCAACATCCGCTCCAGCTTCGCGCTCAAGCAGGTGCGCTACAAGACCGCCCTGCCCCTGCCGCCCAATGGCCTGGTGGTGCAGCGCCGCTGAGCAGCAGCTCAGTCGTAGGGCAATGCGTCCGGGTCGACGCCGACATGGTCCGGCACCGGCAACACGGGCAAGCGATAGGCCTGGATTGTCTGCTGCCCCTCGACCAGCGCCTTCACCGCCCGGTGCATACCATCCATGACCCGGCCCTGCGGGCAGAGGATGATCGGGTAGGTCAGATCGGTGTCCAGAACCAGCCGCAGGTGCGCGGCAATCGAACGGCAGGTGGGCGTTTCGTCGCCTACGTCGTACCAATAGGCTTCGTTCAGCTCGGCAATGGCATCCAGGGCGACGGTCTCGACAGGCAAACCCTGGGTGAGGCGCACCAGTTGGTCGACATCCCAGGCGAGCAGCCCGGCCGGGCTGTCTCTGAAGTGGTACTGCTTTCTCATCGGAATCACGGTGCGAAGGGAGACCGCCGGAGCCTAGCACCCGGCGCGCCGACAAGACGATCCCGGTGTGCCGCTACGGCTGGCACACCGGGGTCGACACCACGTGGTCAGTCCTTGCGCCAGGTGGCCGGCAGGGACAGATCACCGGACGCCACGTCCCACACGCTGGACACGCACAGCAGCGGATTGTGCAGGTCGGCATTGACCTGCAGCGCAGCGGTTACCCCGTCGTAGTTGAAGCTCTCGGGGAACCCCACCGCGGCCAGCGGCACGCGAATCTGCGCCGCATCTTCCTTCACCTTGAGGTCGTACCCGGGCGAGTCGATGTAGATCGGCGCACCTGGCCAGGTCGGCGGCAATTTGGGCTTGGCACCCTCGGGGATGTCGCGCACCTTCAGGCCGCTGGGGCCGCAGCTGGGCTCCTTGGTCAGCACCACCCAGTGTGAATGCCAGAGGCCGCCGTCGTTGGCCTTGTCGCCGTCGCCGTTTTCGTCCAGTTGCGGCGTGTCGTCGAAGTCCGGGTGCGAGGTCAACGCCAGGGCGAGAATGCCCGAGCCCTGCTCGAACCCCACCGAGCCACTGTCCAGACTGGTGGGCCAGACGTAGCTGTAGACCTCGGCCCCGGCAAAGCTGCCCTTGGCCGTCGGCACGCGACTGCCGGCCTGGCCATCGACCAGTTGCTCGAACACCAGTTGGTCGCCGTCCTTGAAGACCCGGGTGTGCACCAGGTCGAAGGCCGCCTCGACCTGACCGCCCTTGTCGCTGTGGATTCCGTCGCTGTCATGGGCCCAGGCCTGGCTGGCGACGAGCAGTGAAAGCGTGAATGTGAAAGGAGCTTTCATGGTCGGCTCCTCGCTCAGTGAGCGCCGTGCTTCTGCAGGTAGTCGGCGGTGGAGATCACCGGCGCATAGCCGAAGCTGAGCGCGGCCATGAACGCCGCATGCACGTACTCGGCGGGCACCTTGACCCCGTTGAACTCCAGGTCGAGGGTGGCGCAGGCGTCGTGCAGCACCGTGGTGTTGTAGCCAAAATCCACTGCGGCGCGGGTGATGCCATCGACGCACATGTGGCTCATGTTGCCGACCACCACCACGGTGTCGATGCCGTGCTGGTCGAGCACGGGCTTGAGCTCGGTTTCACGGAACGAGTTGATGTAGTGCTTGAGCACCACCGGTTCCTCGGGCTTGTTGATCACGCTCGGGTGGAGCTTTGCCCCTTCGCTGCCAGGGCGAAAGAACGGTGCATCGTTGCTGGTGAATTCATGACGGATGTGCACCACCAGGTCGCCGCTTGCGCGGAACGCGGCGATCACCTCGGCCGCCTTGGCAGCGGCTGCCTCGACCTTGCTCAGGGTCCACAGGCCGCCAGGGAAGTAGTCGTTCTGAATGTCCACCACGATCAGGGCTGTCTTGCTCATGTTCAGATGCTCCAAAAAGAAGAATGTGTGCAGAAGGTTGGCGATGGCTCAGCTGCGCAGGAACGCCAGCATGTCGTTGCCGAGCTGTTCCTTGTGGGTGTCGGTGATGCCGTGGGGCGCGCCCTTGTAGATCACCAGCTTGGCGTGGGGCACCAGCTTGGCCGAGGCCCGAGCGGCGGCGTCCACCGGTACGATCTGGTCGTCGTCGCCATGCAGGATCAGGGTCGGCACATCGAACTTCTTCAGGTCTTCGGTGAAGTCGGTTTCCGAGAACGCCTTGATGCAGTCGTAGGCGTTCTTGTGACCGGCCAGCATGCCCTGCATCCAGAAGGCATCGATCACGCCCTGGGACGGCTTGGCGCCGGGGCGGTTGTAGCCAAAGAACGGGCCGCTGGCGATGTCCTGGTACAGCTGCGAGCGGTCGGCAATGGAGCCCGCTCGGATGCCGTCGAATACTGAAATCGGCAGGCCGCCGGGGTTGGCCTCGGTCTTCACCATCAACGGTGGCACCGCAGAAATCAGCCCCGCCTTGGCCACCCGCGCGGTGCCGTGTCGGCCGATGTAACGGGCCACTTCACCGCCTCCGGTGGAAAAACCGAACAACGCGGCATCGCGGACGTCCAAATGATCAAGGAGTTGAGCCAGGTCATCGGCGTAGGTGTTCATCTCGTTGCCGTTCCAAGGCTGACTGGAGCGACCATGGCCGCGCCGGTCGTGGGCGATGACCCGATAACCGCTGGCAGCCAGGAAGAACATCTGCGACTCCCAGCTGTCGGCATTCAAAGGCCAGCCGTGGCTGAGCACTACAACGGGGCCACTGCCCCAGTCCTTGTAGTAGATCTGTGTCCCATCTCGCGTCGTGATGGTGCCCATGTTGGTTTCCTCTCGGTGAGCGGCATGACCGTTGGCAGAACGGTCGTTGGGGGATGGGCTGTCGGACGTCGCGGAGACGCCGCGCACGCAACCACCCAGTGGAAGGGCCAGTGAGACCGCCAGTGCGGCGGAGCCGAGGATCAGCGTACGACGCTGCGGATCGCTCGGTAGGTGTGGATCGGTTCCCATCGTTGCATCTCCAGTTGGTTGTCTGGACAAGCGAAACGGCAGAGGCAGGGAACCCGTCCTCCCTCCTGGAACCGTGGCGGTTCAGGGAATGCGGCTGACGAGGGCCGAAGGACTTCAAGTAGTTGCATGACCCGCTGACGCACGGCGAGAGATCGCGTCTGGCCGCGCCTTTGCAGGCTGGCTCACAGGAACATCGCCGGCAGACGATCGCTCACCCTGCGCACGCCCGGGTGTACCCCTGGGTCGACGGGCAAAGTCGGAGATGCTCAATGAGCGTAGAAGAGGGTTGGCCACTATTCTCTGGTCATTCCTGAAAAAAACTGATTCTTCCAGCGAGCCGGAAAGTAACCAAGCGACATGCGTGTACCCTGCGCCACCGCGCTGCCCGAGAGCTTTTCCCGGGCCTGCCATGCACCAAAAAAGTGAAGGATGGTTTCGAGTGTTGATGGAGACGACCACATGAGTGCTGACGCCGCCTCGGTGATCTGTTTTGGCAATTGCGAATTGGCGCCGAGACAGCGCCTGTTCAAAGTGAACGGTTCCCCCGTGGAGCTGCGCGGCCGCGCGTTCGATGTTCTGGTCGCCCTGGTCGAAGCCAATGGTCAGGTGGTCAGCAAAGACGAATTGATGCGCAACGTCTGGGCCGGTCGAATCGTCGAAGAAAACACCCTCGAAGCCCAGATTTCCCTGCTACGCAAAGCACTGGGTTCCGAACGCCATCTGCTCAAGACCGTTTCCGGCCGCGGCTATCAGTTGACCGGCCACCTGGTGGAAATTCCCGTGGTCGAGCAGCGGCTCACCCACGGTGGCCTGCCCTCCGGTATTTCCGCCCTGGTCGGTCGCGAGTCGGCACTCGCCGAACTGTCGGCGCACCTGCGCGACCACAGGCTGCTCACCCTGGTAGGCCCCGGCGGCATCGGCAAGACGCGCCTGGCTGTCGAATGCGCACGTGAACTCAGCCGGCACTTTCGTGACCAGGTGCATATTGCCGACCTGGCGCCGCTGTTCACCGACGAATTTCTCCTGGCGACCATCGCCAAGGACCTCGGGCTGGCCCCGGCGGGCAACGAAGCCACGCTGGAGCAGATCGCCGCCTACGTCGGCTCGCGCCGCATTCTGTTCATTCTGGATAACTGCGAACACCTGATCGACGCCGTCGCCCAGGTCGCGGATACCCTGCTGCACCGCTGCCCCGGTCTGCACATCCTGGCCACCAGCCAGGAACCGCTGCGCATCGAAGACGAGTACGTCTACCGGGTCGCACCGCTGGAAGTGCCGCAGCCCGGTGACGCTCCCGAGATCATCCGGGCAGCCAGCGCAGTACAGCTGCTCGAGGCGCGCCTGGTGCATGGCTGGAGCGAGGTGCTGGAAGAGCCGCTGATGTCCGATCTGAAAGCCCGGATCTGCCGGGAGCTCGACGGCATCCCCCTGGCAATCGAGCTGGCCGCGGCGCGGGTCGCCACCCTGGGCCTTGCCGCCGTCGCGACCCGCCTGGATGACCGGATGGCGCTGCTCAAGGGCGGCAATCGCTCGGCACTGCCCCGCCACCAGACCCTGCGCGCCACCCTGGACTGGAGCTTCGACCTGCTCAGCCCCACCGACCAGATCGTGTTCCGGCGCCTGGCCGTGTTCGCCGGTGCGTTCGACATGGAAGCGGCCCTGGCGGTGGTGGCGAGCGACGAGCTCAGCCACGACGAAGCCTCCGACAGTATTTCCAGCCTTGTCACCAAATCCCTGCTGACGGTGGCCCCGAGCCGCCCGGAAGCTCGCTACCGGCTGCTGGAAACCACCCGCACCTATGCCTGCGAGAAGCTGGAAGACAGTGGCGAACTCCCGGCCATGCGCCGCGCGCACGCGCAGTACATGCTGGAAACCTTCGCCAGCGTCGCGCTCATGTGGGAGGTCGACGACTCCCCACGCTGCCAGCACTGCAACGAGCTGCTGGAAGACCTGCGTGAAGCCCTGCGCTGGTCACTCTCGTCGAAGGGCGAAAGCGCGCTCGGCATCGACCTGACCATCGCCGCCCTGCCGTTCTGGCTGCACCACTCACTGGTAGTCGAGTGCCTTGGCAATGCCACGCGCGCGCTGGCGCTGGTGCAGCTGGAAAACCCGCAGCAGTACGAGCGCAAGGTGATGAAGCTGGAGGCCGCACGCGGCAAGGCACTGCTCTACACCGGTGCCACCGTGGAAACCCTCCAGGCGTTTCGCCATGCCTTCGACATCTCCAGGCACCTCGAAGAGCCCGAGTACCAGGCGCTGGCCACCTGGGGCCTGTGGGCACACGGTTACCTGAACGGCCCGTACCCGCAGAACCTGCAGATCGCCGAAGACTTCATGCAGCTGGCGCAGCACAGCCCAGACGCCAAGGACATCGTCGTCGGCAAGCGCATGCTGGCGCTGTCGAACCTGTGCCTCGGGCGCCTGGATGAAGCGCACGCCAGCCTGCTGGACATGTTGAGGCACTACCCGGACGAGCTTCGCCGCCGGCACATCCTGCGCTACGCCTATGACCAGAAGGTCGCCGCCCTCTGCGCGCTGGCTTACACCCTGTGGCTGGAAGGTTTTTCCGACCAGGCCATTCGCGTGACCCACGAAGCGGAACAGCGAGCGGAAACCACCAACCACCTGGCCAGCCAGTGGCACGTGCTGACCATGAGCACCTGCCCCATCGCTCTGCTGACCGGCGGCATTTCCGCGCTGGCCATCCCGAGCCAGCGCCTGCTGGATGCGCGCAACTGGCACCACCCCGGTGCCCGTGCCATCGGTGCCGGCCAGTTCTGGGGCGGCGAGTTCTGGAGAGGGCTGTACCGGTTGTGGCGGGGTGAAACCAGCGCGTACGAAACCATCATCATCCCGGCCCTGGAACAACTGGGCCAGATTCGCTATGCCTCCTACCTGTCCCCCTACACCTCGGCGTTGTGTACGGAACTGGCACGCCACGGTCGTCGGGAAGAAGCGCTGCGCGTGATCGACACCGCCCTCACCCAGGCCACTGCCAACGACGACCGGGCATCATTGCCCGAGCTGATTCGCTGCCAGGGCGACCTGCTGCTCGATGAACCAGGCGGCGCCGAGGCCGGCGAACAGAGCCTGCACACGGCGCTGACCATGGCCCGGCAACAGGGCATGAAAGCCTGGGAGCTGCGCATCACCACCAGCCTGGCACGGCTCTGGATCAGACAGGGCAAACACGACCAGGCCCAGCGCGAGCTCTCCGCGCTCATGGACACCTTCTCCGAAGGGTTCGGTTCCGTCGACTTCGAGGCTGCACGGCAGCTGCTCAAGTCACTCCCCTAGTCACACCGCCCCCTCACATGCTCCGGTCTATCCGCCTTCCACAGGCGGCATAGGCCGAATCATGCCTCTCGATAAATAGTATCGATCAAACACCATATTGACAGTGCAGCGGAATGGCGTACGCTGCGCACAGTATCGATTCGATACCAACTACCCAAGAGGAAATTCACCATGACTCAAGCACGCTTCTACCATGCCGGTTGCCCTGTCTGCGTTTCGGCTGAACAAACCCTGCTCAACCTGCTGGACGCCAAGGTCCAGGTCGAAGTGGTTCACCTCGGTGACCAACCACAACGCGTAAGCGAGGCCGAGCAGGCTGGCGTCAAATCGGTTCCTGCGCTGGTGGTCGACGGCCAGGTGCTGCACCTGAACTTCGGCGCGTCGATCGACGATCTGAAGTAAGCACCGCGCTCGATGCACTCCGTCAGAAACGGCCTGGGCCTCGGTCCAGGCCGTATTCATGGCGAATACGTCTGACCGTTCCACCCGACACATCCCACCCCGTTTTCTGCCAGACCGGTCGCCATGCTCCGGGCTGGATCGCTCACCGACCAGGAGGCCGCCATGCAAACATTCCGTCTGATCATTCACCGCCAGGACAAACTGCTCGGCCACTTCGACTCCGATGCCCCGTGGGCCGCCGAGGCGATTCGCGCGCTGTCCGACACCTTGACCGGCGCGGGCTATGACCTGGAACTGCTGGTCGCCACCAGCGAGCGGCAATTGCTGGAAAGCAGCCCCGAAGGCATTCGCGTGCTGAGCCGCGAACCGATCTTCAAGGCCGTGCCTCTGGACAGCCAGGTGCCGACAAAGCCCTAGGCTCTGACGTCCGTTGTCGAACCCTGTCGCGAGCCCGTGATTGAACCAGGCTGCAGATCGCGTCAGGATTGAGTGCCCTCGCGACACAGAACGACAACGGAACCCCGATGAGCAACGATCAGCCTCCCGCCCCCCGGCGCCGCACTGCCGCGCCGGACAAGACACCCACCCTGGTGGATGTGGCACGGGTCGCAGGGGTCTCCCCCATCACCGTTTCGCGCACCCTGAACCAGCCGGAGATCGTCCGGCCGGCGCTGCGGGAGAAGGTGTTCCGGGCGGTGCGCAAGGTCGGCTACGTGCCCAGCATGATGACCAGCGGCATTCACGAAGAGCGCAACCGGCTGGTCTCGATCCTCGTGCCCACGGTGGCCAACTCGATCTTTTCCGACACCGTGCAGGCGCTGATCGACACCCTGACCGAGGCCAACTACCAGGCACTGATCGGCCTCACCAACTACTCCGCCGAACGCGAAGAACAGCTGCTGGACGCCATCCTGCGGCGGCGCCCCGACGGCATCGTGCTGACCGGCACGCTGCATACCGAGGCCAGCCGCGTGCGCCTGTCGCGCTCGGGCATTCCCATCGTCGAATGCTGGGACCTGGCAAAAAAGCCCCTCGACATGCTGGTCGGCTTCTCCCACGAAGCCATCGGCAAGGCGGTGGCCGACTACCTGCTGGGCAAGGGCTACCGGCGCTTCGCCGCAGTGACCCTGGACGATCCGCGAGGCCACCGCCGCTACGCGAGCCTGGCAGCGACGTTGCGCCAGCATGGCATCGAGAGCATCCCCACGGTGGTGCTGCCGCCGCCGGCCACCGTGCAACTCGGTTGCGCCGGGCTCAGCCAGTTGCTTGATCGTGGCGAAGACTTCGATGTGGTGGTGTGCAGCTCCGACACCCTGGCCCACGGCGTGATGGAAGAAGCCACCGAGCGCGGCCTCAGCGTGCCAGGCGATCTGGCGGTGATGGGCTTCGGCGATCTGAGCGTGGCCCGGCATCTGCACCCGGCGCTGTCCAGCGTCGCCATCAACGGTGCCGAGATCGGCACCCGCGCCGCCCATGCGCTGCTGCAACGCCTGGAACGGCCGGACGAAGACACTGGCAAAATCCGCGTCGATACCGGCTTTCGCCTCATCGAACGGCAGAGCACCTGACGCGCAGAATCGCTGCGTGAACACTCCCTGAATGCCCTTGAATGATTGCGTAATCAGCTTAACGTCCGTCTGAAGACCGCTGTGTAGTCGCACGCAGCGGCGCCACCGAGGACGAACAACAACGATGCGCACACCCATCACTTACCTGCCCCGCCTTCACTGCCGGCCCACTCGCCGTGCGTCTCGTCGCGTCGCCTCGCTCAGCCTTAACACCACTCAACGAGCCCCCCAACGAGGAAATGCCGCATGACCGAGTCCACTGCCCTGCCGACCAGCGCCGACCACGACCAGATCGCCTGGGTCCGGGTCGCCTCCGTGTTCCTGCCGCTGGCCAACCCGATCAGCGACGCCAAGGTGCTCACCGGCCGCCAGAAACCCATGACCGAGATCGCTATGCTGTTCGTGGAGATCGAAAGCAAGGACGGCCATCGCGGCCTCGGTTTCAGCTACTCGAAGCGGGCCGGCGGCCCCGGCCAGTTTGCCCACGCCAGGGAAATCGCCCCGGCGCTGATCGGTGAAAACCCCAGCGACATCCAGAAGCTCTGGACCAAGCTGTGCTGGGCCGGCGCCTCCGTGGGCCGCAGCGGCCTCTCGACCCAGGCCATCGGCGCCTTCGACGTGGCGCTGTGGGACCTCAAGGCCAAGCGCGCCAACCTGTCCCTGGCCCGCCTGCTCGGTGCCCAGCGCGATTCGGTGCGTTGCTACAACACCTCGGGCGGCTTCCTACACACCCCACTCGATCAGCTGATGAAGAACACCGACCTGTCGCGGGAAAAAGGCATCGGCGGGATCAAGCTCAAGGTCGGCCAGCCGGACTGGGCCACCGACCTGAAGCGCGTCAGCACCGTGCGCCAGCACCTGGGCGACAGCTTCCCGCTGATGGTGGACGCCAACCAGCAATGGGATCGCCCCACCGCTCAACGCATGTGCCGCAAGTTCGAAGACTTCAACCTGGTGTGGATCGAAGAGCCGCTGGACTGCTACGACGCCGAAGGCCATGCGGCCCTGGCCGCGGCGTTCGACACGCCGATCGCCACCGGAGAAATGCTCACCAGCGTGGCCGAGCATGCCGAGTTCATCAAAGCCCGTGGAGCCGACTACCTGATGCCGGATGCGCCCCGTGTCGGCGGCATCACGCCCTACCTGAAGGTGGCCTCGATGGCCGAACAGGCCGGCCTGATGATCGCCCCGCACTTCGCCATGGAGCTGCACGTGCACCTGGCCGCCACCTACCCAACCGAACCCTGGGTCGAGCATTTCGAATGGTTGGAGCCGCTGTTCAACGAGCGCCTGGAAACCCGTGACGGCCGCATGCTGGTGCCGACCCGCCCGGGCCTGGGCCTGTCGCTGAGCGAACGGGTGGCGGGCTGGACCGCCCAGGAAGTGGAGATCGGCACCCGCGCCTGACGGGTGCCCCGTGGTGGCGTCAGGCCTGCTGGTGCCGGCGCCGCCACTCATCCACCACATCGCCCATGGTGATGGCTTCGGCACTGCGTATCCAGAGCATGAAGTCGCGGTCGAAACGGAACGCCGCGCCGCACTGCTCGGTCATGAAGCGGCGCACATTCTGCGTATTGCGGTAGCCGCTGCAGACGGCGGTTTGCCGGCTGATCGGGTCACTGTGCCAATCGAACGCCATCGCCTGTTCCTTCACGTAATCGCCGCCCGCCAGCACGGCGGGCGGCCTTCGTCTAGCGGCCCTGCAAACGCGCGCGCCCGACCCTACAGAGAATCACTGCGCCCAGCACCGCAGACAGCACGGAGCCCATCAGCACGCCGACCTTCACTTCACTGATCAGGTGCACATTGCCTGGGAACGCCAGGTTGCCGATGAACAGACTCATGGTGAAGCCGATGCCGCACAGCACCGCCACCCCATAGAGCTGCGGCCAGGTGGCACCCTCGGGCATGCGCGCCAGCCCGGAGCGGATGGTCAGCGCGGCCAGGGTGAAGACCCCCAGTTGCTTGCCCAGCAACAACCCCAGGGCGATGCCCAGGGGTACCGGGTCGAGCAGGTTGTCCGGGGTGATCCCGGTCAGCGAGACGCCGGCGTTGGCAAAGCCGAAAACCGGCACCACAGCGAACGCCACCCAGGGGTACAGGTAGCCCTCCAGGCGCATCAGCGGCGAGCGTTGTTCTGCCGTCGGCTCACCCAGCGGAATGCACAGCGCCAGCAGCACACCGGCCAAGGTCGCGTGGATGCCAGAATGCAGCATGCAGAACCACAGCACCGCGCCCACCACCAGGTAAGGCAACAGGCGCCGCACACCTAAGCGGTTCATCGCCACCAGCACGACCAACGCACCCAGGCTGGCCAGCAGCATCGGCACCGACAGACCGCCAGCGTAGAACAGCGCGATGATCAGCACGGCGCCAAGGTCATCGAGAATCGCCAGGGCCGACAGGAACACCTTCAGCGACACCGGCACCCGCTTGCCCAACAGGGACAGCACGCCCAGGGCGAAGGCGATATCGGTGGCCGCCGGAATGGCCCAGCCGCCAATCGTCTCGGCCTGGCCCCAGCTGAAGGCGACATACACCAGCGCGGGCACCAGCATGCCACCCAGCGCAGCGAAGCCCGGCAAGGCGCGATCACCCCAGGTGGCGAGCTGGCCGATCAGCATTTCGCGCTTGATCTCCAGGCCCACCAGCAGGAAGAAAATGGCCATCAGGCCGTCGTTGATCCAATGCTCGATGGACAGCCCGAAGGCCTTGATATGCAGGGTTGAAAAGTACGCCTCGGCAACCGGCGAGTTGGCCACCAGCAGCGCACAGAGGGCGGCCAGCATCAGCACGATACCGCCCGATGACTCACCGGCGAGCAGGCGCTTGAAAAAGGTCGTATTGGGGGCAGCGGCGGCCGACGCGGGCCTGGGGGAATGATCAGGATTCACGGGTGCGACAACTCCGTGCGGCGGCCCGACCTGCACAGTGTTTAACCTGCCTATCCGCACGATTGCGGAGACACCCAGGCCGAATAGTACACGCATCCTGGCTCCTTCTGACCAGTGCGTTCGTCGTATTTCGTTACATCTGCACGACCGTTCCACCTTCCATAACCAGCTGACCAGGGCCAGTTACCCGGGTGTCAGAAAGCCCTTCAGGGCATCTGCCTGGGTGCTCGGAAGTGGAAGCGATCAAGGGAGCACGGCGTAGATAACGCTGAGCGGCCTTCCAGAGGTCAACCGCGAAACCTCTCTGCTCGTGCCGCTCACGAAGCGACCCGAGAGCGGTGCTGAGCAAGGCGCTGGGCTGGCCATCCGTCGGCGTGTTCACAGTCGCTCTCCGCAGTCAGGAACATTCCGCAAGCTGCACTAGACTGCATGACGGAGCACGCACGGCCGGTCGAAGCAACGTCGTCTCGAAGCTTTTCGAGCCGACGCTGACCTGCCCTCCTGGCGACAGGCGCATGGGCCCGGCCGACCTTTACCTGGCCGGCCACAACCAGGCGCCGCCCCAAAACCGAACCCACTCTCAGAGGATCCTCGCATGTCGATTGAAACCATCGCTTACCGCGCCTATGCAGAAGCCACTGGCGGCCGTGACGGCCGCGCCATTTCCTCTGACGGCGTGCTGGATGTCGCCCTGACTACACCAAAGGAGCTCGGTGGCAGCGGCGGTGAAGGCACCAACCCGGAGCAGCTGTTCGCTGCCGGCTATTCCGCGTGCTTCCTGGGCGCCATGAAGTTCGTCGCCGCCCGCGACAAGCTGGCCATCGCCACCAATCCATCGATCGAGGGTGTGGTGGGCATTGGCGCGGTGCCCACCGGTTTCGCCATCGAGGTCGAACTGCGAATCAGCCTGCCAGGCCTGGATCGCGAGCGGGCGCAAATCCTGATCGACCGCGCCCACATCGTCTGCCCCTACTCCAACGCGACCCGCGGCAATATCGACGTCACCCTGACGCTGATCGACTGACCTGTCTGCCTGCGCTCCCACGCTACGCCGTGGGAGCGTGCCCCATCCAAGCGCTACACCGCAGCTGGCATCAACTGCCGAGCGGCGCCGACTTGCGCGGTGGCAAGGTCATCGCCACCACCCCGGCCAGGATGCACGCCAGGCCGAGCCAGGCACTGGCGCCAAGCGTTTCACCCAGAAAAAGCACACCAATCGCCACACCGATCGGCACCCGCAGGTAGGCCTGGGCGGCGGTGCCGATGGAACCCAGGGTGTTCACCAGACGGAAGTAGATGACAAAGGCTAGTGCAGTGGAAAACACACTCAGCGCCAGCAGGGCGAGTACAGAATCCATGGACGGTGTCAGCGTCCAGGGCCGGTCGATCACCAGGCTGAACGGCATCAGGATGGCTGCCCCGCACAGCAGCGAGCCAGCGGCAGGAATGATCGGATCGAGCCCGTTGAAACGCCGTCCGAAGATCGCCGCACCCGCATAGCAGATCGTGGCCGCCACAATCGCCACCTGTGCCCACAACTCATGCCCCACACCCTCCAACGCCTGCCGGCCGACGATCAGGCACGTCCCGGTGATACCCGCTGCCACACCGAACAGCTTCAGCGGCGACAGCGGTTCATGGCGGGTGATGAGTAGGGTCAGCAGGCAGATGAACACTGGCGACGTGGCATTGAGGATGGTCGCCAGCCCGGCATCCACGGTGCGCTCGGCCCAGGCGATCAAGGTAAAGGGAATGACGCTGTTGAGGCAGGCCTGGAACAGAAAGCGACACCACGTGACCAGGTCTGTCGGCAGGCTCAGATTACGCGCGCGAATGATCGCCAGCAGGAGCAACCCCGCGAGCAAAGTACGGGCAGCGATCAGCGTGATCGGCGCAATGCTTTCCACGCCGATCTTGATAAAGGTGTAGGAAGCGCCCCACAGGGTGGCGAGCGCAACGAGCAGCAACATTTCCGTTTTCAACTGGGGCGTGTGGGTCGTCATGATGGCCTGGCATGGACATGCGCGCAGAGAGGGGTGCCGCGATTCTAGGGACCTTCACGACAGGGTTGCTTCAGCCTGTGCTGAAACATGCCGTGCAGCGACCGCACAGCGCTATCCATTACGCATTGCGCCACTTTCACAGGAGATTTCGTCTTGCTCTCGCTCAGTGATACGCACATCGAAACCCAGCGACTGGTCCTGCGCCCTCTGGAGTCGGAGGACGCAACGGAGCTGCTGGCCATTTTCTCCGACCCGCAGGTGATGAAGTACTGGAACACCCCGCCCTGGGCGTCCATCGAAGATGCCCTCGACTTCGTCGCCGCCAACCGGGTCAGCATGCAGGAAGGCGATGGCCTGACGCTCGGTATCTTCACCCAGTCGCCTGCGCAACTGATCGGCAAATGCATGCTGTTCAACTACTCGAAGGGCTCCCGCCGCGCCGAGCTCGGCTTCGGCATCGGGGCGCCGTTCTGGGGCAAGGGGTATATCCAGGAAGCCGGGCAGGCGCTCATCGAACACGCGTTCACGCGGATCGATCTACGGCGTCTGGAGGCGGAAATCGATCCCAGCAACATCGCCTCTGCCAAGGCCCTGGAGCGGCTGGGGTTCATCGAGGAAGGCTTCCTGCGCGCCCGCTGGGAAATCGACGGGGTCGTTTCCGACTCCGCCCTCTACGGGCTGCTGCTCGACGACTGGCAGGCTCAACGCCTGTAAAAGACCATGAAGGAAGGACTGATCATGACCTCAACCAGCCAGTACGAAGGCGGTTGCCTGTGCGGGCACATTCGTTTTCGAGCCCAAGGCCCGGTCCGCGCGCCTCACACCTGTTCGTGCCGCCAGTGCCAGCGCCACTCCGGCGCGCTGACCCAGACCTGGGTCGAGTTCGAGCGCGATCAGGTCGCCTGGACCGGCCCCGGCGGCCTTCCGGCCACCTGGCGCTCTTCGGAAAGATCGAGCCGCGCGTTCTGCCCGCAGTGTGGCAGCACCCTGGGTGCCATCGATGATGCGCCGACCCTGGCCATTGCCGTCGGGGTTTTCGATAACCCCGACCAGCCCGAACTGGCGCCGCGTGACCACTCCTACCGCGACCGACAGCCCAGCTGGTGGCCGGATTGCCTGATGCAGCGTGATGTCTGAAGGCCCATTTCATGGGCCTTTCAAGCCAGCCTCACTTTTCTGCAGGCAAACAAAAACCCGCCTAAGCGGGTTTTTTCCTGACCATTCCGACATCCTGTCAGTAGCCGTCCTGGCAATGGTCGTTCATCCATGATCCTGAATGCTTCCTGCTGTTCAGTGGATGGGTACAGATTAGGGATTCGGATCGAGTGGGAATAGCGCTTAATGCCGCTAGAGCGTGTAAGACATTCGCTATAGCGTGATGGCTAAGTGCCCTGCGTCACACTTGCACAGGCTTGCGCTTTTCACGCCGAAGGGCTGGCGGTTCTTGCCGGGCGGCGTAGCATAGCGAGGCCGGAGGTGCGTCATGTCGCAACTGCAACAAAGTCAGGTTTTCCAGGCCATGGGCCAATCGCCGAACGCCACGCTGGTCCACAGTGCCGAGCTGGGCGACGGGCTGGCCGCGGCCCTTTGGAGCAACAGCCACGACACCCGCGATTACGAAGCCCCCACCCACCACACGCTGTCCTGCTACCTGGCAGGCGGTACCGGCACCTTTCGCCGCGAGCGTCCGGACAACCGGGGCGCGCCGGGCAAACTGTGCATCCTCCCGGCCGGGCATCGCTCTGCCTGGGTGATCAACGGCGAGATCCACCTGGCCCACCTGTACGTCAACCAGGCGCAGTTCGCCCTGGGTGCGGTGCGCCTGCTCGACCGCGAGCCGCGCGAGCTGCAGTTCCATGAGGGCACCTTTCTTGATGACCTGCAGCAGGCGCAACGGTTTCGCCAACTGAGCCAGCTCGACTGGCAGGAACCTGGCGAGCGCCTGCTGACCAGCAGCCTGGCCCGCTCCATTCTCGACCACGCCCTGCTTTCGCAAGTCGGCAAGCGTGATGGCCTGCGCTTCAAGGGTGGTCTGGCCCCCGCACAAAGGCGTCTGGTGCGCGAGTTCATCGACAATCACCTCGCGGAGCCCTTGAGCCTGGGACAATTGGCAGACCTCTGCGCATTGTCCGAATACCACTTTGCTCGCATGTTTAGCCTGAGCTTCGGCGTACCGCCGCATCGTTACCTGCTCAGCCGCCGTTTGCAGCGGGCCCGGGAGTTGCTGCGCCAAGGCACGCTGCCGCTCGGCGACATCGCCCTGGCCTGCGGTTTCGCCAGCGCCAGCCATTTCAGCAACCGCTTCCGCCAGGCCTTCGGCGCAACGCCGGGGCACTACCGACAAAGCGTCGTCAGCTGACTGCCGCAACAGCCCTCAGCTGTGCCAGAATCGACTGCTTTACCCAGAGATAGGCTGGGTAAGTCGTCCGATGAACGTTCAGCCAGGTTGTCGCCCCGATGTCCCAGGATGCGTCGCCCACTTTTCCCGCCGAACTGCCCGAACAGGTGCTCGCCGGCATTGCCCCGTCAGCGGTGCTGACCCTGGGCAGCCACGTGCGCGTGCATTTCGATGCGCGCAAGGGGCGCATGCACGAACAGACCCAGCACCGGGCAGCGCTGGCCTTCGATTACCAGGGGCATATCGCCTACGGCAAGGCTGCACGGGATCTGCTGATTCGCCAGGATGATTCGCCACCGCTGCGTATCCTGCGCGACGCTGGCCGCGAGGCGAAATTGCGGCAACAGCTGGAAGACACGGGCATGCGCGTGGCGTTGCGCCAGAGCGAAGCCCTGGCACAACATCCCGGCGAGCATTTCGAACTGGCCAATGAAAGTGCCTGGCTGGCCTTTATCCAGCAGGCCATGCCCCGTTTGCGCCTGGCCGGTTGGGATGTACTGATCCAGCCAGACTTTCAGTACAACCTGGCCCAGGTGGACGAATGGTACGCCGAGGTCGAAGAGGCCCCGGAACGCGACTGGTTCGACCTGGAAGTCGGCATCGAAGTCGACGGTCAGCGCCTCAGCCTGCTGCCGATCCTGCTTCAAGCGATTCGCCGCACCCCATGGTTGCTGACCGGTGACGCCCTGGCCCAGCGCCACGACGAAGAGGTGCTGCTGGTCAGCCTGCCCCACGGCAATCGCCGCATCGCCCTGCCCTTCGCTCGCCTGCGTCCGCTGTTGACGACACTCGGCGAGCTGTTCTTCCGTGAGCCGGGCGAAACCCCGCACCGCCTGCGCCTGCCGCGCGCTGATGCCAGCCGCCTGGGCAACCTGGAACAGGGACCGACCCTGGCCTGGCAGGGCGGTGAGCGTCTGCGCAGCTTCGCCCATCGCCTGCAGGCCCAGGACGTCAGCACGGTCAAGGCGCCCAAGGGCCTGCGCGCCAAGCTGCGCCCGTATCAGTTGCAAGGGCTGGCCTGGATGCAGGCCCTGGCCGAGCTGGAAGTAGGCGGCCTGCTGGCCGATGACATGGGGCTGGGCAAGACGCTGCAAACCCTGGCCCACATCCTCACGGAAAAGCTCGCCGGGCGCCTGACCCACCCAGCGCTGATCATCATGCCCACCAGCCTGATTCCCAACTGGCAGGACGAAGCGTCCCGCTTCACGCCGCAGCTCAAGGTTCTGGCGCTGCACGGGATCAAGCGCCGCGGCCAGTTCAAGCACATCGCCGAGCACGACATCGTGCTCAGCACTTACGCGTTGCTGCCCCGCGACCTCAAGGTACTGAGTGCCCAGCGCTATCATCTGCTGATTCTCGATGAAGCGCAGAACATCAAGAACCCGCGCAGCAAGGCCGCCCTCGCCGCCGCCCAGATCAACGCCCGCCACCGCCTGTGCCTGACCGGCACGCCGCTGGAGAACCACCTAGGCGAGCTCTGGTCGCTGTTCAACTTCCTCATGCCCGGCTGGCTGGGTGACAGCAAAAGCTTCACCCAGGACTACCGGACGCCGATCGAGAAACAGGGCAACGAGCAGCGCCTGGCGCACCTCAACGGGCGCATCAAACCCTTCGTGCTGCGCCGCAACAAGGAACAGGTGGCCCGCGAGCTGCCGCCCAAGACCGAGATTACCCACTGGGTCGAGCTGAGCGCACTGCAACGCGACCGCTACGAGACCCTGCGCCTGGCCATGGACAAGAAGGTGCGCGATGAAATCGCCCGCCAGGGGCTGGCCCGCAGCCAGATTGTCATCCTCGAAGCGCTGCTGCGCCTGCGCCAGGCCTGCTGCGACCTGCGCCTGCTGGACGGCGATGACAGCCCGCTGCGCAGCCTGGATTCAGGCAAGCTCAGCGCACTGCTGGATATGCTTGAAGAGTTGTTTGCCGAGGGCCGTCGCGTTCTGCTGTTCTCGCAGTTCACCTCGATGTTGAGCCTGATCGAACACGAGCTGAAGGCGCGCAATATCCGCTACGCCAAGCTCACCGGCAGCACCCAGGACCGGCGCGCGCCGGTGCAGCAGTTCCAGTCTGGCGACCTGCCGATCTTCCTGATCAGCCTCAAGGCCGGTGGCGCCGGCCTCAACCTGACCGCCGCCGACACGGTGATCCACTTCGACCCCTGGTGGAACCCGGCCAGCGAAGCCCAGGCCAGCGACCGCGCCTACCGCATCGGCCAGGACAAGCCGGTGTTCGTCTACAAACTGATCACCCGTGGCAGCGTGGAAGAGAAAATCCAGCACCTGCAACAGGCCAAGGCCAACCTGGCCAAAGGCGTGCTGGAAGGCGGCAGCCAGGCCCAGTGGCAACTGAACGAAGACGACCTGGCGGCGCTGTTCGCACCGCTCAGTGATTGACGGTCGGTCATTGGCAGGGAACCTGAATGGTGGATGTAAAAAGCGACATCCACCCTACGATCAGCATGCACCGATGGCACTCCCCGTAGGGTGGAAATCGCTCTTCATTTCCCCCCCCCGCAGCGACCAGAACTCCGCCGGTGGACCGGTGAAGCGAGGTCCACCCTACTCCCCCGCAGCGCGTTCACTTCTCGTTGTAGGTATCCCCGATCACTTCACCGGACGAATCGATCGCTTTGCTCGACGGGAAACGGTACGACGCGAAGCGCACCGCCAGCACCGACAGCGCCAGGAAGAAGATGCCGCCGCACAGGTACAGCAGCCCGATATCGGGTGCCTTGTGGTGCGACACGTCACCGATGAGGTAGCGCGTCAGTGCGGTGATGGCGATATAGAGAAGGAATCGGATCGGGAGATGATTGGTCTTGAAGTAGATGCCGACCATCGCCCCCAATTCCAGATAGATGAACAGCAGCAGAATGTCATCCACGCTGGCATGGCGTGCCTGCACCATCTCCCAGAACGCCATGACCGACGCCCACGCCGTGGCGGCGCCAATGGCGAACAGCCCCAGGTAATGAAAACCCTCGACGAAGAGGTTGCCCACCGTATTAGCCTGCTTGTGCATCCGCTCGCGGCTGCGTTCAGCCCAGTTACCACTCACCATCGGTACTCCTCGAAAAAGACAGGGCCATGCTCCGCCCGCACGGTGACAATTGCACTATGCAGAAACGAGGCCAGCATCAAGGAGAGGGTATTGCGGAGGGAAAAGACACCCGGTGCGCCATCGTGACGCACCGGGTTGGAGGCTAGCGCTGGATCAGAAATTGTAAGCCACGGTACCGGTCACGGTGCGGCGGTTGCCGGTGAAGCAGTCGCCACGCGCCAGGCAGGTGGTGTAGTAGGTTTCGTCTTCCAGATTGGTGGCGTTGACGGTGAAGTCCCAGTTCTTGTACTGGTAGCCGACCATGGCGTCGTACAGGGTGGTGGACGGGGTTTTCAGGTCGTCCTGGCCATCCCAGCTCGCGCCCACGTAGCGCACCCCGGCACCGGCGCGGAAGCCGGGAATACCGGCGACGCTGAAGCGGTGCATGCTCCAGAGCGAGGCCATGTCGTCCGGTACGCTTTCGATGCGCTTGCCCTTGTTGACCGCCTCGCCTTCCATCGTCTCGGTGTCGAGCTTGGTGTAGGTGCCGATCAGGTCCCAGTTGGAGGTGACTTCAACCTGGGCTTCCAACTCCAGGCCGCGCACGCGGGTCTCGCCACTCTGCAAGGTGTTGAGCGGGTCGTTCGGGTCATTCATCTGGCGGTTTTCTTCACGCAGGTCGAAGACCGCCGCGGTGTACAGGCTGTTGCTACCTACCGGCTGGTACTTGATACCCAGTTCCCACTGCTTGCCCTCGAGCGGCTTGTAGGACTGCAGCGTCCGGCGGTTGAGACCGATCACCGGCTGGAACGACTCGCTGTAGCTGATGTACGGGGCAATGCCGTTGTCGAACAGGTAGGTCAGGCCAACGCGACCGGTGGTGGCGTCATCCTTCTGCGCGCGGCTGCCTTCGGTCTTGGTGTCGGCCCAGTCCTTGCGCATACCCAGGGTCAACAGCCAGTTTTCGTAGCGAATCTGATCCTGGACGTACAGACCCTGCTGCACGACGCGCTGCTCCGGGTCATCGCTCAGGACAATGTCCGAACCGTCGTAGGTGCCGTAGACGGGGTTGTACAGGTCCAGCGGCGTTGCGGTGCCGTAACCGGTCTCGCCATTGGTGACCGCGTGCTGATAGTCGGTACCGATCAACACCGTGTGCTGCAGTGCGCCCGTGTCGAAACGCGCCTCGCCCTGGTGGTCGGCGGTCCACATTTCCACTTCCGGCTTGGAGATGGAGGACACACGGTTCACGGTGCGGCCATCCGGGCCGAATACCGGCGCCCAACCGTAGATGCTCTTGTAGCTGGCTTCGCTCTCCTGCCAGCGCAGGTTCTGGCGCACGGTCCAGGTGTCATTCAGACGCCAGGAGAAATTCGAGGTCAGCGCGACCTGCTCGGTGTCGTACTCGTCGAAGTCCGGTTCACCAGAGAAGGTACGGCTGCTCAAATGACCAGCACGACCTCGGTACAGCGTGCCCTCATGGGGCAGGAACTGCGAGGAGGACACCGAATCGTCCTTCTGCACGTTGGCCATCACCGTCCATTCGATGTCTTCGTTGGGCTTCCAGGTCAGCGACGGCATGAACAGCGAGCGGTTGTCGTGCACGTGGTCCACCTGGGAGCCTGCGTCGCGCTTGATCGCCACCACACGGTAGAGCAGCGTGCCGTCCTCGTTCAGCGGGCCGGTGGTGTCCACCGCCAGTTGCTTGCGGTCAAAGGTGCCGTACTGCGCCTGGATCTGGGTTTTCTGTTCCGCCTGCGGTCGTTTGCTGACCATGTTCACCAGGCCGCCCACCGGGCTCTGGCCGTAGAGCATGGACGACGGGCCCTTGAGCACTTCGATGCGCTCCAGGGTGAACGGGTCGACCCGGGTGTTGTTGTAGTAGCCCACGCCCTGCTGCAGGCCGTCGAGGAACATGGCGGGCGAGGTGCCGCGCACCATGATGGAGTCGACACGGCTGTCGAGACCGAAGGCCTCGCCACGCACGCCAGCGGTGTAACGCAGCGCATCCTGCACGGTCAGCGAGCCCTGGTCGCGAATGCGATCAGCAGTGACCACACTGATCGACTGGGGAATTTCGGTGATGGGGGCATCAGTCTTGGTGCCGCTGACGCTGCGGGTGGCCACATAACCCTGAACTGGGTCACTGGCGCGTTCTACCTGCGGCGTGGCGATTACGCTCTGAGCTTCCAGCTCGATGGCGTCCGGAGCGGTTTCTTCGGCGCTGACGGCCATCGAAGCGGCAATCATCGGAATACCCAAAGCAGCAAGACGGACGGAACGGGCGAGGGATCGACGAACAAAAACGCGGGAGACAGGCATGCGGATCTCAGTCTGGGTGGCGGTTTTCAGAGGGCAGACATGATATTGATAAATATTCTTGTTTTGAACCGCAAATGGGAATATTTGCTAACAATATCGACCAATGACCGCTCTCAGCTACCGGACGCCCCGCTCTGGAACGGGCCCTTCCCGATACACCGCGCCGTTCTCTCACCTTTCTGCACTGCAATTGCATTAACGCTGGCAAAACGCCCACGAGTTCATTAAGCTCGCACAGCTGTATGGATAAACAGTTATTTTATGCAAGGCGCGAGCTTCCCACTTCAGGCGAGCCGCTGAATGCATCAAAGCATGTGCATGGATAAGCACAGCAGTCGTACGATAGGCCCGCTTACCGACGGGCCGGTAAGCCGATTGCACGACCAACGTGGGGCTACCCCCTCCACCTACTGCACCTGATGACGAGGCCAAAGATGGCTGTTGAAACCCTGTATCGCAGTACCCGCGACCTGGAGACTACTTTCGTGGACCGCAAACTTGCCGACGCGCACGATCAAATGCTGGAGCTGGCTGAATCGCTCACGGAGATCCTGCTGAAGAATGTCGAAGGTCTGTCGGAAAAGCAGGCGGAAGACGCCAGCATCTACATGGCCAAGAACCGCGCAGTGTTCGCGGCCGCGTTCAAGAACAACGTGAGTGCCCTGGCCGAGCTGTCCCAGAAAGCCGAGTAACGCCCTCGGGCAAACCGGGCGGCATCCCCGCCGCCCCGCCGCTCAGCGCCCGTAGAGCAGGCGTTCGGCCAGGCTGTCGGCAACGCGCGCCGGTGAACGCTTGTCGACCTGGGCATGGGCATAGACTTCGGTCAGACGACGGCTGATCTGCGCCAGGTGCGCGGTGATCGCCGACAGGCTTTCGCCCTGGTGCTGAAGCGCCACGTAGATCAGGCCGCCGGCGTTGATCACGTAGTCGGGCGCATACAGAATGCCCCGCGCCTGCAAGGTATCGGCAATCTCCGTATTCGCCAGCTGGTTGTTGGCCGCCCCTGCCACCGCCGAACAGCGCAGTTGCCCCACCGTTTCCGCATTCAGCACGCCACCCAGGCCGCACGGCGCGAGAATGTCGCAGGGCGTGGTGAGCAGCGCATCGCTGGCCACCGGGTGCGCACCGAACTGCTCCACCGCCAGTTGCACACGGCCAGCGTCCAGGTCGCTGACCAGCAGATCGGCGCCCACCGCATGCAGTTGCTCCGCCAGGGCATAACCCACATTGCCCAGCCCCTGAATGGCGACCCGCAGCCCTTCCAGGTTATCGCTGCCCAGCCGCGCCTGGGCGGTGGCGCGGATGCCGGCGAACACGCCCATGGCGGTGTGCGGCGACGGGTCGCCTTCGCGGGTGGTGCTGGTCACGTGCTGGGTGTGCTGGGCAATGCAGTCCATGTCGGCGCTGGAGGTGCCGCTGTCCATGGCGGTGATGTAATGGCCGTTGAGGGTTTCGATGAAACGACCGAAGGCTTCGAACAACGCCCCGCGGTTATCCACATGGGCCGGACGAATGATCACCGCCTTGCCCCCGCCCTGCTGCAGCCCTGCGAGTGCGGCTTTGTAGCTCATGCCCTGGGCCAGGCGGATGGCATCTCGGATGGCGCTCTGTTCATCCGGGTAGGCCAGGTAGCGGCAACCTCCCAGGGCGGGTCCGAGCTGGGTGTTGTGGATGGCGATGACGGCCTTGAGGCCCGATACCGGGTCTTGCGCGAGGTGCAATGCCTCAAGTCGGGCGGCTTCCATCATGGTGAACATGCTGTGGCTCCCCTGCTTTCGGTTCCGCAAGTATAGGTGTCGCCTCCGATAGCGACCGGCCGAACCGATCTAAGTCACACGCCGGGCTGCTGCTGCGCGGCATATGTATTCGGGGACTGGACGCGACGCGGGCAGACGGTTTACAAACGACCTATCACCGGAGGTGACCATGAGCCCGCGCGAACACTGTTTTGCCTGCCTTGATCGTGAACCCCCTGCCTTTTTCGAGGCGGCGCTGTGGATTGCCGCCGAGCATGATCCCGCCGTACAACCCGCCGAGGTGATGCAAGACCTCAACACCCTGCTGGTACAGGTGCGCGCCGGCCTGCCGGACCTGCCCACCCAGGAGATGGCGCAGCCACTGCTGCGGCGCCTAAACGAACTGGATTTCCACGAAGACGAAGACAGCCCGCTGCGGCCCCAGGTCGCCCTGCTGCACAAGGTGCTGCAGCGTCGCCGCGGGCAACCGCTGTCCCTGTCGCTGATTGCCCTGGAGCTGGCACGGCGCCTGGAGATTCCGCTGCAGGGGGTGAATTTCCCCGGGCATTTTCTGCTGCGTGTACCGAGCGCCGACCACCTGCTCGACCCGTGCGGCGGGCGCCGCCTGTACACCCGCGATTGCCGCGAGCTGTTGCTGCGTTACCAGGGCAAGGGCAGCGTGCTGAACGCAACCCATCTGATGACCTGCGACGCCCGGGGCATGCTGCTGCGCCTGTCACGCAACCTGCGCCAATTGCACCTGCTGGACGACGACTACCTGCCCGCCCTGAAGGACGCCGAACGGGTCCTGGAGCTGGGTGCGCCGACCATGGCCGATCACCTCGCCCGGGCCGAGCTGTACCAGCGCCTGGAGTGCCCCCATGCCGAACGCTTCGACCTGGAGCGTGCACTGTTGCTGTGCGACGACCCGGCGCAGCGGCTATTGCTCGGCGAGCGCCTGCGCCAGTTGAGCGGCACCTGCGCCCTGCACTGAGGCCTACAGCAGCCCCAGGGTCTTGGCCCGGGCCACCGCCTGGGTACGCCGCGCCACCCCGAGCTTGCCGTTGATCCGCCGGGCGTGGGTCTTGACCGTGTGCAACGAAATGAACAACTGCTCGGCCACCTCCTGATTGGAGCAGCCCTGGGCGATCAGGCGCAGCACCGCCAGCTCGCGGGTGCTGAGCGGCGACGCCTCGGCCGAAGGCGGTGCGATCGCAAGCTCGCCGCCCTGCCCCAACAGACGCTGGTGCAGGCTTTCGTCGGGCTGCCCGGGCAGGTGCCGGTCCAGCCACTGCGGCTGGCGGTGCTGCAACTCCAGTAGCGGCCGCACCAGCACTTGTCGTGCGGCTTCAGCCAGCGCGCCAGCCAGGTGACTGTCGGCCTCCTCGACCTGCCCCGCCAGGTACAGCGCCTCGGCCAGGCCAAAACGGCACTCGCAGGCCAGGGTCAGTTGCCCCTTGAGCTGAGTCGCCGCCACCTGCTCGCGGAACGCCACGATTGCGCCCTCGTAATCCCCTTCGAGCATCTGGCAGACCGCCAGGTAGCGGTGAATCCGTGGCAGCAGGTCGAACGAGCCGGACGGCGCCAACAGCTCACCGTCGCGGTACTGCTCCAGCACCCGGGTGAACGCCTCGCGGGCCTTGTCCACTTCGTTCTGGCGCAACCAGCACAGCCCGCTGCTCAACTCCAGCACGCCGCGATAACGAACCTCGGGTACATGCCGCCATTGCATCAGGCGCTCGGCCTCGCGCAGGCACTGGAAGGCCTGGGGAAAGCGATCATGCAAGGTGGCCAAACCCGCCAGGCCGAGGTAGCCGTAGAAGGTGTAGGCGTCCTCGCAGCTCTCGGCTTCGGCCAGGCCCGCCTGGTAGGTGCTGCACGACGCTTCGAGCAGCCCCTGGGAGGCCAGCAGTCGCCCCCGCAGCAACAGCAGCCGACCGAGCACCGGGCTGTGACGCACTGACGCCCGCAGGTGCTCCAGGGCGTGATCCAGCAATTCCAGAGCGCGCACGCTTTCACCGCGCATTTCCAGCCAGTGGATGCGGTCGACGTTGAGCAGGCTCTCGTACAGCACGCTGCCGCACTGGCGCGACAAGCGGATGCCTTCCAGATTGAAGTGCTCGGCCACATCCATGCGCCCTTCGGCCATCGCCTGCTGGCTCAGCGCCTGGTGGCACAGCACCCGCTGCGACCAGGCCTGTTCTGGCAGCACCGCCAAGGCTTCCATGCAGTGCTGGGCCGCCTCGGGCTCACCGCGTTGACGGGAAAGCGTACCGTTGAGCGCCTGCCAGTGAGCCAGCAGCACCCGCTGGCGCCGGGCGTCCGGCTGCGGCAGGAAATGCGCCAGATCCGCCATGCACTGGTCCACCTCGTCCAGGCGAGCGCAGGTGAGCAAGGCCCAGGCATGCAGCACGATCAGGCGCGGAGTACTGGCGAACAGGGTTTGCGGCAGTTCGGTGCGCCACTGCAGGAACAGCGACACGTTGCGCCCGGTCAGCAGTTGCTCCTGACCGAAACGCTGCAGGTAGTTCGCCGCCACCTCCGGCTGATGGGCGAGCAAGGCGTGCTCCACCGCTTCCCGCAACTCGCCACGCTCAGCGAACCAGCGGCAGGCCCGCAAGTGCATCGGCGCCAGGGCGAAGCGCTCCGGCTGACGACGCAGGGCAGCGGCCAGGGGCGCCCACAGGCACCACCACTCGCCTTCGCACTCCTGCGCCCGCACCAGCAACTGGTGGTCCAGCAGCAGCTGGAAGATCGGCGATTGCGGCGTTTCCAGCACATGCTCACAGAGCTCGGACGTGAAGCGCGGCAGGTGCGCCAAGGTCATCAGCACGTAGCGCAGTTCATCATCGAGGGGCGCCAGCAGTTCACGCTGCATGTAATCGTGCAGGTAAGCCGTGCCGTTGCGCAGACGAGCCGGAAGCGATGACTCATCCGCCTCCAGCAGGGTCAGGCAGACTCCGGCCAGCCAACCGCAGCAGTGCTCTTGCAACTGCTCCAGCTGGGCGGGCGACAGCGCCACTGAATACCCCTGAACCACTTGTTCCAGCTCATCCGGGTTCAACGCCAGCGCCTGGGCATCCAGGGCCAGCAGATCGCCTTGCAGCAGCAGGCGCGGCAGGTTGCACAGCGGCTTGCGGCGGCTGCTCAACCACCAGTTGACCCCCATCGGCCCCTGCTCGAGCAGTTGCTCCAGGCAATCGTCGAGTTCGGCGCAAGGCGTGCGCGGGTAGTCATCGAGGACGATCCACAGACGCTGGCCGGGCGCCTCCAGCAACGCCAGCAAGGCTTCCACCACCGGCCCTTCCGGCACCGGTCGCTCCATGGCTGCGGCCAGGCGCGTCAGCAACTGCGCCGCACTCAACACCCGGCCGCCCAGATCGAGCCAGAGCAGCCGCGTGTCGTGGGGCAGGTGTTCCATGCATTCGCGCAGCAGCACCGTCTTGCCGAACCCGGCAGGGGCACAGAGCAGGCGCAGGCGGCAGTCACTGGCCAGCAGCGAGTCACTCAGGCGACGCCGGGCAACGTGTTGCGCAGGCAAGCGCGACGAGCGCCGCGCAGGCGGGTTGAGCGGCGTCACATTAGCGTGGCGGTGAGGGTTCACGGACATGGCATCGGCCCCCTTTTTTATCGTTGTGGAAGCATCGCGAAGCTGACCTTCGAGCCTAACGCCCTATCAATGAAAAAGGCGGCCCGCAGGCCGCCTGAATATCATGTCATAAGGCTCAGCGTACGCCGGCGTTGCGCAAGGCTGCCGGTGTGTAGTCCTTGGCCGAGGTCTTGATGCCGAACTCGATGGAGCGTTTCTCCTCGTTCATCATGCCAATCGCCAGGTAGCGGCCACCGATGATGTCGTAGAGCGCTTCGAACGCGTAGCTCGACGCCTGCGCCACGTAGTGCTGGTAGATCATCGCCTCGCCCACGCGCCACAGCTGGCCACGGCCGTCGTACATTTCCGAGGCGGCGATCTGCCAGGAGTCCTCGTCGACGTAGAACCGGCGCTTGGCGTAGATGTTGCGCTCGCCACTCTTCAGGGTCGCCTCGACTTCCCACACGCGGTGCAGCTCGTAACGCGCCAGGTCGGAGTTGGTGTGGCCGACCTTGAGGATGTCGCTGTACTTCACGTCCGACGAATTGATTTTGTAGTTGTTGTACGGGATGTACATCTCGCGCTTGCCGACCAGTTTCCAGTCGTAGCGGTCCGGCGCGCCGTTGAACATGTCGAAGTTGTCCGAGGTGCGCAGGCCGTCGGCGGCGGTACCCGGGCCGTCGTACGCCACCTGCGGCGCACGCCGTACACGGCGCTGGCCAGAGTTGTAGAGCCAGGCCATGCGCGGCTCTGCCACTTGATCGAGGGAGTCGTGCACCAGCAGCACGTTACCCGCCAGGCGCGACGGCGCGGTGACCTGCTGTTTGAAGAACAGCAGGGCGTTCTCCGCCTTGGCCGGGTCCAGGCCCGCCATGCCGCTGGGGAACGACACCTCGTCAGTGAAGTGCACCAGGGTGTAGCTACCATTGGCTTGCGGCGTGGCCTGCACGATGTTGCGGCGCAGGTTGCCACCGCGGTAGCGGGTGATGTGGTTCCAGATCACTTCCAGGCCATTCTGCGGAATGGGGAAGGCGTAATAGCGGCTGTCGGTGAAGCCCTTCAGACCGTTGCCACCCGGCATCAGGGTGGTTTTCTCGGCGCTGATGCGGGCGGCAGCAGTGATTTCGTCCGGTACGTTGGTGGTGCGGTGCGTGGTGTACACCGGCATCTTGTAGCTGTCCGGGTAGCGGGCGAACATCGCCAGCTGGCCGGCCGACAGCTTGTCCTTGTACTGCTCGACGTTCTGCGCGGTGATCACGAACAGCGGCTTTTCATCGGCGAACGGATTACCCAGGAAACCGTTGGCACTGACCGGCGCGGCGTCCTTGGGCAGGCCGCCGGTCCAGGCCGGAATGGTGCCGGCGGCGTTGCCGGCCATCTCCCCACCCAGCGGCGTCAGGCTGGTCCCGAGCTTTTCCACCTCGGCGGCGGGTACGGCAGCCATCACGCTGCCGGCGAGTAACGACAGGGCCAACGCGCCGAACAGATTTGTTGTGGTCTTCATTGTTGTTCTATTCCTCTGCTTTCCCGGAGTCCGGCCTTAGAAGTTCACGCCAAAACTGAGGGCGACGAAGTCACGGTCAGTGTTGATGTGGTAATCCCCACCAAAGAAGTTGGTGTACGAGAGACTCGCGGTGTAGGTGTTGCGGTACTCGGCATCCAGGCCAATGCTGGCGGCCTTGGTGCCTTCGTTGAAGACCGGACCGTAGCCGTCCACGTCGTGGGAGAACGACAGGTTGGGCTTGAGATTGACCCCGGCGAACACGTCGCTGTAGTCCCAGATCGCCCGGGCGCGGTAGCCCCAGGACGTCGCCGTGACATAACCGTGGCGACCGTACATGGCGTCGGATTGCAGGTTGGCGGCGCCGGTGCCATAGGCCGTGCCGTAGATCGCATCGCGGCCGTAACGCACCTCGCGGGTGCTTTCCAGGCCGCCGACACGGGTCACGCCAACCTCGCCGACCACGGTCAGGCGGTCCGCGCCCATGACCTGATCGAAGAAGTGAGTGAAGGTGGTCTGCGCCTGGGTAACTTCCTTGCGGTTGTAGCCCCGGTGCTCGACCCCGGCCATCGCCCGGGCGCCCGCCAGGCCACCGGCTGCAGCGCCAGCTGCGACGCTGGTGGCGATCAGCGGCGTCAGGTCGGCGGTATTGAGACCGATCGGCAGGTTCGGCCGGTAGCTCAACTCACCCGACCAGGCCGTGCCGGTAGGCAGGGTGGTGGAGAAGCTCAGGCCGTAGAGGCGGATGTCTTCCGGGTAATCGAAGAAGTACTGGCCGCGCCCCAGCAGGATCGGCTGGGCCAGCGCACCGCCGGCCACGGTCAGCGCGTTGAGGATGTCGGCGGCCGAGGCGTTCTTCACCGTCAGGTTCGGCGTGCGGCTGTGGTAGTTCATGAAATACGCGCCGTACTCGGTGGCGTCGCCCTGCCAGCGCAGTGCCACACCCCACTGGCCGGAATCCCGCGCATCGCGGTCCCCACCGCGGGGCAGCTTCAGGCCTTCGCTGTTGACGTCCACACCGATCCCCGCCAACGCACCGGTGAACGGCGCAATCCCGGCCAGGGTCGCAGCATCGAGGATGCGGTAGTTGTCGGTACAGCCGTCCTGCAGCACGTCGGTGGTGGAGAAGAAGGTGCCGCAGTTGTCCACCACGGTCTGGTCCCACTCCAGCTGATAGAAGGCTTCGGCTGACAGGTTGTCGGTGATGCTCTGCGACACATAGAACATGTTGACCGGGATCAGCCCTTCCTTGACCTCGGCACCGGGCCGGCGGAAGGCAGACACGTCCACCGGGTTGATGCTGTTGATCGAGTTGGCAATGAAGGTGCTCTCGCCCCAGCTCACCACCTGTTTGCCCACACGCACGCTGCCTGGCAGATCACCAATGGCGTAGTTGTGATAGACGAAGGCATCGAGCAGCTGGGCGCCGGAGGACTTGGCGCCTTCCTTGCGGTTGTCGTCGCTGATGTCCTTGAACAGGCGGCTCTCGTCCTTCAGCTCGAAGTCGTACCAGTACTTGCCGCGTACGAAGACGCCGGTATCGCTGTACTTGAGTTCAAGGTCGTGAATGCCCTTGAAGATCTTCGAAAAGGTTTCGCCCCGCTTGAAGTTCAGCCGCCCGTCATCGTTGGTCTGGGTGAAACCGGTCCCGCCATTGGCACTGCCCACCAGATCCCGATCCGGCTTGGCGGTGGACCAACTGGCACCGACGGACAGCGACGAATCCAGCTGCCCCTCGATTTCCCCGATATTGAACGTGACGGCCTTGGCCTGGGCGCAGGTACCCAATGCGATCGCGATAGCCAGAATTTTTGGCTGGAATGCTCCGGGCCTTTTTGTTGTTGTCATGCGGCTCTCCTGGTTGGTGAAACTGGGAGAACCGTACGCATGGCCAGTCAGGTGGATAAGCGCACGAAGGGAGGATTCGCGTTGTCGCCCGAAAGAGTGAATGGCCAGTGACGCCAGGCTCCGGGGAGGCGATTCACGTGATGAATGACGCAGCTGCTTTGTGGCCTCTGCATCCATCCTCACATGGCGGAGGCCAAGGCCCTCCCTGACCATTAACAAGGCATTCCATCGAACGCACGGGTTGCCCGGCTGATCAGGGAGTACATGCCTGCGGCTTGATCAAAAAATACGGCGCACTGTCAGGCCACGAGCCGCTCTACAAGGGTGCCTGCTCTAGCGTTCAGCGCACCTGATTGGCGCGCCGGATACAACGCCCCACATCATCGTATTGATTTCAATACACCGTAATGAAAGCGACACATAACTGCCAACCGACGACATCAAGGACATCCATTGGCTGTCCGGTCATCTATCCTGCAAATCCGTATTGATTTCAATACACAGTGAATTCGCTTCACAAACGGTAAAAACACATAAACAATTGATTTTATTGATAAAAATAACACTGGCATTGCCTTTGCTATCAGCTCCTCATCTGCTCGCCACCGTACGGGCGCTTTTTCATCGCCTGCACCAGACGGGCGAGCCGACCACCGAGGAGTTCACATGAGCGAGTTGCGTTTTACCGTCGATCACGAATGGCTGCGTCAGGACGCCGATGGGTTGGTCACCGTAGGTATCACTGCCTATGCTCAGGAAGCACTGGGTGACGTGGTATTCGTGCAATTGCCGGATGTACAGGCTTACGCCGAGGGCGCCGAAGTCGCCGTGCTCGAGTCGGTGAAGGCTGCCAGCAACATCGCCATGCCGCTCGACGGCGAAGTGGTCGAAGTCAACGCCGAGCTGGAAGGCAGCCCGGAACTGGTCAATGAGGACCCGCTGGGTCAAGGCTGGTTCTTCCGTTTCCGCCCCGCCGATGCCTCCGCCGTAGCCGCCCTGCTCGACAAGGCCGCCTACGACCGCCTGCTGAACGCCAACGCTGACGCCTGAGAACCCGACATGACCGATCTGACCACCCAGAACGAATTCATCGCCCGCCATATCGGCCCACGCGACGCCGACACCGCAGCGATCCTCGACACCCTGGGCTACGACAGCCTGGACGCCCTGACCGCCAGCGTCATCCCGGAAAGCATCAAGGGCAGCAGCGTACTCGGCAGCCAGCCTGGCCTCAGCGAAGCCGACGCCCTGGCCCGCATCAAGACCATTGCCGGCAAGAACCAGCAGTTCAAGACCTACATCGGCCAGGGTTACTACGGCACCCATACTCCCAGCCCGATCCTGCGCAACCTGCTGGAAAACCCGGCCTGGTACACCGCCTACACCCCGTACCAGCCAGAAATTTCCCAGGGCCGCCTGGAGTCGCTGCTGAACTTCCAGACCCTGGTCAGCGACCTCACCGGCATGCAGATCGCCAACGCCTCGCTGCTGGACGAAGCCACCGCCGCCGCCGAAGCCATGACCTTCTGCAAGCGCCTGTCGAAGAACAAGGCCAGCAACACCTTCTTCGCCTCGCAGCACTGCCACCCGCAGACCCTCGACGTGCTGCGCACCCGGGCCGAGCCCCTGGGCATTGACATCGAAGTCGGTGACGAAAGCGCCATCGGCGATGCCAGCGCCTACTTCGGCGCCCTGCTGCAATACCCCGCCAGCAACGGCGACATCTTCGATTACCGCGCCCTGGTCGAGCGTTTCCACGCCGCCAACGCCCTGGTCGCCGTGGCAGCCGACCTGCTGGCCCTGACCCTGCTCACCCCGCCGGGCGAGTTCGGTGCCGACGTCGCCCTGGGCAGCGCCCAGCGCTTCGGTGTACCGCTGGGCTTCGGTGGTCCGCACGCGGCCTACTTCGCCACCCGCGACGCCTTCAAACGTGACATGCCGGGCCGCCTGGTCGGCATGTCGGTGGACCGTTTTGGCAAGCCAGCCCTGCGCCTGGCCATGCAGACCCGCGAGCAGCACATCCGCCGCGAGAAGGCCACCAGCAACATCTGCACCGCTCAGGTGCTGCTGGCCAACATCGCCAGCATGTACGCCGTGTACCACGGCCCCCAGGGCCTGACCGCCATCGCCCAGCGCGTGCACGCACTCACCGCGATCGTCGCCCAAGGCCTGAGCAAACTGGGCCACAGCGTCGAGCAGCAGCACTTCTTCGACACCCTGAGCATCGCCACCGGCGCCCAGACCGCCGAACTGCATGCCAAGGCGCGCGCTGCCGGCATCAACCTGCGTGTGATCGACGACACCCGCCTGGGCCTGTCGCTCGACGAAACCACTGACCAGGCCGCCGTGGAAAACCTGCTGGCCCTGTTCGCCGGTGACAAGGCCGCTCCGGCCTTCGCCGAACTCGCCGCCCAGATCGCCACGCGCCTGCCGCAAGGCCTGCTGCGCCAGTCGGCGATCCTCCAGCACGCCGTGTTCAACCGCTACCACAGCGAAACCGAGCTGATGCGCTACCTGCGCAAGCTGGCCGACAAGGACCTGGCCCTGGACCGCAGCATGATCCCACTGGGCTCCTGCACCATGAAGCTCAACGCCGCCAGCGAGATGATTCCGGTCACCTGGCCGGAGTTCGGCAACCTGCACCCCTTCGCCCCGGCCGAACAGAGCCAGGGCTACCAGCAACTGACCGACGAACTGGAGGCCATGCTCTGCGCCGCCACCGGTTATGACGGCATCTCCCTGCAGCCCAACGCCGGCTCCCAGGGCGAGTACGCCGGCCTGCTGGCGATCCGTGCCTACCACCAGAGCCGTGGCGACGATCAGCGCGACATCTGCCTGATCCCGCAATCGGCCCACGGCACCAACCCGGCCACCGCCAGCATGGCGGGCATGCGCGTGGTGGTCACCGCCTGCGACGCCCGCGGCAACGTCGACATCGACGACCTGCGCGCCAAGGCCGAGGAACACAAGGAGCGCCTGGCCGCGCTGATGATCACCTACCCGTCCACCCACGGCGTGTTCGAGGAAGGCATCCGCGACATCTGCCAGATCATTCATGACAACGGCGGCCAGGTGTACATCGACGGCGCCAACATGAACGCCATGGTCGGCCTCTGCGCCCCGGGCCAGTTCGGCGGCGACGTCTCGCACCTGAATCTGCACAAGACCTTCTGCATCCCCCACGGCGGTGGCGGCCCGGGCGTCGGCCCGATCGGCGTCAAGTCGCACCTGATCCCGTTCCTGCCCGGCCACGGCCACATGGCCCGCAAGGAGGGTGCGGTCAGCGCCGCGCCGTTCGGCAGCGCCAGCATCCTGCCGATCACCTGGATGTACATCAGCATGATGGGCGGCGACGGCCTCAAGCGCGCCTCGCAGATGGCGATCCTTAACGCCAACTACATCGCCCGCCGCCTGGAAGAGCACTACCCCGTGCTGTACACCGGCAGCAACGGCCTGGTGGCGCACGAGTGCATCCTCGACATCCGCCCGCTGAAAGACAGCTCCGGCATCAGTGTCGACGACGTGGCCAAGCGCCTGATCGACTTCGGCTTCCACGCCCCGACCATGTCGTTCCCGGTAGCCGGCACCCTGATGATCGAGCCGACCGAAAGCGAATCCAAGGAAGAGCTGGATCGCTTCTGCGACGCCATGATCGCCATCCGCGAAGAGATTCGCGCAGTGGAGCGCGGCGACCTGGACAAGGACGACAACCCGCTGAAGAACGCCCCGCACACCGCCCTGGAACTGGTCGGCGAGTGGACCCACCCCTACAGCCGCGAGCAGGCGGTGTACCCGACCGCCACCCTGGTCGAAGCCAAGTACTGGCCGCCGGTGGGTCGCGTCGACAACGTGTTCGGCGACCGCAACCTGATCTGTGCCTGCCCGTCCATCGAGGCCTACCAGGAGGTCTGAGTCACCCGGTGCCCGGGGCAACCCGTGCACCGCCATTTTCGTGGTTCCGAACAGCGGGACCACATCCCTGTTTGTGGGTGCGCACTGTGCGTCCTTGTGTCGGCAAACCTTGACGCACAGCGCGCACCCACAGCCTTTTCCGCCACCCCAGCCCCGGAAAAGGGACATCGCAGCTCGTTATTCCCATCGCGGCACAACCGCGAAACAGCCCTTATCCGGCCCGGGCAACCCCCAGGTCGAGAAAACAAGAAAAGGAGCGTTACATGGAATTCTTCGGCACGCTGGTCACCCCACTCACCGCACTCGCCTGGGGCTTCGCCCTGCTGGCCATCGCCGTCACTGCGGCTTGGCTGCTGAGGCGCCGCGGTCTCGCTGCCGACCCGCACCACGTTGCGCATTCCATGCCACTCCCGCCTGACCATCGGCCGGTCATCCACAACGCCAGCGGTCGCCACATCGACCTGCTGCAGCGCTGATCCTGCCGTTTCTGGAGATCCCCCCATGTTCAAGAAAAGTCTGACCCTGAACGCCTACGACCCTGCCCTCGCCGACGCCATCGCGGCGGAAGAAGGCCGCCAGGAAGTCCACATCGAGCTGATCGCCTCGGAGAACTACACCAGCCCTGCCGTGATGCAGGCACAGGGCAGCGGCCTGACCAACAAATACGCCGAGGGTTATCCGGGCAAGCGCTACTACGGTGGCTGCGAGCACGTGGACGTGGTCGAACAGCTGGCCATCGACCGCGCCAGGCAACTGTTCGGCGCCGACTACGCCAACGTCCAGCCACACTCCGGCTCCTCCGCCAACAGCGCGGTGTACCTGGCGCTGCTGGCGGCAGGCGACACCATCCTCGGCATGAGCCTGGCCCACGGTGGGCACCTGACCCACGGCGCCAGCGTGTCGTCCTCGGGCAAGCTGTACAACGCCGTGCAGTACGGCATCGATGAACAGGGCCTGATCGATTACGACGAGGTCGAGCGCCTGGCCATCGAGCACAAGCCGAAGATGATCGTCGCCGGTTTCTCGGCCTATTCTCAGGTCCTGGACTTCCCGCGTTTCCGCGCCATCGCCGACAAGGTCGGGGCGCTGTTGTTCGTCGACATGGCCCACGTCGCCGGCCTGGTCGCCGCTGGCCTGTACCCCAATCCGCTGCCCTACGCCGATGTGGTGGCCACCACCACTCACAAGACCCTGCGCGGGCCGCGCGGTGGGCTGATCCTGGCCAGGGCCAACGAAGCCATCGAGAAGAAGCTCAGTTCCGCCGTATTCCCCGGCGCCCAGGGCGGCCCGCTGATGCACGTGATCGCCGCCAAGGCCGTGTGCTTCAAGGAAGCGCTGGAGCCCGGTTTCAAGGACTACCAGGCCCAGGTGATCCGCAACGCCCAGGCCATGGCCAAGGTATTCATCGAGCGCGGCTATGACGTGGTGTCCGGCGGCACCCAGAACCACCTGATGCTGATCAGCCTGGTCAAGCAGGGCCTCACCGGCAAGGCCGCCGATGCCGCCCTGGGCGCGGCCCACATCACGGTCAACAAGAACGCCGTGCCCAACGACCCGCAGTCGCCGTTCGTCACTTCGGGCATCCGTATCGGCACCCCGGCCGTGACCACCCGGGGCTTCAAGGAAGCGGAGTGCAGGGAACTGGCCGGCTGGATCTGCGACATCCTGGATGAACTGGACAACCCGTCGGTTATCGAACGTGTACGCGACCAGGTCAGTGCGCTCTGCGCGGCCTTCCCGGTCTACGCTGAATAACGAGGTGGTGTCGTTCGAACCGCCCCTTCCCCGTGAGCAGGGCGGCTCGGGCACACCCCGGAGTCAAGCATGTCACTGAGCGTTTTCGATCTGTTCAAAATCGGTATCGGCCCTTCCAGTTCTCACACGGTCGGGCCGATGCGCGCCGCCGTGCGCTTCGTCGAAGGCCTGCGCCGCGACGACCTGCTGCAGAGCACCGACAGCGTCAAGGTCGAGCTGTACGGCTCGCTCGGTGCCACGGGCAAGGGCCACGGCAGCGACAAGGCGGTGCTGCTCGGCCTGGAAGGTGAGCAACCGGACACCGTCGACACGGTGGAAATCCCCCAGCGCCTGGCGGCCATTCGCAGCAGCGGTGAACTCAAGCTGCTCGGCGAAAAGACCATCCGCTTCGTCGAGAAAGAACACCTGGCGATGATCCGCAAGCCGCTGGCCTTTCACCCCAACGGCATGGTCTTCCGCGCCTTCGACACCGCCGGCCTGCAGGTCCGCTCCCGGGAGTACTACTCGGTGGGCGGCGGGTTCGTGGTCGATGAAGAAGCCGCCGGCGCCGACCGCATCGTCGAAGACCAGACCGTCCTGGCCTATCCCTTCACCACCGCCAAGCAACTGCTGGCCCATTGCAGCACCCACGGCCTGTCGATCAGCCAGGTGATGCTTGCCAACGAAGCGGCCTGGCGCCCGGAAGCGGAAACCCGCAGCGGGCTGCTGAAGATCTGGCAGGTGATGCAGGATTGCGTGGAAGCCGGCTGCCACAACGAAGGCATCATGCCCGGCGGCTTGAAAGTGAAGCGCCGCGCCGCCGCGCTGTACCGTCAGTTGTGCAAGCACCCGGAAGCCAACCTGCGTGACGCGCTGAGCGTGCTCGACTGGGTCAACCTCTACGCCCTGGCGGTCAACGAGGAGAACGCCAGCGGCGGCCGGGTGGTCACCGCGCCCACCAACGGCGCGGCCGGAATCGTCCCGGCGGTGCTGCATTACTACATGCGCTTCATCCCCGGCGCCAACGAAGATGGCGTGGTGCGCTTCCTGCTCACCGCCGCTGCCATCGGCATCCTGTACAAGGAAAACGCCTCCATCTCCGGTGCCGAAGTCGGCTGCCAGGGCGAGGTCGGCGTGGCCTGTTCGATGGCCGCCGGAGCCCTCTGCGAAGTGCTCGGCGGCACCGTGCAGCAGGTCGAGAACGCCGCCGAGATCGGCATGGAACACAACCTGGGCCTGACCTGCGACCCCGTCGGCGGGCTGGTCCAGGTGCCCTGCATCGAACGCAACGCCATGGGCTCGGTCAAGGCCATCAATGCCGTGCGCATGGCCCTGCGCGGTGACGGCCAGCACTTCATCTCGCTGGACAAAGTGATCCGCACCATGCGCCAGACCGGTGCCGACATGAAGAGCAAATACAAGGAAACCGCCCGCGGCGGCCTGGCCGTGAACATCATCGAATGCTGATGCCCTGCCCGTTTCACCCCATTCGCACGTGCGAGGAAGCGACGTACTCCTCGCGTCAGACATTACCGCTCATCCGTAGATTTTGGAGACTTGCATGACCAGCGAAACCCTGGCGAAAACGCCCCTTCACGCCCTGCACCTGGAGCTCGGCGCGCGCATGGTGCCCTTCGCCGGCTACGACATGCCGGTGCAATACCCCCTGGGGGTGATGAAAGAGCACCTGCACACCCGCGAAGCCGCCGGCCTGTTCGACGTGTCGCACATGGGCCAGATCATCCTGCGTGGCGAGAACGCGGCCAAAGCCCTGGAAAGCCTGGTACCGGTGGACATCATCGACCTGCCGGTGGGCATGCAGCGCTACGCGATGTTCACCGATGACAACGGCGGCATCCTCGATGACCTGATGGTGGCCAACCTCGGCAACGACACGCTGTTCCTGGTGGTCAACGCTGCCTGCAAGCATCAGGACCTGATGCACCTGCAACAGCACGTCGCCAGCCAGTGCCAGATCGAGTCCTGCTTCGACCGCGCCCTGCTCGCCCTGCAAGGCCCGAAAGCGGTTGAAGTGCTGAAGCGCCTGGCACCGGAAGTGAGCGCGATGACCTTCATGCAGTTCGCCCCGGTGCGCCTGCTCGGCGTCGATTGCTACGTCAGCCGCTCCGGCTACACCGGCGAAGACGGCTTCGAGATTTCCGTGCCGGCCGACCATGCCGAAACCCTGGCCCGCAGCCTGCTCGCCGAACCGGAAGTCGAGGCCATCGGCCTGGGCGCCCGCGACTCGCTGCGCCTGGAAGCCGGCCTGTGCCTGTACGGCCACGACATGAGCACCAGCACCACGCCGATCGAAGCCAGCCTGCTGTGGGCCGTCTCCAAGGCACGTCGTGCCGACGGCGCGCGGGCCGGCGGTTTCCCCGGTGCCGATCGGGTGTTCACCCAACAACAGGAAGGGGTCGCCAGCAAGCGCGTCGGCCTGCTGCCGCAGGAACGCGTGCCGGTGCGTGAGGGCGCGGAAATCGTCGATGCCGACGGCAACGTGATCGGCTCGGTGTGCAGCGGCGGCTTTGGCCCGACGCTCGGGGCGCCAGTCGCCATGGGTTATCTACAGACCGGCCATGCAGCGGTGGACAGCGAAATCTGGGCGATCGTGCGCGGCAAGCGCGTGGCCATGAAAGTGGCGAAGACACCGTTCGTGCCGCAGCGCTACTACCGCGGCTGAGCGTACTCGCCAGTGATACCAAGGCCGGACTTGTCCGGCCTTTTTCATGCGTCCGGGCTCAGCTCGGTGAACACCAGGTGGTTGCCGAAGGGGTCGGCCACCCGCATGTCGCGCCCCCACGGCTGGGTCTCGATACCGGGGCGGGCATAGCCATATTGCTTGGCCAGCAGCCCTGCCTGGTACTCATCCAGGCCCTGCACGGAAATGCGCAGCGCCGATCCCGGGCAGCAATCCCCATGGTGCTCCGACAGGTGCAGGACGCAACTGCCCAAAGACAACTGCACGTACAGCGGCAAGCCCGGCTCGAAGCGGTGCGTCCAGTCCTCCTTGAAGCCGAGAAAATCGATATAGAACGCGCGCATCTTCGTTTCATCGAACGAGCGCAGAATCGGAATCGGGGCCGCGAACTGCATGGTCATCTCCATCACTCCAGGATGTCCGCACCCTACGCCAGCGGCCGAAACCTGTCACTTGCGGCATCAGCCCCGCACACGCTCATAAGGGCTGCGCCGCCGCCCTTCGCGCAGCGCGAGTGCCCACCAGTTGAGCTGCACCAGGGTACGGGCCAGTGCCGAGCGGGCATGCCCGGGCTGGAGCAAGTGCCCCTGCTCGTCGAACTGCTCCCACGCATTGGCGAAGCTGACGCTGTTGCGCACGGTCGTCGCGTGCATCTCCGCCAGCACCTGGCGCAATTGCTCCACCGCCCGCAGTCCCCCGGACTGGCCACCGTAACTGACGAACGCCACCGGCCTGGCCTCCCAACTGATCGGTACTTCATCGATGAGCTGCTTCAGCGCCGCTGGGTAGCCGTGGTTGTACTCGGGCGTGACGATCAGGAAGGCATCCGCATTGGCCAGTTGCTGCAGGTACGTGTGTCGCACCGCCAGCGCCGCCTCGTCGTCCGGTGCCGGTCGCGGCAACTGGGCGGGATCGACCAGGGTCAGTTCGAACTCGCTGCGCTGGGCAATCTCTGCGCACACCCAGTTGACCACGCTGTCGCAGAGGCGCCCTTCGCGAACGCTGCCATAAATCAGAACCAGGCGAATCTTGTCGTCCATCGACCGTACCTCGGGTTGAATATCGAGGCTGCCGAGGGTAAAACCTCAACTTAACTTTAGGTCAAGCGAAACCATCATGAAAGGCATCGATCCGGGTCAACGCGATGTACAGCTGAGTGTCGGCCAGGTGGCAGAACGCAGTGGCGTCGCGGTGTCGACCCTGCATTTCTACGAATCCAAGGGGCTTATCCACAGCCGGCGCAATGCGGGTAACCAGCGGCGTTATCCGCGCGAAGTGCTGCGGCGGGTGTCGCTGATCAAGGTCGCGCAGCGCCTGGGTATTCCACTGGCATCGATCGGCCGGGCCCTGGCGACCCTGCCCCAGGGGCACACGCCTACCGCCGCCGACTGGCAGCGACTGTCGGTGCAGTGGAAAAGTGAGCTGGATGCGCGCATCAAGCAGCTCGCCAACCTGCGCGATCAGCTCACTGGCTGCATCGGCTGTGGCTGCCTGTCGATGCACGACTGCCCGCTGCGCAACCCCCGGGACGAACTGGCCGCCGAGGGTGCCGGTGCCCGCCTCCTGGAGTCAGACGACGAGGCCTGAGGGTCAGGCGTTTTCCAGGCTGCGCTTGTTGCTGAAGGCCGCGCGGTCGATGTCGCGGATGTCCACGGAGATAGCCCCCACGCTGGCCAGACGCTGCGCCAGCGCGCGCACCAGCAACATCGACAGATGCTTCTTCTGTTCGTCGGTACGACCGGCCAGAATGTAGAAGATCAGGTGGATGAAATCCGTTTGCTCCCCGCCCACGCAAAAGTGCTCATAGAGGCTCAGGCGCACCTTCACCTCACCCGGTTTGAACAGATCGCTGGCGGCGGCCGTGTCGTGCACCAGGCGCACAAGGTCGGCGGGCTCGATCAGGTTCGCGAGGGTGCTTGAACCCTCGACCAGGCAATGGGGCATGGCAATTCTCCGACAGGAAACGAGGGGCCGATCAGCCCCGGAACGTGAAATTCGTCATACGTTATCACACAACAATTCGTTCACATCTGCCCCGTTCTTGAGGACTTGGCGAGCATTTTCCGGCCATTCGGCGAACTCAGCACCGGCCGCAAGCCCAATGGCACCAAGACCTCCAATCGAATCGACCGACGAAAGGCCTGCAACTTTCGTCTACAGGTGCGTTGACAAAGCGCGACCAGCCTGTCGATAATCCGAACAAGTTGTATGACGACATACGACAACTATAAAAACAAAAATGCAGGGCTCACCATGACCACTGTCGCCACCACAATCGTTGCACCGCGCCTGCGCGCCGCCTCCGGCAGCCCAGTAATCAGCGCGTTATCGCTCCCCTTCCCGGCGAGCCATTTCCCTTTGCACCCCTCTACGGAATTCGCTGACGGCTAAGCCCGAAGCAGAGGCCTGCCTGCGTCTGCGGGCATGCTTGTAGCCCTGCACAGGGCAACACACGAGTTCCCCTTGGAGGTATCGGCCCATCCAGCCGAGTGGGGAACTGCTTGTCAAACCTGGGAGCACAACAACAATGACACAACGTAACGCCATTTCGCTGGCTCTGATCGTCGCCGGCCTGGCAGCCACCCTGCCGATGACCACTCAAGCCGCCGGTTTCGTCGAAGATGCCAAGGTCACCCTCGGCCTGCGCAACTACTACTTCAACCGTAACTACCTGAACAACAGCGACCCGCGCATCCAGGGCGACCTCCAGGGCCAGGCCGAAGGCTGGACCCAGAGCTTCAT
>JBLZZJ010000028.1:0-195166 GCA_050282285.1 Pseudomonas sp.
CGCCATCGCGCAGGCGCACGAACAGCACCACGCGCACATCGCCCTGCCAGTCCTGGCCGATGGCGATGGATTCCAGCACCTGCGGGACCTTTTCCACCTGGCGGTAGATTTCCGCGGTGCCGATGCGCACGCCGCCGGGGTTGAGCACGGCGTCGGAGCGGCCGTGGATCACCAGCCCGCCGTGCACGGTTTCCTCGGCGTAGTCGCCGTGGGCCCAGACGCCGGGGAAGGTCTCGAAATAGGCGGCACGGAATTTCTCGTCCTGGGGGTCGTTCCAGAAGCCGACGGGCATCGAGGTGAAATGCCGGGCGCAGACCAGCTCGCCCTTTTCCCCGCGCACGGCCTGGCCGTCGTCGTTCCACACCTGCACGTCCATGCCCAGGCCCTTGCACTGCAGTTCGCCGCGCCGAACCGGCAGGGTCGGGTTGCCGAGGGCAAAGCAGGAAACGATGTCGGTGCCACCGGAAATCGACGACAGGCACAGGTCGGCCTTCACGTCGCGGTAGACGTATTCGAAGCTTTCGTGGGCCAGCGGCGAGCCAGTCGACAGGATGGCCTTCAGGCGGCTCAGGCGGTGCGTTTCGCGGGGTTTGGCGCCGGCCTTTTCCAGGGCAGCGATGAACTTGGCGCTGGTGCCGAAGATGGAAATGTCCTCTGCGTCGATCAGGTCGATCAGCCGGGTCGGCTCCGGGTGGAACGGCGAGCCGTCGAACAGCACCAGGGTCGCGCCCAGGGCCAGGCCGGAGACCAGCCAGTTCCACATCATCCAGCCGCAGGTGGTGTAGTAGAACAGCGTGTCGTCGGCCGTCAGGTCGGTGTGCAGCCCCAGTTCCTTGACATGTTGCAGCAGGGTGCCGCCGGCGCCGTGGACGATGCACTTGGGCACGCCGGTGGTGCCGCTGGAGTAGAGGATATACAGCGGGTGGTCGAACGGCAGCGGGGTGAACTGCGGTTCGCCGCCGGGCTGGTAGGCGTCCTGCCACAGGGTGACGGTGGCGGCCGTCTGGAAGTCCGTGGTGCGGGCCTCGGCACGCGCATAGGGCACGACGATCAGTTGTTGCAGGCTCGGTAGGCGTTCGAGAATCTCGTTGAGCTTGCCGGTGAGGTCCAGGTTCTTGCCGGCATAGCGGTAGCCGGCGGCAGCGATCAGCACCTTGGGTTCGATCTGGCCGAAACGGTCGATCACGCCTTGGGTGCCGAAATCCGGCGAGCAACTGGACCAGGTGGCACCCAGGCTGGCGGTGGCGAGCATGCCCACCACCGTTTGCCAGGTGTTGGGCATGAACGCGGCCACGCGATCGCCCGCCACCACGCCGGCCTCTTGCAGGCTGCGTTGCAGGCCGGCGACATGGGCTGCCAGTTCCTGGTAGCTGAGCTGCTCGCGGCTGCCGTCCTCGCCGATGGCCACCAGTGCCGGGTGTTGATCGCGGCGACGCAGCAGGTGTTCGGCGAAGTTCAGCCGTGCGCCGGGAAACCACTGGGCATCCGGCATGGCCGGTCCTTCACGCAGCACGCGCTCGGCGGGCGCGCTGAAGCGGACCTCGAAGAAATCGACGATGGCCTGCCAGAACGCTTCGCGCTCGGCCACGCTCCAGGCGTGCAATGCCGGGTAGTCGGCCAACTGCAGCGCATGCCGGTCGTTGACGAAATGCCGGAAGGCTTCCAGGCGGGTGGCGGCGATGCGTTCGGCGGACGGTGTCCAGAGCGGTGCGGTCATTGGGTCGTTCCTGAACTGCTTTTTTATCGAGTGTAGGGTAAACGCTTACTGGGCGAGCCAGCCGCCGTCCATGTTCCAGGCGGCGCCGCGAACCTGGATGGCCGCGTCGCTGCAGAGGAACAGGGCCAGTTCGCCAAGCTGCTCGGGGGTGACAAAGTCCAGTGACGGCTGTTTTTCTGCCAGCAGGTCGTGGCGCGAGCGGGCGATGTCGCCATCCACGGCGCGGCTATCGATCTGCTTCTGCACCAGGGGTGTCAGCACCCAGCCGGGGCAGATGGCGTTGCAGGTGATGCCGGTGGTGGCAGTTTCCAGGGCCACGCTCTTGGTCAGACCGACCAGGCCGTGCTTGGCTGCCACATAGGCGCTCTTGCCGGCGGAAGCGGCCAGGCCGTGGGCCGAGGCGATGTTGATGATCCGCCCCCAGTTGCGTTCGCGCATGCCCGGCAGCGCCAGGCGCGTGGTGTGGAAGGCCGAGCTGAGGTTGATGGCGATCACCGCGTTCCAGCGCTCCACCGGGAATTCTTCGACCGGCGCCACATGCTGGATGCCGGCGTTGTTGACCAGGATGTCGAGGCTGCCGAACTGCGCTTCGCAGAACTGCATCAGTGCCTCGATTTCTTCGGGTTTGCTCATGTCCGCCGGGTGATGACGGACCTGGCCGCCGTGGGCAGAGACGGCCTGCACGGCCGCCTCCACGTCACCGAAGCCGTTGAGGACCAGGTTGGCGCCGGCCTCGGCCAGTTTGAGGGCTATCCCTAAGCCGATGCCGCTGGTGGAACCGGTGACCAGTGCGGTCTTGCCGTGCAGATTCATGGGTGTCTCCTTTGCCGCGCTGCGGTCAGACGATGCCGGTGCTGTAGAACACACCGATGACGAAAAATACCGCCAGGGTCTTGATGATCGTGATGCCGAAAATGTCCTTGTAGGCCTCGCGGTGGGTGAGGCCGGTCACCGCCAGCAGGGTGATCACCGCGCCGTTGTGCGGCAGGGTGTCCATGCCGCCGCTGGCCATCGAGGCCACCCGGTGCAGCACTTCCAGCGGGATGTTGGCCGCGTTGGCGGCGGCGATGAAGGTGTCGGACATGGCCGCCAGGGCGATACTCATACCGCCGGAGGCCGAGCCGGTGATACCGGCCAGCAGGGTCACGGTGACCGCTTCGTTGATCAGCGGATCCGGGATGTTCTTCAGTGCGTCGGCCAGCACCAGGAAGCCCGGCAGGGCCGCGATCACCGCGCCGAAGCCGTATTCCGAGGCGGTGTTCATCGACGCCAGCAGGGCGCCGCTGACGGCAGTCTTGGTGCCTTCGGCCAGGCGGGCGCGGATGGCGCGGAAACCGCAGATCAGTACCAGCAGGATGCCCAGCAGCAGCGCCGCCTGCACCGCCCAGATACCGGTCAGCTTGGCCACTTCGCTGGTCACCGGCGTGGCCATGCCCGCCAGTTGCAGGGTGTGGGTCTTGCCGTAGAACTGCGGAATCCAGTGGGTGAACAGCAGATTGGCCACGCCCACCAGCACCAGCGGCGACAGCGCCAGCCAGGGGCTGGGCAGGTCGAGGTCCTCGGCGGTTTCCGGTTCGTTGCGCAGTTCGGTGCCATAGCCTTCACCCTTGCGTCGTGCCTTTTTCAGCTGACGGTGGAGGTAGTACATACCGACGCTGAACACGAAGATCGTGCCGATCACCCCCAGCCACGGCGCCGCCCAGGAGGTGGTGCCGAAGAAGGTGGTGGGGATGATGTTCTGGATCTGCGGGGTGCCGGGCAGGGCGTCCATGGTGAAGCTGAACGCGCCGAGGGCGATGGTGGCCGGGATCAGTCGTTTGGGGATGTCGCTCTGGCGGAACATCTCGGCAGCGAACGGGTACACCGCGAACACCACCACGAACAGCGACACGCCGCCGTAGGTGAGCAGGGCGCAGACCAGCACGATCACCAGCATCGCCTGGCCGGTGCCGAGGATGCGGATGGCCGCAGCGACGATGGACCGGGAGAAGCCGGACAGTTCGATCAGCTTGCCGAACACCGCGCCGAGCAGGAATACCGGGAAGTAGAGTTTGATGAAGCCGACCATTTTGTCCATGAACACCCCGGTGAACATGGGGGCCACGGCGGAGGGGTCGGTGAACAGCACGGCTCCGAGGGCGGCGATGGGGGCGAAGAGGATGACGCTGTAGCCGCGGTAGGCGGCGAGCATCAGCAATGCGAGTGCCGCGAGGGCGATGATCACACTCATGGAGCTATCTCCTGGCGCCGCGTCGTTGCGCGGCATAATTGTTTTTGTTGGCGACCGCCAGGGTCGTGAAACAGGTGATAGCGACTTCCGTGCCAGATTTTTAAGTAATTGAAATTAAAGGATTATTTTTAAATTTGTTAAGTCGGCTGGATGCCTCTGTCTCTGTTTGTAGACGATTGGCCGGCCAGCGCCTGTAAAAACGCCTGTCTCCGTTTGTAGACAAGTCTCTGTTTCAGGACGGAAGCCCCAGTGCGAGCATTTTCTTGTAGAGCGTCGAGCGGCCTAACCCCAGGTGCTTCGCGGCTTCCACTACATTGCCGGCATGTGCTTCCAGGGCCTGGCTGATCAGTTCACGTTCGAACGCGTCGCGGGCGCTGTAGAAGTCAGTGCCGGTGGCCAGCGGGCCGGCGACGGGCACGGTTTTCAACGCCGCAGGCAGCGGGCTCAGGCGGCCGATGGCGCTGCGCAGTCCGGCGGCATCCAGGCGCAGGTCGTCGCTGAGCAGGGCGGTGCGCTCCAGCACGTTGCGCAGCTCGCGGATATTGCCCGGCCAGGCGTGGCTGGCCAGCAACGCCAGTGCCTCATCGTCGAGTTCGTGGTGGCCGGGAATCTCGTCGAGAATCGCCTCGCACAGCGCCGGCAGGTCGTCCAGGCGCTCGCGCAGCGGTGGCAACTGCATGGGCAGCACGCTGAGGCGGTAGTAGAGGTCGGAGCGGAAGGTGCCGGCCTGTATGGCCTGCTCCAGGTCCAGGGAGGTGGCGGCAATCAGGCGAATGTCGCTGCGCCGTACTTCGTTGGAGCCCACCGGCTCGAATTCTTTCTCCTGCAGCACCCGCAGCAGCTTGCTCTGCAGGGCCAGGGGCATATCGCCGATTTCGTCGAGAAACAGCGTGCCACCCTGGGCGATCTGCAGCTTGCCGGGACGCCCCTTGCGGTCTGCGCCGGTGAAGGCACCGGGCGCGGTGCCGAAGAACTCGGCCTCCAGCAGGTTCTCCGGGATCGCCGCGCAGTTGACGCTGACGAAGGGCCGGTGGGCCCGTGGCGAAGCGCTGTGAATGGCGTGGGCCAGCAGCTCCTTGCCGGTGCCGGTTTCGCCGAGCAGCAGCACCGGCAGTTCGCTGGCCGCGCTGCGCCGGGCCCGGCGCTTGACCTCCAGGCTGGGGGCGCTGGTGCCGATGAAGTGGGCGAAGCTGTACTTGGCCTGGCGCGCCTGCAGCAGGGAGCGGGTCGAGGCCAGTTCTTCCTGGATCTGCATGAAGCGGGTCACCAGCGGCGCCAGGTTCTTCAACTGGTCGAACAGGGCGAAGCCGATGGCGCCGATCACCTCTCCGTCATCATCGTGGATCGGCAGGCGCATCACCACCAGCGGGCCGCCGGGGGTGTCGAGCATGTCCAGCAGGATCGGCTGGCCGGTGTCCACCACTTGGCGCAACAGGCTGGTGGGGATGACCTTTTCCACCTCCTGGCCGATGGCCTGGCTGGCCTCGTCCAGGCCATAGCGGCGGGCGTAGCGCTCGTTCATCCAGACGATGCGTGCATCGCGGTCGACGATCACCGTGCCTTCGCTGGATTGCTCGACGATCTCGAACAGCGAACGGATCGCCAGCAGGCGTACGTGCTGGTAGTCACGCAGGGTAGCGGTGTCTTTCATGGCGTTCGCTTATGGTCGTCAGGTGGTGCGTTCAGTTTTCGTAGGAGCGGCTTCAGCCGCGAATTCGCGGATAAATCCGCTCCTACGGTGGGCATGGGAGAGGAGGTTCAGCGGCTCGCCAGGCGCGCACGGGCGACCCGTGAGCCGTTGGGCTTGCCCAGTACCTCGCAGATACGTGCGCCGGCATCGATCAGGCGGTCCATGTCGATGCCGGTTTCGATCCCCAGGCCCTGCAACAGGTACAGCACGTCTTCGGTGGCGACGTTGCCGGTGGCGCCCTTGGCGTAGGGGCAGCCGCCCAGGCCGGCGACGGAACTGTCGAACACGGCGATGCCTTCGAGCAGGCTGGCGTAGATGTTGGCCAGGGCCTGGCCATAGGTGTCGTGGAAGTGCCCGGCCAGCAGGTGGCGCGGCACCTCGCGGCCGACCACGTTGAACAGGTGGCGGGTCTGGCCGGCGGTGCCGGTGCCGATGGTGTCGCCCAGGGACACCTCGTAGCAGCCCATGGCATACAGCTCCCGGGCGACGCTGGCGACCTGGGCGGCGTCCACTGCGCCGTCATACGGGCAACCGAGCACGCAGGACACGTAGCCGCGCACCCGTACACCGGCATCCTTGGCTGCCGCCATCAACGGCACGAAGCGCTCGAGGCTCTCGGCGATGGAACAGTTGATGTTCTTCTGCGAAAAGGCCTCGCTGGCGGCGGCGAACACTGCCACTTCTTCGACCCTGGCTTCCAGGGCCGCTTCCAGGCCGCGCATGTTCGGCGCCAGGGCGGCATAGGTGACCCCGGGCTTGCGCTGGATGCCGGCGAACACCTCGGCGGAACCGGCCATCTGCGGTACCCACTTGGGCGAGACGAAACTGCCCACTTCGATATAGCCCAGGCCGGCGGCGCTCAGGTCATCGGTCAGGCGCACCTTGTCGGCGACGCTGATTGGCTGTTTCTCGTTCTGCAGGCCGTCGCGGGGGCCGACTTCGACCAGGCGTACGGAGTGGGGCAGGCTCATCGGGATTCCTCATCGGTGTTCGGCATGGGCCGCAAGGCACACGCGTAAAAATACGCTGGCAAAGACTACCGTGGGAGTCGCCTCTGCTGCGACAGTCGCGGCTAAAGCCCCTCCCACGCTTGTGTAGGGTGGACATCGCTTTTCATGTCCACCACATCCGGGCGAATGATCCAAGGGTGGAGCAATGAAGCGTGATCCACCCTACGGTATAGCGACCAGACGCAAAAGCTCGCGGCTGAAGCCCCTCCCACGGGGTTGTGTAGGGTGGACATCGCTTTCATGCCCACCATCCGGGTGAATGACCCAATGGTGGATCGGTGAAGCGTGATCCACCCTACGACATAGCGACCAGACGCAAAACACTTCCGTGGGAGGCGCTTCAGCGGCGATGCTCGCGGCTAAAGCCCCTCCCACACAGGTAGGTCTACGGCGCAGGCGCTTCGAGTTCAACCAGCACGGTGCCTTCGCTGACCATTTCCCCTTCGCTGCAGTACAGGGCCTTGACCGTGCCGGCTTCCGGGGCGCGGATGCTGTGTTCCATCTTCATCGCTTCCAGCACCACCAGGGCGGTGCCGGCCTCCACCGCCTGGCCCGGTTCGACCAGGATGCGCACGATGCTGCCGTTCATGGGCGCGGTCAGGCCGCCGTGCTGGGCGTGGCTGGCCTCGACTTCGGCGATCGGGTCGATGGCCTGCACCGTGCGCAGTTCGCCTTGCCAGTGCAGGTAAAGGGTGTCGCCCCGGCGCAGGGCGAGGTGCCGCTGGCGCACGCCATCGTGCTCGACCGTCAGGTGTTCGCCGGCCCACTGCACGGTGGAGGGGGCGCTGTGGCGCAGGCGCACCACCTGGCGTTCGCCCTGGCAGCTCAGGTGCAGGTCGATTTCCGCCGGCATGCCCAGGCGCAGGCCGCTGTTGGCCGCCCAAGGCGAATGGCGGTCGTCGTCTCGGGTGCGCGGTGGCTCGCTCTGCACGAATGCCTCGGCGGCGAGTTGCCAGAACTCGCTGGGCAGCCCGGTCGGGGTGGGCAGCAATTGCGCCTGGTGGCGCGGAATAAAGCCGGTATCCAGCTCTGCCGCGGCGAACGCCGGGTGCGCCAGGACCCGCTGCAGGAACGCCAGGTTGGTGCGCACGCCGCCCACGCAGGTTTCCCCGAGCATGGCCAGCAGGCGCAGGCGTGCCTCTTCGCGGTTCTCGCCCCAGGCGATCAGCTTGCCGAGCATCGGGTCGTAGAAGGGTGACACCGTGTCGCCTTCGGCCACGCCGCTGTCGACCCGGCGGCCCGGGCCGGCTGCGGCTTCGCGGTACAGGGCGAGGGTGCCGGTGGCCGGCAGGAAATCGTTGTCCGGGTCTTCAGCGTACAGCCGCACTTCGATGGCGTGGCCAATCAGCGGCACCTGCTCCTGGGTAATGGGCAGCGCTTCGCCACGGGCCACGCGAATCTGCCAGGCCACCAGGTCGAGGCCGGTGATGGCTTCGGTGACAGGGTGTTCGACCTGCAGGCGGGTATTCATCTCCATGAAGAAGAAGTCGCCGCGCTCGTCCAGCAGGAATTCCACGGTGCCGGCGCCGACGTAGCCGATGGCCTGGGCAGCTTTCACCGCGGCTTCGCCCATGGCACGGCGCAGCTCGGGCGACAGGCCGGGGGCGGGGGCTTCCTCCACCACTTTCTGATGGCGACGCTGGATCGAACAGTCGCGCTCGTTGAGGTACAGGCAGTGGCCGTGCTGGTCGGCGAATACCTGGATCTCCACGTGGCGCGGCTTGAGCACGTACTTCTCGACCAGCATGCGCGCATCGCCGAACGAGGACTGCGCCTCGCGCTGGGCGCTGGCCAGGGCCTCGGCCAGCTCGCTTTCGCGCTCGACCACCTTCATGCCTTTGCCGCCACCGCCGGCAGCGGCCTTGAGCAGCACCGGATAACCGATGCGCTGGGCGGCGTCGCGGAAGGTGTCCAGGTCCTGGGCTTCGCCGTGGTAACCCGGCACCAGTGGCACCTGGGCTTGTTCCATCAGCGCCTTGGCCGCCGATTTGCTGCCCATGGCGTCGATGGCCGAGGCGGGCGGGCCGAGGAAAATCAGCCCGGCCTGTTCGATGGCCCTGGCAAACCCGGCGTTCTCCGAAAGGAAGCCGTAACCGGGATGGATGGCCTGGGCGCCACTGGCTTTGGCGGCGGCGATGAGCTTGTCGATCAGCAGGTAGCTCTCGTTCGGACGAGCACCGCCGAGGTCGACGCGGATGTCCGCCTCGCGGGCGTGGCGGGCAGCCTGGTCGATGGCGCTGTGGACCGCCACGGTGCGGATGCCCATGGCCTTGGCGGTGCGCATCACGCGGCAGGCGATTTCACCGCGGTTGGCCACCAGCAGGGTGTCGATTGTGCGTGGGCTCATGCCTGGTGCTCCTGCCAGCCGGGCTGGCGTTTGTCGAGGAAGGCGCGCAGGCCTTCCTGGCCTTCGGCGCTGACGCGGATGCGGGCGATGGCGTTTTCGGTGTAGCGGCGCAGGGCCGGGGTCAGCACGCCGCTGCCGACTTCACGCAGCAGATCCTTGCTGGCGAGCATGGCCTGGGGGCTGTTGAGCAGCAGGTTGGCGACCCAGCTGTCGACTGCCGCATCCAGCGCATCGCCTGAGTAGCTTTCGGCGAACAGGCCCAGTTCCCGGGCGCGTTCGCCGCTGAAACGGTCGGCAGTCAGGGCGTAGCGGCGGGCGGCGCGTTCGCCGATGGCCTGGACCACGAAGGGGCTGATGACCGCAGGTGCCAGGCCGATGCGCACTTCGGACAGGCATAGCTGGGCGTCCTGGCTGCCGATGGCCATGTCGCAGCAACTGATCAGGCCTACCGCGCCCCCAAACGCCGCGCCCTGGACCACCGCCAGGGTCGGAATCTTCAGGTAGTGCAGGTTGTGCATCAGCTCGGCCAGTTCGCGGGCGTCGCCCAGGTTGGCGGTGTAGTCGAGGGTGGCGGCGTGCTGCATCCAGGCCAGGTCGGCGCCGGCCGAGAAATGCTTGCCGCGCCCGCGCAGGAGCAGGAAACGCAGCGACTTGTCGGCACCGACCGCGTCGAGGGCAAGGATCAGCTCGCGGATCATCTCGGCGTTGAAGGCGTTGTTCTTGTCCGGACGGTTCAGCCAAAGCGTGGCGAAGCCGCGTGGGTCGGTTTCAAGCTGGATGGTGGTGAAGTCGGTCATGGTCAAGTCCGTTGGGCGCGGCGGGCGCACCGATACATTGAATTCGGTGTGGGAGGGGCTTCAGCCGCGACACAGCACGACAGCTCGCGGCTAAAGCCCCTCCCACAAATCACATGCGGAATACGCCGAAGCGGCTCGGTTCGATCGGGGCGTTGAGGCTGGCCGACAGCGCCAAGCCGAGCACGTCGCGGGTCTGCGCCGGGTCGATGACGCCGTCGTCCCACAACCGGGCGCTGGAGTAGAACGCGTGGGCCTGCTGCTCGTACTGGGCAACGATGGGCTGCTTGATGCGCGCCTCTTCCTCGTCGCTGAACGGGTGGCCGGCGCGACTCGCCTGCTCGCGCTTGACCTGTACCAGCACCCCGGCGGCCTGCTCGGCACCCATCACGCCGATCCGCGCGTTGGGCCACATCCACAGGAAGCGCGGGTCGTAGGCGCGGCCGCACATGCCGTAGTTACCGGCACCGAAGCTGCCACCGATGATCACGGTGAATTTCGGCACCTTGGCGCAGGCCACGGCATTCACCAGCTTGGCGCCGTGCTTGGCGATGCCGCCGGCCTCGTACTTCTGGCCGACCATGAAACCGGTGATGTTCTGCAGGAACAGCAGGGGAATACCGCGCTGGCAGGCCAGCTCGATGAAGTGCGCGCCTTTCTGCGCCGACTCGGCGAACAGGATGCCGTTGTTGGCCAGGATCGCGATGGGGTAACCGTGCAGGTGGGCGAAGCCGCACACCAGGGTGGTGCCGAACAGCGCCTTGAATTCATCGAACACCGAGCCGTCGACCAGGCGCGCGATCACTTCACGCACGTCGAAGGGCTGCTTGGCGTCCGCCGGGATAACCCCGTACAGCTCGTCGCTGGCGTACAGCGGGGCGATCGGCTGGCGTGCGTCGAGTTCGCCGAGCTTGCGCCAGTTGAGGTTGGCGATGCTGCGCCGGGCCATGGCCAGGGCGTGTTCGTCGCTGTCGGCATAATGGTCGGCTACGCCGCTGGTCTTGCAGTGCACGTCGGCACCACCGAGGTCTTCGGCGCTGACCACTTCACCGGTGGCGGCCTTCACCAGGGGCGGGCCGGCGAGGAAAATGGTGGCCTGGTTGCGCACCATGATCGCTTCGTCGGCCATGGCCGGCACATAGGCGCCGCCGGCGGTGCAGGAGCCCATGACCACGGCGATCTGCGGAATGCCCATGGCGCTCATGTTGGCCTGGTTGAAGAAGATCCGCCCGAAGTGCTCGCGGTCCGGGAACACCTCTTCCTGGCGCGGCAGGTTGGCGCCGCCGGAGTCCACCAGGTAGATGCAGGGCAGGCGGTTCTGCTGGGCGATGGTCTGGGCGCGCAGGTGCTTTTTCACGGTCAGCGGGTAGTAGCTGCCGCCTTTCACCGTGGCGTCGTTGGCCACGATCATGCATTCGATGCCCTCGACCCGCCCGATACCGGCCACCACGCCGGCGGCGGGCACGTCTTCGCCATAGACCTCGTAGGCGGCCAGTTGGCCGATCTCGAGAAACGGCGAGCCGGGATCGAGCAGGCGGTTGATGCGCTCGCGGGGCAGCAGCTTGCCGCGCGAGGTGTGACGTTCCTGGGCCTTGGCACCGCCGCCTTCGTGGACCTGGGCGAGCAGGGTGCGCAGGTCGTTGACCTGGGTGAGCATCGCCTCGCGGTTGGCGGCGAACTCCGGCGAGCGCGGGTTGAGCTGGGTGTGCAGGATGGCCATGGGCTGGCTCCGTTGAAGAGGTGCTTTTAGTAGGAGCCAGCTTGCTGGCGATTACGGTCTACCACGCAGCGCTTATGTGGCGGGTTAGTTCCGATCGCCAGCAAGCTGGCTCCTACAGCTGCGTCGTCTTACTTGGTTTCGTTGAACAGCTCGCGGCCGATCAGCATGCGGCGGATTTCGCTGGTGCCGGCGCCGATCTCGTAGAGCTTGGCGTCGCGCAGCAGGCGGCCGGTGGGGAATTCATTGATGTAGCCGTTGCCGCCGAGGATCTGGATCGCATCCAGGGCCAGTTGCGTGGCGCGCTCGGCGGTGTAGAGGATCACCCCGGCGGCGTCCTTGCGGGTGGTTTCGCCCCGGTCGCAGGCGTTGGCCACGGCGTACAGGTAGGCGCGGCTGGCGTTGAGCTGGGTGTACATGTCGGCGACCTTGCCCTGGATCAGTTGGAATTCGCCGATGCTCTGGCCGAACTGCTTGCGGTCGTGGATGTAGGGCACGATCACGTCCATGGCCGCCTGCATGATTCCCACCGGGCCGCCGGAGAGCACCACGCGCTCGTAGTCGAGGCCGCTCATCAGCACGCGCACACCGCCGTTGAGCTGGCCGAGTACGTTTTCTTCTGGCACTTCGACGTCATCGAAGAACAGTTCGCAGGTGTTGGAGCCGCGCATGCCGAGCTTGTCGAACTTGTTGCCGCGGCTGAAGCCCTTCCAGTCGCGCTCGACGATGAAGGCGCTGATGCCGTGGGGGCCCTTGTCCAGGTCGGTCTTGGCGTAGATCACGTAGGTATTGGCGTCCGGACCGTTGGTGATCCAGGTCTTGCTGCCGTTGAGCACGTAGCGGTCGCCGCGCTTGTCGGCACGCAGCTTCATCGACACCACGTCGGAACCGGCGTTGGGTTCGCTCATGGCCAGGGCGCCGACGTGCTCGCCGCTGATCAGCTTGGGCAGGTAGCGGGCTTTCTGCTCGGCCGTGCCGTTGCGCTTGATCTGGTTGACGCAGAGGTTGGAGTGGGCGCCGTAGGAGAGGGCGACCGAGGCCGAGCCGCGGCTGATTTCTTCCATGGCGATGACGTGGGCCAGGTAGCCCAGGCCGGAGCCGCCGTATTCCTCTTCGACGGTGACGCCGAGCAGGCCCATGTCGCCGAACTTCTTCCACATGTCCATGGGGAACTGGTTGCTGGCGTCGATCTCGGCGGCCCGCGGTGCCAGTTCGGCGGCGACGAAGGCCTGGACCTGTTCGCGCAGCATGTCGATGGTTTCACCGAGTGCGAAGTTGAGAGAGGGGTAGCTCATGGTTTCACCTGTTTGAATTGTTCTTGAAGGGGAAAACGGCGGTGTCTGCGCGGCGCCTAGCGGGCCGGCGCGGGGTGTTTGTCGAGTTCGGCCATGGCGTTCAGACAGCGCTCTTCGGCGGTGTCCAGCTCCAGCTGCATCTGCTGGATGTCGAGCAGTTGCTGCTCGAGCTGGCCGCGCCGTTCGGCGATCTTGGCCATGAAGGTGTCCAGCTGCTTGCGGTTGCCGGCGGGGTCGTAGAGGCCGATCAGTTCCTTGCACTCGGCCAGGGAAAAGCCGATGCGCTTGCCGCGCAGGATCAGCTTGAGGGTGACCTTGTCCTTGGCACTGTAGATGCGCTCCTGGCCCCGGCGCTCGGGGCTGAGCATGGCCTGCTCCTCGTAGAAACGAATGGCCCGGGTGGTGATGTCCAGTTCGCGGGCCAGTTCGGAGATGGAGTAGGTGGTCATGGGCAGTTCTCGTTTACCTTTACGTTAACGTAAACCTGCCGCTTGATGAAGTCAATCGGCGGCTGTTCAGCCCCGATCCGGCATCTCGGCGGGACCCGTTGACGATCTGGGCGCGCCTTGTCTACGGCGCGAGCCTGGGTCGACACATCGGCAAACGGCCGTCCATAGCCAATAGTCGTAGATGAAATGGTTTGTGCACGAAGAGGGTTGTCGTACGATTTGGATAGCGCTAACATCCGGCTCAAACAATGAGCGGCCCACACGAATGGCGCCCAGGAGATCCCATGCAGACAACCTCATCTGCTCCCGCTGCTGCACCGGCACGACGCACCCTGGTGGTGATGGGCGTCAGTGGTTCCGGTAAAAGCAACATCAGTCTGGCGGTCGCCAGCGACCTCGGTTGGCGCTACATCGAAGCCGACCATTTCCATCCTCAGGACAACGTCGAACGCATGCGTGCGGGTATCCCGCTGAGCGATCAGGATCGCATTCAGTGGCTGGATTCCCTGATCGACGAAATGCGGTGCGTGCAGGCGGAAGGGCAGGCCTTCGTGCTGGCCTGTTCGGCGCTCAAGCAGGTGTACCGCGAACGCCTGCGTGCGGCGATTCCGGGCTTGCAGTTCGTGCACCTCGATGTCGACCACGCCACTGCTCTGCAGCGGGTGGGGGCGCGTCCCGGGCATTTCATGCCGACCTCCCTGGTGGCCAGCCAGTTCGAAGCGCTGGAACGTCCTGAAAACGAATCCCATACCCTGATCGTCGACGCCTCGCGTTCCCGCGAAGAGGTGGTCGCCGAAGTAGGCGAATGGCTGCGCCGTGACGGCGCGGAGGCGAGCCTGGGCGCTCAGGTGGGTCTTTCTTCGACCGGGCTTGATAGCGCTAACCATGCTGGCAGTCTGACGGGCGAACCGATTTACGACGGGGCCGTGGCGCGCTGGTTCGACCGCGTGACCGACGTGCTGATGGCCGTGCTGATGGCCTTCATGGTGCTTGCGGTATTCGGCAACGTGGTGGCGCGTTACGCCTTTGGTACCGGCATGGCTGGGGTCGAGGAGTTGTCGCGGCTGGCCTTCGTCTGGCTGGTGTTCGTCGGGGTGGCTTCGAGCATGCGCCGGGGCGAGCTGATGCGCTTTTCGATGGTGCGCGACCGCCTCAAACCCGTCGCCCAGCGACTGGCGGATTCCATCAGCTGGGTGCTGGTGGCCGTGGCCAGCGGGCTGTCGGCATGGGGCGCCTGGAATCAGGTGCAGTTCGGCTGGGGCAACATCAGCACCGTGGTCGGTTACCCGGTGGTGCTGGCGATGGTGCCGATCCTGGCCTGCATGTCCGCCCTGGTGCTCCTGGCCCTGGTGCAGCTGGTGATGCTCTGGAAGCACTCGCCAACGCTGGAACCTGCGCAAGCCAACGTCACGGCTGATTGAACGGCCCTTCCAATAACAATATCGGGCAACGCCCACCGAGGACCTGCTGATGACTGTCGCTGTCTTCCTTACTTCCCTGCTGGGGTTCATGGCGTTCGGCATGCCCATTGCCTTCGCGCTGATCCTGACCGGCGGGGTGCTGATGTGGTACCTGGAGTTCTGGGACGTCCAGTTGCTGGCGCAAAACCTGCTGGCCGGTGCCGACAACTTCCCGCTGCTGGCCGTGCCGTTCTTCATCCTGGCCGGCGAGCTGATGAATGCCGGTGGCATTTCCAAGCGCATCATCGCCATGGCCCAGGCGTACTTCGGCCACCTGCGCGGCGGCCTCGGCTACGTGACCATCGCTGCGGCCGTGTTGCTGGCGAGCATGTCCGGCTCGGCCCTGGCCGACACCGCGGCCCTGGCTACCCTGTTGCTGCCGATGATGCGCCAGCGCGGCTACCCGCTGCATTCCTCTGCGGGCCTGGTGGCCGCCGGGGGCATCATCGCGCCGATCATTCCGCCGTCCATGCCGTTCGTGATCTACGGCGTGGTGACCAATACCTCGATCAGTCAGCTGTTCATGGCCGGCCTGGTGCCGGGTCTGATCATGGGCGTCGGCCTGGTCATCGCCTGGACCCTGATTGCCCGCGACTTCAACGAGCCGCCGGTGGAGAAGGCCAGCAAGGAAGAGCGTCGTCGTGTGCTGGTCGACGGTATCGCCGCGCTGATGCTGCCGGTGATCATCGTCGGTGGTCTGCGTTTCGGCATCTTCACCCCGACCGAAGCGGCCGTGGTGGCGGCGGTCTACGCCCTGGGCGTGTCCACCTTGCTCTACCGCGAACTGAACTGGAAGGAGCTCAACGAGGCGCTGACCAAGGCCAGCCGTACCACCGCGTCGGTGATGTTCCTCTGCGCCGCGGCCACGGTTTCGGCCTATATGGTGACACTGGCCCAACTGCCCGGTGAAATCGCCGCCATGCTCGGCCCGCTGGTCGAACACCCGAAACTGCTGGTGGCGGCGATCGTGCTGCTGATGCTGGCGGTGGGCATGGTCCTCGACCTGACGCCGACCATCCTGATCCTCGGTCCGGTGCTGGCGCCCATCGCGGCGGTCGCCGGTGTCGATCCGGTGTATTTCGGCGTGATGTTCGTCCTGATCGGTTCGATCAGCCTGATCACCCCGCCGGTGGGCACGGTGCTCAACGTGGTGGGCGGCATCGGTCGCCTGAAGATGGAAGTGTTGGTGCGTGGCATCGTGCCGTTCTTCCTGATCTACATGGTGATCGTGGGCATGCTGATCATCTTCCCATCGATCGTCACGGTTCCACTGGCCTGGCTGCGCTGACGGCGCGGCCCGCTTCACCCTTGTCGTACTTCTCACAACAATAAAAGGTACTCACTGATGAAACGTCCCCTGATCGCTGTCCTCACTGCCGCGATGCTCTGCGGCCCGCTGGCTTCAATGACCGTCCATGCCGATGATGTCCGCTCGCGGATGATCCGCTTCGGTTACGGCCTCAACGAAAACAGTAACCAGGGGCGAGCCGCCAAGATGTTCGCCGACGAGGTGGCCAAGGCCTCCGACGGCAAGTTGAAAATGCGTTCCTTCGGCAGCGCCAGCCTGGGCTCGGATGATCAGATGCAGAACGCCCTGATCGGCGGCGCCCAGGAAATGATGGTCGGCTCCACCGCGACCCTGGTCGGCATCACCAAGGAAATGGCGGTCTGGGACACGCCGTTCCTGTTCACCAGCGAGCAACAGGCCGACGCCGTGCTCGACGGCCCGGTTGGTCGTCAGGTCATGGACAAGCTGGAAGAGAAGGGCTTGGTCGGCCTGGTCTACTGGGAAAACGGCTTCCGCAACATGACCAACAACGTCCGCCCGATCACCCGCCTGGAAGATTTCCAGGGCATCAAGCTGCGCGTGATGCCCAACCCGGTGTTCCTCGAGACCTTCAAGCTGATGGGCGCCAACGCGCTGCCGCTGCCGTTCTCCGAGCTGTTTACCGCGCTGGAAACCAAGGCCGTGGACGGTCAGGAAAACCCCTTCAATACCATCCTCTCGTCGCGCTTCTACGAGGTGCAGAAGTACCTGACCGTGACCAACCACGTGTACAGCCCGTGGATCGTCACTGCCTCCAAGCGCTGGTGGGACGGCCTGTCGCAGACCGAGCAGGGCATCATCCTCGAGGCGGCCAAGAAAGCCCGCGACTTCGAGCGTGAAGACACCCGTGCCGAAGCGGCGAAGGCCCTGGCCCAGCTCAAGGAGCAAGGGATGGAGATCAACGAAATCAGCGCGGATGAAGTACAACGCATGCGCGATCAGGCCAAACCCGCCATCCAGAAGGTGATCGACACTGTCGGTCAACCACTGTTCGAGCAGGTTCAGGCCGAGCTGGCCAAAGCCGGCAGCTGACCCGTTTAGCGGGGCACGCCATAGTCGTCACTCCTTGCATGGTGGTGGCGGCACAGGGCGGCGTGCCCCGCGCTTTTTTCACCTGTAGAATCGCCGACCGTCACTCCATGGAATCATCATGAGCCAACGTCGCCGCCGCACCGCCGAACGCGTCACCCTGTCCGATGTGGCCAAGGCGGTGGGGTGCTCGCTGATGTCCGCCTCGCGCGCGCTGTCGCAGCCCGATCGGGTGTCCGATGCGTTGCGCGCCCAGGTGATGGAGGCGGCCAAGGCCTTGGGCTACGTGCCGCACCCCGCGGCACGTGCACTGGCCAGCTCCAGGTCGAACCTGGTGGCGGTGCTGATTCCCTCGTTGTCCAACTCGGTATTCGTCGACACGGTCGAAGCCATCCAGCGGGTACTGATGCCGGCGGGCTTCGAGATGATGATCGGCGTCAGTCACTACCGCCCCGAAGAGGACGAGCGCCTGTTGCGCTCCTACCTGGCGCACCAGCCGGCGGGTTTGCTGCTCACCGGCTTCGAGCGCAGCGACGCGGCGCGGGAGATCCTCGGCGGTTGCCGGGGGCCGATCGTCACCATGATGGAATTGAGCGACGCCGAGGACGAGTACTGCGTGGGGTTCTCCCAGCAGGACGCTGGCGCGGCGATGACCCGGGCGTTGATCGAACGGGGCTACCGACACATTGCGTTTGCCGCGGCCCAGCTCGATCCGCGCACCTTGCAGCGGGCCGAAGGCTACCGCCAGGCCATGGCGGAGCAGGGGCGCTACAACCCGAGTCTCGAATTGCTCACGCCGGAATTGTCGTCCATCGGACTGGGGGCGGCCTTGCTCGACCGGCTGCTGGCCCAGCACCCGGAAATCGACGCGGTGTTCTTCAACAACGATGACCTGGCGCTGGGTGCGCTGTTCCGCGCCCGGCAGTTGGGGCTGGAGGTACCGGGGCGGCTGGCGATTGCCGGCTTCAACGACCTGCCGGCGGCGGCCTGGGTGCACCCGGCGCTGACCACCGTGCGTACCATCCGTGGGCAGATTGGCCAGCTGGCGGGGGAGATGCTGTTGACCCTGATGCGTGGCGATCTGCCGGCCCAGCGCTGCATCGACGTCGGCTTCGAACTGGTGCTGCGCGACAGCGCCTGACGGGCGCTGCCGGCTCACCTCAGGCGGAGGCTTTCTCCGCTTTCTTTTCCTGAGCGATCACCTGCTGGGAAATCTCGATGATCTGCTCGCGCATCCAGCGGTTGGCCGGGTCCTGGTCGGTGCTTTCGTGCCAGTACAGGTGGGTTTCCAGGGTTGGCACGTCGGTCACCGGCAGATCCATGTAGTGCAGGTCGTTGCGGCGGGCGAAACGCTCCGGCACGGTCATCGCCATGTCCGTGTTCTGCAGCACGTTGGAGGCCATCAGGTAATGCTGCGAGCGCAGGGAAATCTTGCGCTGGATGCCCATTTTGCCCAGGGCCAGGTCGATATAGCCCAGGCCGCTGCGGCGGCTGGAGATATGGATGTGGGTCAGCGACAGGTACTCGTCCAGGCTGATCTTGTCCTTGGCCAGCGGGTGCGCCTTGCGCACGGCGCACACGTAACGGTCTTCCATCAGCTTGACGTGGCGTACCTGAGGGTCGGTGTTGAGTGGCACGTCCACGGCGAAGTCCAGGCGGCCGGCGGCCAGTTCCTTGGTGGTCTCGCGGCGGCGCGCCAGCATGCTCTCGATGGTCACCTGGGGCGCCAGGCGGCGCAGGCGCTGGAACAGCGGCGGCAGGATCACGGCCTCGATCAGGTCGGTCATGCTGATGCGGTAGGTCTTGTTTGCCTGGGACGGCGTGAAAATGCGGCTTTCCTGCACCGAGATACGCAGCTGCTGCAGGGCGTTGCGCACCGGGCCGATGATGTTCTGCGCCATCGGCGTGGGCACCATGCCCTGGGCGGTGCGCACGAACAGCGGGTCGTTGAAGGTCTCGCGCAGGCGGGCCAGGGCGTTGGAAACGGCCGGCTGGGTGATGCCGACGATCTGCCCGGCACGGGTCAGGTTGGCCTCGGTGTAGATGGCGTCGAAGACGATAAAGAGGTTCAGGTCGACCTTGTTCAGATTCATGCCACGCTCACTCCGAGAGTTGTTCTTATGGGTGAATCATATATCGGTGATGAATGTTAATACACGGTGAAAATAGGTTAGATAAATCAGGAGCCCTGTTCTAGCATCATTTTCACCGGATAAAACCTCATCAAAAACACCCGTCAGAAGGTAGCTCTCCATGGATTTTGCGTACTCCCCGAAGGTTCAGGAACTGCGTGAGCGCGTCACCGCGTTCATGGAGACCCATGTCTACCCGGCCGAGGCCGTGTTCGAGCAGCAGGTCAACGAAGGCGACCGCTGGCAGCCCACCGCGATCATGGAAGAGCTGAAAGCCAAGGCCAAGGCCGAAGGCCTGTGGAACCTGTTCCTGCCTGAGTCCGAGCTGGGTGCCGGCCTGACCAACACCGAGTATGCGCCGCTGGCCGAAATCATGGGCAGCTCGCTGATCGGCGCCGAGCCGTTCAACTGCGCCGCACCGGACACCGGCAACATGGAAGTGCTGGTGCGCTATGCCAACGAAGCGCAGAAAGAACAGTGGCTCAAGCCGCTGCTCAGCGGCGAGATCCGCTCGGCCTTCGCCATGACCGAGCCGGGCGTGGCCTCCTCGGACGCCACCAACATGCAGGCCCGTGCCGAGCGCGTGGGTGACGAGTGGGTGATCAACGGCCGCAAATGGTGGACCTCCGGCGCCTGCGACCCGCGCTGCAAGATCATGATCTTCATGGGCCTGACCAACCCGGACGGCCCGCGCCACCAGCAGCACTCGATGATCCTGGTGCCGATGGACGCCCCGGGCGTGAAAGTACTGCGCCCGCTGCCGGTGTTCGGCTACGACGACGCGCCACACGGCCACGCCGAAGTGCTGTTCGAGAACGTGCGCGTGCCGTACGAGAACGTGCTGCTGGGTGAGGGCCGGGGCTTCGAGATCGCCCAGGGTCGCCTTGGCCCAGGCCGTATCCACCACTGCATGCGCTCCATCGGCATGGCCGAGCGCGCGCTGAAGCTAATGTGCGAGCGTTCGATCAACCGCACTGCCTTCGGCAAGCCCCTGGCCCGCCTGGGCGGCAACATCGACCACATCGCCGACTCGCGCATGGAAATCAACATGGCGCGCCTGCTGACCCTGAACGCGGCGTACATGATGGACACCGTGGGCAACAAGATCGCCGCCAGCGAAATCGCCCAGATTAAAGTGGTGGCGCCCAACGTCGCGCTGAAGGTGATCGACCGGGCGATCCAGATCCACGGCGGCGCCGGGGTGTCCAACGACTTCCCGCTGGCCTACTGGTACGCGATGCAGCGTACCCTGCGCCTGGCCGACGGCCCGGACGAAGTGCACCGCGCGGCGATCGGCAAGTTCGAGATCGGCAAGTACGTGTCGAAAGAGGTGATGAAAGCGAGTCGTTGAGGGGCTGCCCGTTAGTATTCGGGGGCTGTAGATCAAGAGCGAAGAGCTCGCGGGCAATCGGTATGCCGACCAGCCGCTCCTACGGACCATAAAAAAGAAAACCCGCCTTGTGCGGGTTTTCTTTTGCCTGGGATCAGGCTCCAGGGGGCTGCTGTTCGTCATCGTCGGCCTGGTCCTGGAACCAGTCCAGGCGCATGTGCAGCTGCGCGGCGAAGGCGCGGGCTGCCTGTTCATCCTGGAAAATCACCGCACGGCGGCCCATGTGCACTTTCCAGGCGGGGCGGCCGTGCTGGTGAATCAGTTCGATTTCAATGGTCGGGTCGGTCAACGGGCGCCTGGGTCTCAGCGGGCTGGTCTCGGGTTTTCAGCAGCGACAGCAGGACACCGCCTGCCAGCAAACCGAAGGTTACGCCAAGTGACAGCACCGCAGGAATCTTGCCGATGAAACCGTGCAGGAAAATCTTGCCGCCGATGAAGATCAGCACCAGTGCCAGGGCGTACTTCAGGTAGACGAAGCGGTGCATCAGCGCCGCCAGGGCGAAGTACAGCGCGCGCAGGCCGAGGATCGCGAAGATGTTCGAGGTGTAGACGATGAACGGGTCCTGGGTGATGGCGAACACCGCCGGCACGCTGTCCACGGCGAATACCAGGTCGGCCAGCTCGATCAGCACCAGGGCCAGCAGCAGCGGCGTTGCGTATAGCAGCACCTTGCCGGTGGCCGGGTCGGGCAGGCGCACCAGAAAGCGGCCGTCGTGCAGGCTGTCGGTGACGCGGATATGCCGTCGCAGGAATTTCAGCATGGGGTTCTGCGACAGGTCGGGGTGGTGTTCCTCCTTGGAGAACAGCATCTTCACCCCGGTCAGCAGCAGGAATGCGCCGAACACGTAGAGAATCCACTCGAACTCCTGCACCAGGGCCGTGCCCAGGCCGATCATGATCGCGCGCAGCACGATCACCCCCAGAATCCCCCAGAACAGCACGCGGTGCTGGTATTTGCGCGGGATGTTGAAGAACCCGAGGATCATCGCCATGACGAACACGTTGTCCATCGACAGCGATTGCTCGACCAGGAAACCGGTGTAGAACTCCAGCGCCTTGGTCGCGCCCAGCTGCCACCAGACCCAGCCGCCGAAGGCCACGCCCACGCTGAAATAACCGCTGTAGAGCAACAGGCTCTCGCGCATTTCGATTTCGTGCTGGTCGCGGTGCAGTACACCGAGGTCGAAGATCAGCAGGGCGAGGACGATGGTGATGAACGCCAGCCAGAACCAGCCGGGGGTACCGAGAAAGGGGGTATATAAAAAGGCATGCAGAGCCGTCATGGGGCCTCCCTGATTGTCTGCCTAAGTTGAGAATCAACTTAGTGACTCCGACATCACGGTGAAGAACTCACCGCCAGAGGGGCCCGGCGTCACATGCTTTAAAGGTAGGCGCCGAACGGCCGGGTTGCAAGCGGCGAGGGTGCTCGAAGGGGGAGCTGCGCCGAATCGCACGCTCCGCCAATCCCTTCTTCGTCATAAACCTAAATCCGTAGGGTGGGTTAGCCGCGCCGACCACTGACCGTCCAACAACCCCGATCACCGCGCGCTGCGTAACCCACCATCGATCTTGAGGACGACCTCAATACACCCACACTTCCACACGACGATTCTTGATGCGCCCGTCATCCCCGTCGTTGGCCGCCACCGGCAGCTCATCGCCAAAGCCGGCGATCTCGCGCATCAATACGCCTTGCTTGGCCAGTTCGCGGCGTACCGCCATAGCCCGCAACTTGGACAGCAGCTCGGCGCGTCCCGGGTCGCCTTTGGGGTCGCCAAAGCCCACCAGCACCACCTTGTTCTGCAGTTTGTCTTCGTTGCGCAGGTAGCTCATGACCCGGTCCAGGTCGCGGCGAGCCTTGTTGTCCAGGCTGGCGCTGCCTTCTTGGAAGCGGAAATTGACGGTCAGGCGCTGTGCCTCGTTGGTCAGTTTCAGGTACTCCGGTGGCATGGCCTTGTTGGGTGCGACCTTAACCGCCTGCACGGTCTGGGCGATGAAACCGTTCTGGCCGACGATGGCCTGGCCGCGCGGGCTGTGGGAAAAGCGCACCAGCTCGCGGGCCCAGGCGTTGCTGCTCTGCGGCTGGATGTAGATGAACAGGCGGCGCGACAGCGGGTAGTCCTCGGTGGCCACCAGGGTCGGCAGCGGCGCCATGGGCAGCGAGTCGCCCGAAGCGATGGACACCGCCTTGGCCTGACGAATGTACGGCAGGCCGATGAAACCGATGCCCTGCGGGTCCTGGCTGACGCTGTCGGACAGCTTTTCGCTGGACTCGAAACGCTGCGCCGAGGCTGCCAGGGTCTTGCCGTTGGCGGCCAGCACCAGCTCCTTGAAGGTGTCGTAGGTGCCGGAATTGTCGTCCCGGGCGTACAAGCGAATGGTGCCGCTGTTGCCGCCAAGCTGGCTCCAGTCGGTCACGGCACCGGAGAAAATCTGCGCCAGCTGGTCGATGCGCAAGGCGCTGATCGGGTTGTTCGGGTGCAGAATGATGGCCAGGCCGTCGATGGCGATGATCTGCTCGCCACCGGCGCTTTTCAGGTCGCCGAGGGTGGCCAGGGCCGAGGCTTCGGCGTCCTTGATCGGACGCGATGAGGCGGCCAGGTCGGCGCTGCCATCACGCAGGCCGGTGAAACCGGTGCCCGAACCGTGGGCGGCAATGGTCACCGAGACGCGACGACCGTTGCTGGCGCGGCCGCTGACCAGTTGTTCGTTCTCCACCGCGCCTTTTTCGATGCGGATTTCGCTCAGGCCCTGTTCTTCGAGCATGCCCTTGATCAGGGCCGGGCCGAGACGCGCACCAATGGTGTTGGAGCCCTGGATATGCAGGACGGTGCCGCTGCTGGCGGGTGGTGGCAGGGCGTCGGCGAATACCGACCAGGGCAGGGCGTAGCAGATGAATCCGAGAATCAGGAAGGTGAAGGTACGGCTCCAGGTTTCCTGTTCATGAGCGGGCAGGGCGCGCGACATGCTGCAAACACCTTGTATGGGTGGATGGAAGTGCCGCGACGATAAGACAGAAAGGTGACTGGATTATGACAGGCGCGCGTTCGCACGCCTGTCAGGGAGGGATCGGGAAGCGCTCTGCATCGGGGCTTTGCGCGTCCGGGTGGGTCAGCTCAGTTCGAGCCAGATAGGCGCGTGGTCCGAGGGTTTTTCCATGCCACGCAGGTCGTAGTCGATGCCGGCGTCTTTCAGGCGGGCCTGCAGCGGCTGGCTGGCAAGGATCACGTCGATGCGCAGGCCGCGCTTGGGCTCGTCCTCGAAGCCGCGGCTGCGGTAGTCGAACCAGCTGAAACGGTCGTTCACCGCCGGGTGCAGGTGACGGAAGCTGTCGACCAGGCCCCAGTTTTTCAGGGTGGCCAACCACTCGCGTTCTTCCGGCAGGAAGCTGCACTTGCCGGTTTTCAGCCAGCGCAGGCGGTTCGGTTCACCGATGCCGATGTCGCAATCTTCCGGGGAAATGTTGATGTCGCCCATCACCACCAGCGGCTGGTCGGGCTGGAAGCGCTCCACCAGCAGCGATTGCAGGTCGGCGTAGAAACGCTGCTTGGCCGGGAACTTCACGGGGTGGTCGCGGCTTTCGCCCTGGGGGAAGTAGCCGTTCATCACGGTGATCGGATTGCCCTGGGCATCGGCGAAGGTGCCGTAGATGAAGCGGCGCTGGGATTCCTCGCCGTCACCGGGGAAGCCCTTGTGCAGCTCCAGGGGTTCCTGGCGCGAGAGCAGGGCGACGCCGTAGTGGCCCTTCTGGCCGTGGTAGTGCACGTGGTAGCCGAGGGCGCGGATCTCCGCTTCCGGGAACTGGTCGTCGGAGACCTTGGTTTCCTGCAGGCCGATCACGTCCGGCTGGTGTTTTTCGATCAGTGCCGCCAACTGGTGCGGGCGAGCTCGCAGGCCGTTGATATTGAAAGAGACGATCTTCATGGCGGCAAATCCTGGTTGTTCAGCGGGAAAGCCTGCGATGCTAGCCGATCCGCCGGGCTCGCGGCCAGCGATCTGGCAGGCCCGGAAAGGCGGTGCTAGGGTGGCAACAGGCCCCCCATTAAAAGAACAACGAGGTCACCGCCCATGCCCAACAGAACAGCCGAAGTCCGTTTGCTCGACGGTGGTTACGCCCGTGAAGCACGCTCGCTGCTGTACCACGCCTATCGCCATGACCCGACCTTCGCCTATCTGTTCGAGGCCGAACGGGCGGGCTACGACCAGCGCGTCAGGGCCACCGTCCGCGAACTGGTGCAGCAGCACTTCAACGAAGACCTGCCGGCTCTGGGGCTGATGATCGAAGACCGTCTGATCGGCATGGCGCTGATCGCGCCGCCGCGGCGTCGTCTGGACATCACCGAAAGCTGGGGCTGGCGCATGCGCATGCTGCTGACCACGGGCTTTCGCTGCACCAAGCGTTACCTCGAATACCACGATGCCGTGCTCTCGTGCCTGCCGCCCGGCCAGTACCACGTGCTGCCGCTGATCGGCATTCACCCGGAGTTCCAGGGGCAGAAATTCGGCGAACAACTGCTGGAAGCGCTGCACGACTGGTGCGCGGACGACACCACGTCGCAAGGCATCATCATCGACACCGGCAACCCGCATTACCTGGCCTTCTACAAGCGCCAGGGCTACGAAGACATCGGCGAACTGGCGGTGGGGCCGATCATCGAACACGTGTTCTTCCACCCCAACCCGCAGCCGGTGGTCAAGGCCAGCGCGTGACCGTGGCTGGAAACAACCGGTAACGCGGGTGCCGGGAGCATCTGCTCTAGAATGGGGCGTAGGCCGTGGTAGCATCCGCCCCATGAGAGTGTTGATCAGAACTGGCGTGGCAGTGTTGTTGCTGTCGTTGAGTGCCACGGTATTGGCTGAAGCGCGCCTGGAGGTGCGGGTCACGCCGAACAGTACCGCCCTGCGGGAAAACATCCAGAACTACATCGGCAGCCTCGGTGACCGCGACGCAGAAGCCCTGCAGCGCTTTCGCCGGGTCGCCGAAAGCCGCGCCCACGAGGCCGCCCAGGCCCTCGGCTACTACCAGGCGCAGATCGATACCGACGTCGTCGAAGAAACCCCGTTGCGGCTGGTGGTCACCGTGGCGCGGGGCGAGCCGGTGCGCCTGCGCGAGGTGACTATGCGGATCGACGGCCCGGCCAGCGAGATGCGCGGGTTCCGTGTGCCCACCGACGACCGGCTCAAGGCCGGCGCGGTTCTCAACCACGGCCGCTACGAAGCGGCCAAGCGCTCCATCCAGAACCAGGCCTCGCGCTATGGTTTCTTCCGGGGGCGTTTCACCGCCCAGGAATTGAACATCGACCCCAGGGCCGGTGTGGCCGACATCCGCCTGATCTACGACAGCGGGCCGCGCTATCAACTGGGTGCGGTGAGTTTCGACGGCGACGTGCCGTTCGACGAATCCCTGCTGCAACGCATGGTGCCGTTCCCGGCGGATGCCCCCTACGATTCCGAGCGCATCGCCGAGCTGTACCAGGCGTTGCGCTCCAGTGGTTACTTCGAGACCGTGCGGGTCGATGCCAATCCGGCCGAGGCCGAGCAACGGGTGATTCCGGTGCGGGTTCAGATGTCGGCGCGCAAGCCACGCAGCATGGGCCTGGGGCTGGGTTTCTCCACCGACGTCGGGCCGCGCGGCCGGGCCAACTGGACGCGGCACTGGTCCAACCCGCAAGGGCACAGCTACGGCGCCGAGATGGAGCTGTCGGCGCCGCGGCAGAACGTCGGCCTGTGGTACGACGTGCCCCTGGACCCGCCGCTGACCGACAAGCTGCGTTACGCCGGTGGCTATCAATATGAAGAGCTGGCCGACACCGACAGCCTGAGCCGCCTGCTGACGGTCGGGCCTGAGTGGCACAGCAAGCTGGACAGCGGCTGGCAGCGGGTCATTTCCCTGAAGTGGCAGCGCGAGGAGTACCGCCTGGGCGACGACTCCGGACTGAGCACGCTGCTGATGCCGGGCATCAGCTATTCGTACCTGCACAGCGATAACCAGATCGACCCCAATCACGGCTACCGCCTGCAGTTCGACCTGTCGGTGGCCAAGGAAGGGCTGCTGTCCGACACCGATCTGGTGCATGGCAACGTGTTGCTCAAGGGCCTTACCACCCTGGCGGATCGGCACCGGTTCCTCGGGCGCGTGCAGTTCGGCGGCACCGCCTCCGATGGCTTCAACTCGTCGGTGCCACCGTCCCTGCGTTTCTTCGCTGGTGGCGACCAGAGCGTGCGTGGCTACGACTACCAGACCCTGTCCCCGGAGAACCGCGAAGGCGACAAGATCGGTGGGCGTTACCTGTTCGCCGCCAGCGCCGAGTACCAGTACAGCGTGGCGGAGCGCTGGCGGGTGGCGACCTTCTACGACCAGGGCAACGCCTTCAACTCGCTGGATTTCCCCACCCTGAAAAGCGCCGTGGGCCTGGGTGTGCGCTGGGTGTCGCCGGTCGGCCCGCTGCGCCTGGACCTGGCACACCCGCTGGATGACGAGGGCGGGGTACGCCTGCATTTCTCCATGGGGCCGGAGCTGTGAGACGCGGGCTGAAAATAACCCTGGCCAGCCTGCTAGGCCTGGTGCTGCTCGTGCTTCTGCTGCTGACGGTGATCCTCGGCAGCAGCGCTGGCAGTCGCTGGGCCTTGCAGCAGGTGCCGGGGCTGACGCTGGAGAATTTCAGCGGCCGGCTCGGCGGCGCCTGGCAGGCGGACAGCCTGCGCTGGCAGCAGGGTGAAAGCCGGGTGGAGGTCCTGGCGCCAGCCCTCGACTGGTCGCCGAGTTGCCTGTTGCGCGCCACGCTCTGTATCGAGCGCCTGGCTGCCGAGCGAATCGACCTGCATTTCCCGCCGAGCCCCGAGAGCAGCGACGAACCGCTGAGCCTGCCGGACCTCAATCTGCCCCTGGCTTTGCAGGTGGGCGAGGTGCGCATCGGCAACCTGAGCCTGAACGACACCGAGCAGCTGCAGACCCTGCAACTGCAAGCCGAGTGGGCCGCCAGCGGCCTGCGCATCGAACGCCTGCAGCTGCAGCGTGACGACCTGACCGTGAATCTCCAGGGCACCGTGCAGCCCAGCGGCAACTGGCCGTTGACCCTCAGTGGCGACGTGACCTTGCCCGCGCCGGGCGAAGTGCCGTGGCAGCTGGCCGTGCAGGTCAGCGGCGACCTGCTGCACCGCCTGAACCTGCAGGCCGACAGCCAGGGCTACCTGAATGGTCGCCTGACCGGTGAGCTGCAGCCCCTCGCCGAGCACCTGCCGGCCGAGGTGCAGCTCACCGCCGATGGTTTCCTCGCCGCTCCCGACCTGCCGCCCACGCTGCGCCTGGATGAGTTGGTGCTGAAGGCCAAGGGCAATCTGCAGGACGGTTACTCGATCGACGGCGCCGCACGCTTGCCGGCGGAAGAGGGGCCCATGGCCTTGCGCCTGCTGGGTTCGGTGACGGCCGAGGGCGCGCAGATCGAGGCCCTCGACCTCACGGCCAACCCGGCGCAGCGCGTGCAGCTCAGCGGCAGCCTGGACTGGCGCGAAGCGTTCAGCCTGGAGAGCCGCTTCGACTGGCAGGACTTCCCCTGGCAGCGCCTCTACCCGCTGGACGAACCGCCGCCCGTGGCGTTGCGCACCTTGAAGGGCGAGCTGGCGTTCTCCGACGGCAATTACCTGGGGCACTTCACCGCCGACCTGGAAGGGCCGGCCGGCGCCTTCAGCGTCGCCAGCCCGGTGAGCGGTGATCTGCAGCAGGTGTTCCTGCCCGAGTTACAGGTGAAGGCGGGGCAGGGCCAGGTGGCCGGGCAGGTGAGTGTCGGGTTCGCCGATGGCGTGCGCTGGGATGCCAACCTGAACGTCAGCCAGTTCGACCCGGCCTACTGGGTCGCGGAACTGCCGGGTACCCTGGCCGGCCCGCTGCGCAGCAAGGGCCAATGGCGCGACCAGGCCCTGCGACTGGACGCCGATATCGACATCCAGGGCCGTCTGCGCGGCCAACCTGTGGTGTTGCAAGCGCGAACCGACGGCGCTGGCGAACGCTGGACGCTGGAGCGCTTCGACCTGCGCCTGGGCGATAACCGCATCGACGGCCAGGCCGCGCTCGATCAGCAAATGAGCGGGCAACTGCGCATCGCCCTGACGCGCCTGGGCCAGCTGTGGCCGGGCCTGCAGGGGGCGATCAACGGTCAGCTCGACCTGGCTGGCACCCTGCAGGCGCCCCAGGGAAAGCTGGCTTTGCAGGGGCAGCGCCTGGCCTATACCGACCAGCGCGTAGCGAGCCTGGCCTTGTCGGCGACCCTCGACCGCGCCCAACGCGCGCAGCTCGACCTCACTGCCACGGGCATCGCCCTGGGCGAGACCGCGCTGGGCACATTGAAGGTGGACGGGCAGGGCGATATCAAGCAACAGCAGGTGACGCTCGACCTCGACGGCCCGCTGTTGCAGAGCGTGCTGGCCTTCGACGGTACGCTGGACAAAGGCAACTGGCGCGGCCGCCTGAGCCGGGGCGAGCTGCAAAGCAACGGCCAGGACTGGCGCCTGCAAGCACCGGCTTCGCTGGTGCGCCTGGCCAGCGGGCGACTGACCCTCGGCGCCCATTGCTGGCGCTCCGGTCCGGCCAGCCTCTGCGGCGAAGAACAGCGGCTGATGCCCGAACCGCGTATTCGCTACACCCTGGCCAACTTCCCGCTGGACAGCCTGGCCCAGTGGCTGCCGAAGGATTTCGCCTGGCAGGGTCAATTGAATGCCGATATCCACCTCGACCTGCCGGCCGGCGGGCCGGATGGACATGTGGTGCTGGACGCCGGCCAGGGCGTGTGGCGCATTCGCGAGCAGGACCAGTGGGTCGATTTCCCCTACGACAGCCTGCGCCTGAGCAGCGAGCTGCGGCCGCGCCAGGTGGACGCGACCCTCGAATTGCGTGGGCCGAAAATCGGCGAGCTGGCGTTGCAGGCGCAACTCGACCCGCGTCCGGCCAGCAAGCCTCTGAGCGGCAGCTTCCGCCTGGATGGCCTGGACCTCGCCGTGCTGCGGCCGTTCGTGCCCATGGTCGAGCGCATCGCCGGTCAGTTGAACGGCAACGGCACGCTGTCCGGCAATCTGATGGCGCCCCAGGTCAACGGCCGTCTGCAACTGAGCGACGGTGAGCTGTCCGGCGGCGAGTTGCCGACCCAGTTCGAAGCGCTGAACCTGCAGGCGCTGATCGCCGGCGAAAGCCTGCAACTCAGTGGCGGCTGGCGCAGCGGCGAGAACGGGCAGGGCAACATCCAGGGTGAGCTGGCCTGGGGCAACGAGGTGAGTGCCGATATCCGTGTCAGCGGACAGCGCCTGCCGGTGATCGTCGAGCCCTATGCCGACCTGCAGGTCGAGCCGGATCTGCGGGTTCGCCTGATCGACCAGCAGCTCTCGGTGAGCGGCAAGGTCTCGGTGCCGCGCGGCAGCATCGTGGTGCGCGAGCTGCCGCCGTCCACGGTGAAGGTTTCCGAAGACGCGGTGATCGTCGGCGCCCAGAGTAAGGATAAGACCGAAACGGCCATCGCCATGGACATCGACGTGACCGTGGGCCAGGAGAAGCTGACGTTCAGCGGTTTCGGCCTGAACGCCGACCTGGCCGGGCAGATGCACATCGGCAACGACCTGGAGACCCGGGGTGAGCTGAACCTGAACAACGGCCGCTTCCGCGCCTACGGCCAGCGCCTGGAAATCCGTCGGGCGCGGCTGCTGTTCACCGGGCCAATCGATCAGCCGTTCCTCGATATCGAAGCGATTCGCCGGGTCGACGATGTGGTGGCCGGATTGCGCCTGAGTGGCAGCGCCGACCAGCCCCGCAGTGAAGTGTTCTCCGAGCCAGCCATGAGTCAGGAACAGGCGCTCTCGTACCTGGTGCTCGGACGGCCGATGTCCAGCGGCAACGACAACAACATGCTGGCCCGGGCCGCCTTGTCCCTGGGCCTGGCTGGCAGCTCGACACTGACCGGCAACGTCGCCCAGACCCTGGGTATCGAGAACTTCCAGCTGGACACCGAAGGCAGCGGCGACGGCACCAGCGTGGTGGCCAGCGGCAACCTGTCCGAACGCCTGAGCCTGCGCTACGGCGTTGGCGTGTTCGAGCCGGTGAACACCGTGGCGCTGCGCTATGAGCTGACCAAGCGGCTGTACCTGGAGGCCGCCAGCGGCCTGGCCAGCTCCCTCGACCTGTTCTACAAGCGGGACTTCTGAATGCCGAACTGCCCCGGGCGCCGTCACCTCAGGTGCAAACAGCCGTGCTAGCATCGGCGTCCTTCAGGCGCGAATGCCGCCGCTTCTGTGCGCCGCCGCCTCAGCCGTTTTCTACCCGAACAACTCACCCCAATAACGAGAGGACACTCCGATGACTCAAGTAACCTTGCGTGGTAACCCGGTCAACGTCGCCGGCCAACTGCCACAAGTGGGTCAGCAAGCCCCGGCTTTCAACCTGGTTGGTGCCGGTCTGGCCGACATCAGCCTGAGCAGCCTGGCCGGCAAGCGCAAAGTGCTGAACATTTTCCCGAGCGTCGACACCCCGACCTGCGCCACCTCGGTGCGCAAGTTCAACACCGAAGCCAGCAAGCTGGAAAACACCGTGGTGCTGTGCGTTTCCGCTGACCTGCCGTTCGCCCAGGCACGCTTCTGCGGCGCCGAAGGCCTGGAAAACGTGGTGAACCTGTCGACCATGCGCGGCGCCGAGTTCCTCAAGGACTACGGCGTAGCCCTGGCTGACGGCCCGCTGGCCGGCGTTGCGGCCCGTGCCGTGGTGGTGCTGGACGAGAACGACAAGGTCCTGCACAGCGAGCTGGTTGCCGAAATCGGCAGCGAGCCGAACTACGACGCTGCCCTGGCCGTGCTGAAGTAAGTTCTCGCAATGCCTCGAAACGGCCTGCTTTTGCAGGCCGTTTTCGTTTCTGCGGGCTCGGGAGCGGCTGTTCGATTTTAGGTGGGCTGAAGCCCACCCTACAGCGTTTTCATAACCCTCGTAGGGTGGGCTTCAGCCCACCAATTGGCCATCCGCACCGCCCATGACAAAGGGCCGCTCCCGCCACATTCGGCCGTATCCCCGCTGACCGATGCACGGCTGATCGTCAACCGGTGTCAGTGTTTGCCCAGGGCCGCGATCACCAGCCGGCGCAGGCGGCTGGCTGGGTGACGGTCAGCGCATCGGCCGCGAGGCCGAGCTGGCCATGCTCGGCGATGGCGGCGATCAGGCGCAGTTGGGGGCTTCGCGGGTCGCCTGCTACGACAGCGAAGGCCGCTTTCTGCAGGCCGTGGTGTTCCCGGCGTCGCAGGTCTCCTGTCCGGCCTTTGGTGGGCCGGGCCTGTCGACGCTGTTCGCCACCTCGGCCCGGGTGGGGCTCGAGAACCACCTGCTTGCGCTCGAACCCCACGCCGGCAAGCTGTTCGCCGTGGAGGTCGCGGCTCGGGGGCAGGCGGAATACCCGGTCGTTCTTTAGACCGTCCACCTGCCCGGCCAGGCAGGGGTAATTGCCTGTCAGGCGCGCAGTAGAGACCTTGGCAGGGCGTCTCCGGATGTTTTCACGGGCTAAATTGCTTCTATAGGTAAATAGGGGGTAAAGAGGCTTTGCTTCATGTCTAGGAGTCCTTATCGTTCACGCTCCTCACAGGAAGCGATTGGCTCATGTCTGAAGTAAACGCAACGCCCAGCACCCCATCCAACAAGCGTCAGTGGCTCATCGGCCTGCTCTTGCTGACGTTGGTCATCGTCATGATCTGGTGGTTCTGGCCGAGCAAGCCGGCGCCAAAACCAGGGTTCTGGGGCGATGCCGCCGTGCCGGTTCGCGTGACCACCGTGCTTCAGGATGACTTCCCGATCGAGCTGAAGGCCCTGGGCACCGTGACCGCCTACAACACGGTGAACGTGCGGCCACGGGTCGATGGCGAGCTGGTCAAGCTGCATTTCACCGATGGCCAGCAGGTCGAGGCCGGTGATCTGCTCGCGGTCATCGATCCGCGTCCGTTCGAAGTGGCGCTGCAGCAGGCGCAAGGCGCGCTGCAAGAAAACCAGGCGCAACTGAAGAACGCCGAAATCGATCTGGCCCGCTACCGTGGCCTGTATGACGAAGATTCCATTGCCAAGCAGACCCTGGACACCCAGGAGGCGCTGGTCAATCAGTACCGTGGCACGGTCAAGGGCAATCAGGCAGCGGTTGCCGACGCTCGCCTTAATCTCGGTTTCACCCAGGTACGCGCGCCGATTGCCGGTCGTTTGGGTCTGCGTCAGGTGGATGTGGGCAACCTGGTCAGTTCGGGCGATGAGCTGCCGCTGGTGGTGATCACCCAGACCCTGCCTATTTCCGTCATGTTCACCCTGCCCGAGGCCGAGTTGCCGGCGGTGCTCAAGCAGTTCCGTGGCGAGCGCAAGCTGGTGGTCGAAGCCTGGGACCGCACCGACAAGATCAAGCTCGCCGACGGCGAACTGGACAGCCTGGACAACCTGATCGACACCACCACCGGTACGGTCAAGCTCAAGGCACGGTTTGCCAACGCCGAAGAAATGCTGTTCCCCAATCAGTTCGTCAACGTGCGCCTGCGCGTCACCACCCGTGAAAATGCGCGGCTGATTCCTGCCGCCGCCATGCAGTTCGGCGCCAACGGCACCTTCGTGTATGTCGTCAGCGCCGACAGCAAGGTGCAGGTTCGCCCGGTGGTCGCCGGCCCCGGCAACGGTGAGCTGACCCTGATCGAAGAGGGCATCGAGGTGGGTGAGCGCCTGGTGCTGGAAGGCACCGACCGCCTGCGCAACGACAGCGCCGTCGAGGTGCTGGGCGAAGGCCAGGCACCGACGCCGACCGATAGCCCGTTGGCGCCAGACGACGTATGAATGCCTCCCGCCTGTTTATCCTGCGGCCGGTCGCCACCACGCTGATCATGGTGGCGATCTTCCTCAGCGGTCTGATCGCCTACCGCCTGTTGCCGGTCTCGGCCCTGCCGGAAGTGGATTACCCGACCATCCGCGTGATGACCCTGTACCCAGGCGCCAGCCCCGATGTGATGACCAGCGCGGTCACTGCACCGCTGGAGCGGCAGTTCGGCCAGATGGCCGGCCTCAAGCAGATGTCTTCCACCAGTTCCGGCGGCGCGTCGGTGATTACCCTGCGCTTCAACCTGGACGTGTCCCTGGACGTGGCCGAGCAGGAAGTGCAGGCGGCGATCAACGGCGCCACCAACCTGCTGCCCAATGACCTGCCGGCGCCGCCGGTCTACAACAAGGTCAACCCGGCGGACACCCCGGTGATGACCCTGGCCATCAGCTCGAAAACCCTGCCATTGCCCGAGGTCAACGACCTGGTCGACACGCGCCTGGCGCAGAAACTGGCGCAAACTACGGGGGTCGGCCTGGTCAGCCTGGCCGGCGGCCAGCGCCCGGCGGTGCGTATCCGGGTCAATCCGGAAGCCCTGGCCGCCTACGGTCTGAACCTCACCGACGTGCGTTCGCTGATCACCGCGAGCAACGTCAACCAGCCCAAGGGCAACTTCGACGGGCCGACCCGGGTGTCGCAACTGGATGCCAACGACCAGTTGAAGTCGGCGGACGAATACCGCGAGCTGATCATCACCTACGCCAACGGCGCGCCGCTGCGCCTGAAAGACGTGGCGTCGATCATCGACGGTGCCGAGAACACCCGCCTGGCTGCCTGGGCCGACCTCAACGCGGCGGTGCTGGTGAACGTCCAGCGCCAGCCCGGGGCTAACGTCATCGATGTGGTCGACCGCATCCAGACCCTGCTGCCGCACCTGACTGAGGGTCTGCCGGCCAGTGTCGAGGTCAAGGTGCTGACCGACCGCACCCAGACCATCCGCGCCGCCGTGCGCGACGTGCAGCATGAACTGCTGTTGGCCATCGCCCTGGTGGTGATGGTGACCTTCCTGTTCCTGCGCAAGCTGTCGGCCACCCTCATTCCGTCCATCGTGGTGCCGCTGTCGTTGATCGGCACGTTCGGGGTGATGTACCTGGCCGGGTTCACCATCAACAACCTGACGCTGATGGCCCTGACCATCGCTACCGGATTCGTGGTGGACGATGCCATCGTCATGCTGGAGAACATCGCACGGCACCTGGAGGAGGGCGAAACGCCGCTGAATGCGGCGCTCAAGGGCGCCAAACAGATCGGCTTCACCCTGGTATCGCTGACCATCTCGCTGATCGCGGTGCTGATCCCGCTGCTGTTCATGGCCGATGTGGTGGGGCGCCTGTTCCGCGAGTTCGCCATCACCCTGGCGGTGGCGATCCTGATTTCCCTGGTCATTTCCCTGACCCTGACGCCGATGATGTGCGCGCGCCTGCTCAAGGCCGAGAAGCCCGAGCAGGAAGGGCGCTTCTACCACGCGGCCGGCGGCGCCATCGACGCGATGATCGCGCGCTACGGCGTCTGGCTGCAGTGGGTGCTCAAGCACCAGCCGCTGACCCTGCTGGTGGCGATAGGCACCATGGCCCTGACCGTGGTGCTGTACCTGGCGGTGCCCAAGGGCTTCTTCCCGGTGCAGGACACCGGGGTGATCCAGGGCATATCCGAGGCGCCGCAGTCGATTTCCTTCGGCGCCATGAGCGAACGCCAGCAGCGCCTGGCCGCGGTCATCCTGCAAGACCCGGCAGTGACCAGCCTGTCGTCCTACATCGGTGTGGACGGTGACAACCCGACGCTGAACAGCGGGCGCATGCTGATCAACCTCAAGCCGCATGCCGAGCGTGACGTCACCGCCAGCCAGGTGATCGAGCGCCTGCGCCCGGAGCTGGCCAAGCTCAGCGGCATCGAGCTGTACCTGCAACCGGTGCAGGACCTGACCATCGAAGACCGGGTCAGCCGCACCCAGTTCCAGTTCAGCATGGAGTCGCCGGACCAGACCCTGCTCGACGAGTGGGTGCCCAGGCTGGTGGATGCCCTGCGTCAGCAGCCGCAGCTCACCGATGTCGCCAGCGACCTGCAGACGCGTGGCCTGCAGGTGTTCCTGCAGATCGACCGCGACCTGGCCGGGCGCCTCGGCGTCAGCGTCAGTGCCATCGACGATGCGCTCTACGACGCGTTCGGCCAGCGGCAGATTTCCACCATCTACACCCAGTCCAGCCAGTACCGCGTGGTGCTGGAAAGCGCCGATGGCGGCAGCATCGGCCCGGCCGCGTTGCGCCAGATCCACGTGGCCACCGCCGCCGGCACCCAGGTGCCGCTGTCGTCCCTGGCGCATATCGAGGAGCGCGCGGCGAGCCTGCTGATCAACCACATTGGCCAGTTCCCGGCCGCGACTCTGTCGTTCAACCTGGCCGAAGGCGTGGCTCTGGGCGACGCGGTGGCGGCGATCGAGCAGGTGCAGCAGGACATCGGCATGCCGGCCAGCGTGCAGACGCGCTTCCAGGGCGCCGCCGAAGCGTTCCGCGCCTCGCTGTCGAGCACCTTGCTGCTGATTCTGGCGGCCATCGTCACCATGTACATCGTGCTGGGGGTGCTCTACGAGAGCTACATCCACCCGATCACCATTCTCTCGACGCTGCCCTCGGCCGGTGTCGGCGCCTTGCTGGCGCTGCTGCTGACCGGCAACGACCTGGGGCTGATCGCGATCATCGGCATCATCCTGCTGATCGGCATCGTCAAGAAGAACGCGATCATGATGATCGACTTCGCCCTGGAGGCGGAGCGGCACCAGGGCATGCAGCCGGAAGCGGCGATCTACCAGGCGGCGCTGCTGCGTTTCCGGCCGATCCTGATGACCACGCTGGCGGCGCTGTTCGGCGCCATTCCACTGATGCTGGCCTCCGGTTCCGGCGCCGAGTTGCGCCAACCGCTGGGCCTGGTGATGGTGGGCGGGCTGTTGCTCAGCCAGGTGCTGACGCTGTTCACCACACCGGTCATCTACCTGTACTTCGACCGCATGGCCCGGCGCATGACCGGCCGTAGCGCGGCAGGCGTGGCGGTATGAGCGGCAACCTGATTGTGTCCCGCAGGAGCGGCTCCAGCCGCGAACGCTCTGCGCCTGTGGATTCGCGGCTGAAGCCGCTCCTACGGGAGTTGGGTGGGTCATGAATCTGTCCGCTCCCTTTATCCGGCGGCCGGTCGCCACGCTGCTGCTGAGCCTGGCGATCATGCTGCTGGGTGGCGTGAGCTTCGGCCTATTGCCGGTGGCCCCGTTGCCGCAGATGGATTTCCCGACCATCACCGTGCAGGCCAGCCTGCCCGGTGCCAGCCCGCAGATCATGGCCTCCAGCGTGGCCACGCCCCTGGAACGTTCGCTCGGCACCATCGCCGGGGTGACCCAGATGAACAGCCGCAGCAGCCAGGGCAGCACGCGGATCATGATCCAGTTCGACCTGGACCGTGACATCAACGCGGCGGCCCGCGAGGTGCAGGCGGCGATCAACGCGGCCCGGGAACTGCTGCCCAGCGGCATGCGCAGCATGCCGACCTACCGCAAGGTCAACCCGTCCCAGGCGCCGATCATGGTGCTGTCCCTGACCTCGGACGTGCTGGAGAAGGGCCAGCTGTACGACGTGGCCTCGACCATCCTGGCGCAGAAGCTGTCCCAGGTGACCGGGGTCGGTGAAGTGCAGATCGGCGGCAGCTCGCTGCCCGCCGTGCGGGTAGCCCTGGAACCACGCTTGCTCGACCAGTATGGGATTGCCCTGGATGAAGTGCGCCAGGCCATCACCGAGGCCAATGCCAAGCGCCCGAAAGGCGCCGTGGAAGATGCCGAGCGGCACTGGCAGGTGCAGGCCAGCGACCAGCTGGAGAAGGCCGCCGACTATGTGCCGATGATCATCCGCTACCAGGACGGCGCCGCCGTGCGCCTGGGCGATGTGGCCACGGTCAGCGATGCAGTGGAAGACCGCTACAACAGCGGCTTCTACAACGACAGCAGCGCGGTGTTGATGGTGATCAACCGACAGACCGGCGCCAATATCATCGAGACCATCGCCAGCATCCGCGAACAGTTGCCGGAGCTGCGTGCGGTGATCCCGGCCAGCGTCAACCTCGAAGTGGCGATGGACCGTTCGCCGGTGATCCGTGCCACCTTGATGGAAGCCGAGCACACGTTGTTGATGGCCGTGGCGCTGGTGATTCTGGTGGTGTTCGCCTTCCTCGGGCGCTGGCGGGCCGCGCTGATTCCGGCGCTGGCGGTGCCGGTGTCGCTGGTCGGTACGTTCGCCGCGATGTACCTGCTGGGCTTTTCCCTGAACAACCTGTCGCTGATGGCGCTGATCATCGCCACGGGCCTGGTGGTGGACGACGCCATCGTGGTGCTGGAAAACATTTCCCGGCATATCGAGGCCGGTGAAACGCCGATGCAGGCGGCCTTCAAGGGCGCCCGGGAAGTGGGCTTCACCCTGTTGTCGATGAACGTGTCGCTGGTGGCGGTATTCCTTTCGATCCTGTTCATGGGCGGCATCGTCGAGCGGCTGTTCCGCGAGTTTTCCATCACCCTGGCGGTGGCCATCGTCATCTCGCTGCTGGTCTCGCTGACCCTCACGCCAATGCTCTGCGCCCGCTGGTTGAAGGCGGAGAAGGACGAACCCGAACCCAACGCGCTGGCGCGTTTCGGCGAGCGGGTGCAGGCCCGCGTGCTGGCCTTCTACCAGCGCAGCCTGGACTGGGCGCTGAACCATGCGCTGCTGATGCTGTTCAGCCTGCTGGCGACCATCGCCCTCAACGTGTTCCTGTTCGTCAGCGTGCCGAAGACTTTCATGCCGCAGCAGGACACCGGGCAACTGATCGGTTTCATCCGCGGCGATGACGGCCTGTCGTTCCAGGTCATGCAGCCGAAGATGGAAGTCTATCGCCGCGCGGTCCTGGCGGACCCGGCGGTGGAAAGCGTGGCGGGGTTCGTCGGTGGCGGCGGGGGCATCAACAACGCCTTCATGATCGTGCGCCTCAAACCCATCGCCGAGCGCAGCGATTCGGCCCAGGACGTGATCAACCGCTTGCGTCGCGACGCACCCAAGGTGGCGGGCGGGCGCATGTTCCTCATGGCCGACCAGGATCTGCAGATCGGCGGTCGCGAAGGCCGCAGTTCGGAAAACGAGTACATGCTGCTGTCCGGCGACCTCGACCAGTTGCGCATCTGGCTGCCGAGAGTGCGTGAAGCCTTGCGCGCGCTGCCCGAGCTGACCGATATCGACGCCCGGGAAGCCACCGGCGCGCAGCAGATTCGCCTGGTGGTCGACCGCGACATGGCCAAGCGCCTGGGCGTGGACATGAACATGATTACCGGGGTGCTGAACAACGCGTTCAGCCAGCGCCAGGTGTCGACCATCTACGATGCCCTCAACCAGTACAGCGTGGTCATGGAAATCAACCCGCAGTACGCCCAGCACCCGGAAGTGCTGGACCAGATCCAGCTGATCACCGCCGATGGGGCGCGTGTGCCGTTGTCGACTTTCGCCCGCTGGGAACGCAGTCTGGAAGAGGACCGGGTCAGCCACCAGGGCCAGTTCGCCGTGGAAAACATCGGTTTTTCCCTGGCTGAAGGTGTGAGCCTGGAGCAGGCCACGAGGGCCATCGACCGGGCCGTGGCCGAACTCAGCCTGCCCACCGAAGTGCAGGGCATGATGGGCGGCACCGGCGGCGCCTTCCAGCAGACCCAGGACAACCAGCCGTGGATGATCCTGATGGCGCTGGTGGTGGTGTACATCGTGCTGGGCATCCTCTACGAGAGCTACGTGCACCCGCTGACGATCCTCTCGACCCTGCCCTCGGCCGGTGTCGGCGCCTTGCTGGCGTTGCAACTGCTGAACACCGAGTTCAGCCTGATCTCGCTTCTGGGGCTGTTCCTGCTGATCGGCGTCGTCAAGAAGAACGCGATTCTGATGATCGACCTGGCGCTGCAGCTGGAGCGCAACGACCGCCTGAGTCCGCAGGACTCGATTCGCCAGGCCTGCCTGCTGCGTTTCCGGCCGATCATGATGACCACCCTGGCGGCGATCCTTGGCGCCTTGCCGTTGATGCTCGGCACGGCCGAAGGCTCGGAAATGCGCCAGCCGCTGGGCATCACCATCGTCGGCGGGCTGATCCTCAGCCAGTTGCTCACGCTGTACACCACCCCGGTGATCTACCTCTATTTCGACCGCCTGCGCCATCGGGTCAACCGCTGGCGCGGCGTGCGTACCGACGCTGCCCTGGAAACTCCGCTATGAACCACTTGCCTGCTACCCGCCTGTTCACCGTGCTCGCCCTGGGGCTGGCGCTGAGCGCCTGTGCCATCGGCCCGGATTACCAGCGGCCGGACCTGAGCACGCCTGCCCAGTTCAAACAGATCGAAGGCTGGACCGTGGCCGAGCCCCGGGACGCACTGGCCCGTGGCGCCTGGTGGGAGCTGTATGGCGACGGCGAGCTGAACGGCCTGGTCGGGCGGCTCAACGTGTCCAACCAGAACCTTGCCGCCAGCGAAGCCCAGTACCGCCAGGCCCGTGCCCTGGTGCGCGGTGCCCGGGCGTCGTTCTATCCGACCCTGTCCACCAGTGCTGGCGTGACCCGTGCCGGGCAGGGCGGTGGCGACAGCACCGTGACCACCTCCGAGGGCTTCAGCGTCAGCGGCGGCAACGCGGCGAGCATTTCCAAGAGCTACGACCTCAGCCTCAACGCGGCCTGGGAACTGGATATCTGGGGCAAGCTGCGCCGCTCCCTGGAATCCAGTCGTGCTTCCTACGAAGCCAGCGCTGGCGATCTGGCCGCGCTGAAGCTCAGCCTGCAGGCCGAGCTGGCGCAGACCTACCTGCAGCTGCGGGTGCTGGACGACCAGCAGCGCCTGCTGGACGCCACCGTCGCCGCCTATGCCCGTTCGCTGAAACTCACCGAAAACCAGTACAGGGCCGGCATCGTGCCGAAGTCCGACGTCAGCCAGGCCCTGACCCAGCTGCGCAGCACCGAAGCCCAGGCCATCGACCTGAAGTGGCAGCGCGCCCAGCTGGAACACGCCATTGCGGTGCTGATCGGGGTGCCGCCGAGCGAGCTGAGCATCGCCGTGCGCGAATCCCTGCCGGCGCTGCCGTCGATCCCCGTGGCGCTGCCGTCGCAACTGCTGGAGCGCCGTCCGGACGTCGCCGCAGCCGAGCGCCGGGTGATGGCCGCCAACGCCGAGATCGGTGTGGCCAAGGCCGCCTGGTACCCGGACCTGACCATCTCCGCCAGCGGTGGCTATCGCGGCAGCAGCTTCGCCGACTGGATCAACCTGCCGAACCGCTTCTGGTCCGTGGGCCCCGACCTGGCCCTGAGCCTGTTCGACGGTGGTGCGCGCAGTGCTGAGCTGGAGCGCAGCGAGGCCGCCTACGACCAGACCGTGGCGCAGTATCGCCAGGCCGTGCTCGACAGCTTCCGCGAAGTGGAGGATTACCTGGTGCAGCTGCGGGTGCTCGAACAGGAGGCCGTGGTGCAGCAGCAGGCCCTCGAAGCCGCCCGAGAGTCGCTGCGTCTGATCGAAAACCAGTACCGGGCCGGCACCGTGGACTTCAACAGTGTGGTCAGCGTGCAGGCCACGGCCCTGAGCAACGAGCGCACCACGCTCACGTTGCTGGGCAGCCGCCTGACCGCCAGCGTCCAACTGATCGCGGCCCTTGGCGGTGGCTGGCAGCAGGCGCAGCTGATCGATGCAGAGCGCGAAACCGACACGAAAAATTAAGCTGACCACGCGGTCAGCAAGTTTTTCAGTAACGATGAACGGTAGTTTTCGCTAAGATCGCTGGCACTTGCCGTGGTAATGCTGCGCGCGGGTGCTTTGACCGATTGGCGGGCAACAGGGACGTAGGGTGCATCAGCACGGGACCAGACTGGATCGGCAGAGACCACGCGACAGCGCTTTCCGAGAATAGCGATGCTGACTGGTAGTTACGATTTCTCACTGGTGCTGATTTCACTGGGTGTGGCGGTCCTCGCGTCCTACACCGCACTGGATCTGGCCGGGCGCATTGCGACCGCCACGGGCCGCGCGGTCCCGCTGTGGATCGCCGGTGGCGCAGTGGCCATGGGCATCGGCGTCTGGTCCATGCATTTCGTTGGCATGCTGGCGTTCAGCCTGCCGATTCCCCTCGGTTACGACCTGGCCATCACATTGCTGTCCCTGGCTATCGCCATACTTGCCTCGGGCTTCGCCCTGTGGCTGGTGAGCCAGCCGCAGATGCCCACCTGGCACTGGCTGCTGGGCGCCCTGGCCATGGGCGCGGGGATCAGCGCCATGCACTACATCGGCATGGCGGCGCTGCGCATGCAGCCGGGCATCGAGTACGACCCCTGGCTGTTCAGCGCGTCGCTGGTGATCGCGGTGGGTGCCTCGGCTGCGGCCCTGTGGATCGCCTTCCGCCTGCGTCGCAATACTCCTTACGTACGGGTTGCCCGGGGTGGGGCGGCGCTGATCATGGGCATTGCCATCGTCGGCATGCACTACACCGGCATGGCCGCGGCGAACTTCCCTGAAGGCAGCTTCTGCGGGGCCTTGCTGGTCGGTCTCGACGGTCGCTGGCTGGCCAGCCTGATTGTCATCACCACCCTGGCGGTGCTGGGTATCGCCTTGCTGACCTCGGTGCTAGATGCCCGCCTGGAAGCGCGTACCAGCGAGCTGAGCAACTCGCTGGAAGAGGCCAACCAGGAGCTGACCCAGCTGGCCCTGCACGACACCCTGACGCGCCTGCCCAATCGCCTGCTGCTGGAAGACCGCATCGAGCAGAGCATGCTCAAGGTTTCGCGCAACGGCGGGCATTTCGCTCTGATGTTCATGGATCTGGACGGTTTCAAGCCGATCAACGATGCCTTTGGCCACCACGTCGGCGACCTGCTGCTGCGCGAGGTCGGCCAGCGCCTGCGCGACAACCTGCGCGCCCAGGACACCCTGGCGCGGGTCGGCGGCGACGAATTCGTGCTGCTCGCCGAACTGACGGACCCGAACGACGCGGCCAACGTCGCCGGGCAGATCGTCAACCTGATCGGCCAGCCGTTCCTGGTCGGCGACCACCAGCTGCGGGTGTCCACCAGCGTCGGCATCGCCCTGTACCCCGGCGACGGCAACGACCAGCAGACCCTGCTGATGAATGCCGACGCCGCCATGTACCACGCCAAGAGCGCCGGCAAGAACGGCTACAGCTTCTTCGAAGTGTCGATGAACACCAACGCGCGCAACCAGCTGCAGCTGCTGCAAGACCTGCGTTCGGCCCTCAGCGACAACCAGTTCTGTCTGCACTACCAGCCCAAGTTCGACGCCAGCAATGGCCGCCCGATCGGTGCCGAAGCGCTGGTGCGCTGGCAGCATCCGGTGCACGGGCTGATGCCGCCAGACAGCTTCATCGGCCTGGCGGAAAAGACCGGCCTGATCATCCCCCTCGGTGACTGGGTGCTGCAGCAGGCCTGCTGGCAGATGCGCCAGTGGTACGACCAGGGCTACCGCGACTGGCGGGTGGCGGTGAACCTCTCGGCGTTGCAGTTCAGCCATGCCGGCCTGGTCGACAGCGTGGCCAACGCCCTGGCGATCCACGAGCTGCCGGCCAATTGCCTGACCCTGGAAATCACCGAAACCACTGCCATGAGCGATGCCGATGCGAGCATGCAGGTGCTCAATCGCCTCGCGGAAATGGGCGTCGACCTGTCCATCGACGATTTCGGCACCGGCTATTCCAGCCTGCTGTACCTCAAGCGCCTGCCGGCCAACGAGTTGAAGATCGACCGGGGGTTCGTCCGCGACCTGGAGCACGACAGCGACGATGCGGCCATCGTCTCGGCAATCGTCGCCCTGGGCCAGGCACTGAACCTGCGCATTGTCGCCGAAGGGGTGGAAACCTCGCGCCAGCAGGACTTCCTCACCGAGCTTGGCTGCGACTCCCTGCAAGGCTTCCTGCTGGGGCACCCGTTGCCTGCGGAGCAGTTCATCCAGGCGATTGCCGACGCGTCGGCCGCTTCCCGCGCCCCGGCCAGCTGACATGGTGCGTGCTACCGCGCCTGGCGACCGTTGGCGGTTGCTGGGCTGGGTCCTCTTGCTGATCATGCTCGGGCTCAATTTGCGGCCGATGCTGACCTCGATCAGCCCATTGCTGGCCGATATCCGCAACAGCACCGGCCTGGGTTTCCAGGCCGCCGCGCTGCTGACCACGCTGCCGGTGGTCTGCATGGGGATCGTGGCGCTGTGTGCGGCGTTGATCGATGCGCGGCTGGGAGAGGGGCGCGGCATCGCCCTGGGGTTGCTGTGCATCGTGCTGGCCTGCGCGGCGCGCGGCTTCATTGCCGACGGCGACTTGCTGCTGGGTAGCGCGTTGCTTGGCGGCGTTGGCATCGCCTTGATCCAGGTGTTGGTGCCGGGGTTGATCAAGCGCCGTTTCAGTGCCCACGTGGCGCTGTTCATGGGGCTTTATTCAGCAGCTCTGATGGGCGGCGGCGGTCTGGCGGCCTTGCTCAGCCCGCACCTGGCGAGTGCTGCCGGGCATTGGCAAGTCGGGCTGTGGGTATGGGGATTGCCGGCGCTGGCGACCTTGCTGGTGTGGCTGAAAATGCCCTGGCAGGCGGCGCATGTGCGTGCGCCGAGGCAAGGTCTGTCGCGGTTCGTGCGCAACCGGCGGGCGTGGCTGCTGGCGCTGTACTTCGGTTTCAGCAACTGCGGCTACATGACGGTGGTCGCCTGGCTGCCGGACTATTACCAGTTCCTGGGCTGGAGCCGAGCCGACAGCGGAGCGCTGCTGGCGCTGATGACGGTGTTCCAGGTGCTGGCGGCCCTGAGCATGCCGGCAATCGCCCAGCGTGGACGCGAGCGGCGGGTCTTGCTGAGCGTCAGCCTGATCATGCAGGTGGTGGGGTTCGCCGGGCTGCTGTGGTACCCGCAGGCGGCGCCGCTGCTGTGGGTGGCGCTGATCGGTTTTGGGCTGGGGGCCTGCTTTGCGCTGTGCCTGATCCTCACCCTCGATCATCTGCCGGATCCGCGGGCGGCGGGGCAGTTGGCGGCGTTCGTGCAGGGGATCGGCTTTCTGATCAATGCCGTGGCGCCATCGGCCAGCGGTTGGTTGCGGGAGCAGACCGGTGGCTTCCATGCCACCTGGGTGCTGATGCTGCTGTGTATCCTGATGATGCTCGCCGTGACCTGGCGCTTCAGTCCTGCCAGCTATTGGCGTATTACCGGTAACGACTCAGCGGCCACGCGCTAACGCAATCAGTTGCGCTGCTTGCGGTTGACCGTTTGCGCCGCTTTCATCACGTCGGCACCGATCGAGCCTTCGAACTGCTGCCAGACCGGGCGCATGGCCGCACGCCAGGCTTCGCGCTGCTCGGGGGTCAGGGCGATGACCTTGGTGGTGCCGGCGGCTTCGATGCGCTGGCGGTCTTGCTGGTTGGCGGCTTCGGCCTGCTGATTCACCGAGTAGGTGACTTCGTCGATGATGCCTTCCAGCTCGGTGCGGATCTGGTGGGGAATGGCGTACCAGAAGCGCGCGTTGCTCACCAGCATGTAGTCCAGCACGCCGTGGTTGCTCTCGGTAACGAAGGGCTGAACGGTGTGGATCTTCTGGCTGTAGATGTTCGACCAGGGGTTTTCCGCACCCTGCACCTGACCACTCTGCAGGGCGCCATAGACGTCCTTGAAGGCGATCTTCTGGGTTTTCGCGCCCAACTGGCCGAACTGTGCTTCGAGCACGCCGGACGGCTGGATGCGGAAACTCAGGCCGGCTGCATCGCCAGGAACCTGCAACGCCTTGGTCGCCGACAGTTGCTTCATGCCGTTGTGCCAGTAAGCCAGGCCGACGATGTTCTGGTCTTCCATGGAACGCAGTAGCTGGCGTCCCTTGGCGCGTTTCTGGAAGCGGTTGACCGCTTCGAGGTCGTCGAACAGGAAGGGCAGGTCGAAGACTTGCAGTTGCTTGGTGTATTGCTCGAATTTCGCCAGGGACGGGGCGAGCAACTGCACATCGTTGTTGCGCAGGGCTTCCAGTTCATTGGCATCGCCGTACAGCGAGGAGTTGGAGAAAACTTCGACGGTGACCTTGCCGGCCAGACGCTCTTCCACCAGTTGCTTGAACATCAGCGCGCCTTGACCCTTGGGGGTGTTGTCAGCGACGACGTGGGCGAACTTGATGTGAATCGGGCCTTGCGGTTCTGCAGCATGGGCGCCAATAGAGCCTAGCGCCAGGGCGCAGGCGGCCGTGGCGAAGATCGACTTGAACATGCAGGTTTCCTTTATTTTTATCGTACTGTCTGAACGACTCAAACCAGGTTTGGCCGTCGTATTTGTTGTGTTTAACCGGGCGTCATGAAGCCGAGCGACGCCGGTACAGCCCGTGTTGGACAAGCTGGACGCACGCGGTGTATCGCAATGCCTATGCCAAGAATGGGAAGCGCCTAAAGTCCTTGATTTGCCGAGAAATTGATGTGACCCCTTTCACAGTGGTTGGCGGATTGTCGCCTGCTTCTGTCTTTTGATGAGCGGATTATTGCCGGTTTGTGGCGTTTTCCTTTCAGCTTACGCCCAGCACATGACCGTTTGACGGTCCGGGCTACGGGCGAGGGCCGGCGGGGCTATACCCACTGTGTCGAATGGCTCGTCTGCACAGGGGGCGTCATGTCCAAAGTCGCGATTGTCACCGGCGCCTCGCGTGGCATCGGTGCTGCCATCGCCCGGCGCCTGGCCCGCGACGGCATCCAGGTCGTGGTCAACTACGCCAGCCGCATGGAGGAAGCCGAGCAGGTGGTGCGCGACATCACCGCCGCCGGTGGCCAGGCCTGCGCGGTGCTGGCGGACGTCAGCGATTCGGTGGCGGTCGAAGTGCTGTTCGACCAGGCGGAGCTGACCTATGGCGGCGTGGACATCCTGGTCAACAACGCGGGGGTGATCCAGTCGGGCCGGGTCAGCCTGGCCGACACTGACGATGCGCTGTACCAGCGGATTTTCGCGATCAACACCAAGGGCACGTTCAATACCCTGCGTCTGGCGGCCCGGCATCTGCGTAACGGTGGGCGGGTGATCAATTTCTCCAGCAGCGTGGTGGGGCTGGCGCTGCCGGGCTATGCGGCCTACGCCGCGTCCAAGGCGGCGGTGGAAAGCCTTAGCCTGATCTTCGCCAAGGAGCTGCGTGGGCGTGGTATCTGCGTCAATGCGATTGCACCTGGGCCAACCGCTACCGAGCTGTTCCTGCGGGGCAAGAGCCCCGGGCAGGTTGAGCAACTGGCGCGGCAGGCTCCGCTGGAACGCCTGGGCGTGCCCGAGGACATCGCGGGTGTGGTGGCCTTTCTGGTGAGCGACGCGGGCGCCTGGGTCAACGGCCAGACGCTGCGGGTAAACGGCGGGATTGTCTGAGCGGGTTCAGCTGGGCGCGCGGTTCTTGGCGGCGATCCACTGCGACATGTACTGCGTGCTCTTGTGCGAGTGGTGGCGCAGCATGCTGCCGACGAAATTCTGCAGACGCAGATGATCGCGCTGCTCGAACAGCTGCAGCAGGCGTTCGATCAGTTCGTGGCCGAGCTGCTCGCGCTCGTACAGCCTGTCGAGGATGGTTGCGCCGCGCTCACGGGCTTGCTGCCACTGTTGGGCGTCTTCGTACAGGCTGACAGCGGCGTCGGCGAACTCGATGGCGTTGCGTGCCACCGCGCCAGACCAGGGCAGGTCGCCGTGCATGCCTTCGCTGCCGATCGGCGTGGTCACGCTGGGCGTGCCGCAGGCCATGGCGTCGGCCAGCTTGCCCTTGATCCCCGCACCGAAGCGCAGCGGTGCCAGGCACACCCGGGCCTGGCTCATGACGCGGTGCGCATCGTCGGCCCAGCCCAGTACGTGAAAGCCCTGTTTGGCGTTGTGCAGCGCAGTGGCCTTGGGCGGCGGGTAGGCGCCGTAGACGTGCAATTGCGCCTGGGGCAGGCGCTGGCGGATCAGCGGCCACAGCGCGTGCTTGAGCCACAGCACCGAATCCCAGTTGGGCGCATGGCGGAAATTGCCGATGCTGACGAAGTGCTCGCGCTCGGCGAAGTCCGGCTGTGCGGTGCCGCTGGGAATCAGCATCAACGCGCAGTGGTGCAGCAGCGATGGCGGCACACCGAAGTGGCTCTGCAACAGCTGCATTTCATAGGTGGAAATCATCAGGGTCAGGTCGCTGCGGTAGATCGCGGCGATCTCGCGCTGGGCCATGTCGTGGCTGGCCATGGCGGCGAACAGCTGCTCCGGGTCTGCCTCGACATGGCCGACCTGGTGCCGTTCGGTCTCGTTGGCGCAGGCCTGCTGCGCTTGCTTCAGGTAGTGATGACGGGCGTCGCGCAGGCTGTGCAGGTCGCTGGTGTCGAGCACGCGCAGGGCGTTCGGCCAGGCCCGTTCGACACGCCAGGCGAACTGCTCCTCGGTGAAGAAGCGGTCGAACAGCACCAGGTCCGGCTTCAGCTCGGCGACCATCGTGTCGAAGCTGTCGCAGTTGAGCGTGATCTCGACTTCCGGAATGCCCAGCGGCGTCAGGTCGGCCCGGTGCTCCGAGAGCGCCGCAGCACTGGCGAAGGTAACCTCCCAGCCCTGGCTGCGGAACAACGTGAGCAGTTCGTGCATGCGGGTGCCGGCTGCCGACGAGCGCGGCTCCGGCCAGACGTAACCGATGACCAGTACCTGACGCATGAATCAGCGCCGTTTGCGCAGACTACGCCCCAGGGTGAGCAGGATCAGGGCAGCCAGTGCGGCGATGCTCAGCAGGGTCCAGACGGTGAACGGCAGGCCGAGCACGTTGTAGTCGTTCTGCCCGCAGACGCCGCCGCTCATGAACACGCCTGGCAGGTATTCGTGCAGTGGCAGGTACTGGGAATAGAAGGGGAAGGGCGAGCAGCTGGTGCTTTCCATGACGCCGGTTTCGATCAGCACCACGTGGGCATTGTCGACCACGGCCATGCCCGCGGCAGCCAGCAGCACGGGCCAGACCAGCACCGCCAGCCAGGTCTGCCGGCTCGCCGCCGCTGCGCTGAGCACCAGGGCGGCGACCGCCACCACGGCCAGCCACAGTCGAATCTGCACGCACAGGGTGCAGGGTTCCCAGCCGAGTACATGCTGGGCGGCCAGCGCGCCGGCCAGCATGGCCAGGGCGGCGAATGCGATGACGAGCAACAGGGCGGCAGGTGTGGTTCGACGGAACATGGGGTTCTCCGGGCAATGGGGGCGGCGGCAGGCGGTTGCCCAGGGTCGGCGGGCACAACGGACGCTGCGCCGTTTTACCCGAAGCAGCCCTGTACGGCAATCGCCGGCCCCGGTTCGTCAGATAAAAAAAGCCCCGCGGCCAGGAGCGGATCCGCGGGGCTTGAAGTGGCGGGATGACCCGCCACGGAGAGCAACGTCAGGTGGGTCAGGCGTTGGGCCGCCAGCCGCCACCAAGAGCTTTGTAGATCGCGACGATGCCGCGATAGAGATCGATTTCCGCCAGGGCCTGGCTGTCTTCGGCGGCCAGGCGCTCACGTTCGGCGTCCAGAAGCACGAGGAAGTCCACAGTGCCTTCGCGGTAGCGCACGGCGGCCTGCTGCGCGGCGGCGCGGCTGGCTTCCGACTGGCGCACCAGGGCGAGCAGTCGCTGCTGTTGCTTGGCGTAGTCGCTGAAGGCGTTTTCCGATTCCTCCAGGGCCAGCAGCACCTGCTGCTCGTACTGCGCCAGGGCACCGTCGGCTTCCGCTTCGGCGCCGCGCAGGCGAGCCCGCACGCTGCCCAGGTCGAAGGCCGCCCAAGTGATGCTCGGGGCGACGCCCCAGGCCCGTGCGGCCGAGGAACCGAGTTGCGAACCGCGCCCGGCGGTGAAACCGAGGAAACCGCTGAGGCTGACCCGCGGGAACAGGTCGGCGGTGGCCACGCCGATGTTGGCGGTGGCCGCGGCCAGTTGGCGTTCGGCGGCGTGCACATCCGGCCGGCGGCGTAGCAGTTCGGCGGGATCGCCGATCGGCAGGGCCTTGGCGATGGCCGGCAGCGGCTTGGCCGCAAGGTCCACGCTCAACTGGTCGGGACGCTGGCCGAGCAGGGTGGCGATGCGGTTCTTGGCCCGTACCTGTTGCGCTTGCAGTTGCGGCACGCTGGCTTCGGTGGCGGCCAGGCGCGCATCGGCACGCAGTACATCCAGTTCGCTGCCGACGCCGGCATCGCGCAGTTGCTCGGTGATGCCGCGGGATTCCTGCTGGTTCTCCAGGTTTTCCCGGGCAATCCGCTCACGTAGCTGCGCGCCGCGCAGGTTGCCGTAGGCGTCCACCAGTTCGGCGATCAGGCTGACCTGGACCTGGTAGTAGTCCGCTTCAGCCACTTCGATCTGCGCTTCGCTGGCTTCCAGTTGGCGCTGGATTCGGCCGAACAGGTCCAGTTCCCAGGCCATGTCCAGGCCCAGGTCGTAGCGTTCGGCATTGACCCGCTCTTCGGTATCGCCCGGCCGCTGGCCCTTGCCGACTTCGGCACTGGCGCGGCTGGTGATGGTCGGCAGGCGGTCGTTGGCCACGTCGTCGCGGATCGCCCGGGCGGCGCGCAGGCGGGAGAACGCCACGCGCAGCTCACGGTTGTCCTGCAGCGACTGCTGCACCAGCTGGTTCAGCGTCGGGTCATCGAACTGCTGCCACCAGACCGCTTCGAACCGCGAGCGGTCGTACTGGCTGGCTTCGGCATTGTTCAACCGGGCGGCGTCGGTCTGGGGCGTCTTGTAGTCCGGGCCGACGGCGCATGCCGACAGAGCCAGGACCAGCAGGGCGGGGACGAAGACCTTCATGCATGCACCTCCAGCGAACGTGCGGCTTTCTTCGCTTCGCGTTTTTCCACGAAGGCACGGATCAGGACAAAGAACACCGGAGTCAGCAGCAGACCGAAGAAGGTCACACCGATCATCCCGCTGAACACCGCAACACCCATGGCGTGGCGCATTTCGGCACCGGCACCGCTCGACAGCACCAGGGGCACGACACCCATGATGAAGGCGATGGACGTCATCAGGATCGGACGCAGACGCAGGCGGCAGGCTTCCAGGATCGCGGCGATGTGGTCCAGGCCTTCTTCCTGTTTCTCCTTGGCGAACTCGATGATCAGAATGGCGTTCTTGCATGCCAGTCCCACCAGGACGATCAAGCCGATCTGGGTAAAGATGTTGTTGTCGCTACCGGACAGGATCACCCCGACGATGGCCGAGAACAGCACGGTCGGCACGATCAGGATCACCGCCAGCGGCAGGCTCCAGCTCTCGTACTGGGCAGCCAGCACCAGGAAGGCCAGCAACACGCAGAGCGGGAAGATGAAGATCGCGCTGTTACCGGCGAGAATCTGCTGGTAGGTCAGCTCGGTCCACTCGAAGGTCATGCCGTTGGGCAGCTCCTCTTGCAGCAGTTTGGCAATCGCCGCCTCGGCCTGGCCGGAGCTGTAGCCGGGGGCTGCCGCGCCGTTGATTTCAGCGGTGAGGAAGCCGTTGTAGTGCATCACCCGGTCCGGGCCCGAACTGTTGTCCACCTTGACGAAGGTCGACAGTGGGATCATCTCGCCACGGTTGTTGCGCACCTTGAGCTGGCCGATCTGCTCCGGCTCCAGGCGGAACTGTTGTTCGGCCTGCACGTTGACCTGGTAGGTCCGGCCAAAGCGGTTGAAGTCGTTGGCGTACAGCGAACCCAGGTACACCTGCATGGTGTCGAAGATGTCGCTGATGGCCACGCCGTGGGTCTTGGCCTTCTCGCGGTCGATGTTGGCATCGATCTGCGGCACGTTGACCTGGTAGCTGGTGAACACCGACATCGGGTTCAGCTCGGGCAACTGGCGGGCCTTGTTGATGATGTTCTGGGTCTGCACATACAGTTCTTCGTAGCCGAGGTTGCCGCGGTCCTGGATCTGCAGGCGGAAACCGCCGATGGTGCCCAGCCCCTGTACAGGCGGCGGCGGGAAGATCGCGATGTAGGCGTCCTGGATCTCGGCGAACTGCGCATTGAGCTCGGCCGCGATGGCGGTGGCGCTCATCGACGGGTCCTTGCGCTGATCGAACGGCAGTAGCGGGGTGAACACAATGCCGCTGTTCGGGCTGTTGGTGAAACCGTTGATCGACAGACCCGGGAAGGCCACGGTGTTCTCAACGCCCGGGTGCTTGCCGGCGATTTCCGACATCTTCTTGATGACGTCTTCGGTACGGTCGAGGGTGGCGGCATCCGGCAGTTGGGCGAAGGCGACCAGGTACTGCTTGTCCTGCTGCGGCACGAAACCGGTCGGGGTGCTGGAGAAACCCATGTACCCCAGGGCCAGCAGGCCGACATACAGCAGCATGGCCACACCACTGGCGCGCAGCACGCGGCGCACGGTACCGACGTAGCCATTGCTGGCGCGGTCGAACATGCGGTTGAACGGGCCGAACAGCCAGCTACCGAACAGCTTGTCGAGGACCTTGGAGAAACCGTCCTTGGGTGCGCCATGGCTCTTCAGCAGCAGGGCGGCCAGGGCCGGCGACAGGGTCAGCGAGTTGATGGCCGAGATCACCGTGGAAATCGCGATGGTCAGGGCGAACTGTTGGTAGAACTGCCCGGTAAGGCCAGAGATGAAGGCGGTCGGAATGAACACCGCGCACAGCACCAGGGCGGTGGCGACGATCGGACCGGTCACCTCTTTCATGGCCTGTTTGGTGGCATCGAGCGGAGACTTGCCGAGGCCGATGTTCCGTTCGACGTTTTCCACCACGACGATGGCGTCGTCCACCACGATGCCGATGGCCAGTACCAGGCCGAACAGCGACAGGGCGTTCAGCGAGAAGCCGAACATGTGCATCACGGCGAACGTACCGATCAGCGACACCGGCACGGCGGCCAGCGGGATGATCGAGGCACGCCAGGTCTGCAGGAACAGGATCACCACCAGCACCACCAGTACGATGGCTTCGAGCAGGGTGTACACCACCGCTTCGATGGAGCCGCGTACGAAAATGGTCGGGTCGTAGACGATTTCGTAGTCCACGCCCTGCGGGAAGCTCTGTTTCAGCTCGGCCATGCGCTCACGCACCGAGTCGGAAATCTCGATGGCGTTGGAACCTGGGCGCTGGAACACCGGAATGGCGACCGCTGGCTGGTTGTTCAGCAGCGAACGCAAGGCGTATTGGTTGGAACCCAGCTCGATCCGGGCGATGTCCCTGAGGCGCGTGATTTCGCCATCGTCACCCGCTCGGATGATGATGTTCTCGAATTCCTCTTCGGTCACCAGGCGACCCTGGGTGTTGATCGACAGCTGGAAACTGTTGCCGGCATCCGAGGGCGGCGCACCGAGGGCACCGGCCGCCACCTGGCGGTTCTGCTCGCGGATGGCGTTGACCACGTCGGTGGCAGTGAGGTTGCGCGAGGCCACCTTGTTCGGGTCGAGCCACACGCGCAGCGAGTAGTTGCCCATGCCGAACAGCTGCACGTCACCCACACCGTCCAGACGCGCCAGCTCGTCCTTGACGTTGAGCGCGGCGTAGTTGGACAGGTAGAGCATGTCGTAACGCTGATCCGGCGAGGTCAGGTGGACCACCATGGTCAGGTCGGGCGATGCCTTGTCGACGGTCACGCCGAGCCGCTGCACCTCGGTGGGCAGGGTGGGCATGGTCCGCGTCACGCGGTTCTGCACCTGCACCTGCGCATTGTCCAGGTCGGTACCCAGGGCGAAGGTGACGGTCAGGGTCAGCTTGCCGTCGCTGGTGGACTGCGACGACATGTAGAGCATGCCCTCGACACCCACGATGGCCTGCTCGAGTGGCGAGGCCACGGTTTCACCGATGACCTGAGGGTTGGCGCCGGGGAAGTTGGCGCGTACCACCACGGTCGGCGGAACCACTTCAGGGTATTCGCTGATCGGTAGCTGGAACAGTGAGATGGCGCCGCCGATCAGAATGATCAGCGACAGCACCGCGGCGAAGATCGGCCGCAATATGAAAAATTGAGAGAAGTTCATCGTCGTGACCTGTTAGCTGCGGGGGGCTGGAGTGGACCCGGTGCTCTTCACAGCGACACGAGGGTTGTCACGTTTTTCCACGGCTTCGCGCTGACGGGCGAGGCTTGCCAGGGTTTCTTCGTTGGCCATGGCTACGTTCTGCGGGTCGACGATCGAGCCCGGCATGGCGCGTTGCAGGCCATTGACCACGATCTTTTCACCCTTGCTCAGACCGGTGCGGACGATGCGCAGGCCTTCCATCTTCGGGCCCATCTCGACGGCGCGGTAATTCACGCTGTTGTCGGCACCCAGTACCAGTACGAACTTCTTGCCCAGGTCGGTACCGACGGCAGAGTCCTGGATCAGGGTGGCGGCGTAGGTGCTGCTGCCGACCAGTTTCAGGCGGGCATACAGGCCAGGGGTGAAGCGGCCATCACGGTTGTCGAACACGGCGCGGCCACGGATGGTGCCGGTCTGCGGGTTGACCTGGTTGTCCAGGAAGTCCAGCTGGCCGAGGTGCGGGTGACCCTCTTCGTTGGACAGGCCGAGGTACACCGGGCTGGCGCCACGGGCATCGCGTTCGTCCTTGCGGGCCAGTTCCAGGTACTTGAGGAATACGCGCTCGTCGGCGTCGAAGTAGGCGTAGACCTTGTCGGTGCTGACCACGCTGGTGAGCAGGCTCTGACCGGCGCTGACCAGGTTGCCTTCGGTGATCTCGGCGCGGCTGACGCGGCCGTCGATCGGTGCAGTGACGCGGGTGAAGCTCAGGTTGAGGCGGGCGTTGTCCAGCTCGGCCTGGGTGCCGGCCACGGCGGCCTGGGCTTCCTGGGCGGCACTGGCACGGGCATCGGCGAGTTCGGCGGAAATCGCGTTGCTCTGACGCAGGCGTTCACCGCGGCGGGCTTCGCTCACGGTACGGGACTGATTGGCACGGGCCTGTTGCAGCTGGGCTTCGAGGCGTTTGACTTCAGCCTGGAATGGACGCGGGTCGATCTGGAACAGCAGGTCGCCTTTCTTTACCAGGCTGCCTTCGTGGAACGCCACCTTGTCGATGAAGCCGGAGACGCGGGGACGGATCTCGACCGATTCCGGGGCTTCCAGGCGACCGGTGAATTCATCCCACTCGTTGATGGGTTGTTCGATGACCTCGGCGACGCTGACCTTGGCGGCGGGCATCTGCTGAGTTGCTTCTTCGGGGGACTTGCCGCAGGCACTGAGGACCAGTACGGCTGCGAGGGCAAGGGGAAAGCGCCAGGTATTTTTATTTGGCTGTTCCATGTGTGATTCCGCCAGAGGGTTTTATGAATGGGCGGAGTCTGCTTCGCGCAAGCACGTTCGACGAATCAAACGATACGAATTTGAATATCATTCGGAATGATGAATGAGCTGGTTATATCGATATAGCTCAATAGTGGTGCGAGAAGGGCAGCGGACTTGCTCCGCTGCACCTTAAGGGGGCGTATTGCAGGCTGTCGGGGTCGGTTGGGGCTCTAGTACGGTCCTGATACTGGGAGCCTATCCATGGAAAGCGAATGGTGCGGTGAGATAGGGACGAGTCCCTGCTTTCGTTTTCCTTTGCCGCGCGATGATGTTCAGTCGGGTGCCGGCTTATCTGTAGCAGCCTGACGTGGCGTAAGTGACGCGAGGATTGCCTTGCGGCTGGCCTCGAGAACTTCATCTGCAAGGGGCGAGTCATCGGGGCAGGCGCGCGACAGAACGATTGCGCCGAGTGCCTGGGCCATTATGGCGAGACGCTTGGCGCGTACCTGGGCAGGGTCCGCACCGCCCGGCGCCCCAGCGTCATTTCGCAACACAGCCAGTTGAGCCTCGATGCCGGCAGCAAAGGTGGCCCGAACGTCATCATCCTTGCGTGCCGCATCCCCGCACAATGCCGACATCGTGCAGCCCGTGGCGCGATTGTCACGATGCTCGCGAGAGAGATACGTCTTCACGAACTCGGACGCTGAAGCACCTGCTGTCAGCGCGGCTGACTGTGCTATCCCGCAGGTAGCTGCCTCCGCCATCAGGTCGGCTTTGGAGCGGAAGTGCTTGTAAAAGCCTCCCTGAGTGAAGCCAGCCGCCGCCATCAGATCGGCGATGCCCACCCCGTCATAGCCGCGCTCGCGAAAAAGCGCGGAGGCAGTTTCAACGATATGCGCCCGATTCGCCTGCGCCTGCTTTTTCGTGACTTTCATTACCCATCCAGCAACGTTTATCCAGCCGTCGTCATGCCACTATACATTGATGTCGATCGACATCAATGCCGTTGACATTTTAGAGTTCGATCGTAATCATTCTGGCGTTATCGCACACAATCCTGACTCTCGTCCTGCCACTTCAACGGAATCGGATCACTATGAAAGCGCTTACTTTTCAGCGTTACGGCAAGTCGCCTGAAATCGGGTTTGCTCACGTTCCTCGCCCAGTGCTGAAGCCCAACGAAATGCTGGTCGAGGTGCATGCCGCGGGCATAAACCCCATCGACAACATGATCCCTACGGGAATATTCAAGCCTGTCTTGAAGTTTCAGTTGCCGGCCGTCATGGGCAGCGATCTGGCGGGGGTTGTAGCCGAAGTTGGAAGCAACGTAACCCGCTTCAAGGTAGGAGATGCCATATTTGCCAATGTGTTCGACCAGGGCATTGGGTCAATCGCCGAGTTTGTGGCCGTTCCTGAAGGCGCTGCTGCGCCCAAGCCGACCAACCTTGATTTCGTGCAGGCGGCTTCGATTCCAATGGTGGGGCTCACCTCGTGGCAGGCATTGAAAGAACGCGCGAACCTGCAACCCGGGCAGAAAGTATTCATTCCGGCAGGGTCCGGGGGCGTGGGCAGCTTTGCGATCCAATTGGCTAAATATCTGGGCGCCAAGGTGGCAACGAGCACCAGTACAGCCAATGTCCAGTTGGTGAATAGCCTGGGGGCAGACGAGGTGATCGATTACACGAACCAGGCATTCGAGGACGTGCTGACTGGCTACGATCTGGTGCTTGGTACGCTCAGAGGGGACACCATCGAGAAGTCGGTCGGCATCCTCAAGCCGGGCGGCAAGATCATTTCCCTGGTCGGGCCGCTGGATAAGGCCTTCGCCCGCGCTCGTCGGTTGAATGTTTTCCTCGGGTTTGTGTTCGGGCTAATGAGCCGCAAGGTTATGCGGCTGGCGAGCAAAGAAGGCGTCGAGTATTCGTTTCTCTTTGTTCGCCCCGAGGGGGGGCAGCTCAGTGAAATTGGCAAATTGCTCGAATCTGAGCGCATCCGGCCGGTGATCGACAAGGTGTTTGCGTTCGAGCACGCGAAAGAGGCACTGGAGTATTTGGCCAAGGGGCGCGCCAAAGGCAAAGTTGTCATCAAGATTAAGTAAGAACGGCGGGTCGGCGTGGCCGCGTTGGTTTTTGTGCTGCGCTCGGTTATGTCCAATCTGCCCGTCGCCGGTACCGGACGCTTGACGGCGTGTCATCCGAGTCGCGTTGTCGGGCTTGCAGCGTTTGCACTCAAGCTGAGTGCATCCGCTTCGAGTAAGCGCAACGCTGCATTGATTTTGCCCACAATGTGCTGGACTAAAGCTGATGACGCACAGCACCGCACGCCTGGAAGGATAATGCTGCCTCTCAGAGACTATCGGGATCGCCCACGAACATCTGGATACGCGAACGCAGCCAGCGTTCGGCGGGGTCGTTGTCCTGTGCACCGCGCCAGACCATGTGTAACTCGAACGTCTGTATGTCGAGGGGCAGATCTTCGGCCCGCAGGCCGCCGGCAGCGGTCAGCGCGGCGGCGGTGTAGTCGGGCACGGTGGCAACGATGTCCGTGCCGGTGAGCAGCGCCCCAAGGCCGTTGAACTGCGGCACGGCCAGCACGACCCGGCGCTTGCAGTTGATCTTCTCCAGCGATTCATCGATGAAGCCGCCCAGGTCACCAGCGAACGACACCAGTGCGTGGGGGCGGGCGCAGAAATCTTCCAGGCTCAAGGCGCCCGGGATGCTGTCGGCGCGCAGCAGCTTGGGTTTGCTGCGTCGCACCACCTTGCGCTTGGCGTTGGCGGGCAGCTCCTCGGTATAGGCGACGCCCACGGAGATCTCCCCGGACGCCAGCAGACCAGGCATCAATAAGTAGTTGGTACGGCGGATCACCAGCACCACGCCCGGTGCCTCGGCGCGCAGGCGTTTGATCAGCGGAGGCAGCAGGCCGAACTCGACGTCATCCGACAGGCCGATGCGGAATACCGCATTGCTGGTCGCCGGGTTGAAGTCGGCGGCGCGGCTGACGGCGGTGGAGATCGAATCCAGCGCCGGCGAGAGCAGGGCGAAGATTTCCTGGGAGCGCGCGGTGGGCTCCATGCTGCGCCCGGTGCGCACGAAAAGCGGGTCATCGAACAGGCTACGCAGGCGCGACAACGCGGCGCTGATCGCCGGTTGGCCCAGAAATAGCTTCTCTGCCGCGCGCGTGACACTGCGCTCATGCATCAGCGTTTCAAAAACAATCAGGAGATTGAGGTCGACGCGGCGCAGATCGTTGCGATTCATCCGGTGTCCATATGCTGGAGTGGGGCGCGGTTACGGCGCGCTTCAGGCTAATGCGGTCAGGGCTGCGAAGCAATATACAAACGTGCAGAGTTGATACGTGCGGCAAGTATCATCACTCACAGACATGTCGAATATCAGTCTCGGCGGGTGGTATTGCCTGCTAAGCCCAGATAAAGTCCATGGCCATAACGGGTCAACCGAAGAGGTTTGCGATGTCCCGCATCATTCGTTTTCATCAGTTTGGCGAGGCCGATGTCCTCAAAATCGAAGAGCGCTCGCGCCCTGCGCCTGCCGCTGGCGAAGTGCTGATTCGTGTCGAGGCCATTGGTGTCAGTTGGTACGACGTGCTCTGGCGGCAGAACCTGGCCAGCACCCCGGCACAATTGCCGGCGGGGCTCGGTCATGAGATGGCCGGTGAGGTCATCGCCGTGGGCGAGGGCGTCGACGACCTGGCGGTTGGCGATCGTGTCGCCAGCTTCCCCGGGCACAACGCCAACCATTACCCGGCGTATGCCGACGAGGTGGTGGTTCCCCGCACCTCGCTGACACGCTACCCGGAATCACTCTCGGCGCAGGAAGCCAGCGTGCATTACCTGCCTTCCATGGTCGGCTGGTTCGGCTTTGTCGAACTGGCGCACATGAAGCCAGGCGAGACCGTGCTGGTCACCGCGGCCAGCCAGTGCTGGGGGCCGTATATCGTGCAGATGGCCAAGGCGTTGGGCGCCAAGGTCATCGCTGCGACCGGCAATGCCGACGACGGCGATTACCTGCGCGAACTGGGTGCCGACCATGTGATCCTCACCGAGGAGCAAGACCTGGTCAGCCGCGTGCACAAACTCACGGACAACCGTGGCGTGGACATTGTCATGGATTCCCTGGGCGGCCCGCAGATGTGCCTGCTCGGTGATGCCCTGGCGCCGCGTGGCCGGTTGATCCTGTTCGGCCTGCAAGGCGGCAACGAGACACCGTTCCCGGCCTGCGCCGCGTTCCAGAAGAACATCCAGTTCTTCGTGCACTGCATCGGCAACTTCACCGGCAAGGAGGAGTTGGGCATTCCGCAGGACAAGGAAGCGGTGGCCAAGGCCCTGACGGGCATCAACCAGCTGACCCGCGATGGCCTGCTGCGCCCGCTGATCAACAAGACGTTCGCCTTCAAGGACGTCGTTTCCGCGCACCGCCACATGGAAACCTGCCCAAGCCGTGGGCGTGTGGTAGTCGAAGTCTGAGCGTGATTCTGTAGCTGCACCCGCAGCCGCTCTATGGAGCGGCTGCGGGCGTTTGGTCTACCCTCTATCCCGTAGCGAATTTCGAACGGACGGATAGCAGGAGCAGGGATGGGATGTCCGCAAGTGTGCAGCGGCGCAACGCTGCAATGCAGTTTCGGCCTGGCACCGACGGTGCTCAATGTGTTGCCGGTCAACCGCACCCTCACCAGCGGCATGCCCGCCGCCAACATCATGGACCACATTCCGGTGGTCAATATTCCCACCTTCGGCATGTGCCAGAGCCTGGCCAACCCCACCGTGGCCGCCGCCACCGCAGCCGCTCTCGGCGTGCTGACCCCCATGCCCTGCATCCCGGCCACCGCCACCCCCTGGATCCCCGGCGGCCCCCCAACGATGTTGCTCGGCAACATGCCCTCCCTGGACGCCAACAGCACCCTGATGTGCACCTGGGCCGGCGTGATCAAGATCGTCATGCCCGGCCAGGTGCAGATGCTGATTCCCTAGGTTTTCTTTACGCGCGCGTCGAGGCGGTGATTTCGGTGGATGGGTGAAGCGACATCCACCCTACGTTCTTCGGCAACGCCTGCACCTGTAAGGGCGGCTACATGTGTAGGAGCGGCTGGGCGGCATTCCGATTGCCCGCGAGCTTTTTATTGGGGAAACCAGCGAGATCGTATTTGGGCAACAACCGCCGAGCTCGCGGGCAAGCCCGCTCCTACAGGGCTGGCGCCCACCATACATCCGACGCCCGTAGGGTGGATGTCGCTCCACCCATCCACCATGGGTATCCACGGTAACGGCTGACTAAACGCCCTACACGCGCCCCGATCCATCACGCCCCTGAACCGCTGCTGGGCCTTACGTAGGCTGGGTTGAGCGTAGCGATACCCATGCGGTTGCGCTTTGAATGGGCCAGCGCTAAGGTGCGCCCGTCGCGGTCAATCCTGCGGCCGACCTTGGCCGGTCGAAATGATGAAAGGACGCTTGCATGCCTATGCAGCGTTTCGGGCACGTTCACGTGTCTGAGATGGCTTGTCATGGCAGCAGTGTGCGGGACACCTTCGGGTGTGCCGGGTTTCCTTTTGTCACCCGGTCGGCCAACCCGTGCACTGTTGCCTCCCTCACTCGCTTGGCCGCGAACGGAGGCAATTTCTTCGACAAAAGGAAATTGTCATGCCTTTTTACGAGCCCCTGGGCACCTTGTCCCAACACAATCCTTCACGCACCCATTCCGTGCTCTACCTGCGTCAGGACGCCTGCGCCGCTGACCTGTTCGACGCCGCCGAGTACCGCCAGGGTGCCTTGCTCGATCTGCTGGCCGCGCTCAGCCTCAACGAAAACGACGGCGCCACGCCAGACAGCCTGCCGCGCGCAGCCCGCGCTCTGATGCTCCTGGCCGCCGACGCCCAGGCGCTCTACACCGCCGCGCTGCAGCGCCACCGCTAGCGTACCCCGTAGGGTGGATGTCGCTTCACCCATCCACCATTTGCGATCTTGCTGAATGCACGCGTTGCCTGCCCTTGTAGGAGCGGGCTTGCCCGCGAGCTTCTGCGTTCATTCGGCGCGATTAATATGAGGTACAAACCGTCGAGCTCGCGGACAAGTCCGCTCCTACGGAACGCACGCGGTCTGCCTTTGTAGGAGCGGGCTTGCCCGCGAGCTTTTGCATTTATCCGTCAAGATCAATGTGAGGCACGAACCGTCGAGCTCGAGGCCAAGGCCTCTCCTACAGGGCGCGCACGGCCCTGGCCTTCACGCCTCGCTTGGTTCGCTCCAGCGGCGCCACCACCAGCGCAGGCGGGAGATCGGTTTGCCGTCTTCGTTTAGCGGGCGGCCGTCGTCGGCGAAGGGTTGGGCGTTGTCCTGCAGGTCGCCGTTGCGGTAACGGCCGTCGAACGCCAACTGGCCGTTGGGGTGAAAGCGCTGGTACAGGCCCTCGCGCACGCCGTCACGGTACTGTTCGCGTTCGGCCACCTGGCCGTCGGCAAAATAGGTCAGCGCCTCACCGTGCAGCAGGCCATTGCGGTAGCTGGCCTTGCGCTGCAGCTTGCCGTCGGCGCCATAAAAGTTGGCTACGCCATGTACCTTGCCGAGAGCGAACGGCATCTGCGCTGAGACCTTGCCGTTGGGGTGGAACAGGGTGCTGGCGCCGTGCAGTTCACCCTGGTGGTAGCCCAGGCTGGCCTGGGGAAGGTTGTTTTCCTCGATGCGCAGCGGGCCTTCGAGGCTGCCGTCGAGCAGGCGACCGTCCAGGTGGCTGTCGCCGCGGGTGAGGTCGAGCTTGCCGGAATTCGCCATGTCAGTTCACCTTCACCAGGCCGCCCTTGAGGGTCAGCATGCCGCCGCCGTCCACCGTCTGTTCGGCGGCTGCCTTGTTGGTCAGGCTGATGCCCGCGTCGTTGGTCAGGGTGGTGCCTGCCTTGTTGTCCAGCGAGGTGCCGGCCTGGTTGGTGAGCGCGGTGCCGGCCTTGTCGGTGAGGGCCATGGCGGCCTGGGTGGTGAGGTTGGCGTCGCTCTTGGCCATGAAATCGCCGGTGCTGTGCAGGGTGAGGGTGCCGCTGACCTTGATGGTCAGGTTGCCGTCCACCGTGAGCTGGTAGTTGCCGGTGACGGTCTCGGTGTAATTGCCGCCGGTGCTGTGGGTCTGATCGCTGCCGACCTTCACCGTGCGGGTATCCTTTATGTCCAGGGTGTCGCTTCCGGTCTGGATGGTCACGCTGCGCTTGCCTTTCTCCAGGGTCACGGTCTCGTCGCCGTCCTTCACCGTGCGGGTGCGGGCGTTCTGCACGGTTAGGGTTTCGTCGTGGCCGACGGTGGCGGTGGTGTCGTTGAGGACGTTGATGTTGAAGTCCTTCTGCGCCTGCAGAAACACCTCTTCGCTGTCCTTCTTGTCCTCGAAACGCAGCTCATTGAAGCCGCCACCGCCCTTGGACGAATTGGTCTTGATCCCGGATTGCGTCTGGTTGGCCGGCAGTTCGTAGGGCAGGGGGTTGTCGCCGTTGTATACGCAGCCGGTGACCAGCGGCCGGTCCGGGTCGCCGTCGATAAAGGTGACGATCACCTCCTGGCCGATGCGCGGGATGAACTGCATGCCGAAGCCCTTGCCGCTCCAGGGCAGCACCACCCGTACCCAGCAGGACGAGGCTTCATCGTTCTTGCCGTCGCGGTCCCAAGGGAACTGGATCTTGATCCGGCCGTATTCGTCGGTCCAGATTTCCTCTCCGGCCTTGCCCACGACCAGGGCGGTCTGGGTGTGAATGCGTGGTTTTAGCGTGGTGCGCGGCGGGCGGTAGGCGGTGGCCTTGGGAATGGCCTCGAAGCGGTTGCGGTAGTGTTCGTGGCTGGCCTCGAAGGTCAGCGACGTCACCACCCAATCGATGTTCAAGGTGGCGTCGTCATGGCCGCCCAGGGTGAACCAGTGCCCCGGCACCAGCCAGCGGCAATCGCTTTCGCCGACCAGGCGTTTTTCCTGGCTGCGCAGGCCATCCACCCGCTGTTTGGTCAACGCATCGCCCCGGGCCTTGGCGATATAGCCACCGGGATGCTCGTACACCGTGCGCGGCCCGGCCTTGGCTTCGGCCTGGGCATACAGCGAGGTGGTGGGGGTAGTGAACTCGTAATCGGTGGCGCTGTAGACGCCGCTTACCGCCTGGATGCTGTACTGCGCCGAACGAACACCGTGCAACTCGCGCACGCCGATCTCCTGGCCCAGGTACGGTACCTTCGGTCCGTTGGGAATCGCCGGGAAGGCGTCGTTGCTGTCGCCCAGCACCAGCGTGTGCACGCCCGCCTCGTGGGTGAAGAACCAGAAGATGCCTTCCTCCTCCAGCAACCGTGACACGAAGGCGAAATCGCTCTCGCCGTACTGCACGCAATACTCGCGGGGCGTGTAGCTGCCGGTGAGCGACAGTTTGTAATCAGTGAAGCCATGCAGAGCAAAAATGGCGGTGACGATGTCGCTGGTGCTCTTGTTCTGGAACACCCGATTGTTGCTCGCCAGATTCAGCCACCACAGCCAGGGGCGGAGCAGCAACTGGTAGCGGTCCGCGCTGGCATCGCCCGGCAACTGGCGAATCTCCGCACACAGCGCATCGACCGGGCGCAGCAGATCATCGTTATGCACTGTCGCCGTGACATGGCTCGCCACCGCATCGGCCAGGGTCAGCGGCGTGGCGCTGTACCCTTGCAAACTCAGGCTGCCCAGCGCGTTCAACACCTCCTCGCCGGCCAGGGTTTCCGGATACAGATCCGCCAGGGCGGATGCCGTTACGGAGAGGGTGGTTGTGGTGTCGGTGGGGCGGGGCATTTAGAGCCTTAAAATGTCGGTTGGGATATAACAGGTTCGATAGAGATCCTGTCCCTCTTTACTATTCTAAAACGTCACAGAAAGGGTCTGGCCTGCCTGCGCTGATTATTCCCGTTGTGAAGGGGGATAAGTATTCAAAATGAAAGATCTTGGATTTCATTATGCGGGGTCAGTGCGGTTCCCACCAGTTTTATGGTTTTGGCTAACTCTATCTTTAGAGTATTGGGGTGCGTTCTGTTGTGAAAGGCTTGAATGGTCATGCTCGTTAGAGATTCAGTGGTAGTATTGCTTGTTAGTGGGTATGGTGTCGAATAACGAATTTTGAAGGTTAGGCATTTTATTTTCTGTGTTTGGTTTTGTTGGTCGATGTAAACTGGTCGAGTGCTTCTGGGATGAATAAACCTGTTTTGAATCATGCCTGGAGCGATTTCAAATGGCTGTTGATGATTGTTTAATCTGTGTGCTTGTAGGTTGGGATCAACCATCTCTTGCAGGAGCCATGATTTTATATTTGTGTTTTCTTCTATTAATCCCATGAGTACTTTTTTTGCCTCCTCTACGAGGGTCGTAAGTGAGATCGCCGAGCGCACAGTTCCGTAGCTTCCTCCTTGCATGGGCCAGGGGTTGTATCGCCCATCAATACTAACGTCTACTACTCTCACATCCCCCTCCCGCGGCAGGTGGCCGGTTTCCCCTGCTAATTGTGAAACCGCCTTGCGAATTAATGCGTTGATATCTGTTTTTGCAGGCGCGGTGCCACTTTTGCATTCGACGGTTTTGGCAAATAGATCATTTTGAGACCCAACGGTAACGTCACCATTCCATTGGGTTGATACAGTTCTTACTTTGTTGCGTGCAGCTTCTGTTGTTTGATACTCATGAAGGAAGCTAAGTGCTTGTCCATACGATTTATTTATTCCGGTTGTTATCTGTTGTTTTGAGTCGTCATTGATTATGTTCCATAAGTGAGGGTCGGTAAGTATTGAGTTGAATATGGTTGCCATGGCTGTTACTCGCTCAGCGAGTTCTTCTTTAGTTAGCGGCATTTAATTTCTCTCTGACTGATTAACTGTGTGGGTATGGATGGGGACGGAGTTTTTACTCAAGCACCCACTCCGCCAACTTCCCCGTCACCTGCGTCATCAACACATTTTCAATATCCCGCGCTCCAGCCCCGCTGCATTTGGCCAATACCGCTTTCACAATCGCTGCATCGAATTCGAACTGTTTGCCGGTCGCCGCTTTGTAGCGTTCGCGGAGTTTTTCCAGTTTGGCCAGGACGATGCCTTCCAGGGTCGCTTCGTCCAGCGGGTGGTAGGGCACCACGGTCATGCGGGCGAGGAAGGCGGGGCGGAAGGCCTGGAGCAGGACCTTGTGCAGGTGGCTGTTGAAGGTGTCGTGGCCCAGTTGGGCGGTGGGGGTGTCGAGGATGAGTTCGGCGCCGACGTTGCTGGTGGCGAGCATCACGGTGTTCTTGAAGTCCACCACCAGGCCGGTGCCGTCTTCCATCACGCCTTTGTCGAAGACGTTGTAGAACGCTTCGAGCACATCGGGGTGGGCTTTTTCGATTTCGTCGAGCAGCACCACGGAGTAGGGGCGGCGGCGCACGGCTTCTGTAAGAACGCCGCCGCTGCCGAAGCCGACGTAGCCGGGCGGCGCGCCCTTGAGTTGGCTGACGGTGTGGGCTTCCTGGTATTCGGAGAGGTTGATGCTGATCAGGTTGCGCTCGCCGCCGTACAGGGCGTCGGCAAGGGCGTAGGCGGTTTCGGTCTTGCCGACGCCGGTGGGGCCGAGCAGCAGGAACACGCCGACCGGCTTGGCCGGGTCGGTGAGGCCGGCGCGGTAGGCCTGCAGGCGCTGGGCGATGGTGCCGAGGGCGGTGTCCTGGCCCATGACCCGTTGGCCCATGCGCTGGCCGAGGGTGCGCACGGCGTGGGCTTCGTCGGCGAGCATCTTGCCCACCGGGATGCCGGTCCAGCCGGCGATCACCGCGGCGACGATCTTCGAGTCGACCTGCTCGGGCACCAGTGGGTCGTCCTGGCGAATGGCCTCCAGGCCGTTTTCCAGGCGCGCCAGTTCGGCGGCCAGGTGGTCGATGCGGCCGTCCAGTTCTTCGTCGGTGTTGTTCGGGTCGAGGGTTTCACTGAGCGCCAGCAGCTCGCGGCGCGCTTCCAGCAGTTCGCTGACCGCTTCGCGCTCTTCGCCCCAGCGTTTTTCCAGTTCGCGGATGGCCCGCACGTTGGCGGCGGATTCGTTTTCCAGGCCGGTGATACGTTCGCTGTGGTCCAGGCCGGTGGCCTGTTCGCGGCGCAGGCGCTCGACTTCTTCCTGCAGGGCCTGCTGGCGGTGGCGCAGGCTTTCCAACGGTGGCGGTGTGTCGTGCTGACCCAGGGATACCCGGGCGCAGGCGGTGTCCAGCACGCTGATGGCCTTGTCCGGCAGTTGCCGGCCGGAGATGTAGCGGTGCGAGAGTTTCACCGCGTCATGGATGGCTGCGTCCAGCACCTGCACGCCGTGGTGCTGTTCCAGCTTGCTGGCCACGCCGCGAAGCATTTCCACGGCGGTGGCTTCGTCCGGCTCCTCGACCTGTACCAGTTGGAAGCGCCGTGCCAGGGCCGGGTCTTTCTCGAAGTACTTTTTGTATTCCAGCCAGGTGGTGGCGGCGATGGTGCGCAGCTCACCGCGGGCCAGCGCAGGCTTGAGCAGGTTGGCGGCGTCGCTCTGGCCCTCGGAGGCGCCGGCGCCGATCATGGTATGGGCTTCGTCGATGAACAGGATGATCGGCTTTTCCGCGCTGCGCACGGCGTCGATCACACCTTTGAGGCGCTGCTCGAATTCGCCTTTGACCCCCGCGCCGGCCTGCAGCAGGCCCAGGTCGAGCACCCGAACGGCGACGTCCTTGAGCGGTGGCGGCACGTCACCAGCGGCGATGCGTAGCGCCAGGCCCTCGACCACGGCGGTCTTGCCCACGCCGGGTGCGCCGACCAGGATCGGGTTGTTCTGCCGGCGACGCAGGAGAATGTCGATGGTCTGGCGAATCTCGCCGTCACGGCCGACGATGGGGTCGATGTGGCCGTTGAGGGCGTCTTCGGTGAGGTCTTGGGTGTACTGGTTGAGGATCGGTTCTTCGCTCGGCGCCTGGTCGCGCTTCACGCTTTGGCCCGGACGCGAACCAACTGGCGTTTCCCGGGACGGCTGGGTCCATTCCAGCAGGTTGCTGCGTAGGGCATCGCGCGACACTCGCAGCAGGGACGATGCACTGTTGAGTAACAGGCTGCGGCGTTCTTCGCGGTCGAGCAGGGCCAGCAGCAGCAGGCCGGAGCGAATGCTGGTGAGGCCCAGCACGCTGGCTTGCACCACGGCGTCTTCCAGCAGGCCGACGGTCTGGCTGGAAAGCGCCGGGGTGCGGGTGCTGCCGGATTTGAACAGTTCCAGTGCCTTGTTGATCTCGGCACTGACCGCGTCCGGCTCCAGGCCGAAGTGTGGCAGCAGGCAGGTGAAGTCGCCGCCTTCGATGTCGAGCAATTCCAGCAGCAGGTGTTCGATTTCCACGTAGTGGTGGCTGCGTTGCAGGCAGCGCTGCGCGGCGCGTTCGAGGGCGCGACGGCAATCGCCATTGAGGCGGCTGATCAGGGTGCCGAGTTCCATGGTCAGGCCTCCGCTGTGGTGTGCAGCCGGGTGTCGATGCGGTACACGCCGTCTGTGCTACGCGCCTGCAAACCCGTGTTCCAGCGCAGGCGCGGTGCGCCGCCACGCGTCAGGCTCAGTGGCTCTGCGCCCTTGACCAGTAGGCTCAGCGAGCAGTCCATGTCCGGGCCGAAGTAGAAACTGGCCAGGCTGGCGAGCTGCAGGTGAGCCTCGCCATCGGGCAGAAAACGTGCGGCGTGTTCGTGCTCCAGCGGGCCAAGGGTCAGGCGGATGCCGGCGTGTTCATCCCACACCTGGGTGCCGGCCACGGCGTTACGGCCCAGGGTCAGGTTGCGGGCGCCACGGCCCAGGCGACTGCGGCTGGCGGCGGGAATGCTGCGCCAGGCACCTTCATAGGCGCTGGCCTGGACCGGTTGGCCGAAATGCTGGCGAACCAGGGTGGTGAAGCCCGCCAGCGAGCGGCGTCCGCCCATGAACAGCACACTGCGCGAGAGCACGGCGGAATCGCTGAGGGCCTGGCGCTCCTGCAGGGTTTTCGGCAGCAGGCCGGTGAGGGCGCGTAGCTGCGTCTGCACCGGACTGGTGTTGGGCACGGTGAAACCGAGGGCGATGCGGTGCTTGCGCAGCACGCGGTAGAGAATGCTCAGCAGGCGGTGCTGGAACAGGTCGAGAAAGGCCGCTGGCGCGTGGTCCTTGAGGCGGGCACGCTGTTGCAGCCACTCCTGATAGGCATAGGGCAGGGGGCCGTCGGGACCGCCCAGGCCGAAGACCGGAGTGGTCAGCCGGGCCTTGCCGTCTTCTTCGATCACCAGGCTTTCCACCTGGCTGGCGGCGAACAGCGGTGTCAGCGGGCCGCGCAGGTGGATGGCTTCGGTCTGGGGCGAGGTGCCGCAGCCCAGGGACGTGGCGCGCGGCTGCTCGCGCTCCAGCACCAGCAGCGCTTGCAGCAACTCGAACGCCTGCGGCTCGTGGCGCAGGCGCGCACTCAGAGTACGAGCGGCATTCCGGCTTGTGGTTGCCACGTCTTGATCTCCTTATCGGCCTGAACCAGTACGGTGCTGACGAAACGGTTGGCGGTGGCATAGAGCGAGAAAAATTGCGCTAGAACGCCGGAGAACAGCACGGCGCTGCTGCCGACGAAGTGCTGCGGGTCGAGCTGGATGCGTACTTCCAGGCCGTTGCGCCAGCCGCGCCAGGCGTCCTCGCCGACCCGCGCCACGATCCGTTCGCTGTCGAGTGCCAGCAGGCCGTCGATCTGCCGGCGCGCGCTGGCTTCGTCGCGCAGGTTGTGCAGGGCAAGCATTTCCTTGAGGGCGCTGAGGGCCTGGGCGCCTTCTACCAGCGACAGGTGGTTGAGGGTCAGTTGCGAGACCAGGCGCCAGCGCGATTCGCCGCTGAGCCGCGGCAGGCTCTGCGGGCTGGGCGGGTTGCGCAGACGGGCGACGGCGACCGGGCCTGGGCGCTCGAAGCTCAGGCGGGTACCGGCGCTGAGAGATTCGGCCAGGTGACGGTTGGTGCACAGCAGTTCGGCGGTGAGGCTGTATTCCGGGGCGTCCTGCAGCGGGTCGAAGTGAGTATCCACCAGGCTCAGCAGCAGGTCGCTGCCCAGGCGGTTGGGCGTCAGGCCGCTGATGCGCCGGGCATGCCAGTACAGGCGGTTGTCGCCCGAGCCGTGCTGGTAGCCGTAGTAGGCCGGTACCCGTTGCACGCCGGATGGCGAACTGGCGCGCAGGGCGTGGATGCTGTGGATTTCCACGCTGTTCTCGCGGTGGCTGTCGGCGACGAGGCGGTACTCGCTGCGGGTGCCGTCCGGGCGCAGCGGCTCCGAGGTGCGAGGGAACAGGTTGATCACCGGCGCGCAGCCCAGGGCGATGTCGCTGGGCTGCAGGTGCATGCGCATACCGGGCGCCCGGTCGAAGACCAGGTACAGGTAGACCTCTTCCTCTTCGGTGGCCGGTGCGCGCAGGGGCACGTCGAAGAAGGAAAATTTGTCCGGAAAGGCGAAGTACTCGGCCAGTAACCGCAGGCCCGGGTGCAGGCCGCTTTCGTCCGGCAGCAGGGCTTCGTCGCTGGAAAACCCCACCACGTCGGGCAGGCCTGTTTGCCGCTGCGGTGTGCTGCCGACGGGACCGCATAGCACCTCGATGGTGTGGGCGCCGATCAGGTCGTACAGGCCGGCGTTGATGACCGGCGAGGCGGCCAGGTGCAAGCGCAGACGTTCGAGGGTGAGTTCCTGCCAGGTCACGCCGGCCATGCAGCGCAAGGTCAGGCGCAGCGCCGAGCTGGCCTGGGCGACGCCGGTCAGGGCCTGGGTTTCGTCGTCATCGAGCAGAACCGCTTCGCTGACGGTCAGGGGCCAGAGGGTGGTGTCGGCGGTACTGCGAAAGTGGATGCTGGCGCCGCTGCTGGTGGTGACGAATAGCGGCGTGTCCCGGGGCAGGTGATAGCCCTCGGCGAGGTTGCCCTTGGTCGGGTCTGGTTCGAACTGCACGATGGCGCAGGACGGCAGCGGGCGCAGGGCCAAGGGGTAGAGCTGTTCCAGCAGGGCGTCGCTGAATTCGGCGTAGTCGTCGTCCAGGCGCCGTTGCAGGCGGGCGGCGAGTAGCGAGAAACCTTCGAGCAGGCGCTCGACGTGGGGGTCCGGGCACTCGCCGGGGGCCAGTTCCAGGCGGCGTGCCACCTTGGGGTAGCGGCTGGCGAAGCTGGAGCCGGCATGCCGTAGCCAGGTGAGTTCGCGCTGGTAGTAGTCGAGCAACTGGTCATCGATCGAGTCGCTCATGGCGTACCTCCCAGGTGTTCGCCAGGTCTTCGAGGACGAAGGTCACCGGCCAGTGGCGGGTACCGCTGCGCAATGAACCGTTGAGGTAAATGCGCAGGCGTTGCTGGTCGGGGACGACCTGCACGTCGACATCGTTGAGTTGCAGGCGCGGTTCGAAGTGCTGGATGGCGTTGCGAATGTCTCGGGTCAGCAGGCGGCGGTCGTCCAGGCGCTGGGCCTGCAGGGCGGTCCAGTCACCGATGCCGTAGTCGAGAATGGTCAGGGCGGTGCCCGGCGGGCGAGGCGCCCGTCGGGTGTTGAGCAGCCGCAGCAGTTCGGTGCGCACCGAGTCGGCCAGGGCATCCTGGTCGAATACCGTCTCTTCGCCAGCGGCCAGGCGCTCGAACAGCGGCGGCTGGAACCCCGGGTCGACAAGGCGCATGCCGAATCAGGCTTTGATGAGCTTGTTGGCCGCCAGGTCCCAGGTGGACGCGGCGGTGCCTTCCTTGGAGCCATCGTCTTTCTGGGCGGTCAGTTCCCATTTGATCTTGGTGAAGTTCATCGACAGGGTTTCCACCGGTTTGCCGCCGGCACCGCCGCTGACGCTGACGTTGGAGAACACTACGTTGTTGAGGGTGTAGACGATGAACGGCAGGATCTTGCCATCGCCCTCGGCGGCGTTGCGGCCGATGGTCACCTTCACCTCCGGCAGGGGTTTGCCGGCGCAGCAAAATTCGTTGAGCGACGGTGTCGAGGTGTCGATGAACTTGGTGACGGTGAATTCGCCGATGTGGGGTTTGCCGGAGGTCCGCTCCGAGTTGCTGACGTCGTTGGTGACCTGCATGGCCACGTTGTGGCTGTAGGACATCAGCTCGATCTTGTCGGTGTAGCCCTCGAGCAGGCAGTCGCCCTTGATGTCGCCGCCGAGGTCGAGAATGATCGCATCCATCGCTTGAAACTCCTGGGTAAATGGGGTCGCACTGGGGTGTGAGCCCCCGCCGCGAACGGCGGGGGATAGGGCCTTATGCCGCTACCGGTGGCGGCAGTTCGGCGACCAGGCGGATCGAGGCGGTCAGCTCTTCCAGCTGGAAGTGCGGCCGCAGGAACACCGTGGCGCGGTAGGCCCCCGGTTTGCCGGCGACTTCCGACACGTCGACGCGGGCTTCACGCAGTGGGTACTGCGCCTTGATGGCCTGCGGCGCGTTGTCGTTGATCAGCACGTAGTCGGCGATCCAGTTGTTGAGGTAGGTCTGCACGTTGTCGCGGGTCATGAAGCTGCCGACCTTGTCGCGCATGATCACCTTGAGGTAGTGCGCGAAGCGCGACGCGGCGAGCACGTACGGCAGCATCGCCGAGATGCGCGCGTTGGCGTTGGCTTCGTTGGTGTTGTAGAGCTTGGCCTTGTTGGTGGTCTGGCCGCCGAAGAACACTGCCACGTCGCTATTCTTCTTGTGGCACAGGGCGATGAAACCCAGGTCGTTGAGCTCTTTCTCGCGGCGGTCGGTGATCGCTACTTCGGTCGGGCACTTCAGGGAAATGTCACCGGAGCTGGTGCGGAAGGTATGGGCCGGCAGGCCTTCCACCGCGCCACCGCCTTCGGCACCCCGGATCGCCGCGCACCAGCCGTACTGGGCGAAGGCCTCGGTGATGCGCTGGGTCATGGCCCAGGCGGCGTTGCCCCACAGGTATTTGCCGTGGTCGGTGCCGTTGACGTCTTCGATGTAGTTGATGCCTTCCACCGGCAGGGTTTCCGGCCCGTAGGGCAGGCGCAGGAGGAAGTTCGGCAGCACCAGGGAGACGTAGCGCGAGTCTTCGCTTTCGCGGAACGAGCGCCACTTGATCAGCTCCTGGCTCTCGAAGATCTTCGCCAGGTCACGGGGCACGGCCAGCTCGGTGAAGCTGTTCATGTCGAACAGACGCGGGCTGGCGGCGGCGATGAACGGGGCGTGGGCAGCGGCCGCGACGTTCGAGAGTTTTTCCAGCAGGCCGATGTCCTGCGGGTGACGACCGAAGGTGTAGTCGCCGACCAGCAGGCTGAACGGATGCCCGCCGAAGGTGCCGTACTCTTCTTCGTAGATCTTCTTGAACAGCGCGCTCTGGTCGAATTCGACCGCCTTCTCCAGGTCGGTCTGCAGCTCTTTCTGGCTGACGTTGAGCAGGCGCAGTTTCAGGCGGGTGCTGGTCTCGGTGTTCTGCACCAGCATGTGCAGGCCGCGCCAGGAGGCTTCGAGTTTCTGCACCTCGGGGTGGTGGATGATCTGGTTGAGCTGGTCGCTGATCAGCACGTCGATCTGGCTGATGCGGTCGTTGATCATCGCCACGGTGTCCTTGTCGATGGCCATGCCTTCGTCGAGTACCTGGGTGGCGAACTCCGCGAGCATGTCGCGGGCGTAGTCCTGCTGGCTGTCATCGTGGGCCATGCGGCCTTCGGCGATGATGCGGTCGAGCAGGGACAGGGTCTGGGTCGTACTTTCGCTGGATTTACTTTCACTGGACTTGGGCACGGCGAATCCTCCATGAAGACGGGTAGCTATCAGGCTTTTGGTTCGGCAGGCGCCTCAGCGTCGTCGGCAGCACCAGCGGCAGGGGAGGCCTCGGCCTCAGCGGTTTTCGGGGCGGCGGATTTGATTTCTTGCAGGCCTTCGGTGTTGGCCACGACGTCCTGCAGCAGTTTGTCGAGGTCGTCGTTGCCGTCGAGTTTGGTCAGCAGGTCGCGCAGGCGCTGACGGGCTTCGTACAGGCGGCGCAGCGGGGTCACCTGGGTGACGATGCTGACCGGATCGAAGTCGTCGATGTGGTTGAAGCGCAGTTCGACGTTGAGCTTGCTGTCGTCACCGCTGATGGTGTTGTCGACCTGGACCGCCGCGCGGGGCGCGATGGAGGCGAGGACATCGTTGAAGTTGTCCCGGTCGATTTCGATGAAACGCCGTTCGGCGACTTTCGGTAGGGGGGTGTCCGGTTTGCCGGAGAGGTCGGCCAGGATGCCGACGACGAGTGGCAGTTCCTTCTTCTCGATGGCATCGCCGATTTCGACGTCATAGGTGATCTGGACGCGAGGCGGGCGAATCCGGTCTAGCTTGTGCTGGGTGCTTTCAGCCATGTCGATGGGCTCCGATGCATGATTCGAGCGCAATGCATCGGTTTCCCTGGTCATCGCACTCCCTTGCCGGATCGCGGGAATGACGGTGCTCGCAGAAACGCGGCCTGTCCTTGGCGATCCCTCTGATTCGCGGTGCCGAACGGGTCGGCCTGACGAACTACCAAAGACGCTAGAACAGGTCTATAAAAATGCAAACCGAAATTTTTGGATGCGCATGAAACAGGGACGAACGCTTTTTCTACGGACTTTTCTGACTCTCGTCGGGGTCGCCGTGCTGACCGCCTGCTCCTGGCGAACCCCCAAGGTAGAGCTGGATCGGCTGATCCTGGACGTCACCCCACGGGCCAACAACGACTCGCCCATCGCCGTGGATTTCATCGCGGTGAAGGACGCCGACCTGCTGAAACTGCTGGCTGCCATACCTGCCCGGCAGTGGTTCGCCGAGCGCGAGCAGTACCAGCGTGACTACCGCCAGCTCATGTCGATCTGGAGCCTGGAGCTGGTGCCGGGGCAGTTCATGGAGTCGGATGATTTTCCGCTTGGCGGCGAGGCTGCGGCTGGACTTTTGGTCTTTGCCGGCTATAACACACCCGGTGTTCATCGGCTGCGTCTTGGCGAACAGACCAAGGTGTGGCTGCGTTTCGAAAGCAGGGACATGCGCTTGCTGGGCGAAGACCAGCGTTGACCCCGCGCCCCATCGGGCGCCACATCGGATGTCGAGGGGAGTGGTATGAGTGTTTTACCTGACGCGGTCTGCTGGCATGAGGGCATGCAACTGCTGCCCCAGCATTTCCAGTTGCAGGGGTTGCGCGCCGAAGCCCTGACCGCTCATCTGGCCCAGGCCGGTAATCCCTGGTTCTGGGGCATTTCCGAACTCGAACTCGACCCGGTGGCCCTGTGTGCCGGCCGGGTGCGTGTGCTGGCGCTGAAGGCGGTGCTGCCCGACGGCCTGCCGGTGACGCTGACGCAGGGGGTGGATGCGCCCCTCGAACTGGATGTCACCACTGCCATCGTCTCGGCCGCTACAGCCATGGTCACGGTCTACCTGGCGATCAATCCGCTGTGGCGTGCCGGCCAGTTGGTGCCGCTCAAGGGGCGCATGCAATCGGCGATCAGCGAGGCGCTGCCGGACCTGGCCAGCGGCCAACACCCCGAACCCATTACCGTGTGGCGGCCCAACCTGCGGTTGATCCCCGAAGCGCAGAAGGCTGACGCGGTCTGCCTGCCGGTGCTGAAGATCGGCAAGGAGGGCGGCGGCTATATCCAGCTGCCCTACGTCGCGCCGACGCCGCGAGTGCTGCCGGAGTCGGTACTGGGGCGCAAGGTGGTGGCCCTGTGCGCCCGCGCTAGGGAGAAATGCGTGTTTCTCGCGGGGCGTCTGCGGCACGCCCAGCAGGCCGGCAATGATGACGATATCGACGAAATTCGCCGGCAATTGGCTGCGCTGTGGGCGCGTTTGCCTGAAGTGGAGGCAGCGCTCAATAGCCGCGTCAGTGCCCCGGGCACCCTGTACGGCCTGCTGACCGGCATGGCCGGAAACTGGTGCGCGCTGGACCCGGTGGCCGGTGTGCCGGCGTTTCCCTCCCTGGATTTTCTCGATTTGCAGAAAGGCTATGACGAGGTGCTCGGCTGGCTCGGCATGACCCTGGAATTGATTCGCGCGGGCTACCGCAGCTTGCCGTTCCAGCAGGAGGGCTCTCGCTTCAGCATCCAGTTGCCGGATGGCGAACAGCGGCGCCAGCGCCTGGTGATCGGTCTGCGCATGCCGGCCGGCAGCCACGAGCAGGCGGCCTCGGAATGGTTGGGGCGCTCGGTGATCGCCTCGGCCACGCATATCCCGACCCTGGTTCGCCAGCGCATGAGCGGTGTGCCGCACCAGGCCATGAACCGCCGCGAGCAGGTGGCGTATGGGGTCGGTGACGACACGCGGATTTTCGTGGTGCAGGCGGCCGGGGAGTGGTTCGACCCCGCACAGCCCCTGCACATCGTTTCGTCCGGGCAAGGACAAGGCAACAGTCCCTGGCAAGTGGTGCTGTTTGTCGCCAACGAAGGTGACACCGTGTAGCACGGATAAGGACGTCGTATGCCTGAGGGAAGTCGGATACAAGGCCTGCATGAGTCACCGCTGAGCACGGCATTCCGCCGTGCCTGGCAGGAATGGCAGGTGACCTGGGACGCGTTGGAAAAAGACGAGGATGCAGACGGCAAACTGGTCTTTCGCACCACCGAACTGGCGGTGCAGATCACCCGCCGTTTGTGGCGCAGCGCGTTCGCCAGCGTCGGTGAATCCTCCGTGCAGCAGGTCAAGGCGCTGACCTACGCCTTTGTCGCGCTGCTGGACGAAACCCTGCTGTTTTCACCCTGGGCCGGGCAGGCCGCCTGGCAGGAAAAACCCCTGGAAGCGCGCCTGTATGGCAGCCGCAATGCCGGTGAGCGGCTGCCGGTGGCAATCAAACGCCTGCTGGATGAGCGCGCGCCAGCCAGCCGCGACCTGGCCAATGTCTACCTGCAATGCCTGATTCTCGGTTTCCACGGCCGTTTGCGCGGCGTGCGGGGCAAGGCGATTCACGAAAAGTGGCGGCATGCGCTGTTCGCCCTGGCCTGGCAGCGTGACCCTTCTGTCGTCGATGTAACCGAAACCCTGGAAGCCCCCAGCCGTGCGGCGCCCATTCGTCTGCCGGTGCGGCGTTCCCTGCCGGATGGCGTGCGTCTGGGGCTGGCGATCTTCGGCGGCGTGCTGCTGCTGTCGGCGGTGGGGCATCTGTTCTGGCGCGACATCGCCCAGAACCTGGAGCCGGTGATGCACCTGGTGCCCGAGCTGGTCGTGGAGCAGGCGCAATGAGCGTGACGACGATCCTTTTGTGGGTGCTGGGCGCGCTGCTTCTGCTGTTGGTGCTGGGGCTGCTGGTCTGGTGGCTGCGCACCCAATCCGGTTCTGCCGTGCGCAGTTTCTACGCGGCGTTGCGCCAGATGGAGCGCGACCTGGCGGTGCATGACCGCTATGACATGCCCTGGCTGCTGATGCTGGGCGACGACAAGCGCGGTGCCCAGTTGTGTGCCAGCTGGCGCCTGGGCACCACGGCCAAGCCGGCCTGGTTCGGACGTTGGTGGGCCGACCCGGATGGCGCGGTGCTGGTGGTGCCGGATGCGCTGTTCGTGCCGGAAGAGGGTGCCAGCGCGCAGATGGCGGCCTGGTGGCGGTTGCTCGGGTTGCTGCTGCGCCTGCGGTCGCAGCGGCCGCTGGACGGGATCATCTGGGCCATTCCGGCGGAGCGTTTGCTCAGCAGTGACCAGGCATCGGCCTATGGCCTGGCCGCGCGCCGCAAGTTCATCGACATGCTGCAACGCCTCGGGCTGAGCCTGCCGGTGCATGTGGTGATCACCGGCATGGAAGAGGTGCCCGGCTTCCAGGCCTTGCTCGCGGCGCTGCCGGAGGAAAGCCGCGAATCCTGCCTGGGCTGGGCCTCGCCCTATGGTCCGGATGCCGCCTGGCAGTCGCACTGGAGCGAGATAGCCCTGACCGAGATCAGCCGCTCGGTGTCCGAGGTGGTGATCGAGCTGGGGACGCTGTCCGGCGGGATAAGTGACGAGCTGTACCGTCTGCCACAACAGCTCGACGCCTTGCATGACAATCTGCAATTGATTCTGGACCCGGTGTTCCAGGGCAACGCGCTGGGCGAGGCGCCGCGTTTCCGGGGGGTGTTCCTGACCGCCAGTCAGGCGCTCGGCGACACCAATGAGTGGGACGGCGCAGCCGGTGCACCACGTCGCAGCCTGTTTTCCCATGGCCTCTGGCACAAGCGCCTGATCGCCGAGCAGGGGCTGGTCCAGGCCGTGCCGCGTATCCTGCGTCTGCGCCAGCGCTGGCAGCAGGTGGTGGGTATTGCCGCGCTGGTGGTGGCGGTGATCTGGGTGGCGGGAATGGCCTGGGTCTGGCACGACGGGGTGGATGAGGCGGAGCGGCTGGCCGGCGTGTTGCAGCGCGCGCAGGTGCGCTATGTAGCGATCAACGATGAAACGCGGCGGCGCGATCTGACCCGGCAGAACGTGCAGACCTTCTGGGGCGTGCTGGAGCAGGCGCCGCGCTGGCGCTACACCTCGCTGGTGTACCCGACGTCGTGGTTCTCGTCACTCGACGGCCGGCTGGCGGATATCCTGCGCAGCAGCGCACTGACCCAGCTGTACCAGCCGCTGTACCAGTTGATGGAGGCGGATTACCAGGCGCTCAGCCGCGTCCAGCCCTCCGGGCGTGGCTCCAACATCGATGGCAGCGACCCGGAACTGTGGCCCAACTACGTCAATGCCCGCGCCCTGGCGGAGGGGGCGCTGCGGGTCGAGCAGCAGAACCAGCTGTTCACCCATGCCCTCAATCATCCCCAGGGGCCGCTCGATGACCTGGCGCAGATGAGCAACCTGGCCTTCGGGCTCAACCTGAATATCGGTACCCTGCGCCAGCCGGCCTATTACAACCGGGTGCTGTCGACGGCGGCACCGTCCAGCCTGCAGCCCCTGGACCTGCAGCGCGACCGGCCGCAGATCGCCGAGCACTTCCAGCGGCTGATGCAGCTGTGGCTGGCGCAGTATTCATTGAGCGACAACTTCGTGCGCCCGGCCGGCTACCTGCGCATCCAGGTCAACAAGCTGCGCGACGGTTACGGCAACTCGTTGGAGGAGCTGGAGACCACCAGCGCCCTGATCGACGACTTGCAGGAGGTCATCGGCCTGACCAACTCGGCCTGGAGCCGCAGCAGTGGCCGCGACCTGGTGCCGGGGTATCGCACGCTGCTGGAGGACGTGGAGAAGAGCAGCCTGCTCGGGCCTTCGGTGTCCCGCGCCGTGGACAACCAGGCGGCGCGGCTGCAGAGCACCTTCCGCGATCAGTGGGTGGCCCGTGCCGGCACCAGTGACAACCTGCTGGTGCAGCAGAGCACCGGGGCGCTGTCGCTGCAGGAAAGCGTCATCGGCCTGGATAACGCCATCGACAGCCTGTTGAAATACGACTTCGTGGCGCTGGTCCTGGGGCAGAAAGAGGCAAGCGGCCGCAATCAGTCGGTGGACGGCAACGGCCTGGGCGCCGCGCTGGGCTACTTCGACAGCTACAAGAGCTACGCCAGTCGCGAGCTGCCGCAGATTCCCCCGGCGTTCCGCACCGCCCTGCTGGGAGCCGCGCAGAGTGCGGCGGCCACCGCCATGTGGTACAGCCTGGAAACCCGGGCGAACCTGCCGCGTCTGCGCGCCCAGCAGACATTCGATGTGCCGGCGGACAAGGCGCTGCTGCTGCAGAAAGCCTTCGTCGAGCTGAAGCGCCCGGACCTCGCGCAGACCTTGCAGAATGTCCTCAACCAGCGTGCCTTGGCTGACGTGGTGCGCGCCCTGGAAGAGGTCGAGGTGTTGCCGGTATTCCACCAGCGCTACGCCATCGAGCAGTGGGACGGGACCAAGAACCTGGGCCTGCAGCTGTTCCGCTCCACCGACACCCAGGACCTCAAACTGAGCCTGACCCAGCAGTTCGCGATCATGCAGAAGACCACCGAAGACCATGTGGCCGCGCTGGAGTGGTTGAAGGTGCAGCAGGGCAACCTGTCGGCCGCCGACTACGACAAGGTCAGCCGGCTGCTGGCGCTGAACGAGGAAATGCTCAAGTACAAGGGGCAGAACCCGGTCAGCTCGCCGGCCCTGTTCGAGCAGTTGGTCAGCCGTGATTTCATCGATATGGACGTGCAGTCCTGCTCGAGCATTCTGCAGTCGGCGAACGTGCCGCGCGGCGCGGACGATGTGTCCCGTCGTGGGCTGGCGCTGTGGAACCAGGCGCAGCAGCGCTGCGTAGCCCTGCAGCAGGAGCGCGGAGCCCTGGCCTGGAACAGGCTGGCCGGGCATTTCAACCAGTACCTGGCGGATCGCTTTCCGTTTTCCTATGACGTGGATGCCAAGGACGCCGACCCGGAACGGGTGCGTTACATGATCCAGCTGATCGACACCAGCCTGGAGCAGGCCGAGAGCGCGCTGGCCTACAGCCGCTCCGTGGATCGGCTGGCCGCCCAGGATTTCCTCGACCGGCTGAAGCAGGCGCGGGTCTGGCTGGGGCCGCTGCTGGTGCGCGATCAGGATGGCGTGGTCGGTCTGGATATGGACATCCTGTGGCGTACGGACCGTGACGGCGAGCGAGGTGCCGACCAGATTATCGCCTGGGGCCTGCACACCGGCAGCCAGTCCATCGTCTACCCGGGTGACGAGCAGACGCGCCTGAACTGGACGGTAGGCGAGCCGATCAAGCTGCTGCTGCGCTGGGCCAAGAATGGCTCGCAGCGTCCGGCCAATGACCCGTTGCAGCCGAGCCTGGCGGTACACGGCCTGGAAGCCGGCTGGGAGTACACCGGACCCTGGTCGCTGCTGCGCCTGATGCGCTCCCACGTGTCGGTGCAGCGTCAGCCGAGCATCGATCACACCCAGTTCCCGCTGACCCTGCAGCTGCCGGTGCATGCGCCCTATACCGCCGACACCCAGGCGCAGATGTTCATGCGCCTGTCGCTGCTGACCCAGGGCGGCAAGATGCCGCTGTCGGTGCAGCCGCTGCCGGTGAGGGCGCCTCAGTCGCCATTCGCCGTGACCAGCGATACCCCGTTGCTCAGCGCACAGGAGACTCCATGAGCGTACTGTCTGCCGCGCCAGCCCCTGACGTTCTCCAGGTGTTGCTGGCGCCCATTTCCGACGAGGCGCCGTGTGGGTCAAGCCTGCGCTATGAGCCGGACTTCGACCGGCTGCGGGAGATGCGACGGGAGGACGACACCAGTTTGCCCACCGGCGTCTGGAAGTCCGAGGTCAAGCGCAGTGACTGGGCGGCTCTGGAGCGCCTGGCCAGCGAAATTCTCAAGAGTCGCAGCAAGGACCTGATGATCGCCGCCTGGTTGGGGGAAGCCTGGCTGCACCGGCAGGTGCCAGACGCCTTGCCCCGTGCCCTTGGGCTGGTGGCCGGGTTGTGCGAACGCTACCCCGAAGCGCTGCATCCGCAAGCCGAGGACGGCGACCAGTCCTGGCGGGTTACGCCGCTGGACTGGCTGGCGCGCACCTATGCCACGGTCCTGCACACCCGGATTCCGCTGTTCGACGACGAAGGCGGCGACTTCGCGACCTTTACCCTGCATGACTGGCAGCAGTTGCAGCACCGGCAGGTGGTCGGTGGCGACAACAAGGCTGCCAAGGCCGCTGCCGAAGTGGCGCACTTGCATCAGCAGAAACTCAACGAGCGGGTGCGCGAAGTGCCGATTGCCGTGTGGCTGCGCAAGAAGGCCAGCCTGGAAGCCGCCCTGGGAGACCTGCAACGCCTCGACCTGTGGAGCGACACCTGGCTGGGCGATATCGCCCCCAGCTACAGCCCGCTGCGTGAGGTGATCCTGGCCCAGCTCGCCTTGGTGCAGGGTTTCATCGACACGCACCCGCAGCGGCCAAGCCAACAGGCGTCGGAGCCGATACCGGCCGGTGTCGAGGCCCTGGAAACGGATAACGAGGAAGTCGAGGTGAACAGAACCGTGGACACCCAGAACCTGAGCAATCGTGACGAGGCCTACCGACAGCTGCAGGTGATCGCCGATTACCTGGCCAGGACCGAGCCGCACAGCCCAGTGCCGTACCTGATCCGCCGGGCGGTGGAGTGGGGCAACAAACCCCTGAATGAGCTGCTCAACGAATTGATTTCGGCGGATGCCGAAGCGCGGCGCGTGTGGTCGCTGTTGGGCGTATTGAAGTAGCGGGGAGGATGGTGCGCCGCCGCGATGGACGGCGCACCGGCATTGCGATCAGCTGTTGCCGAGTGCCTTGAGAATCTGCCCGATCACTGTTTCCAGGCTGGCCAGCGGTGCACTGTCGTCGTTCTCCAGCACCACCGCCTGACTGCCGCCAGCGGTGATGGCCGCCGCCAGTTCGGCAGATGCTGCCTGATGCAGCAGCACGATGGCCACGTCATCTTCCTTGAGGGTTTCCGTCAGCGCTTGCAGCGCGTCGGCGCTCCAGTCGTTGTTGGCCGGCAGCTCGACATCCAGGCGGTCGAGGTTGAGGCCGCTGATCAGGTAGTCGAAGCGATCTGACAGGCTGACCACGGTCAGGTTGTCGGCGCGGGCCAGGGCGGCTTCGCTGTCGGCGTTGAGCTTGAGCAGCTGCTGCTTGAACGCGGCCAGGTTGCTTTCCACCTGCGGCTTGGCGTTCGGAGCCAGGCGCACCAGGTCGGCAGCCACGACATCGGCCATGCGCCCCATGTTGTTGATGGCCAGCCACGGTTGGCCGCTCAGGCCATCGGCGGCGCGGCTGTCGCTCTGGGTGGCGATACCCGGCAGGGCACCGTCCACCGGGCGGGCAGCGTCGATTTCAACGATGCGGATATTGCTGCGACGGGCCATCGGGTAGAGCGGGTCGTCGGACCAGATCGAACGCAGGCCGATCACCGCGTCTGCCTTGACCGCCAGTTTCTGCAGGCCGGCAGCGCCACGGCCACTGAAGAACGAGACCTGGCGGGTGCCGGGCAGATTGGCCGGCGCTGCGCGGTGCAGCTGTACGTCGGTGCCTTTGAGCAGCATTTCACCAAGGCCGTAGGTGATCGGCAACGAGGTGAGGATGGTCACCGGCTGCTGAGCCTGGGCACCGGCCGCCGGCGCGGCTTGTGCGGTGTAACCGAGGCTGGGCAGCCCGGCAAGCAGCAGGGCCAGGGCGAGGCAATGGGGTTTCAGGTTCATCCGATGTTCCCTTTCAAGCTGGGCAGGGTGCCCCGGGCGATGGCCGACAGGGCGAAGGTCAGGCCGGCAACCAGGATGATCGCGGCGCCCGACGGGATGGGCAGGTCCAGCACGATGGGCAGCATGATGCCGGCCAGGGTGCTGACGGTGGCGATCACCACCGAGAGCCAGAAGAAGCCTTTCAGCGACTGGCTGAGCATGCGGGCTGCCGCGGCCGGGATCACCAGCAGGGCGCCGACCAGAATCGCGCCGATCACTTTCACCGCCGCCACCGTGATCAGAGTGACCAGCACCACGAACAGGTAATCCAGGGTCTTGACCGCCACCCCGCGCACGGCGGCCAGCTGCGGGTTGAAGCTGGCCAGCATGATGCGGTTGTACAGCGGCAGGGCCAGGCCCATGACCAGCAGCCCGACCACGGCCAGGACCACCAGGTCGTTGCCATTGACGGTCAGGACCGAGCCGAACAGGACGTTTTCCAGGATGTGTACGTTGATACGCCCGGCCAGGATCAGCAGCAGGCTCGCGCCCATGGCCAGGGAGACCGAGAGGAACACGCCGATCAGGGTATCCGGTGACAGGCCGGTGCGGTTGCGCAGGTAGTTGAGCAGGATGCCGAACAGCAGGCAGTAGCCGAACAGGCTGCCATAGGGGCCCGTGTAGGGTTCGCCGAGCAGGATGCCGATGGCGACGCCGGTCAGTGCCGCGTGACCGACCGCTTCGGAGAAGAAGGCGAAGCGCTTGACCACCACCAGGGTGCCCAGGCCGCCCAGTACCGGGCCGATCAGCAGGCCGGCCAGCAGGGCGTTGACCACGAAGCCATAGGCCAGGGCTTCAGGCAGGTAGCCCGAGGATGCCCAGCCCTGGATCAGCAGACGGAATTGTTCGTAATCGAAGGTCATTCTGCGGCGCTCCCGGCGGGCTGGTCGCTGCTGCGCTGGTGACTGGAGAACAGCGTGAGCAGGCGGTCTGGGGTGAGAGTCTGGGCCGGGGGGCCGTCGAACAGCACGCGGCGGTTCAGACCGGTCACTCGGTCAGCCAGACGACCGACCGCTTCCAGGTCGTGTTCGATCCACAGCACGGTAATGCCGGCCTGACGCCAGTCCACCAGCAGGCGTTCGAACACCTGGATACCGGCTTCGTCCAGCGCCGACATCGGTTCGTCGAGTACCAGCAGCTGCGGCATGGGGATCAGCCCCTGGGCCAGCAGCACGCGCTGCCGTTCACCGCCGGAGAGGGCGCCCATGCGCCGCTTGCGCTTGTCCTGCATGCCGACGCGGGCCAGCGCCGTTTCGATGGCCGCGGCGTAGTGACGGGAGAGGCCGAGGAAGGCCGGGCGACGCTGGCACATGGCAGCCATGAAGTCGTCCACGGTCATTGGCAGGCCACGGTCGAATTCCAGGGCCTGCGGCACGTAGCCGATGGTGCCGGGTTCGCCCGCCCAGTTCAGGCTCAGTTGGCCCTGATGGGGCATCTGCCCGAGCAGGGTCTTGATCAGTGAGCTCTTGCCGCCGCCGTTAGGGCCGACGAGTGCATGCACGCTGCCCGGCGCGACCTGGAGGGTCACGTCATCGAGAATGATGGTGCGCCCCAGGGTCAGGCTGACATGCTGGAAATCGAGGGTCGGGCCCAGGCTGGTCTCGCTGCGCGTCGGCTGCTCGACAATGCTTTCGGCCGCGGTCATGCGCCGGCCTCCTGGATGGCGCGCACCACGGTGTCGAGGTTGCGGGCCATTTCCTCTTCGTACTTCTGGGTGGTGTATTCGCCGTACGAGATGTGGGTCAGCGGGTAGATCTTCACGCCGGACTCACGCTGGATGGTCTCGACGTAGGCCGATGGGAAGTCCATCTCCGAGAAGATCACTTTCACGTCCAAGGTGTTGAGCTGGTCGATGGTCTTCTTCAACTGGCTGGGGCTCGGCTCGATGCCGTGGGCCGGCTCGACCACCGCGGTCACTTCCAGGCCGAACTCGCGCAGCAGGTAATCGTAGGCGGCGTGAATGGTGGCGACGCGGAACTCGGCGTTGGGCGCGCTGGTGAGCTTGCCCAGGGCCTCGGCACGCATCAGACGCAGACGCTTGCCGTAGGCACGGGCGTTGCGGGCGTAGGTCTTGGCGTTGTCCGGGTCGAGCTTGCCCAGTTCGCGGGCGATGTTGTTGACCTGGGCAATGGTGGCGCTGATCGACAGAAAGGTGTGCGGGTTGACCACCTTGCCGGCGCCACGGGCGGCGTTGCCGGTGGCCGCGAGCAGCGGCACGTTGGTGTTGGCCTCGATGGTCTTGATGTTCGGCTTTTCGCTGGCCTCGATCATGCGGTCGGCGAAGTCGTCATGGCCGACGCCATTGAGCACCACCACGTCCAGCGAACCGATGCGCTTGATGTCTTCCGCCCGCGGCTCGTAGGCATGCGGATTGAAGCCGGCCGGAATCAGCGGCACCACCTCGGCATGCTCGCCGACAATGTTGCTCACGTAGCTGTAATAGGGGTGCAGGGTGATGCCGATGCGCAGGCGCTTGCCGTCTTCGGCCATGGCCGAGGGCATCAGGAACGCAGCGACCAGACCGAGCAGTGCGACGCGCAGCAGGTTGCGGTGGCGCGGGGAAAACAACGAGGAAATAGGCATCGGAGGACGTCTTCTGTCTGGAGGGCGGAAGGATCAGTGACGATGTTGGCGGGTGACACCGGCATCGAATTGCGCGACCACCTGCTTCCAGCCGGCTTCGGTCAGGGCGTGTTCGCCCAGGTCTGCGGGGGCACTGACCGCGCTGGAGCGGTTGAGCCATACCTGCGCGGTGCTTTCTGCCGTGCCGTCCATGTCGATGAACAGCAGGAAGGAGCCGGCGGTTTCAGCGTCCTGGCTGAGCCCCAGGTAGGCGGGGGCGGTGTCGGCCTGCAGCAATTGCCACTGATGGGCGCCCCGGGTGGTGGCACTGGCGTCGTCGATGAACGGCGGGAAGCCTTCGTCGGCCAGGTCAGCAGGGGTGAGCAGGCTGTCGTCTTCGTGACGACGGGTCTGGATTTCTTCGTAGGCGATGCGCAGGTCGGCGTAGATGCCCTGCTCGGCAGGGCTCAGGTCGCGCCGGGCGTCGAGCTGGTCGCTGGCCACGCTTTCGTATTCGTCCGTTTCGGCGTGCAGGGAGACCACCAGGCTGGCAAGGGCCACGATCAGCAGGCTGCACAGCAGGACATACAGCGTTTCATGCCCGGCGCCGGCCGGGCGTACGACTTGAACGGTCATTCACCGATTTCCGTGTGATCGACTTCCACCACGTGACCGGGGCCCGCATCGAACAGCACGTAGAACTCGCCGTCCGGGCGTTTGAAGGTGATGGTCGAGTCGTCCCCGAGCTTGCCGGGTACCAGGATGTTTTCGTCGTAGCTGATCACGTCCAGGGTCACGCCCGGGGCGCCGCTGCCGTCGGAGAAACCGCCGGTGCAACGGATTTCCTCGCCATGCTCTTCGCATTGGCACATCGGGTTGTGCGCGTAGGCCTGGGTGCCGAGCAGGAGCAGGGCAGCGCCTGCGGTCAGGCTCCAGCGGTTACGGGTCTTGGTAATCATCATTTGCCTCCTTGTTGCTTCAGCCAGGCGATGGTTGTGGGAGATGCTTCGGCAAGCGGAATCGATGCCTGGTGCACCACGCCGTCCCAGCCTTCGATGGTGACCCAGAGGTCGGCATCGGGTTTGGTACGCGGGGGAATCGGGACGTTGGCACTCATACGGTATGGGCTACCGAAGAAGATACCGCCAGCGGCGCGCAGGCTGCGTGGCTTGCCAACGCGCACGTAGGTGGCCTTGACCTGGTCGATGCAGGCCTTGCACAGCGCGGCGTTGAAGGTCTTGATGTAGCCGGCCGGACCGTCCAGCAGCGGCGCCTGGGCGCGCAGTTCTGCCAGTTTCACGTTGTATGGGCCAACCTGCAGTTCGCCGAATTCACGTTCGCCCAGGCCGCTTTCGCCACGGAACAGCGCCACGTCCTGGAAGTACTTGGGCATGAAGCCCAGCGGAATGATCAGCAGCACGACGCTCAGGTGGAAGCGCCACTTGCGCCACAGGCGGGCGAGGGTCGAAGGCTGTTGTGCGGCTACCGCGTTGCTCATGAGGTCACCTCACTGGTTTCCGTGCTCGCCAGGGCGGCCGGTTGGTTCTTGCGGGCAGGGCGCTTGAGGGCGGCTGCGGTGGCCTGGACGGTGCGCTTGCTCCAGATCAGCATGCCGCTGAGGACCATCATGCTGAGCAGCAGGCCGAACACGAACCAGATCATCTTGACCCAGATACCGCCGAAGTCGCCAGTGTGCAGCGGACGCATGGACTCGGTGACGAACTCCAGCTTGCTGCGGTCGCCCAGCAGGCGGGAATACTCCACTTCACCGTTGTACGGGTTGACCCCGGCAGTCTGGTACATCAACGGGTACCAGCCACGGCCTTCGACGAAGATGTGGCTGTAGGCGTTGCTCGGCAGGAACACCGAGCTGATATCCAGGGACGGGATCTTGTCGATGGCGATGCGGCCGGCTTCGTCGATCTCGATCCACGGCGCCGGACGGCCGTTGGCGGTGCTCGGTACGTCTTCACGGGCGACCACAGGCGGCACGCCCTCGGTGCTGATGGTGATGTGGTTGTCGAACAGGATGGCCTGGATCAGGAACCACACGCCGGTAATCGAGATGACCGCGATGAACCAGATCGACCAGATGCCGCTGAGACGGTGGAAATCACCCCAGAAGATGCGTGCACCCTGGTTGAAACGCAGGCGGGGTTTGAAGAAACCTTTCCAGAAGCGCTTGTAGACCACCAGGCCAGTGACCAGCGAGGCGAGCATCGGCAGGCCCAGCAGCGACACCAGGTACCAGCCCCAGCTGAACCCGTTGGTGAACGGCACCAGCCACCAGCCGTGCAGGGCGCGGGTGAACTGACGGAAGTCGAACTGTGGGCTGACACCCTGGATGACCCCGGTGTAGGGGTTCACGTAGAGGGTAGGGGAGCTGCCGTCGGGGTAGTTGACCCGCGCGGTGATGGCGAAGTGCGACTCGTCCGGACGCGTCAGCGAACGCACGGAGATATCCGGTTCGGCCTTGTTGATGGCGGCCAGCAGCTCGCCGAAACTCAATAGCTCGGCATCATCCGACGGCTTGGAGGCGCGGACGTCGGGGTTGGCCAGCCAGACGATTTCCTGGCTGACAACGGCCAGCGTACCGGTCACGCAGACGATCAGGACAAAAAACCAGATCGGCAGGGCCAGCCAGCTGTGAACCAGAAACCAGAGTTTCGAACGGGATTTCTTAGACATACATCGGAGTCTTTATCGCAGGTTATCGGAGACTTGCAGGCGTCTTGGCGGAGAAGACGCGACTTGAATGCGCTGAGCATCATATAGCATCAGCGATTGATTCGCATTTGTTCTCCTCACCTATGAAGACGAACGAAACGAGCAATTCCCTCACCGATGTCGTGTTTTTGTGGGCTTTTGTCGCCTGTACGCACACTCGGCGACCAGCGGTTTACGCAAGCTGCGCGATCAGTCGATCGAGGGGCCGCGGACGCTGCGGTAGCGCTGCTCGAAGTCTGCGGCCAGATCCGCCAGGGTGATGCCGCCCAGACGTTCCAGCAGCAGGGTGCGCGCGCTTTCCAGTGCATCGGTGAGCGATGCATTGACGGCTTGCTCCACCAGGCAACTGGGCGACTCGTTGGAAAGTCCGATGGCGAACAGCGGCGGTTCGCCCAGCGCCTGGTAGATATCGAGCATGCTGATCTCGCTCAACGGGCGTGCCAGCGTCCAGCCACCCCCATGGCCCTTTTCCGAACGCACGTAGCCCTGGTCACGAAGGCCCGCCATGGTTCTGCGTACCACCACGGGATTGGTGCCGAGCATCTGCGCGATGGTGTCCGAGGTTGCCCGCTGCGCGTGGCGATCCATGTGGATCAGTACGTGCAGCATTCGGGAGAGTCGGCTGTCGTGGCGCATTGGGGTGGTCGTCCTGGCGAGAGGGCGCCAGGTATAACAAAGCGCCTCGCCCGCAACAAGGCGAGTTACGAGAGCGGTTCAGCTGCCTGGCTTCAGGCGAGCACAACAAGCCAATACTCATGAGCTATCAATGCGCGCTGATCAATCACGCACAACTATCAGTGGCGATGATCTTTGGTACAAATCGGGTCGATTTTTCGGCGGGAATACGCGGTGGTTAACTAACCCCGTCCCCAGCAGATACCGGACGAAACCCCAGGCACAGAAGCCTGGAACGATCCGGAAGATGCTTGAACGTTCCCCCTTAAATTTACTCAGGAGTTACCGACATGAAAGCAACCATCGCCCTCGCCGCTGCACTGTTCACTCTGGCTCCCGCTGCGTTCGCCGCTTCCGCTGACAACGCCACTGACGCCCAGAGCGCCAAGTACGAATACGGCATGAAACTGGATGTGCAAAAAGTGATTTCCCTGACTGACGTCAGCCAGGAAGTCGGTGTAGTTCCGGTCACCATGGTGTACCAGGACAGCCAGGGCGCGGTGCAGACTGTGCAGTTCCTCCAGCTTGGCGGCCAGAACACTTCGGGTTGAGCCATGCGTACCAACGACCGGGAGCCGAACCCTGATGGTTTGCTCCCGGTTTTTTTATGCCTGTACCGCAGCACCTGGCGCTTCACACCCCTCGAATACCCGCCTGAAACACTTGTTCCCGGCTCCGTTGGTGCTCAGATCCAGATGTCGTTCTGCGCCGTGCGCTCGGTGATGTCGCTGCCTGTGTTCAACACGCCCTTGGGCTCGATCAGCATCAGCTTCACTTCCCGTTCGGCATAGGGTTTGTGTTCGACGCCCTGCGGGACCACGAACAGTTCGCCGCTGTTGAGCACCACAAAACCGTCGCGAAAATCGATACGCAACTGGCCCTCGACCACGATGAACGCTTCGTCGGTATCGGCGTGGTTGTGCCACTCGAAGTCGCCTTCCAGGCGCGCGAGCTTGAACTGGTAGTCGTTCATCTCGGCCACCACCTTGGGCTGCCATTGCTCACTGAACAGACTGTATTTCTGGGCGAAGTTGATGGACTGATAGCTGGACATCGCGGGACTCCTGAAGAAGGGATGTCCCGGATGCTACGCAGCGCTGCGGCGGCGATCTTGTACGTTATTGCAGGGTCAGCCCTTGCGGGCCTGGAGCATCTTCTGCCAGCGGCCCGGCGACTGGCCGAAGGCTTTGACGAACTGGCGGGTCATGTGGCTCTGGTCTACGAACCCGGCCAGTACGGCAGCCTCGACCAGGGGCATGCCCTGGGCGATCGCCTGACGCACCAGGTCCAGGCGGCGCAGGGTCAGGTAGCGGTAGGGGCTGGTGCCGAACAGCTCGCGAAAGTCCCGGGACAGTCGCCAGCGGTCGGTGTCGGTGGCCTGTTCCAGTTCTTCCAGCGTCACGCCGTCCTGCACGCTGGCCAGCAGCCGTTCCCTGGCGCGCTGTGCCGCGACGTAGTTGATCACCTGGCGACCCTTGCGCACGCCGGCCGCATCCTGCAAGGCCATGGTCAGGTCGTAGATCGCATCGTCGGTTTCCAGCGGGTCGAGGGGCGTGTCCAGGTCGCGCAGCAACACGTCAGTGGCGGCGAACAGGCGCGGGTCGTGGGACACACCGCCTTTGATAAACGGCAGCGGCTTGCCGCCGAGAATCTGCTGAATGACCGCCGGCTCCAAGTAGAACATGCGGTAGCGAAAGCCCTCGTCACTGCCGGCGTGGCCGTCGTGGGGCTCGTCCGGGTGCAGCACCATGGTCTGCCCGGGCAGGTTGTTCACCTTGGTCTTGTCGTAGTGGAAGCTCTGCACGCCGGACAGGGTACGGCCGATGGCGTAGGTGTCGTGGCGGTGCATTTCGAAGCCGTGGCCTTGGAAATACGCTTCGATCCGCTCCATCTGCGGCGTGGACGCGGCGCGCACGACCCAGTCCCTGGGGGAGTGGGTGTGGTGGCTTTCGCCTGACGAGTAGGTATCCATGGTAGTGCGGCGGGTCGGCTGCGAATGGCCTCCACAGATAGCACTTCGCACCGGACTTGTGAATAGTCGCGGCCCCGGAGCGAAGTGCTTGCTGAGGACTACAAGCCCGGTTCGCTCAGGTCCGTGCGACCTTTTCCGGGTCCTTGCCGTTCCAGCCGTTTTCGGCCATGGGGGCCTTCTGCGTCGCGGTTTCCAGGGTGCTGGGCGCTCCCGGTCATGCCTAGTTGATCAGGCGTTCCACCGGGTGAGGCAGGTCCTCGATGTGCCACTTTGCCCAGAGCCGCTTGCGCCCGTCCGTCTTGCTGTCCGGTTCGAGGGCCAACCAGTTGCGCGCCGGGATCAGGTACTGGCCCTTGGTGCCCAGGGGCAGCATGGAACCGGTGATCTTGACGTCGATGGTTTCCGCGCTGGAGCCGATCTGTTCGAGAAACCAGACCTCATACGCCTTCGGCGCCGGGTGGACCATGCCGGAAGCGATCAACTGGTGAATGGTGTTCTGCTGGTTCACCTGGTGTTCGGGGCGTTGCGACTCGATCAGGCAGGCGCCGGCCACGTGCACGTCTCCCGAAACGATGGTGACCTTGGTGGCTTCGCGGGCGGCAAAGTCCAACAGGCCGTGGATCAGGCGCCGGCGTTCGGCCACATGGGGCTCGCTGCGCCAGTGGTCGCGCAAGTCATCCTCCAGTTCCTGGCGGCCGGGGGCGGATGACAGCAGCCGTTCCGCCATGTGCAGGTCCAGGTAGGCCACGGGAATGCTGGATACCACCACCAGATGGTTGTGCTTCTTGACGGTGGTCAGCCACTCGATCATCGCCTTCCAGCTTTCGTTGCTGACGATCCGCGTGGGCGAGTAGCGGGGCCGGCTCAGGTCGGGCTGCCGTTCGAAACGCAGGTCCGGCACCAGGATGGCCAGGCCGCCGAGGTCCTTGAAGCCCATGTGAAAGCCGGTGGAACCCGGCACCGCACTGGGGTGCGTGTCCGCGTCGTCGTCGGCGATCTGCTGCTGGAAAATCTTGAAGTAGCGCGCGGCGGTGCGAAATATCCCGCTGAGTACCGGGCTTTCGTGCAGCTCGGTGGAGTAGGAGCCCCAGCCATCGAAGATGTCGTGGTCGTCCCACATCATGACGGTCGGGATGCTGGCGAGAATGTGCTTCGGCTCGTCCTGCTTCCAGCGGGCCAGGTACAGGTTGGTGAAGAAACCGTCGAGCTGCTGCTCCATCTGTTTGGTCCAGGGCGCGGTGGCCCGCTGGCTCCAGGTCTTGGCCAGCCAGTCGCGCATGGTGGTGGTTTCGTAGCGCATGGAGTCGCTGTAGACCTGGTCCCCACCCATCAGGAACACATGGAAGGGCGTTGCCTGGTGCTCCCGGGCAAAGTGCTTCCAGCGTTCGTTGTTGTCGTTGACCTTCTCCATCAACTGCGGGCTGGAGAAGCCGAAGCAGGAAGCGAATGCCATACGCGGTGCCTCATCCCTGGCCGGCACGCTGAACTGCGCGTCGATGCCCGCAATGCTGTAACGCACGGTTTCGCCCTGGGCGCCCTGTTTGACGTGGAAGTCCACCCGAAACACCTTGGCCCGTGGGTTGAGCACCGGCACCTCGGCCAGCAAAACAGCTGGTTTCACCGTCACGCCACTGGGCGAATTGGCCGTGGCGACAGGTGGCGCCGGAGTGGTGTCGCGGGGCAGCACCACCAGGGCAGACACCTGGTATTTTCCTTTGTGAATGCCACGGAATTGCAGGATCGGGCCGAGTAATACGCTCATGGGGAGGTCCTCCTTGATCGGTGAGGTGAACGCCATCTCCCTGGTTGTCGAGCAAGTCCGCCTGCTGGAGGGCGAGTAAGAGCGTAGTTGGGGTTTGAAACGATGCGGTGCCGGTAGTCGGGGGAGTCAAGGGTGAGGAGCACTGGCACCGTGTCAGGCGCCAGTTGGCATGGTGTCGGGAAAGCTGAAAACGTCGAACGGATCGGCTCCGGAGTTGCGTGGGGAGGTAATGCCGTTAATGAGCTTCTTTGCCAGGCTAAGTGCTTGAGCTGCCGTGGTGGCATCGTTGAATGAAAAGAACTCCCACTCGAAGCCGATGTATCGGTAGGGCAGTCGCTCTGAACTCTCGTAGGCGATCGAGTTTGACTTCCAGGTCTCGAGCACATCGTCGAATCGTAAGTTGGCCAGATAGGCTGACCGGCTGTCATACAAGCCGATAATGAGCGAACCGCAATTTTTATGTCGTATTGCCTTGTAAGGAACGGCGCCTTTGATCAGCACTTCCCGTGTCCTTACTGTATCCAGAACTGCCAACTCTCGTTCGTCCTGAATCGTGCGGGATGCGGACGGTTTGGTGCTCGGAACCCTGACCAGGTCGCCGCCTATCAGGCCATAGCGTCGGACCGACGACGGGGTGTGGATATCGAAGATGGTGGCAGGGTCAACGAAGGCCAGGTCGATCAGTACTGCACCGAACAGGCTGCGGAATTCTTTGCCAAGTGTCGAAATGACCGGCTTGTTGGTCAGCGTGGTGGAAACGAAGCGCTTGGACCAGCCACGCGTATGGCTGAGTATCTGGCTTCCCAGAGTAAGTGTGGCGCCGGGCGTCGCACGAAACCTGCCGAAGTGGTCAGCGGTGGCAAGTTCTTTGTCCAGAAGCTTGTCGCTCGCCTCGACTGCCTTGAGCGCTTTTTTCTGGGTCAGCCAGTAAGAGTCGTCTTGGTTCAGTCCTCTGATGACATACCGGCGTACGAAAAGCTGGTCTGTACCATACGTGTAGCCAATGTACTCCCGGGGAGCGCGGTCACTGCGCAGATAGACCACGTTCAAGGCGCCCTTGGGTTGAACACCTGAGACAACGAAGCGAGCGTCGTCGACCAGCAGCGTGCCTACGGTGGCTTCGACGGTACTTGGGGCGAGGGTGCAGATGACCTGGTGCTTGTCCGGTCCTTCGGCCTTCAACTTTACGGCTACCGCCAGTGCTGGTTTTACGGGGAGAACGAGTGAGGGGGCTTCGACCTTCTTCTTGTCCCGGTAATAGGTGTCGAGGTGTTTTTCCAACTGCAATCGCAGCTCTTCTACCGTTGCATAGCCGGCGTTGAGACGATCAACGTGATGGGTGTGGAAGGCGGTAATGCTGTCCGATCTGTTTTTGGCGACAGATATGCTGAAGCGCAAGGTCGATTCGACGACGGCCCGGGTGTCCTTGTGGCTTTGTAGCTGTTGGGCGAGAAATTTACCGGTCTCGCTCTTGAGGTCCTCGTGACTTGGGTCAGGCAGTGTCGCGGGGTTTTTGGTAAAGACGATTTTCTTGCGCATCGCAGCCTGCCCTCATCCCTGAAGCTCGAAACGCTAACGGTAGCAGCGCATTCCCAGCTTGCCAGTTGTCGGCGTTCGGCCGACGCGTCTACAGACACCCACCCGCAATTTCATCCAAGACGGGATCACCCCATGCAGGTAGCGTGGTGCTGATCCTCTGTCACCCGAATACCGTCGAGAGAACAGCATGCTGCACATTCAAACACCCCTGATCCTCCATCCTGGCTTGTCCACGCCGTCCCGACGCGTCTGGCTCAAGCTGGAAAACCTGCAGCCGAGCGGTTCGTTCAAGATGCGTGGCATGGGGCTGTTCTGCACCCAGGCGGCCGAGGCGGGGAACAAGCGCCTGGTGTGTCCGTCCGGCGGCAATGCGGGTTACGCCACGGCAGTGGTGGCTGCCGGGCTCGGTTTGCAGGCGTGCATCGTGGTGCCGCACACCACGCCGGAGGCGACGCGGGCGCGTATCGCGGCGGTCGGGGCGGAGGTGATCGTCCACGGCAAGCTGTGGGACGAGTCCAACCAGTTGGCGCTGGAGCTGGCCCGAGAGGCTGACACCGCCTATGTGCCGGCTTTCGATCACCCGGTTCTGTGGGAAGGGCACAGCAGCATGGTCGACGAAATCCTCCAGGCCTGCCCACAGGTGGATGCCATCGTCGCCTCGGTGGGTGGCGGCGGTTTGCTGGCGGGGGTGTTGACCGGGCTGCTGCGCCATGGCCGTACGGATTGCACGGTGGTGGCCTGTGAAACCGAGGGCGCGGCCTCGTTCGCCGCTGCGCTGACAGCGGGGCAGCCGGTGCGGTTGAGTGAGGTCAGGACCATTGCCGGGTCGCTGGCGGCCTCCCAGGTGTCGGCGTGGCCGGTGCAGGCGATCCGGGAATTCCCCCACGCCAGCGTGGTGCTGAGTGATGACCAGGCGAAGCAGGCTGTGGTGCGGTATGCCGATGACCTGCGCCAGCTGGTGGAGCCGGCCTGCGGCGTGTCCCTGGCAGTGGGTTATCTCGATCACCGAGCCATCGCCGAGGCGCAGGACGTGGTGATCGTGGTCTGCGGTGGGGTCAGCATCAGCGCGGCCACCGTGGCGCAGTGGCGCACTGCCTGATCGCGTCCGGGCAGCGGTGCAGGCCTAGCACAGCGCGACTCGGGTATTTCTCTTCTTTGCAGAAGATGCCGATCAGCCTGAATCAGCAGCGCTCTGGCGCCTGATCCGCTCGGAGGCATTGCCCGGTTTTCGCCCGAAGATCGCCGATCGTTGTCCTCAGGGGCTGTAAAAAGCGATGAGCGGCCCCGAACTATCCTGCGTTCGTCTGCTGTAATTCTGAAAAACTTTTGTAACAATGCGCGCCCCAATTCAGAGTGCTCTTGCATGCTCTCTTTCTTCGCAGGCCTGGACGCGTGGCTCGTGGTCAGCCTGGTCGTCGCGGTGACCTTCGTTCTCGCGTTTGAATTCATCAATGGTTTTCACGATACGGCCAACGCCGTTGCCACGGTGATCTACACCAAGGCAATGACGCCGAACCTGGCGGTATTTTCCTCGGGGGTGTTCAACTTCCTGGGGGTGTTGCTGGGTGGGGTCGGGGTGGCCTATGCCATTGTCCACCTGCTGCCCGTCGAGCTGCTGATCAACGTGGACACCGGCCAGGGCCTGGCCATGGTTTTCTCCCTGTTGGGTGGCGCGATCATCTGGAACCTCGGGACCTGGTACTTCGGTATCCCGGCGTCCAGCTCCCACACCCTGATCGGCTCGATTCTCGGCGTCGGCCTGGCCAACGCGATGCTGACCGACATCACCGTTGCCGATGGCGTGAACTGGCAGAAGGCATCGGATATCGGGCTTTCGCTGTTGCTCTCGCCGATCGCCGGTTTTGCCGTGGCCGCGTTGCTGCTGCTCGGCCTCAAGCTGTGGAAGCCGGACTCCACCATGCATTCCTCGCCGGAACAGCGGGCCGAGGAGAAGGGCAAGAAACACCCGCCATTCTGGAACCGTCTGGTGCTGGTGGCGTCGGCCATGGGCGTGAGCTTTGTGCATGGCTCCAACGATGGCCAGAAAGGCATCGGCCTGATCATGCTGGTGCTGATCGGCATCGTACCGGCGCAGTTCGCCCTGGACCTCGACAGCACCACCTATGAAATCGCCCGTACCCGCGACGCTGCGGTGCACCTGAGCGAGTTCTACCAGCGCAACTCCGTCCCGCTGGCGGAGTACCTGGCACTGGGCAAGGCCAGCAGCAGCGAGCTGCCGAAGGAGTTTCACTGCGATCCGAAGCAGACCGAGGCGACCCTGAACACCTTGCTCAGCCGTCTCAACGGGATCAACAGCTACTCCGAGTTGCCGGATGCCACCCGCGTCGAGATCCGCCGTTACCTGCTGTGCCTGGATGATGCCGCCCGTAAGGTGGGCAAGCTGGACCTGCTGCCGGCCCGGGAAAAACGCGATCTGGACAAGCTGCGCAAGGACCTCACAGCGACCACGGAATACGTGCCGTTCTGGGTGATCATTGCGGTCGCCCTGGCGCTGGGCCTGGGCACCATGGTTGGCTGGAAGCGTGTCGTACTGACCGTGGGCGAGAAGATCGGCCGTGGCGGCATGACCTACGCTCAGGGCATGAGCGCCCAGGTGACCGCCGCAGTGGCCATCGGCATGGCCAACGTGTTCAGCCTGCCGGTTTCCACCACCCACGTACTGTCGTCCGGCGTTGCCGGCACCATGGTCGCCAACCGCACTGGCCTGCAAGCCGGTACGGTACGCACCATCCTGCTGGCCTGGGCGTTGACGTTGCCAGCGGCGATGACCCTGGCCGCGGGCTTCTACCTGCTGGTGAACATCATCTTCCTCTGAGGGCGATGCAGGTAGCAAAAAGGGCCACGTATGTGGCCCTTTTCATTTCTCGGGTATGGCTCAGGCCAGGGCCAGTTCGCTGTCCTTGATGTTGGCAATCGGCCCGAGGATTGCCGGGTCGAAGTCGGTCAGCGGCTTGCCCTTCGCCAGGCGCTGCGGGAAATCCGGGTTGGCCAGGGCGGCCTTGCCCAGGGCCACGATATCCGCACCGTCCCGCCGTGCCTGGGCCGCGCGCTCGGGGTCGTTCAGGCCACCGTTGGCTATCAGCGCGACCTGCGGCGCATAGCGCCGGGCCAGGCTCACCAGGCTGTCGCGGCCGCCGGGAAAGGCCGGCGCCCAGGCTTCGAATTCGGTGACATGAATGAAGTCGACGCCGGCATCGGCCAGCGAGCCGAACACCGCTTCGGCGCCGGCCTCGCCTTCCGCCCATTTGTGGGTGTAGTCGTTGACCTTGCTCTGCGAGATACGCACGCCGAGCGGCACCTGGCCAACTGCGCTGCGCACGGCCTTGATGACTTCCAGCGTCAGACCCAGGCGCTGGCGAATATCGCCACCCCAGCGGTCGCTGCGCTGGTTGCTGTAGTCGGTGAAGAACTGGTCGAGCAGGTAGCCGTTGGCACCATGGATTTCGATGCCGTCGAAGCCGGACAGGATCATGGCCCGTTTGGCCGACTGGGCGAAGCCGTCGATGGCGTTGGCGATGTCTCCGTCGCTCATCGCCTGGGGCACCGGGTACTCACCCTGGCCATAGTAGAAGGTCATCTGCGAGCCTTTCGGGCGAATGGCCGACGGCGCGGCGGAGCGGCCGAGGAAGCGATTGCCCTGGTTCAGGGCGCCGGCGTGCATCAACTGGGCGAACACAGCACCGTGCTGACCATGCACGCGCTCGGTGATCGCGCGCCAGGCGATGGCTTGTTCTTCGTCGCTGATCCCCGGCTGGAACGGATAACCCTGGGCGAATTGCTGGTCGGTGTAGATGCCCTCGGTGATGACCAGGCCGAAGCCGCCTTTGGCGAAGCGCGCGTAGTAGCGGGCCATCGTGTCGGTGGCCAGGCCCTGTTCAGTGGCGCTGACGCGGGTCATGGGGGCGACGGCGAGGCGATTCTTCAGGGTCAGGCTGCCAATATCAAAAGAAGTTAGAATCTCTGCGTTGTTCGTGTTCATGATCTCTGCCCTCGTGTGGTCGATACGGTTTATCTGCTAAGTGTTAACGACGATACGGGGTAGGGCCTGAGCGCAGTAGAGCGCTGGCGGGATAAGCCGCTTTAACGAAAAGAGATATAAGGCATGCAGATTTCGGACGTCGAGGTATTCCGCGCCATTGCCGCCAGCGGCAGCCTGTCCGGGGCGGCGCGGCGGTTGGGGCTGACGCCGATGACGGTGTCCAGGCGCCTGGCCTCGCTCGAGCGGGAATTGGGCGTACGGCTGGTGCACCGAACCACACGCTCGGTATCGCTGACCGCCGAGGGCGAGGTGTTCCTGCCTTATGCGCAGCGCATGCTCGATGCGGAGGAGGCCGCGCGCGTGATCCTGCGCAGCAACACCGGCAGTGCCAGCGGGCTGCTGAAGGTGACCGCGCCCACGGTCTTCGGTCAGGCGGTGATCATGCCTTTGATCCCCGCGCTGCTGGCCGACAACCCGGGGTTGCAGGTGGACCTGACCCTGTCGGACAGCGTCATCGATATCGTCGGGCTTGGCCTCGACGTGGCCATTCGCATTGCCACGTTGCGTGATTCGGCACTGGTGGCCAGGCCCCTGGCCGACAACCCGCGGGTGGTCTGCGCGAGCCCCGATTACCTGGCCCGGCGAGGTATGCCGACAGTGCTCGATGACCTGCGTGGTCACGCCTGCATCGCCTTGCATGGCATGCCGTACTGGCCGTTCGTGCGTCAGGGTGAAAGTGTGTCCGTGCGGGCGCAGGCGGCGTTTTCCGCCAACAGCGTGGAGGCGGTCCGCACCGCGTGCCGGCAGGGACTGGGGTTGGCCATGCTGACCTATTGGGATATTCGCGAGGAGCTGCTCGACGGGCGCCTGGTGCAGGTGGAGCTGGCGGATGTCACGCCGGAGCGCCTGGCCATCAGTGCGGTGTTGCCGACGAGGCAGCAGGTGCCGCATCGGGTTCGGGTGTTTCTGGAACGTCTGGAGGCGGCGCTCGTTCTCACCTGAGCGCTGCGCGCCCGGCGTACTGATCGCCAGGGCTGTCTGGCCGGGGAGGCCGAAACAGCCCTGGCGGACTGTCAGAAGCCGACGCTGGCCTGGACGAACACCGTACGGGGTTGGCCCAGGTAGATGCCCGCGTTGTTGTCGCTGGAGCGGCTGTAGTACTGGTGGTCGAAGAGGTTTTTCACTCCGGCCCCGATCTTCAGGTTGGACAGGCTTTCACCGAAGTCGTAGGCACCGCGCAGGTTCCAGGTCACGTAACCGGGTATATCGCCGAACTGGCCATCGGCGCTGGGTTCGGTGATGTAGTTGCCGGTGAACGCTCCGGTGTTGGTCAGGCCGGTGCCGGGCGCACGCTGGCGAGACTGTGCATAGCCGTCGAGGTTGTAGGTCCAGCGGTCGATCCGGTAGCTCAGGCCGAGGTTGGCCACCTGGCGCGAGTAGAACGGCAGGTCGCGGCCCTTGAAGCCTGGGATGTCGCCTTCGTAGGTGGCCCTGGTGTAGGTCAGGCCGCCGTTCACGCTCAGGCCCGGAAGCAGGGCGTCGAGGTCGTAGTGGCCGGACAGCTCGACGCCCTGGTGCTTGGTGGCGCCCAGGTTGGTCCAGCCGACGTCGTTGCTGATGTACTGCAGCTCGTCGTCGAAGTCGACGTAGAACACCGTCAGTTCGCCGCCCCATTGGCCGTCGTTGTAGCGGGTGCCGATCTCATAGGTCTTGGCCTTTTCCGGCTCCAGGCCGTTGGCGGTGCTGTCGCCGCTGCCGCCCTGGCCGAGCTGGAAGTACTGTAGGCTGCCGAACGAGGTTTCGTAGTTGGCGAACAGCTTCCAGGCGTCCGAGAGGTGGTACATCACGCTCAGTGCCGGCAGCGGCTCGTTGTAGTTCTTGCTGCGGTGCTTTTCCTGGACCAGTGAGCCGTTGGTGCCGATCACCGGGCGGTCGTGCCAGTCGGTGTTGATGCTCTCGAAGCGGATGCCCGGGGTGAGGGTCCAGTTGCCGACGTCGATCTTGTCGTCCAGGTAGAAGGCGTTGGCCTCGGTGCCGCCGGTGCGGTCCTGGTAGACGTGGCCATCGGCGCTGACATCGGTGGACGGCGTCGGCACGTTGCCGATCAGTTCCAGGCGGCTGGCCTGTTCGCGCATCGCTTCCTTGAGGTAGCGGTAGCCGAGGCCGACTTCGTGGGTGGCGTCGCCGGTGAAGAAGATCCGCGACAGGCGCGGTTCGATGCCATAGGTGTAGTAATTGCGCGGGAATGAGCCGAGGTAGCGCTGGTCGCGGGTGGCGATGTTGCTGCCGCGGAAGCTGTCCGAGTAATAGGTGAGCACCTCGAACTGGGTCAGGTCGTCGATCTGCCGCAGGTATTTGAGGGACGCGTCTTTACGCCGGCCGCTGAAGTTGTCCCAGTCGCGGTCGGATTGGTACGGATCGGCATCGAACTGGGCCTGGGTCAGGCCGCCGGGCATGTCGGCGCTGGCGTCGTAGTAGTGGAAGTTGAGGCTGATATCGTCCTGCTCGGTCGGCGCCCAATGGGTCTTGAGCAGCACGTCGTCGATGTCGTTGTCGTTGTTCCGCTCGCGGTAGCTGGCGCCGTTGACGCCGGAGTACAGCAGGGCCACACCGATCCCGTTATCGGCCCGGCCGCCGAGAAAGGCACTGTTGAGCGTCTTCCAGCCGCCGTGGGAAGCGTTCTCCAGGGTGGTGGAGACTTCACCGGAGAAGGCGTCGGGAATCGCCCGGGTCACGAAGTTGACCACGCCGCCGACGTTCTGCGGCCCATAGCGCACCGAGCCGGCGCCGCGCACCACGTCGATGCTGTCCAGGTTGCCGACCGAGATGGGCGACATCGACAGTTGCGGTTGCCCGTAGGGCGCAAAGGCTGCCGGCACGCCATCGATCAGTACCGTGGAGCGCGGCGACAGCCGAGACGTGAGGCCGCGTACTCCGAAGTTCAGGGATATGTCGCTGCCGCCGGTGCCGTTGGATTCCTGCACCTGCACGCCGGGCACGGTGCGCAGGGCGTCGCGAACGTTGAGCGCAGCCTTTTCCACCATGGTTTCACGGCGCACCACGGTGCGTGCGCCCGGGTGGTTGTGCACCACCTGCTCATCGGCGGTGCCAAGCCAGTCGCCTACCACCGAAACCGTGGTGGACGCGAGTTCGATGGGGCCGCTGTCGGCCTGGGCCTGTTGCAGGATCACCGAACCATCGACCGTTTCGTAGCGCAGGCCACTGCCTTGCAGCAGTTGGTCCAGGGCCTGCTGCGGGGACAGGTCACCGCTGACAGCGGGGGCCTGCTTGCCATTGACCAGCTCCTGGGTGAAGAACAGTTGCAGGGCGGTCTGCTGGCCCAACTGGCTCAGCGCCGAGGCCAGGGGTTGGGCGGGGATGTCGATGGGCTCGGCATGGGCCATACCCACCGCCAGTGCAAGGCTCAAGGGCAGCCAGCGCGGCAGTGCAATTCGAGAAAGCGGGTTGTGTGTGGTCACGTCGATTGTCGTCCTGGAAAACGTCGCCAGTGGGCTGGCTTATGCACGGTCGAGGAGAGGACGAATGGCCGGAAAAAATCCTGAATCTAGCGCGGAATTATTTCGCTGCTGCCGTCCGGCAGGCTGCGCACCTGGACAGGCAACAGACGCGGCAGGGCACTGAGCAGGGCATCGGTGTTCTCGGAACGGAACACGCTGGAGAAACGCAGGTGCGCCAGGCTCGGGTCGACACGCAGCGGTTTGTCGCGGTAGCGCGAAACCTCAGCGGCGACGTCGGACAGCGGTGCGTCGTCGAATACCAGCTTGCCGTCGCGCCAGGCGACGATGGCATTCAGGTTGACCGCCGAGGGCTCGGCGACCTGGCCGCGGGCGTCGATCCGAGTGCCAGTGCCCGCAGTCAGCTGCACCGTGCGGGCTGTAGCATTGCCGGCAACCTGCACGGTGCCGGACTCGACCGCTACCCGCACGTCGCCACCCTCGTGCAGCACGTCGAAGCGCGTGCCAGTGACGGTTATCTGGCCAGGACCCGCGTCCACCACGAAGGGGCGCGCCGGGTCGCGGCTGACGCTGAACAGGGCCTCGCCGCTCTGCAGTTCGACGCCACGGCGGCCAGCCTGGTAATGGATCACCAGGCGCGTGCGGCTGTTCAGCTGCACCACGGAGCCGTCTGGGAGGGTGATGTCCTGACGCTCACCCAGGGCAGTCTGCAGGGTGGCGCGGTAATCCGTTGCCGGCAGTAGCAACCAGGTCATGCCGAGGGCGGCGCCAACGACGGTTGCCGCGGCGGCGAACTGCACGAAACGGCGGCGGCTAGTGGGGCGTGGTTCTGCGCTGAGCTGACGCAGGCGGGCGGCGGGAATCAGGTCGGCGGCGCTCCATAACTCGTCGAGCACGTCGTATTCGCGGCGGTGCTGTTCATCGGTATCCAGCCAGGCGGCAAACCGTGCGAGTTCTTCCGGTGAGGTGTCCGGTTCGTTTCGCCGGGCGAACCAGTAGGCGGCTTCGTCCCGGACGCGTGCCTCGTCGTCGGCAACGCTCATGCGGGCGTCCGAGTGGCCGAAGAGGGCGTGTGGTGCATCGTAGCCATGTGATGAGCTCATCGGGATGGGATGTCCAGGCGATCACGCAGATGCCGGAGGGTCCGGATCATATACCGTTCGACCATGTTTCTGGACACGCCGAGGCGCTCGGCGATTTCCCCCTGGTTCAGGCCTTCGAGCTTGTTCCAGACGAAGACCTTGCGGCAGTTTGCCGGCAGTTCGCTGAGCGCCTGTTCGATGGAGTCGGCAAGCTGGACCGCGTGCATCTGTGCCTCGGGGTCATCTGCCGATGGAGCTTCTTCCTGCTCGGTGACCACTTCCAGCTGACCCCGGTGCAGATCCCGCCGGTAACGGTCGACGGCGATATTGCGCGCTACGCGGTGCAGGTAGGCGCGTGGCTGCACGACGGCGGCTTCACTACTTTCCAGAACCTTGACGAACGTGTCGTGGGCGAGGTCTTCGGCGTGCTGGCGGTTGCGCAGGCGGCGGGTCCAGGTGCCAATGAGTTCTTCGTAGTACTCGAAGAAGCCATTTTTCCGGGACGGTCCATGGGACATGAAGGGGCACTGGCAGGGAAGAGGTTGGTGATAATACTTCCTATTTGTATTGCTGGGTAGCTGGGCAAAGACCGCTGGATGTCTTCGGCGGCGAGTCTTTTCAATGCCTGCAGGCCGCATGGGTCCCATCGTTCAGTGGCACGGTGCCATGTATAATCGCGCCCGTTTGACTGGCGTCAGGATCAGGCTTTGCCAGGAATGGGATGATCGGGCGAAAAAGCCGGGCTTGAGCGGTTTCCGGGTCCTGCCCCCTTAAGCTTTTGCGTCAGCGGTCGATCTTTAGAAATCGATGTCCCTTTATTCTGCCAAGGAGCAGTGGCATGCAGTCGTTAAAGGCTTTGTATGAAGCGATCGAGATGCAGTTCTTCGATACGCTGACCAAGAAACTCTCAAGTCTTTTTCTGATTGTCCTGGCCAGTGGTCTGCTGTATTGGGTGGCCCTGAGCCTGCGTGCCGACGTGCTCCAGCAGCTGCATGAGGCGCAATTGGACGCCGCAGTACTGGCGCAGATCGAAAGCAAGCTCGACAACCTGAGCAACGCGATCCTGCTCGGCACGCTGTTCACCCTGGGCATGATCAGTTTCATGGTCTGGTATTTCCGCCACCTGATCGTGCGCCCGGTGGCGTTCATGACCAAGGCCCTGGAGGAAATCGCCAACGGTGAGGGCGACCTGTCCAAGGATCTGCCGCTGCTGACCCACGACGAAATCCGCACCCTGGCCAGCACCTGCAACCGCTTCCTGGCCAAGCAGCGCGAGATCATCAGCAACGTCCAGGCGCTCACGGTACACATCGCCGTGGAGTCGGCCCGCTCGTTGAAGAACATCAGCGACTCCAGCGAAAGCGCCACCGACCAGGCGCGCTTCGCCAAAGAGGTGATGAGCCAGAGCAACGAGGCGGTAGGGCGCATCGAAGAGGTGTCGATGCAGACCCAGGAAATTTCCAGCGTCACCGCGCAGAACCTGAGCATGGCCCGCGATTCCTATGCCGAACTGCTGGAAGTGACGCAGAACATCGGTGAAATCTCGAGCAGCCTGGGCGAGTTCGCCACCCTGGTCGCGGCTTTGAACCAGCGTTCCTCGAGCATCAAATCGATTGTCGGCCTGATTCAGCAGATTTCCTCGCAGACCAACCTGCTGGCGCTCAACGCTGCCATTGAAGCGGCCCGCGCAGGCGAAAGCGGCAGGGGCTTCGCCGTGGTGGCTGACGAGGTGCGGACACTGGCGCAAAACGTCAGCAAGGCGACCGACGACATTTCCCAGAACATCGACGCCATGCTGCGCGAGGTGAGTTCTACCCACGAGCAGACCACCCAGATCAGCCACAGCGCCCACGAAACCCAGAAGGTGGTGGAGCGTGCGTCCGGCCATTTCGAGACCATGATCGGCGACTTCGAGTCCACCAACGGCAAGCTGGCCGATATTGCCGAACACATCCTGCAGTTCGCCGACACCAACACCGGGATCAATGACCGCGTCACGCAGATCCACGCCGACAGCCAGTCCATCGACCAGCGCATGCAGCATTCGGCCACGGCCATCCGTGATCTGACCGGCGTGGCCGAGCGGGTCCAGGCGTTGCTGGGGCGTTTCGTGCTGGGCCACGGCGAGCTGGATGCCGCCATTACCCGCGCCAGCCGCTGCCGCGATGTGCTGCAAGAGCGTCTCGCAGGTTTGAAGCGCGACGGGGTGAACCTGTTCGACCAGAGCTACAAGCTGATTCCGGGCACCGATCCCAAGCAATACATGACCGAGTACACCGATCGCTTCGCCCAGGTCTGCCAGGAAGAATGCGACAAGCTGACCCGCGGCACGCCGGGCGGCATCGTGACCTTTATCGTCGACACCCGGGGCTACTGCCCGGTGAACAACAGCTGGGTCTCGAAGAAACCTACCGGCAACCGCGCCGTCGACCTGCCGGTCTGCCGTAACAAGCGCATGTTCTCCGACCCGATCGGCCTGCGCGCCGCTGCCAATACCCAGCGTTTCCTGCTGCAGACGTACCTGCGCGATACCGGGGAAATCATGACCGAGATCGACGTGCCTTTCTTCTTCGAGGGCCGTCACTGGGGCAACCTGCGCATGGGCTTCGATGCGTCGAAGCTGCTGGAGAAGGGTTGAGGTCAACCCGGAGGGTCTTGGCAGCATTACCCTCCGCCCATGAAAAAGCCCCGAACGGCTGGCGGCCATTCGGGGCTTTTTTATTCACCGAGCCGAGTGGCTCGGGGGATCAGGCCACGACCGGGATGGTCGGATCGGCCGCTGCCAGAGCGATGGCACGGTCTGCCGCTGGCGGGTAGATCCACACGCTGTTGATCTCGCTCTTGATCTTCTTGCCTTCGTCACGGACGAAGCGCACCTGGCGATCCCAGCCTTCGGTGAAGGCGGCACCCCAGCCACCAAGGTCCAGGCAGGTCACGTACTTGGGCTGGCTGTAGGCAACCGGGTCGACGCCGATCAGGCTGGCGGCCACGTTGTTGCCGGCCGAGCGGCCCAGGGCGATGGCGTGCTGGCAGGACATCGCGGCGTAGTTGCCCTGGTCGTCTACGGCGGCATAGGCGACGTCGCCGGTGGCGAAGATGTCGTCCTGGCCGATCACCTTGAGGGTGCTGTCGACATGCAGGCGACCATAGGAGTCGCGCTCGGCAGGGATTTGCTCGGCCAGCGAGCTGGCACGCACGCCGGCAGTCCAGATCACGGTCTTGGTGAAGATGCGCTCGCCATTGGCGAGGAACACGCCTTCCTCATCGACCGACGCCACGGTGCTGTTCAGGCGCCATTCGACACCCAGTTCCTCGGAGGCTTCGGCGATCAGCGGCTGCGGGTTGTCGCCCAGTGCGCCACCGAGCTTGTTGCCGCGATCCACCACGATGACCCGCACATTGGCGTCTGCCCCCAGCGCTGCACGCAGGCGGGCCGGCATTTCGGTCGCGGTTTCGATACCGGTGAAGCCACCGCCAGCGACCACGACCGTGTTGCGGCCGGCCGATTCAGGCAATTGGCCCAGTGCTTTGATGTGGTTTTCCAGGCGAATCGCGTTCTCGATTTCATCCACGTCGAATACGTGGTCGATGCCAGGCAGTGCCGGGCGGGACACTTTGCTGCCGCTGGCCAGTACCAGGCGATCATAGGTCAGGGCCTGCGGGTTGCCGGCGGCGTCGCGGTATTCGATTTTCTTGCCGGCGATATCGATGCGCTCAGCAGCGCCCTTGACGAAGGTGACGCCGACAGCGGCAAACAGGTCGTCGAGCGGGGCGACCATCTTGTGCACGTCCTGCTCATAGAAGCGGGGGCGGATACGCAGTTCGGCCTGGGGCGCCAGAACCACGACTTCAGTGTTGGTGTGGCTGTGCAGGTCGAACAGGCGAGCCGCGCTCAGGGCGCTCCACATGCCTGCGAAACCGGTGCCGATGATCAGAATGCGCTTTTTCATGGTTATCTCCTGAGTGAAACACTGAGTGCGGGAAAATCGAGTCAATTCGTTTTTGTCGATCATCCGGCTCACTGACTGGCTGATCGTGGTGCTGGCTTGTGACCGGCTCCCATTTCGTAACTGCGACTCTATTGGTCGGAGTTATGCCTGGCAAGAATTTTTTGCAGCCGGGAAACACCGTTCGTCGGTATTGTGGCGACTGGTGTGGTCGTAGTTTTCTATGAGAGCCATGCAAGAAGGGGCTTTGCGGGGATTTATGGATTGGCGCATGCAGGCCTTCGAATAGGGCTCTGCCTTGTGATCAGCCCGACAAGGCCTTATTTTATTGCGACTACTTAAGTCGGAGTTTCAGATGTCTCTTTATAGCGCAGGGGTGGAGTACGGCATTCATTGCCTGCTTTACCTCACGGATGAAAAAGGGGATAGCCGCGAGGCCAGCGTGCGTTCGCTCGCCGAGTTGCAGGGTGTGCCCCAAGAATTGTTGGCCAAGGTCTTCACCAAGCTGGCCAAGGCCAAGCTGGTGGCGGCCACCGAAGGCGTGCGTGGCGGTTTCCGCCTGGCGCGGCCGGCCGACGAAATCACGGTGCTGGATATCGTCCGTGCCATCGACGGCCACAAGGCGATCTTCGAGTGCCGGGAAGTCCGGGGTCGTTGCGCGGTGTTCGATGGCTGCCCGCCGGACTGGGCGGTCAGCGGCACCTGCGGAATTCATGCGGTGATGCTCACCGCCCAGAAGCGCATGGAAGAAGCCCTGGCCCAGCAGACCATCCTGGACCTGGTGCGGCGCACTGCGCGCAAGGCGCCGGCGGAGTATGGCGAGCAGGTGATCCGCTGGATGGATGACCGCCGCGATTGCAAGACCGCAGCACCGTCGGCCTGAGCCGTGAGCACACCCGCTGCGCAATTGCCGCCGAGGGCACGTAGAATCGCGCGGTGAAACTGGGTTGAGGTTGCAGTGGTGGAGTTACGGCAGGGCTTTGTCCTGACCCGGCATTGGCGCGATACGCCGGCTGGTACCGAGGTCGAATTCTGGTTGGCGACCGACGCTGGCCCGCAGCGTGTGCGCTTGCCGTATCAGCCCTCCGTGGCCTTTATTCCCGCCTCGCAGCGCGAGCGCGCCGAGGCGCTGATGCGCGCCGAACGCGGTATCGAGCTGCGCCCGCTGGGTTTGAGCGATTTCCAGCATCGTCCCGTGCTGGGGCTGTATTGCCAGCAGCACCGCCAGTTGATGAACGTCGAGAAAACCCTGCGCAGCGCCGGGGTCGATGTGTTCGAGGCGGATGTCCGCCCGCCCGAGCGCTACCTGATGGAGCGTTTCATCACCGCGCCGGTGTCCTTCGGTGGTACCCCGGACGGCAGCGGAACGTTGCTGAACGCGCAGATGAAGCCCGCGCCGGATTACCGCCCCTCGTTACGCCTGGTGTCGCTGGATATCGAAACCACCGAGCGCGGCGAGCTGTATTCGATTGCCCTGGAAGGGTGCGGCGAGCGTCAGGTGTACATACTCGGGCCGCCGAACGGGCAGGGTGATGATGTCGATTTCCAGCTCGAGTACTGCGACAGCCGTGCGCAACTGCTGGAGCGCCTGAATGAGTGGCTGGCCCGTCACGACCCGGACGCGATCATCGGCTGGAACCTGGTGCAGTTCGACCTGCGGGTGCTGCACGAACACGCCCAGCGTCTGAATGTACCGCTGCAACTGGGCCGAGGCGGCGATGCCATGGGCTGGCGCGAGCACGGCGGCCGTAACAATCACTTTTTCGCCAGCGCGGCGGGGCGCCTGATCATCGATGGGATCGAGGCGCTGCGCTCCGCGACCTGGAGTTTCTCGTCCTTCAGCCTGGAGAACGTTGCGCAGACGCTACTCGGCGAGGGCAAGTCGATCGATACCCCGTATCAGCGCATGGACGAGATCAACCGCATGTTCGCCGAGGACAAGCCGGCCCTGGCCCGCTACAACCTCAAGGACTGCGAGCTGGTCACGCGCATTTTCGACAAGACCGAAATCCTCACCTTCTTGCTCGAACGCGCCACGGTCACCGGGCTGCCGGCTGACCGCAGTGGCGGCTCGGTGGCGGCCTTCACCCACCTGTACATGCCGTTGATGCACCGCCAGGGTTTCGTTGCGCCGAATCTTGGGGCGCTTGCGCCGGAGGTCAGCCCTGGCGGGTTCGTGATGAATTCGCAGCCGGGGCTGTACGAGTCTGTGCTGGTGCTGGACTACAAGAGCCTGTACCCGTCGATCATTCGCACTTTTCTGATCGACCCGGTCGGGCTGGTGGAAGGTATGCGCCAGCCGGACGATGCGGCATCGGTCGCGGGTTTTCGTGGTGCCCGCTTCTCACGCACGCGGCATTGCCTGCCGTCCATCGTCGCCCGGGTCGCGGAAGGGCGCGAGACGGCCAAGCGCGAGCACAACCAGCCGCTGTCCCAGGCGCTGAAAATCATCATGAACGCCTTCTACGGGGTTCTGGGGTCCAGCGGTTGCCGCTTTTTCGATCCGCGCCTGGCGTCGTCGATCACCCTGCGTGGCCACGAGATCATGCGCCGGACCCGCGAGCTGATCGAAGCCGAGGGTTACACGGTGATCTACGGCGACACCGACTCCACCTTCGTCTGGCTCAAGCGCGCCCACGGTGAAGACGACGCCGCCCGCATTGGCCGCGCGCTGGTGCAGCGCGTCAACCACTGGTGGCGTGAGCACCTCAGCACGACCCTGGGGCTGGAAAGCGCCCTCGAGCTGCAATTCGAGACGCACTTCAAACGCTTCCTGATGCCCACCATTCGTGGCGCCGAAGAGGGCAGCAAAAAACGTTACGCGGGACTGGTGGCGAAGGCCGGCGGCAGCGAGGAGATGGTCTACAAGGGCCTGGAAACCGTGCGCAGCGACTGGTCACCCCTGGCTCAGCAGTTCCAGCAGGAGCTCTATCTGCGCATCTTCAAGCGCCAGCCGTACCAGGACTATGTGCGCGATTACGTACGGCGGACCCTGGCCGGCGAGCTGGATGACCTGCTGATCTACCGCAAGCGCCTGCGTCGCACGCTGGACGACTATCAGCGCAACGTGCCGCCCCACGTGCGCGCGGCGCGCATGGCCGATGCGGTGAACGACGAGATGGGCCGGCCGCGGCAGTACCAGAACGGCGGCTGGATCAGTTACGTGATTACGCTGGCCGGTCCCGAGCCACTGGAGGCCCGCCAGGCACTGGTGGACTACGACCACTACATCACGCGCCAACTGCAACCCGTGGCCGACGCCATCCTGCCGTTCGTGGGTGATGACTTCGCCACGCTGGTGGGCGGGCAGATGGGGTTGTTCTGAGGCTGGACTTCAGACTTTCAACCCTTGCGCCTTGAGGCGCTTGTACAGGGTGTTGCGGCTGACCCCAAGGCTGCGCGCCAGGTGTGAGATGTTGCCGCCGCAGGCCTGATAGCGGCCGGCCAGATCATCGGCGTTCGGCAGGGTGGTCACGGGCGCCGGTGCGGTGTCGGCGGCCGGCAGTTGCAGGTCGGCGAGGAAATCGTCGGGCAGGTGTTCCGGACGAATGGGCTGCTCTTCGGCCATGGCCAGGGCGATCTGCAGCACGCTGCTCAGCTGGCGCAGATTGCCCGGCCAGGAGTGGCGTTCGAACAGCGCCAGCACCTCGCCGCTGAGGCCAGCCCATTGCTGCGGTTCGCGGTGGTGTTCCCAGATGCGCTGGATCATCGCGGCCTTGTCGGTGCGTTCGCGCAGCGGCGGCAGCTCCAGGTTGAGGCCGCTGATGCGGTAATAGAGGTCGGCGCGGAACAGGCCGCTGTCGACATCCTGGCGCAGCGGGCGGTTGGTGGCGGAGATCAGGCGGATGTCCACCGGGTACAGCTCGCTGCTGCCCAATGGTTGTACGCAGCGTTCCTGCAGCACACGCAGCAGGCGGGCCTGGACGCGCAGCGGCATGTCGCCGACTTCATCGAGGAACAGCGTGCCTTTGTGGGCCTTGCGAATCAGGCCGATGCTGCCTTTCTGGTTGGCGCCGGTAAAGGCGCCTTTTTCGTAACCGAACAGCTCCGACTCCACCAGCTCGGCGGGAATCGCCGCGCAGTTCACCGCTATGTACGGCTGGCTGGCGCGGGAGCTGGCGTGGTGCAGGGCCTTGACGAAGATTTCCTTGCCGACGCCGGTTTCGCCGTGCACCAGGATCGGGATGTCTTTTTCCAGCAGCCGTTCCGCCTGGCGCACGGCCTTTTCCACGCGCGGGTCGCCGAGGTTGATCGAGGCCAGGGTGAAGGACGTCGCTGGCTGCTCGGGGCGGCTGGGTCGGAAGTCCCGGGCCTGGATCGGGGCGGCCTGGCGCGGCCGGCGGACCTGGGCGTGAAAGCGAAAGCGCCCGCCGGCCCGGAGGTTGAACGGCTGGCCGTCCGGCTGGTTGAGCAATTGTTGCAGCGGTACGTCGAACAGGCTGTCGATGTTCATCCGCGCCAGGCCCACGCCGAGCAGGTTGTCGGCGCGGCGGTTGGCCGAAACCACCTGGCCCTGGTCGTCGAAGATCAGCAGGCCGGCCCAGGGGCTGTCGAGGTTGGTCAGGCTGGTGTTGAAGGTCAGCTGGAAGTAACGGCCCTGGAACAGGTTGAGGATCAGGCGGTTTTCCACCGACTGGCTCATCATCTTGACCATGCCCAGGGTGTGCGATGGCGGCAGGTAGCTGTCGCTGGATACATCGAGCACCGCGATCATCTGCCGCTGCTCGTCGAAGATCGGCGAGGCCGAGCCGGTCATGAAGCGGTTGGCCTTGAGGAAGTGTTCATCGTGCTGGATATGCACTGCCTGGCCACAGCTCAGGGCGGTGCCGATGGCGTTGGTGCCGGTATGGCGCTCCAGCCAGCGGGCGCCGGCGACAAAACCGGCAGCCTGGCTTGGCTCGACGAAGCGGCGGTCGCCCCAGGACTGCAGAACCTGGCCCTGGTGGTCGGCAAGCATGATCAGGCAATTGGAGTTGGCGACGATGTTGCCGTAGTAGGGCAGCACTTCCTGGTGGGTGGTCTGCACCAGGGCGTGCTGGCTTTCCAGTAGCGCCGAGACATCGCCCTGGGCGGGGCTGCCGAAGCTGGGGACGCTCTGGTGGGTCAGGCCGAAGTCGCGGCAGCGCGCCCAGGAGTCCTGGATGATGGTGTCGTGGGGCAGGGCGCGGGCGGCCTGGTTCATGGGTCACGTTCTCGCTGTTTTTATTGTTGTACTGCGCGGTCTTCGCCGGGTGGGTTCAGTGTTGTTCATTACTGTTCAATGTCAACGGGTCAGGTGTTCAATTGTTCACATTCCGTTGTTCATTTTTGTTCAGTACGCAGCTGTCCTGTTGTGTCTGATTTTTCGATATATCCATTTATATCAATGTCTTGTATCTGTTTTTCCCGGCTTGGCACGGAAGTCGCTCTTGAGGTTCGAAACCGAATGGCGCCACAACAAGAAAAGGACAGGCCATGTCGCTTACGCTGGAGCACGTTACCCGTGTCGTCGATGGCCAGGTGCACATCGACGATGCCTGCCTGAGCTTCGAACCCGGTTCGTTCAACGTCCTGCTCGGCCGCACGCTGGCCGGCAAGACCAGCCTGATGCGCCTGATGGCGGGGCTGGACCGACCGACCAGTGGCCGCATCCTGATGAATGGCGCCGACGTCACCCAGGTGCCGGTGCGTCAGCGCAATGTGTCGATGGTCTATCAGCAGTTCATCAACTACCCGACCATGACGGTGTTCGAGAACATCGCCTCGCCGTTGCGCCAGGCCAAGGTCAGTGAGGCGGAAATCGTCGAGAAGGTGCAGAGCACCGCGCGCATGCTGCGCATCGACGGGCTGCTCAAGCGTTACCCGCTGGAGCTGTCCGGTGGCCAGCAGCAGCGCACGGCCATGGCGCGGGCATTGGTCAAGGACGCCTCGCTGATTCTGTTCGACGAGCCGCTGGTGAACCTCGACTACAAGCTGCGCGAAGAGCTGCGCCAGGAGATGCGCGAGCTGTTCCAGCTGCGCCACACCATTGCCATCTACGCCACCACCGAGCCCAACGAGGCACTGGCCCTGGGCGGCACCACCACCATTCTGCACGAGGGGCGGGTGATCCAGAGCGGCAAGACCGCCGAGGTGTACCACCAGCCGCAGCAGGTGCTGGCCGCTGAGCTGTTCTCTGAGCCGCCGATCAACCTGATGCCGGGGCGAATCAGCGGTACCGAGGTGAGCTTCGCCGATGCCGTGCATTTCCCGCTCAATCCTGATCTTAAGAGCATCCCTGAGGGCGCCTACCGCTTCGGCGTGCGGCCCAGTCATATCGGTCTGGTGCCGTCCAACGATGACGACCTGGAGCTGGCGGCGACCGTCGAACTGGCGGAAATCAGCGGCTCGGAAACCTTCCTCCACGTACGCAACGAACAGTTCGTGCTGGTTCTGCACCTGCCGGGGGTCCACGAGTACGACGTGGATGCGCCGATCCTGATCTACATCCCCACCCACAAACTGTTCGTGTTCGATACCGAAGGGCGCCTGGTGCAGGCACCGAGTCGTCGCCAGGGGAGGGCCTCCTGATGGCCGAGATTCGCTTGCATCACCTGGCGCACAGTTACAGCCGCCAGCCGCAAGGCCCCGAGGACTACGCGATCCGCGAGATGAACCATATCTGGGAGCAGGGCGGCGCCTACGCCCTGCTTGGCCCGTCGGGCTGCGGCAAGTCGACCTTGCTCAACATTATTTCCGGGCTGCTCAGCCCGTCCCAGGGCGAGGTGCAGTTCGACGGCAAGGTGGTCAACGACCTGCCGCCGGAAGAGCGCAACATCGCCCAGGTTTTCCAGTTCCCGGTGGTGTACGACACCATGACGGTGTTCGACAACCTGGCGTTCCCGCTGCGCAACCAGGGCATGGTCGAGGCCAAGGTGCTGAGCAAGGTCAACGAAATCGCCGAGGTGCTGGACCTGCACCCCTTGCTGCACCGCAAGGCACGCAACCTGACCGCCGACGAAAAGCAGAAGGTGTCCATGGGGCGCGGGCTGGTGCGCGACGACGTGTCGGCGATTCTCTTCGACGAGCCGCTGACGGTCATCGACCCGCACCTGAAGTGGAAACTGCGGCGCAAGCTCAAGCAGATCCACGAGCAGTTCAACATCACCATGGTCTACGTCACCCACGACCAGCTGGAGGCCTCGACCTTCGCCGACAAGATCGCGGTGATGTACGGCGGCCAGATCGTGCAGTTCGGCACCCCGCGCGAGCTGTTCGAGCGGCCGAGCCACACCTTCGTCGGCTACTTCATCGGCAGCCCGGGCATGAACCTTGTCGAGGTCACGCGCAGCGAGGGCGGGGTGCGTTTCGGCAACACCCAGGTGCCGCTGAGTCCGGCGCTCAACCAGCGCCTGGCCGAGCAGGAGGGCAAATCCCTGAAACTGGGCATTCGCCCCGAGTTCGTCCATGTCTGGGACGGCCCCTACGACGATGCCCTGTGCGGCGAGGTGCAGCACGTCGAGGACCTGGGTACCTACAAGATCCTCACCCTGACCCTCGATGGCCAGGTGTTCAAGGTGCGCCTGCAGGAGGACCAGCCGGTGCCACAGGAGAAGGTCTATCTCAGCTTTCCGGCGCAGTGGCTGATGCTCTACGCCGATGATTTTCTGGTGGAGGTCGCGCCATGAAGGTTCAGAACAACAAGGCCTGGTGGCTGGTACTACCGGTGTTCCTGCTGGTGGCGTTCAGTGCCATCGTGCCGATGATGACGGTGGTCAACTACTCGGTGCAGGACATCTTCGATCCGTCCAGCCGCTTCTTCGTCGGTGCCGACTGGTACCGCCAGGTGCTGCAGGACCCGCGTCTGCACGACTCGCTGCTGCGCCAGTTCATCTTTTCCGGCTGCGTGCTGCTGATCGAAATTCCCCTGGGCATCGCCGTCGCCCTGACCATGCCGACCAAGGGCCGCTGGTCGTCGCTGGTGCTGATCCTCATGGCAATCCCATTGCTGATCCCGTGGAACGTGGTCGGGACCATCTGGCAGATATTCGGCCGGGCGGACATCGGTTTGCTGGGCTGGTCGCTGAACGCCCTGGGCATCAGCTACAACTATGCGTCCAACACGACCGATGCCTGGGTCACGGTGCTGGTCATGGATGTCTGGCACTGGACCTCGCTGGTGGCGCTGCTCTGCTACTCGGGGCTGCGGGCAATTCCCGACGTGTACTACCAGGCTGCGCGCATTGACCGGGCCTCGGCCTGGGCGGTGTTCCGCCATATCCAGCTGCCCAAGCTCAAGAGCGTGCTGCTGATCGCAGTGATGCTGCGCTTCATGGACAGCTTCATGATCTACACCGAGCCGTTCGTGCTAACCGGCGGCGGACCGGGCAACGCCACCACCTTCCTCAGTCAGACCCTGACGCAGATGGCGGTGGGGCAGTTCGACCTGGGGCCGGCGGCCGCGTTCTCGCTGGTGTACTTCCTGATCATCCTGCTGGTGTCCTGGCTGTTCTATACCGCCATGACCCACGACGACAAAACTCGCTGAGGCCGCCACGATGATCCGTAAACGTCTGGTGCTCGTGCTGTACATCCTGTTCCTGCTGGTGCCGATCTACTGGCTGCTGAACATGTCGTTCAAGAGCAATACCGAGATTCTCGGCGGCCTGACCCTCTGGCCCCAGGGCTTCACCCTGGACAACTACAAGGTGATCTTCACCGACCCGGCCTGGTACGAGGGCTACCTCAACTCGCTGTACTACGTGACGTTGAACACGGTGATCTCCCTGAGCGTGGCGCTGCCGGCAGCCTATGCCTTCTCGCGTTATCGCTTCCTGGGCGACAAGCACCTGTTCTTCTGGCTGCTGACCAACCGCATGGCACCGCCGGCGGTGTTCCTGCTGCCGTTCTTCCAGCTGTACTCCTCGATCGGCCTGTTCGACACGCATATTGCCGTGGCGCTGGCGCACTGCCTGTTCAACGTGCCGTTGGCGGTGTGGATTCTCGAAGGCTTCATGTCCAGCGTGCCGAAGGAAATCGACGAGACGGCCTATATCGACGGCTACAGCTTTCCCAAGTTCTTCGTGAAGATCTTCATTCCCCTGATCGGCTCGGGCATCGGTGTCACGGCGTTCTTCTGCTTCATGTTCTCCTGGGTCGAGCTGCTGCTGGCGCGGACCCTGACCTCGGTCGACGCAAAGCCCATCGTCGCGGTGATGACGCGCACGGTGTCGGCCTCGGGAATCGACTGGGGCGTACTGGCGGCTGCCGGTGTGCTGACTATCCTGCCAGGCATGCTGGTGATCTGGTTTGTCCGTAACCACGTGGCCAAGGGCTTTGCCCTGGGCCGGGTCTGAGGAGACTGTCATGAGCTGGATGGCCTGGACCCTGCCCACCGCCTTGTTCTTCGGCACCATCGCCGTGCTGCTGGCCGGCATGACGCTGCTGGAAATTCGAAACCCTTGCGTGCAGCGCAAGGGTTTCCTGCCGATCGCCACTACCCGCGGCGACCGGCTGTTCATCGGTCTGCTCGGCAGCGCCTACCTGCACCTGCTGGTGGTGGGCGCGACCGATTGGAGTGTCTGGATAGCCTCGGTGCTGTCCGTGCTGTGGCTGTTTGCAGTGATGCGTTGGGGGTGATTCGGCCTGCTGGTGAATCACCTCTCCCCATACCCAGAGATGGAGGTCTCTATGTTCGACAATAAAAACAAAACCCGACATAGCATGGCGCTGGCCGCCCTGCTGGCGTTGTCCGGACTGAGCGGTGCAGCCTGGGCGGATGCCTATGAAGAGGCTGCGAAGAAATGGATCGCCGAGGAGTTCAGCCCCTCGACCCTGACACCGGAGCAACAGCTCGAAGAACTGAAGTGGTTCATCAAGGCCGCCGAGCCGTTCCGCGGCATGAGCATCAGCGTCGCCTCGGAAACCCTGACTACCCACGAGTACGAAGCCAAGGTGCTGGCCAAGGCGTTCAGCGAAATCACCGGCATCAAGCTCAAGCACGACCTGATGCAGGAAGGCGATGTGGTGGAGAAACTGCAGACGCAGATGCAGTCGGGCAAGAACATCTATGACGGTTGGGTCAACGACTCGGACCTGATCGGCACGCACTTCCGCTACGGCAAGGCGGTGTCGATCACCGACATGATCGCCAACGAAGGCAAGGACTTCACCTCGCCAACCCTGGACCTGGAAGACTTCATCGGGATTTCTTTCACCACCGGGCCGGATGGCAAGGTCTATCAACTGCCCGACCAGCAGTTCGCCAACCTTTACTGGTTCCGCGCCGACTGGTTCGAGCGCCCGGAACTGAAGTCGAAGTTCAAGGAAATCTACGGCTACGAGCTGGGAGTTCCGGTGAACTGGTCTGCCTATGAAGACATCGCCGAATTCTTCAGCAAGCACGTCAAGGAAATCGACGGCAAGCGCGTCTATGGTCACATGGACTACGGCAAGAAAGACCCGTCCCTGGGCTGGCGCTTCACCGACGCCTGGTTCTCCATGGCCGGCGGCGGCGACAAGGGCCTACCGAACGGCCTGCCGGTGGACGAGTGGGGCATTCGCGTGGACGGCTGCCGTCCGGTCGGCTCCAGCGTCGCCCGTGGTGGCGACACCAACGGCCCGGCGGCGGTCTACGCGACCCAGAAATACGTGGACTGGATGCGTGAATACGCGCCGCGCGAAGCGCAGGGCATGACGTTCTCCGAGTCCGGTCCGGTGCCGGCCCAGGGCGCGATCGCCCAGCAGATCTTCTGGTACACCGCGTTTACTGCCGATATGACCAAGCCGGGCCTGCCGGTGGTCAACGAAGACGGCACGCCGAAATGGCGCATGGCACCGTCGCCCAAGGGCCCGTACTGGGAGGAGGGCATGAAGCTCGGCTACCAGGACACCGGTGCCTGGACTTTCCTCACCTCGACGCCTGAGAAACAGCGCCTGGCTGCCTGGCTGTACGCGCAGTTCGTGACCGCCAAGACCGTGTCGCTGAAAAAGACCCTGGTCGGCCTGACGCCGATCCGTGAGTCGGACATCAACTCCCAGGCCATGACTGACGTCGCACCGAAACTGGGTGGTCTGGTGGAGTTCTACCGCAGCCCGGCACGGGTGCAGTGGACCCCGACCGGCACCAACGTGCCGGATTATCCGCGCCTGGCGCAGCTGTGGTGGCAGTTCATCGCCGAAGCGGCCAGTGGCGACAAGACGCCACAAGAGGCGCTGGACGGCCTGGCAGCGGCGCAGGACACCATGCTGGCGCGGCTGGAGCGTTCCGGCGTGCTGGGTGAGTGCGGACCGAAACTGAACGAGCCGCGTGATCCGCAGTACTGGCTGGATCAGCCGGGTGCGCCGAAGCCGAAGCTGGAAAACGAGAAACCGAAGGGCGAAACCATCGCCTATGACGAGCTGCTCAAATCCTGGGAGCAATCGCGAAACTAAGGTTGCGCCGTAGGAGGGGCTTTAGCCGCGATGCTTACGCTAGGCGCATCGCGGCTGACGCCAATCGTAGGTTCACGGTTCTAACGGCAATAAAAAAACGGCACCCTCAGGTGCCGTTTTTTATTGTCGACTGCAGCGCTTACTGATGCAGGTGTTCAGCAGCGTGTAGGGTGTTTTCCAGCAGGCAGGCGCGGGTCATGGGGCCGACGCCACCAGGAACCGGGGTGATCCAGCCGGCGCGGGGGAGGGCGGTGTCATAGACCACGTCGCCGATCAGCTTGCCGTCTTCCTGGCGATTGATACCGACGTCGATGACGATGGCGCCTTCTTTGACCCACTCACCTTTGACCAGGCCGGGTTTGCCAGCGGCTACCACGACAATGTCGGCCTGGGCCACGTGGCCAGCCAGGTCCTTGGTGAAACGGTGGGTCACGGTCACGGTGCAGCCACCCAGCAGCAGTTCCATGGCCATCGGGCGGCCGACGATGTTCGAGGCGCCGACGACCACTGCGTGCAACCCATAGAGGTCGACGCCAGTGCTTTGCAGCAGGGTCATGATGCCTTTGGGGGTGCAGGGGCGCAGCAGCGGCATACGCTGGGCCAGGCGGCCAATGTTGTAAGGGTGGAAACCATCCACATCCTTATCCGGACGAATGCGCTCCAACAATAGAGAAGCGTCCAGGTGCTCGGGCAAAGGCAACTGAACCAGGATGCCGTCGATGGTGGGTTCTTCATTAAGGCGGTCAATCAAGGCCAGCAGGTCGGCCTGGGTAGTGCTGGCAGGCAGGTCGTAGGCCTGGGAAACGAAGCCGACTTCCTCGCAATCTTTACGCTTGTGCGAGACATAGACCTGAGAAGCCGGGTCGCTGCCTACCAGGATCACCGCCAGGCCTGGTGCGCGGAGGCCTTGCTGGCGTCGCTCGGCGACACGTTGAGCGATCTGCTGGCGGAGGCTGGCGGCGATCGCTTTGCCGTCGATCAGTTTTGCGGTCATTACGCTTGGTTAACCATAAGAAAGGGTGGAAAAAGGAGGCGCATTCTCGCATGGCCATGCGATGGGGCAAAGGCGCGCGCCGGTGTTTTCGCGTAACCCCTTTAAATCGCTGAATTTTTTTTGAATTTTCTGTTGACGACCTGTGGGCGCCTCTATAACATTCGCCCCGCTTGTCGAGCACAGCCAGTCGCTGGGTAAGACGGCAGAGGCAAAGCCCCTCGGGGTGGCGTCAACGCCGAAAGCTTTAAGTCTGCGCTTGCAGATGGATAGGCGCCCGTAGCTCAGCTGGATAGAGCATCCGCCTTCTAAGCGGATGGTCGCAGGTTCGAGTCCTGCCGGGCGTGCCATTTGGCAGCTAGGCACAAGCAAAATGCAATATGGTGGGCGTAGCTCAGTTGGTAGAGCACAGGATTGTGGCTCCTGGTGTCGAGGGTTCGATCCCCTTCGTCCACCCCATATTCCAAACGCCAGGCCCTAAAAAGCCTGGCGTTTTTGTTTCAAAAGCCTTACCACGCGGACGTGGTGGAATTGGTAGACACACTGGATTTAGGTTCCAGCGCCGCAAGGCGTGAGAGTTCGAGTCTCTCCGTCCGCACCATCTTTTTCCCTCCCGATTGACGCCTGCATCTAGGGTGACTTCTGCACATTGACCCTCTAGAATGCATGCCCTTGATTCGGGGCCGGCGAATGGTCGGCTTATGTCTGTGCAACGAGGAATATCCATGCAAGTTTCTGTTGAAAGCACTTCTGCTCTTGAGCGCCGTATGACCGTCGGCGTCCCCGTCGAGCGCATCGAGACCGAAGTCAACAAGCGTCTGCAGCAGACTGCCCGTCGCGCCAAGGTCCCTGGCTTCCGCCCTGGCAAAGTGCCGATGAGTGTCATTCGCCAGCGTTATGAAGACGCTGCTCGCCAGGAAGCACTGGGCGACCTGATCCAGGCTACCTTCTATGAAGCCGTGGTCGAGCAGAAGCTCAATCCAGCCGGTCAGCCTGCTGTCGAGCCAAAGTCCTTCGAAAAGGGCAAGGATCTGGAATACGTTGCTACCTTCGAAGTCTTCCCTGAGTTCGAAGTGACTGGTTTCGATTCCATCGCCATCGAGCGCCTGCAGGCCGACGTGTCTGACGCCGACCTCGACAACATGCTGGACATCCTGCGCAAGCAGAACACCCGCTTTGAAGCAGTCGATCGCGCTGCCGAGAAAGACGACCAGCTGAACATCGATTTCGTTGGCAAGATCGACGGTGAAGCATTCGCCGGTGGTTCCGCCAAGGGCACTCAGCTGGTTCTGGGTTCCGGCCGCATGATCCCGGGCTTCGAAGACGCTCTGGTTGGTGTGAAAGCGGGCGAAGAGCGCGTAATCAATCCGGTATTCCCGGAGGATTATCAGAACCTCGACCTGGCTGGCAAAACTGCCGAGTTCACCGTCACCGTGAACAGCGTCTCCGCGCCGCAGCTGCCTGAGCTGAATGACGAGTTCTTCGCTCTGTTCGGTATCAAGGAAGGCGGTCTGGAAGGCTTCCGCACCGAGGTTCGCAAGAACATGGAGCGCGAACTGCGTCAGGCCATCAAATCCAAGATCAAGAACCAAGTAATGGACGGCCTGCTGGCTGCCAACCCGGTTGAAGTGCCGAAGGCGCTGATCGGTAACGAAGTCAACCGTCTGCGCGTTCAAGCTGTTCAGCAATTCGGTGGCAATATCAAGCCGGACCAGCTGCCTGCCGAGCTGTTCGAAGAGCAAGCCAAGCGCCGCGTGGTGCTGGGCCTGATCGTGGCTGAAGTGGTCAAGCAGTTCGACCTGAAGCCGGACGATGCACGTGTTCGCGAACTGATCCAGGAAATGGCTTCGGCCTACCAGGAGCCTGAACAAGTCGTGGCCTGGTACTACAAAAACGACCAGCAAATGAACGAAGTACGTTCGGTTGTGCTCGAAGAGCAAGTTGTAGATACTGTTTTGCAGAAGGCCAACGTGACCGATAAAGCGGTCTCTTACGAAGAAGCTGTCAAGCCGGTAGAAGCTCCAAGCGCCGCCTGATTTCTTTACCTCGTTCGAACACGCCATAAGCCAGCCTCCGAGCTGGCTTATGCGTATTTGTGACATGACAATTTTAGGGAGCGAGTCCAAGCATGTCCCGCAATCCTTTTATGCAGCAAATGCCTGAAATCCAAGCCGCTGGCGGCCTGGTTCCGATGGTTATCGAGCAGTCGGCCCGCGGTGAGCGCGCCTACGACATCTACTCGCGCCTGCTCAAAGAGCGCGTGATCTTCATGGTCGGCCAGGTAGAGGATTACATGGCCAACCTGATCTGTGCCCAGTTGCTGTTCCTTGAAGCCGAGAATCCGGACAAGGACATCCACCTGTACATCAACTCCCCGGGTGGCTCGGTGACTGCCGGCATGGCGATCTACGACACCATGCAGTTCATCAAGGCGGATGTTTCCACTACCTGCATTGGTCAGGCCTGCAGCATGGGCGCGTTCCTGCTGGCTGGCGGCGCGAAGGGCAAGCGCTTCTGCCTGCCGAACTCCCGCGTGATGATTCACCAGCCGCTGGGTGGCTTCCAGGGTCAGGCATCGGACATCGATATCCATGCCCGTGAAATCCTCTACATCCGTGAGCGTCTGAACGAGCTGCTGGCGTTCCATACCGGCCAGAGCCTTGACGTGATCGAGCGTGACACCAACCGGGACTACTTCATGAGTGCCTCCCGTGCGCTGGATTACGGTATCGTCGATGCCGTTCATGAGAAGCGCCAACTGCCGGTCTGATGCCGGTCTGGATGGGGCGTAAATAGCGGGCATCTGTCATGTGCGCCGTGTGCGCCCTTGAAAATGCCCGCATTTGCCTTCATCTTGTATTTCAAGCTTACCGTATTGGATTGAACGAATGACTGACACCCGCAATGGCGAGGACAACGGCAAACTGCTTTATTGCTCCTTCTGCGGCAAAAGCCAGCATGAAGTGCGCAAATTGATTGCCGGCCCCTCGGTCTTTATCTGCGACGAGTGCGTCGACCTGTGCAACGACATCATCCGCGAGGAGGTGCAGGAAGCCCAGGCCGAGAGCAGTGCGCACAAATTGCCTGCGCCCAAGGAAATCAGCGGCATCCTGGATCAGTATGTGATCGGCCAGGAACGCGCGAAGAAAGTGCTGGCGGTAGCGGTCTACAACCACTACAAGCGCCTCAATCAGCGCGACAAGAAAGACGATGTCGAGCTGGGCAAGAGCAACATCCTGCTGATCGGCCCGACCGGTTCGGGTAAAACCCTGCTGGCTGAGACCCTGGCACGCCTGCTCAATGTACCGTTCACCATTGCCGACGCCACGACACTGACCGAAGCCGGTTATGTGGGCGAGGACGTCGAGAACATCATTCAGAAACTGCTGCAGAAATGCGATTACGATGTCGAGAAGGCCCAAATGGGTATTGTCTACATCGACGAAATCGACAAGATTTCGCGCAAGTCGGACAACCCGTCTATCACCCGTGACGTGTCGGGTGAGGGTGTCCAGCAGGCACTGCTGAAGCTCATCGAAGGCACTGTCGCTTCGGTTCCTCCTCAGGGCGGCCGCAAGCATCCCCAGCAGGAATTCCTGCAGGTCGACACACGTAACATCCTGTTCATCTGCGGTGGTGCGTTTTCGGGCCTGGAGAAAGTCATTCAGGGGCGCTCGACCAAGGGCGGCATCGGTTTCAACGCCGAAGTACGCAGCAAGGAAGAGGGCAAGAAGGTCGGCGAGTCGCTGCGTGCAGTCGAGCCGGACGATCTGGTGAAATTTGGTCTGATCCCCGAGTTCGTGGGCCGTCTGCCGGTCATCGCGACGCTGGACGAGCTGGATGAAGCGGCGCTGGTACAGATCCTCACCGAGCCGAAGAACGCCTTGACCAAGCAGTACGGCAAGCTGTTCGAAATGGAAGGTGTGGACCTGGAATTCCGTCCGGATGCGTTGCGCTCTGTGGCGCGCAAGGCGCTGGAGCGCAAGACCGGGGCCCGTGGCCTGCGTTCGATCCTCGAAGGCATCCTGCTCGACACCATGTACGACATTCCGTCGCAATCGGACGTCAGCAAGGTGGTCATCGATGAAAGCGTCATCGACGGGGCTTCCCAGCCATTGCTGATCTACGAAAACAGCGAACCACCTGCCAAGGCCGCTGCGCCTGACGCGTAAGCGTGTCTGTCACATGATGAAAGCAAGGGGCCTACGGGCCCCTTTGCTTTTCCGGCCGTAGCGCTTGTTTTTTGCCGGGCCTGCCCCCATCTTAGAGCCAAGGGTTATCCCATCTGTTTACGGCCGCAAGGCCGCTGTAGAGCTGAAATCATGAAGACAACCATCGAATTGCCTCTCCTGCCATTGCGCGATGTCGTGGTCTATCCGCACATGGTCATCCCACTGTTCGTGGGGCGCGAGAAATCCATCGAGGCGCTGGAAGCAGCGATGACGGGCGAAAAGCAGATCCTGCTGTTGGCCCAGAAAAATCCTGCTGACGACGATCCGAGTGAAGACGGCCTCTACCGCGTAGGAACCGTCGCCACGGTCCTGCAACTGCTGAAACTCCCGGACGGCACCGTCAAGGTGCTGGTGGAAGGCGAGCAGCGCGGCGAGATCGAGCGTTTTATCGAGGTGGACGGCCATTGCCGCGCCGAGGTGCAACTGATCGACGAGGTAGACGCTGCAGAGCGCGAATCCGAAGTTTTCGTTCGCAGCCTGCTGAGTCAGTTCGAACAATATGTCCAGCTGGGCAAGAAGGTGCCAGCCGAGGTGCTGTCTTCGCTCAACAGTATCGATGAGCCGAGCCGCCTGGTTGACACCATGGCTGCGCACATGGCGCTGAAGATCGAACAAAAGCAGGAAATCCTGGAAATCACCGACCTCTCCGCACGTGTCGAGCATGTGCTCGCACTGCTGGATGCCGAGATAGACCTGCTGCAGGTCGAAAAACGCATTCGCGGCCGGGTCAAGAAACAGATGGAGCGCAGCCAGCGCGAGTACTACCTGAATGAGCAGATGAAGGCCATTCAGAAAGAACTGGGCGACATCGACGAAGGCCACAACGAACTCGATGAGCTGAAAAAGCGCATCGAAAATGCCGGACTTAGCAAGGAAGCCCACGCCAAGGCCCACGCCGAGCTGAACAAGCTCAAGCAGATGTCGCCGATGTCTGCGGAAGCGACCGTGGTGCGTTCCTACATCGATTGGCTGGTCAATGTGCCGTGGAAAGCGCAGAGCAAGGTTCGCCTGGATCTGGCCCGTGCCGAGTCGATTCTGGACGCTGACCATTACGGTCTGGACGAGGTCAAGGATCGCATCCTCGAATACCTCGCCGTGCAGAAGCGTGTGAAGAAGATCAAGGGGCCGGTTCTTTGCCTGGTTGGTCCTCCTGGTGTCGGCAAGACATCCCTGGCCGAGTCGATTGCCTCTGCCACCAACCGCAAATTCGTGCGCATGGCCCTTGGCGGCGTGCGTGACGAAGCCGAAATTCGTGGCCATCGCCGGACCTATATTGGCTCCATGCCGGGTCGCCTGATCCAGAAAATGACCAAGGTCGGGGTGCGTAACCCGCTGTTCCTGCTCGATGAAATCGACAAGATGGGCCAGGACATGCGTGGCGATCCCGCATCGGCCCTGCTCGAGGTGCTTGACCCAGAGCAGAACCACAATTTCAACGATCACTACCTGGAGGTCGATTACGACCTGTCCGATGTGATGTTCCTCTGCACCGCGAACTCCATGAATATCCCGGCAGCGCTGCTGGATCGTATGGAAGTGATTCGCTTGCCGGGTTACACCGAGGACGAGAAGGTCAACATCGCCATCAAGTACCTCGCGCCGAAGCAGATTCAGACCAATGGCCTGAAAAAGGGCGAGCTGACCTTCGACGAGTCGTCGATTCGCGACATGATTCGTTACTACACCCGCGAAGCAGGGGTGCGTAGCCTGGAGCGGCAAATCGCCAAGGTCTGCCGCAAGGCGGTCAAGGAGCATACGCGCGAAAAACGCTTCGAAGTGAAGGTCACGGCCGAGTCGCTCGAGCATTTCCTGGGCGTACGCAAGCATCGCTATGGTCTGGCCGAACAGCAGGATCAGATCGGTCAGGTGACGGGTCTGGCCTGGACTCAAGTGGGCGGCGAACTGCTGACCATCGAGGCCGCCGTGGTGCCCGGCAAGGGCAATCTGATCAAGACCGGTTCCCTGGGTGACGTGATGGTCGAATCCATCACAGCCGCGCAAACCGTGGTGCGCAGCCGGGCGAAGAGCCTGGGCGTGTCTCCGGACTTCTACGAGAAGCGGGACATCCACATCCACATGCCGGAAGGGGCAACGCCCAAAGATGGCCCTAGCGCAGGCGTTGGCATGTGTACGGCGCTGGTGTCGGCACTGACCCAGATTCCCGTGCGTGCGGACGTGGCAATGACCGGTGAAATCACTCTGCGCGGCCAGGTTCTGGCAATCGGCGGGTTAAAGGAGAAACTGCTCGCAGCGCACCGTGGCGGAATCAAAACCGTGATCATTCCGGAAGAAAATGTGCGTGATTTGAAGGAGATTCCGGAAAATATTAAGCAGGACCTGCAGATTAAACCCGTTAAATGGATTGACGAGGTCCTGCAAATTGCGCTGCAATACGCCCCGGAGCCCTTGCCCGATGCGGCTCCTGAGATGGTTGCAACGGATGAGAAACGCGAGTCTGATTCCAAGGAGCGAATTAGCACGCATTAGCCGGGGGGCTTTCTTGACACAATTTTCGAGCCCTTGTTATAAAGCGGCTCTTATTGTGTCGGCAGGCCATCCAGCACCCGCTTTGCTTACACTAAAAATCAAGAAACAACTCAACAGAAATAAGGGGACTTAGAGTGAACAAGTCGGAACTGATCGATGCTATCGCTGCATCTGCTGATATCCCGAAAGCTGTTGCTGGCCGCGCGCTGGACGCAGTGATTGAATCTGTCACTGGCGCTCTGAAGGCTGGTGATTCCGTTGTACTGGTTGGTTTCGGTACTTTCGCTGTTAAAGAGCGTGCTGCTCGCACTGGCCGCAACCCGCAAACTGGCAAGCCAATCAGCATCGCGGCTGCCAAGATCCCAGGCTTCAAAGCTGGTAAAGCACTGAAAGACGCCGTCAACTAAGCGTCTTTCGGGCCTTGCCCGTCAGGTCGGCATCATTGCTGATCTGATCGCGGGGCGGTGGTGCAGCCGATGTAATGCCGGCATGTCACACCGGGATACGAACATTTCTGATCCCGTCCGCACCGCCAGTTACGAGAAGGCGCATCCCCGGATGCGCCTTTCTTCTATCCGGATTTTACCCACACTGCGCGGCTGCGTATTTTGTACAGCCGTTCTGGGGGAAGCATGCTGCAGAACATCAGGGACAATTCACAGGGTTGGATTGCCAAAGTCATCATTGGCATCATCGTCGTACTCATGGCGCTGACCGGTGTCGATGCCATTTTTACCAGTACGAGCAACAGCCAGAATGCTGCCTCGGTCAATGGTGAGGAAATCACCACCAATGATCTGGGCCAGGCGGTCGAGATGCAGCGCCGCCAGTTGATGCAGCAGTTGGGGCCTGATTTCGACGCCTCCTTGCTGGATGAAAATCTCCTGCGTAACGCCTCGCTGGGCGGCCTGATCGAGCGCACCCTGCTGCTGCAAAGCGCCCGGGACGCCAAGTTCGCCTTTTCTCAGCCAGCCCTGGATCAAGTGATCCTGCAGACGCCTGAGTTCCTCGTTGACGGCCGCTTCAACGCCGACCGTTTTGACCAGGTAATCCGTCAGCTGGGTTACACCCGCATGCAGTTCCGCCAGATGCTCGAGCAGGAAATGCTGATCGGCCAGTTGCGTGCCGGTCTGACTGCCAGCAGCTTCGTGACCGATGCCGAAATTCAGGCATTTGCTCGTCTCGAGCGCCAGACCCGCGATTTCGCCACCCTGACCGTCAAGGCTGATCCGGCTGCGGTCCAGTTGAGCGACGACGACGTCAAGGCTTACTACGATGCCCAGGCCAGTGATTTCATGAGCCCGGAGCAGGTGATTCTCGAGTACGTCGAGCTCAAGAAAGACGTGCTGTTCAGCCAGGTCGATGTCAACGAAGACGATCTGAAGAACGCTTACGAGAGCGAAGTCGCCAACCTGGCCGAGCAGCGCCAGGCCGCGCATATCCTGGTCGAGGTCAATGACTCGGTCAGCGATGACGACGCCAAGGCCAAGATCGACGATGTACAGAAACGTCTGCAGGGCGGCGAAGATTTCGCTGTGCTGGCCAAGGAGTTCTCGGACGATCCGGGTTCTGCTTCCGAGGGCGGTGACCTGGGCTATGCCGGCCCGGGTGTATACGACCCAGCCTTTGAGGAGTCGCTGTACGCTCTCGAGCAAGGCCAGGTTTCTGCACCGGTTCGCAGCGAATTCGGCTGGCACCTGATCAAGCTGCTGGGTGTTCAAGCGGCGGAAGTGCCGTCCTTCGACAGCCTGAAAGAGAAGCTTGAGCGTGATCTCAAGGTCAGCAAGGTCGAGCAGCGTTTCGTTGAACTGACCAAGCAGCTCGAAGACTCCGCATTCGAGTCGTCTGACCTGGCCCAGCCAGCTCAGGAGCTGGGGCTTGAGGTCAAGACCACCGAACCGTTCGGCCGTGAAGGCGGCGAGGGCATCGCAGCCAACCGCCAGGTCCTTCAGGCTGCTTTCAGCCCTGAAGTGCTGGAAGATGCAGGCAACAGCGGTGCGATGGAGCTGGATCCTGAAACCGTCGTCGTGGTGCGTGTCAAAGAGCACAAGAAGCCTGAGCAACTGGCCTTCGAGCAGGTTGCTGAGAGCATTCGTGCGCAACTGACCACCGTTCGTGCGAACGAAGCGGCCAAGGCCAAGGGCGAAGAGCTGCTGGCAGCGCTGCGCGATGGCAAGACGCCAACCGACAGCGCCGATCAGACCTGGAACGTGGTGGAAGCCGCAACCCGCAGCCAGGATGGCGTTGAGCCGGCCGTGCTGCAGGCGCTGTTCCGCATGGCCAAGCCTGCCGATGCCGGCTCGCCGACGTTCTCGGGTGTCAGCCTGAACAATGGCGACTACATCGCGATCCGCCTCAATGGCGTGAGCGAGCCGGAAGAAGCGCTGGCAGACGAGGACAAGGCAATGTACAGCCGCTTCCTCGCTTCGCGCAGCGGCCAGCAAGACTTTGCGGCCTTCCGCAAGCAGCTGGAAGCCAAAGCGGATATCGAGCGCTTCTGATAGCCCGCGTGATGAAGAGCCCCGCCGCGAAAGCAGCGGGGCTTTTTATTGCCTGCTGGGTGGGGGTGATAGGGAGCTTGCCGGATGGCCGGGATAGACGCAGGCTTGTGTTTTGCCCATGGAGCGGCTGAGGCCGGGTCAGCCAGTTGCGCTCAATTCGTCCAGGATGGCCAGTGGCGAACGATTAGCTGTGAAGCTGGTTCTGGGCTGCGCCAAGTGGTTTGCAACGCTGAGAGCGCCTCCGTTGCCTTGAGGAGGGGGCAAAGTGGCAGAGGGGAGTGTTTGTTCAGGACGGGACATTCGGGACAGGACAAGCAAATAAAAAAGGCCGCTCCAGGAGCGGCCTTTTTTCATGGGTTTGGAATCACTCTTCCATGGCACCCATGGCGGTGGTGTTGAAGCCGCCGTCGACGTACATGATCTCGCCGCTGACACCCGACGCCAGGTCGGAGCAGAGGAAGGCGCCGGCGTTGCCGACTTCTTCGATGGTCACGTTGCGACGCAGCGGGGTCTGCTTCTCGTTGGCAGCGAGCATCTTGCGGAAGCTTTTGATGCCCGAGGCGGCGAGGGTGCGGATCGGACCGGCGGAAATGGCGTTCACGCGGGTGCCTTCCGGGCCCAGGCTGCCGGCCAGGTAGCGTACACCGGCTTCCAGGCTGGCCTTGGCCATGCCCATGACGTTGTAGTTCGGCATGGTGCGCTCGGCACCCAGGTAGGAGAGGGTCAGCAGGCTGCCATTGCGGCCTTTCATCAGTTCGCGGCCACCCTTGGCCAGGGCGACGAAGCTGTAGGCGCTGATGTCGTGGGCAATGCGGAAGCCTTCACGGGTAGTGACGTCGGTGAAATCGCCATCCAGCTGGTCGCCAGGGGCGAAACCGACCGAGTGAACGATGCAGTCCAGGCCGTCCCACTTCTTCGCCAGTTCGGTGAATACGGTGGCGATTTCTTCGTCGTTGGCGACGTCGCACGGGAAGCACAGTTCAGGACCCGAGCCCCAGCCAGCGGCGAATTCTTCAACGCGGCCCTTGAGCTTTTCGTTCTGATAGGTGAAGGCCAGTTCAGCGCCTTCGCGGTGCATGGCGGCGGCAATGCCGGAGGCGATGGACAGTTTGCTGGCAACGCCAACGATCAGTACGCGCTTACCGCTTAGAAAACCCATGTGTGCTCTTCCTCTTCCTATATCAAGGATGTGTAGCGGTTGTCGGGACCATGAAAGCGGCCTCCAGCAACTGCTGCGTATAAACATGTTGTGGTGCGGAGAAAATCGCGTCCGCCGGACCTTGTTCGACCACCTGACCCTGCTTGACCACCATCAGCTGGTGGCTGAGCGCCCGAACCACCGCCAGGTCATGGCTGATGAACAGGTACGTCAGGTTGTACTTGGTCTGCAGTGAACGCAGTAACTCCACCACCTGACGCTGAACGGTACGGTCGAGTGCCGAGGTCGGCTCGTCCAACAGTATCAGCGCCGGTTTCAGCACCAGTGCACGGGCAATGGCAATTCGCTGCCGTTGCCCGCCAGAAAACTCGTGGGGGTAGCGGTGCCGGGTTTCCGGATCCAGACCTACCTCCAAAAGCGCGTCGATGACAGCCTGTTCCTGCTCCGCCTCCGTCCCGATCCCGTGAATGCGCAGGCCTTCGCCAACGATCATGCACACGGTCATTCGTGGGCTCAGGCTGCCGAACGGGTCCTGAAACACCACCTGCATCTGCCGGCGCAGCGGTCTGACTTCGCGCTGCGACAGGCCGTTGAGTGCCTGACCCTGAAAGCGAATGTCGCCCTGGCTGCCAAGCAGACGCAGGATCGCCAGACCGAGGGTGGACTTGCCGGAACCACTTTCGCCGACGATACCCAGGGTCTGACCCTGGAGCAGGCTGAAGTTGATGCCATCCACCGCTTTCACGTGATCGACGGTGCGGCGTAGCAGCCCTTTCTTGATCGGGAACCACACACGCAGGTTGTCGACTTCCAGTAGCGGCTCGCCTGCGGGGATGTCCACGGGCTCGCCGCTGGGTTCGGCACCGAGCAGTTCCTGGGTGTAGGGATGCTGCGGTGCATGGAACAGTTGTTCACACGACGCTTGTTCGACGATCTTTCCGCGCTGCATGACACATACGCGGTGCGCAATTCGTCGAACCAGGTTGAGATCGTGGCTGATCAGCAGCAGCGCCATGCCCAGGCGGGCCTGCAATTCCTTGAGCAACTCGAGGATTTTCAGCTGCACGGTCACGTCCAGCGCGGTGGTCGGTTCGTCGGCGATCAGCAGTTCCGGTTCGTTGGCCAGGGCCATGGCGATCATCACCCGTTGCCGTTGTCCACCAGACAGTTCGTGGGGATAGGCCTTGAGGCGCTTGCGCGGCTCGGGAATGCCGACCAGCTCCAGCAGTTCCAGGGTGCGTGCCGTGGCCGCCTTGCCGCGCAGGCCCTTGTGCAGGGCGAGCACTTCGTTGATCTGCTTCTCGATGCTGTGCAACGGGTTCAGCGAGGTCATGGGCTCCTGGAAGACCATGGCGATACGGTTACCACGGATGTGGCGCAGGCGCTTCTCGCTCAGTTTCAGCAGGTCTTCGCCGGCGTAATGGATGGTGCCGCTCGGGTGCTGGGCCAGCGGGTAGGGCAGCAGGCGCAGGATCGAGTGGGCGGTCACCGACTTGCCGGAGCCACTTTCGCCCACGAGGGCCAGGGTCTCGCCGCGCTTGATGTCGAAACTGATCTGTTCGACCACGCACTGGCGCTGGTTGCCGGTGACGAATTCGACGGAAAGGTCGCGGACTTCGATGAGGTTATTGGCGTCGTTCATGTCATTTCCTCGGGTCGAAGGCATCGCGTGCCGCTTCGCCAATGAACACCAGCAGGCTCAGCATGACCGCCAGCACCAGGAAGGCGCTGATCCCCAGCCAGGGCGCCTGCAAGTTGGCCTTGCCCTGTGCCACCAGCTCACCCAGGGACGGTGCGCCAGGTGGCAGGCCGAAGCCCAGGAAGTCCAGGGCCGTCAGGGTGCCGATGGCGCCCGTGAGGATGAACGGCATGAAGGTCATGGTCGAAACCATGGCGTTGGGCAGGATGTGGCGGAACATGATGGCGCCGTTCTGCATCCCCAGGGCGCGGGCGGCGCGAACGTATTCCAGGTTGCGCCCGCGCAGGAACTCAGCGCGCACCACGTCCACCAGACTCATCCAGGAAAACAGCAGCATGATGCCCAGCAGCCACCAGAAGTTGGGCTGCACGAAGCTGGCCAGGATGATCAGCAGGTACAGCACGGGCAGCCCCGACCAGACTTCCAGGAAGCGCTGGCCGACCAGGTCCACCCAGCCGCCGTAGAAGCCTTGCAGTGCGCCTGCGACCACGCCGATGACCGAGCTGATGAGGGTCAGAGTCAGAGCGAACAGCACCGAAATACGGAAGCCGTAGATCACCCGTGCCAGCACGTCTCGACCCTGGTCGTCGGTGCCCAGCCAGTTTACCGAGGAGGGTGGGGCGGGGGCCGGAACCTGCAGGTCGTAGTTGATGCTGGAGTAGCTGAAGGGAATTGGCGGCCAGAGCATCCAGCCGTCCTTTTCCTTGATCAGGTCCTGGATATACGGGCTCTTGTAGTTGGCCTGCAGCGGGAACTCGCCACCGAAGGTGGTTTCCGGGTAGCGCTTGACCACCGGGAAATACCATTCGCCGTCGTAGCGCACTGCCAGCGGCTTGTCGTTGGCGATCAGTTCGGCGCCCAGGGTGACGAAGAACAGCGCCATGAAAATCCACAGCGACCACCAGCCACGCTTGTGTGCCTTGAAGCGATCGAAGCGCCGTTTGTTGAGGGGGGAGAGCGCCATATCAACCCTCTCTGCTTTCGAAGTCGATCCGCGGATCGACCAGCGTGTAAGTGATGTCACCGATCAATTTCACGACCAGCCCCAGCAAGGTGAAGATGAACAGCGTGCCGAAGACCACCGGGTAGTCACGGTTGATCGCCGCTTCGAAGCTCATCAGGCCCAGGCCGTCTAGGGAGAAGATCACCTCGATCAGCAGCGAGCCGGTAAAGAAAATGCCGATGAAGGCGGCCGGGAAGCCGGCGATGATCAGCAGCATGGCGTTGCGGAACACGTGACCGTAGAGCACGCGGTTATTGCTCAGGCCTTTGGCGCGAGCGGTGGTCACGTATTGCTTGTTGATCTCGTCGAGGAAGCTGTTCTTGGTCAGCAGTGTCAGGGTCGCGAAGTTGCCGATGACCAGCGCCGTGACGGGCAGTGCCAGGTGCCAGAAGTAGTCGAGCAGCTTGCCGGTGAAGCTCAGTTCTTCGAAGTTGTTGGAGGTCAGCCCGCGCAGGGGGAACCAGTCGAAGTAGCTGCCGCCGGCGAACAGCACGATCAGCAGGATGGCGAACAGGAAGGCCGGGATCGCATAGCCGATGATGATCGCCGAGCTGGTCCAGATGTCGAAGGCGCTGCCGTGACGGGTGGCCTTGGCAATGCCCAGGGGAATCGACACCAGGTACATGATGAGGGTGCTCCACAACCCCAGCGAAATCGACACCGGCATCTTCTCGATGATCAGGTCGATTACCGCCGCGTCCCGGAAGAAGCTCTCGCCGAAGTCCAGCTGGGCGTAGTTCTTCAGCATGATCCAGAAGCGTTCGGGGGCCGATTTGTCGAAGCCGTACATACGCTCGATTTCGGCGACCAGTTCCGGGTCGAGGCCTTGCGCGCCCCGGTAGTTGGAGCCGGCCACCGCCACTTCGGCGCCGCCGCCGGCGATCCGGCTGGTGGCGCCGTCGAAGCCTTCCAGCTTGGCGATCATCTGCTCGACCGGGCCGCCGGGGGCGGCCTGGATGATGATGAAGTTGATCAGCAGGATGCCGAACAGCGTCGGGATGATCAGTAAGAGGCGACGAAAGATATACGCCAGCATCTTATTGCTCCGTGCTCGCCGGTTCGGCGTCGACAGGTGGCTGTGGCTGTTCCACGTTAGGACGCACCCACCAGGTGTTGAGGCCGATGTCGTAGTGCGGCGTAACCTTGGGGTGCTCGAAGCGATTCCAGTAGGCCACGCGCCAGGTCTTGATGTGCCAGTTGGGGATCACGTAGTTGCCCCACAGCAACACACGGTCCAGGGCCCGGGTGTGGGCGACCAGGCTTTCCCGGGAGTCGGCGTTGATCAGGTTTTCGACCAGTTGGTCGATGGCCGGGTCCTTGAGGCCGATGTAGTTGCGGCTGCCAGGGTTGTCGGCGCTGCTGGAATGCCAGTATTCGCGCTGTTCGTTGCCCGGCGAGTTGGACTGGCCGAAGCCGCCGACGATCAGGTCGAAATCCCGTGAGCGCAGGCGGTTGATGTACTGGGATACATCGACCCGGCGGATCGCCAGGTCCATCCCGAGGTCCGCCAGGTTGCGCTTGAAGGGCAGCAGGATGCGTTCGAATTCGGTCTGGGCCAGGAGGAATTCGATGACCACTGGTTTGCCGCTGGCGTCGAGCATCTGGTCGCCCTCGACACGCCAGCCGGCTTCCTGCAGCAACTGATAGGCGCGACGCTGCTGCTCGCGAATGATGCCGCTGCCGTCGGAGACGGGTACCAGGTACTCATCCGTGAAGACCTGGGGCGGGATCTTGTCGCGCAGCGGCTCGAGGATCTTCAGCTCGGCTTCCTTCGGCAGGCCACGCGACGCCAGCTCGGAGTTGTCGAAGTAGCTGCGGGTGCGGGTGTAGGCGCCGTTGAACAGCTGCTTGTTGGCCCACTCGAAATCGAACAGCAGGCCCAGCGCTTCACGCACCCGGCGATCCTGGAACATCGGCTTGCGGGTGTTGAAGATGAAGCCCTGCATACCGGTCGGGTTGCGGTTGTTGATTTCTTCCTTGATCAGCTGGCCGTTGGCCACAGCGCTGGTGTTGTAGGCGGTGGCCCAGTTCTTCGCGCTGATCTCCAGCCAGTAGTCGAACTGACCGGCCTTGAGGGCTTCCAGGGCGACCGTATTGTCGCGGTAGTAGTCCACCTGCATGACGTCGAAGTTGTAGAAGCCCCGGTTGACCGGCAGGTCCTTGCCCCACCAGTCCTTGACGCGCTCGTAGCGAATCGAGCGCCCGGCCTTGACGTCCGCAACCTTGTACGGACCGCTGCCCAGGGGCACCTCCAGATTACTCTTGGAGAAGTCACGCTCGGCCCACCAGTGCTTGGGGAGCACCGGCAACTGGCCGAGGATCAGCGGCAATTCACGGTTGCCCGGGTGCTTGAAGACGAAGCGCACCTTGTGCGTGCCTTCCACTTCCACGGTGTCCACGTCGGCGTAATAGCCACGGAACATCGGGGCGCCCTTGGTGATCAGGGTCTCGAAGGTGAACTTGACGTCTTCGGCGGTGACCGGCTGGCCATCGTGGAAGCGTGCTTCGGGGCGCAGGTAGAAGCGTACCCAGGAGTTGTCCGGGGCTTTTTCGATCTTTTCCGCGAGCAGGCCGTATTCGGTGAAGGGTTCATCCAGGCTGTGGCGGGTCAGGGTGTCGTAGATCAGACCGATGTCGTCGGCCGCCACCCCCTTGCTGATGAACGGGTTGAGGCTGTCGAAGCCGCCGGAGCCGGCCTGGCGAAACGTACCGCCTTTCGGCGCGTCAGGGTTCACGTAGTCGAAGTGCTGGTAATTGGCCGGGTACTTTGGCGCTTCGTCATACAGCGTCACGGCGTGCTGGGGCGCTGCCTGCCCCAGGCTGGCGAGACTCAGCAGGACGATGCCACTGCTGTGTACGAGAAAGGTGCGCAGGGGGTGCGTCATCGGGGGTTCTCCGTAGGTTTCAGCCACCAGGTGCGCAAGCCCAAGGTGTAGGGCGGGGTGGTGACGAAGGCAAACCGGTTACGGTAGGCCAAGCGGTGATAGTCGATGTACCAGTTGGGAATGGTGTAGTGCTGCCACAGCAGGACCCGGTCCAGGGCGCGGGTGGCTGCCACTTGTTCGTCGCGGGTCTGTGCCGAGAGCAGCTTGTCGAGCAGGGCATCGACCACCGGGTGGGTGACGCCTGCGTAATTCCTGCCGCCCTTGATCGCTGCCTGGGAGGAATGGAAGTAGAGGGATTGCTCCAGGCCCGGGCTGAGGGTCTGCGGCAACGTCAGCAGCACCATGTCGAAGTCGAACTGGTCCAGGCGCTGCTTGTACTGCGCCCGATCGACGGTGCGCAGGTTGGCCTGGATGCCGATGCTGGCGAGGTTTTCGGTAAAGGGTTGAAGAATGCGTTCAAGGTTCGGATTGACCAGCAGGATTTCGAAACGCAGCGGTTCGCCGTCGCTGTTCTGCAGACGCTGTCCTGAAGGTTTCCAGCCCGCGTCGGCCAATAGACCGAGGGCCTTGCGCAAGGTTTCCCGCGGGATGCCCCGGCCGTCGGTCTCGGGCACGGAAAAGGCTTCGGTGAACAGCCGGGCCGGCAGTTGCTTGCGGTAGGGCGAGAGCAGCAGCCATTCGGCGCCTTCGGGCTTGCCGGTGGCCGAGAACTCGCTGTTCGGGTAATAGCTGCTGGCCCGGCGATAGGAGTCGTTGAACAGGGTGCGGTTGGTCCACTCGAAGTCGAACATCAGCCCCAGGGCCTCGCGGACCTTGCGCTCGGCGAATGCCGCTCGGCGGCTGTTCATGAACAGTGCCTGGGTCTGGGTCGGAATCTGGTGAGGGATTTCGGCGCGGACCACGTCGCCGCGGGTCACGGCAGGGAAGCGGTAGCCGTTGGCCCAGTTCTTCGCCTGCTGCTCGATATAGAAATCGAATTCGCCGGCCTTGAAGGCTTCGAAGGCGACATGGCTGTCACGGTAGAACTCCACGTCGACCCGGTCGAAGTTGTACTTGCCCCGGTTGACCGGGAGGTCCTTGCCCCACCAGTCCTTGACCCGCTCGAAGGTCAGGCTGCGGCCGGGGCTGACCCGAGTGATGCGGTACGGACCGCTGCCCAGGGGCGGCTCGAAGGTGGTGGCCTTGAAGTCGCGGTCTTTCCAGTAGTGCTGGGGCAGCACCGGCAGCTCGCCCAGGCGCAGGATCAGCAGCGGGTTGCCCGCGCGCTTGAACACGAAGCGGACGCGGTGACGGTTGAGGATGTCGACGCGCTTCACTTCCTGCAGGTTGGTGCGGTACTGCGGGTGACCGTCCTTGAGCAGCAGGCGGTAGGAGAACGCCACGTCATAGGCGGTGATCGGCTTGCCGTCGTGAAAACGCGCCTCGGGCCGCAGGTTGAACACCACCCAGCTGCGGTCCTTGCTGTATTCCACGGATTTGGCGATCAGGCCGTAGCTGGACGCGGGCTCGTCGCCGGAGGGGTCGTAGACCCCGGTGCCCACCATCAGTGGCTCGTTCAGCTCAGTGACGCCGTATTGCAGGAAATTGGCGGTGGAGATCGGGCTGGTGCCCTTGAAGGTGTACGGGTTAAGGGTGTCGAACGTACCGGCGGCCATCATCCGCAGGGTACCGGCCTTGGGGGCTTCGGGGTTTACCCAGTCGAAATGAGTGAAGCTCGCCGGGTACTTGAGCGTGCCGAATTGGGCATAGCCGTGACTCTCGTGTACGGCCGCCGATGCGGAAAAGCCAAGTGCCAGGCTGAGTAACAGCGAGAGGAGGGGACGTATCAAGTGAAATATCCGATCCGTGGCGGCTTTAGGGCTTCTTGAGCCGTACAGTAACAGCTTGTATCCGCTGGAAAAAGGCCACCCCGGCCGGCAAGTTGTGGCAGGATTTTGACTACACTTGAATGAATTGTGACGAGGCCACGATCTTGGGTATACGCAGTCAGGGTGTGCAGTCATGGATCGATCGCTTCAATCAGGCCGAACTGCCCGCGCTGGCAGCGGTGGTGCAGGATTTGCACCGCCTGGCGCAGCAGGAAAAATCCTCGGTCCAGCAACTGGCCGATGTGCTGTTGCGCGACGCCTCGCTGACGTCCAAGGTCCTGCGCGTCGGTAACAGCGTCTATTACAACCCTTCCCAGGAAGCCATCCGCACCATCTCCCGCGCCATCGTGCTGATCGGCTTCGACACGGTGCGCTCGATCAGTATGTCGGTCAGTCTGATCGACGGCTTGCTGACCAAGGCGCCCCGCGAGCAGTTGCTGACGTTGCTCGCACGCTCGTTCCATGCCGCCGTGCAGGCGCGCAACATCGCCGGCTACGTGCTGCCTCGTCAGGAAGAGGAAGTGTTCATCGCGGCTCTGCTGTTCCATCTCGGGGAGCTGGCCTTCTGGGGATGCGGCGGCGATCAGGCCGATGAACTGGCCGTTGCCCTGGACCGCCCCGGCGTGGACGCCGATGAGGCGGTGCGCGCGATCCTGGGAACCAACTTCCGGCAATTGACCCTTGGCCTGGTGAAGAGCTGGAACATCGGTGAAACCGCGGCACTGGTTCATTCCGCTGGCGGTTCCCGCGACCCGGCCGTAAGGGCGGTCAACCTCGGCACGCGCATCAGCGAGGCGGCGCTGTCCGGGTGGGACGCTCCGGAAATGGAGGCGTTGGTGGCGCAGATGGCCGACTTCATCGGAGTCAGTCCGGCTGAAGCCATGCAGCAGGTGCTGGCCAGCGCCGACGAAGCGGTGCAAGTAGCTGCCAGCTTTGGTGCCAGCCAATTGTGCCGGCTGATTCCCTCGACCGACCCTGAACAGATCCTCCTGCTGCAAGAGCAGCGCAAGGCCCGCCTGTTGCAGCCTGACCTGCTGGTGATGCAGCAAGCGTTGCAGGACCTGGGGCTGATGGTGTCGTCGCGGGCCAACCCGGGAATGATCCTGGATACCCTGCTCAAGGGCTTGCACCAGGGTGCCGGTCTGGAGCGGGTAATGCTCATGGTACTGGCCGACGAGCAGAGCTGCTTTCGCGTCAAACGCGTACTGGGCGAGGGCACCGAAGGCTGGACGAATGATTTTGTGCTACCCGCCGAACAGCGCGAGCAGCCACATATTTTCAGTTACGTGCTGCGCAACAAGGAAGCGCTATGGATGGGGGTGCCGGCCAGCTACAACCTGGCCGAGCTGGTGACCCAGCCAATTCGTCAGCGCCTGGGAGCGGGCATGTTCTTCGTGGCGCCGTTACTGGCAGGTACGCGGGAGATTGGCGTGCTCTACGCCGACAGCCGGGTGTCCGGGCGCGCGCTGAGTCATGAGCAATTCGTCGCGTTCCAGCGCTTTACCCAACTGGGCAGCCGCTGCCTGGAAGCCTTGAGCAAGCGCGCCTGATCAGGGCAGGCGCAGGGTGAGGGTCTGGCCGGGCTTGAGGGCACTGCCGGTACGCGGGTTCCAGCTCTTCAGGTGTTTCATCTGCACCTTGAAGCGCTTGGCGATCAGGTACAGCGAATCGCCCTGGCGCACCTTGTAGTAGGTGATGCCACCACGGGCGCTGCCGTGGTTTTCGTTGGCGGCGACCGCGTCCTGCAAGACCAGGGTCTGGCCGACGCGCAGGTTGTTGCCCTTGAGCTTGTTCCAGCGTTGCACGTCGTTGACCGAAACCTGGTGCGCCTTGGCGATCTGCCACAGGTTGTCGCCGTTCTTGACCGTGTAGCTGCGCGAGCTGGCCTTGCTGCTGGCGACGTCTTCGTACAGCGGGGCCGGGCTGCCCGCCGGACTGCCTGGCTCGGCAGGAATGCTCAGCACCTGGCCGATACGCAGGTTGTTGCCGCCCAGTTTGTTGATGTCCTTGATGGTGTTGACCGTCAGCCGGTAGCGGTTGGCGATGCTGTGCAGGCTGTCGCCCGAACGCACCGTGTACTGCTGCCAGTCCACCACGTCCTGCGGGGTCATCAGCGCCAGGTTGGCGGTCAGCAGTTCGACGTTCTCGGTCGGAATCAGCAGATGCTGCGGGCCGTCCAGGGTGACGCGTTTCTTGAAGGCGGGATTGAGCTGGTACAGCTCATCTTCATCCAGCTGGGCCATGGCCGCGACACGGGACAGGTCCATGTGCTGTTTGAGTTCGACCGCCTCGAAGTAGGGTTCATTGGCAATCGGGGCGAGGTTCGCGCCGTAGGCCTGTGGGGTCATGACCACCTGCGACAGGGCCAGCAGCTTGGGCACGTAATTCCGGGTTTCGGTCGGCAGCGGCAGGTTCCAGTAGTCGGTGGGCAGGCCGAGTTTCTGGTTGCGCTCGATGGCGCGGCTGACCCGTCCTTCACCGGCGTTGTAGGCCGCGAGGGCCAGCAGCCAGTCGCCGTTGAACATTTCGTGCAGGCGCGACAGGTAGTTCATCGCCGCGTTGGTCGAGGCCATCACGTCGCGGCGACCGTCGTACCAGGAGGTCTGGCGCAGGTTGAAATGGCGGCCGGTGGACGGAATGAACTGCCACAGGCCAACGGCATCGGCGTGGGAATAGGCGAAGGGGTTGTAGGAACTCTCGATCATCGGCAGCAGCGCCAGCTCCATCGGCATATTGCGCTCTGCGAGGCGCTCGACGATGTAGTGGATGTAGGGGCTGCTGCGTTCGCCGGCTTTCTCGACGAAGGAGGGGTTGCTCACGAACCACAGGCGCTGCTGCTCGATGCGCGGGTTGATGCCGATCTCGTCCTGCAACTGGTAGCCGGAGCGCACCCGCTCCCAGATATCGGTCGGTTCTTCGGGCTTGATGGTGTCAGTGAGCCACTGTGGCTCCTGTTCCAGCCCGACGGCGCGGTCGGTGTCCCGGCCGCTGTCGCGAGGGGTGTTGCTCCCCATGTTCTGGCAACCTGCCAGCACGACGCCACACACCACCACCAGCGCTTTCGCGCCAAGTGCCAATGCCTTTAAATTCAAGGTCTTGCGTGGGGATGAAGGCATTGGTCGTGGGGTGTTCCCTGGATCGAAAGTCGGGCGATTCTAGAAATCGAACCAGGGGTGGTCAAGTTTTAACCAGATTTTTGCGCAGCCGTCGACCTTTTAGAACTGGTCTTTCCAGCTGCGCAACGCCGCGAAAACCTCACTGGGCGTGCGGTTTCGCTTGCCGTCGCGTTCGTCGATTTTTTCTTTAACGGATGTTTCCGCAACCCGCAGGAAGGGATTGGTGGCGTGTTCCAGTTCCAGGGTAGAGGGCAGACTGATACGCCCGCTCTCGCGCCAGGTGGTGACCTCCTCGAATCGCTGAGCGATCTGCCGGTTTTCCGGCTCCACGGCTCGGGCGAAGCGCAGGTTGCTCAGGGTGTACTCGTGGGTGCAATACACCAGGGTCTGACCGGGCAGGGCGGCCAGGCGGCCCAGAGAGTCGTGCATCTGCGCCGGCGTGCCTTCGAACAAGCGGCCACAACCTGCCGCGAACAGCGTGTCGCCGCAGAACAGCCAGTGGTGGTCGGCCTGGTGGTAGGCGATGTGGCCCAGGGTGTGGCCTGGCACGCTGAAAATGTCGAAGGACTGGCCGAGCACTTCAATCTGCTGGCCTTGCTCCAGCGCAACGTCGCGCCCTGGGATGGTTTCCTGGGCCGGACCGTACACGCGAGCACCGGTCTGTGCCTTCAGCGCCTCGACGCCGCCGACATGATCGAAATGGTGGTGGGTGATCAGTATGTCGCTCAGCACCCAGCCGGGATTGGCCACCAGCCAGGCTTGCACCGGCGCGGCATCACCGGGGTCGACAACCGCGCAGCGCTTCTGCTCGAGGTCCTGCAGCAGCCATATATAGTTGTCGTTGAAGGCGGGAAGGGCGTCGATCTTTATCATGGGACGGGTCGCTAAGCTGGGCACAAAGGTGCATCTTAGGCGTCATTGCTATCGACGGCTATGCAGGTATTTCCATGTCTGACCATCCATTCGCCCAGGCCGATGCCGATTGGCTGCAACTGATCGGGGATGCGCGCAACTGGTTCGGCGGGCCCCAGGGGCAGTTGCTGCTGCGGGCTGAACAAGAACTGCTGGAAGAAGAGCTGGCGCGATTTTTCGGCGGCTACCTGGTGCACTACGGCCCGTCCGCCGAGGCACCTCCCCAGGCGGTGCAGATCCAGCGCAGCGTCCGGGTCGGGGCGCCGTTCGAGGGCGTTGAAATCGTCTGCGAGGAGCAGGCCTGGCCGCTGACCGAGTTCGCAGCCGATGTGGTGGTGCTGCAGCATGGCCTGGATTTCAGCCTGTCGCCCCATGGCCTGTTGCGCGAGGCAGCGCGCAGCGTGCGTCCCGGTGGTCACTTGCTGATCGTCGGCATCAACCCCCTCAGCACCTGGGGCATGCGCCGTCTGTTCGCCCGCGACAGCATGCGCCACGCGCGCTGCATCGCCCCAACCCGGGTCAGTGACTGGCTCCACCTGCTGGGGTTTGCGCTGGAGAAACGCCGCTTCGGGTGCTATCGTCCGCCGCTTTCTTCGGCGACCTGGCAGGCGCGCCTGGCGCCCCTGGAGCGCTGGGGCGGTTCGTGGCAGTCGCCGGGTGGCGGTTTCTACGTGCTGGTGGCGCGCAAGCTGGTAGTGGGGCTGCGGCCGCTGCGCCAGCCACGACGCGAGCCCATGGGCAAGCTGGTGCCGATGCCGGTGGCCAAGGTCAGCCGCCGCGACGCCAAGGGCCCGGACGCCTGTCGATAGCACTATTTTTGAGAGATAAGCTCTGCATGACCGATCAAGTCGAGATCTACACCGATGGCGCCTGCAAGGGCAATCCGGGCGTCGGAGGCTGGGGCGCGTTACTGGTTTTCAAGGGCGTGGAAAAGGAACTGTGGGGCGGCGAGGCCGAGACCACCAACAACCGTATGGAGCTGATGGCGGCGATCCGCGGCCTGGCCGAGCTCAAGCGGTGCTGTGACGTACGCCTGGTGACCGACTCCCAGTACGTCATGCAGGGTATCCAGGACTGGATGCCGAACTGGAAGAAGCGCGGTTGGAAAACCGCCGCCAAGCAGCCGGTGAAGAATGCCGACCTGTGGCAGCAACTGGACGAACAAGTGAACAGGCACAACGTGACCTGGCAGTGGGTGCGTGGCCATACCGGCCATGTGGGCAACGAGCGTGCCGACCAGCTGGCCAACCGCGGGGTGGATGAAGTGAGGGCGTTGAAGCATGCGTAGCATCGTACTGGATACTGAAACCACCGGTATGCCGGTCACCGATGGCCACCGGGTCATCGAGATAGGCTGTGTCGAGATGATGGGCCGTCGCCTGACGGGCCGGCATTTTCACGTGTACCTGCAGCCTGATCGCGAGATCGACGAAGGCGCCATCGCGGTCCACGGCATCACCAACGAGGACCTGAAGGACAAGCCGCGCTTCAAGGACGTTGCCGATGAATTCTATGAGTTCATCAAGGGCGCCCAGCTGATCATCCACAACGCCGCGTTCGACGTGGGCTTCATCAACAACGAGTTTGCCCTGCTCAAGCAGCAGGATCGTGCCGACGTCGCTGAATATTGCACGGTGCTCGACACCCTGGCGTTCGCCCGTGAACGTCACCCGGGGCAGCGCAACAGCCTCGACGCACTGTGCAAGCGTTACGACGTCGACAACTCCGGCCGTGAGCTGCACGGCGCCTTGCTCGACGCCGAGATCCTGGCTGACGTCTACCTGGCGATGACCGGTGGGCAGACCAATCTGTCCCTGGCCGGTGATGGTTCCGAAGGCGATGCCTCGGGGCGTCGCCACGCCACTACCATTCGCCGCCTGGCGGCTGACCGTCCGCGCACGCGGGTGATTCCGGCCACGGCCGATGACCTGGCCGCCCATGCGGTACGCATGGCGATCATCGAAAAGGCAGCTGGCGCGCCCGCGCTGTGGGTGCAGATGGAGCAGGCCAAGGCCGAAGCCTGACGGCAGGCGAGTTATCGCTGCGCGACCTTTTCGTACAGCGTGAAGCAACAGGGGGTTCCGCCCGTTCGGGCGAGCCTCTACCCTGAGGCGACAGGCAGGCCGGACCTGCCGCCTTCAGGGACGCCACAATGTACAAAGACCTCAAGTTCCCGGTTCTGATCGTGCACCGCGACATCAAGGCCGACACGGTGGCCGGTGATCGCGTGCGGGCCATTGCCCGAGAACTGGAACAGGACGGCTTCACCATCCTGTCCACGGCCAGCTCCGCCGAAGGCCGTATCGTCGCGTCGACCCACCATGGCCTGGCGTGCATCCTGGTGACGGCCGAAGGTGCCGGCGAGAACAAACACCTGCTGCAAGACATGGTCGAGCTGATCCGTATCGCTCGAGTGCGTGCACCGCAGTTGCCGATCTTCGCCCTGGGCGAGCAGGTCACCATCGAGAACGCGCCGGCCGAGGCGATGCCCGACCTGAACCAGCTGCGCGGCATTCTCTACCTGTTCGAAGACACCGTGCCCTTTCTCGCCCGCCAGGTCGCCCGCGCGGCGCGCAATTACCTGGATGGCCTGCTGCCGCCGTTCTTTCGGGCGCTGGTGCAGCACACGGCGCAGTCCAACTATTCCTGGCACACGCCGGGGCATGGCGGCGGCGTGGCCTACCGCAAGAGCCCGGTGGGGCAGGCGTTCCACCAGTTCTTCGGGGAAAACACCCTGCGTTCGGACCTGTCGGTTTCGGTGCCCGAGCTGGGTTCGCTGCTCGATCACACCGGTCCGCTGGCCGAGGCCGAGGCCCGGGCGGCGCGTAATTTCGGTGCCGACCACACCTACTTCGTGATCAACGGCACTTCGACCGCCAACAAGATCGTCTGGCACAGCATGGTCGGGCGCGATGATCTGGTCCTGGTCGACCGCAACTGCCACAAGTCGATCCTGCACTCGATCATCATGACCGGGGCGATTCCGCTGTACCTGTGCCCGGAGCGCAACGAGCTGGGGATCATCGGGCCGATTCCGCTGAGCGAGTTCAGCCGCGAATCGATCCAGGCCAAGATCGACGCCAGCCCGCTGGCGCGCGGCCGCGAGCCCAAAGTCAAACTGGTGGTGGTGACCAACTCGACCTACGACGGCTTGTGCTACAACGCCGAGCTGATCAAACAGACCCTGGGCAACAGTGTCGAGGTGCTGCATTTCGACGAAGCCTGGTATGCCTACGCGGCATTCCACGAGTTCTACAGCGGTCGCTTTGGCATGGGCACCTCCCGTGGCGACGATGCGCCCCTGGTGTTCACCACCCATTCCACGCACAAGCTGTTGGCGGCGTTCAGCCAGGCCTCGATGATCCATGTGCAGGATGGGGGCACGCGCCAGCTGGACCGCGACCGCTTCAACGAAGCCTTCATGATGCACATCTCGACCTCGCCGCAATACGGCATCATCGCCTCGCTGGACGTGGCGTCGGCGATGATGGAAGGGCCGGCCGGGCGTTCGCTGATCCAGGAAACCTTCGACGAAGCGCTGAGTTTTCGCCGGGCCCTGGCCAACCTGCGGCAGAACCTGGCAGCGGAAGACTGGTGGTTCAGCATCTGGCAGCCACCGCAGGCCGAGGGCGCGGAGGGCGTGGCAACGGCGGACTGGCTGTTGCAGCCCCAGGCTGACTGGCACGGCTTCGGTGATATCGCCGAAGACTACGTGCTGCTCGACCCGATCAAGGTCACGCTGGTCATGCCGGGCCTGACCGCCACCGGGGCACTGGACCTCAGCGGCATTCCGGCCGCGGTGGTCAGCAAGTTTCTCTGGGAGCGTGGCCTGGTGGTCGAGAAAACCGGCCTGTACTCGTTTCTGGTGCTGTTCTCCATGGGCATTACCAAGGGCAAATGGAGCACCCTGCTGACCGAGTTGCTGGAATTCAAGCGCAGCTACGACGCGAACCTGCCCCTGTTCGATGCCTTGCCGTCGATTGCCAAGGCCGGCGGGGTGCACTACCAGGGCATGGGCCTGCGGGACCTGTGCGATGCCCTGCATGGTTGCTACCGCGAGAACGCCACCGCCAAGGCGCTCAAACGCATGTACACGGTATTGCCGGAAGTGGCGATGAAGCCGGCTGACGCCTACAACCAGTTGGTGCGTGGCGAAGTGGAAGCGGTGCCGATCGAGCAGCTCGAAGGACGCATCGCTGCGGTCATGCTGGTGCCGTATCCGCCGGGTATCCCGTTGATCATGCCGGGCGAGCGCTTTACTGCGCAGACCCGCTCGATTCTCGACTACCTGGCATTCGCTCGAACCTTCGACGAGCGTTTCCCCGGATTCGATGCTGATGTGCATGGCTTGCAGCGACAGGAGGAAGACGGCGCCTACACCGTCGATTGCATTCGCGGGTGAATGACCTGGCCTGCCAGCCCTGGCAGGCCAAATTTTCGCCGCATCTTTTGCTAGATCAAGTGTTTAACGCGAAGAGCGAAACTCGGACTTAAGTTCGATGACGTGGCGTGCATCACGCTTCATGGCATCGACATTTGTGCCTCGCTTGTTATAGTTGCTCGGTTTTAACTGTCAGAATTTTCCGGGCGACGCTGTGCCCGCTGCCGAGGATGACTGCCGTGTCTGACTACAAAGCCTTTCGTGTCGATCTGGCAGACAAGATCGCCCATGTGGTGATCAACCGCCCAGAAAAGATCAATGCCATGAACGCCGACTTCTGGACGGAGATCATCGAGGTCTTCCGCTGGATCGATGCGACCGATGAAGTTCGGGTCGTGGTGCTGTCTGGTGCGGGCAAACACTTTTCTTCCGGCATCGACCTGATGATGCTTGCTCAGGTGGGCAGCCAGCTGGGCAAGGACGTAGGGCGCAACGCCGAAGCCCTGCGCCGCAAGATTCTGGAGCTGCAGGCCTCTTTCAACGCCGTGGACAATTGCCGCAAGCCGGTGCTGGCGGCCATCCAGGGCTATTGCCTGGGCGGGGCCATCGACCTGATCTCGGCCTGCGACATGCGTTATTCGACCACCGATGCGCAGTTCTCCATCAAGGAAATCGACATCGGCATGGCGGCGGATGTGGGCACGCTGCAACGCCTGCCGCGGATCATCGGCGACGGCATGATGCGCGAGCTGGCATTCACCGGCCGCACCATCGATGGCACCGAAGCCCAGCGTATCGGCCTGGTCAACAGCACCTATGCCGACACCGAGTCCCTGCTTGAAGGCGTGCTGGCCATCGCCCGGGAAATTGCCGCGAAATCGCCGATTGCGGTGCGCGGTACCAAGGAAATGATTCGCTACATGCGCGACCACCGCGTGGATGACGGCCTCGAGTACGTCGCCACCTGGAACGCCGCGATGCTGCAATCGAGTGATTTGCGCGTGGCCATGGCCGCGCACATGAGCAAACAGAAACCGGAGTTCGCCGACTGATGCCAGCCCAGCAACTGATTTTTCTACCTGCGCAGGAGGCGCGCTAGCTCATGGTTTCTGGAGCCACGTCGCTCAGCCTGGTGCGTGATGAGCTGTTCACCACCATGGAGGAGGCTGAGTCGAGTCTCGAGCAGTTCATTGCCGAGCGACACAACGGCAGCCTTTTGCAGCAGGCCGTCGAAAACCTTCAGCAGGTGCGCGGTACGCTGAACCTGATCGAGCTGGCAGGCGCCGAACTGCTGGCGCAGGAAGTGCTCGACCAGGCGACCGATATCCCGGCCGGTGCCGGCGAAGAGCGCGACGTGCAATTGTCGGCCCTGAGCAACGCCTTGCACGTGCTGCGTCGCTACCTGGAAAACGTCGACGCACACCGCCAGGAAATGCCGGAGCTGCTGCTGCCGGCCATCAACAATCTGCGCCAGGCGGGCAACCAGCCGCCGTTGCCGGAAAGTTTCTTCTTCAGCGTGCGTCTCGACCACGCTCGGCCGCGCTCCGTGCCGGCCAGCCTCGATGCGGCGGCGAAAGAGGGCGAAGGGCGCCGCTTGCGCCACATGTACCAGGTCGGTCTGCTCGGCTTTATTCGCGAGCAGAACCCGCAAGCCAGCCTCAAGCTGATGAACCGCGCCATGGGGCGCCTGGATACCCTGTACGCCAACGAGCCGCGCGGTCGCCTGTGCTGGATCGCCGCTGCAGCGGTCGAGGCGCAGATCGATGGTCAGTTGCTGGCCCGCAAATCGCGTAAGCAGCTGTTCTCCCGACTTGATCGCGAGCTCAAGCAGATGCTCGGCAATAGCGTTTACGAAGCACCGCGCAGCCTGCTCAAGGAACTGCTGTACCTGGTGGCCCTGGCGGACAGCCATGGCCCGCAGGTATCTGCGCTGCGTGAAGTCTTCGGTCTGACGCCGCTGCCGTTTACCGATCACCTGCTGGAAGAGGAATACCGTCGCCTGTCCGGCCCTGGCCAATCGGTCATGCGCTCGCTCAGCTCGGCGATTCGCGAAGAGCTGGCCAGCGTCAAGGACATGCTCGACCTGATCGAACGCGGCACCTTCCAGATGGACAGCCTGGGCAACCTGCATGCGCTGCTCGGCCGCTTGAGCAAGACGCTGGGCATGGTCGGCCTGAGCTCTGCCGGCAACTCGCTGAACGCGCAATTGCAGGTTGTGGCCGCCTGGAGTGAAGAACAGCCGCCGCAGACCGAAGAACTGCACAAGCTGGCCGATGCCGTGCTGTACGTCGAAGGCATGGTCGCCAGCCTGGAGCGGGGCGATGAGCGCCGCGAGATCCGCCCGACAGCGGCGCAGCCTGGAAACGAGGCCGAGTCCTTCGCCTTCCACCAGCTCAACGAAGCGCGCATCGTGGTGGTCGATGAGGCCCAGGCCGGTCTGGCCCTGGCCAAGCGCGCCATCACCGCCTACCTGGAATCCAACGGCGACCGCATGCACCTGTCGAACGTGCCGTTCAGCCTGCAGGCGGTACGTGGCGGCTTGTGGTTCCTCGGCCAGGAGCGCGCGGCGCTGCTGGTTGGTGCCTGCTCCGACTACATCCAGGAGCAGATGCTGGACGCTCCGCAGATGCCGTCCGAGCAGATGCTGGAAACCCTCGCCGATGCCCTGACCAGCCTGGAGTACTACCTCGAAGCCGGTGCGGTGCTGCGGCCGGAAACCCAGCCCAGCGTGCTCGACCTCGCGTCGGAAAGCGTGCGCGCCCTGGGCCTGCAGGTGGCCGCCTAAGTGGCGACACGCTGGCAGTCGGCCTGGCTCGACAGTCAGCAGGCGGGCGGCTGGGTGGTTGCCCATTGCCGGCAGCAGTTCCTGGGTGACAGCAACGGTGTGCTGTTCCCCCGGGAGTGGCTGAAGAAGCAGGACCTGCCGATCATCGCCGAGCACGGTATTGGCCATTTCGGTGGCGATGCGGTCTACCTGCTCGAACTCGAGCACCCGGCCGAGCTGCCGGGCGCTGTGTGGCAAGGCCTGCGGCAAGTCATGCTGCAGGGCGACGCCGATACCTTCGCCATGCTCAGCTACGCCACGCAGATCGGCACCTGGGCTCGCCAGCATCGCTTCTGTGGCAGTTGCGGTGGGCGCATGCAGGTGCTGCCGCGCGAGCGCGCCATGCGCTGCACCGAGTGCGAAATCCATCATTACCCGCGCCTGTCGCCGAGCATGATCGTGCTGGTAACCCGGGGCGACGACATCCTTCTGGCCCGTTCACCGCGTTTCGTCAGTGGCGTTTACAGCACCCTGGCCGGCTTCGTCGAGCCGGGGGAGTCGGTTGAGCAGTGTGTGGCCCGTGAAGTGCTGGAAGAGGTCGGTGTGCAGGTCACCAACCTGCAGTACCTGGGCAGCCAGGGCTGGCCGTTCCCGCATTCGCTGATGCTCGGCTTCCATGCCGAATATGCTGGTGGCGACATCGTCATGCAGGCCGACGAGATCGAGGATGCCCAGTGGTTCAGCGTGCATGACCTGCCGCCGCTGCCGGCCACGCGCTCCATCGCGCGCTACCTGATCGATACCTACGTTGCCCGCCGCCTGGGCCTAGCTGAGCCAGTGCTGCCAGGTTAGACGGGCCGTCAGTGCCAGCACCACCATGATGAACACCGGGCGAATGAACTTCGAGCCGCCCTTGATCGCCGTGCGCGCGCCGAGCAGGGCGCCGACGCTGAGTGCTGCGCCCATGCACAGCCCCAGAACCCAGGCGACCTGTCCGCTGACGATGAAAATCGATAGTGCACAGGCGTTGCTGACGAAGTTCATGCTGCGCGCCACGCCGCTGGCACGCAGCAGGTCCAGGGGGTACATCAGCAGGTTGCTGACGGTCCAGAACGCCCCGGTCCCCGGCCCGGCAACCCCGTCATAAAAACCCAGGGTCAGGCTCTGCGGCCATTGCCGGCCACGCGGGATGGGCGCGTCCGGGTCCAGCGGGGCATCGGGCGTGCGCCCGAACAGCAGGTACAGCGCACAGCCGAAGACCACCACGGGCAGCATCATGTTCAGCCATTCCGCCGGCAGCCACTGGGCGATGATTGCGCCGAGGAAGGCGCCGACCGCCGTGCCGATCAGGGCGTTGCGCCATTGCGCCGGGTTGAACAGCTTGCGTCGGTAGAAGGTGTAGCCCGCCATGGCCGAGCCAAAGGTCGAGCTGAGCTTGTTGGTGCCGAGTACCAGGTGCGGGGGCAGGCCGGCGGTCAGCAGGGCCGGGGTCGTCAGCAGGCCGCCGCCGCCCGCGATCGCATCGATGAAGCCAGCGATGAAGGCGACGAACGTCAGAATGACCAGCGTCGTTGGGTCAACGGCCAGCTCGAAAGGCAGGGACATAAAAAAGACGACCTGTGTCAGATTGCGGGGCGATCCTGCTGTTCTGGAGCAGAACAGCTGCGCATAATGCCGGCATTTTCACCTACAAGGAATGGCGTCGATGCAATACGACGGTCTGGCCTGGGCAACGGCATTGCTGGCACTGCTGGCGGTGTTCATCGCCGCCCGGATTCTGTTCAACAGTCAGTGGTTTCTCGGCTGGCTGCGCGGCACTTGCGGTCTCGCGTTTCTCGCCCTGGCGGGGCTGGTGGGGCTGGTGGCCTACGACCTGTACAGCTACGAACCGCTGCCGCAGAACAAGCCGCTGGCGACCCTGAGCTTCAAGGCTGAAGGGCCGTACTACCGGGTCAACGTGCTGGAGGGCAGCCGCGAGCGCAGCGTGACCCTGGAAGGCGATCTCTGGCAGCTGGATGCGCGGATGCTGCAATGGAAGGGGCTGGCTGCCCTGATCGGCCTGGAGCCGGGCTACCGCCTGGAAAAACTCTCGGGCCGTTTCCTTGCCATCGAACAGCAGTCCCTGGCCCAGCACGCCCAGGCCGAGCTGGCTGAAAGCCCTTATGGCGTCGACCTGTGGCGCTGGTTGCGCCTGGGTCAGCATGACCTGTTCATGTTCGATCCGCAGGCCCTGCGGGTGACTTACCTGCCGATTGCGGACGATGCGGTGTACAGCATCAGCCTGACGCCCACCGGCCTGCTGGCTCAGCCGATGAATCAGGCGGCCAATCAGGCGATGCAGGATTGGCAGTAAGGCGGGCGAGAAGGGAATCGAGCGAGGAGCAGACGGGGACCGCAGTGCGGTCCCCGTTGCGTTTTCAGGAGAGGAAACCGCCGTCGACGTTCAGTGCCACGCCGGTGGTGTAGCTGGACGCATCGCTGGCCAGGTACAGCACGGCGCCGGCCATTTCGCTCGGGTCGGCCACGCGCTTGAGCGGGATGCGCTGCAGGGCGATGTTGAGGATCGCGTCGTTCTTGGTCAGCGCCGAGGCGAACTTGGTGTCGGTCAGGCCCGGCAGCAAAGCGTTGCAGCGAATGCCGAACTGCGCGCATTCCTTGGCGAAGACCTTGGTCATGCTGATCACGGCAGCCTTGGTCACCGAGTAGATGCCCTGGAACTCACCTGGCGAGACACCGTTGATCGATGCGACGTTGATGATGCTGCCGCCACCGTTCTGCTTCATCAGCTTGCCGCCTTCGATGGACATGAAGTAGTAGCCGCGGATGTTCACGTCGACGGTCTTCTGGAAGGCCGACAGGTCGGTGTCCAGCACGTTGCAGAACTGCGGGTTGGTGGCGGCGTTGTTGACCAGGATGTCCAGGCGGCCGAACTGCTCCTTGATCTGGGCGAAAACGCTGGTGATCTGTTCCATCTCGCCGATGTGGCAGGCGATGGCAGTGGCCTTGCCACCGTCGGCGACGATGGCGTCCGCCACGGCCTGGCAGCCTTCGATCTTGCGGCTGGAGACGATGACGTGGGCGCCTTGCTGGGCGAACAGTTTGGCGATGGCTTCACCGATCCCGCGGCTGGCACCCGAGACGAAAGCGATCTTGCCGTCGAGGTCGAACAGTTGAGTCTTGGACATTGCGGATTCCTTGTTATGTGAGGCCGGTTACAGGGTCGATTTGCCGATGACCTGCAAGCTCATCTGCTCCAGCAACTTGTTCATGTGAATGAACTGAGCGAAGCGCTTGTCCTGGGTCTGGCCGTGGTAGTAGCGGTAGTAGATCTGCTGCACGATGCCGGCCAGACGGAACAGGCCGTAGGTGTAGTAGAAGTCGATGCTCTTGATCTCGATGCCGGCGCGTTCGGCGTAGTAGTCGGCGAACTCCTGGCGGCTCAGCATGCCCGGGGCGTTGCTCGGTTGGCGGCGCATGAGCTGGACCGGTGGCGGGTCGCCGGCTTCGATCCAGTAGGCGAGGGTGTTGCCCAGGTCCATCAGCGGGTCGCCGATGGTGGTCAGTTCCCAGTCGAGCACACCGATGATCTGGCTCGGGTTCTGCGGGTCGAGGATCACGTTGTCGAAGCGGTAGTCGTTGTGCACGATCCCGGGCTTGGCGTGATCGGCGGGCATCTTGTCGCGCAGCCAGGCCTTGACCGGCTCCCACAGCGGCGCATCCGGGGTCAGGGCCTTCTCGTAGCGGTCGCTCCAGCCACCGATCTGGCGCTGCACATAGCCTTCCGGCTTGCCCAGGTCGCCAAGGCCGCACGCCTGGTAGTCCACGTTGTGCAGCTCGACCATCTTGTCGATGAAGCTCTTGCACAGGGCGCGGGTCTTGTCGGCGTCGAAGTTCAGTTCGGCCGGCATGTCCGAGCGCAGGATGATGCCGTTGACGCGCTCCATCACGTAGAACTCGGCGCCCAGCACCGATTCGTCGGTGCAGTGCACGTAGGCTTTCGGGCAGTAGGGGAAGCCGGCGTTGAGCTGGTTGAGAATGCGGTACTCGCGGCCCATGTCATGGGCGGACTTGGCTTTGTGGCCAAACGGCGGGCGGCGCAGGACGAATTCCTTGTCGGGGTATTCGAGCAGGTACGTCAGGTTCGAGGCGCCACCGGGAAACTGGCTGATGCGGGGTTCGCCGGCCAGGCCGGGGATGTGTGCCTTGAGGTAGGCATCGATGATCGCCGCGTCGAGTTCTTCGCCGTCGCGGATGTGGGTGGACTGATCATTAAGCGCCATGCTTATCCCTTCTACTTATAATAGGTGCCCTGCAACATAGACAAATCTAATGCTGCCCCGGTGTCGTCACAAGCGATACCTGCCGTTATAGGCGGGCGTGTTGCCGCGCAATCAGGCTGCCTGATCGCCCTTGTCCGGGCGCACTACAGGCGAAAAAAAACCGGAGCACAGGACTCCGGTTCTTTCGGTATCGCGGCCCGTAGAGCTTAGACCGGGAACAGTTCGCCGAGCTTCATCGCCAGCATCATGTCGCCTTCGGCGCGCAGCTTGCCGGCCATGAAGGCCTGCATGCCGTCGGTTTCACCGCTGGTGATGCCTTTCAGGGTTTCGGTGTCCATGATCAGGGTCACGTTGGCGTTCGGGTTGTCGCCCTGCTCGATGGCGCAAGTGCCGTCCTTGACGATCAGCGCGTAGTTCTCGCCATCTTCGATGTTGAACTGGAAGACCAGGTCCAGGCCTGCAGCGGCACCGGCGTTGAACTTGGACTGCATGGTTTTGACGATGTCTGCAACGCTCATGGTTTTTTTCCTTTATTTTTCAGGTTTTTCTCGCCCTCACGGAGGGCAGTGGGCCGGTACTCAGCGGTAGGTGATGAGTTCCGGCGCCTTCAGCAGCTGTAAATGCACATGGCTGTTGAAGGAAGCCAGGCTCACTTGGCTGCCACGGAACTTCAGGCAGCTTAGTGAAGTGTTGACGATCTGCCAGTTCAGCTCGAACGCATGGGCTGGCGGGACCTTGGTAATCAGGTGGAGCAGGGCAGTGATGGTGCCGCCGGAGGTGAACACGGCGATGCTGTCCTTGTTTCCGGCATTTGCCAGCAGGCGGTCGAGGCCGCCCTGGACCTGTTCGACGAAGCCCTGCCAGCTTTGCAGGCCTTCCTTTTCGTGCTCGCCGGAAATCCAGCGGCCGATCAGGCGGGCGAACAGGCGCTGGAATTCCGCGCGGTTCTGCGCGGCGTTGCGCAGCACGTGCAGTGCCTCTGGTTCTTCCGGCAGCAGGTCGGGGAGCAGCGCGCGGATCACTGCGTCGGCATCGAATTCGTTGAACGCCCCGTCGACTTCCAGGGCGGGAATCCCCACGCCGGCGGCTTCGAACTGGGCGAGGGCGGCGGTCGCGGTGTGCTGCTGGCGACGCAGCTCGCCGCTTACGCAGCGATCGAGGCGCAGGCCGAGCTGGGCCAGGTGCTCACCGAGTACTTCGGCCTGGCGGATACCGACGGGCGACAGGACATCGTAGTCGTCGGCACCAAACGAGGCTTGGCCATGTCGAATCAGGTAGATGCTGCCCACGTCCGCTAGCGTCCCGGTACGTTGAAAGTTTCGCGAGGTTAGGGGTAAGCCGAGGGAGCTGTCAACGAAAAAACATACGCTTGTTTGAATGGCTGCCCGGTGGTTTGCACAGGCTGCCGCTGCGGCTGGTCGTCCCAGGGTCGCGCCGGTATGCTTGGACGCCATGGGCGCCGTTCCAATGGGCTTGCCGATATCCACGAACAAGGGGAAATGTGTGGAGTTTTTTGCAGATTACGCGGGTTTTCTGGCCAAGACGGTCACCGTGGTGGTGGCCATCGTGGTGGTGCTGGTCGTGCTCGCCGCGGCACGTGGCAAGGGTCGCCGGGGTGGCGGCCAGTTGCAGGTCAGCAAACTCAACGATTTCTACAAGCAGCTGCGCCAGCGCCTGGAGCAGTCGATCCTGGACAAGGATCAACTGAAGGCGGCGCAGAAAGCCGAAAGCAAGGCGGCCAAGCAGGCCAAGAAAGCCGGCGTGCAGAAGCCCCGGGTCTACGTGCTGGACTTCGATGGCGACATCAAGGCCTCGGCCACCGACAGCCTGCGCCACGAGGTCACCGCTGTGCTGAGCATGGCCACGCCACAGGATGAAGTGGTGGTGCGGCTGGAAAGCGGTGGCGGCATGGTCCACAGCTACGGCCTGGCGTCCTCGCAACTGGCGCGCATCCGCCAGGCCGGCGTGCCGCTGACCATCTGCATCGACAAGGTGGCGGCGAGCGGCGGCTACATGATGGCGTGCATCGGCGAGAAAGTGATTTCCGCGCCGTTCGCCATCATCGGCTCGATCGGCGTGGTCGCTCAGTTGCCGAACGTGCACCGTCTGTTGAAGAAGCACGACATCGATTTCGAGGTGTACACCGCTGGCGAGTACAAGCGCACCCTGACCGTGTTCGGCGAGAACACCGAGAAGGGCCGCGAGAAATTCCAGGAAGACCTGCTGGAGATCCATGAGCAGTTCAAGAACTTCGTGGCTCGCTATCGCCCGAAGCTGGACATCGATGAGATTGCCACCGGCGAAGTCTGGCTGGGCATGTCGGCCCTGGAAAAACAGCTGGTCGACGAGCTGAAGACCAGCGACGAATACCTGGCCGAGCGCGCCAAGGATGCCGACCTGTACCAGTTGCACTACGCCGAGAAGAAGTCCTTGCAGGAGCGTGTCGGCCTGGCCGCCAGTGTGGCGCTGGACCGTTTTGCCCTGACCTGGTTGAGTCGCCTCAATCAGCAACGCTTCTGGTGAACTCCATTCAGTCGAGGGGGAAGGTATGAGCCGATTCACTGCACTGCAGGCGCGGGAAACCGCAGCGGGCACGTTCGAACAGGTGCTGGTCGAGCGTGATGTGGCCGAGTTGCCCGACGGGGAGCTGCTGGTCCGCGTGCGCTACTCCTCGCTGAACTACAAGGACGCCTTGTCCGCCACGGGCAACCGTGGCGTCACCCGGCAGTTTCCGCACACTCCCGGCATCGATGCCGCCGGGGTGGTGGAAGCGTCCAGCGTCGCCGAGTTCGCGGTGGGTGACGAGGTGATCGTGACCGGCTACGACCTGGGCATGAACACCGCCGGCGGTTTCGGCCAGTACATCCGCATTCCCGCTGCCTGGGCGCTCAAACGTCCCCAGGGGTTGTCGCTGCGTGACGCCATGGTGCTGGGCACCGCCGGGCTGACGGCTGCGCTGTGCGTCGACAAGCTGGAGCAGGCTGGCGTCACGCCGGAAGCCGGGCCGATCCTGGTCACTGGCGCCACCGGCGGGGTTGGCAGTGTGGCGGTGGCCTTGCTGGCCAAGCTCGGCTTCACGGTGGCGGCGTCTACCGGCAAGGACACCCAGGCAGATTTCCTCAAGGCGCTGGGTGCCGAGCAGGTGGTTCCGCGCAGTGCGCTGCAGGACGGTACCGAAAAGCCGATGCTCAAGGAGCAGTGGGGCGGCGCGGTGGACACCGTGGGCGGTGACATTCTGTTCAACGTGGTCAAGTCGCTGCGCTACGGCGGCAGCGTGGCCTGCTGCGGGCTGACCGCTGGCGTCGGCTTCAAGGGCAGCGTGCTGCCGTTCATCCTGCGTGGCGTGAACCTGCTGGGGGTCGACTCGGTCGAGCTGCCGCTGGTGGTCAAGGCATCCATGTGGGACAAGCTGTCCCTGCAATGGAAGCTCGATCTGGGCGGGCTGGTGACCGAGGTTGGGCTCAATGAGCTGCCCCAGGCGATCCCGCGCATTCTGGCCGGCGAGCTGGTTGGTCGGGTGCTGGTCCGGGTGGACTGACAGCGGCAGCGGTACAGCGTGACGCCAACGGCCCGGATGATCCGGGCCGTTGTGCATTCAGGCGCGGCTGACGTACATGGTGATGTCGGCGCGGAACACCGGCTTGTCGCCGACGAAGGCCTGCACTGGCACCGTCACGTCACCCAACTGGTTCCAGTCGATGGCGCTGCCATCGGCTACCGTGCGGATATCACCATCGGCCTTGGCCAGGTACTCCACGCTCATGCCGCGGGGTATCCAGCGGCAGCCTGCGGGGATCGAGGCATCGGTCATGGTCCCGGCGGCCAGCTCGGCGGCGTTGCACAGCGCGATCGCGTGCACCGTGCCGATGTGGTTGAGCACTTCGCGGCGTTTGCTGAAAGTCACTTCCGCGTACCCCGGGCGCAGCTCGACGATCTGCGGGAAAATACTGGCGAAGTAGGGCGCAACCTGGCCGATCATGGCGCTGAACTGGGCAGGACCTGCCTGCTGGAACATCTGCAACATCTGACTCATGGGCGTTCTCCTGAGCTACACGGGTTTGATCTAATGCGCGCGCCCCGGCAGTATACGAGTATTGGAATTATTTTCTAGAATATTATTCTAGTTTGAGTGTGTCAGAGGACTGCATGGCCCATCGTTCGCGAAAAGATGAAATCCTTCAGGCCGCTCTGGCCTGCTTCACCGAGTTCGGGGTGGAGAGCACCACCATCGAGATGATCCGGGATCGCTCTGGCGCCAGTATCGGCAGCCTGTATCACCATTTCGGCAACAAGGAGCGGATCATCGCCGCGCTCTACCTGGCCGGCACGGCGGAATACGCCGCGTTGCTGCAGGACGGCTTTGCCACGGCCGACAGCGCCGAAGCCTGTGTCCGCCTGCTGGTGACCAGCTACGTGGACTGGGTGGTGGCCAATCCGGATTGGGCGCGATTCATCCTGCACAGCCGGGGGCGGGTCGAGGCGGGGGAGATGGCCGAGCAGCTGCGCGAGGTCAACCGCGAGCATTTCCAGCGCATCTTCGAGGCGTTGGCGACGTACCGCGAGCAGGGTGTGTTCAAGGTGATTCCGGCCGACTGCTTTGCCTCGGTGGTGATCGGCCCGGCCCATGACTTCGCCCGCAACTGGCTGGCCGGACGCACGCAGACCGAGCTGATCGATTGCCGCGAGGTGCTGGCACGGGTGGCCTGGGACAGCGTCCGGGCCTGAAACGAAAAAGCCCCGCCGAAGCGGGGCTTTTTACTGTTCGTTCGTCACTCAGGCGCGGCGGCGGAACAGTGGCAGCGGCTGGTCGGCTGAGGCCTGGTAGACCTCGGCGAACTCTTCGAATGCCTTCAGGGCGTCCTGCGGATCCTTGTCGGCACGCAGGGCGAAGGCATCGAAACCGACGCGGTGGTACGAGAACAGCTGGTCGCGCAGCACATCGCCAATGGCCCGTACTTCACCCTTGTAGCCGTAGCGGGTGCGCAGCAGGTAGGCGGTGGAGCAGTGGCGGCCGTCGGTGAAGGCCGGGAAGTTCAGGGCGATCACCTGGAAGTTGTCCAACTGGTCGGCGATCTCTTCGATTTCTTCACCGGCATCCAGCCACACACCCAGGCCGCCATCGCGGGCCTTCAGGGCATGGCTGTGCTCGACCCAGAGGCCCAGCGGAACGATCAGGTCGTCACAGTTCGGCACCCCGTCGAGGGTCGCGTCCTTGGGCAGCAGATGCCAGGTCTCGTCGAGCACCTGGCCATTCTTAATGATTCGCTGCATACACGCGCTCCTTGTACGGATCGACACCGATACGGCGGAAGGTGTCGAGGAAACTTTCTTCTTCGTTGCGACGCTCGACGTAGACCTTGATGATCTTGTCGATCACATCGGCCATGTCCGCTTCGGCGAACGACGGGCCGAGGATCTGGGCCAGGCTGGCATCACGTCCGGCGCTGCCGCCGAGGGAGACCTGATAGAACTCCTGACCTTTCTTGTCCACGCCGAGAATGCCGATGTGGCCGACGTGGTGGTGACCGCAGGCGTTCATGCAGCCGGAGATGTTCAGGTCGATGTTGCCGATGTCGAACAGGTAGTCCAGGTCATCGAAGCGGCGCTGGATGGCTTCGGCCACCGGAATCGACTTGGCGTTGGCCAGGGAGCAGAAGTCGCCACCCGGGCAGCAGATGATGTCGGTCAGCAGGCCCACGTTCGGCGTGGCGAAACCCTGCTCGCGCAGCTCGCCCCAGAGGGTGAACAGCTGCGCCTGCTCGACATCGGCCAGAATGATGTTCTGGTTATGGCTGTTGCGCACTTCGCCAAAGCTGTAGCGATCGGCCAGGCCGGCGATGGCGTCGAGCTGCTTGTCGGTGACGTCGCCCGGCGCCACGCCCGTGGGCTTGAGCGACAGGGTAACGGCGACATAGCCCGGTTTCTTGTGGGCGAAGGTGTTGCGCTGGCGCCAGCGGGCGAAGCCCGGGTGCTCGGCGTCGAGTTGCGCCAGGGCGGCGTCCTCGTCCGGCAGGGCACGGTATTCGGGATCGATGAAGTGCGCAGCGACGCGGGCCACTTCGGCTTCGGTCAGGGTGGTCGGGCCGTCTTTCAGGTTCGCCCACTCGGCATTCACGCGTTCGGCGAACACTTCGGGGGTGAGCGCCTTGACCAGGATCTTGATGCGCGCCTTGTACTTGTTGTCCCGACGGCCGTAGCGGTTGTACACGCGCAGGATCGCGTCGAGATAACCGAGCAGGTGCTGCCAGGGCAGGAATTCGTTGATGAAACTGCCGACGATCGGCGTACGGCCCAGGCCACCGCCGACGGAGACGCGGAAGCCCAGCTCACCGGCGTCGTTCTTCACCGCTTCCAGGCCGATGTCGTGCACCTCGATGGCGGCACGGTCGCTCACGGCGCCATTGACGGCGATCTTGAACTTGCGCGGCAAGTGGGTGAACTCGGGGTGGAAGGTCGACCATTGGCGAATGATCTCGCACCAGGGGCGCGGGTCGATGATCTCGTCCTTGGCCACGCCGGCGAACTGGTCGGTGGTGGTGTTGCGGATGCAGTTGCCGCTGGTCTGGATCGCATGCATCTGCACGGTGGCCAGCTCAGCCAGGATTTCCGGTACGTCTTCCAGGTCCGGCCAGTTGAACTGGACGTTCTGGCGGGTGCTGATGTGCGCATAGCCCTTGTCGTAGTCGCGGGCGATCTTGGCCATCATGCGCACTTGCTTGGAGGACAGCAGCCCATAGGGCACGGCGACGCGCAGCATCGGCGCATAGCGCTGGATATACAGGCCATTCTGCAGGCGCAGAGGACGAAATTCTTCGCCACTCAGCTCGCCGGCCAGGTAACGGCGGGTCTGATCACGGAACTGCTTGACGCGGTCCTCGATGATTTGTTGATCGTACTGGTCGTATACGTACATGAAGTGTCCTGTTATCAGGCTGCTTACCAGGTCACCGAGAGTGGTGGCGCCGGGCCTGGGGTATCTGGAATCGCCTCTCGGGTGCCGATGTGCATGCACACCAGGCCCGGTGGATCGATTTCGTCCCGGCCGGACGTTCTTGCGACACGTCTCAATGACCTTTTACAGCAAATCTGCGCGCACGGCCGCGCACTCCTGGCGGAGCCGGAGGAAGATACCAGCTCAGGGTTATGCGCAAAAGTGAAGTTTGAGTATATGGAAAGAACTTTAAGTACTAAGTGAGGCGCCGGGCATAACCGCCTCGGCTTGAGTTGGGTGCCTGCGTGGTCTTAACTGCAAGAGCGAACCACCCATAATCATAAGTAGAGGGGCTTGCGATGACGGATCACACCGAAAGCGATAACCGCGACAGCGCCGTGGATGCCGCGGCGATACTCGTCCTCATTCTGCTCGCCGTGGCCACGGCGGTGTTCTGGGTCAGCGGCCAGTAACTGTGCTTCCCGCGGCATGAAAACCGGCTCCGGGAAACCGATAGCCGGTTTTTTTCCTGCTGAACGGATGGGTGGCGGCACAGGGCCATGCTCGACAACGTATACTGCGCGCGCTTTTTCTGGGGTGTGCGCATTGAAAGCCGTTCTCGCTGTTTTTGCCGTGTTTTGTCTGCTGTCTGGCTGGAGTTCGCTCCAGGCTGCCGATGAGGTGCGGGCGGTCGGCGAACCGGCGTCGGTAGTGTTCCTCAGTCCGGGCCGCTCCGACGAAGCCTTCTGGATCGACACCGCCAATTTCATGGACGCCGCCGCGCAGAGCCTGGGCATGCGCCTCAAGGTGATCCACAGCGAACGCGATGCCAGCACCCTGATCGAACATGCCCGACGTATCCGTAACCTGCCGCAGCCGCCGGATTACCTGCTGTTCGTCAACGAGATGTACACCGCACCGGAGCTGCTGCGGATCTTCGACGGCAGCCCAGTCAAGCTGTTCGCCTTGAACAGCACCCTGACCGCCGAGCAGCAAGCCATCATAGGCGGCACGCGCCAGCACTACGTCAACTGGATCGGCAGCCTGGTGCCGGACGACGAGGAAGCGGGCTACCTCATGGCCCGTCAGCTGATTTCCCTGCTTGGCGGCCAATCGACCAGCATGGTGGCGTTTTCCGGCGTGCGCTCGACCCCGTCGGCCGCCCTGCGCGAGCAGGGCCTGCGCCGCGCCCTGGCCGACAACCCGCAAATCACCCTGCGCCAGCTGGTCTACGGCGAATGGCAGCGTGCACGTGCCTACGAACAGGCGCGCACCCTGATGCAGCGTCACAAGGATATTCGCGTGGTCTGGTCGGCCAACGACGAGATGGCCTTCGGCGCCATGCAGGCGGCCCGAGAGCTGGGGCGGACACCGGGAAAGAAGGTTTACTTCGCGGCCATGAACAGCTCTCAGGCAGTGCTGCAGGCGCGCGTTGCGGGTGAGGTGTCGGTGCTGTTCAGCGGCCATTTCACGCTGGGTGGATGGGCCATGGTGATGCTGCACGATTACCATGCCGGGCAGGACTTCGCGCAGCGCGGCGGCAAGGATCGGATGCTCTCGGTATTCAGGTCGCTGGATGCACAGCAGGCTGCGCGTCTGGCACAACGCCTGCGGATGCCGGGCTACGGGCTGGACTTCAAGCGGTTCAGCGCGGTGTACCACCCGGACCTGCAGCAGTACGACTTTTCGGTCGCGCCGCTGCTGGAGTGATTCACACGCCGGCCAGGTGCAACACCAGCTTGACCACGGCGAACAGCCCCAGCGCGAACACGACAGTGAACAGCACCCCCAGGATGATGAAGTGGCTGGGTTTGCCGCGGCTGAAATCCCGACTGCGGTTCTTGCCGCTTTGCACGCCAAATGCAGCGGCCAGCACGCTGTGCAGCATTTCCCCCAGGCTCAGCGGCTTGTCGTCGTCATTGCTTGGCTCAGTCATTGCCCGCTCCCGTTCTGCTCTACCACAAGCGTAGCTTCTTTGGCGCGGGACGCCTGGCGCCTCAGGAAGGCTTGCGTACGGGCTGCAGGCGGCGGGTGTTGACGATGTCCACGGCGCGGGCGCGCAACTGGCCGCAGCCGCCGTCGATATCCTGGCCGGCGGAATTGCGCACCTTGGTCAGCACGCCCCGACTGTGCAGATAACGCACGATCTGCACAATGCGGTCGCCATCCGGGCGCTGGTAATCGTCGGCTTCCAGGCTGTTGTAGGGGATCAGGTTGAGCACCGCGAACTTGCCCTTGAACAGGCGCAGGATGCCGTCCATTTCTTCCTGGCTGTCGTTGATGCCCTTGAGCAGGGTCCACTGATACTGGATCGGGTAGTCCACGGCCCGGGCGTACGCTTCGCCCAGCTCCATCAGCTCTTCCGGATCAATGCGCGGCGCGCGCGGCAGCAACTGCTGGCGCAATTCGGCATTGGTGGTGTGCAGCGAGAGCGCCAGGGCGGGTTTGATCTGCTGCCTTGGCAGGCGCTCGAATACCCGCGGGTCGCCGACTGTGGAGAACACCAGGTTCTTGTGCCCGATACCTCCCTCGGTGCCCAGCAGATCGATGGCTTCCAGCACGTTGTCGAGGTTGTGCGCCGGTTCGCCCATGCCCATGAACACGACTTTCTTGACCTTGCGGTAGCGCCGCGCCAGGGCGACCTGGGCGACGATTTCGGCGCTGCTGAGCTGACGCAGCAGGCCGCTCTTGCCGGTCATGCAGAACACGCAGCCCACGGCGCAGCCGACCTGGCTCGACACGCACAGGCCGTCACGCGGCAACAGCACGCTTTCCACCATCTGCCCGTCATGCAGGGCCACCAGCAGGCGCGCCGAGCCATCGCCACCGGGGTGTTCGGAACGCAGGCGTACCAGGCCGTCGAGCCCTTCGCTCAATTCGGGCAGGGCGTTGCGCACGCTCAAGGGCAGGAAGTTTTCGGTGCGCTGGTAGCGCGTGCCGGTGTCCAGCGGCTTGCCGGCCAGCCAGGCACGGGTAATGCGCCCGATGTGCTGAGGCTTGGCACCGAGGTCGACGAGGCGCTGCTGGAATTCGTGGATATGCATGGGGCGCGCATGCTACCACCGGCCACGCGCAAGGCGTAGCGCCTGGCGTCGTTTCAGGTGCGAATCAGCGGCTCGCAGCGCACCACGGTTTTCACCGAGTTGGCGATGAAGCATTCCTCGTGGGCCTGGTGGTGCAGGGCGTGCTGCTGGTCCTCGCTGGGCAAGTGTTCGCCGCTGAAGGTGACGTCGGGGTAGAGCACCACCTCGGTCATGGCCAGCTTGCCTTCTGTGTTGCGGGCCATCTGCCCCAGGGCCTTGTCCACATAGCGCTCCACCTGGAAGCCCTGTTTGGCCGCGAGCGACAGGAACCACAGCATGTGGCAGCTCGACAGCGAGGCGACGAAGGCCTCTTCCGGGTCGACTGCGCTGGCGTCCGACCAGGGCAGCGGCACCACCAGGGGCGAGGAGGAGGCGGGCACTTCGACCCCGCCATCGAAGCGCCAGCGGTGGGCCCGGCTGTAACGATTGCCAAGGAAGTCCTGCTGATCGCGTTGCCACAGAATTTCAGCGCTGTAATGACTCATCGGGGCGCCTCCTGGCGCTGTGCGGTAGGCCTGGGCGATGGGGAATCCGCCCGTCTCGTGCTATCGTTCCGCTTTGGCTGACAGGACCCAGTGGAGCGCTTCATGAAGTTCATACACCAGCGCGAGCATTTGAACGAGGACGACCTGGTCGTTATCGAGTGTTCGCAAACCTGCAATATTCGCCTGATGAACGATGCGAATTTCCGCAGTTTCAAAAACGGCGGTCGCCATGTCTATCACGGCGGTGCGTTCGACAAGTTCCCGGCGAAGATCACCGTGCCCAGCAGCGGCTTCTGGAACATCACCATCGACACGGTTTCGCGCAAGGCGATCAGTGTCACCCGCAAACCCACGCTCAAGCACTCGATCAAGATCGTCCGCCGGTCCGCGTCGGACCTGAGCTGACGTCTGATTCGCGTCACGGCAGTGGGTGGCCTTCAAGCTCACTGCCCAGGCGATACAGGTTGTTGCCACTGCGTTTGGCGTCGTACATGGCCTGATCGGCCAGGTGGATCATCCGGTCCATGGTGGCAGCGTGATCGGGGAACACCGAGATTCCCAGGCTTGCACCGATACGCTGCTGGCTCGTGCCGATCTGCATGGGCTGGGCGAGGGCGGTGAAGATCTTCTCGGCGATCAGGCAGGCTTCGTCATCCAGGCTGGCATCGGCAGCCAATCCCTCAAGCACCACCACGAACTCATCGCCACCGATCCGCGCCAGTGTGTCGGACTCGCGCAGCGCATGGCGCAGGCGTTCGCCGGTGGTAGTCAGTACGTGATCGCCGACGGCGTGTCCGTGCTGGTCGTTGATCGCCTTGAAATCGTTGAGGTCGATGAACACCAGCATCACCCGGGTGGCGTTGCGCCGCGCGCGTTCGAGGGCTTTTTCCAGGTGCTCTTCGAACACCAGGCGGTTGGGCAGCCCGGTCAGCGGGTCGTGGTGGGCCAACTGGTGCAACTGGTTGGCCCAGGCCTTTTCTTCGGTGATGTCGCGCACCACACCCATCATGCGGATGGTGTTGCCGTCCTGGTCCTTGACGATGTTGCCGGTCTCGCGTAGCCAGCGCTGGGTGCCGTCTGGCCAGATGACCCGGTATTCCTCGTCGTGGTTCTCACCAGTCTCGATGCAGCGCAGTTCGCCGGCGCGAACCCGGGCGCGGTCATCGGGGTGCACGCAGGCGCAGAACAGTTCGTAGGTCGGCGTCACGGTACCTGGCTTGTGGCCGAACATGCCGTAGATCGCATCGGACCAGTACAGCTCTTCGGTGTCGACGCGCCAGTCCCAGGTGCCGATGCGGGCGAAGTACTGGCTGCGCTGGAAGCGCTCGACGTCGCTCTGAGGCGTGGCATAGAGCAGCACGATGGTCGATCGCGCGTCGGGCGAGGGAAAGCGTGAGATCTCCAGTGCACGTTGCGTGTAGCGGCAACGTATCGGCTGGCGATGCCCGAGAGGATCGAGATCGGCCAACTGCGGCAGCCAGTGTTCGAGGGTGGTATCGCAGAGCGGCACTTCGCCGCTGTCGAGCAGGTGGGCCGCCATGGGGTTGTGCTGACGGATGCGACCGCCGTCATCGACCAGCAGCACACCTTCCGACACATGCTCGAGCATGGCGTCATGGTGAATCAGGGATTTACCCAGCCGCCGTATCCGCAAGGCCTGGATGACCAGCAGAAGCAGGGCGCAAAGGACAATGGCAAGGCTGATCAGAAGCTGGGTCATCGCGCTCGGCAGTGAGGTGAGTTCAAATGCTGCTGCGGCCCATTATGCACGGCACACAAGAAAAGGCCCGCCAATTGGCGGGCCGTTCTCGGATCAGTTGTCGTACCCCAGGTTGGGCGACAGCCAGCGTTCGGTAACGCTCAGCTCCTGGTTCTTGCGGGCGGTGTAGCTGTCGATCTGGTCCTTGTCGACCTTGCCCACGGCGAAGTACTGCGCCTGCGGGTGGGCGAAATACCAGCCGCTGACCGCTGCTGCCGGGAACATCGCGTAATGCTCGGTGAGGAACACGCCGCTGCGGCCGGCCTTGTTGAACTCTGCCTCGGGATCGAGGAGGGCGAACAATGCCTTCTTCTCCGTGTGGTCCGGGCAGGCCGGGTAGCCGGGCGCCGGGCGAATGCCCTTGTAGCGTTCCTTGATCAGGTCTTCGTTGCTCAGCTGCTCGTCCGGCTCGTAGCCCCAGTGTTCCTTGCGCACACGCTCGTGCAGCCATTCGGCGCAGGCCTCGGCCAGGCGGTCGGCCAGTGCCTTGACCATGATCGAGTTGTAGTCGTCGCCCTTGTCCTGGTAGGCCTTGGCCACCTCTTCGGCGCCGATCCCGGCGGTGGTGATGAAGCCGCCGATGTAGTCGGTCACGCCGCTGTCCTTGGGCGCGACGAAATCGGCCAGGGAGAAGTTGGGCTTGCCGTCGGTCTTGATCGTCTGCTGGCGCAGGTGATGCAGGGTGGACAGCGGCTGGCCATCGTCGCCATAGACTTCCAGATCGTCTTCACGCACCTGGTTGGCCGGCCAGAAGCCGAACACCGCACGGGCGCTGATCAGCTTCTCGTCGATCAGCTTGTTGAGCATCTCCTGGGCGTCGGCGTACAGCGTACGGGCCGCTTCGCCGACGATTTCGTCGTCGAGGATGCGCGGGAACTTGCCGGCCAGGTCCCAGGAAATGAAGAACGGCGTCCAGTCGATGTACTCGGCCAGAACGCGCAGGTCGATGTTGTCCAGCACCCGGCTGCCGACGAAGGTGGGTTTAACCGGTTGGTAGGTCGCCCAGTCGAACTGCGGCTTCTTGGCGATGGCATCCGGGTAGGTGAGGCGCTCGGTGCGGGCGCTGCGCTTGGAGGTGCGCTCGCGCACATCGACGTATTCTTCGCGGGTCTTCTCGACGAAGCCGGGCTTCAGTTCCTTGGACAGCAACTGGGTGGCAACGCCCACGGCGCGGGAGGCATCGGTGACGTAGATGACCGCGTCGTTCTGGTACTTGGGCTCGATCTTCACCGCGGTGTGGGCTTTGGAGGTGGTCGCGCCGCCGATCATCAGGGGCAGGGTGAAGCCCTGGCGCTGCATCTCGCGGGCCACGTGCACCATTTCATCCAGGGACGGGGTGATCAGGCCGGACAGCCCGATGATGTCGCACTTCTCGGCGATGGCGGTCTGCAGGATCTTCTCCGCCGGCACCATCACGCCAAGGTCGACGATGTCATAGCCGTTGCAGCCCAGCACCACGCCGACGATGTTCTTGCCGATGTCGTGCACGTCGCCCTTGACCGTGGCCATGAGGATCTTGCCCTTGGCTTCCGGCTTGTCGCCTTTCTCTTCCTCGATGAAGGGGATCAGGTGCGCCACGGCCTGTTTCATTACCCGGGCGGATTTCACCACCTGGGGCAGGAACATCTTGCCGGAGCCGAACAGGTCGCCGACCACGTTCATGCCGCTCATCAGCGGGCCTTCGATGACTTCGATGGGGCGCGCGCATTGCTGGCGGCATTCCTCGGTATCTTCGACGATGAACGCGGTGATGCCCTTGACCAAGGCATGTTCCAGGCGCTTGCCAACCGGCAGCGAACGCCATTCCTCGTTTTCCACTTCCTTGACCGCGCCGTCGCCCTTGTACTTGTCGGCAATGGCCAGCAGGGCTTCGGTAGCGTTGGGGTTGCGGTTGAGCACCACGTCCTCGACGGCATTGCGCAGCTCTTTCGGGATCTCGTCGTAGATTTCCAGCTGTCCGGCGTTGACGATGCCCATGGTCAGGCCGTTCTGGATCGCGTAGTACAGGAACACCGAGTGGATCGCTTCGCGCACCGGGTTGTTGCCACGGAACGAGAACGACACGTTGGACACCCCGCCCGAAGTCAGGGCGTAGGGCAGGTTGTCGCGGATATAGGCACAGGCATTGATGAAGTCGACGGCGTAGTTGTTGTGCTCGTCGATGCCGGTGGCCACGGCGAAGATGTTCGGGTCGAAGATGATGTCTTCCGGCGGGAAGCCCACTTCATTGACCAGGATGTCGTAGCTGCGCTTGCAGATTTCCGCCTTGCGCGCCTCGGTATCGGCCTGGCCGGCTTCGTCGAAGGCCATCACCACCACGGCGGCGCCGTAGCGCTTGCACAGCTTGGCGTGGTGCTTGAACTGCTCGACGCCTTCCTTCATCGAGATCGAGTTGACGATCCCCTTGCCCTGGATGCACTTGAGGCCGGCTTCGATCACTTCCCACTTGGAGGAGTCGATCATGATCGGTACGCGGGAGATGTCCGGCTCGCCGGCGATCAGGTTGAGGAACTTCACCATCGCAGCCTTGGAGTCGAGCATGCCCTCGTCCATGTTGATATCGATTACCTGGGCGCCGGCTTCCACCTGCTGCAGGGCGACTTCCAGGGCTTCGGTGTAGTTTTCCTCGCGGATCAGTCGGGCGAATTTGGCCGAACCGGTGATGTTGGTACGCTCGCCGACGTTCACGAACAGCGAGCTGCGGTCGATGGTGAACGGTTCGAGGCCGGACAGGCGGCAGGCTTTCGGAATGTCCGGAATCGGGCGCGGCTGGTACTTGGCGACCGCTTCGGCGATGGCCTGGATGTGCCCCGGCGTGGTGCCGCAGCAACCGCCGATGATGTTGAGGAAGCCTGAGGCGGCGAACTCTTCGACCACCGCCGCCATTTCCGCCGGGGTTTCGTCGTACTCGCCGAAGGCGTTGGGCAGACCGGCGTTGGGGTGCGCCGATACGTGGGTGCCGGCTTTGGTCGACAGCTCTTCCAGGTACGGGCGCAGGTCCGCGGCACCGAGGGCGCAGTTCAGGCCGACGGAAATCGGCTTGGCGTGGGCCACCGAGTTCCAGAAGGCTTCGGTGGTCTGACCGGACAGGGTGCGGCCGGAGGCGTCGGTGATGGTGCCGGAGATCATGATCGGCAGCTCGACATTGTCTTCGTCGAATACCTGCTGCACGGCGAAGATCGCCGCCTTGGCGTTCAGGGTGTCGAAGATGGTCTCGATCAGGATCAGGTCGGCGCCGCCCGCGATCAGGCCGCGGGTGGCCTCGGTGTAGTTCTCCACCAGTTCGTCGAAAGTGACGTTGCGGTAGCCGGGGTCGTTGACGTCCGGGGAAATCGAGCAGGTGCGGCTGGTAGGGCCGAGCACGCCGGCAACGAAACGCGGGCGATCCGGGGTTTCCAGGGTCTTGGCATCGGCCACTTCACGCGCCACGCGGGCGCCGGCCACGTTCAGTTCGTAAGCCAGGCCTTCCATGCCGTAATCGGCCTGTGACACCTGGGTGGCGTTGAAGGTGTTCGTCTCGAGAATATCGGCCCCGGCATCCAGATAGGCCTTCTCGATCTCGGCAATGATTCGCGGCTGGCTGAGCAGCAGCAAATCGTTGTTGCCTTTGACGTCGCTCGGCCAGTCGGCAAAGCGCTCGCCACGGTAATCCGCTTCTTCCAGTTTGTAGCTCTGGATCATGGTGCCCATGCCGCCATCGAGAATCAGGATGCGCTGGCTCAGGGCATGCTGAAGGGCGGAGAGGCGGGCGTTGCGATCAGAAGCGGACATGGTGGGAATTACCTGGCAGACACGTGAACGGTGAGGGGCGCGATGATAGCAAACCTGTACGCTTTTGCAGTGCCTCGGGCATTTGCATGAATGATGTTCATGTTGCTGGCGGGGCAGGCCAGCTAGAATCGCCGCCTCGCTTATAGAGGAATCTGGTCATGCTCCATCGCGCGTTGCTGTGCGCTTGCCTGCTGTTTATAACGCCGCTGATGGCGGCGGAGCCGATTTCCTATAGACGCGACATTCAGCCGATCTTTACCCAGAACTGCGTGGCCTGCCATGCCTGCTACGACGCCCCGTGCCAGCTCAACCTGGGCAGCGGTGAAGGCGTGGAGCGCGGCGCCACCAAGCTGCCGGTCTACAACGGCACCCGCAGCGAGGCGCAGGCCACCACGCGCCTGTTCCTGGATGCCCATGGTGTCGATGCCTGGCGACGCAAGGATTTCCACTCGGTGCTGGATGCCCAGGGCAGCCAGCCCGCCTTGATGGCGCGCATGCTCGAGCTGGGGCATGCGGCACCGTTCGAGCCCAATGCCAAGCTGCCGGCTGGCCTGGACATCAACATCGACCGCGCCAACCAGTGTGCGCTGCCGGAGGAATTCGACGCCTTCGCCAAGAAGAATCCGCAGGTCGGCATGCCGTTCGCGGTGACCGGCTTGAGCGAGGCGGATTACCAGACCGTGCAGCGCTGGCTGGCGGCCGGTGCGCCGGTGGATAAGGTGACGCTGCAGGCCAGCGCTGCCGAGGCCCGGCAGATTGCCGACTGGGAAGCCTTTCTGAATGCGCCGGGCGCCCGGGAAGACCTGGTTGCGCGCTGGCTGTACGAGCACCTGTTCCTGGCGCACCTGTATTTCGATGGCGGCGAAGCCGGGCATTTCTTCCAGGTGGTGCGCTCGCGCACGCCGAGCGGCAAGCCGGTCGATGTGATCGCCACACGCCGCCCGAATGACGACCCGGGCATTGAGTTCCATTACCGCCTGACGCCGGTCCAGGGCGTGATCGTGCACAAGACCCACATTACCTATCCGCTCAGCGCGGCCAAGCTGGCGCGGGTCAAGGAACAGTTCCTGGGCGGCAACTGGCAATTGGACGCGGTGCCCGGCTATGGCGCCCAGCGGCGGGCCAACCCGTTCGAGACGTTCGCGGCCATTCCGCCCCAGGCGCGCTACCAGTTCATGCTGGATAACGCCGAGTACTTCGTCCGCACCTTCATTCGCGGGCCGGTGTGCCGGGGGCAGATCGCTACCGACGTGATCCGTGACAACTTCTGGGCGGTGTTCCAGGACCCGCAGCACGACCTGTACCTGACCGATCCGCAGTACCGCGCCGAGGCCACGCCGCTGCTGGCGATGCCGGGGCAGTTCGATGACATCGGCGACCTGCTGGGCCTGTGGCGCAACTACCGGGACAAGCGCAACGACTATGAAGACCTGCGCCTGAATGCCTACGCCGATGCGCCGGCGCCCGACTGGTCGCACATCTGGTCCGGCAACGACAACGCGCTGTTGTCGATCTTCCGCCAGCACGACAGTGCCTCGGTGCGCAAAGGCCTGCTCGGCGAAGTGCCGCAGACCCTCTGGTGGCTGGACTATCCGTTGCTGGAGCGCACGTATTACCAGTTGGTGGTCAACTTCGACGTGTTCGGCAACGTTTCCCACCAGGCGCAGACCCGCCTGTACTTTGACCTGATCCGCAACGGCGCCGAGCAGAACTTCCTGCGCCTGATGCCAGCGGATTCGCGGCAGGCCATCCTCGACGATTGGTACCAGAACAGTGGCAAGCTGAAAATGTGGCTCGATTACCAGGGCATCGATACCAGGAGCCCAACCGGGCTGCTGCTGGATGAAACGGAGCCCAAGCAGCATTTCGCCGAAGCGATACTGACGCAGTTCCAGGCGCTCAATGCGCGCCCGGACCCGATCAACCGCTGCACCGGTGCCCACTGCCACCGCGCGGACCTGCCGGAGGAGCTGCAGCACGTCGAACAGGCCATGAGCCGCCTGGCGAGCCGGCCAGCCGGCGGCCTGAAAGTCATCGCGCAACTGCCCGAGGCCACAATGGTGCGGGTAGAACTGGCTGACGGTAAGCGCGAGGTCTACAGCCTGCTGCGCAACCGCGCCCACAGTAACGTCGCCTTCATGCTGGGCGAAGAGCTGCGCTATCAGCCGAACCTGGACACGCTGACGGTCTACCCGGAAGTGCTGAGCAGTTACCCCAACTTCCTGTTCAACCTCCAGGCGGCGGATGTACCGGAGTTCGTCACGGCCATGGAGCAGGCGAAGGATGCCAAGGCATTCGAGAAAGTGGTCGACCGCTGGGGCATTCGCCGCACCCATCCGCAGTTCTGGCAGTACTTCCACGACCTGACCGCGCATATCCGCGAAACCCAGCCGATCGAGGCGGGTGTGCTGGACATGAACCGCTACCAGAACCTCTGAATCGCGCCTGCCGGCACCACCTCGGTGCCGGCAGGCGTAATGCAATCTATTCCTACTAAAATACTAGGACTTTGCCCGGTGCCGTCGAGTGGCGTACACTGCGCCCATGTTTGCGAGGAGTTGCCATGAGCACCATCACCATTACTCAAGCTGCCCATGACTACCTGGCTGATCTGCTGAGCAAGCAGAACACGCCCGGCATTGGCATTCGCGTGTTTATCACCCAGCCAGGCACCCAGTACGCCGAAACCTGCATTGCCTATTGCAAGCCAGGCGAGCAGAAAGCGGAAGATCAGGCCGTTGGCCTGGCCAGCTTTACCGCCTGGATCGACGCGGTCAGCGAGCCGTTCCTGGAAGACGCAGTGGTCGATTACGCCACTGACCGCATGGGCGGCCAGCTGACCATCAAGGCGCCGAACGCCAAGGTGCCGATGGTCAACGAAGACAGCCCGATCAACGAGCGCATCAGCTATTACCTGCAGACCGAGATCAACCCGGGTCTGGCCAGCCATGGCGGCGAAGTGAGCCTGATCGACGTGGTCGACGACGGCATTGCGGTCCTGCGTTTCGGCGGCGGTTGCCAGGGCTGCGGCCAGGTTGACCTGACACTCAAGGAAGGGATCGAAAAGACCCTGCTCGAGCGTATCCCGGAGCTGAAAGGCGTGCGGGACGTGACTGACCACACCAACAAGGAAAACGCGTACTACTGAGTGCGTGTGTTCCAGAAAAAAGGCGCCTGCGGGCGCCTTTTTCATGCCTGTGAAACGCCTTCAGGGCTAGGCGGGATGCTGCGCGCAGGGCGTCTTGGCGTGCACGCGCTCTTTGGAGGCGGGGTTGTTCGCCAGCTTGCCGGTCGGGCGGCGCGGGCGCTGCACCAGCTCGCCGCCGCAGTTGGGGCAGGCGCCTTGCAGGTGGCCTTCGGCGCAATCGCTGCAGAAGGTGCATTCAAAGGAGCAGATCAGGGCGCCGCCGCTGTCTGCGGGCAGATCACGGTCACAGCATTCGCAGTTGGGGCGTAGTTGCAGCATGGTGGGCTCCAGGTTTCAGGCAAAACGGTCGGTGTATTCCTGCGGGCTGACCGACAGGTGTTTGTGAAAGGTGCGGCGCAGGTTTTCCGGGTGGCCGAAGCCAGTCAGGCGCGCCACGGTGGCAATCGAGGCCTGGGCGCCTTGCAGCAGATTGCGTGCGGCCTCCAGGCGGACCCGCTCGACGTAGCGACCCGGTGCCATGCCCAGCTCCTGGGTGAACACCCGAGACAAGGTCCGTGGCGTCATGCACGCCTGCGTGGCCAATGCTTCCAGTGAGAGGTCATTGCCCAGGTGGGCGGGAATCCACTCCAGCAAGTCTGCCAGACGCGGTACACGGCTCGGGTCGGGCGTGAGTAGGGGGCTGTACTGGGCCTGACCGCCGGGGCGGCGCAGAAACAGCACCAGGCGTCTTGCGACAGCGAGCGCCAGGGGGCGGCCGAGGTCGGCTTCCACCAGGGCCAGGGACAGGTCGATGCCGGCAGTCACGCCGGCAGAGGTAAAGATATGCGCGCTGCCTTCGGTGTCGTCAGCGGCGTAGGTGTGCAGGCAGTCGTCCAGCACATCCACATTCGGGTATTCGTGGCGCAGGGCCTCCAGATCGGCCCAATGGGTGGTGGCTCGCCGCCCGTCGAGCAGGCCGGCAGCTGCCAGGATCAGCGCGCCAGAGCACACCGAGCCGAGGCGCCTGACCACCGGTTCGGCAGTTCGCAGCCATTGCAGCAGGCCCGTGTTTTCGCACTGCGCGAGTTCGCCCTGGCCGCCTGGAATGAGCAGCGTATCGAGTCGGTTAGGGTCTGTGGCGTGCCAGGCGCGCTCCGCGACGATCTGGAAACCGGCGGAAGTGGCGACGGGACCGGGCTGATCGGCAAGGAGCTGCAGGTCATAGGCAGCGGGCAAGCCCTGGCGCTGGCATTCGACGTTGGCCGAGGCGAACACCTGAAGCGGGCCGGCCACGTCCAGGCTCATGACGTGCGGGTAAATCAGGCAGGCGACGGTTTTCCGGGCGTCCATCGGGGCAATTCCCTGAGCGATGGACGCAGTGTGCATGCGGGCGCTAATGGCAACAAGGACAACGATCCCACAGATTTTGCCATTTCTGGCCCCTCATCGCTGAGAGACCAGGGCGCCCGCCTGTACCGGAGGGCCCTTACTCTGGCATGTGCCAGGGGGCGAGGTCGTAACCTTGGCGGCTCAGGGCGTCGCGGGACTCGTTCAGCGCCTGTTCCAGCTGTACCGGGTCGCTGTAGGTGTTGGACCACAGCTGAGTGCGGCCGACCAGGCGGGTGCTGGTACGGTCGATAACGCTGAGGCTCAGGAAGCCGGTGCCATCCTGTGGTGCCCAGGCAACACACTGGAACGGTTGGAAGGCGCGATCGGCAATCAACAGTGCTTCATTAAAACGCAGCGGCGCGTTCATGGGGTGGGGTTCTCCGAAGTGATCCCTGATAAACAAAGTAGCCAGTTAGTACTGACCGGTTACTGCTGTTGATGAACGAAGTTGACCAAGAAGTCACAACACATCGAAAAATATTTTAAATAGCGGCCAAGTGTCACAGCTTGCCCGATGAAGCATAGCGCCGCTATTACTGGAACGTGGCTGATACAGGTCAAAGGAAAGTCGTTTCAGGTTGAACGAAAGTCCCAGCCGTCTGTCGGGCTTCTGATCAAAAAATGAACGAAATCAGCGCTCGCCGTTCCTACTCATGTTGGTCGAGTGTGAACGCTACACCTCTGGCTACATCACCCCTGGAGCTTTTTTCTCACATGATCCGTGTCGTGTGCGAGGGAGGCTTTTTTTGTTTTTCGGCGAGGAAAAAACAATGACTGAGCGATGCGCGTCTGTTCGACGTGCGTGTGAACCCGGCTGTTTGAAATAAAAGAAGGCATGCAATAAGTCGCGACGCTGTTTGCAGCATTACAACAACATCGGAACCCAGCCATTCAGGTCATGGGTTTCACGAGATAATTCGAAGAGGCACCCATGGATTTCACTTTAATGACTTCGTTTTTCGAGCAGAAAACGACCATGGAATTTTTACGTTTAGGGACTGTTTACGTTCACTTGATTGCCTGCTGCGTGGCCATCGGTATGGTGTTAACCAGTGACTTTGCCCTGATAAGGGAGTTGCTCAGGGGAGAGAAGAGCCATTTGCAGGACACACGGCATATGCAAAACCTGCAAACAACCGTCTCCAACGCATTGATCCTGTTGTGGCTGACCGGGATCGCACTTATCTGGATGGATGTTTCCAGCAACGGCCTGTCTTATCTACTCAATCCGAAGTTGCAGGTCAAAGTTGCCATCGTCATGTTGCTGACGTTCAACGGCATGCTGTTGCACCAGTGGGTGTTGCCGGCATTGATGAAAGCCGGTTCGCTGCTGCGGTTGCAGTTTTCGATGCGCATGCTCGCGCTGTTCACCGGCGCCCTGTCCGGTGTGTCCTGGTTCTACGCCGCCATGCTGGGCGTAGGGCGTCCGCTGGCCTGGAAGTACTCGGTGGTCGAGTTGATGGCGGCGTACCCGGTACTGATCGTCGGTGGGTTCATGCTGATGGTGCTGCTGACGCAATGGGCGAAGTACCGGGAAGAGCAGGCCGATACTTCGCGTGTTTATGCCCGCATCATGCGTAATCCCGCCCTGGCAGGACGCTAGCCACACCAGGCCGAACTTAACTGCCCAAAGTTACCCCTGAGTGGATGGCGTTGTTTATCGACGTCATCGACTCAGGGGTTTTTATTTTTTCGTAGGGCGCCAGTTGGCGATTATCCGTTTGCAGGAAGTGTTCGAGAAACTCGGCGACGTGTTTCTGGAATGTTCGGTCCTGCCAGTATTCGACATGGCTGAGTGGCGTATGGCGCTTGTACCAGGGGCCGACCGGCAGGGCGATGTCCCGCTCCACCACCGGGGCATAGCCGGGCAGGGTGCGCAGCGGATAGCCCAGGGGATCGGCCGGCGCGTAGCAGTTGATCCAGCGCGCCTTTTGCCGCATCGCTTCGTTCAGGCAATGGCCGGGAAAGCGGATGGGCACCACCGGGTCGTAGGCGAACGTGAACAGCGGGATGTTGCAGCCGAAGGTGACCATGCCGGCCAGGGTTTCCAGGGCCAGGAACGGATCGGCCGGGCAACTGGGCGTCTTGTTGATGCTCTGCTGGTCCCAGACGAAGTTGGAGACGATGTGCCCGCCCAGCGAATGGGCGAGCACCACCAGCGGCGTATGGGCATCGACCTTGGCGCGCAGGGCGTTGAGGCCATGGCGCAGGCACTGGTGCACTTCTTCGTAGGTGGTGTCGTAGGCCTGGCTGACCTTGCGGTAACCGCTGGCGTCGCCGAGAAACAGCGTGACCAGGCGGCGCAGCCAGCGCCAGCGCACCGGTTGGTCGTGCAGGCTGTCGAGAAAGGCCATCTGCCGTTTATCGAGAACGCTGGCCCAGTACAGGCTCTGGAAAGCGACCTCGTCGGCCTGGTCGCCGAGGCGACGGCGCAGGCCGGCAATCAGGTGCTGGGCGAAGGCATGCTGCCCTTCCTGGTCGCGGCTGTCCGGCTGGGTACCGATGCCGTGGATGATGGCAACCGCGAGTTTCATGCTGACCGTCCCTGGTTGTGCGTTTGCGCCATCCTGCCTTAACGAGATGTCAGAGCGCCAGTATCCGGTCGCCCAGTTTGTCGTTTTCTACCAGTTCGAGGAATTCGTCGCCGAGTCGTCGGCTTTCGTCCATCGCCTTGCGCCAGTAGCGCTCGCGCCCGGCGTCGTCGCCCAGGTAGCGGGTGAAGTCCTTGCGGTCCGGCAATTTGCCGTGGGGCAGGCGTGCCAGGTATTCCCGCGAGGGGGCCAGCAGCAGGACGTCCTGCAGGCGCCCGGCGTCGCCCCGGCGCCAGGGCATGCCCTTGTCGAACCAGCCGGGGATGACCTTATCGGTGAAGTGTGGGTAGAGCACAATGTCGCTGCCGCTGTAGGGCAGGTCGAGGTGGTAGTCGAGCAGACCACCGTCGCGGTAGGTGCCGGGGCCCGCGCCGGGAATGTCACGTACGCCTTCCATGACCATGGGGATCGAGCCGGAGGCGAGCAGGGCATGGCGCAGGTTGCCGGCATCGAGCGGCAGGTAGCGCGACGGGAAGTCTTTCAGCTCGCCCAGCGGCGGCGCACTGCGCGCATCGTGCAGGATCAGCCGTTCGAAGTGACGGGCCAGGCGCGGGCGGCCCAGCAGGTTGCTGCCGATCACCGAGGACAGGCCCAGCCCCAGCATGCTGCGGCCATCCTGGGCCAGCAGGCCGTGGCTCTTCACCACCACCACGTTCAGCCGGTAGTTCGGGTTGTCGAGGACCTGGGCGTCCTGGCCCGCCAGCAGGTGATCGAGCATCAGGCGGCAACTCTGCGACACCTCCGCCATGCTCACGCCCTTGTTGAAGCGCTGCGAGGTGTACAGCTCGCCCAGACGGCGAATGCCTTCGGCCGCATCCGGCAGGCACGCACTGGCGAAGCGCCAGGAACCGATGGAGGCGCCGATCAGGGAGCGTTCGCGGGGCGAGCGGGGCAGCCAGTCGCCGAACAGCGCCAGGTCCAGGCCCTGGATGCCGAGGGCCTTTGGCCCGCCCGCCGCGCCTGGCAGAATGGCCACGTCGGCTGGCTGCAGGCCGCGCTCGCGGATGCGCGCAAACGCCCGGGAACCGGCTTTGATGGTCAGGGCAGGGTTTTTGATGTGAATCGCGCTCATGCTGGCCTCCGTCACGCAAGCCAGCGATTATAGAGGGGTGGGAGATCAGGCCAAGTCACTTCACTCCATGAATGATGCAGGCATGTTCTATTGATGAGTGAACAGGGGGCTTGAGCGAATTCAGCTTGAGTTAAGTACGGTGTCGTAACGTGAACACCGTCGAAAGCACATTCCCCCAAGGAGATACACCATGAAGATGTTCACTGCCCTGTTTGCCGCCGCTGCCCTGACTGCCACTGCCGGCGTTGCCCAAGCCCGTGACCTCGGTCCGGACGAAGCGCTGAAACTGCGTGACGCAGGTACCATTCAGTCCTTCGAAAAACTGAATGCCGCTGCCTTGGCCCAGCACGCCGGTGGCACCATTGGCGATACCGAACTCGAAGAAGAGTACGGCCGTTACATTTACCAGGTCGAAGTACGTGACCAGCAGGGTCTGCAATGGGACCTGGAGCTGGACGCCACCAACGGCCAGATCCTCAAGAACCATCGGGACGATTGATGAAACTGCGCATTGCCCACTCCAGCCTGATCGCGTTGGTCCTGTGTGCACTGACCTACGGGGTCAGTGCACGGGATCTTGATCAGGATGAAGCCCTCCGCCTGCGGCGCGAGGGCGTCATCCTGCCCCTGGAGCAGTTGATGCGCCCGGCCCTGCAGCGCTATCCCGGCGCAACCCTCCTGGAAGCCGAACTCGAAGAAGATGACGACATCTTCGTCTACGAAGTGGAGCTGCTGACCACGGAGGGTGTTGTACGTGAACTGGAACTGGATGCCCGTGATGGGCGAATCCTGAAGGACGAGGAAGACGACTGAATGCGCCTGCTGCTGGTGGAAGACCATGTACCGCTCGCCGACGAACTGTTGGCGAGTCTTACCCGCCAGGGGTATGCGGTCGATTGGCTTGCCGATGGACGCGACGCTGCCTACCAGGGCGCCAGCGAACCCTATGACCTGATCATTCTCGACCTCGGCTTGCCGGGGAAACCGGGTCTGGAGGTCCTGCAGGAATGGCGCAGTGGTGGTCTGGTGACGCCGGTGCTGATCCTCACCGCGCGCGACTCCTGGGCCGAGCGTATCGAAGGCCTCAAGGCCGGCGCTGACGATTACCTGACCAAGCCCTTTCACCCGGAAGAACTGCAATTGCGCATCCAGGCGCTGTTACGGCGCGCCCGTGGCCTGGCCAACCAGCCACAGCTGGAAGCGGCCGGCCTGCACCTGGACGAAGGCCGCCAGTGCGTCAGCCGCAATGGCGATGAAGTCGACCTGACGGCTGCCGAATTCCGCCTGCTGCGCTATTTCATGCTGCATGCCGGGCAGATCCTGTCCAAGAGCCACCTGGCCGAGCACCTGTACGACGGCGAAACCGAGCGTGATTCCAACGTCATCGAAGTGCACGTCAACCACCTGCGCCGCAAGCTGGGCCGCACGGTGATCGAAACCCGCCGTGGCCAGGGCTACCGGTTCAGTGGGGACGCCGTTTGAGGTCAATCCAGCGACGGTTGAGCCTGGGGCTGGTCAGCGTTCTGCTGATCGTCGGCCTGCTGCTGGCCCAGGCCAGTCTCTGGCTGTTCGACAGCAGCCTGCGGCGTTATCTGCAGGCTGGCTTGAAGGACGAGGCTGAAACCCTGCTGGTGGCGCTGGTGCGAGGCCCCCAGGGCATTCAACTGGATGAACAGCGCCTCAGCGCAGCTTTTCAACGGCCCTATTCAGGGCTGTATTTCCGTATCGATTTTGCCGACCGCACCTGGCGCTCTCGTTCGTTGTGGGACCGTGAGCTGCAACCCAGCGAACTGGTCGGCCTGCAGCCCGAACTGGGTGACGGGCCCCAGGGCCAGTTGCTGCTGACCTACCGAGGCGACTACCGACGCTTCGGCGAGAACCTGTCGATCTACGTGGCCCAGGATTACACCCCGGTGCTGCAAAGCTTCCGCCGCCTGCAACAGATCGGCCTGGGCGTCGGCCTGGGTGCGCTGGTGCTGATCCTGCTGCTGCAACGCCTGACAGTCCGTCGTGCCCTGCGTCCGCTGGAGCTGACCCGTCGGCAGATCGCTCAGTTGCAGCAGGGGCAACGGGCTGAGCTGGACACCCAGGTGCCTGAAGAGCTGGAGTCTCTGGTGGCGCAGATCAACCACCTGCTGGCCCATACCGAAGACACCCTGAAACGCTCGCGCAACGCCTTGGGCAACCTCGGCCATGCGCTGAAAACACCGCTGGCGGTGCTGGTCAGCCTGGCCTCGCGGGAGGAGCTGAAGCAGCTGCCGGCAGTTCGCGCCACCCTGATGGAGCAACTGGAGCAGATCGAGCAGCGCCTGGCCCGTGAACTGGGCCGTGCGCGGCTGGCCGGCGATGCCTTGCCGGGTGCCCATTTCTATTGTGCGCAAGAGCTGCCAGGGCTGTTCGCCACCCTGGGAATGATCCACGGCGGGCACCTGGACCTGGATTGGCAGGCGGAGCCGGGGCTGCGCATTCCCCGGGACCGGGAAGACCTGCTGGAACTGTTGGGCAACCTGCTGGACAACGCCTGCAAGTGGGCGGACAGCCAGGTGCGCCTGAGCGCGACGCGCACGTCCGAGCACTACGTGCTGTGCGTGGATGATGACGGCCCCGGAATCGAGGTGGAGCGCCGCGACGAGGTGCTCAACCGCGGCACGCGCCTGGATGAGCAAGTGGCCGGGCATGGCCTGGGGCTGGGCATCGTGCGCGATATCGTCGATGCCTGGGAAGGGCGCCTGCTGTTGCTGGACAGCGAGCTGGGCGGCCTGTGCGTGCGCATCGAGCTGCCGATGCGCCATACCCGCCGCCCCTGATCGCTTGGCTTACATGCCGTTGGCGAACGCCGGGATGCTCAGGTCGATGCTGGCACGCACCGGGCGCAGCGCCTCGGCGTACTTCACCAGGATGTCCAGGTCGTAGTCGATGCGTGCGCGCAGGCGCTGATCGTCTTCGCTGGTGGCTTCTGGGGTGTTCAGGACCTTTTCCACCTGGCGCACGATCAGGTGCTCTGGCAGGTAGCACAGGCGGCAGTTCTTGTAGCTGGACGCGCGCAGTTCGCTGATCGGATAGGCGCCGCCAATCCCCGACGAAACCCCCACCAGCAGCCCAGGCTTGTGCGCCAGTTCGGTCTTGCTGGCATAGATGAAGAAGTTCTTGATCGCCGGGCAGGCCATGCCGTTCCACTCGGGGGCAATCACCACCACCGCGTCGGCGGCTTGCAGCTGCTGGCTATAGGTCGCCCAGGGACCGCTGTCATCCGCCGGCCAGAGCGGCAGGGGGCCTTCGCCCAAGTCGATCACGTGGCTCAGGCTCTCGCCGGTCTGTTGCTGGTCGATCATGCGCTGGCGCAGGAACCGCGCGACCTTGGCCGATTGACTGTTGTGGCGGCTGGAACCGGCGATAAAAACCACGTTGAGCATGCTGCATCCCCCGAAATAGAAAGGTGTGCAGGCTAACGACGGCGACGGCGGGGAGCAAGCGGAAGACCGCCAATCCGGCGGTCGAATGGCGCCACCGCGTGCCGCCCGAGACCGTTCGGGCGGCAGCGGGGCGGATCAGACGCGGAACTGGTCCATCAGGCTCTGCTGGTGGTTGGCCAGGCGATTGAGGTTCTGGCTGACCTGGGCCGATTCCGTGGCCTGGCTGGAGATCGATTCGGTGACGTCGCGAATCGACGCCACGTTGCGGTTGATCTCCTCGGCCACCGAACTCTGTTCCTCGGCGGCGCTGGCGATCTGCAGGTTCATGTCGGTGATCACGCTGACCGCCTGGCTGATGCGCTGTAGGGCGGCGACCGCCTGTTCCACCTGTTCGACACTGCCCTGGGCCTGGCGGTGGCTGCTGCCCATGCTGCTGACCACTTCGCGGGTGCCTTTCTGCAGGCCTTCGATGACCTGGCGAATTTCTTCCACCGAGTCCTGGGTGCGCTTGGCCAGGTTGCGCACCTCGTCGGCCACCACGGCGAAGCCACGGCCGGCTTCACCCGCCCGGGCCGCTTCGATGGCGGCGTTGAGGGCCAGCAGGTTGGTCTGGTCGGCGATCGAGCGGATCACTTCCAGCACCGAGCCGATCTGCTCGCTGCTGCTGGCCAGGCCTTGCACTTCCTCCATGGCCACGCTCATTTCTCTGGCCAGCAGTTCGATGGTCGAGGTGGTCTTGCCGATCACACCCAGGCCTTCCTGGCTGGCGTGGTCGGCGCTGCGTGCGGCTTCGGCGGCCTGGGCCGCGTTGTGGGCCACATCGTGGGCGGTGGCGCTCATCTCCTGGAAGGCGGTGGCCACCTGGTCTACTTCACGGAACTGCTGCTGCATGCCGGCGCTGGTCTGACTGGCGATGGCTGCCGACTGGTCTGCCGTGGCCCGGGCGTCCTGCACGCTGCGCTTCACGTCGGCGATGATCGGCTGCAGTTTGTCGAGAAAGCGGTTGAACCAGCCGGCCAGCTCGCCCAGCTCATCCTGGCGTGCATAGTCGAGGCGGCGGGTGAGGTCGCCTTCGCCGCTGGCGATGTCCTTGAGCATGCGCGAGACGCCGAGGATCGGACGGGTCACGCCGCGTGCCATCGCCCACATCAGCAGCAGGCCCAGGGCCACGGCCAGCGCACTGATCGCCAGGGTCACGTAGAGGGAGCGGTTGCGGGCGCCGTTGAGTTCTTCCTGCAGCTGCTGCGCGGGTTCGAGCAGTACCTGCTGCGGCACTTCCAGCAGCAGGCCCCAGGGTTTGGCTTCCGGGATCGGGCGCATGGCGGTCAGCACGCGCAGCGTGTTGCCGTGGTCGAGTACCTCATCGCGGCCGGCGTCCACCAGTTGGCCCAGCTGTTGGCCCTGGTCGGGAAAGGCAGTCGTCAGGGGTTTGCCCAGATCTGCCGGATTGCGGCTGTGGGCCGCGAGCAGCTTGGCCGGGCTGATGAGGCTGACATGGCCTTCGCCGTCGTAAAGCGAGCGGTTGGCGTCGCTGGCCATTTCCTGGACGCTCGCCAGGCTGATGTCCACGCCCAGCACGCCGATGACCTTGCCGTCCTGCAGCAGCGGGAAGGCAATGCTGGTCATGAGGATCTGCCGCTCGCCCACCTCGTCGAAATAGGGGTCGAGCACGCAGGGCCTGGCGGTTTCATGGGGGCAGGTCAGCCAGGCATTGTAGGGGGCGCCGCTGGCGCCGAGGGTGGCGTCGGCGAGCTGGGCTTCGTCCATGGTTTCCAGAATCAGCTTGCCGGGCGCCTGCTGCGCCCAGTAGAGGGAAAAGCGGCCGACGTCGTTGCCGCCGAAATCTGCCTTGTCCGGGAACAGGCCATCGCGGTCGTCCAGCGCATCGATATCGAACACCAGGTAGATGCCCAGCAGCTCCTGGTTGGCTTCCAGGGCCACGCGGATCTGCGCCACCAGGTCTTCGCGCAGGTCGAAGGCATTGGCCAGGCGCTCCTGGGCCTGGGTGCGCAGGAACAGGATCTGTTTGGTCAGGCCGTTGCCGTACTGGTAGTGGTCCATGAAGAAGCGCTGCGTGTTCACCCCCTGGGTCTGGCCCCGTGCCTCCATGACTTGCCGGGCTGACTGTTCGAGCATGCGGGTACTCGATTGCTTGACCAGTTCTGCGCTTTGCCGCGCCTGGTAGAGCGAGGTGCCGAGCAACAGGGCGACGATGGTCGCGAGGCACAGGCCGGCCAGGAGGACGATCCGCCATTGAATGGACAACTGCTGGGGATTGGGCATTGGCTACTTCCGTTCTTATAGGTCTTATTTACGCCATGTATATCGACCGTGGGGGTGCGACCTTGAATAGGCGCACCTTTTGACAGGTCGACGGCCATGGGGCAGAGTACGCGGCTTTTTTCGGGGCTCGCGGGGTTTTCCGGCGGGTTCCAGCAGATGCGTTTTATCGGGAGCGGGTCATGAATGCAGTAATCGCAGCGGTCGGCATCATGCTGATCCTCAGCCTGTGCCGGGTGCACGTGGTGGTCGCGCTGATCGTCGGTGCCCTGGCGGGTGGCCTGATCGGCGGGCTGGGCATCGAGGGCTCGCTGACGGCCTTCAATAAAGGCCTGGGTGGCGGTGCCACGGTCGCGCTGTCCTATGCCCTGCTGGGTGCGTTCGCCGTGGCCATCGCCAAGTCCGGCCTGGCCCATGCCCTGGCGGACAAGGCGCTGGCCCTGGTCGGTCGCCAGGACATCGAAGGCGGCGGCATGGTCAAGTGGATGCTGATCGGCCTGTTGCTGGTGGTCGCGGTGTCTTCGCAGAACATCCTGCCGATCCACATTGCCTTCATTCCGTTGCTGGTGCCGCCGCTGCTGTACGTGATCACCCGCCTGCAGATCGACCGCCGGCTGATCGCCTGTGTGATCACTTTCGGTCTGATCACGCCGTACATGTTCCTGCCGGTGGGCTTCGGCAACATCTTCCTCAATGAAATCCTGCTGGCCAACGTGGTGCGCAGTGGCGTCGACGTGAGCGGCGTGAACGTCAGCGAAGCCATGCTGATTCCCGCCCTGGGCATGGTCGCCGGCCTGCTGATCGCCCTGGTCAGCTACCGCGGCAAACGCACCTACGACCTGGCGCGTATCGAGCAGACCGAGCGCGTGGACATTCCTTACAACGCGCGCAGCCTGCTGGTGGCGGCCGTCGCGGTGGCGACTGCGTTCGGCGTGCAGCTGTGGCTCGACTCGATGATCATCGGTGCGCTGCTCGGGTTCGTGGTGTTCTCGGCCTCCGGCATCGTGCGCTGGAAGGAAGCCGACGACCTGTTCACCGAAGGCATGAAGATGATGGCGATGATCGGCTTCATCATGATCGCCGCCTCGGGTTTTGCCGAGGTCATGCGCGAAACCGGCGAAGTCAAAGGCCTGGTGGACGCCAGCGCGGCCTGGATCGGTGACAGCAAGGGGCTGGCGGTGTTCATGATGCTGCTGGTCGGCCTGCTGGTGACCATGGGCATCGGTTCGTCGTTCTCCACGGTGCCGATCATTGCCGCGATCTTCGTGCCGCTGTGCATCCAGATGGACTTCAGCCCCCTGGCCACGGTATGCATCGTCGGCACCGCAGGCGCCATCGGTGACGCCGGTTCGCCGGCCTCCGACTCGACGCTGGGCCCGACCGCCGGCCTCAACGTCGACGGCCAGCACAACCACATCTGGGACACCGTGGTGCCGACCTTCCTGCACTACAACCTGCCGCTGCTGGCCTTCGGCTGGGTGGCTGCCATGGTGCTGTAGAAACAGCGTTGCACAGGCACTGAATTTTTTCCGCCAGAACGTCGCTTTATATCTGGACGGGGCTGCCGATACACAAGGTAGCCCCGTTTCGTTCTGGCATAGAGGAAAACAATAATGCGCCTGACGTTGAAATCGAAGGTGGTTCTGCTTGCCCTGGTTCCGGTCATCCTGTTCGCTGTCGTGCTCAGTGGTGCCGCTGCCAAGATTCTGCAAAACATGGCTGCCGAGGAAGTCGAAGAAACCCGCGAGCGGTTGATTCAGGAAAAACGCGTCGAACTCGAAAACTACATGCAGATCGCCCTGGGTTCGGTGCAGGCGCTGTATGACGGCGCGGCTTCCGGCGACATGGCCAGCCGCGACCAGGCTATCGCCGTGCTGTCGAAGATCAAGTTCGGCAAGGATGGCTACTTCTTTGGCCACGATTCCAACGTGGTGCGGCTGTTCCGCAGCACCAGCCCGGTGGATGTCGGCGTCAGCCTCAATGACCGCCGCGACCCCAATGGCGTGTACATCAACCGCGAGCTGGTCAACGTCGCCAAGAACAACACCTACTACGTCTATTACTCCTCGCCACTGCCGACCGACGAGTCGGTGATGGTGCCCAAGCTTGCCTACAGCTATTACCTGCCGAAGTGGGACATGGCGGTGGGCACCGCGCTCAACCTCGACGGTGTCGAGGCGCAGATCGGCATGGTGCAGGAGGAGATCGACGAGCGGATCAACACCATCCTCACCAGTATCCTGATCATTGCCGTGATCCTGCTGGTGGTGTTCGGTGTGGTCGGCACGATTCTGAGCAACACCTTCCTGCGCCCCCTGCAGCAGATCAAGGAAAACCTCGACGACATCGCCGCCGGTGAGGGCGATCTGACCCGCCGTCTGCCAATCAGCGGTGATGATGAACTGGGCCAGCTGTCCGGCTCGTTTAACCGCTTCGTCGAGAAGATCCATGGCCTGGTCGGCCAGATCGCCGAGATGACCGCGCAGCTTACCGAACTGGTGGGGCAGGTCTCCGCCCAGGCCCAGCGCTCCGAGCAGGCCATGCAGCAGCAGCGCCACGAAACCGACCAGGTGGCCACGGCGATCAACGAGATGTCCGCCGCTGCCCACGAAGTGGCACAGAGCGCCCAGGGCGCAGCCGAAGCGGCGCAGCAGACCGACCAGGAAGGCCAGGCGGCCAAACGGGTGGTCGACGGCAGCATCGAGCGCATTCACGCGCTGGTGCAGGACATCCGCGACAGCGGCCTGTCCCTGGACAGCCTGCAGAAGGACGTGTCGTCCATCGTCAGCGTGCTCGACGTGATCCGCTCGATCGCCGAGCAGACCAACCTGCTGGCCCTCAACGCGGCCATCGAAGCGGCCCGCGCCGGTGAGGCTGGTCGCGGCTTTGCCGTGGTCGCCGACGAAGTGCGGGCCCTGGCCAGCCGTACCCAGCAGAGCACCCAGGAAATCCAGGGCATGATCGACCGCCTGCAGCAGGGCACGCACCAGGCGGTGACCTCGATGCGCCAGTCCAGCGACGCCGGCGAGATCACCAGCGAACAGGCGAACAAGGCCGGTTCGTCCCTGGATGCGATTGCCCAGCTGATCGCCACCATCAACTCGATGAACGCGCAGATCGCCAGCGCCGCGGAAGAGCAGACCGCAGTGGCCGAGGAGATCAACCGCAGCGTGCACCAGATCGTGGTGGCGGTGGACAGCGTGGCCGACGAAACCCAGCAGGGCGCGCAGACCGCTCGCCAGCTGTCGAGCCTGGGCGAGCGCCTGGGTTCGCTGGTGCGCCAGTTCCGCATCTGAGGCGGCGCCCTCTGTTCGTCAGGCCGCAGCGACGTCGCTGTGGCCTGACGTGCGGGAAAATCTGCACTTTGTCCGGCAGGGGGCGCCTAAGACAGGTACATCCCTGAGGACAAGGCCCCTCCATGAACACCACGACCCTCGAAAACCGTACCTTGATGCTGCTGTTGGTGGTGGTGACCGTGGCCTTCGGCTGGGTCTTGCTGCCGTTCTACGGCGCCGTATTCTGGGCCGTGGTGCTGGCCGTGGTGTTCAACCCGCTGCAGCGCCGCCTGGCGTTGCGCCTGGGCGGGCGGGGCAGCCTGTCGGCATTGATTACCCTGGCGGTGTGCCTGCTGGTCGCGGTGCTGCCGGTGATCCTGATCACCCTGCTGCTGGTGCAGGAGGGGGCCGAGCTCTACCAGAAGCTGGAGTCCGGCGAACTCGATGTCGGTGCCTACGTGGTGCAGTTCAAGGAGATGTTGCCGCCGGCGCTCCAACAGCAAATGGACCGCTTCGGCCTGGGGGATTTCGACGGCCTGCGTGACACGCTCTCCAGCGGGGCCATGCAGGGCAGCCAGTTCCTCGCCACCCAGGTGCTGTCGATCGGCCAGAACACCCTCGGCTTGCTGATCGGCTTCTTCATCATGGTCTACCTGCTGTTCTTCTTTCTTCGCGATGGCATCGACGTGGTGCGCCATATCCGCATGTCGGTGCCGTTGAAGGAGCACCACAAGCGCCGCCTGCAGATCAAGTTCACCCGTGTGGTGCGGGCGACCGTGAAGGGCAACGTGGTGGTGGCGGTGGTCCAGGGCGCGCTTGGTGGCCTGATCTTCTGGATTCTGGGAATTCCCAGCGTGCTGCTGTGGGCGGTGGTGATGGCCTTCCTGTCGCTGCTGCCCGCGGTCGGCTCCGGCCTGATCTGGGGGCCGGTGGCGCTGTACCTGCTGCTCAGCGGCAGCGTCTGGCAGGGCGTGGTGCTGCTGGTGTTCGGGATCGGCGTGATCAGCCTGGTGGACAACGTGCTGCGCCCGATCCTGGTGGGCAAGGACACGCGCATGCCGGACTATCTGGTGCTGATTTCTACCTTGGGTGGGCTTTCGCTGTTCGGGCTCAATGGCTTCGTCATCGGCCCGCTGATCGCGGCGCTGTTCATGTCCAGCTGGGACCTGTTCACCAGCACCCGCAACCAGGTCCGCCTGCCGGGGTAGGCGGGCGTCCAGGTACAAAAAACCCGGCAGAAGCCGGGTTTTTTGTGGAGGCTGCAATCAGCGTACGACGGCGACCAGGCCCGCGTGCTGCACCAGCTCCAGCAGCGGCTGCGGGTACACACCCAGCAGGAACGTCAGGAGCGCGACCACCAGCAGCATGATGCCGCCGGCACGCTGGCCCCAGTTGAACGGTGCATCGTGGCTGCGCAGGTTCGGCTCCGCCAGGAACAGGGTCACCATCACCCGCAGGTAGTAGAACACCGCGATGGCGCTGCCCAGGACCAGGGCGCCCAGCAGCCACCACAGCTGCGCCTGCACGCCGGCGGCGATGACGTAGAACTTGCCGATGAAGCCGGCGGTCAGCGGAATACCGGCCAGCGACAGCATCATCACCGTCATCACGGCGGTCAGGTACGGGCGGCGCCAGAACAGGCCGCGGTACTCGTACAGGGCATCGGCATCGCGACCGCTGTAGGGCGTGGACATCAGGGTGATCACACCGAACGCGCCCAGGCTGGTCAGCACGTAGGTCGCCAGGTACACGCCGATGGCTTCCACGGCCAGGCCCTTGCTGGCGATCAGCGCCACCAGCAGGTAGCCGAAGTGGGCGATGGAGGAATAACCCAGCAGGCGCTTGAGGTTGCTTTGCAGCAGCGCCAGCAGGTTGCCGAACAGGATCGAGGCAATCGCGATCACGGTCAGCAGGTCATTCAGCCAGCCGCCCGACATCGCCGGCGAGATCTGGTACAGGCGCAGCAGCACGGCAAACACGGCAATCTTGCTGGCGGTAGCCAGGAACGCTGCCACCGGCGCCGGGGCGCCTTCGTAGACGTCCGGCGTCCACAGGTGGAAGGGCACCAGAGACAGCTTGAAGGCCAGGCCGATCAGCATCATGCCGATGCCGATCTGTACCAGCAGGCTGGTGCCGTTGGCGGCCAGGCTGGCCCCGATCTGGGCGAAGCTCAGGCTGCCTGACTCGGCGTACAGCAGCGCCATGCCGAACAGCAGGAAGGCGCTGCCGGCGGCGGACAGCACCATGTACTTGATGCCGGCTTCCAGCGAGCGCTTGTTGAAGAAGGCATAGGCCACCAGGCCGTAGACCGGCACCGACAGCAGCTCTAGGCCAATGAACAGGCCCGCCAGGTGCTGGGCACTGACCAGCACCAGACCGCCAGCCGCCGAGAGCAGCATCAGCAGGTACATTTCTTCGCGGTTGCCCGGGTAACCGGCCTTGGACGACCCGGTGGTGCCGCAGGTGGCTTCGCCCAGGTAGGCGTGGGTCAGGGTCACGCACGCCAGGGTGGCGGCCAGCACCATCGCCATGTAGTAGCAGGCGAAGGCGTCTATCTGCAGCAGTGGGGTGACTTCCAGGGGCGCCACGCGCAGGGCCGGGATGATCGACAGCAGGGCCAGGTTGAGGCCCAGCACCGACAGCACGAACGTCAGCGTGTGGCTGCGCTTCCAGGCGATCGCCAGCATGACCACGATGATCGTCGCGCCGGTGACCAGTAGCGGCAGCAGGGCGATGAGGTGTTGAACGGTGAATTGCATTTCGCTGCTTTCCATTACCGGTTACCGGGCCGAAGCGAGTTGGGTGAGGGCGCCGCCGATCCATTGCTGCACGCCTTGCATGCTGGCAACGGAGGTGTCGAGCACCGGCTGCGGGTAGACCCCGAGCAGAATCAGCAGTACCGCCAGGCCCAGCACCATGCCCAGTTCCCGGGGCTTGAGGCCGAGCAGCGGGCCTTCGGCCTTGGCCGGGCCGAAGTAGGCGCGGTGGATCATGATCAGCGAGTAGACCGAGCCCAGCACCAGGCCGGTGGCGGCCAGTACGGTGATCCACGGCGCGGCCGGGAAGCTGCCGATGAGAATCAGGAATTCGCCGACGAAGTTGCCGGTGCCCGGCAGGCCCAGGGCCGCGGCGGCGAAGAACAGGCTCAGGGCCGGCAGCCAGGGCATGCGCGCCCAGATACCACCCATTTCACGCATGTCACGGGTGTGCAGGCGCTCGTACAGCTGGCCGCAGAGGATGAACAGCGCGGCGGCCGACAGGCCGTGGGCCAGCATCTGCACCACCGCGCCCTGCAGGGCGATCAGGCTGCCGGAGTAGATGGCGATCAGCACGAAGCCCATGTGCGAGACGCTGGAGTAGGCCACCAGGCGCTTGATGTCGGTCTGGGCGAACGACAGCAAGGCACCGTAGATGATGGCGAACACGCCCAGGCCCATGGCGATCGGCGCGAACTCGGCCGAGGCGTTGGGGAACAGCGGCAGGGCGAAGCGGATCAGGCCGTAGGCGGCGGTTTTCAGCAGGATGCCCGCCAGGTCCACGGAACCGGCGGTCGGCGCCTGGGCGTGGGCGTCCGGCAGCCAGGAGTGGAACGGCACCACCGGGAACTTCACGGCGAAGGCGATGAAGAAGCCGAGCATCAGCAGGTATTCGGTGCCGGGTGCCAGTTCGGTCTTCAGCAGGTCGGCGTAGTTGAAGGTCAGCATGCCGGTCTGGTTGAAGTGCACGAACACCAGGGCCAGGATCGCCACCAGCATGATCAGGCCGCTGGCCTGGGTGTAGATGAAGAACTTGGTGGCCGCGTTGATCCGCGTATTACCCTTGCTGCCGCTGTGACCCCAGAGCGCGATGAGGAAATACATCGGCACCAGCATCATTTCCCAGAAGAAGAAGAACAGGAACAGGTCGATGGCCAGGAACACCCCGACCACGCCGCCGAGGATCCACATCAGGTTGAGGTGGAAGAAGCCGACGCGGTTCTGGATCTCGTTCCACGAGCAGAGCACCGAGAGCACGCCAAGCAGGCCGGTGAGGGTGATCATCAGCACGGACAGGCCGTCCAGCGCCAGGTGGATGCTCACGCCGAAACGCTCGATCCACTGCACCTGGAACTCGTAGGCCCAGACCGGATCGGCCCCGGGTGCCGGCGCCAGGCTGAAGTCGGCGGTGCCCCACAGCCACAGGCCGAGGCCGAACAGCAGGGTCATGGTCAGCAACGCAACCCAGCGCGGCAGGGTGTTGCCGAAGCGTTCACCCTGCCAGCACAGCAGGCCACCGATAAAAGGGATCAGGATTAGCCAAGGCAGAATCATGACGGGCGAAATTCCTTTCGAGAAATAGGCATAGTCGGGTCAGGCCAGCAGGACGACGGCGAGCACCAGCACGGCGCCCCCGGCGATCGACATGGCGTACCAGCGCAGTTGTCCGGTTTCGCTGCGGCTCAGCAGGCCGTTGCCGCTGCGTGCCAGGCGCGGAACGAGGCCGATGCCGGCGTCGATCGGGTCGCGGCCGAGCAGGCGGCAGGCCAGCAGGTACGGCTGGACGAAAAGCTTGTCATAGAGCCAGTCGAAGCCCCACGCGGCGAACCACCAGGCGCTGAGGAAACGGCCCGGCGCGCTTTGCGCCACGGCGTTGACCACACGGCGCTTGCCGAGGTAGAGCAGGGCGGCCAGCAGGATGCCGGCGATGGCGATGGCCCCCGAGGCGATTTCCAGGCTGTGCTTGGCGTCGCCACCGGCATGGCCGACGCTCTGCGGCAGCACACCGGCCAGCGGCGGGGTGATCCAGGCGCCGACGAAGGTCGAGAGCACGATCAGTACGATCAGCGGCAGGCTGTGGGCGATGCCATGACCGGCATGGGCCTCGGTCTTCGCTTCGCCATGGAAGGCGATGAAGATCAGGCGGAAGGTGTAGATCGAGGTCATGAACGCGCCCAGCAGGCCGGCGTAGAGCAGGCCGGTGTGACCGCTGGCGAAGGCTTCCCAGAGGATTTCGTCCTTGGAGTAGAAGCCTGCGGTGATCAGCGGCAGGGCGACCAGGGCGGAACCGCCGACGATGAAGCTGGCGTAGGCCAGCGGCAGTTTCTTCCACAGGCCGCCCATCTTGAAGATGTTTTGCTCGTGGTGGCAGGCGTTGATCACTGAGCCCGAGGCGAGGAACAGCAGGGCCTTGAAGAAGGCGTGGGTCATCAGGTGGAAGATCGCCGCATCCCAGGCGCCAACGCCCAGGGCCAGGAACATGTAGCCGATCTGGCTCATGGTCGAGTAGGCGAGGATGCGCTTGATGTCGGTCTGCACCAAGGCCGCGAAACCGGCCAGGACCAGCGTCACGCCGCCGACGATACCCACCAGTTCGAGGATTTCCGGAGTCAGCAGGAACAGGCCGTTGGTGCGCGCGATCAGGTAGACGCCCGCGGTAACCATGGTTGCCGCGTGGATCAGCGCCGACACCGGGGTCGGGCCGGCCATGGCGTCGGCCAGCCAGGTCTGCAGCGGCAGCTGGGCGGATTTGCCGACCGCACCACCGAGCAGCATCAGGGTCGCCAGCCACAGCCAGGTGTCGCCGGCAGCGTATTTCTGCGGCGCTAGCACCATCAGCTCCTGGATGTTCAGGGTGCCGAGGTTGAGGAACAGCAGGAACAGACCGATCATCAGGAACACGTCGCCGATGCGGGTGACGATGAAGGCCTTCAGCGCCGCGTTACCGTTGGGCACGTGCTTGTAGTAGAAGCCGATCAGCAGGTACGAGCACAGGCCCACGCCTTCCCACCCGAAGAACAGGGTCATCAGGTTGTCGCCCAGCACCAGCAGCACCATGCTGAAGATGAACAGGTTTGTGTACGACAGGAAGCGCGAATAGCCCTCTTCGCCACGCATGTACCAGCTGGCGAACATATGGATCAGGAAGCCCACACCGGTAACCACGCCGAGCATGGTCAGGGACAGGCCGTCCAGGTACAGGGTAAAGCTCGGCGCCAGGCCGTCGACACTCATCCACTGCCACAGGGTCTGGCTGTACGCGCCACCTTCCGGTGGTGCGGCGTTGAATTGCCAGATGATCCAGGCGGTGGTCAGGGCCGACAGGCCAACCGAACCGACACCGACCACGGCAGCGGCGCTTTCGCTCAGGCGGCCACGGGTGAAGGCCAGGATGAACCAGCCGACCAGGGGGAACAGCAACGTCAGGAATAGGAGGTTCATCCGCGCATCTCGCTGGCAGCGTCGATATCGAGGGTGTTGAAGCGGCGATACAGCTGCAGCAGGATCGCCAGGCCGATACTGGCCTCGGCGGCGGCCAGGGTGATCACCAGGATGAACATCACCTGGCCGTCAGCCTGCGCCCAGCGGGCACCTGCCACGACGAACGCCAGGGCTGCGGCGTTCATCATCACTTCCAGGCTCATCAACACGAAAAGGATGTTGCGTCGAACCATCAGGCCGACCAATCCCAGGCTGAACAGCACGCCGGCGAGCGCCAGGCCGTGCTCCATCGGAATACCATTCATGGCGTTGCATCCTTCGCGTCGTGGCGGCCGAGGTGGTAGGCGGCGACCAGTGCGCCCAGCAGCAGCATCGACGCCAGTTCGACGGCCAGCAGGTAGGGGCCGAAGAGGCTGATGCCGACCGCCTTGGCGTCCACGGTTTCTTCGCCGATCAGTGCCCCGCTCGGGGACACGAACAGCACGTAGAGCAGTTGGCCGAGCAGCAGGGCGCTGAGCACGGCCGGGCCGAACCAGATGCCCGGGGTCAGCCACTTCTTCTCCTGGTCCACGGCCGCAGGGCCGAGGTTGAGCATCATCACCACGAAGACGAACAGCACCATGATGGCACCGGCGTAGACGATGATTTCCAGGGCGCCGGCAAACGGCGCACCCAGGGCGAAGAACACCATCGACACTGCCAGCAGCGAGATGATGAGGTAGAGCAGGGCATGCACGGGGTTGCTGCTGGTGACCACCCGGATGGTGGACATCACCGCGACGCCGGCAGCGAAATAGAAAGCGAATTCCATCGTGCGTCCTTAAGGAAGTAGGCCTTTAACGTTGATCGGCTCGGCTTCGTTCTGTGCGGCGCCTTTCGGCTTGCCGGCGATCGCCATACCCGCAACGCGGTAGAAGTTGTAGTCCGGGTTCTTGCCCGGGCCGGAAATCAGCAGGTCTTCTTTTTCGTACACCAGGTCCTGGCGCTTGAACTCGCCCATCTCGAAGTCCGGCGTGAGCTGGATCGCGGTGGTGGGGCAGGCTTCTTCGCAGAGCCCGCAGAAGATGCAGCGCGAGAAGTTGATGCGGAAGAAATCCGGGTACCAGCGGCCGTCTTCGGTCTCGGCTTTCTGCAGCGAAATGCAGCCGACCGGGCAGGCCACGGCGCACAGGTTGCAGGCCACGCAGCGCTCTTCGCCGTCGGGGTCGCGGGTCAGCACGATACGGCCACGGTAGCGCGGCGGCAGGTACACGGGTTCTTCCGGGTACTGCAGGGTGTCGCGCTTGCGGAAACCATGGCTGAAGACCATCACCAGGCTGCGCAGCTGGGTGTAGGTGCCGTGGATGACGTCGAAAATGTACTTGAACATGCAGCTACTCCTTACTGGGCCATGGCCAGCACGACGGCGCCGGTCACCAGCAGGTTGATCAGGGTCAGCGGCAAGCAGAACTTCCAGCTGAACGCCATGACCTGGTCATACCGCGGGCGCGGGATCGACGCGCGCAGCAGGATGAAGATCATGATGAAGAAAGCGGTTTTCAGGGCGAACCAGATGAACGGGATCTGCGGCAGGATGCCGAACGGACCGTGCCAGCCGCCGAAGAACAGGGTCACCAGCAGGGCCGAGATGGTCACGATGCCGATGTACTCACCGACGAAGAACATGCCCCATTTCATGCCGGCGTATTCGATGTGGTAGCCGTCGGCCAGTTCCTGCTCCGCTTCCGGCTGGTCGAACGGGTGACGGTGGGTCACGGCGACGCCGGCGATGAAGAAGGTACAGAAGCCGAAGAACTGCGGAATGATGAACCACAGGTTTTCCGCCTGGTAATCCACGATGTCGCGCATGTTGAACGAGCCGACCTGAGCCACTACGCCCATCAGGGCCAGGGCCAGGAAAACCTCGTAGGAGACGGTCTGGGCCGAGGCGCGCAGGGCACCGAGCAGGGCGAACTTGTTGTTGCTCGCCCAGCCGGCGAACAGCACGGCGTACACCGACAGGCCGGCCATGGCGAAGAAGAACAGGATGCCGATGTTCAGGTCGGCCACGCCCCAGGTCGGGGTGACCGGGATGATCGCGAAGGCGATGAGCATGGCGCTCATGGCGATCACAGGCGCCAGGGTGAAGATCACCTTGTCGGCGAACGGCGGCGTCCAGTCTTCCTTGAAGAACATCTTGATCATGTCGGCGGCGATCTGGAACATGCCGAACGGACCCACGCGGTTCGGGCCGTAGCGGTCCTGCCACCAGCCAAGCAGGCGGCGTTCGACGAAGCTCAGCAGCGCCCCGGTGACCACCACGGCCAGCAGGATGACGATGGCCTTGAGGACCGCGACGATGATGTCGATCAGTTCAGGGGTCAGCCAACTCATTGCGCAGCCTCCTGAATGCCGGTGACTTCGGCACCGCTGAACAGTGGCGGAATGCCTGGCAGGCCGACCGGCAGACCGATCAGGCCGACTGCCAGCTCTTCACGCACCTGCAGCGGCAGACGCAGTGCCTGGCCATTGACGGTCAGGCTGAGCAGCGCGCCGTCGTTCACGCCCAGGCTGTCGGCGTGCTCCTTGGCCATGGCCACGTACGGCTGCGGGATGCGCTCCTGCACTGGTGCGGCCAGGGCGGAGGTTTCCTCGCTGCCGAACAGGTGGTGCAGGGCCACGGCCTGCAGGGTGCCTTTGGCCGGGTTGAAGGCGGCACGCACTTCGAACCAGGGCAGGGTGGCGCCCTGGTTTTCGATCAGGCGCACGCCCGGGTCGCCGGCACGCAGGTGACCGCCCACTTCGTCCTGGAACTTGTTCCAGGCCTGTGGGGAGTTCCAGCCTGGGGACCAGGCGAACGGAATCTGCTGGCGCGGCTCGGTGGAGCCGGCGTAGCCCTCCATGGAGAAGGCGAAGGCCGAGTCCTTGTCCTGCGGCTGACGCGGCTCGTGCACGCTGATGTTGGCGCGCATGGCGGTACGGCCGCTGTAGCGATGCGGCTCGCGGGCCAGTTTCAAGCCCTTGATGCGGAAGCTCGAGGACGGCGCGGCGTCGCGGATACCCGCCAATGCAGAGATGCTGTCGGCGCAGGCCGAGGTGACCTGGTCCAGATGCGTCCAGTCCACGGCCTTGTTTTCGCGGGTGCTCTGCAGAGCATGCAGCCAGCGCCAGCTTTCGCGGACCAGGTTGTTGCTGTCGTAGTACGTCGGGTCGAAAACCTGGAAGAAACGCTGGGCGCGGCCTTCGAAGCTGACCAGGGTGCCGTCGCCTTCGGCGAAGCTGGCCGCTGGCAGCAACAGATGGGCCTTGGCAGTGGTCGCGGTGGCCTGGTGGTCGAGGACGATCACCAGCTTGGCGGCGGCGAGGGCGGTATCGACCTGGCTGGCGGCGGCACGGCGGTACAGGTCGTTTTCCAGTACCACCACGGCATCGGCCTGGCCGCTGCTGAGGGCGTTCAGGGCGGCATCCAGCGACTGGGCGTGCAGGGCGTCGCCTTGCAGCAGGGCCAGGCCCATGCTGTTGGCTTCCGGCACCACCAGGCTGATGGAGGCGTTCTTCTCGCGGTTCTTCAGGGCGTTGGCGATGTTCGCCGCAGCCTCGATCACAGCTTTGCTGCCCAGGGAGGCGCCGGATACCACCAGCGGGCGCTTGGCTGCTACAAGAGCATCGGCGATGCGCTGTACCAGTTCGGCGGCGTCGCTTTCCAGGCCGCTGACGGCCGGGGCGCTCGGGTCGATGGCGTGAGCCACGGCGCAGCCCAGGCGGGCCAGGTCGTCCGGCGCGGCGTGCACGCATTCGGCCGCCACGTCATCCAGACGGGTGCCGCTGACGCTGGCGATGAACAGCGGGTTGAGGGCGTGCTGGGCGACGTTCTGCACCGCGGCCATGTGCCAGTCCTGAATCTTCGCGGCAGCGGCGATTTCAGTGGCTTTGCCCTTGACCGACTGGCGCAGGGCCAGGGCCAGGCGCGCGGCGGTCTGGGTCAGGTCCTCGCCGAGAACAAACACCGCGTCGTGGCTTTCCACGTCGCGCAGGTTCGGGGTTGGCAGCGGGCCGTTCTGCAGCACGTCGCGGATCAACTGGAGCAGTTCCAGTTCGCTGGCGGCCACACCGGTGTAGAAGTGCTCGGCACCCACCAGTTCGCGCAGGGCGAAGTTGCTTTCCAGGCTGGCACGGGGCGAACCGATGCCGATCACCTTGCGCCCGTTGAGCAGCGCGGCGGCCTGGTCGAGGGCCGAGTCGAGGCCCATCTTCATCTTGCTCAGCATCATCATCGGCTGGCGCGGACGGTCTTCGCGGTTGACGTAGCCGTAGCCGAAACGGCCGCGGTCGCACAGGAAGTACTGGTTCACCGAGCCGTTGAAGCGGTTCTCGATGCGGCGGACTTCGCCGTAGCGCTCACCCGGGCTGGTGTTGCAGCCGCTGGAGCAGCCATGGCAGATGCTCGGCGAGAACTGCATGTCCCACTTGCGGTTGTAGCGCTCGGAGTGGGTCTTGTCGGTGAACACGCCGGTCGGGCAGACCTCGACCAGGTTGCCGGAGAACTCGCTTTCCAGCGTGCCGTCCTCGACGCGGCCGAAGTACACGTTGTCATGCGCGCCGTAGACGCCCAGGTCGGTGCCGCCGGCGTAGTCCTTGTAGTAGCGCACGCAGCGGTAGCAGGCGATGCAGCGGTTCATCTCGTGGGCGATGAACGGGCCGAGTTCCTG
>JBLZZJ010000029.1:0-13954 GCA_050282285.1 Pseudomonas sp.
ACCGTGGCCGGCGAAATCGGCTCCTCGACCATGCCGCACAAGGTCAACCCGATCGACTTCGAGAACTCCGAAGGCAATCTCGGCATCGCCAACGCGCTGTTCCAGCACCTGGCCAGCAAGCTGCCGATCTCCCGCTGGCAGCGTGACCTGACCGACTCCACCGTGCTGCGCAACCTGGGTGTTGGTTTCGCTCACAGCGTTATCGCTTACGAAGCAAGCCTTAAAGGAATCAGCAAGTTGGAGCTGAATGCTCAACGCATTGCTGAAGACCTGGACGCCTGCTGGGAAGTGCTCGCCGAGCCGATCCAGACCGTCATGCGCCGCTACGCCATCGAAAACCCCTACGAGAAGCTGAAAGAGCTGACCCGCGGCAAGGGCATCAGCCCGCAGGCCCTGCTCGACTTCATCGACGGCCTCGACATGCCAGCCGATGCCAAGGCCGAGCTGAAACAGCTCACCCCGGCCAACTACATCGGCAATGCGGTGGCCCAGGCCAAGCGCGTCTGAAGCGAAACAGCCCACTGAACGCCCGGCTGAGCCGGGCGTTTTTGTTTAACGATTTATCTTTATTTCAAAGGCTTAGCAATGAATCCTGATATTCCACTGCAATTGCTGGGCGGCCTGACAGTGCGCGAATTCCTGCGCGACTACTGGCAAAAGAAACCCCTTCTGGTGCGCCAGGCGATCCCTGACTTCGAAAGCCCGATCTCCCCGGACGAACTGGCCGGCCTGGCGCTCGAAGAAGAAGTCGAATCGCGCCTGGTCATCGAACACGGCGCAAACCCGTGGGAGCTGCGCCGCGGCCCCTTCGCCGAAGACGCCTTCGCCGACCTGCCGGAGCGCGACTGGACCCTGCTGGTACAGGCCGTCGACCAGTTCGTCCCGGAAGTGGCTGAACTGCTGGAACAGTTCAAGTTCCTGCCCAAGTGGCGCATCGATGACGTGATGATCAGCTTCGCCGCCCCTGGTGGCGGTGTCGGCCCGCATTACGACAACTACGACGTGTTCCTGCTGCAAGCCCACGGCAATCGCCGCTGGCAGGTCGGGCAGATGTGCAACTCCGACAGCCCGCTGCTCGAACACGCCGACCTGAAGATTCTTGCTGAATTTGCCCAAACCGATGAATGGGTCCTGGAGCCCGGCGACATGTTGTACCTGCCGCCGCTCCTGGCCCACTGTGGTACCGCTGAGGATGACTGTATGACGTATTCCGTAGGCTTCCGTGCGCCGAGCGCCGCCGAAGTCCTGACCCATTTCACCGACTTCCTCGGCCAGTTCCTGCCCGACGAAGAGCGCTACAGCGATGCCGACGCACAGCCGACCAGCGACCCGACCCAGATCCAGCGCGACGCCCTGGATCGCCTCAAGGCCCTGCTCAACGAGCACATGGGCGACGAGCGCCTGCTGATGACCTGGTTCGGCCAGTTCATGACCGAGCCCAAATACCCCGAGCTGATCGCCGGCATCGACATCGACGAAGCCTCGTTCCTCGAAAGCCTGGAAGAAGGCGCCATCATGGTGCGCAACCCCAGCGCCCGCATGGCATGGTCCGAAGTCGGTGACGACCTGGTGCTGTTCGCCAGCGGCCAGAGCCGCCTGCTCTCGGAAAGCCTGCGCGAACTGCTCAAGCTGGTGTGCTCGGCGGACGCACTGCACATCGAAAACCTGGCTCCGTGGCTGGCCAGCGACGAGGCGCGCAACCTGCTCTGGGAGCTGGTCAAGCAAGGCAGCCTGGAGTTTGCCGATGAGTGAGATCCACGTCCGCCTGGCTGACTGGCAGAAGGACAACGCCGACCTGCGGCGCATTCGCGAAGCGGTCTTCGTCGCCGAACAGGCCGTCCCACCTGAGCTGGAGTGGGACGCCGAAGACGCCGAAGCCGTGCACTTTCTCGCCTTCGAGGGCGATTACCCGATCGGCACTGCCCGCCTGCTGGACGACGGTCATATCGGGCGGGTATCGGTACTCAAGGACTGGCGCGGCCTGAAAGTTGGCGATGCGCTGATCCGTGCGGTGGTCGCCGAAGCGGAAAAGCGTGGCCTGCAGCAACAAATGCTCAGCGCCCAGGTGCACGCGACGCCCTTCTATGAAAAGCTCGGGTTTGCCATCGTCAGCGGGGAATACCTGGACGCCGGCATTCCCCATGTAGACATGGTGCGCCACAGCAACTAGAACATAGGGTCGACTGGCGTTTCGTTGCGTGCAGCACGCGACGCCAGCAGCCCAGGGTGCTGACCACCATCCGGATCAGGAGAGCGCCATGACGGACGAAGATACCTCGCCGGACACAGTCGAGAACCCCGAGCTGCAAGAGCTTCCGGCCATCGAGTTCCAGTCGCCAGGGCGCTTCACCGTACACAACCCGGCGCCCATGACGCCTGACATCGAACAGGTCGAACCCGCACCGTTCGTGCTCGGTGCACACAGTGCGCTGGAACGCTTCGAACATTCCGAACACGCTCGCGCCCATGCGCTCGCCCTGCTCCAGCAGGCACGCCATACCCTGTGCATCTACAGCAACGACCTAGAACCCTGGCTGTATCACCACAGCAGCGTTCAGGAAGCCTGCACGGCGTTCCTCCTGGCCAGTCCGCGAAACCGCCTGCGGATCCTGGTCAAGGACGTCAGCCGGGCCATCAGAGAAGGCCACAGATTGGTGACGCTCTCCCGTCGCCTTTCCAGCAACCTGCACATTCGCAAACTGCACCCGGATTACCCGGCCGAAGACGTCACCTACCTCATCTCTGACGATCGCGGCCTGCTCATGCGGCCCGAGCCGGCGCTGCCTGCAGGCTACGCTCTGTACCAGGACCCGGGCCGCACGCGCCAACGCCAGTCACACTTCGACCAGGCCTGGGAAACCAGCATTACCGACCCCGATCTACGGAGTTTCCTGCTATGAAGATCCGCCTGCTCCTGTCTGCCGGGTTGCTGAGCCTCAGCCAGATGCTGAGCGCCGCCACCGAAGTGATCCCGCTGAACTACCGGTCCGCGGAAGACGTGATGCCGGTGATCCAGTCGATCCTCGGCAACGAAGGACGCGTCAGCCCCTACGGCAATCAGTTGGTGATCAACGCCTCCCCGGAAAAGATCGAGGAAGTGCGTCAGGTGCTCGGGCAACTCGACACCGAGCCACGCCGCCTGCTGATCAGTGTCGACAGCACCGAATCGAGCTACCAGACCGACCGCGGTTACCGCGCGGACGGCACCATCAGCGCCGGCAACGCAGAAGTCCAGATCGGCCAGGGCGAAGTGAGAGGCCGCGACCAGGTACGCATCATCCGCCGCAGCACCGACAGCCGTGGCGGCGGCACCCAACAGGTGCAGGCCACCGAGGGCTACCCGGCGCTGATCCAGGTGGGCCAGAGCGTACCGATCACCACCACCGAGCGCGGCCAGTACGGCCAGGTCTACAACAACACCCAGTACCGCGATGTCACCCGCGGCTTCTACGTCACCGCCAGCCTCAGCGGCGACATCGTGCACATCTCCATCAGCAGCAACCGTGACCGCGTCAATCCTTACCAGCCCGGCGTCATCGACGTGCAGAGCACCGATACCCGCGTCAGCGGCCGGGTCGGCGAATGGATCAGCATCGGCGGCGTCAGCGGCGAAAACCTCTCCGAACAGCGCGATGTACTGCAGCGCCATTCCACCCGTGGCCGCGAAGACATGACGCTGCGGGTCAAGGTCGATGTGGTCAATCAGTGACCGCCCAGGGCTGACCGAGCGGTCGCGAAAATAATTATGTAGTAGTCTTAAAAAACCACTACAAAACGTTTGACGAACACTTTTCCCAGAGGCATGATGGCCTCGCTCCCGCTAATCAGGGGCCCTGGAAAGGGCCTCCGAGTCGCGCTCCAACTTACCGTCAGAGCCGATTCGTGTTGCAAGGCCCACAAGGCAGTACGACGAGATTGCGACTGGAACGAAGTTGTCCTGAGGGACGGGGAAGCGTTTTAACGTCACAGCCAATCGTCGCAGCCTGTCGTGTCATCCAGCGGCCTCCACCGCCGCCGATCACCCGCACTGCCCCGAAGTCTGTACGTCTCGTCACCCCCTCCTCTGGCCGCGACTGCGCCCTGGTCTCTTTCTCCCGTTTTGCTATGTGATCCCGCAACCACGACCTTCGAAAGCAGGTTCCGAGTGGGAAAGTCGGTGCTCAACCAAACACATACATTGAAGGATTGACCATGTCCGCTTATCAAAACGACATCAAGGCAGTCGCCGCTCTGAAAGAGACGTTCGGCAGCAGCTGGAGCGCCATCAACCCGGAATCCGTGGCTCGCATGCGCGCTCAGAACCGTTTCAAGACCGGTCTGGACATCGCCAAGTACACGGCGGCCATCATGCGCAAAGACATGGCCGAGTACGACGCCGACTCTTCCGTCTACACCCAGTCGCTGGGTTGCTGGCACGGCTTCATCGGTCAGCAGAAGCTGATCTCGATCAAGAAGCACCTGAAGACCACCAACAAGCGCTACCTCTACCTCTCCGGCTGGATGGTTGCCGCCCTGCGCTCCGATTTCGGTCCGCTGCCTGACCAGTCCATGCACGAAAAAACTGCGGTGTCCGGCCTGATCGAAGAGCTGTACACCTTCCTGCGCCAGGCTGACGCCCGCGAACTGGACCTGCTGTTCACCGCTGTCGACGCTGCCCGCGCCGCCGGTGACAAGGCCAAGGAAGCCGAGCTGCAAGCGCAGATCGACAACTATGAAACCCACGTCGTGCCAATCATCGCCGACATCGACGCCGGTTTCGGTAACCCGGAAGCCACCTACCTGCTCGCCAAGAAAATGATCGAAGCCGGTGCGTGCTGCATCCAGATCGAAAACCAGGTGTCCGACGAGAAGCAGTGCGGCCACCAGGACGGCAAGGTCACCGTGCCTCACGAAGACTTCCTGGCCAAGATCAACGCCGTGCGTTACGCCTTCCTCGAGCTGGGCATTGATGACGGTGTGATCGTTGCCCGTACCGACTCCCTGGGTGCCGGCCTGACCAAGCAGATCGCCGTGACCAAGCAGCCGGGCGACCTGGGCGACCAGTACAACTCCTTCCTGGATTGCGAAGAAGTTTCCCCTGCCGAGCTGAAGAACGGCGACGTCGTGCTGAACCGCGGTGGCAAGCTGCTGCGTCCGAAGCGCCTGCCGTCCAACCTGTTCCAGTTCCGCGCTGGCACCGGTGAAGCACGCTGCGTACTGGACAGCATCACTTCGCTGCAGAACGGCGCCGACCTGCTGTGGATCGAGACCGAGAAGCCGCACGTAGGCCAGATCGCGTCCATGATCAACGAGATCCGCAAGACCATCCCGAACGCCAAGCTGGTGTACAACAACAGCCCGTCGTTCAACTGGACCCTGAACTTCCGTCAGCAGGTGTTCGATGCGTTCGTCGCCGAAGGCAAGGACGTTTCCAGCTACGACCGCACCAAACTGATGAGCGTCGAGTACGACGAAACCGAACTGGCTCAGGTTGCCGACGAGAAGATCCGTACCTTCCAACGCGACGGCTCGGCTCAGGCTGGTATCTTCCACCACCTGATCACCCTGCCGACCTACCACACCGCCGCGCTGTCCACCGACAACCTGGCCAAAGGGTACTTCGCCGACCAAGGCATGCTGGCCTACGTCAAAGGTGTTCAGCGTCAGGAACTGCGCCAGGGCATCGCCTGCGTCAAGCACCAGAACATGGCTGGCTCCGACCTCGGCGACAATCATAAAGAGTACTTCGCTGGTGAAGCGGCTCTGAAAGCAAGCGGCAAAGACAACACGATGAACCAGTTCCACTAAGTGGAATCGGCGCCTCAGTCCAAACCACGAATGCGGACTGAGACGATGTAGAGAAACCCCGGCAGCGATGCCGGGGTTTTTCTTTTTTGGGCCACTATCACAGCCGCCAGGCGCATACCGGCCCTGCTCGCGATCAGCCCGCAAGATCGAGCCGATTCGGCATGGGCTAGACTCCATCGCACAATTCCGCCGAATGGAACGGGAGAGACTGGTGAACGGACGTTTTTACCTTGCAATGGGCGCCTTGGCCCTGGTCAGCGCTGCCGCCACGGTCTACTGGCAGCAGTCGGAGATACCTGTTGCCACATCGCCCTCGCAGACCACGGACAGTGCCGTGCAGGAGGCTGCTGGCAAAGCACCCGCCGTTGTTTCGCAGCAGCAACAGCTGTTGCTGGCTCCCCAGATCAAGGAACAGGAACAGCGCCTGCTGTTTCACGCCGCCTACCGCTCATTCTTCGCCGAAGGCCCCAACCTGCCCGAGGCCGAGCGCAACAGGCAGGCTGAAGCGCTGCGCGCCGATATCGAGCTTTATGAAGGACGTGATGAGCTGGCGTCGAGCGAGGCCCTGCTGCTGCAACTTGGCCTGATTCAGGCCACCGTGAGCGATGAGGAGACGCAAAAAGCCCAGGCCGCAGCCTTGATGGAGCGCTACCAGGCTCGCAGCGCGGCTCGTCAGGCCGCGGCACAGCCTGACGAACGCTTTTTGCAGTACAAGAAAGACGAGAAACGCATCGTCAGCGAGGTCATGGCCACGGACAGCATTCCCGACGGACTGAGCCGCGACCAGTACCTGCGCCAGCGCCTGCAGGAGGCGCGCGAACGCGCCTATCAGTAAGCGCCTGCTCGGTCAGAGCAACTGATCGAGCGCGAAATACAGCAGGTTGAACGGCTTGTTGCGGTCAGCCGTATCGCTCAGCTCCGACGCATCGATGACCGGGCCATTGCCTTCCAGCACATTGTTCACGAAGTCATCCAGCTGCAGGTTCTGCTCCTGGATGTCGGCGTTGGCGAACTCGATGATGCTGGTGCAGTGGCTTTCGTTGACCGCCCGGTATTGCGGAAAGTAACCGCCGACGTTCGGCAGGTTGGCCAGCTCATTGCGCAGGCGGCCAGTGTCCACATCCCATTTCGCGTGAATCAAGGCTTCCTTGGTGGCCTGGTCAGGTGCATTGGCGATCTCCGGGTAGAACCGCTCGTAGGAATAGGACGAGTAATTCAGGTCCTTCCAGAAGTGCGTGTGCCCCATGCGGTCAGCCGGCAGGTTGCTGGAGAGCGCGGGATACAAGGTGCCCAAATTGTTCAGGTTCAAGCCCGGAACGCGGGATTGCAGGAACGGCAACGGCCCTGCGTCCAGCCCCCAGGCATTGCGGATGAAGGTTTGCAGCGGCAGGGATGGGTATGTGGCGCTCGAGCCACCCACCATGGCGGTGAACACCGGGCCGGAGTCGTTGATCAGGGAGCTGCGTGTCGGCGCAATGTCCTGGCGGGTCGGGCCGTAACTGGTCAGGCTCCCGGCGCCACCGGCGCTGCAACCGGTGGTCAGCATTTGCGTCGGACGCGGCAGGTTGTCCTTCAGCCAGCCGACAACAGCGCGCATGTTGCGCAACCCGTTGTGGTGCCAGATCAGGGGTTCTTGCTGGCTTTGCGGGTCCTGGTACACCGCAACCCTGTCACCGGAATAAATGTCGCCAGTGCAGTACGGCACGTAGACCATGTTCCAGTTCTGGGTCTTGACCCGGGTCCAGGGGTGCAGGCGCACCACGAACGGACTGACCAGGCTGGCGCCCGGGTTGAGCAGGCTCATGTAGTCATTCGGAATACCGTCCGGGTTACGCGCACCACGGATGCCGCTCTGCCCGGTGCAGCTCGCGTGATCCCAGCAGGCGCCTCCACCCTCCAGGTAGATGATGGTATTGCGCGTATTGGGCACGCGATTGACAAAGAATTTATAGGGCGAGCCATTGCCGCACACGGCTCCGGTCTGCGGCGCCATTTGCACGGTCTGCCAGGCGTAGTAGTTGCCGGGCTTGAAGCCGCTGTTGAAGCCGGCCGGATTCGCCAGCAGCGGATATGGCCCCAGCCGTTGCGTCGGCGTGACCTTGTTGTCGGCAGCCGGCGGCGACACCAGATTGCTCATGGTTTGCCAGAAATTGTAATCGCCCTGCTCCGCCTGGGCATTCAGCGCAGGCAGCAGCAACAGGGCACACAGGCAGGAGTGGACGACACGCATGGCGATTCCCTCATTTATTGTTCTATGAAGGGTCGACATGCCACAGGCAGGGGCAACCGCGCAGACCCGTTCCAAGCAGAAAACAGGGCAACGCCCCGCGGGGCGCTTCATGCACGCTAGTACAAGGTCGGAGCCTCAACAATCTGGCAAACCGATGATTTGTTCATAATCAACGGCCAGTTAATCAGGCAAAGTTATTTGCAACTTATGTCACCGAAAGCGGGTCGCTGAAGTGCGCCGCCGTGTAATGCTCAAATAACAACCAATCAAATGCGAACAGTTATCGATTAATGCAAAGGAACACGCCCTTTACTTGCCTGGCAGAAAAAATGTGTTTTCGGTCCAGGCCTTGTGCGACTAGGGGTTGTGGCAATCTGTCGCGGATAACTCGACCTATCAGTTAATTTTTTAGTCCGAAAAATTTACTTACAGGTCAAATCGGGCATAAAATTGTTCGATAAGATTGCAGGGCAACTCCACAAGAGTGCCTGCAACATGACTTTAACCGCGAGTGAACGCCGTTCCTTGTACTGAGGAGTTCCGGCATGTCGGAAGCCAGCACCATCCTTTCCCACAACTGGGCATTGGCCGTTTTTCTGCTTGGGGTCATCGGCCTCTGCGGCTTTATGATGGGTGTCTCCAGCCTGCTCGGCAGCAAGGCCTGGGGCCGCAGCAAGAACGAACCGTTCGAATCCGGGATGCTCCCCACGGGCAACGCCCGCCTGCGCCTTTCCGCAAAATTCTATCTGGTCGCGATGCTCTTCGTGATCTTCGACGTCGAAGCCCTCTTTCTCTTCGCCTGGGCCGTATCCGTTCGCGAAAGCGGCTGGGCCGGCCTTATCGAAGCTACCGTTTTTATAGCAATTCTGTTGGCGGGTCTTGTCTACCTTTGGCGTATCGGGGCGCTCGATTGGGCTCCCGAAGGACGTCGTGAGCGGCAGGCGAAGCTAAAACAATGAGGCTTTGGCGATGCAATACAAACTTACTCGGGTCGACCCGGATGCGCCTAACGAGCAGTATCCGATTGGCCAGCGAGAGACCGTTTCCGACCCGCTGCTAGACGAGCAAGTCCATAAGAACATCTACATGGGCAAGCTCGAAGATGTTCTCAATGGCGCGGTGAACTGGGGACGCAAGAACTCCCTCTGGCCGTACAACTTCGGCCTGTCCTGCTGCTACGTGGAAATGACCACGGCCTTCACTGCCCCGCACGACATCGCCCGCTTCGGTGCGGAAGTGATTCGTGCGTCTCCCCGCCAGGCTGACTTCATGGTCATCGCCGGCACCTGCTTCATCAAGATGGCGCCGATCATCCAGCGCCTCTATGAGCAGATGCTGGAACCCAAGTGGGTCATTTCCATGGGTTCGTGCGCCAACTCCGGCGGCATGTACGATATCTACTCGGTCGTTCAGGGCGTGGACAAGTTCCTTCCCGTGGACGTCTACATACCCGGCTGCCCGCCCCGTCCCGAAGCATTCCTGCAGGGCCTGATGCTCTTGCAGGAGTCCATCGGCCAGGAGCGCCGCCCGTTGTCCTGGGTCGTCGGCGATCAAGGCGTCTACCGCGCCGAAATGCCTTCGCAAAAAGAACAGCGCCGTGAACAGCGTATTGCTGTCACCAACCTGCGCAGCCCTGACGAAGTCTGAGTCCCACCCTTCCACAAGAAGGCCCGATTCATTCTCTACGTTGACTGATAGCGACCGAGACCATGACTGCAGACACCGTTCTGTCTATTCCGCCGTACAAGGCTGACGACCAAGACGTCGTTGCCGAACTCAACACTCGCTTTGGCGCCGAGAGCCTGACGATCCAGCCCACCCGCACCGGCATGCCGGTCATCTGGGTTGCCCGTGAGAAGCTGGTCGAGGTGCTGACCTTCCTGCGCAATCTGCCGCGCCCCTACGTCATGCTGTACGACCTGCATGGCGTCGACGAGCGCCTGCGTACACATCGCCGCGGCTTGCCAGGTGCCGATTTCACGGTGTTCTACCACCTGATGTCGATCGCCCGTAACAGCGACGTGATGATCAAGGTGGCCCTCAGCGAAGGCGACCTCAACCTGCCCTCCGTGACGTCCATCTGGCCCAACGCCAACTGGTACGAGCGCGAAGTCTGGGACATGTACGGCATCCACTTCACCGGCCACCCGCACCTGAGCCGGATCATGATGCCGCCGACCTGGGAAGGTCACCCGCTGCGCAAGGACTACCCGGCGCGCGCCACCGAATTCGATCCGTACACGCTGACCCTGGCCAAGCAGCAGCTCGAAGAAGAAGCCGCCCGCTTCCGGCCGGAAGACTGGGGCATGAAGCGCGGCAACGAGCACGAGGACTACATGTTCCTCAACCTCGGCCCCAACCACCCGTCCGCCCACGGCGCCTTCCGCATCATCCTGCAGCTGGATGGCGAGGAAATCGTCGACTGCGTGCCGGAAGTCGGCTACCACCACCGTGGTGCCGAGAAGATGGCCGAGCGTCAGTCCTGGCACAGCTACATCCCCTACACCGACCGTATCGACTACCTCGGCGGGGTGATGAACAACCTGCCCTACGTCCTCTCGGTGGAGAAGCTGGCCGGCATCACCGTGCCTGACCGTGTCGATTTCATCCGGGTGATGATGGCGGAGTTCTTCCGCATCACCAGCCACCTGCTGTTCCTGGGTACCTACATCCAGGACGTGGGCGCCATGACGCCGGTGTTCTTCACCTTTACCGACCGCCAGCGCGCCTACAAGGTCATCGAAGCCATTACCGGTTTCCGCCTGCACCCGGCCTGGTACCGCATTGGCGGCGTGGCCCACGACCTGCCGCGCGGCTGGGACAAGCTGGTCAAGGAATTCGTCGACTGGCTGCCCAAGCGCCTCGACGAGTACGAGAAGGCTGCCCTGCAGAACAGCATCCTCAAGGGCCGCACCATCGGCGTCGCCCAGTACAACACCAAGGAAGCGCTGGAATGGGGCGTCACCGGCGCCGGCCTGCGTTCCACTGGCCTGGACTTCGACCTGCGCAAGGCGCGCCCGTACTCGGGCTATCAGCACTTCGAGTTCGAAGTGCCGCTGGCCGTCAATGGCGATGCCTATGACCGCTGCATGGTGCGCGTGGAAGAAATGCGCCAGAGCATCCGCATCATCGACCAGTGCATGCGCAACATGCCGGAAGGCCCGTACAAGGCGGACCACCCGCTGACCACGCCGCCGCCGAAAGAGCGCACTCTGCAGCACATCGAGACCCTGATCACGCACTTCCTGCAAGTCTCCTGGGGCCCGGTCATGCCGGCCAACGAGAGCTTCCAGATGATCGAAGCGACCAAGGGCATCAACAGCTATTACCTGACGAGCGACGGCAGCACCATGAGCTACCGCACCCGCATCCGCACACCGAGCTTCCCGCACCTGCAGCAGATCCCTTCGGTGATCCGCGGCAGCATGGTGGCCGACCTGATCGCGTATCTGGGCAGTATCGACTTCGTTATGGCCGACGTGGACCGCTGACATGAGCCAGGCACATCTGATTCAAACCGACCGCTTCGAACTCAGCGACAGCGAGCGTTCGGCCATCGAGCATGAAATGCACCACTACGAGGACCCGCGCGCGGCGTCCATCGAAGCCCTGAAGATCGTGCAGAAAGCGCGCGGCTGGGTGCCGGATGGCGCCGCCGACGCCATTGGCGCGATCCTCGGCATCCCGGCCAGCGACGTCGAAGGCGTGGCCACCTTCTACAGCCAGATCTTCCGCCAGCCCGTGGGTCGCCACATCATCCGCGTCTGCGACAGCATGACCTGCTTTATCGGTGGCCATGAAAACGTGCTCGGCAGCATCAAATCCGAGCTGGGCATCGTGCCCGGGCAAACCACTGCAGACGGCCGCTTCACCCTCCTGCCAGTGTGCTGCCTGGGCAACTGCGACAAGGCGCCGGCGTTGATGATCGACGACGAGACCTTTGGCGACGTGCAGCCCGAAGGCGTGGCGCAACTGCTGGAGAACTTCCAATGACCAGTCGCAGCTCGAATCTGCTGACCTCTTTTGGCCCGGCCAACCGCATCACTCGCACCGAAGAATCGCACCCGCTGACCTGGCGCCTGCGCGACGATGCGCAGCCAGTCTGGCTCGAGGAATACCAGCAGAAGAACGGCTATGCCGCGGCACGCAAGGCCCTGGGCGAAATGGCCCAGGCCGACATCGTGCAGACCGTCAAGGACGCCGGCCTCAAGGGCCGTGGTGGTGCGGGCTTCCCCACCGGCGTGAAGTGGGGCCTGATGCCCAACGACGAATCCATGAACATCCGCTACCTGCTGTGCAACGCGGATGAAATGGAGCCCAACACCTGGAAGGACCGCATGCTCATGGAGCAGCTGCCGCACCTGCTGGTGGAAGGCATGCTGATCAGCGCCCGCGCCCTCAAGGCCTACCGCGGCTACATCTTCCTGCGTGGCGAGTACGTCGACGCCGCCGCCAACCTCAACCGCGCCGTCGAGGAAGCCAAGGCCGCCGGCCTGCTGGGCAAGAACATCCTCGGCAGCGGCTTCGATTTCGAGCTGTTCGTGCACACCGGTGCCGGCCGCTATATCTGCGGCGAAGAAACCGCGCTGATCAACTCCCTGGAAGGTCGCCGCGCCAACCCGCGCGCCAAGCCGCCCTTCCCTGCGGCGGTCGGTGTCTGGGGCAAGCCCACCTGCGTGAACAACGTGGAAACCCTGTGCAACGTGCCGTCGATCATCGGCAACGGCGTTGACTGGTACAAGACCCTGGCGCGCCCGGGCAGCGAAGACCACGGCACCAAGCTGATGGGCTTCTCCGGCAAGGTGAAGAACCCGGGCCTGTGGGAGCTGCCGTTCGGTATCACCGCCCGCGAGCTGTTCGAAGACTATGCTGGTGGCATGCGCGACGGTTATCGCCTCAAGTGCTGGCAACCCGGCGGCGCCGGTACCGGCTTCCTGCTGCCCGAGCACCTCGACGCCCAGATGTACGCGGCCGGCATCGGCAAGGTCGGCACCCGCATGGGCACCGGTCTGGCCATGGCGGTGGACGACAGCGTCAACATGGTCTCGCTGCTGCGCAACATGGAAGAGTTCTTTGCCCGCGAGTCCTGCGGCTGGTGCACCCCCTGCCGTGACGGCCTGCCCTGGAGCGTGAAGATCCTGCGCGCCCTGGAGCGCGGCCAGGGCACCCAGGAAGACATCCAGACCCTGCTCGGGCTGGTCAACTTCCTCGGCCCCGGCAAGACCTTCTGCGCTCACGCGCCAGGTGCCGTGGAACCGCTGGGCAGTGCCATCAAATATTTCCGCTCGGAGTTCGAGGCTGGCGTCGCCAGCACGACCGCTCCAGCGACCCCGGGACAGTTCGTCCCGGCGTGAACAATTTGCGCCGCGGCGGCCACTCGTATGGCCCCGCGACACACCGTGATTCCATTAGCCAAGCCCGCTTCGGCGGGTAAAGAAGACACTCGACCATGGCCACTATCCACGTAGACGGCAAAGATCTCGAAGTCGACGGTGCAGACAACCTGTTACAGGCCTGTCTGTCCCTCGGGCTCGACATTCCCTACTTCTGCTGGCACCCGGCGCTCGGTAGCGTCGGCGCCTGCCGCCAATGCGCGGTCAAGCAGTACACCGACGAGAACGACACCCGCGGTCGCCTCGTCATGTCCTGCATGACCCCCGCCACCGACAACACCTGGATTTCCATTGACGACGAAGAGGCCAAGCAATTTCGCGCCAGCGTCGTCGAATGGCTGATGACCAACCACCCGCACGACTGCCCGGTCTGCGAGGAAGGCGGTCACTGCCACCTGCAGGACATGACGGTGATGACCGGGCACAACACCCGCCGTTACCGCTTCAGCAAGCGCACCCACCAGAACCAGGAACTCGGCCCGTTCATCGCCCACGAGATGAACCGCTGCATCGCCTGCTACCGCTGCGTGCGCTACTACAAGGA
>JBLZZJ010000030.1:0-43956 GCA_050282285.1 Pseudomonas sp.
GCTTTCACCGTACTGGCAGCCAACGTATTCGCCGCTACTTCCGCTCAACCTGTCGTCGCCGAAGGCGGTGCTGATCGTCTGATCGAAAGCCGTGTAGCTGAAGGTGGCGCTGATCGCCTGATCGAAAACCGCGTTGCTGAAGGCGGTGCTGATCGCCTGATCGAAAACCGCGTCGCTGAAGGTGGTTCGGATCGTCTGATCGAAAACCGCGTTGCCGAAGGCGGTGCTGACCGTCTGATCGAAAACCGCGTCGCTGAAGGTGGTTCTGATCGCCTGATCGAAAACCGCGTTGCTGAAGGTGGCTCTGATCGCCTGATCGAGAACCGCGTTGCTGAAGGTGGCTCTGATCGCCTGATCGAAAACCGCGTTGCTGAAGGCGGTGCTGATCGCCTGATCGAAAACCGCGTTGCTGAAGGCGGTGCTGATCGCCTGATCGAAAACCGCGTTGCCGAAGGTGGTGCTGATCGCCTGATCGAAAACCGCGTTGCCGAAGGTGGTGCTGATCGCCTGATCGAAAACCGTGTTGCCGAAGGCGGTGCTGATCGCCTGATCGAAAACCGCGTTGCTGAAGGTGGCTCGGATCGTCTGATCGAAAACCGCACTGTCTGAGACCGCCCCGACCACATGATCGAGATTTCAGCATGATCCCAGCGCAGTTGCTGACCTGAAAAAACCGGCTTACTCAGCCGGTTTTTTTTCGCCTGTCGATTGGCGGGTGGTGGTGTGGCGGGCCGTGCCACGGTGGGGCAGGGGGTGGTTGAAGTGTACGCGCCTGCGGAAGGCACCAGGGGTTTCGCCGCTGAGTTGTTTGAACAGCTTGGCGAAGGTGGCGCGGTCTGCGTAGCCGACCTGTTCGGCGATCTGCTCCAGGGTGTGGGCGGGATTGCGCAGGGCCTGCTGCGCCTGGCCGATGCGCAGGCGTTGCAGGTAGTCGTTGGGCGTCATGCCGGTGCAGGCCTTGAAGCGCCTCAACAATGTGCGAGGCGAGCAGTTGGCCTGCTCGGCCAGACGGTTGAGGTCGATGGCGGCGGCATGGTGTTCGTGCATCCAGCGCAGCAGCGGTTCGATCTGTCGGTCGCTGGTCAGGCTGGGAGGAATCAGCGGGGCATGACGCAATTGCCCCGTTCGCCGCCCATCGACCACCAGGGTATTAGCCACCTGCTCGGCGAGGGCCTCGCCGGCGTGCCAGGCGATCAGGTACAGGCACAGGTCCAGGCCGGCCTGGGCACCGCCCGAGCTGAGAACGGGGCCGTCGTGGCAGACCAGTGCGTCGATATCCAGCCTGGCGCCCGGGTAGCGCTGGCGAAATGAATTGGCCAGCGCCCAGTGGGTGGTCGCACGGCGGCCCTCGAACAGGCCGGCGGCGCCCAGCAGAAATGCCGCGCTGCACAGGCTGGCGATCTGCTGGGTGGCAGGCCGTTGTTGCAGCCAGGACAGGAACAGCGCGTTGGCATCGAGGCAGGCATCGATGGCGCTGCCGGTGGCCGGGACGATCAGCACGTCGGCACCGTCGGCCAGTTGCAGGTCGCCATCGACCTGGATGCGGGCGAAGCTCAGGTCCACCGGCTGCCCGTCCTGGCTGACCCGCTGCACGCTGAACAGGGCTCGGCCGGCCAGGTGATTGGCCACGGCAAAGGCGTCATTTGCCAGGCTCAGGCTGGTGCAAACCGTTTGGGGGCAGGCGTACAGGGCGATTCTGGGCATTGGCTACACACTGTCTTTTGGCGATTATTGACACAAAGTTGGCGATTTAGCCAATCGCGGTCTCGCCTTCTTCGGGCAATACTGCTGGCATCCATTCCTGCGGAGATGTGCCATGAGCCACCCCAATGCCGAACTGATCAACCGCTTCTACGAGGCCTTCCAGCGTCTGGACGCCGAAAGCATGGCGGCCTGCTACACCCCGGATGTGCGTTTCAGCGACCCGGTGTTCCAGGACCTGCGCGGTTCGGAGGCCAGTGATATGTGGCGCATGCTGACGTCCAAGGCCCAGGGGTTTTCCCTGACCTTCGACAGCGTGCATGCCGATGACCGCCATGGCAGCGCGCGTTGGGTCGCCACCTACCTGTTCAGCCAGACCGGCAACACGGTGGTCAACCACATCGAGGCGCGCTTCATCTTCCGTGACGGGCTGATCGCCGAGCACCGGGACAGCTTCGATCTGTGGCGTTGGGCCCGTCAGGCGCTGGGTACCAAGGGGGTGCTGCTGGGCTGGGCGCCGCCGGTGCAGAATGCCATTCGTCGCCAGGCAGGCAAGGGGCTGCAGCAGTTTCGAGCCAGTCGTCCGGTACACGTGATATAGGTGCTTTAACGAACGGAATGGTAGGCTTTCTGGTCTTAACTTTCGTTAACGCCAGACAGGCTCGCTTTGTCTGGGTTATTCGTTGATGAAAGACCCCGTCCTAGAGAGCCTGACAATGAGTGCACTGATGCTGTCCGCAAGTAAAGCCAAGGCCTGGAGTGTGCATGCCGTCACCGCCAGCGGCGTTATCCTGGGGTTGCTCGCCCTGCTCGCGGTTCTCGATGGGCGGCCGCAGATCTGCCTGCTCTGGCTGGGCCTGGCCCTGCTGGTGGATGGCCTGGACGGCACCCTGGCGCGCAAGTTCGACGTCAAGGTCGTGCTGCCGCACTTCGATGGCTCGACCCTGGACCTGGTCATCGACTACCTGACCTACGTGTTCATTCCGGCGATCTTCGTCTACCGCTTCATCGAACTGCCGGATTACACCCTGCTGCCGGCGGTGGGGCTGATCCTGCTGTCGTCGCTGTTCTGCTTCTGCAACGTCAACATGAAGAGCAAGGACAACTACTTCGTCGGCTTCCCGGCCGCCTGGAACGTGGTGATCGTCTACCTCTACCTGCTGGACTTCGAGCCGTGGATGAGCTTTCTGACCATCCTGGTGCTGTCCGCCCTGACCCTGACCCGCATGAAGTTCCTACACCCGTTCCGGGTCAAGGAGTTCATGGCGGTGAACATCGCCGTGACCATGCTGTGGATGGCATCCTGCGCGCTGCTGATCCTGCAGTACCCGGTCAACCAGACCTGGTTGCTGGTGGCCTGGGGCCTGTCGTCGGCCTACTTCGTCGGTGTCTGCCTGTGGCGCACCGCCCGTGAGTGGCTGGCCTGAGTGACCGAAGAAGCACCTTCCCCGAAGAAAGCCTGGTTCGTCTATCTGGTCCGGGCTCAGAACGGCGCCCTGTACTGCGGCATCAGCGATGACCCGCAGCGGCGCTTCGCCCAGCACCAGAGTGGCAAGGGCGCGCGTTTTTTCTTTTCCAGCCCGGCCTCCGCCCTGGTCTACACCGAAGCCTGTCCGGGCAAGGGCGATGCCCTGCGCCGCGAGCGAGCGATCAAACGCCTGAGCAAGGCCGCCAAGGAAGTGCTGGTGGCCACGGCCCTGCCTGCCGTCATCGGTGTGGTTGATAGCGCACCATCAGCTTGATCGGGTAGGCCGCGGCACCGCAGCCGATTAAGCTGGGCGCTCATCCAGCCATGCGGAGACCACCATGCACGAGTTGATCTTGCACCATTACCCAACCTCGCCCTTCGCCGAGAAGGCGCGCCTGCTGTTGGGGTTCAAGCAACTGGCGTGGCGTTCGGTCCTGATCCCGCCGATCATGCCCAAGCCGGATCTGGTGGCCCTGTCCGGCGGCTACCGCAAGACCCCGGTGCTGCAGGTCGGTGCGGACATCTACTGCGACACCGCCCTGATCGCCCGGCGCCTGGAAGCGGAGAAGCCGACCCCGACACTGTTTCCCCACGCCCAGCATTTCACCGTTGCCAGCCTGGCGCAGTGGGCAGACTCGGTGCTGTTCCAGCACGCGGTGAGCCTGGTGTTCCAACCGGAATCGATCGCCGCACGCTTCGGCAAGCTGCCGCCGGAGTTCCTCAAGGCCTTCGTGGCTGACCGTACCGCGCTGTTCAGCGGTGGTCTGGCGACTCGCCTGCCGGTTGAGACGGCCAAACACCAGTGGCCGAGCCTGATGGCCCGGTTGCAGCAGCAACTGGAGCGCGACCCGGGTGGCTTCCTGTTCGGTGAACCGTCGCTGGCCGACCTGGCCGTGGCGCATCCGCTGTGGTTCCTGCGTGGCACACCGGTCACTGCGCCGCTGGTCAACGATTACCCGGCTGTTGCCGCCTGGCTGGAGCGCGTACTGGGCTTCGGCCATGGCACGCCGAGCGAGTTGAGCAGCGAGGAGGCGATCGCCATCGCCCGCGATGCCACGCCAGCAGCGCTGCCGCAGGAAGACTTCGTCGATCTGAACGGCTTTGTCTCTGGCCAGCCGGTATCGATTTCGGCCATCGACTACGGCGTCGACCGGGTGGACGGCGAATTGGTATTCAGTGGCCGTGAGGAGCTGATCCTGCGCCGCGAAGACCCACGGGCCGGCACTGTCCATGTGCATTTCCCGCGTGTGGGCTTTCGCATCGAGGCGCGCTGAAACCAGCCCTCAGCGTTTGTCGGGCAGCAGGAAGTTGCCCGGCCCTGCGTTGTCCAGGGTCGGCACTTCCGCTTCGTCCTTCAGGTCGACGCCCGATAGCTGACGCCGGCAGGCTTCACGCATCAGGTACAACAGGCGGAAGGTCGCCATGCCGTAGCTCAGGCCTTCCAGCCGCACGTTGGAGATGCAGTTGCGGTAGGCGTCGTTGAGGCCGACCCGTGGTGCATAGGTGAAATACAGGCCCAGGCTGTCCGGAGAACTGAGGCCCGGGCGCTCGCCGATCAGGATCACGGTCATCTTCGCTCCCAGCCGTTCACCCACTTCATCCGCCACCGCCACCCGACCCTGTTCCACCAGGGTGATGGGCGCCAGCGTCCAGCCTTCCTCTTGCAACTGATCGAGCAGCCTGTCGAGAAACGGCAGGCTGTGGCGGCGCACGGCCAATGACGACAGGCCATCGGCGATGACGATGGACAGGTCGTAGCCGCGGCCCTTTTCCTTGGCGTAGTCATCCAGCGTGCTGGCGGATTCCTCGTTGAGGCGCCGGCCCAGATCCGGGCGTTGCAGGTAGGTGTGTCGATCCGCTGCGGCGCTCTGCACCAGCAGGGTGTCGAGTCCGCGGCCGTGCAGCTCTTCGCGCAGCCCGGCATGGTCGAACGGCAGGTGCACGGCATCGCGTGCCTGGGCGTGGGCGAACTGGAAGTCCAGCTGCGCGGCGGTCGGCAGGCTGGTGCCGGCGCGGCCCAGGGCAATGCGCGCGGGGGTCAGTTGCCGCAGTTGCTGCCAGGGGTTTTCGGTAGCGGGGGATTTGTCGTCTGGCATGGAAACCTCAAGTCGGACCAGAAGGGCTCAGGCAAGCTGGGCCAGGGCCTGGCGGAACGCTGGCGGCAGCTCGTCGCCCATGCGCAGGCGGTTGCCCTGTTGCTGGAAGATGCCCATGCGCGCCAGCCACTGCTCGAATTCGGGCGCGGCGTGCAGGCCGAGCACCTTGCGCGCGTACAGCGCATCGTGGAACGAGGTGGTCTGGTAGTTGAGCATCACGTCGTCGGAGCCCGGAATGCCCATGATGAAGTTGATGCCTGCGGTGCCGAGCAGGGTCAGCAGCACGTCCATGTCGTCCTGGTCGGCTTCGGCATGGTTGGTGTAGCAGATGTCACAGCCCATGGGCACGCCAAGCAGCTTGCCGCAGAAGTGGTCCTCCAGGCCGGCGCGGATGATCTGCTTGCCGTTGTACAGGTACTCCGGGCCGATGAACCCGACCACGGTGTTGACCAGAAACGGGTTGAAGTGCCGGGCCACGGCGTAGGCGCGGGTTTCGCAGGTCTGCTGGTCGACGTCGTGGTGGGCGTTGGCCGACAGGGCGCTGCCCTGGCCGGTCTCGAAGTACATCAGGTTGTTGCCTAGGGTGCCCCGCTTCAGGCTCAGGCCGGCTTCGTAGCCTTCCTGCAGCACCTTGAGGGTGACGCCGAAACTGGCGTTGGCCGCTTCGGTACCGGCGATCGACTGGAACACCAGGTCCAGCGGCGCGCCGCGCTCGATGGCGGCGATGGAGCTGGTGACGTGGGTCAGCACGCAGGACTGGGTGGGAATCTCGTAGCGCTGGATGATCGCGTCGAGCATATCCAGCAGGGCGCGGATCGAGCTCGCGCTGTCGGTGGCCGGGTTGATGCCGATCATCGCATCGCCGTTACCGTAGAGCAGGCCATCGAGGATGCTGGCGGCGATGCCGGCCGGATCATCGGTGGGGTGGTTGGGCTGCAGCCGGGTGGACATCCGCCCGCGCAGGCCCATGGTGTTGCGAAACTGCGTGACCACGCGGGTCTTCTGCGCGACCAGCACCAGATCCTGTACACGCATGATCTTCGACACGGCCGCCGCCATTTCCGGGGTCAAGCCCGGCGCCAGGGCGCTCAGGCTGGTTTCGTCGGCAGCCTCGCCAAGCAGCCAGTCGCGCAGGCCGCCCACCGTGAGGTGGCTGACCGGGGCGAACGCGGCGGCATCGTGGGTGTCGATGATCAGCCGGGTGACTTCGTCCTTTTCGTAGGGAATCAGGGCTTCCTGCAGGAAGTGCTTGAGCGGCACATTGGCCAGCGCCATCTGTGCGGCTGCGCGTTCGGCATCACTCTGCGCGGCGACCTCGGCCAGGTAGTCGCCGGAGCGCGCCGGACTGGCCTTGGCCATGAGTTCGCGCAGGCTGTCGAAGCGCCACGTCATGTTGCCGATGGTATGGGTAAAACTAGCCATATGGCACCTCCGGACACCTCTAAAAACTACCTGCGTTGTCATCGCTGCGTTGAAAACAGACTCGTGCGCGAGTCCGATCAGAATGCTCATGTACAAAAGTACACTCCGCTTCCTCGCCTGTTTTCGCCTTGCGCTGACTTCCTCGCCGACGTTTTTAGAGGTGCCCTCTTGTTTTGTGGCCGCCGAAGCGGCCACTCGGGTCAATCAGCGCAGGGAACGTTCGGCGGCCTGGATGGCGGCGAACTCTTCCTCTGGCGTGCCGGACACCAGGTGGTGGCGGCTGTACAGGGCGAAGTAGGCAATGAACAGAGCGTAGATGATGGCGGCTCCGATCACGACGCGCGGGTCGACCAGGAAACCGGCGACCAGCGCCACCGCTGCCAGGACCAGGGCGACCGAGGAGGTCAGCACGCCACCGGGCGTGCGGTACGGGCGCGGCATGTCCGGGCGGCGTAGGCGCAGGGTGATGTGGGCAGCCATCATCAGGACATACGACAGCGTGGCGCCGAATACCGCCACCAGAATCAGCAGGTCACCCTGGCCGCTCAGCGACAGGGCGAAGCCGACGATGCCCGGTACGATCAACGCCAGGACCGGCGCCTTCTTGCGGTTGGTCAGCGACAGGCCGCGCGGCAGGTAGCCGGCGCGCGACAGGGCGAAGATCTGCCGCGAATAGGCGTAGATGATCGAGAAGAAGCTGGCGATCAGGCCTGCCAAGCCGACCAGGTTGACGAACTGGCTCATCCAGGTGGAGCCGCCGTAGACCTTGACCAGCGATTCCACCAGCGGGTTGCCCGAGGCGACCAGCGACTGGGCACCGGCCGCGCCCGGGCCGACCAGCAGGATCAGACCGGCGAAGGCCAGCAGCACCAGCATGGCGCCGATCAGGCCGCGCGGCAGGTCGCGCTTGGGGTCCTTGGTTTCTTCGGCGGCCAGCGGCACGCCCTCGACTGCCAGGAAGAACCAGATCGCGTAGGGCAGCGCGGCCCAGATACCCAGGTAGCCGAAGGGCAGGAAAGCACTGGCGCCGGCGGCTTCAGTGGCGGGGATGTCGAACAGGTTGGCCACCTGGAAGTGCGGCACCATGGCGACGATGTACACGCCCAGGGCCAGGGCTGCCACGGCAGTGATCACGAACATCAGCTTCAGCGCCTCACCGGCCCCGAGGATGTGGATGCCGATGAAGACAACGTAGAACACCAGGTAGATGATCCAGCCGCCGATGCCGAACAGCGACTCGCAGTAGGCGCCGATGAAGCAGGCGATGGCGGCGGGGGCAATGGCGTATTCGATGAGGATCGCCGTGCCGGTGAGGAAGCCGCCCCAGGGGCCGAAGGCTGTGCGGGTGAAGCCATAGCCGCCCCCCGCAGTGGGGATCATCGAGGACAGTTCGGCCAGCGTGAAGCACATGCACAGGTACATGGTCGCCATCAGCAGCGTGGCGATGAACATGCCGCCCCAGCCGCCCTGGGCCAGGCCGAAGTTCCAGCCGGCGTAGTCGCCGGAAATCACGTAGGCCACGCCAAGGCCGATCAACAGGATCCAGCCGGCGGCGCCTTGCTTCAATTGCCGGTTGGCGAAGTATTCGGCGCTGACTGCTTCGGTTTCCACACCGCCTTGCGAGGGTGTGGAGAGTGCCTCTTTGGACATTTCAGACTCCTTCACGCCCGCCACAGGGTGGCGGGCGCTGCGTTATGGGTTGGTCTATCAAGGGCAAAACGGCAGATCAGAAGAAGCCCAGCGGGTTGATGTCGTAGCTGATCAGCAGGTTTTTGGTCTGCTGGTAGTGGTCGAGCATCATCTTGTGGGTTTCACGCCCGACCCCGGACTTTTTATAGCCGCCAAAGGCAGCGTGCGCCGGGTACAGGTGGTAGCAGTTGGTCCACACGCGACCGGCCTTGATGCCGCGGCCCATGCGGTAGGCGCGGTTGATGTCGCGCGTCCACACGCCAGCACCGAGGCCGAACTCGGTGTCGTTGGCGATGGCCAGGGCTTCGGCTTCATCCTTGAAGGTGGTCACGCCGACCACCGGGCCGAAGATTTCCTCCTGGAACACGCGCATTTTGTTGGTGCCCTTGAGCAGCGTCGGCTGGATGTAATAACCGCTGGCCAGGTCGCCTTCGAGTTTCTCCGTGGCACCGCCGGTGAGCAGCTCGGCGCCTTCCTGCTGGGCGATTTCCAGGTAGCTGAGGATTTTGTCGTACTGCTGCTGGGAGGCCTGGGCGCCGACCATAGTGTCGGTATCCAGCGGGTTGCCGCGCTTGATGACCTTGATCTTCTTCATCACCTCGGCCATGAACGGCTCGAAGATCGACTCTTGGACCAATGCGCGGGACGGGCAGGTGCACACTTCGCCCTGGTTGAAGAAGGCCAGCACCAGACCTTCTGCCGCCTTCTCGATGAACGCCGGCTCAGCCTGCATGATGTCTTCGAAGAACACGTTCGGGCTCTTGCCGCCCAGCTCCACGGTGCTGGGGATGATGTTGGCGGCGGCGCATTTCATGATGTGCGAGCCAACTGGCGTTGAGCCGGTGAAAGCGATCTTGGCAATGCGCTTGCTGGTGGCCAGCGCCTCGCCGGCTTCGCGGCCGTAGCCCTGGACGATATTGAGCACGCCCGGCGGCAGCAGATCGCCCACCAGTTCGGCGAATACCGTGATCGACAGCGGCGTCTGCTCAGCCGGTTTCAGTACTACGCAGTTTCCGGCGGCCAGGGCCGGGGCCAGCTTCCAGGCGGCCATCAGCAGCGGGAAGTTCCAGGGAATGATCTGCCCGACCACGCCCAGCGGCTCATGGAAGTGATAGGAAGCGGTGTGTTCGTTGATCTCGGCGGCAGTGCCTTCCTGAGCGCGGATGCAACCGGCGAAGTAACGGAAGTGATCGGCAGCCAGGGGCACGTCGGCATTCAGCGTCTCGCGCACGGCCTTGCCGTTGTCCCAGGTCTCGGCCACGGCCAGCAGTTCGAGGTTGGCCTCGATGCGGTCGGCGATCTTCAACAGGATCAGCGCGCGGTCCTGCACGGAGGTCTTGCCCCAGGCATCGGCGGCGGCATGGGCGGCATCCAGGGCCTTGTCGATGTCCTTGGCGTCGGAACGGGGGAATTCACCGATCACCGAGGCGTCGACCGGGCTGGTATTGGTGAAATATTGACCACCGACCGGCGCGACGAACTCGCCGCCGATGTAATTGCCGTAGCGCGGCTTGAGGGTGACAACGGCGCCTGCGGTACCGGGTTTGGCGTAAATCATGAGGTTCTCCCAGCAAGGTTCTTGTTGTTGTACGGGGCGAGCGGCTGCACGCCTGGGTTCCGTCAGAACTATGAGCTGAATTCATGCAGCCGACTTGACGCTGGGTGAGGTGCGCTGTTCTGCAAAGTCAAATGTCGAGAACAGTTCGCGCCGCGTCGTGATGAGTCAAATGGTGAGCATCGTTTCGGTGCGAGTGTTTCCGAATGACTCGTTTTGGGGCGACGTTGATCTCGCCAATGCCGTTGACCGTGGGCGCAGAAGGCGCCCCGAGGGAGGAGAGGGCCGGCGTGCTTCTTGCTTCCAGACATAAATTGTCACGAAGGAGGCACCGATGAGCTCCGTTCCTGCCCAGCCTGATCTGTCTGCCGGTCTGTCGTTCCTGTCCGGCGGGCAAACCAATACCGGCGTCCTGGCCGCTGCTGCCAGCGGTCTGTGTGGCTTTATCGAAAAACATGGCGGCGATCCGGACCGCATTCTCGGCGTCTCGGGCATCGATCCGGAGTCCCTGCGTCACCCGACCCTGAGCCTGGCATTGCCGAACTATTGCCAGGTGCTGGAGGAGGCCTCGCGCCAATCCGGTTGCGACAATTTCGGTCTGTACTACGGACAGCAGTTCAAGCCACAGGCGCTGGGGCTGCTGGGCTACATCGGCTTGTGTTCGGCGACCGCCGAGCAGGCGCTGATCAACTTCGCCCGCGCCTTTCCCCTGCACCAGCGTAATAGCCTGATCCGTCTGGTGGATGAAGGCGAGTGCTACCGCTTCGACTACCAGGTGCGCCATGGCGCCATTCTCTGCCGTCGTCAGGACGCGGAGTTGACCCTGGGCATGGCGCTCAACCTGCTGCGCCATGTACTCGGCAGCCACTGGGCGCCGCGGGCCGTGCATTTCGAGCATCCGCGCCCGGAGCACTGGCATGAGCACTGCAAAGCCTTCGATGCGCCGGTGTATTTCGAGCAGCCGTTCAATTCGCTGGTCATTCCCAAGCGCGGCCTGGATCGGGCAATGCCCCAGGGCGACCCGGTGCTGTTGCTGGTGATGCAGGATTCCCTCAGCCAGCTCAGCGCTCTGAGCGGTCGGGGAGAGCGGGACGTCGCCGATGACGTGCGCGAGCAGATTCGCCAGCAGTTGCTGGTAGGCGAGCCGGTGCTGGAAGTGGCGGCCGAGCAGTTGGGCATGAGCAGTTGGTCATTGCAGCGGCGCCTGCGCGATCAGGGCCTGGCCTTTTCCAGCATGGTGGACACCGTGCGCCGCGAGCTGGCGACCCATTACCTGCGCCAGCACCAGTTGCCCATCTCCAGCCTGGCGCCGCTGCTCGGGTACTCGGAAGTCAGCGCCTTCTCCCGGGCTTTCCGCCGCTGGTTTGGCGTTAGCCCCCGGCAGTGGCGGCATGACAGCGATGGTGTGCGCACGCATTGAATTGATGCAGCGAGGCGTGGTTGTAGGAGGGGCTTTAGCCGCGAGCTTTTATCTGGACACGAGAGCTCGCGGCTAAAGCCCCTCCCACGTAGCCGTGTACGCCACTTCACCCTGGCCGGCCATCGCGGCCCGGCAGCACCGCGACGATCAGCAACATCTTTTTTTCGTGAGGCGCCTCAGTCTTTGCGGCGCTTCAGCTGGTCGGTCAGTTGGGTGGGCAGGTTGCGGATGGTCAGGGTGTCGGACGCCGGGTCGTACTCGATCTTGGAGCCGAGCAGGTGGGCTTCGAAGCTGATCGACAGGCCTTCGGCGCGCCCGGTGAAGCGCTGGAACTGGTTGAGGGTGCGTTTATCCGCAGGGATTTCCGGCGACAGGCCGTAGTCTTTATTGCGGATATGGTCGTAGAAGGCCTTGGGTCGTTCTTCGTCGATCAGCCCTGACAATTCGGTCAGTGTGATCGGCTCGCCCATCTTGGCCTGGCTGGACGCATAGCCGACCAGTGTCTTGGTCTTCTCGCGGGCCTGTTCTTCGGGCAGGTCTTCGCTTTCGACGAAATCGCTGAAGGCCTTGAGCAGCGTGCGGGTTTCGCCAGGGCCGTCGACGCCCTCCTGGCAACCGATAAAGTCGCGGAAGTACTCCGAGACCTTCTTGCCGTTCTTGCCCTTGATGAACGAAATGTACTGCTTGGAATGGCTGTTGTTGCGCCATTCGCTGATGTTGATGCGCGCCGCCAGGTGCAGCTGGCCGAGGTCCAGGTGCTTGGCCGGGGTCACGTCCAGGGCGTCGTTCACCGCCACGCCTTCGCTGTGGTGCAGCAGAGCGATAGCCAGGTAATCGGTCATGCCTTGCTGGTAGTGGGCGAACAGCACGTGGCCGCCGACCGAGAGGTTGGATTCCTCCATCAGCTTCTGCAGGTGCTCGACAGCCTGGCGGCTGAAGGCAGTGAAGTCCTGGCTATCATCGAGGTAGGCCAGCAGCCAGCCGCTGAAGGGGTAGGCCCCCGACTCGCTGTGGAAAAAGCCCCAGGCCTTGCCCTGCTTGGCGTTGTAGCTCTCGTTGAGGTCGGCGAGCATGTTCTCGATGGCCTGCGACGCGCCCAGTTCGGTGTCGCGGGCGTGCAGCACGGCGGGTGTGCCGTCGGGCTTCTTGTCGATCAGGTGGACGATGCAGTGGCGGATCGGCATGGCGGTCTCGTGCAGAAGTGAAACAGGCGCGCAGTTTACCCGAAGCGGTGGCACGCGCTCATGACCGATCGGCAATCAGTCGCGGCTGAAGCCCCTCCCACAAAAGTCCTTCGCACAACCATGCCGATCAGTCCGTAGGGTGGATGTCGCTTTTCACATCCACCAGAGCCGTTGCCTGATGAGGGCTGGCGGCGAGTCGGTATCGACCTGTGGGAGGCGCTTCAGCGGCGATTGCAGCGGTTGAAGCCTCCCTCCCGCAAGTCCTGGCCTGGCATTATTCCTGCTCCGGCGCGCGCCGGCGCTGCAGCGCCCGCAGGCGTTCGATCACGTAGCGCAGGTGCATGTGCAGTTCGTACAGTTCGTGGGAGTAGGACAGCGGCACTTCGACCTCCGCCAGTTCGTCCTCCAGTTGTTCCAGGCGCTGGATCTCGCTTTCCAGCTCGTCCGGCAGCGAGCCGGCGTGCAGTTTGCGGTCGATCTCGCGCAGGTACTTGTACCAGCGGTAGATGCGCGCGCGGATGCGCCACTGGTAGATCGGTCCCACGGCCTTGAGCAACGGGATCATCACCACGATCAGCGGGATCAGCAGGATGATGTAGCGGTCGGCCAGGGAGGCAATGCGAAACGGCAGGTAGCGCTGCAGGATCGGCAGGCCCTTGGTGTAGTAGTGGTCGGCGTCCTTGTGCAGCTCGAAGGTACGTGGCTCGGCGCTGGGAAAGGCGCCGGCGGCGTCGAGCAGGGTGCCGTTCTTCATCACCTCGCGGCTGGCGGCGAGGAACAGCGGCACCAGGCCGGGGTTGAACTCGTTGTTGACCACCAGCGTGGCTACCGGCGACAGGGTGGTGACGTCCTGATCCGGGGCGTTGCCGGCCAGATCGAGCAGGCCTTCGCCAACCCGGACCTGGGTGAAGAAGGGCAGGCGCGCCTCGTAGGCAGCGGCGCGGCGGAAGTGCGCCAGGGTGATCTCCGGGTGAGTCGCCAGTTGCTGCACCAGGCTGTTCTCCGCCGGGCCGACGAAGAAGCCGGCGTCCAGCTCGCCGGCCATCAGCGCGCGTGCCGCCTTGCCTCCGCCAATGCTCTGCCAGGCCTCGGGATACTGCTCGGGGCTGATGCCATTGGCGCCGAGCACGGCATCGCTGGCGGCGCGGGTGCCGCTGCCTTCACCGCCGAGCGCCAGGCGCAGGGGCGTCAGGTCACTGATGCGGTCGAGGCTGACGTCGCGGCGATAGAACAGCCACAGCGGTTCCTGGTAGATGGCGCCCAGGCTGTGCAGGCGGTCGCGCTCGGCGGTGTCCAGCACGCGCTCAAGGCCGCTTTGCACCAGGGCAATCTGTACGGGGGGATCGTCGGCCAGCAGTTGCTGCAGGTTATCGCGCGAACCGGAGGTCGGCACCAGGTTGAGCTCGAACCCTTCCTTGGCCAGTTCTTCCTTGAGCCGTTCGGCGAACTGCTGGTAGGCGCCACCGCTGGTGCCGGTGGCCATGCTGGCGCTCATCGGCGGTGGCGGTGCGACGAAATGGAACAGCGCCCAGACAAGCCCCCCGACCACCGGGACGATCCACAGGTTGGCCAGGAGCATGATTTTCAGGTCGTTGAGCACGCGGGGCATGGGGCTTCCTTTCAGCGGGTTCGTTGCAAGCATAGAACCCGATTGCGTCTGCGGTCACCCCATTGCGTGCCCACCGCTGCCGGTCACCCACCCGAAAGCGGTGGGGCGTCCATCCCTTTTAGGCGTGATCAACGGGCCGAATGGCCCAGCAGGCGGCGCGTGTTCCACAGGCGTGCCTGGTCGAGCAGCGCCAGTACGGCCAGCAGCCCGACGGCGTACCAGGCATCGATACCGAGCATGATCAGCACGGCGCCGCACAGCAGGGTGCTGAGGCCGGCGATCCAGCGCCACACGCCCTTCAACAGCACCCAGCCCGCCATCATGCTCAGCAGGTAGATCACCACGAAGTTGCCGTTGGCGTAGCGAATCAACTGATCCACCGATACCGACAGGGCCCAGGTCAGCGCGGCACAGACCGCGCAACTGAGCACCACCAGCCACAGTGCCCGCGCCGGGACGCCATGCTGGTTGCGCTGGGCCAGGTGGGCGGGCAGCTTGCCCTCGTCGGCCAGACTCCAGATCAGTCGGGCGAAGCCCTGGATATAGATGTTCATCGAGGCGAAGCAGGCCAGGTAACCGATCACCGCGCTGATGCCGCGTGCATGCTCGCCGAACAGCAGATCGAGCATGCGCGGCAGCGATGCGCCGTCGCTCGCCACATCGCCGTAGGCATGGAAACTCAGTACAGCCACCGAACAGGCCCAGTACACCAGGCCGGCAAGCAGCACGCCGAAGAGCAAGGCCAGGGGAAAGTCGCGCTCGGGGTTCTTGAATTCTTCGCCCATGTGGCTGAAGGCCTCGATACCGACAAAACACCAGAACATCACCCCCAGTGCCGCAGGCAGCAGGTGCCAGGAGCCTTCGATGGCGGGCAGCAGGGGCTGGCTCGTGTGCGGCAGGTCACCGGCCCACCAGATCAGCGCGACCGTGGTGATGATGGCCAGGGCGATCAGTCCCTGGACCAGGCCGGACGCGCGGGCCGGACGCTGCCCGAGCATCAGGATGATCACCAGCGTGACCAGCTGGACAGCCAGGTTGGCGCCTGCGCTGAGGTCGAACAGCGCACTCCAGAAGCCGCTGGCGATGCTCAGCGCCGCCGGCAGGCCCACCGGCAGCACGGCCAGGAACAGCAGCGCGCTGAGGCGTTCCATGCGTGGGCCGAGGGCGCGGCCGATCAGGTGCGGCGCGCCGCCGGCGTGGGGGTAGTGGCGACCCAGTTGCGCGAAGGTGAAGGCCACCGGCAGCACCAGGGCGATTAGCACCAGCCAGGCCCACAGCGAAACCTCGCCCGCTGCCGTGGCGGCCAGTGCCGGCACCACGAAAATGCCGGTGCCCAGCAGCGACGTACTCAGCAGGCCAATGCCCTGCAGCAGGCTCAATTCTTGGTTCAGGCGGCTCATGGTGTGTGCTCTGGCGATTGCGTTCGCCATGGTAAGCCGCCCGCCTGGTGCCGGCCGCTGGCGAAGCGCCGGCTTTGTCCGGCGAACTGGCGGAATTGCCCGTCGAATTGCGTGGCGCCCAAGGTGGCACGATTTCGCATCCAGGTTGACGCGTTGCAACAAGCCGGCCTGAAACCGCGGCGATAGGCTGCCGAGGATCAGAAACGACGGAGCGCAATACCGATGAATCTCGCCCTGAATGAACGTGTGGTCGCCGTCACCGGAGCCTTTGGCAATCTGGGGCAGGCCCTGGTGCAGCTGCTGGCCGAGCGGGGGGCGAGGGTGGTGCTGATTGATCGGGCAGCATCGCCGCCCGAGCAGGCGGCGTGTCCGGCGGGTGCCTTGCTGTTGTGCGGTATTGATCTCACCTCGGCCGCTGATGCCGAGCGTGCCGCGTCCCGTATCGACGAGCAGTTTGCTCGCCTGGACGGGCTGGTGAACGTGGCTGGCGGGTTTGCCTGGGAGACGCTGGCAGACGGTGAACTGGACTGCTGGGACCGGCTCTATGCGCTCAATCTGCGCAGCACGGTGTGTACCAGCAAGGCGTTGCTGCCCTTGCTGACCCGTTCGACTCAGGGGCGGATCGTCAACGTCGGTGCCGCCGCGGCCGCGCGCGCGACCACCGGCATGGGGCCTTATGCCGCGTCGAAAGCCGGCGTGCAGCGCCTGACCGAGAGCCTGGCCGATGAGCTGAAGCACCAGGGGATTACCGTCAATGCGGTGTTGCCGAGCATTATCGACACGCCGCAGAACCGTCAGGACATGCCCGACGCCGCGCACGGTGACTGGGTGAAGCCCGAGCAACTGGCCGCTGTGATCGCTTTTCTGCTTTCGGCCGAGGCCAGTGCCATTACCGGCGCCGGCATCCCGGTCACCGGTCGCGTTTGAGCGTGCGTGTCTGGCCGGCAGAGCCTGATGCCGGATAGCCATCTGCTCTGCTAGAGTGAGTTTTCCACAGCCTCCAGCCCATGCCCTGTCGACCCATGCGCCCATCCAGCTCAAGTGCCGCGTTTGTCAGTCATGTCCTCACCATCGCCGGCCAGCACGGCGTTGACGAGGAGGCGTTGCTGAAACAGGTCGGCCTGGAGCGGGCTCAACTGATCGACCCCATCCAGCGCATCCCGATGCGCCACCTGCGTGAGCTGATGAAACTGGCGAGCGAGGCCAGCGGCTTGCCTCACTTCGGCCTGTTGGTGGGCGCGGCGGTGCGCCCCGGAACCTACGGCTGCCTGGGCTATGCAGCCATGACCAGCGCCACGATGGGCGAGGCCATGGGCATGATCCGGCGCTTCGGCAAGATCGTCTTCGACAGCCCGTCGAGCCAGACCCAGATCAGTATCGACGACGGCCTGGTGACCCAGCAGGACCTGCGCCTCAACGAACTGGAACCCTACAGCGCCACGTTTCAGGATGCCGTGCTGAGCGGCTGGACGGCGTTCGGGCGTTGGCTGGTCGGTCGGGACGAGCCACTGGTGGCCGTGCATGTGTTGCATGACGTGCAGGGCGATTCCGAGCCGTATGATCGCTTCTTCGGGTGTCCGGTGCAGTTCAACAGCAGCATGAATGCGCTGGTCTTCCCCGAGTCGATGCTGGCGCTGCCCGTGCAGGGCGCCGACCCTCGAACGCACAAGAGCATGTTGCTGGAGGCCGACCTGCAACTCGGCCGCTCCTATGCGCCGTACTCGACGATCGCCCGGGTTCGCGCGTTTCTGGCGCAGATGCTGCCCAACGGTGACGCGAGTCTGGAAAGCGTCGCCAGTCACCTGGCCATGTCCCCGCGTACCCTGCAGCGCAAGCTGGCCACCGAGGGTGAGAGTTTTTCCCACGCGCTGGAAACGGTGCGCATGGAACTGGCCGACCACTACCTGCGCCTGACCGACGCCACGGTCATGGATATTTCCCTGATGCTCGGCTACTCCCAGGCCAGTGCATTCAGCCACGCCTTCCGCCAGTTCCAAGGCATGTCGCCTGCCGACTACCGCAAGGTACTGGTCGCCGCAGGCTGAGCCTGCACGTCATCGCTCAAGCAGATTGACGCCATCGCGCATGCGAGCTGGCGTGCTGTCGAAGGCGTGTCTCGACGCCGCCCGTTAGCCTCCTGAAAACAATAAGGAGGCGCTTCATGCCCAATATCATCGTCTATGCCGTTCCCCTGTTCCTGGCCTTTCTGGTGCTGGAACTGGCGTGGGGAGGCTGGCGGCAGAAACAGACCTTTGCCCTGGGTGACACCCTGTCGAGCATTTCCCTCGGGCTGAGCGGGCAGGTGGTCAATCTGTTCGTTCGCGCCCTGAACTTCGGTGTCTACATCCTCGCCTACCAGTACCTGTCGCTGTTCGAACTGTCCGCCTCGCACTGGTGGGTGTGGGTGATCGGCCTGCTCGGTTACGACTTCTGCTACTACTGGCATCACCGGATGGGGCACGAGGTCAATCTGGTCTGGGCCTCCCATGTGGTGCATCACTCCAGCGAGGAATACAACTACTCCACGGCCATGCGCCAGACCAGTACCGGCTTCCTCACCAACTGGGTGTTCTACTGGCCGTTGGCGGTGTTCGGCGTGCCGCCAAGCGTGTTCATCGTGGCCGGTGCGGTCATTCTCGGCTACCAGTTCTGGATCCATACACGACACATCGGCCAGCTCGGCTGGTTCGATTACTGCTTTGCGTCGCCCTCCAATCACCGCGTTCACCACGGCCAGAACGCCTACTGCGTCGACCGTAACTACGGTGGCGTGCTGATGCTCTGGGATCACCTGTTCGGCACCTTCGCCAAGGAGCGCCCGGAGCACGAGGAGCCGATCATCTATGGCATCCACGGCCAGCTGAAAACCTTCGATCCACTCAAGGCCAATCTGCACAAGTACCAGGACCTGCTGGCCGACTTCCGCCTGGCCGACAACTGGGGTGATCGCCTGCGCGTCTGGTTTGCCCGTCCGGGCTGGCGTCCGGCTGCTGCCGAACGGCTGGACCCGAAGCCGGCCCATGACATCACCCAATTCCGCATCTACCGCCCGCAGCTGTCCCGCGCCACCGCACTCTACTGCCTGGTGCAGATGCTGATGCTGATGGTCATCGGCCTGGCTTTCATGGCCTTCGCCGGGCAGATCGAGTTGCCCCTGAAGGTGCTGGGTGCAGCCTGGATGCTGGGCTCGCTGTGGATTGTGGGGCGCACGCTGGGAGGCTATCCCGGTACGCGTCGCTGGCAGTGGCTGTGGCTGTGTTCGCTGTGCCTGCCGGTTGCCATCGTGAATGTGCAGTGGGCCATTCCCGTGCTCTGGTCGGCGGCGATCCTGTCTCCGCTGCTTGTCGCCCTGGTGGTGCTTCTGCAGCGTTCAGCGCCACAACCGCAGCCTGTGGAGGCCTGAGATGAGCCTGAGCGTGCTGTGCGAGCTGTTGCTGTGTGCCAGTTGCCTGTGGGCGGCCACTGCCAGCGTGGGCCGGCGGTATTACTGGATGGCCCTGGGTTTTCTGCTGATCGGTGCGGCTGCGCTGCTGGGAGCCTTCAACTACGCCGGTTTCGAGCAGGTGAAGCCCTGGCACCAGAGTGTTTCCGGGGTGTCCGGCAAGCTCGCCCTGGTGCTGATCGCGGCAGGAGGCGCGTTGTCCGGTTGGCGGCGTCATCTGCTGGTGCTGCTGTTCGCCGTGGTCATGCTGCTGCTTCCCGGCCAACTGGTGCTGGTCGGCAATCTGCTGGCGCTGCTGCTGATCGCCTGGAACGGTCGGTCGCGCGGGGGGCTGGCGGTCGCGGGGGGCGTCCTGTTCATCGTCGCCGGTTTGCTGGTGGGCACCCAGGGTGCCTGGCAGGGGATCGCGCGGGTTGATCTGTTCCACCTGACGCTGGCTTTGGCGGTGGTGTGCTGGGCGCTGGTCCTGCGCCCACAGCGCGCGGTGCCCGCCGCCCGAGCAAGCGACGCGGCCGGAGCGGAGGGGTGAGTCACGCGAGCAGGGCTTGGCCATACAGCCCTGCAGCAGATCGTTAGCCACCGGCCTGGGGCCGGGCAAAGACAACTACAACAATAATCAGTCTTGGAGCGTCCTCCGATGAAACTCTATTCCCGTGCATCCCACGCACAGGCAGGGTCCGCCATTGCCTGCGTACTGGCCCTGTGCGCCACCCCACCGCTGACGGCTGCCGAGTTCAGCCTGCTCGACGGTGAGGTGAACGGCTCGCTTGATACCACCTTGTCCTACGGCATGCTCTGGCGCGTACAGGGGCAGGACAGTCGCAACAACGACGTCAACGGCAACGATGGCAACCGCAATTTCGGCACCGGGCTGGCCGCCCAGGTGTACAAGGTGACCTCCGATTTCGAGGCCACCTACCGCAATTACGGGGTGTTCATGCGCGGCTCGGCGTTTTATGACTCGAGCATCATGGACCGGCGCAGCGACTACTACTCGCATAACCAGCCGGTTCAGCCCAGCCAGAGTTATCCCCAGGACAACCACTTCACCAGCGATACCCGTGACGCCGCCGGCAAGCGCATTGAGATGCTCGATGCCTACGTGTATGGCAGCTGGGACGTGGCCGACATGCCAGTCAGTGCTCGCCTGGGCAAGCAGGTGTTCAACTGGGGGGAGGGGATTTTCTATCGCGGCGGGATCAACACCACCAACCCGGTGGACAGTGCGCGTTTCCGCCTGCCCGGCTCCGAACTCAAGGAAGTGCTGCTGCCCGTGGAGGCGCTCAGCTTCAACCTCGGGCTCAATGAAAACCTGTCGCTGGATGCCTTCTACCAATGGAACTGGAAGGAAACCCGGATGGACCCAGCCGGCACCTTTCTTTCGGAAACGGACCTGTTCGCTGACGGCGGCAATACCGGCTACACCCGCGTCGATGCCTTCGCCGCCCCGGTCTTTCAAACCCTCTACGGGCAACTGGCCGGTGCCAACGTCGGCGGGCTGCAAGGCACCGACTACCTGGATCGCAACGGATTCTTCAAGGTGTCCAGCATCGGCCAGGACATCAACGCCAAGAACGACGGCCAGTTCGGCATCTCGCTGCGCTATGTGGCCGAGGCCCTGAATGCCACGGAATTCGGCTTCTACTTCGTCAACTACCACGGCAAGGAACCGGTGATCTTTGCCGAAGTCGATCCTGCCTACGCCGGCCTCGATATCGACCAGTTGGCCGGTGCGGCGACTGGCGGCGGCTTCGCCAGCTACGACGCCCTGGTCGCCGCGGCACGCGGCGGCAACGCGCTGGCCGCGCAGGCACTGGGGCTGGTCAATGGTGCATCGGCCGTGGACCTTGCCAACCAGGTGATTTCCCGCCGTGAGTATGCCGAAGACATCCGCATGTACGGCTTCAGCTTCAATACCACGCTGGGTAACGCCTCGGTGTTCGGCGAGCTGGCCTATCGGCCCAACCTGCCCATCGGCATTGCCACCACCAACGACCTGCTGGGCGACCTGCTGGGGCAGGCTGCGCCCATGGCCGGCGGGCGCGTGGCGAACATCGGTGGTCAGCAAGTGACGATTGGCGATCAGGTGCACAACTACGAGCGGGTCGAGGCCTTCAACGTATCGCTGGGGGCGATCTACAACTTCGGGCCGATGCTGTCGTTCGATTCGCTGGTCGGCGTGGCCGAGGTGGCTTCCGAGCACCTGCGTGGTAGCAGCCTGACCTACGGAGCCCACGACGGCCGCACGCGACGCTACTCCGGACGGGCCAACACGGCCTATATCTCCGGGTTCGACGACGGCGACCAGGTGACCCGGGATGCCTACGGCTACACGGTGCTGCTCAGTGGCACCTGGAACGACGTGTTCGCCGGGGTGAACCTCTCGCCCTATGGCGTCTACCGGGAAGACTTCTCCGGGCAGTCGCACCAGTCCGGCAGCTTCATCGAAGGGCGGCATGCCTTCACCGTGGGTGTGAAGGCCAGCTACATGAACAGTCTGGAAGCCGAGCTGCAGTACACCGAGTTCTACGGTGCCGGGCAGACCAACGCGGCCCGTGACCGCGACAACATCGGTTTCAACGTCAAGTACTCCTTCTGACCCCGTGCCCGCGACCGTTATCGGGCGGGCCACCCCTGGAGAATCATCATGCGTACTCTGATCGGCGCAGCGATTGCGCTTGTGCTGGGTTGCGGGCAGGCCGTGGCGGCCGTTTCCGCGCAGGACGCCCAGCGTCTGCACACTGATCTGACCCCGCTGGGCGCCGAGCGCGCCGGCAATGCGGCCGGCACCATCCCGGCCTGGACCGGCGGCCTGACGCAGGCGCCGGCGGGCTACCAGCCCGGCAAGCACCACCTCGATCCCTACCCGGACGACAAGCCGTTGTTCGTCATCACGGCGGGCAATCTCGAGCAGTACAAGGACCACCTGACCCCTGGTCAGATCGCCCTGTTCGCGGCTTACCCCGACACGTTCCGCATGCCGATCTACTCGACGCGGCGCAGTGCTGCCGCGCCGCAGGCGGTCTATGACAACACCTTCAACAACGCCACCAGTGCCCAACTGGTGGCCGGTGGCAATGGCTTCGTCGATGCCTACGGGGGGATTCCCTTTCCGCTGCCGCAGAGCGGTGTGGAAGCGGTGTGGAACCACATCGCGCGTTACCGCGGCACCAGTATCGTGCGCCGCGCGGCAGAAGCCTCGGTACAGCGCAATGGGGGCTATGCGCTGGTCATCTCGCAGCAGGAGGCGCTGTTCAAGTTCTATGAAGCCGGCGGATCGTTCGGCAGCCTGGATAACCGGCTGTTCTACTTCCTCTCGTTTACCAGGAGCCCGGCGCGCCTGGCTGGCGGTGCCGCGCTGGTGCACGAAACCCTCGACCAGGTGAAGGAACCCCGTCAGGCCTGGGGCTACAACGCCGGCCAGCGCCGCGTGCGGCGCGCTCCCAACCTGGCCTACGACACGCCGATTGCGTCATCCGACGGCTTGCGTACCGCCGATGACACCGACCTGTACAACGGCGCCCCGGATCGCTACGACTGGACACTGCTGGGCAAGCGCGAAATCTACATCCCCTACAACAATTACCGGCTCTCGGCGGCGGGTCTGAAGTACGAGGACATCCTGCAGCCCAACCACATCAACCCCGATCACACCCGCTACGAGCTGCATCGGGTCTGGGTGGTACAGGGCACGCTCAAGGCAGGCGCCCGGCACCTGTACTCGAAGCGCGTGCTGTTTCTCGATGAAGACAGTTGGGGCGCGGCCCTGGTCGATCAGTACGACGGCAGGGGCGAGTTGTGGCGGGTGTCTGCGGCGTACCTGAAAAACTACTATGAACTGCCCACCACCTGGACCACGCTGGATGTGTTCCACGACCTGCAATCGCGGCGCTACCACGTGATGAACCTGGACAACGAGGAAGCCACCACCCTCGACTTCTCCCAGGACATGAACGCCGAGCACTTCAGCACCGCGGCCCTGCGCCGCCGTGGTACCCGCTAACAAGGTTCTGCCCCAGTAACCTTTGGCACGCAGCCTTTGTAGGGTGGGTGAGTGGCGCGCGCCGGTATTGAACAGCCACTACGTAATGCGCGCGCCGCGTAACCCACCAACGGTTATCACGCCGATACCGCTTGGTGGGTTACGGCGCAGCTGACAACGCTGCGGCAAATAGCTCGCGGCCATGCGCCTAACCCACCCTACGAAGGCATGTTTGGCCGCTGCGGCACCTGCTAAGCAAGGTTCTGTCGGTGCACACCCGCTCTTGTAGGGTGGGTTAGTGGCGCATCTCGGTGTTGAACAGAAACTACCCAATGTGCGCGCCACGTAACCCACCAGCGGTTATCACGCCGAGACCGCTTGGTGGGTTACGGCGCAACCGACAATGCGGCGGTAAATAGCTCGCGGCCATGCGCCTAACCCACCCTACGAAGGGCGGGTTGGCCACTGCGGCACCTGCTAATCAAGGTTCTGTTGGTGCAAACCCGCTTTTGTAGGGTGGGTGAGTGGCGTACGCCGGTATTGAACAGTAACCACGCAATGTGCGCGCCACGTAACCCACCAGCGGTTATCACGCCGAGACCGCTTGGTGGGTTACGGCGTAACTGATAACGCAGCGGCAAATAATTCGCGGCCATGCGCCTAACCCACCCTACGAACGGCGTGATTGGCCGCTGCGGCACCCGCTAAGCAAGGCTCTGTCGGTGCACACCCGCTCTTGTAGGGTGGGTTAGTGGCGCATCTCGGTGTTGAACAGAAACTACGCAATGTGCGCGCCACGTAACCCACCAGCGGTTATCACGCCGAGACCGCTTGGTGGGTTACGGCGCAACCGACAATGCGGCGGTAAATAATTCGCGGCCATGCGCCTAACCCACCCTACGAAGTGCACGTTTGCCCACTCACACTCTTACAGGTACAACCGGGCGAGGCGGCATGGTCATCAGGTTGCCTTTGCTGCGGCTGCCTCGCGGCGTAGCGCGTGCAGGGTCCACAGGCCGCCCAGGCAGTCGACGGCACCGAACAGCACCATCACCGGTTCCGCCAGTCCCAGCAGCGCGAACAGCGCAAAACTCAGCAGAACCAGTGCGCGGGTGTAGACCGATGCGAGCAACAGTTCGCGGGATTCGCTGCGGGCGGCGAATAGGTAATAGACGCCGATATTGAACACCAGGACGCCGACCACGCGGATCCACACCTCATCGGTGGGCGGTATCTGGAACAGCGACAGCAGCAGGTTGGGCAGCAGCGCCAGGCCGGCGCCCAGCATCAGCAGGTAGATGCCGAACCACTTCAGGGTCAGCGCAGGTTTCGACATGTTCACCTCGACAATTGTGATTGATAGCGGGCGCCATGGCCCCGTTTGCAATCACGCAGGTTAACGATGCGATGGGCCGGGTACGCGACGGCGCACGCCAATCGGCATGCGTAAACATGCCAATCTTGCTGGCTGCGACCACTCAGGCACGTGCCGGCGGTTTGTCAGGCGTTGTATGCTCCGCTTTCGTCAACGCGGCAGCGGCATGGCCGTTGCGCCATGCACCGTCGTTGACCTGCCCAGCCCCACTTTCGAGAAAGCCCGTGGACAAGTTCGATCAGCAGATCCTCGCCCTGTTACGTGCCGATGCACGTCTGCCTGTCAGCCAGATCGCCCGCGAGGTCAACCTGTCGCGTTCGGCGGTCAGCGAGCGCATCCGTCAGCTGGAAAACAGCGGCACCATCAGCGGCTACCACGCGCAGGTGGCGTTACCGGGTGGCGTGGGGATCAAGGCCTTTCTGGAACTGTGCTACCAGGGCGGGCGCTGCGAGCGGCACATCGAGCGCATGCGTGCATTTCCCGAGATCCGCCACTGCAGCGGGATCAGTGGCGAGACCGACATGCTTGTGTATGTCGAGGCGCCGTCGATGCTGCGTTTCGCCGAGGTGCGCGAGGCCATCGAGAACTTCCCCGGCATGCAGAAAGTGAAGACCCACATGGTGGTCAAGGACTGGGCGTTCTGAGCGAGCGCCCGTCCAGCCCAGGTCATTCTCCGGGCGGCAGGGGCGTGGTCCTGGCCGGCTCTCCGACAAGGCGCTCGACCAGCGCCGGCAATTCACCCATGTCACGGATCAGGTGTTCGACCCCCAGCTGGCGCAGGGTCTCGCCATGCTCGGCGGGAATGTGGCTGGCACCGAGAAAGCCGATCACCCGCATGCCGGCGCGCAGGGCCGCAATCGCCCCGGTGGCGCTGTCTTCGATGACCAGACAGCGCTGTGGCGAAACGTCGGCGGTGCGGGCGGCCAGCAGGTAGACATCCGGCGCAGGCTTGGGCCGCTCGACATGCTCGGCGCAAAACACCCCGTGGGTCACCCGTTCCGTCAGGCCGCAGTGGCCCAGGGCAAACATGACCGGTTCGAGCCGGCTGTTGGAAGCCACGGCCAGCGGCAGGTCGATGGCCAGCAGCGCATCGCGTGCGCCGGGGATGGGCTGGACATCACGGCGGATGCGCGATTCGGTGAGGGCGCGTTGCCGCTCGAGAAAACCCTCGGGCAACGTGGTGCCGAAGTGCGCCTCGACCCGCGCCAGGATGTCTCGGCTCTGCAGGCCGAAGGTGCCGGTGAGTACCTTGTCCAGCTCCTGGGCCGGGAACAGCTCGATGAGCACTTCACGCATGACGTGTTCGGCGATGATTTCGCTGTCGATCAGTACACCGTCGCAATCGCTGATCAGCAGGTCGATGTGGCGCGTCTGGGGCATGGGGGCTCCGTGTCGAAGGTTCTCGGAAGCTGTCCTGTGTAGCACAGGGCAGGCGGCCCGCCCAGTCATGGAGCCAGGTTCCGTGGGGTTCGGCAGCCAAGACGTTGCCTTCGGGGGCGCTGTGCAGGCAATGTACGGACCTGTCTCCAGGCTCCGGTTCCCCTCTACGATGCGCATCCTCCACACCTCCGACTGGCACCTCGGCCAGCACTTCATGGGCAAGACCCGCCAGGCCGAACACCAGGCGTTCTGCGCCTGGGTGATCGAGCAGGTGCAGGCGCATGGCGTGGATGCCGTGCTGATTGCCGGGGACATCTTCGACACCGGTGCGCCGCCAAGCTATGCCCGCGAGCAGTACAACCGCTTTATCGTCGCCCTGCGCGACACCGGCTGCGAGCTGGTGGTGCTGGGTGGCAACCACGATTCGGTGGCCATGCTCGGGGAAAGCAAGACGCTGCTGGCGCAGCTCGGCACCCGGGTGATCCCGGGCGTCTGCGAGGCCCTGGAAGAACAGCTGCTGGTGCTCAGGGGACGCGACGGCGCGCCGGCTGCGCTGCTGTGCGGCATTCCTTTCATCCGCCCGCGCGATGTGCTGAACAGCCAGGCGGGGCAGAGCGCCGAAGACAAGCAGAAATCCCTGCAGCAGGCGATCCAGCAGCACTACCAGGCGTTGTACGCCATGGCCGAGGCCAAGCGGGCCGAGCTAGGCAATACGCTGCCCATCGTCGCCACCGGCCACCTGACTACCGTGGGCGCCAGTGCCAGCGAGTCGGTGCGGGAAATCTACGTGGGCAGCCTGGAAGCCTTCCCCACCAGTGCCTTCCCGCCCGCCGCCTACATCGCCCTCGGCCATATCCACCGCCCGCAGAAGGTCGGCGGGCTGGAGCATATCCGCTACTGCGGCTCGCCCATCGCCCTGAGCTTCGATGAGGCCCGGCAGCAGAAGGAAGTGCTGCTGGTGGAACTCGATGCCACCGGCCTGCACAGCGTGACGCCGCTGCCGGTGCCCTGTTTCCAGCCGATGCACTCCCTGCGCGGTGACCTCAAGGAACTGCAGACTGCCCTCCAGGAAATAGCCGGCCAGGGTACGGCCGAACGACCGGTATGGATCGAGGTGCTGGTGCTGTCCGACGACTACCTCAGCGACCTGCAGCAACGCATCGCCGCGTTCTGCGAAGGGCTGCCGGTCGAGGTCCTGCGCATCCGCCGCGAGCGCGGCACCGCCGTTGCCAGCCTCACCAGCAACACCCGCGAAACCCTGGATGAACTGAGCGCCGAAGACGTCTTCACCCGCCGCATCGAGCAGGAGCAACTGGACGCCGACGAGGTGGTGCGTTTGCAGGGGCTCTACCGCGGTGTGCTGGACGAGTTGCAGAACCGGCAGGACTGAGTGGCAGGTACGGGGATGAACGCACACGACGCCTTGGCCGCACTCGATTCCCGGGACAACCACCAGGCCTGGCTGGCCGCGTGGGCGATCATCCGCAGCCACAACGACGTATTGGAACGCGACTATGTTCCCGCCCTTGAACGCATTCGTCAGGCGCTCGCGCGCCTCCCGTCGCCAGAGCGGCCCGCCGTCCGCGACAGCCGGGATTGCGTCAGGCTGGCGCTGCGGATCGTCGAGGCCCGTTCGGACGGGCGTTGCCGCTGCTCGGTGTATGCCTCGACCGACCAGATCCTGCCCGAGAGCCAGGCGCAACACGGCCTGATCGACATACTGGAAAAGCGCGACATCCCCTGGGAGCCCGAATTCGACTGCCAATGCACCGATTGCGGCGCGCGGTATGTCGTTCGGGAAAATCACGGCTATCACTACCCGTGGGCCGCGTGGTCGCCGTCACCCTGATAGCCAGGAGGAGACAGTATGAGTTCGAGCAGATTCGCGTCGGTCGAGGACTACCTGGACTCGCTGGAGCCCACCAAGGCTGACACGCTGCGCCGCGTGATCGAGGTCATCCTTCAGCATTTCCCCGCACTGGAAGCTCGTATCGCCTGGAATGTCCCGCAGATTTGCCGGGGCAGCGATTACGTCTTCGGCGTCTCGGCGGCGAAGCATCACCTTGCCCTGGCCCCCTGGAGTGCCGACGTGATCGACGCGTTCCGGCCCAGGTTGGAGGCGGGCGGATTCGTGGTGAAGAAGAACCTGTTCCAGGTGCCTGCCGGCTGGGAAGTGGACACCGCGCTGTTGAGTGATCTGGTCGCGGCCAGGCTCGCCGAGCTGAGGCCTTCCTGAACCGGCTGGCGTGGCTTTGGTCCATTGGCGCCAATGATTTCGTGGCGTTCGGCGCGCGGATCGACTGATGGCGCGCCAGCCTTTTTTCATCGTTCAGGCGCTGTCATGATGGTCGGCAACGCGGAGCCAGGATCGCTATGACAGAAGACAGCACACTGCAGATGGATTTCGAAACCGCCATGGGCCAGGAATTCAGCGAGCTTGTCAGCCCGCCCGTGCCCTTTTTCGAGGCCTCGCCCCATGAGTGCTGCGAGGCCATCTGGCGTGCATGTGGCCACGAGGTGACGCCCACGACCTTGGCGGCGTTAGGCCCGCTTCAACTGGAACAGCTCGCCACGGCGTTCGGGCAATGGTTCGAGTGCGAACCGCCGGCGACGATGCAGCTGGCAGAGGCGATTGCCCGTACCCTGTCTCGCTGGCCGCCGGGTTCGCTCGGCGAGACCGGCTGATTCACCGTTCAACCCAGGCCGATGAGGGCCTGATGTCGCTTAAGGATGAGGCCTTCATGTTTCGTTTAGGACACCTGGTCGAAGGGGAGTGGGTTGCCCATTCCCATCCGGCTGTTTTCACCGCTGAGGGGCGGGTGTATGCGGGCGTACCGGGCGGCGATCCCGTGGTGTTCGAGCGCCTGGTCGCGTGCCTGCCGCCGCCTTATCACCTGCTCTATGTGCTGCACACGCCGCGTGCCGAAGCCGAGCCGGGGCGTTATCAAAGCCCTGAATTGTCGTTCGATGAGCTCAAGGCGTTTCTCGTGCGCTTCGCCCCCTACCTGTCCGGTGACGGGCGATTCGAACTCTGGGCCTACTCGCCCACCGACAGTGGCATGGTGGTGTGGGATCGGCACAACCATCTGTTTGGCTATGGTCCGGTCGAGGCCTTCGCCTCTGCGTTACGTGCCCTGGGCTTCACCAGCGGCCAACCTGAGATTCCAGTGCCCCACACTCATTACTACCGTGTGGAGCTGGATGAGCTGGCCCGGGAGGTCATGGAGGTATTCGACTGGTCCGTTTCGCCCTTGCGGCCCGAGGACGAGCAGTGACGCGCGCCACGCCCCTGACCGCAGCAGCTCTCGCGGCCGTGGCGGCGGAACACCCCGGCCTGCCGCCCGGATACCTCGCCTACCTGCGTGACGTCGGTGCAGGCGAGGCGGCGAGCGGCCGCATGATCTACAGCGCGCCGGTGCCGCCTCGGGAAATCCTGGGGGAGGGCTTCGAACGCACGGACATCGTGCTCCTGGGCGACGATTTTTCCGGGTACTGTTTTGGGTACGATTTCACGTCTTCGTGCTACGGCGAGGTCTCACCCGACGGAACGTGGCAAGCTTGGCCGCCCGATCGGACGCTTCAGCACTACGTCGGCCCTTGAACGGCCGCCTGACGGAAGCGGCATAGCCGACGGGCTCATTCAGGCACCAGACATCGGAGCAGTCGCCGTGGCCAATCGCAGTTATCTCTATTCAACCAACGTTCTGCCCGGGCCGAACGCGAAAGCCAGTGGGCGCAAGCTGATCGGCATCTCGGAGTGGAATTACGACATTCCCCTGGTGTTCAAGCTGCTGCTGTCCGGCAACCCCCAGGTGTGCCCCTCATCGATCTGGGACCAGGGCGAAGACATCGCCCTGATCGGCGACTACGCCACCGGTGTGCGCAACCTCGACGCGTTCCTGTCGACGATCTCGCTGCCCGCTGCCCAGCCGTTGATCGCCGAAGCACGGGCGTTTCTGAATCAGCCGGAAAACCAGAACCTGTACGTCGTGCTGGAGTGCGGCGAAATCTTCGACATGAACGATACGCCCCTGTTCGAGCAGAACCTGGCGCTGCTCGAAGAGCTGCGTGACCTGCAACCGCGGATGGCTGCGGCGCAGCAATCCCTGCTGCCACCCCCGGCTGAACCGGCGAAGCCCGTCGGCCTCCTGGATCGCCTGCTGGGCCGCAAGCCCGAACCTGCGCAGCAGCCGGCTGTTGACTTGCAAGCCGTCTACGCCCTGGGGCTTGGAAACTGGTCGAACGTTCTCTATTTTGATTTCACCGAAGCCCAACCGACTGAATAGCGCGGTTCGGTTTCGCCTGAGCGCATTCAGGTGAATGTGCCGTTGAAACGATGGACAGGTGTCAGTCCCTAACACGCAGACGATGACAGTGACTGTTGTAGTGAACGAGGGTGAGTCGGTTGAGCTGGCGCTGCGCACGCTGAGTCGGAAGGTCGGTAGTGAGATGGGGCGCCGCTGGTACAAGCGGCGATTCGGCTTTCATGAAAAGCCCTCTGTGCTCAAGCGAAAACGCAGCAAGATGAAAAAACTCGCCATCCAATCGGGTGGCGGGCTTTGGTTGAGGATCGGTTTGGAGGCGCAGTTTTCCAGAACCGAGAATTCGGCTGCAGGCCGGTGACCGCCACGTCGCTTATCCAGGCGTACGAACACAGGCAAGGACGCGATGCATTCTGAAAGCAAACATGCGTTGGGCGTATTTATCTACGCCATTTCCTATGTGCTCGGCCCTTTTGTCATGTTGTTCGGCGTGTTATCGGACGAGCCCTCCGGCTACGTCGCATTCGCTCTGGGCCTGTTGGCGCTGTGTGTGGGGCATGTGTTCGCCGGACTCCGAAAACACCCCGTGACGAACAGGGAAGCTTTCCATGAAGTGATGTTCTGGTTCGCGATCGGTTGCTGCCTGTTAGCGGTGGTGTTTTTCCTGTTGCACCGCAGCCAGTGGCTGATTCCCGTGTTCGTTTTGCTTGGCATCGCAGGCTGGTGGCTGTGGAAAGGTGCCACCGACAACACTCGTTGCCGGATAAAGACAGCACTGCGCGGCTAGCCTGTCGCCACGCTGAACGTGTTCTGAAAATGCAGAAGTCATGTTGCAAGCGGCCGGGCGGCCGTTTCATACCAACGCACGAAGCGTCCACCACTCTCTGCATAACCCACCCAACAATGCCAGAATGGCCGCCTGTTTCCGGTGGCCGATCCGTTCATGAAAATCCTCAGCCTGCGCTTGAAGAACCTCAACTCCCTCAAGGGCGAGTGGAAGATCGATTTTGCTGCCGAGCCGTTCAAGGACAATGGACTGTTCGCCATCACCGGGCCGACCGGGGCGGGCAAGACCACCTTGCTCGATGCCATCTGCCTGGCGCTGTACCACCGCACGCCGCGCATGAACACGCTGTCGGCCAGCGGCAACGAGTTGATGACCCGGCACACGGCCGATTGCCTGGCGGAGGTGGAATTCGAGGTCAAGGGCGTCGGCTACCGGGCGTTCTGGAGCCAGCGCCGGGCGCGGGACAAGGCCGATGGCGCGTTGCAGGCGCCCAAGGTGGAGCTGGCGCTCATCGTCGATGGCAGCATCCTGACGGACAAGATCAACGACAAGCTCAAGCAGACCGAGCAGCTCACCGGCCTCGATTTCGAACGCTTCACCAAGTCGATGCTGCTGGCCCAGGGCGGTTTCGCCGCGTTTCTCGAAGCCAGTGCCAACCAGCGTGCCGAGTTGCTGGAGGAGCTGACGGGTACGGATATCTACGGGCAGATTTCCCAGCGGGTGTTCGAGCAGACCCGTGAGGCCAAGGTGGCGCTCGACCAGTTGCGGGCGCGGGCCGAGGGCGTCGAGTTGCTCGATGCCGAGCAGCGCCAGGTGCTCAGCGAGGAAGCCGCGCGGCTGGCCACCGAGGACACCGAGACCCAGGGACAGCTGGCCGAGGCTGCGCGGCAGCGCCAGTGGCTGACCGATCTTGGCCGGGCCGAGCAGCAGGTGGCCAGCGCCGCGGCGCAGGTCGAGGCGGCCGCCCAGGCCGAGCAGGAGGCGTCGGCAGACCTGCAACGCTTGCAACACAGCGAGCCGGCGCAGCGCCTGCAGCCGGTCTACCAGGCGCACCGCGAGGCAACACGGGCGCTGGTGACCAGCGAGGCGGAACGGCAGGCGGGTGAAACCGAGCTGGCCGAGGTCAGTCAGCATCTGCACCGACAGCTCGAACAGGCGACCCAGGCCAGCGCGGCCATCGTTCTCACCAGACGCGAGACCTTGCAGGTCCTCGAGGAAGAGTGCCGCACGCTGGATGCCCGGTTGCGGGCCTCGGCCGATCAGGAGCAGGTGGCAGCACAATTGAGCGGCTGGCAGCACGCATTCGATGTTCGCCAGCAGGTTCGCCAGGCCATCGCCAGCGTGCTGCAACGCCAGCAGGCCGGTGTGGAGCAGGTGCACGCGCATCAGCAACGCCTGGAGGGGCTTGCGCAATCGCTGCTCGCAGCCGAGCAGGCCAAGGCCGCCGAAGAGCAGCGTGCGGCGGAGGTGGACGGGCGTTGGCAGACGGCGCTTGCCGGGCGCAGCGAGGCGGACTGGCGCAGCCGCTGGCAGGCGGTGCATGCCCAGGGCAGCGCGCTGGAGCAACTGGCGCAACTGGCCGAGCGCCGTCAGCAACTGGTGCAGCAACAGCAGCGGATCGACGGCGCGTTGGCCCGTCAGCAGCAGGGCCTGGCCGAGCGCGAAGCCGAACGTCAGGTGCTGCGCGAGCGCTACCGCGAGGTGAAGCAGCGGCTCGACGATCAGGGCAAGCTGCTGGAGCAGGAGCAGCGTATCCAGGCCTTGGAAACCTTTCGCGCCCAGCTTCAGCCGGGCGATGCCTGCCCCCTGTGCGGTTCCCATGAGCACCCGGCAGTGGCCGCCTACCAGGCGCTGGACGTGTCCGCGACCCAACAGGCGCGGGACGAGGCGCGGCAGGCGCTCGACGCACTGACCGAGCAGGGGCAGCGCTTGGGCAACCAGGTCGCCACCTTGCAGACTCAGGTGGCCCAGAGCCAGGAGCAACTGCAGGAGCTGCAGCGGCAACTGGAGGCGCTGGACAAGGCCTGGCAGCGCCAGGGCGAAACCCTTGATGCGCTGCCCGAGAACGAGCAGGCATTGGCCGCGGCCCAGACCCGGCAGATCGCCGAACTGGCGGAGATACAGGGCGTCCTCAAGCAGCTCGATGGCCTCAAGCAGGAGCTGGAGCGCGTGCGCAGCGAGGCGGCCATCGCCAGCCAGAAGCATCTGGCCGCGCAACAGCAGCGGGGGGCGATCGAGCGTGATCACGACCTGGCCCAGGCGGCGCTGCGCACCCTGGACGAGCAGCTCGCCGAGCAGCGGGAGCGTCTTCAGACGGTCGAGGCAGACCTGACCGGCCAGTTGGCAGCGTTCGGTCACGCACTGCCGGAGGACGGCGCGGCCTGGTTGGCTGAACGCCAGGCCGATGCCCGTAATTGGCAGGCGGCGCAGCAGCGGCGTCAGGTGCTGGCGCAGCAGTTGCCGGGCCTGCAGCACCAGGTACAGGAGGCCGACAAACAGGCGCAGCAGTGGCTGGCGCGTTGGATTACAGCGGGCGGTGCGCCGTTCGAGGCCACGCACCGGGAGCAGGCGGAGGCGCAGCTGGACGCGGCCCAAGCGGCCTGGTCGGCGGCTGAACGGCGCTGCCTGGAACTGCGCATTGCCCTTGATGGCCTGGTCCAGCGTCAAGCCGGATTACGGGAGGCCGAGCAGGCCGCCGCGCAGCACTGGCAAGCGGCACTGGCTGGCAGCCCGTTCCAGGATGAAGCCGGGTTCCTCGCGGCTGTACTGGACGACGCCCAGCGCGAACAGTTGCTGGCTCTGCGACAGCGCCTGGACAAGGCCCGGACTGAAGCGCAGGCGTTGCATGGCGCCGCGCAGGCTCATCTGGCCAACCTGCGTGCCGCGCCTCAGACCGAGCACAGCGCCGAAACCCTGGACGAGCGCCTGGCCGCCTTGCAGGCGAGCCTGAGGCAGCTCAGCCAGCGTCAGGGTGAGATTCGCGCGCAGCTGCAGGGCGATGACGCGCGCCGGCAGACCCAGCAAAGCCTGTTCGCTGCCATTGCCGCGCAGCAGGGGCAGTACGACCTCTGGCAGCAGCTCAACAGCCTGATCGGCTCGGCCGATGGCGCCAAGTTCCGCAAGTTCGCCCAGGGCCTGACCCTGGATCACTTGGTGTACCTGGCCAACCAGCAACTGGAGCGCCTGCACGGGCGTTACCAGCTGGCGCGCAAGGGCAGCGGCGAGCTGGAGCTGGAAGTGATCGACACCTGGCAGGCCGATGTGGCCCGCGATACCCGCACCCTGTCCGGCGGCGAGAGCTTCCTGGTCAGCCTGGCGCTGGCCCTGGCGCTGTCCGATCTAGTCAGCCACAAGACCAGCATCGACTCGCTGTTCCTCGACGAAGGCTTCGGCACCCTCGACGGCGAGACCCTGGAGGTCGCCCTGGACGCCCTGGATAACCTCAATGCCAGCGGCAAGATGATCGGCATCATCAGCCACGTCGAGGCGCTGAAGGAGCGCATCCCGGTCCAGCTCAAGGTGCACAAGGGCGTCGGTATGGGCTACAGCGGTCTGGACAGGCGCTTCGCTGTTCCGAGCTGAGCCGCCGCCGGCATCCCCGGCGGCAGCGCTGCTATGTTTATCCCTGAAACGCGTGCGCGTGTACGCGGTCCATGATTCATACGGAGCAGGGGGATAAACATGTTGCCAATGAACAGGGCCGTTGCCCGATGGCTGTCGGGACTGGCCTGTTGCCTGGTGTTCGCGTCGGCGATCCAGGCCCAGGACCGCGTGGTGGTGGCGTCGAAGATCGATACCGAAGGCTCGATCCTCGGGCAGTTGATCCTGCAGGCGCTGCAGCGCGGCGGAGTGCCGGTGGAGAACCGTATCCAGCTGGGGGCGACCAACATCGTGCGCTCGGCACTGATCGCTGGCGAAGTGGATATCTACCCGGAATACACCGGTAACGGCGCGTTCTTCTTCGAGAAGGCCGACAGCGATGTGTGGAAGAACGCCGATGCCGGGTACGAAGAGGTCAAACGTCTGGACCAGGAAGCCAACCAGTTGGTCTGGCTGCAACCGGCCAACGCCAACAACACCTGGGCCATCAGCGTGCGCGGCGACCTGGCACGCGAACAGAGTTTGAAGACCCTGGACGATCTGACGAAGTACCTGGCCGGCGGCGGCCCGTTCAAACTTGCCGCCAGCGCCGAATTCGTCGAGTCGCCCAGCGCCTTGCCGGCGTTCCAGAAGGCCTATGGCTTCACCCTGAAATCCGACCAGTTGCTGATTCTCAGCGGTGGCAATACGGCGGCGACCTTGCGTGCTGCTGCCATGCAGACCAGCGGGGTGAACGCGGCAATGAGCTACGGCACCGACGGCGGCCTGAGCGCTCTGGACATCCAGGTGCTGGAAGACACCCGCGGCGTGCAGCCGGTCTACCAGCCGGCGCCGCTGGTTCGGGCCGATGCCCTGGAGGCCTATCCGCAGATCGCCGAACTGCTGGAGCCGGTGTTCGCCGAGCTCGATCTGCGCACCCTGCAAGGCCTCAATGCCAAGGTGGCGGTGGAGGGCGCCGACCCGGCCCAGGTGGCGGGTGAGTTCCTCGATGGCCTGGGCGACTGATGCGGGCGTCGAGGGCCTCTGATTGACGGTGCAACAGCCGATCAACCGGGTGATTCCCCTGCTGGTGCTGCTGGCCCTGGCGGCACTGTGGGGGCTGGATGTCGCCAGTGTGCAGGCCAATCGCATCATGCCCGGCACCGGGATCGGCCTGGTGGCAGCGGTTGGCCTGGTGTGGGCCCTCGTGTTGAGCAGCCTGTTGCTGCTGTGCGGGTGGCTGGCGGTTCGCCCGGGGCGAGGCGCGCAGTGGCTGCTGCTGATTGGCGTCTGCCTGTTGCTGATTCAAGTGCCACTGAGCCTGGCGTGGATGGCGGTCCAGCATGTGGGTGCGGATACGCCCTTGGCACGGCTCGGGATTGGCGCAGGCACCTGGAGCCTGCTGTTCCTGCTGGGCCTGATGCTGATCGATACCCAGCAACGGTTGCGCGTGCCGCGCATCGGCCTGTTGGCTATTGGTATCGGCCTGCTGATGGTGACACTGCTGATCGTGCGCCTGGGCTGGCTGGAGCCTCTGGCGCTGATGCGCGAATACCAGACACGTCGCGACCAGTTCGGCACCGCCCTGTCCACGCATCTGGGGCTGGTGGCAGCCACGCTGGGGTGCAGCCTGGTGCTGGGCGCTGCCCTGGTGGCGTTGGTCAGCCGCTTTCCCCGTTTACAAGGTGGCGTCATCGGCGGCCTGAGCTTGATTCAGACTATTCCCAGCCTGGCGCTGTTCGGTCTGCTGCTGGCGCCGCTGAGCTACCTCTCCAGCCAGTTTCCGCTGTTGCAGCAATGGGGCATTCGCGGCATCGGCTGGGCGCCGGCGCTGCTGGCGTTGGTCGCGTACAGCCTGCTGCCGATCGTGCGCAACACCTGTGTGGCGCTGCAGGCGGTGGAGGCCAGCGTGATCGAGGCGGCACGGGGCATGGGCATGGGCCCGCTGCAGGTGTTTTTCCAGGCCCGCCTGCCACTGGCGATGCCGGTGATCATCGAGGGGCTGCGGGTAACCACGCTGCAGGCGATCGGCCTGGTCGCGGTGGCGGCGCTGATCGGTGCCGGCGGTTTCGGCACCTTCATTTTCCAGGGCCTGGGGCAGTCGGCGATGGACCTGATCATACTCGGCGCTTTGCCGATTCTGCTCATGGCCCTGCTGGCGGACGGTCTGTTCAGCCTGCTGGTCGACGGTTGGCGCGGGGGGGCCGAGCGATGATCGAGTTACAGGATGTCAGCAAGCGCTTTGGCCAGACCCTGGCGGTGGACGGGATTTCTCTGACCGTGGCGGCGGGGGAGATCTGCGTGCTGGTGGGTACCTCCGGCTGCGGCAAGTCGACCACTCTGCGCATGGTCAATCGCCTGTGCGAACACAGCGCCGGCGAGATTCGCATCGATGGCCAGGCGGTCGACCAGATCGACCCGCAGCTGCTGCGGCGGCGCATCGGTTATGCAATCCAGAACACCGGGTTGTTCCCGCACTGGACCGTGGCGCGCAATATCGCGGTGGTGCCGCGCCTGCTCGGCTGGCCGGCGGCGCGGATTCGCGAGCGGGTGGAGGCGTTGCTGACGCTGCTGGGGATGCCGGTCGCCGAGTTCGCCGACAAATACCCCAGCCAATTGTCCGGTGGGCAGGCGCAGCGGGTCGGGGTGGCCCGGGCCCTGGCCGGTGACCCGGACATTCTGCTGATGGACGAGCCGTTCGGGGCGCTGGACCCGATCACCCGCGAAAGCCTGCAGAACGAGCTGCTGCGTATCCAGGCGCAGGTGCGCAAGACCATCCTGTTCGTGACCCACGACATGGATGAAGCGCTGAAGCTGGCGGACCGTATCGTGGTGATGGACAAGGGCCGCATCGTCCAGCAGGACACGCCGGCTGCGTTGCTGGCCAACCCGTGCAACACCTTTGTGGAGAACCTGATCGGTGGTCAGGAACGCGGTCTGAAACGGGCAGGTCTGGTGCCGGTGGCCAGCGTGATGCAGCCGCTGGGCAGCCCGGGCGCTGTGATTGACGGGGTGACGCTCAAGACCACCGACAGCCTGCGCCAGGCGGTGTCGCTGATGCTCTGGCAGCGCTGCCGCAGCCTGCCGGTGGTGAATGAGCAGGGCGTGCAGGTGGGCGTGCTGCACCTCGGCCGTGTGCTGAACGGAGACGCGCCCTGATGCCGTTGCGGCGGTTGGCCTGGCCGCTGTGCTGGCTGCTCCTGTTGCTGGCCGCCACCTGGGGCCTGCCCCATGCCGAGTGGCTGTTGCAGCCGCTGGCGCCGGACGCCCGTTCGGTGCTGTATCGCCAGGCTGCCTTCAGCGACCTGTTGCTCAGCCACCTGCTGCTGGTGGCGGTGGCGGCCTGTGTGTCCATCGCCCTGGGCGTGGGCGCGGCGATCGCGGTGTCTCGGCCCTGGGGGACGGATTTCCAGCCCCTGGCCGGGCAGGCGGCGTCGATCGGGCAGACGTTTCCACCAGTGGCGGTGCTGGCGCTGTCGGTGCCGGCCCTGGGTTTCGGCGCCTTGCCGACCCTGTTCGCCCTGAGCCTGTATGGCGTGTTGCCGATCCTGCGCAACAGCCTGAGCGGGCTACAGGGCGTCAGCCCGGATGTGCTGGAGGCCGCGCGCGGCATGGGCATGTCACCGGGGCAGGTGCTGTGGCAGATCGAGCTGCCCCTGGCGTTGCCGGTGATCCTGGCGGGCATCCGCACCTCGGTCACCATCAATATCGCCACCGCCGCGATTGGCTCGACGATAGGCGCCAGCACCCTGGGCGACCCGATCATCTCGGGGCTGGTCAACGGCAATACCGCCTACGTGTTGCAGGGCGCGCTGCTGATCGGCCTGCTGGCGCTGACCGTGGACAGCCTGTTCGCCGGGCTTCAGGGCGGCACGCAGCCATTCCGGCCGAGCGCCAGACCCGTTAGAAAAATGTGCGAGGCGAGGCCCCGGTGATCTGTTCGCCGCCCACGGACGTCGCTAGAGTGCAGCAGCGCCGATGACGGCTGCGAATCATCGGGGGTTGAATGGCCATGACTTCTTGGCTGGTGCTGGGGTTGTTCGTCCTGACCTACCTGGGCATGGCCGCGGGTGGCGTGCGCGGGCTGCACATCGACCGCAGCTGGATTGCCGCTACGGCTGCCGTACTGTTGCTGGTGTTCGGTGCCGTGAGCCCCGCCGAGGCGGCGCATCACCTGGATGCGGGGGCGTTGCTGCTGTTGCTGGCCCTGATGCTGATCTCCGCCCAGTTCGACTTTTCCGGCGTCTACGCCTGGCTCAACGCCCAGCTCAGCCACTACGCCCAGCGCCCGGCACTGTTGCTGCTCGGGGTGGTACTGCTGGGCGGTGTGCTGTCGGCAGTGCTGGTCAACGATATCGTCGCCTTCGCCCTGACCCCGCTGCTCTGCCACAGCCTGCTGGCCAGGGGGCTGGACCCGCGGCCGTTCCTGCTGGCGCTGGCGTTGTCGTGCAACGCGGGCTCGTCCGCCAGCCTGATCGGTAACCCGCAGAACATTCTGATCGGCCAGGCCGGTGGCCTGGATTTCTGGTCGTTCACCTTCATCGCCGGGCCGCCGGCCCTGGCCGCATTGGCCATTACCTATGCCTGCATCTGGTGGCAGTGGCACGCGCGCTGGGGCGAGCCGAAGGCGCTACCGCCGGAAGAACCGCCGGTCGAGCGAATCTACGGTGCGCGCAGTTACCTCAAACCGCTGATCGCCACGCTGGTGCTGCTCGGTCTGTTTTCCACCAGCCTGTCCCGGGAGTGGTCGGCGCTGCTGGTGGCGGCCCTGGTGATGGTGTCGCGCCGCGTCGACAGTCGCGATTATGTGAACAAGGTGGACTGGAACCTGCTGTTGCTGTTCGCCGGGCTGTTCGTGGTGACCGGTTCGGCTCTGGTGCTGCCCGAGGTGTCCGTGATCGCTGCGCAGATGGCCGAGCACGGGCTGCTGCCCCAGGGCGTGTTGTCCCTGGCCACCGCCTCGCTGCTGGCGGGCAACCTGATCGGCAACGTGCCGTTCGTGGTGTTGCTGCTGGGCGTCATGCCGACGCTGACGGAGCCGGTGCTGGTGGGGCTGGCGGTGATGTCGACCCTGGCCGGCAACCTGCTGCTGATCGGCAGTGTGGTCAACCTGATCGTGGCGGAAAGCGCACGGCGCCAGGGTGTGCCGCTGGGGTTCGTGGATTTCGCCCGCAGCGGCTTTCCGGTGACCCTGTTGAGCATGACGGTTGCCGGCCTGTGGCTGGGGCTGGGCGGCTGGCTGCCCTGGTAGCTCGCCCGGCGTCGTGCGGTCAGCGGGGCTGGCGGGCCTGCCACCACTGGGCGTGTTGCGCGGCATCCTGAAAGGTCCAGGCGACGAAACGGCTCTGCTTCTGCCCCTGGGCCATGTCGACGGTGCGCACGTCCCTGGCATTGACCTGCTTCAGCGCGCTGTAGATGTCTGGCAGGTTGCCGGCCTTGGACACCAGGGTGCTGAACCACAACACCTGCTGGGCATGCTCGGCACTTTCCCGAACCAGGCGGCTGACGAAGGCCGCTTCGCCACCCTTGCACCACAGCTCCGCCGCCTGACCGCCGAAGTTCAACACCGGCAATTTGCGCTTGGGGTCCTGCTTGCCCAGGTTGCGCCATTTGCGCTTGCTGCCGCTGGCGGCCTCGTCGGCGGAGGCGTGGAACGGCGGGTTGCACAGGGTCACGTCGAAACGCTCATCGGCGCCCAGCAAGCCGCGCATGATGTGCGCGCTGTCGGTCTGCTGGCGCAGTTCGATGGCGTCGCCCAGGCCGGGGTTGGACTGCACGATGGCCTTGGCCGAGGCCAGGGCGTTGCTGGCGATGTCCGAGCCCAGGAAGTGCCAGCCGTATTCGCGGTGGCCCAGCAGCGGGTAGATGCAGTTGGCGCCGACGCCGATGTCCAGGGCCCTGACCTGTGCACCCCGGGGCACGCTGCCGCCGTTGTCGGCCGCCAGCAGGTCGGCCAGGTAATGCAGGTAATCGGCCCGGCCCGGGATTGGCGGGCACAGGTAGTCGGCCGGAATGTCCCAGTGGGCGATGCCGTAGTGCTGTTTGAGCAGCGCCCGGTTGAACACCTTGACCGCTGCCGGGTTGGCGAAGTCGATGCTCTCCTTGCCATAGGGGTTGAGGATCACGAAGGCCGCCAGCTCCGGGCTGGTTTTGATCAGCGCCGGGAAGTCGTAACGCCCCTGGTGGCGGTTGCGCGGGTGCAACTGGCCCTTCTCGACGGTCTTGGGCGCGGGCGGGGTGGTCTTTTTCGGCGGGCGTTTGCTGGAGGCGGACATGGTGGCGGGTCAGGGTAGGGGAGACCGCGCATTTTCCCACAGGCTCCCGGCTTCGTGCAGGGAAAACGATGACTGTTTGATGACGCCGTTCTGTAATCGACCGGTCAGCCATTGACCCAGATCAATGGTTGCGTGGGGGCAGGCTCCTAGACTGCGCCCACTCGTTCTTGCAGGGAGACAGCAATGGCGTACCTCGAATGGTCCGACGACCTGGACACCGGAATTGCCGTGATCGACGGTCAGCACAGACGCATCGTGGACATGATCAACCAGTTGCATATCGTGCAGCAGAGCGGCCGGGCGGAAGGCGTCGCCCAGGTAATCGACGAGCTGGTGGACTACACCATCTCGCACTTTGCCTTCGAAGAATCGATGCTCGAAGAGGCAGGCTACATCTTCACCAAGGCCCACAAGCGGGTACACGAGGTGTTCATCAAGCGTGTGGCTGACTACCGTGCGCGCTTCCTCGGGGGTGAAGACATTACCGAGGAGCTGAAGAGCCTGTTGGGACGCTGGCTGTTCGGCCATATCCGCAACGACGACCAGAACTACGTCACTGCGGTGACCGAGAACCTGCGTCGGCTGTCCGCCGATCAGTCCGAAGAGGGTTGGCTGAGCCGCGCCCGTCGTCGTTTCTTTCGCGCGGCCTAGGTGCCTGGCGACCCGGGTGTCGCTTCGCTCGACCCAGGCTACGGGCTCGTGATCCGCATGGGATGGGGCAATTGGTGGGCTGAAGCCCACCCTACGACCATGTGCAGGCTGTAGGGTGGGCTTCAGCCCACCAAATCGAACGACCGCCCGCTATAGCGGGAAGATCCAGGGCACCATCACCACGCTGACGACCATCACCAGCAGGGTGAAGGGCACGCCGATGCGCACGAAATCCCCGAAACGGTACTGACCAGGCCCGAGCACCAGGGTGTTCACCGGTGACGAGATCGGCGTCATGAACGCGGCCGAGGCGGCCAGGGCGACGATCATCGCAAAGGGCGTTGGCGACATGTTCAGCGCCTGGGCCGTGGCGATGGCTACCGGCGCCATCAGCACCGCCGTGGCGGTGTTGGAGATGAACAGGCCGATCAGCGCCGTGACCGCGAACAGGCTGGCCAGGATCACTCGGGGTTCGGCCTCGCCCAGGGTGCCAACCAGGCCGCTGACCACCAGGTCGATGCCGCCGGTTTTCTGCAGGGCCAGGGCGAAGGGCAGCATGCCGACGATCAGGATCAGGCTCGGCCAGTGGATGGCGCGGTAGGCGCTGTTCATGTCGATGCAGCGGAACGCGCCCATCAGCAGGCAGCCAATCAGCGCGGCCATGACGTTGGGCACCAGGCCGCTGATCATCAGCCCCACCATTACTGCCAGGCTCAGCAGCGCGTAGGGCGCCTTGCGCGCGGCCGGCGCCACTTCATCGACCTCGGCCGGCAGGCTCAGCACCAGGAAGTCGCGGTTGAGGCTTTGCAGGTGATGGATCTGCTTCCAGCTGCCAGCCACCAGCAGGGTGTCCGCGTGGGTCAGTTTTTCGTCCACCAGCAGCCCTTCCAGGGCCTGGCCATGGCGGCGCAACCCGACCACGTTGAGTTTGTAGCGGCTGCGCAGGCCGAGTTCCTGGATGGTCTTGCCGGGCAGGTGCGAGTCCGGCGGCAGGGCCACTTCGGCCAGGCCCAGCTCGTGGGAGTGGGTGGTGTAGTAGGAGTTGTGCAGCTGCACCGGTTCCAGGCCGAGCTCCTGGTAGGCGCCGAGCAGGGCAATGGCCGGGCTGGCGAGGTCGACCAGCAGTACGTCACCGGCCAGCAGCTGGGTGTTGCCGGTGGCCATCAGCAGCAGGGTGCGGAACTGGCGCTGGCGCTCCACGGCGATGACGTTGATGCCGAACTGCGAGCGCAGCTTCAGCTCGTCCAGTGCCTGATTGGCCAAGGGCGAGTCGGCGCGCACGCGCAGGCGCCGCTCGCGGTCGCCCAAGTGGTAGCGGCGCGCCAGGTCGGCGAGGGTCAGGCGCGGTGAAGTCGCCTCGCTATCGTCGCCATCGCGTTGCAACCAACGGCGGGTGACCAGCATGTAGACCACGCCCAGCGCCAGGATCGCCAGGCCGATGGGGGTGAAACTGAAAAAGTCGAAGCCCTCGAGGCCGGCGCGACGCAGTTCGCTGTGCACCACCATGTTCGGCGGGGTGGCGACCAGGGTCAGCATGCCGCTGATCAGGCCGGCGAAGGCCAGGGGCATCATCAGGCGCCCAGGGGCGATCTTCAGGCGCGCCGCGACGCCGAGCACCACGGGAATGAAAATGGCTACCACGCCGGTGGAACTCATTACCGAGCCCAGACCGGCCACCGCGATCATCAGCAGTACCAGCAGGCGTGTCTCGCTGCTGCCAGCCTTGGCCACCAGCCAGTCACCGAGCCGGTAGGCGATGCCCGTGCGGACCAGGCCGTGGCCGATGACGAACAGCGCAGCGATCAGGATCACGCTGGGGTCGCTGAAACCGGCGAGGGTCTGCTGGATGTCGAGCACGCCGGTCAGCGGCAGGGCGACGATGACCAGCAGGGCGACCACGTCCATGCGTGGCTTGTTGATGATGAACAGAGTGACGGTGGCCAGCAGCAGGCCGAGCACCCAGAGCAGTTCGAAATTCACGGCGCCTCCATGGCGGTTACTGACGTCGTGAGGATGTCAGGGATAGCCGAGGGTCGACTTGATCTGCTGCAGGTTGGTGGCGATCCATTGCCGGTCGATGGGGCCCCAGCTGTGGATCACGTAGTGGCCGGCATTGTTGCGCTCGCCCGCCTGCTGTTCGAAGGTGCAGGTGATGTCCAGATCGGCCAGGGCAGCGAGGGTGTCCTGGGCGGTACGTCGGGGCATGGCGGTGGCCTCCATCAGGGCCGGCACGCTGCGAGCTTCGCCGCTGTCGATCAGCCAGGCCACGTACAGGCGACGGTAGAAACTGGTCTTGGTCTTGTTCACTTCCATTTGAGCGGCCTCGAGCGAGTGAGATGCCCGAGGATACTGCGTGCCGCTAGCTGGCGACAAACAACAAAAAAGCCCGCGCCGGTGAGGGCAGCGGGCTTTTCTGTCAGTGCAGAAGGATCAGAGTGCGGCGATCTTGCCGCGCTGCTCGACCATCTTGCCCAGGGCCTGCTCGGCCTCGGCCAGCTTGGCGCGTTCCTTCTCCAGCACGTCGGCCGGGGCCTTGGCCACGAAGCCTTCGTTGGACAGCTTGCCGCCCACACGCTTGACCTCGCCGTCCAGGCGGGCGATTTCCTTGTCCAGGCGCGCCAGTTCGGCGTCCTTGTCGATCAGCCCGGCCATCGGCACCAGCACCTGCATCTCGCCGAC